>NZ_JBHUMJ010000026.1:0-634 GCF_042684905.1 Paenibacillus shunpengii | reverse complement strand
TGTTTCGGGTCCATCGTGTTCGACATGAACGACATCGAACCAGATAGCGCCTCATTTACACTTTGCCCAGCTTTTAGGGCCTGTTTTGTAATCTCATCGTATATTGCTTGACCAAGTGCCTCGCTCCCTGATCGTGCCGTGAAGGTATCCATAAAACTAATCTGCTCCATGGCTCCGCCAAGGGTTTGACCAAGAAATCCGGATGCAGCTTGCAGTGATAAATAGGCAGCCGCAATCCCTTTAATTTGATCGACAATTCCTTCAGCTTCCCTTGATCCAGTACGTAACGAGTTGTTAACCCTATTTTGAGTAGAAAGCATACTTTCTTGGCTCTGGTTAACCTTACTGAAACTTCGACTCATGTCAGCAGCGCTCGACTCCATAGAGTTACCAAGTGAATCGGCTTTACTGATCATTGAATCCATCTTTCTTGCAGCGCTGGTCGTATCGATGTCCATATCGATATTCCCATTCATGGCATGTTGCAGTTTATCCATATGTTTCGTAGTGGTTTCAACAGCCTGATTGACGCGGTTCAAAATTTTCGAAAAATTATCGAACAGTTGAAGGCTGGTTGCTACTGTTTGCAATGTCTCACCTCCCGTTTAAGGGCATGAAAAAAGCACCCTATATA
>NZ_JBHUMJ010000025.1:0-6474 GCF_042684905.1 Paenibacillus shunpengii | reverse complement strand
CAAGTTGACCTGTATTGAAATCTGGTAATTGCTTTGTGGCATCCAAAATACGAATATTTAGACTTCCATCGTCGCCAATGCCATCAGCCGTATTGACCGTAGATCCATCCGAACGCCGCATAGTTGATGAGGCTATAGTTTTCACGCGACATTACCTCCCCGCTATTTGTGTTGGTTTTGCTATATAAAAAAGGCACCCCGCAGGATACCTCACCACATATAATTTGGACGACTCAAGATCTCATCCACAATTGGGTTAAGCTGATCCTCTGGGATTAAGTTTTTGTTCCGAAGCTCTAGAGCCAGTCCACGAAAATTCATCTTGGATCTAAAGGCTGCCTTCTCGTCAATGTGCTCTTCCATGCTCTCAATACCAGTCGCTATCCGATAAAGTTTAAGACCCTCACTGATCTCTCGATCAACTTTGTGCCCTGCAGCAGCTAACTTAGCAAGCGTCTCTAGATACTCCTTTAGCAGTTGTGGATCAATCGTAATCGTCATCATCAATCACTCCTCAAAATTAGTTACAACGCAAAAAAGAGCCCTCCGATTCGGAGAGCCCTTGTTATAGACATACGTGTAGTAGGTAGCTTGTACGACATGGTGTACGACAGTACGTACGACAAGATCACAAAAATTCTTTTGAAATCTTGACCTTAGCCCGATCAACATACATCTGAACGGATCGCTTGGATAAATTTAGTTTATGTGATATTTCTTGTAAAGTCAAGCCCTGCGCCATATGAAGTAAAAAACAAGTTCGTTCTCGATCTGATAAAGCAAGTAGGGCTTCAACTAGCTTCAGTCGTTCAGCATCCGTCATTCCCTGTCCAGAAAGCTTGATAAAGATCTCTCGCTGCCGATAAACGTCTGTGATCTCTACCCCTCGGCGACTTCCCGGTCTTCTTCCTCGCTTTAGCCAGGTCATGGCATATCGCATGTCGGATATCATTCCTGAAACCGTCTCAGCTTCTTCGGATTGTTCTGGATTGTCAGGATCCAAAGAGTTACGGTATTTCTCCAACACATAAGTTTCAGTTGCATATTGGCTTATCAGAGTTTCAATCCATGTGGCCTTCAATGAGTTACCCATGGCTTAATCCCCCACTACGTGAAGACGTTCCAGGATCCATCGAGCACGAGTCAAATCATGGATTGCAGTGTCCAGGATGCTCGCTTCTGTCTCAGGAGCTGATGCAAGGGGAATATCCGTTTTCATTCGGTTTAATTCCGCTTGCAGCCTATCTGCAGTATGCTGACTTGTCTCTAACTCCTCACGCATCGACTCTACACGAACATTCAGTACCCGCTCATTAATTTTAAGTGCTTCAGTCTCTTTCTTGAGACGATCATTCTCAATCGTCAAACGTTCTATCTCTTTCTCAGCCTTACCGATCAGCACTTCTGACTTCGGATCCTCAGAAGAAAGATTCTTTTCCCGCAGCAACTTGTTCTGGTCCGTTGTAACAGGCTTTGATTTCATTTTGTCTCTAGCCCATTTATCAATGTGATTGTATACAGTCGCTTCAGAAACTTTATGCTCTCTAGCAATTTCCGCAAGCGATTTACCGCAAGCGATTTACCGCTATCTCTTTCAGCCTTGTACTCTTCTTCGGTCAATGTGAATTTCATTCTCCCCATAGGTTTATCCTCCCTGATACTTGTTTTTTTACGTGGTCTTGACGTTTGAAGAAGTTCCTTTCCAAGCTCCGCTAACTGGATCCCGACATCACATTGCGTACTGCAGAAAGTTGTTTCTTTTCTTCGATCATACTTTTTACATTCGTTATCTAGCAAGCCATCTATTTTCTGAACTACCTCAATCCGAGAAGTCATTCAGCTCATCTCCTCTAGCTCGATCCAATTCCCAGCTGATTTGTTCAGCTACGAAGCCACAGGTGCACTCATAAAGATCTGTCTGAACCTCGGCCATTTCACTCAAACAATCTGGACAGATCATCCGGCTTTTTGCCTTTCAAAAGCTTCTTCCAACCACTCAACCAACATGATCATCTGTTTAATAACAAGTTGATTATCTTGGTACCTTGCACATATTTCTGCAGAAGAGTCAGCTACCCACTTCCAAAAATCCGGACTTGTTATCCCAAATTTCATAGCAGCCTGGTTTACCTGAGCTATCCATTTCACGACTTCGTTATAGAACGCTTGATAATCCATTGCTTACAGCTCCTCGATCTTGATATAAATGCCTGGCCGGTTGGCCCAAAATTTTTCTATGATTTCACTGGCCACGATCGCGTCATCCGACCAGTATCCAAGTTGTGTCATGATATCGAAGGGTAGCTTGTTCAGGTTGTGCGTGTCGGGCCTTGTCTTTTTCCACTCTCCGTCGTAATGCTTGCTGCCATCAGTAATCGGGAACAGCCATTTCACGATGACTCTCAGTGCTCCCTCATACTTTTCTGCTGGTACATGCTGCCCAAGGTGTGCTGTGAGCTTCGCACGTGCCGCTTTTAAATCATCCGGTTCATAAAAGATGGGTTTACCATTTTGACAGCTAACCTGTTTTTCTTGGTGCGTTGCTGTCGGTGGAATCATTGGCATGAAAAACTCAGTCACCATATTATCATCACTTCCATTTTTTTACTTTTAATTTGCGGCATTGCCCTCTCATAAATGTAGGGGAGGGGGAAGGGGGATTTTTATACCCCCTTCCCTTATCCTTATATATTTATATATAATGGTCGCCGCCGCCCGGCGGCGGGCACCATGACGTATACTAAATCCGCCGTTAATCCGCCGATCGGCGGTGACCATAAAATTAAGATTATTGCCGTGCGGCGGTGACCATGAATTTATGATCGCCGCCGCCGTGCGGTGGATTCCATTGCGGCGGTTTTTACTGGTCTTCGCCGTCACTTTTAACAATGACACTGCCGTTATTTCTGTCGATCGTGTAACCGAATTTCTTAACCCAATCCCTTACTGTGCGTTCAGCAACTTCTTTTCCAGTCGTAGAATACCATTCAACGATGTCTTTTACAGTAGGTGGTTCACCATAATTACAGTTGTTAACAGCATCTTCAAACTCATCCGCTTTGCTCCGGCGCTCGCTTTTCGCTTTATCCTTTCGCTTGTTTGAAGCTTTCTGCCAAGGAGGTTTTGAATTATCTCCTTCCGGATCGATGTCCTTCAGGCTACCCACTTCATCAACACGGTGCACCGGATACTGGAACCACATATTGACCGGCTCAAACTTGGCATATTCCCGGAGTGTACCCTCTACGCGCCACGCTGAGCGGCCACGTACTGATTTAATGACTTGATCTATCATAGGCATGATGTTCTCCATGACTTGCGGAATGGCTCGCTTAGCATGGTCTTCCATTGCCTTTGCGCTGAGCTCGTCATCCTGGGACACCTGCTCCCGTAGGTAGTTCGGGTTATGCTGCTGGAACAAACGCTTGTACATGATACAGATCGCCTTGTTCTCTTCCTGGTTTCTGAGAGCTTCTGTCACTTCCAGCTCCACTAAGTCGATAAGCGCATCCGGATCCCGGGCAAATACGCCACTGCCGCTGGCACGGTCCATTGACTTCTTGCCGCCCTGAGAACCTTTTGAGTGATGATGACAGTAAATGACGCTTGCACCCAATTCCGTTGCGATCTTGTCAAACTGGTTTGTAAAATGAGCCATCTGATCGGCGCTGTTTTCATCTCCTGTAAGGACCTTATATATTGGATCAATAATGACAGCAATATAATTATTTTTAGCAGCTCGCCGGATCAATTTAGGTGCCAGCTTGTCCATTGGCACCGACTTACCACGTAAATTCCAAATGTCGATCATACCTATATTTCGTGGCGGGAGCCCAAGCGCCTGATATACATCCTTGAATCGATGTAAGCAACTTGGACGATCAAGCTCAAGATTAACGTATAATACTTTCCCTTGGGCACATTGCCAGGTTAACCATTTAGCTCCTTCAGCTATGGCAATACTCAATTCGATTAAAGAGAATGACTTTCCGGCTTTAGAAGGACCAGCAAGCAACAGCTTATGTCCTTGTCTTAGCAAACCTTCAATAAGAGGTGGAGCCAAGACCGGCATGTTATCCCAAAAGTCAGTTAGGCTCTCCGGATCCGGTAGATCATCATTAACGCCCTCGATCCATTCATGCCACTCAACCCAGGATCCTTTACCTATATTAGTGTCGACAATGAACTGTTTCTTGCCGTTACGTTCTACACCAGGCATCCGCGAAAGCCTTGAAGGATTTCGGTTTTGATTGTCTATATTTAAGCCATTCTTTTTGCAGACGTTATAAAGGTAGTCAACTCGCTTACGGTATTCGTCATAGTTGGCCGCTTCAACTCGCACAATAGCGTGTAGACTCTTTCCACCGCTGTATACCATTACTGCAATCGGCAACTCTAACTCCCGCATAATAGCATTCTGTTTCTCAATATCCATCGTATCGGACTCCACAAGTGCATACCGGAATTCAGATACGTTCTCATTTTTCACGCCTTGGCCATCCAATGGATTAAAACGGATCCATGCGCCGGCAGCTGGGTCATAGTCACCTACAACGGATCCAATGTCTCCACCGCAGCCATTTAAGAGCTGTATCAGCTCGCCTGCTGTCCGGTCCCATGCACCCTTCGTCGGTAGATATTTTCCTTCATCATTTTGCCAAGTATCAGTCACATAACCGACATTCTCAGACGCTTCGAACAAAGTACTGAGGTAAGTAGTCAATTGCTGTACTGGACTCCAGTGGTTAGGCTCGTGTATCTCCTTACCTTCAATCCAGTTCTTATCGACCACTACATAATTGTCATTACCGGAAATTTCATCATCCCAGCTTAATTCCCGATCATCTGCAGATCGCGGCACCCAGCCATTTTCCTTGGCCATCTGTGTAATGGTTGCACCTGTGACTGGATTGCCGGATCCCTCGAAGGAAGTCCACTTCTTGAAGCATTCACCGGGACGGTACCGGCCGCTGTCCCGCTTGCTCCAATCATCCCAATCACTGGCCGTATAACCCTCGTATTTCAATGCCATGCCGACGTTGACCCATTCCTGGTAACTTAAGAATGAAGGATCGACATGATCCAGCAAAGCAATGAGATCCAGTTTACGCTCCATCCGTTTATCCCTCTTTCTTTAAGATTTCTCGGTCTTTTCGTCTTCTAAAACTCCCGTACCGTGTTCCAATACATTAATGATTTCGTCTACAACCTCGCCTATCCCAGGTTCGTAGGTCCAATCAGATTCAAACATCGTCTTGATCCAGGCTATTGATGCCCTCAGCTGCAGCAACTCGGCTTCAGCTTGATCTGCTCGAGATCTATGCTTCAATAATGCAGCACAAACCGCTTCATAGGCATCAGGAGTCGGATACTTCTGGAAAGCTTCTATGCGCCATTTCTCGGCTTCTGCTTCGGCTTTATCAGCTCGTTCTTTCTCTGTTGCGAATTGTTGGAGCCAGTATGGAAGAGCCGTGCGTGTTTCTGATATAAAGACAGCATCGTCTGATTCAGGCCAATATTCTGCATATGCGCTGCTGTTCTTTGGAGCCTTTATTAGTTGCATGTGTCCATTAAATCCGCCAAATAGCATCCACACGTCTTCTGTGTCTGTAAAATGCCAAGGTCCTTCTGATGCCTTCTCACACATCCTCATGTCCTTATGCCAGTCTCTACTCACGGCTGAACCCTCCTATTACGGATAGAAAAGCAGCTTTGCATATGGCTTCAGGTAAACTCCGTAGTTTTACTACTAATTCCGGTTTTAATTTATTGTTCTCGTCATAATGCGGTAGCACTTGATATTCGTTAGGCCAGACACGAATATCCAGGTAAATTTTCTGTTTCCTCAATTTTTCTACTACTTCCCAAGCTGCTTTTATGTCGGTTGAATATGATTTGAGCTGCGTATCGATCGGATCGGTGAAGTAGTACGTCCCTACAATAGTAATTTCCTTAAACCCCATGACTCTGAGAGCTATTTGTGCATCCAAATCCCTACCCGGCGACAGATTCAATATATCTTCGTCCGTTATCACTCGTTTACTCATGGTCCAACTCCTAATCAGTAGTAATTTCGAATTCTTTTCGTTCGGTCTTTCTCGTATACATGATCATCAGAGATGTTCATCAATCCGCGGTATGCCAAACCTGAAGGGACTGATACTATTTCTTCAATGGATATCAGCTTTGTAACGTTCTGATAAGTGGAACAGACCTTATTAAGCGTTACCTTCCTTTTAGATGTTTCACGGATGACTAAATAGATTTCCTTTTCATCTTTCGTCTGGCAGAGAACAGAGAATTTCTTCATGGGGTCTATTCCTCCCTAGAAAGGTTTGCTTCCTCTTGATCAATTCCGTATGTCGTTCTAAACCATTGACAATCTTCGCATTGACAAACTCCTGTTTCTCTCATTCCCTTTCATCCTCCCCTTTTTGCTTTAGATGAACATATGAAATTGATGATTCTATATCT
>NZ_JBHUMJ010000024.1:0-604 GCF_042684905.1 Paenibacillus shunpengii | reverse complement strand
ATCATTTACTTTTTCTCTTCTGTCCAAGAGAACAACACTTCTGCATCTCGCCAATATTCCGGTATTTCCGCATCGTTGAAGCGATAAGTTATCAGAGCAACCTCTCTCTCCTTTTTACGCACCTCCACTTTATGTTGAGAGTATTTATCAAAAGACCTCATACAGTAAGCCGTAACCATGAATCCATCTCTGCTATGACCTCCGATTTTCTCCACATCTGCAAACCGCTCGTTTCCAATTCTAAAGCCCATCATCTCTTCCCAGAAAACAGGATTGCTCCGCCCTCTCTTTCCAGTCAATATCATCAAATAATTTGGAAGTTGACCCAAATGCGCTCGTTCCCCTCGTTCTAAACGTTCCAATGTCTTGGTATAGTCGTTTAATCCCCTCGTGTCCGATGCTGTGGGTGTCGGATAGAAACCCGACAATAAAGACTCTGTCTCGTCTGTGTGGGGCGTTGACGGCTGCAGCTGGAACAACAAACGATTGCGTGGTGTACCCGATGTTATCCAAGTCAGAAAGCACCTCGTCGAGCCCTGCACTCTTAACTTTGTATTAGAGGTAACTCCCGAACGCGGTCTGATCTGAATCTCATACCCCTCGG
>NZ_JBHUMJ010000023.1:0-1922 GCF_042684905.1 Paenibacillus shunpengii | reverse complement strand
TAACTTGTAGGAGGGGTATTATGGCTACAATTGAACAGAAAGAAATACTTAAAGAAGCAAATAAATTAAAGAGCTCAATCGGAACTTTTATCAAAAGAGTTGTTAAAGCTGAGGAGAACTGGACAGAGGTATATGACTCTAAACAACCAGAAGAAATGTATACCCGTAATATGATTGAACTGGCAGCCTACAAGTTACAGGACACCTATGATCTGTTCGATTATCTCTTTAGACCTGTTAAAATCGAAGGTAATTTGCAACGGTCTAGCTCGGGAAGATATACAATTCCGGGTTTAGGGTATGACTTAACAAGTGGTATGGTAATTGAATTTCTCGATAACGAGCAATGGGTGAGGGCAAGGATTGAACATAAAATGGATTATTACATTTATGGTTATCCAGATATTCCGCTTCAAGGATTACAAATTAGAATAAAATAAATATTAAGTCCCCCTGGATAACTACATAGTCAGGGGGACTTGCTTTAACCAGCATATTTAAAAGTACAAACTCCACGCGCGTAACGCTCATCCTTTATCTTGATGGTATACTCCGTTATATCCTCGATTACACCACTACCAATAAGCTCGCTATTGATAAACACGACGATAGGCGTACGCTCCATTTGTGCAGTGTAAAAGTGGATATCGGTGGTTAAAGGTTTCATACTCCGATCTTTCTTCTTCATGAGACACCCCTTTCTATTTTCAAATATTACCATGCTATATAAAACAGAAAAAGCCCGAGGTTTCCCCCGGACTTCAGAAATTTATTAATGAGTCTAGGCTGTATAAAACCAACGTATGTAGGAGCATTACCAAAAGGAGATACCTACTCAGTGCCCCAGTTATATCTACATCAGTTTCCCTATCTCAGTTGAATTATAAACTATACTATGACGACTTGTATGATGAGCTCAGTATGAATTGTGCATTATGAAATCTAAATTGTACCTTGTTTACACCAAATAGAAGTATAATTATGTTGTTTTTGTATAATTTGTGTAGATAACTATCTGGAGGTGTCGATTTATCAAAATGAAAAGAGGAATTATTGTCACTCCCCCATTCGATCATAAAGAAGTAGAAGATGGTTTTCATTCCATAAAAACTGGTGGAGGATTCGATCCGTCTAAACTTAGAGAGTATCTATTTTATTGGGATCAAATTAATATTATTCAACATCCGGCAATAACAATTGACTGCGGGCCGGAGGTAGAATCCTTACTGAAAGAAAATATAGTATCTTATGCTAAAAACGCGAATGTTAGATCTTTCTCTAAGCACGACCTAGGACCATACTATATTCAAACACAAGCAGATACCTATCAATATTTGAACACCAACGACGACAGTACTTTATGGTCTATCGCTCAACCTTACGGAGAATTAATTCTTCCAGAAGGTTATTATAAACAAGCTCCCGTAACACAAATAGAATTAGTAAACTTATTACCCTTCCCTTCAGAAGAAGTTCACCTAGATGATATACTTGAATTTAAATTAAAAAGATACTCAGAGCTAATTGCAATTAGACACGCAATGGAGGATTTCTATCTAGAAATAATCAATTCTAATGATATTCCACTTTCTAAAACAAGGGCGATTGAGAAAATAGAAACCACAGTTAAAGATATAAACCGGGTAATTGATGAAAAGAAGATGAAAAAGTTTTTTTCATCTGTAAAGGTATCGTTAGATTCAATTGACAAGATTGATGCGGCACAACTGTTTACGGCAGGAGCCGTGATGGGAGCTAAGATACATCTTTTTGACACTAGCCTAGCTGAAGGTATGCTCGATTTAGCAGCTCCTTTTCTTACAATTGGGCAAAAACTTCTAGCTCGACCAAATCACGTCTCTCCCGAGCACAAGGATTTTGCTTATTTGTATAACGCCATTAGAGATTTTAGGTAAAATAAG
>NZ_JBHUMJ010000022.1:0-1416 GCF_042684905.1 Paenibacillus shunpengii | reverse complement strand
GTGAATCTTGTTGATCTCCCCGAGTTTTATGATGTTATACGTCTTGCCTTGACCCGCCCGGGATACTTCAATTTCTTCCGGCAGGACAGGGAAAAAGAATGCTTCCTGCCGGTTGTTGAAACTGAGTGACATTGTGTAATCACGGTACATTATTCATACACTCCTTTGGCGGAGCTTGCGATCTCTTTTTCTAACGCATCGGTAATCTGGTCGATCATCGTATCCACATCCATTGTCTGCATGATGTCGCCGGTTGTAACTTGGACGGTTGGTGTGAGCGAAACAAAGTTTTGAATTGATTTAATCTCAGCCAGCTCGCGTAGTGCCTTCAGATCCTCGGATGAGATATCAACCTCGTCATTGATCTTGCCTACTTCCCCCACCTTATCCACTTTGCCGATGTCTGGAGTTTTCGGCATGCTTGGCATACTCGGCACGCTGTAACCACCTGCCGGTACAGGTGCAACTCCTGCAGTAAAACCATTAATACTCTTAACAAGGTTATCTGCTTTGGCATTTCCTGCTTTGAACGAATCCAGAGCATTCATTTGTTCCATGCGGTATTTAGAAAGATCCAGGACGCTTTTATCTGTTGTCGGTTTAGTCGGACCCTGAGCCTTTTCGACTTCAGCAATGAGATTGATTGATGTTCCGGCAATCTCGTTGATTTTATTGATGACCCAATTCAGCCCATCCAGAATTGTGTTTATCAGGTTGGTAAAATAGTCAGCTACCGTGTGAAACATGTTATAAAACAGGCTTTGAACTGCGTAAATCGGATCAACAAATACGTTGGCGAAAAACTCAACAAAACTCAGGATGGTGTTCCATATGACAGCAATGACGTTATTTACTGTTGCAGCTAAAGAGTAAAAGAGTCCGATGATAAAACCTATAACTTCACTTGTTGAAAATCCTAGGTTATTAAGAACCGTAATTATCCCTATAAGACCCGCTACAACTAAGACTAATGGCCAGTTTGCCACAATCCATCCAATCATGAAGTTTGTTGCGACCGCAGCTGATACAACAGCAATCACTAGCAAGGCGTTTTTAACGACTTCAAAATTATTCAGAAGGAATTGAAAAACGGCTGTTGCAACGTTTGCCAAAATGGATAATCCGGATTGGATTGATCCAAATACCTGAGTAAACTGTCCTGAGTCAAAACCAGTGTTAATTGCATCGAAAAGCGGCTCGAAAGCAGATAAAGCTTCTATACCGGTGCTTTGTAAGTTGAACTTAAATGTATTTAGAACTTTGTTCCATTTGGCAGCCGGAGAATCAAGCATTCGTTCAAAAGCTTCCTCGCTTATGTTTTGCTGATCAAGCAGCTTGTCCATGCCCTTCATGAATCCCTCAAGGTCCCCGGCTTTACCTGCTTTCAGTGCATCAGAGTTCTGGATGGTACTTCTT
>NZ_JBHUMJ010000021.1:0-4291 GCF_042684905.1 Paenibacillus shunpengii | reverse complement strand
TTTGTATTGAATTCCATCTATAAATCCTCTTTTATACAGTTCTACTCCTTCAACAATCCTTTCGTTAAAAAGTTCTTCCACTTCTAGAAGATCGGCCAACAAATCTGGAGGTATTTGTGACCTCAACTTATTAACCAACTCCGTATGCTTTCTGTAGAAAACTTGATTCTCCTCGCTTAGAGCATCGATTAACTGTGAAGAATTATATTCTATTTCGATTTCAACTCTATTGCTCATCGCCAATCCAACCTCCCCTTATTTCTTTACTTGACTTGCTTGTGATACAATCCAGTAGTAGCCTTTCGAAATTGATCTGAACTGAAAGGAGTATTTAGTAAGTTGAAAATCTCCCGAGGGAGATGCTTACTTCCTGATCTCATAAAGGCGCAAGGCTGGACACAAGCAGATTATGCTAACCGAACAGGCAGACATCCGAGAGTGATCTCCCACTTCTGTAACGGCAAGCGAGTAATGCAACCTGAAGATATATACATAGCCACACTAATATTTAAATGTGGTATAGAAGACCTTTATGAATGGATCATTGAGAAGTAAGTGGTTTGCGGATGGAAACTTAAATCCGCCTCCCCTCGGCAAGTTCAGACCTAATAGTTCCGAAGCTTGTACATTAAACAGAACCGTTGTTCTGTCCTTGTATATATTTTATAGTCTTTAGCATTTATTGTAAAAGGAAACTAAAACTTTCGAATTTCCTTACATCACCACTAAATTATGACAGACTTTGACATTTAAGTTATTGTATAATCGCGAAAAAAATGGAGCCCCTTAGTAGGCGCTCCATTTCGTTGTCTCTGAACTTAAACGTATGCTTGGATTCATACTTATAAGGGCTTCAAGCGTTTCCTGGTACTTCTTTGTAGTATTCATAGGGCAATAAAGCTTATCATCAAACCCTACCCTCTTATAAGATCCAGTATCAATCCACTTTGCATTCTTAGCGTTTACAAGGTTATATCGATCCACCTCATAAAAAATGTCTCCATGAGATTTCACTAGCGCCTGCGACCAAAATTTAAAAGGTCCAGTGAGATAGTACTTTCTCCCCCACACTGTATGCACAATGATTCGCTTGATTCCAGCAGACCACTCCAGGAATAACACGTAATCAAAGGGGATTTTCTCTACACCTGTTTTACCGCTTTTATCTTTCGCTGCGGTTATTTCCATGACGAAATACCTCCAAGTATATTATTACTTGTACATTTCTTCAGGGGCATTTGCTTCGTATACATACACGATACTTCTTTTTTTAACTACGGACTTTCCAAATTTCGAAAGCATAGTTACCAGTCCATAAATAAGATGCTGCTTAAATGTCATTTCCATGGGATTTCACCTCCTTTCCTAGAATTAATGAGAAGGCTTGTACAAAGAAACTGATAGCTAAGGTATCTGATACAAATATGAAATTGGTTGCAACTATTAAAGCAGATATTTTTCTTAAAGTCGGATAATGTTCGATTGGTACATTACGTTGATTTTGAAGATTGCTGGGTGCATATATCAAGACGATCAATAAGGTGAGAGCAGTAAAAGAGTGGATAATAGTTCTATCGGTAAAATTAAAGAATGATAATAGGATGAACATCCCACTGGTAAACAGTGCGCAACTTGTCCCTGAATCTAAATGTAAACCTCCTGAGTATCGTCTTAGTATAGGGAATGAGATAAGTAGAATAATTACCTCTTTTAAATTTCCTGTGAAAAATCCCCCTAACAAAGACAACACAACAATTGATGATACATTCAAAAAGAGTCCGATGGATGTTTCGAGTACTTCAATTGAACTCGGATGGTGAGGGACTTGTTTTTTCATATATACACTTAATTTCTTAGCCGCTGTATCAATCACGTATCTTCATTCTCCCTCTGTATAGCGAAATATGTAAGGTACCCAGCAATTAAGGCGAAGAAAGCTATGTTTATCCAAAGTTCATTTAAATAAAAAATCGTAGTGATAAGACCAAAGAATACGATGATCAGCAATAAAACTGTTAAATCTTCAAATTTAAACCGGAGTCGATCAAACGGGAACGAGAACCCTTTACCTAGCCTGTACAATACCTGAGCTAGTACAAGAAAGGTAACGCTGCTTACAGTCTGCAAGGCATACCCGTCTGCGGCGGTTTCCATACCAGCAACTGAACCGAACATGACTTGAAGTAGAACTGACTGCAAAACCGCATAAAGACCGTACCCTAATATCGTACAAATAATTGACCAGATAAAAGGTATCCCCACCATCACACAAAAGAAAATAATGAAGATAATGACAACTATTAAAGGGACAAGGTAAGGCAAGTGTAACTCGGTTCTTAGGACAAAACTCTGAAGACTGATCAGTAAGATTACAAAAAGAATGCGTATGGCAAACTCAGACGCCTTATGCCTAAAGATCGACATGATGAAGGAATAAACTGCGAAAGACTCCAACATCGAGAAAAATAAAAACCCACTGAATCCCAGCAAACTCACCTGTCCCCAACTCCCAATTATATGAAATTTAGTTATATAACTTATATAACCTATTATATGCTGAAATTGAACCAATGTCAATATACAAGTTATATAACTAAAGGTGTTTTTTTTAGGACTATTTTCACCTTTTTCTAATCGGTGTGGGAAGTTGAGTAATGAACCTTGCATACCCTTCATTATTCTTAATCAGATTAAGGGAATTGTACCTAGGCAACTTAAGAAGATCTTCTTCAGTGTACGGATAAAGCTCACTTTTCAGCTCTTCATAATTTTTCTTGTCGCAACCCGAAATAAGCATATACGAGGCATTTGCGGATCGTAACTCATCACGGATAAATTTAATTTGGTTAAGGTAGTGAGCCGAGATTATAGGCTTAAGCCCAAACTTTGCGTACTGGCTAAGTTTTGAACGCATGAACTGTTCGGTATGTTGCACCTGGTAAAGCTCATCGACGATCTTATTTACCTTCACCAACTTACTCCGATCACCACCATAGCGTTTACTTCTCATTTGGAGAGCCAGCCAGATCTTTGTACTCCAATAGGTTGTGTAAGCATCCCGCTCACTGTCCGTGCTGAACATATCCGATGGCATCCGGATGCATATTAGCTGATTTTTCTGCATCTCCTCTACGAGATCGACGTTACCAGCTGTACCCTTATCAAGCATGCGTTCCATGTAGGCGTTCTGTTCCAGCTGATTTAGTCTGTCAATGATACCTACGATATAAGTCTCCTTCGTCCCCACTACTTCCCCGCTCTTGTCTTTATCATCCAATTCGGATAGGGACCTGATATACTTTTTAAGATTGTCTTGCTGTGCAGCTGGCACTCTTTTTATTAGCTGCTGTCTCACCTCATGATCCTGCAGACAATTAAACACATCCCGTATGCTGCCACCGTTGATAAAGGATACAAGAGCAGCACTTACCAGGTATCGCTGCATCTTAGCTGACAGCTTTGTTTCCTCTGCATTAATACTATTGACTAGGGTCATAAGCTGTGTCGTCTGCTTCTTTGCGTTGTCATAAGCTTCAAACGGATCTGCACTATACCCTACTTCGTTGTATCCCATGCCCTGCAGCTTCTTAGGATCCGCGCAATCTATTACAAGGACTTTATCTTGTGGAATGGCGGCTGCTACTTCTCTGCTTAGTTCGCACTGGCCAACAAAATCAAATATGATCACGCACTCTCCTGCATTTATGGCGTCCCGGCTCAGATTGGCAATAAGAGTCGATTTACCTGCCCGTGTCGGTCCGATCATGACAAGGGTAAGGTTTTGGTACTCTCGATCAGTAGAGAGGTAAGCAGGCTGCTTGTGGCCCCTGTATACGTTGGTACCGATACACATTACCCCTTGTTTTAGATCGTCCGGCACTACCGTTTCCTGTGTCTCGATACGGTCGATAAAGTTGAATCGTTCCAGGACATCACGGCCAGCAAGTGCAATAAAGTTCTGCGCTTCTAAATCACCGATCTTATTCTTACCTGCTCCGATGTTTAAATCGGTAAATGAGAATCCCTTTCTGAGCGGTCTGTACGTAAGACGGTTATCCTCGGTGATCGTGTCAAAGGACTGAGCTATACTTCGCGCTGCATTCCTCTGTCTAGTCGGATCGTTACTCTCAGCCATGACGACGATTTGAGTATCAATGACCGTGCTTGTAGCTTTCTTTGATGTGCTCTCACTAATCTTCCGGCTGCCGTTGATCCGATCAAGCAGCGACTCCATAAGATCCGGTTCATTTTTGCTATTCTGCCCTTTACCACCTAATGTCTCTGCAATTTC
>NZ_JBHUMJ010000020.1:0-3514 GCF_042684905.1 Paenibacillus shunpengii | reverse complement strand
CTTTATAAGCAAATTACCGCCAGTCAGTGCGTCAAAGATACCAAAGTGAGTGATTGTTCCCCACGCAGCCGTGGAAGCCGGAGAAAGGATATCAGCCGTGTTTGATGTGGTTCCTACAGTGGAAGGGCTGAAAGTAATCGGTCTTCGTGCATAACCCGCCCCTGTAACCTCTGTACCGGTCCCTGCTTCGCCTGGATCGGAAGTAAACAAACCAATGTACAGTTCAGTCGGGGGCGCATATACCTCACCGCGCAGTACATGGTTTAAAATTTTGTTTTCCAAAAAGTTCGACATGCTCATTAGTTCGCCACTCCTTCAAAAGTTAAATTTAAAGCCCCGATGATCGGTATCTGCCCTGGTTGCAACTGAACATTTGCTGCACCCCCTGCTACCTTCAAATTGTCGTAGTCAATGACTGCATCTGCGTTCAAGATGGATTCACCTATTTTTGCATAACGAACGATTCCACCTTCATTTTTCTTCAGGTCAGGATTAATAAACTCTGCGGCTAAAGATGTGAAATATGCGCTTATTTGTGCTTTAACCTGCTGAGTGAGGCTGTCGTTGAGGCTTATGTCATAGTCTCGTATATATAGATTGGCAGAGACACTGATCATTACTTCCTCAGCCCCAGAGACAGTGATCAACGGATCCCCTATCGGGGTATGAAGATCAACATTTCTCTGCACCTCTGCAATAACTGCAGCGCTCGGGGTACGCATTTCAGGTGATATAAGGACAATCCTCGCGGTTCCAGGACCATTCCATCCCCTATAAATACGTGCATTCCTTACCCCGGGGACAGCACGAACCAGTTGAAGATAATAGCCACGGTTACCGGTCGATGGTGGATTCTTCAGTTTTAATTCAAAGCGCTCAAAAAGAGATTGGTCGCTCTCCCCATCAAACCCTTCAACAAGGACCTCAGCCAGCTCCGAACGTGCTAATCCTTCGATGTACTCAACTGGAGTCATTGAACCGATCGGGCTGTTTCCTGCCTTACCAGCCGTTTCAGCAACCATTACAAATCGGCCGGCAGTCGTTCGACTCAGTACGGTAAAAAACATATTATCGATAGAAAAGCGGCTTCCGAGTGGCACATCCAAAGGGTTATTATCTACATCATAGAAAAGGCCAGCTCGCTGAGCCGCGACAGCAGTGACCCTGTAAATACCCTGTCCAGCTACCGCCCGCTCCAAGTAGATATTTTCAGCGTTGTCCGGCAGTACTAAATCAGCGTTGATACTCAGTGCTACATAAGCATCTGCAAGCTCCTGAGCAGTCGGTGCAAGCTGATTATAAATAAAGCTGGTTGGCCGTTTATCTATGGTGTCATCAAAGTGACTTAGCATTCGGCCCATGATGGCATCAAACGTTTGATCTTCATACACCGCGATTCACCGCCCTGTTTGCATTAAAGTCACCGTACTCGGAGTGCACAATAAAAGTGACCAAAGCTTCATCATCTGAGTATTCAAAGTTAAATTCATCTACAGCAGTAACGTTATCAACCATCAGCAGTGATTCCTCGATCCGCTGTTTTGTCTCAATCTCAAACGTCACTCGATCCTCACCGATTACGTATTCCGTTCCATGATCGTCATCGTAGATTGAATACTTATATCGTTCAGTCAGCAGTGTGATAGCGACATTCTGACGAACCGCTGCAATGCCGCTAATTAATCGCCCTGTCAGCTTACCGCTTTCGATATCGATCTCATAGGTCAGCGTATCCTCTTCTGATTCATCAGCTTGAATAATAACCTCATCCAAGTTAATAGCGCCTTGAGGAATCATATGCCGCTCACCACCTTATCCAGTATGATGAAATCTTGTCCTCCTTGAGCCTGCAGCAATAGAACAGCGTCACCGAACTTCAGACCTTCTCTGATAACGATCTTGGACGTTAACGCCTCCTGAGTGTCAGATCCGCCATACAAGCCATGTGTGTGGCTCAGATCGATCTCGTACCGGGTAAGTGATTCAGGCACAATTAAAAAATCCTCTGGTATCGCAAGCCGCTGTTCAACGGTTACGACCAAAGGATTTAGACTGGTGACTTTCCCCTGCAGAATAGACACAGGGTTTCCGGCGGCAACACCCTTTATTCCAGCTTTTTTTATAGTATCCAGCAATTTATTGGCAGACATTTTATATCACCTTCAAATCTATTGTCATTTCATGTGCGGCACCGTCAAAATGGTGTTCGCATTCTTCAATCAGGAACAGCTGATTGATTGCCAGATCACCAATCTTCACCTGTACATAGCAGCCAGCACGCACACTCAAGCTCCCCAACGCTTTAATCTTAAGGGTCTGTTTCTCTCTATTCTTCAGCTTAATCAGCTGGTTTAATGTTTCTTTGATCTGCGCCTCAGTCGCATCCTCATCCGCCTCCTGAAACAGCTGCAGAACACCCCATTTACTAATGTTACTGCTGTCCCTTGCCATAAATACTGAGCGGTTCCCCTTCTTCTTGTTGTCTTGGACAATCTTGATTTGGTTATATGTGTCCGAGTCAATGGATGCTTCATGGTCATACCCAAACATCAGACTCTCATCACCGATCAACAGATCCAACATCATTGTCTTGGCGTTCCGAAGAGTAAGAGATCCAAAGTCGTCAAAAAGGTTGAATATCTGTCCGTTGGCTATGACGGTTTTATCAAGTCCCTTTTCAATGATGTCCAACAAAGGTTTCCCATCCTCAAGGTGCTTCGGAATGATATGCCCGGTATCTGCAATCTCTCCGATTTTAAGTTTAAAGTCCTGGGCAATCTTTCTGATCATCTGTGCAGCGGTCACTTTCGTAAATACATAGGTGTCTTCGTTGAGTAGGTATCTGATCTGATCATAAGCAGTGATCCTTAGCGTGTCATCTTCACTCGACTTAAGGATAAAGACATACCCATAAAACATATTCACTCCGTCCACCTTGATACGGAGCACATCGCCACGGTTGATCATTCCAATCTTGTAATTTGACGGTTTGATCATAGTTATTTCAACAGTCCCCGGCTTGCCCCTGCGAACCGTTCGCCATTTCACAGACTCAAAAAGATCGGACAGATCCCAAAGTGTTCCGTTGCGGTTATCAAGAATAATTTCCATTGCATTATCACTCCTTTGGCAGCTTCAGGACTGTTCCGATCTGAAGCGTTTTTAGCTGAATATTAGTCAGACCATTCAATGTCTGGATTTCTTTCCATCTGGACGAATCCCCAAGCATCTGTTTTGCAATCTTGCTTAAGGTATCGCCTTTCTTCACCGTGTAAGTTTCCGGCCGGACTCTCATGTCTGGCCTTGTTTTGGTGCTTGACTTCAAGGATTTATTGGATGCGGCAGATGTGTTTTTCGATACAACTTTTACTTTCTTTGCGTTGTGGAATCTGTATTCTTTCAGCTCAATTGAAAAGTAAACATCCCCAGCCTCACCCGCTCGCTCGCTTATAGTGAAGTCCTCGATGGATACCGCCATGTTTATGGCCATCGGGGATCCGGAATAAATGAACCG
>NZ_JBHUMJ010000019.1:0-7893 GCF_042684905.1 Paenibacillus shunpengii | reverse complement strand
TCTTTGAGTCATAGATCAGAACATTCCCAAGTGTTCCGCCGTTGTCTGAAAATGCTTCTTTGGCATACAACTCTTTCAGGATTTCGTCAGCTGATTCTGCAGTGACTGCTCCTTCTGTCTGTTGTACGTAATAGAAACGGGATGAATCGACTCGGTGAATTATCTCAAAAGGTACTGAGCTTTGGTATGATTCCATTAATGGGGTGGTATCCACTTGTTCCGCCTCAACTTGCTGAGGCTCTTCCTGGTTGTCTCCTAATTGGTTTTGGAATTCCAGTGCTATGATGAGCGGAACAAATATAATCATCATCCCTATAAATACCTTCAACCAAAACTTATTTCTCTTCTGCTGTCGTTGCCGTTTATACTCCTTCTTACTCTCTTTCCACTGTCTATAATCAGCCATGAACACACCTCAATATCTGGATATTTATTGAATATATTACCATATCCATTAATTACGGTGGTATAGAGTAAGAAGATTCAACGTTTTTTACCCTTTGGTTGCCTTTGGCCTTTTACAATAAGCATGGCATATATAGCAGCGCGTTGCTTCAATGTCATGGCCATAAGATCGTGGGGCAGGATTCCACAATCAAAGAGGGCGGCATATGCATAGTTCGCATCGGCATCGCCCCCTTTTATTAGTTTTTTACTTTTTCAATTTCCTCATTGATATCTAGGTCAAACCCGTTGATTTGGTTTACTTCTTCAATCAATTTTGAAAACTCACCTGGAAGAAGAAGTTTACCAAGCAGTTTTTCAGCGCCCAGCACATTATGATTGGCTTGAAGTTGAGCATCCTTTAGGTTAGGGAACACCACAGTTTCCACAGCCAATTTTTGAATATATAGATTTTGGTCGATCTCAGTAACGACCCCGCCTTTTTGTTTAACCTTTCTTGTGCATTCTTTCCGTAGTTCTCCGTTCAATTCTTCGCTTATCGCCCGCAACTTCCATAATACAGGCTTACCTTCTTTGTCTTTGAATCTCGGAGAAACAGCAACTTCGCTTTCTGAACCTTCTTCAATGTTCTCCACAAAAAACGCAGCAAATTCACTCATAGATATAGATCCCCCTAATTATCGGCCTAATGTTGGTGTAACAAAAAGTGAAGGCATATCGACATCATCAAAGGTAAATGAAATATCTTCATCCAACTCTTCTGCATCTACGTCAAGCTTCGCCAACACAACACTGTCAAGGTTGCAATCTCTCAGAATCGTTTCCTGCTTCCCGATCGTGCTGCCCTTACCCTCATTGATAAAGGTAAAGTCAAAATAGGTGTCACGACCTGTTTTGATGTACTCCAGCATCATTTTACGGAAAACGGAAGTGACATAATAAATCGTTGCGCTTCCTGTTCCTTCCCATCCGTTGGCTTTATGTTGCGCCCCGGTTCTATTCAAAACCTTCACAGCGCTTTTTTGTTTTTCTGCAACAGCCTCTACATTGCGGAAATAAAAAGCCTCTTCCACTTGGCCGTTAATGGTCGTGTATGCACGTCCTTCATTGCCGCTCAGAATATCGCCAGCTTTTAAGTACATAGATTACCTCACCCGCACTTTCATGTAGGATTTTTCGATAGCATCGGTCGGTTGGATCCATCCTTCAACTAAAACCGCATCAGCTTCATCACCCAATACGATAGTGATATCGTCAGCCACAAAGTTTTGGATGGCCCTCATATCCTGATAAATCCCAGCGATCTTGACCAATTCGCTTTTGTACAGCGTCCGGCCGTCTGGATCGTTATCTACTTTACCTTTGTAATAAGCGTTAAAGGCATTCTTCCAGTCGTTCGCTAGACCATCCAGCGCCCGAAGCGGCCGGTTTTTACTGAAGTGTTTCCGCTTCTTCGGTGTGTAGCTGCGGAATGTGTTGATATCCTGTTCCACTACTACACGGCCATTGTCATATGTGAAAACAAATTCACCGTTAAGAAGAGCAGCTGTGATCTGAGCATCGGTATAACGCGGATTCGCATCGATTGCTTCTTCGTACGCTGTGCCGGTCAATCCTTGGTTAGCTGCAGCGCCTGCCGTTGCACCAGCCACCCATGCGACTGCTTGAGCTGCCGATAGGATTGTGCCGTCTGTCAGCGTCACACCATTTTTAACGCTGATGATCCCTTCATAGTCAGCTGCAGGATAATTTTCTATAACTGCCTGCACTTTACGGCCGTTATCTTCCCGCAACCGTTTGATGAATGATACATATACAGATTTCAAAGCAGCGTCGGAGCTTACAAGGCCAACCGTTTGAAACGGCTGCAGCTCAAGAGCAGACAAGAATGCAGTGTGATCAGCATTAGTTACCGTACCATCTGCCCCGCCTGTCAGCGGCGCTCCTGCGGTCGCTGTGATCGTACCAGTGCCGGAGAACACAACCCAAGCATTTGAAACGAGCCCGGATATACCTGATACGGTCTGTGTCTCGATGACCTGATTATCAACGAGTGTACTGACATCAAATTTGGTGTTGTCATCAATGTTGGCTGAAATTTTAATTGTGATGTTGTTTCCTCTTACCCCGCCATGTTTAGCAGTTGCCACCAGTGTTCCGATTGTAACAGCTGCTTTCGTGCCTGAGTTAAGTCGATATAGGAGTACTGTTCGAGCACGCTTGAATGCTTCTTTGATCAGAAGCATGGAAGGAGCAGTGATATCATACCCCAGCTTGGAAAAGAAGTCTTCGGAAGCAACCAGCGGAATGATCGACTTAGATTCTCCCCATGGTAGGGAGAGAGCCAAAGCGGTTGTTCCCCGGTCACCAATGGACCCGAGAGCCTTTTCTTCACTCTCCATATTGAGATAGAAATCAGGTCTCACCTTGTTTTGTGCAACCCATGTTCCTGCCATTAATCACGCACCTCCTTGCCGTAAAAGTCCCTCAGAAGTTCGTCAACCTCTGAAGCCGTATATAGTTTCTCGCTATCCAGAAGCGCGTTCAGCACGTCTACAGAAGCGGCATACTTAACAGATCCAAGGAACTGATCCTTTGTGTGCTGTGGCTCTGCTGGAACCTCCTGCGTCGCCTTGATTGTCTTAGCTTCAGCCATCCGTATACACCTCGCCTTTCATCGTATTCATTTTTGGTACCGGATCCTTCGGTTTGATTAAATGGACTTTCACCTCAAGAAAGAAATGCAGCATATTGTCGATAACCTGATGTCTCAGGTTAGTTCCCTTGTACCGATACCCTCCCCATTCAAATGACTCCATCAAGCAATACAACCTATCAGCAATGTCATGGCACTCCTTCCGCGGATCCACATCCGATTTTGGAAAGTAATGAATGTCGTATAGGGAAGATCTTTTAAACCTCCTGCCAATGAGACCGGCTTGATTTCCATCGACTTCAAGCACAAAAAAACAAGGCCCTTTAAAGCCTTGCTCCTGGTGTTCGTCATATGCTTCTATAGTCGGATCGATGTCGGCAAGCTTGAGGATAATACCATCAATTACGGCCTGCATTACATCACCCCATATGCTTGTCTATATATTGCTTGATCTTTTTATTCAGAATGGCAGGTAATTGCTCTTCAAGTTCACGTGATGATATGGTCAACATGAACTTTCCATCTACCCAATCAACACGGTTCCTTTTTACGTGGCCGTACTCTACGTATTTGGCATACTCGACCGGGTTTGAGATCTCGATCTGTACCCCACCGCTAGGAAGATGATTAACAACACCAGCCATCCAGTTAGAACGCAAGTGGTTAGTATCCACTGGTGTTCTTGCGGACGTTTTAGCCAGTAGTCTTGCCCCAAGCTCCTTGATGCAACTTTCCATAAATAACGGCCATTCTTTTTCCATGTTCTTCATTCGCTTCTGAAGCTTTTCAAACTCTGAGAAATCGAAGTTTCCAAGCTTCATGACTTTTCAGACCTTAGAAGAATGACTTCCTGGTGTGTTGAGTACTTATGCGGCTCACCTGCAGAAACATAATCCCGATCCATGCCATTCTGAACGACTCGCACCCTGCTGCCGCTTTTTAAATCGTAATCAGGGGCAAGAAACAGCTTAATCTCGTACTGAACGTTATTCACTGTCTCAGTCTGGCTTGATGCATTCAGCTGCTTCTGCGACAAGTAGCATGGGGTATCTGTCAGAACCTCAACCCATTTCGATTCAGTCTTGTTTGTTGCCGGATCCTTCACCTTCTGATTCTCACTCACCCAGCACCGACCAATATAGGCTTTCTCGACTGCTCCTCGTACTGCCCTCATTGCTCTTTCAGGGATCACTCTTACCACCTCAGCTTTCGATAGGCGTTCAGCTGGGATTTGTAGTTGTTTACTATCGATGT
Organism: Paenibacillus shunpengii; assembly: GCF_042684905.1. Taxonomy (NCBI): domain Bacteria; kingdom Bacillati; phylum Bacillota; class Bacilli; order Caryophanales; family Paenibacillaceae; genus Paenibacillus; species Paenibacillus shunpengii. The sequence continues at coordinate 3,578 of NZ_JBHUMJ010000019.1, read as the reverse complement.
TCCTTCAACGCCTTCATTGGATTCCTCTAAGTTAGCAGTCATATCGCCAAACTTCAGTGATTTAACCGCAGCATTAACCGCGGCCGTATCCGTGTACTCACTGATGTAGTAATCCTTAGCGATCCGGACAACCGTTAACTTCAGCCCATCCGGAATCTCTGTGATATTACAGTACGTTTTCACAATATCAATTGTCAGCTCAAGGGAAAATTCAAGCTGAGCATCCTTGGATGTATCATCAAGAGGGATACCCATCATCCCCTTTAATTTGACGAATAACTCAACGTTTTCTATATTCACAGGTTACACCTGCGCTTCCTCTGCCTTTTTGATTACAACTAAAATGTCATCTTTCTTGGTGGCAACGCCAAGATCGATTTTGTTATTCTTAGCGTAATCCTTCAACTCCGGAACAGTCATATCATTAACATCCTTCGGCGCTGGATCGTCAACTTCTTCAATCAGATCCTCATCGATGACTTTATCACGTAAATATTCTTTCAGCTGATCGTCATCGATCGTGACGTATTCACCCTTTTTCAGAAGCTTACCGTGTGTACGGTAATTAGTGGTCAATTGAACTTTATTCATATTATCCCTCCTGTGAGTAGAAAAAAGAGCAGCATACGCCGCCCTTAACCTACCTGTGCGATAAAGATTTGGTCAATCTTCTCAAATGATGGCAAGACAATTTCAGAAACGATCGTTTCCACGTTCACCGGATGCGGTTCTTTGATTGTTGTTACGGCAATGCCGGTCTCTACGATCTGAACGCTAGCATTTGTTTGGCCAGACATCAAATCCGACTCTTCCGGAGTCGTACCGAACCATGTATTTCCAAGGTCACCTTCAGGGACTAGAGTGAACATTTCATCAGGGTAAAAGTTTGTTGCGACTCCGGATTCATTTGCATATTTCTTGTTGTATACGGACACTTGTAATCCGAGCTTCGCAAGCAGATACTGTTTCAGCATGTTATCCGTCATGATGATGTTATTGCCGCCAATAGGATTCATGTCCAAACGGATCGATTTGTTTTGAAGCAGATATCCCCAGGTCTTACGTGTGCAGATTGCTCGTGTAGGGCGAACACCAGTATCATCTTCAACTTGATCCATCCATTCAGTGATATCCTGAATAGGTGTAGAATCAGATTCATTCCATTTAGCACCGGTACCAAGTGTGATTTTATGCTCCGATGGAAGTTTAAAATCATATTCAAGATTTTGACGTTCAGCAGTAATCGCGATCTTACCAGTTGATAACATCTGCATGATCATTCTCTCAGGGTTGACCAAGGCTCCCTTAATCAAGTTTGCTCGATCATCATAAATTTGATTGATGAGCGGCTCGTAATATGCAGCATTGGAAGAAGCAAGCAGTTTGTTGAGCTCTTGGCGATCCTTCTCCCCGATTTTCATTGCTTCACGAAAGAATGGCATTTCATCACTGAGCTTTTTAAATCCAATGCGCTCACGGATTGGAGCTTTCGCATCAAATGCGGAAGGTTTAAGGGCTACAGGTAGACCGCCACCCCCTTTAATCCAACTCAAATCAAGACCAAGCCGCTTCTTAGCTGGAAATAAAATTGATCCCAAGTACGGGATAGCATTCGAAGCAGCGGCCGAATCCGTGTAATACGTTGCAATGTTTTTGGAATCTACAAGATCGAAAATTGTTGGCATTTTGGATCATCCTTTCTTATCGCAAAAATGTAATTTGTTTTAGTGCAACGATTTCCTCAGCTGTAGGAGCTGTAGGGATCTTCGCTAGGTCAACAAAGCCATGGATCAGCATAGCTCCCGGCTTCGGTCCGTCTGTGACATCAACATCGTAAAACAGCACGCCCTCAGCATTTGATACGCCTGTAGTGGTTACAGCTTTCTTTGCCTTGACGGTAGTGCTTGTCAAAATGCCACCGCCCAGGATCGTACCTGCAGGTACAATCTTTCGTCCTTCTGCGTTTGCAGTGATTCCGGTGTTGTCTACTGTGATTCCCACATTGACATAGTGATCTGGAAACTTAGTGATACTCTTCGTATTGCCGTAAGTTGTTTCTTTCATGGGTAATATCCTCCCTTATCCAAAATAGTGTTCTGTTGCTTTGGCCACAGCATCAGACCCTTGCTGCTGTTTGTTCTTGGCAGCCAGCTGCGCGCCATAGTTTGCAGCAGGATCGGGTTTACCGCCACCGCCGCCTTTACTTCCTTCAGCTGGCTTCATACCGGTAAAGGTAGGTGCAGTCTCTTCTGGAACAAACAAAAAAGCCTTGCTTTCCTGCAGGCTCTTGAGCTGATCATCGAATCCGGCTTTAATGCTGCCGTCCTCTGCGATCTCGATTTTCGTTTTATCCAGAAGTGTTGCCACAATATCAGGGTCATGGACCTTACCATGCAGGGCCGTCTTCAGTGCTGTGCTGAGTTTCAAGTCTGCAACATCGGCAGCGTACTTGTCAGCAGCAGCCTTATTCTCTTCCTGCAGCTTAGTGATCTGATCCTTCAACGTCTGGTTATCACCTGCGGATTTCTGAAGTTCGGTCAATTGATCATCTCGATCTTTTAGATCCTTCTCCAGTTGCTTCTTCGCGGTGTTCACTTCATCGAATCGATGTTTGGGCACATACCCTTCATAATTTTTGGTCACACCGTCAACGATGGAAGTAACTGCATCACCTGATAAACCAAGTCCCTCAAGTAACTTTTTCAACCAATCCATATTAATACCGCTCCTTCATCTTCGTTTTTTTATCCTGGTCTCGGCCAGTGATGTCTTGTGTTTAACGCCCACAATACCAAACGGCGGTAACTATTCGATTAACATATAAAGTATCGCTAAATGAAATATTAAAAAATGGCTGTGCTTTCTCTTAGCAGCAATGAAAGCTTGATAAGCGGAATTTAACGCAAGCGCAATTAAAAGAGCCTTGAAGCTCAGGGATGTCCAACTACCTAAGAAGAATACAATGCCAGCCCAGACAATCAGAATAAGCAGTAAAATCAGATAGAGGTATTTCTGTAATTTGTCGATCAACTTCATTATTCGTATCTTCCTTTCGATGCTTCAATTTCTTTTTCCAAACTTTTTGCAATTTGCTCAATGATTTTGTTGATATCAAGTTTTGAAATTTCATTAGGGTTGATCCCAAGGTTTATTGTTATCTGATGAGCTAGCTTAGGACTAATTTCAGGCTGCTCAGTAGAAAAAACATCTTTGCCAGCATCCATTCCAAGTGCATACTGATCAGTAGTAAAAGTCAGAATGTCATTCGCCTTAAAATCAAGGCTAAATCCTTTAACGTTCAATGCTTCCCTGCCATTGATATACAAAGACTCTGAACCAATCTCGCCATTCTCGCTTATAAATATCAGTGAAGGAGCCGAATCGAAAACAAAAGCTGTCTTTCCGTCGATCTTTCTGACTTCATATTTGCCTTTGTCTCGTTCATTTTCTTCCACTGCGTTTAAATTCATTGAGTTAGGCACTTTCTTTCACCCCCGATACTTTTTTCCATTGCTCATAAGTCATATTCCCCGGCACCATATATGTCTCGCCGTCATCACCACGAGCTGCACGTTCAA
>NZ_JBHUMJ010000018.1:0-4402 GCF_042684905.1 Paenibacillus shunpengii | reverse complement strand
AAATTGTAGAAGACACCGATCTTATCCCCCTCCTCAAGGAGCTCCACCGTATTAAGATTCGAATTAAGGAGCTCGTTACTCCGCCGATCTGCAGCAACGCTGAGTGCATCTTCTTTTTCATATAGTAGCTCGTAGCGTGTTGCTGTCCGGCTAAAGTTCGGCAGCTCCTCTACCTCTTCACATGTAACTGAACCCCACACATCGGTCATCTTCTCAATTAGGTATGATGCATGCTGGCAAGGTAAGATGAAATAAAACTCAACCTTTTGACGTTCCATATAGATGTAATAAGAAACTTTTGAAGAAGTTGTAATCGAATAGCGGGAACCGACTACAAATTCTTTTCCGAGCACTTTTACTGCTTTATGCTCCTCGACCCTTACACTGGATAAAGCGGACCTATATAGTGCAGCTATAGCTCGAGCTATCTTGTGCGTTCCCTGGTTTCTCACTGAGTTATTCGGTTTTATTCGTATATAAGAGTATTGTGGCTTCACAATTTGGATCGCCTGAGATAACGGAATTCCTTTCATCGTACAGCTCCTCCTAAAAGTAATTTCACCAGAGAGTAAGAGCCAAACAGGACACCTGACCAGCGATATCCGTCCCTAAGTCCGAGCACACCTAAAATCAGTAGTAACCCACAACCTATAAGTGCAATGCAGTAGCTGAGGTCCAGAACCACCCCTGCTGCAGCCTGCAGCCACTCCAGGATATTATCTCGTATGGAGTGTTGTACATGATCCTGTGCTCCATCTAGTAGCCGTAATGCACTCCCTCTCATATCGAATAAACCCGGCTTATCTCCTGAAAAGTGCTGCAGGTCAGAAACCAGCTCCCCAGAATCCGCAAACTTCCCATCTCTGATCAATCCAAAGTGCAGATGTGGGCCACTGCTATGCCCCGTATTTCCACTTAGTCCGATTAAGTCACCTACGGCTAGATGGTCGCCTGGATCTACAGACACTCTATCCATGTGGCCATATACATGCAGCTCCCCGGTATCCGTCCGAACTATTACGCCCTTACCGATATTCTCTGAGCCGTAATCAACGACTCGCTCAACCGTGCCTGGAGCAATGCTGTGAAGCTCCGTACCCTTCGGCATAGCCAAGTCCACCCCGTGATGTTCGCGGCCACTCCTGACCTCCTCCAGCGCCCCATATTCTGACGATATCCTAAACTTCATAGGCATGCTGGTCACATCCCCTCGAACAAGGATTCAACTTGGCCAAACGCCCACGGGAGTCCGAGAAGGATTACATATACAAGAAGGTAAGATAATCCGGATTTACGCGCAGATATGAAGTCCCCCTGGACCGTTGCCGTTATGGTGTCAAAGGCCCCTTTAATGATGATGACCCATTTACCTATACGGACCAGTTTCATGTATAGACGTTCAGCTCCTACATCCAGTGTGCTCGCTTCTACGGCAGCAGCCATTACTTCTGCGGATCCTAAGCCAAGTAGTATGGTCAAAGTAATAACCCCTATACGATAGATAGCTTTGTGCCGGTCAATATGCTCTAAGATTGCATGCATCGGTCTTTCACTTTCAGGAGCTGCTGGGCAAATTGTACTCACATCAACCATGCAGCCGTTGTGCATCCGAAAACTCATAGTCATGAGAATTTCCCTCCATAATTTTTATGGGACCTGCATTTTTTCTTAATCCGTATCATATGTTGAGGGTAAACCGCCCTCAACGCCGTGGGCATACTCTACCCATCACAAGATAGACATTAGTCCGCGCTTTTCCTCCTCTGGATCCGTGGCGATCCCTCCTACTGCAGCAGCAGCGGGCAGCGCTTGAACCATGCCGTTCTTGTATGCAAACAACACTTTCTTGATAAATCCACTGAAGTTATCCGGACTCTGCTCATCACACCAATCACTAAGGCCCTTTTCCAGCATGTCGTCCTCATTAAAAGCAACCGGTCTACGTCTGATCTTTGTCATCTAAATCGCCCTCCCTGCGTTATAGAAGCCAATCGCATTGTCGAACATACCGTGCACACTATTCGGCTGGGCATTTTTAAAGTAAGGTCTGATTAGCTCCGCCAGTCTGTCCGCCTTTCCTCCTGTTGTGAATACAAGGTCATCCGATCCCCAGCGTTTACTCAGATCCCCGACAACTCTTTTAATGAGCTGAACTTCGTCTAGATCCTTATTGGTTTCGAATCCGAAGCTATTTCCGTCTGGCCCTACAAGAGTCCAGGAATCCCTGTCATTAAACATGCGATTGTACATGGTTACAGCGTTAAAAGTCTTACTCCCACCATCTAAGGTCCGGACAAGACCATCCCTAGGAGCTGCGAAAAATGCTCCCCCACCTTCTGCGGCTACCTCAACCCTCGTTATATGGATATGCCTAGTTCCTCCGCCTACCATTTCAATCGTGTGTCTGCCCTGCAGAAGCTCTCTGATAGCCTGCTTGTTTCTTTCTGTATGGTTCTTCACAGGCAAACCCGTAACAACGGTGCAGACTGATATACCTACCTTACAGAGAGCCGTAAGAGCCAATAACAATGTGTCTTCATGCGCCTTGTCGTCTGTCATCATAGCTCGAAAGTATTCGGACTCATGGTAAGCCAAGCCACCTACAAAGCTCCGTTGATTTTTGAAGATTACATCAAAGGAATCCGAGCCGTAATCCGTCATCAGCTTGCGGTCCCTTCCCTCACCAACGTAAGAAGAAAAGCTAATCATCTGCCGGCCATCATATGCCTTTACGTACCTACGTCCAATATCCAATCCGACCACTTGATTAACCATCCGATCATCCCTCTCAAAGTTGTTAATAGGTTAATAACTTGCCAAGCTTCCGGACGCTCTTAAGTGTTAACCTGTTAATAATCTATTAGGTACCGCTTGACCAAAATGCTTACTTTTTCAAAAAAGTTTGTTTAAAAATGTAGATACTCGTCCAGACTAAGGCTATTAAGTCGAAAGGACGATGATTATGGGACTCGGTAAACCTCGTACAAAACTCGGTAAGTGGCTGGATGCAAGAGGAATTAAGCAAGAGTGGCTAATCAAACATTCGGGACTCGGAAGGAATACAATCACATGGGCTTGTGGCGATCCAGAGTATGTGCCGTCAGGCTCAACCATGAGAAAGATATTAGAAGCGGTAAGAAAGATAGACCCTACTGTGAGCGCAAACACATTCTGGAGATTGTAAAAAGAGCAACCCTGTATGCGGCTGCTCTTGCTTCATTAAAGGGAAGCTGAAATAATATCCTTTATGTCAATCCAGTACCACTCATCTTTAAACACGGTGAGTTTGATTTGCCGCGATGACGTGCTTATTGTTGACACAATACCGATCAGCCTTTTATTTTCGATCTCATCATATAGCGTCAAAGTGACTGATTTTCTTGAGTTGAATGACTCAACTAGTGCGTATTCAATTTGCCGTATCTCCTGGTCATCAAGGACAGGTTTTTTGTGTTCCACACGTTGCAGTTGTTCGTATCGACGAACAAAGGCTTCCCTATGTTCAGGCATGATCATACGCGACCCCTCATAGATACCGTTTCCGTGTAATTTCTTCATATCAATATTTGGTCCAATAATCAGCTGTTCCCTGAGTATGCTTTACAGGCATATGCTGATCGGACTCCCTTTCCCAACCTTCAATAATCAAAATTCCTCCAAGGTCGGTTTTGTTTTCCCATACTATGTAATTGTCTTTTTCCAGGTATAGCAGCGCTTCTGTTATTCGCTTTTTGTCATGTCCGGTTTTAACCTCAAGCTCATCCATAGTCGGTATCCTTCTTCGCTGACCCGTGTAATTGTATAAGATCCTAAGTACCTTCCGTTCAAAATCAGGTAGCATTGCGATCACTCCTATAAGAACATTTGTTTGTATATTATAACCAAACGTACGTTCTTATATCAATAACAAAAAATAGCAGCTCGTCAATTCAGCTGCTATTTTTTGTTATTGGATTCACTCGACTATTATAAGTCTCCCCCTTTTACTCTTTCGAATTCTTCAATCCGAGTATGACCAACTCCCTGATAGCTTCACTTCGATTTTTTAATTTTTTATTGTGCCAGTACTTTTCGATCTCAACAACCGTTTCATTCGGAAAGGTTACAAGGATCTGTTTATTCTTTTCTTTATCAACTGCCATATTATCACCTCAAAGTCAGTATAAGTTATATAACTTATATTGACAAGTGCACAATTGTAACGTATATTAGTTATATAGTTATATAACTAATTGAGGAGGAATACATATGAGCAATGTAATCAATATGATTGAACGCCTGGCACAAAAGAAAGAACATGCAGAAAGAAGCCAGTCAAAACAATGGTTCAGAGAGAACATCCTGAATAATGCTTCTCCTGAAGAACTGATGGCAATTAAAAAGGCTATCCAGGAGAAAGATG
>NZ_JBHUMJ010000017.1:0-3422 GCF_042684905.1 Paenibacillus shunpengii | reverse complement strand
CGTTGCTCGATTTGTTTTACGCTTTGCTCCATTTGGATTAAGAGTTGGAGCTGAGGGCTTAGGCCGGATAAATTTATGGAAGCTTCTTTTACTCGGTAGTAATCATCTACAAGCATTTCGTAAGCTTCCCATGCTCTATCTGTATTGAGTGATTTTGCATGGAGCCAAGCACCTTTTTCAGTCCAGAGGTATAGAACAGCACTGTTTCTCGAACCTAAATCATTTTGATGTTGGTTAAGAAACGCTCTTTTTTCTTCGCCTTCGAGAGCAAAATAGTGTTTACCCACCGTATAACGATCTTTGTTGCGATTAAAATTATTAGTAATGATCTGGATGACAGTCCCTAATGATTCTGCAAGTATGGATGATGTAAGTACTCGCGTACCTTGATGTTCAATAGGTTGTAATTGATTCATATCCTCACTCCTTAAACAAATATCAGCTTGTCCATCCAACAAGAAGCTTCACAGCTTCTCTCTATTCGCAGACTCTTTAACAATTTCCCATCCCGCTTTTTGATACCGTGTTAGGATATTTTGTATGTCCTCTTTATCCTCGGCAATGTAATCATTGCAAAATTGAATGACAGTATTGCCAACTTTGATAACTTCAACGACGTTCCCTCTATGCGGTTTGCATTCGATATTCATCCGATCACCTCTGTAACCATCTATATGCGCTACCGCTTGTACACCCACTCTTTCACCTCATTGTCAAATTTAATTTGAGTTTGCGATAAAAAAATAGAATTATAAAAATAAACATGCCAAATAACATAAAATAACTGTTGCGCAAATATAATTTACTGTATATAATTTGATTCAAGAGGACAACACTTAATATAAGAAATTTAATTTGAGTCTTTAATAAAATAAGACGGTGTCGCTAAATCGGGAAATAGTTCATAAACAGATTTGTTGAAATAGTGAGCCATCCGAAAAAGTAGACGAGTACCAGGCACGTGTTTCCCACTCAATATAGCACGCAAGTGAGCTTCAGTGATGCCGAGTTCATTAGCAACTTTTCGCTGAGTACCTCTTTCGCTAGAACATCTTTGTAATAATAGCCTTGGTTGAGTCTTAGTTGCCTGTTCCATGTGTTTCCACCTCCTTGTCACTCATTATACGACTCAAATTTAATTTTAGCAAGACATATTTAATAAAATTTAATTTGTTTTTGGAGGTTTATTAAAATGAATCAACCATTATTAATGGGTGACAGAATTAAAGAGTTAAGAATCAAGCGTGGCTTTACTCAAAACCAAATGGCTGAACAACTCGAAATGAATTCCGCAAACTTTTCCTCGTATGAACGAAACAAAAGTATTCCCCCTAGTGATCGCTTAGCGAAAATTGCAGATATATTGGGCACTTCAACTGATTACCTAACTTGTAGAATTAATGAGTCAATGCCTCTGGAGTTAATAATTGGGCAGCAACCGACATTTAAACATGACGACAACCTCACTCCTGTCGTGGGCAACATTTGTGCTGGTAATGGATTAATCGCAGATAGTAATGTAGAGGATTACGTTATATATCCACTACCGAAGAAACAAAAGCCTGACTACGCTTTGAAAGTTGTTGGCAACTCAATGATTAACGCTGGTATAAACAATGGGGATATTGTCTTTCTGAAGAAAGAACGTTGGGCAGAGTACAACGGCCAGATTGTTGCTGTGGTTACAAACGGAGAGGAAGGTTCTCTCAAAAGAATGCGCTGGTCTGAAGGTTCTCCCTTGATACAACTAATACCTGAAAATCCCGAATATGAAATAAAAGAAGTGTTTCCAAACGAAATTATAGTGTGTGGCGTTTACTTAGGGCATTTCAGACCTGAGGAGGTTTAATTTTTTGAAGAAAGAATACTGTCTGTATCTAAGGAAATCTCGATCTGATTTTGAGGCGGAGGCTCGAGGGGAAGGAGAGACTCTTGCCAGACACGAGAAAACATTGATGGATATTGCTAAAAGAATGAAAATAAATATAACTAATATCTATAAAGAAGTCGTTTCTGGAGAAACAATCGATGCTCGTCCTGAGGTTCAGAAATTGCTGCATGATGTAGAGGTTGGTAAATGGGCTGGCGTCTTAGTTGTTGAGATCGAGCGCCTTGCTCGTGGCGACACCGTTGATCAAGGCATAGTTGCCCAGGCGTTCAAGTATTCAAACACCAAAATAATAACTCCTGTCAAAACTTATGATCCAAATAATGAGTTTGATGAGGAGTATTTTGAATTCGGGTTATTTATGTCCAGAAGAGAATTCAAAACAATCAATCGAAGGCTACAAGGCGGTAGGATTGCGTCTGTTAACGAAGGTAAGTATATTGGCAGCAAACCCCCTTACGGTTATGAGAGAGTTAAGTTAAAAGGACAAAAAGGATTTACACTCTCTCCGATTGCGGAGCAAGCCGAGATCGTAAAACTTATATTTGATTTATATACGCATGGAGAACCTGACGAAGATGGGGTTGTTAGAAGACTTGGAACTTCCCTTATAGCAAGGAAGCTCAATCTACTGCAAGTACCAACTTCAGGAGGAGGTATGTGGGTTACATCAACAATTCAACACATGCTACGAAATCCAGTATATAAAGGGAAAATAAAGTGGGGTACTCGACCTATAGTCAAAAAGAGAAATGATGGAGTTATATCCAAATCAAGGCCGCGCGTCAGTCCTGATGAGTATAAGCTTGTAGACGGACTCCACGAAGCTATCGTGACTGAAGAAGTTTGGGAACTGGCTCAGAAGTATCTTAGTGAGAATCCCGCTAAACCATTACCTAACGGTAAGAAGGTCAAAAATCCTCTTAGCGGATTGGTGAGATGTGGTAAATGCGGTCGTTACATGGTCCGCAGACCAAACCCTAAAAACAGATATGATACACTCATGTGTCAAATCCCTGAGTGTACCAATGTAAGTTCCGCACTTGATTTAGTCGAAAATAGAATCATTGAATCATTGAAGTATTGGCTGAAGAACTATAAAGCTCAATGGGAAATTGAGGATAGTAAAGCTAAAGTTAGTGATCCTAAAGCCGATCTAATGCACAAAGCTCTCAAAGAAATCGAAACAGAGCACGATAAGTTAAATAAACAAATGGATAACCTACATGATCTATTAGAACAAGGATTGTATACCACAGATAAATTTATCGAGAGATCAAAGAATCTTTCTCAACGGATCACGGAAAATAGACAAACAGCAGAAGACATCACCAATGAGCTTAACAAAGTTTTACAACGCGACAAGGCAATTGAAGTTGATGTGCCTAAATTCAAACATGTCATAGACACTTATTTTCAAACTCAAGATCCAGAACTTAGGAACAATATGCTCAAAGAGGTAATTGAAAAAGCGGAGTATGAAAAAGAAAAAGGAACTCGATGGCACGGTTCGCCAGACGAATTCCAATTGAAA
>NZ_JBHUMJ010000016.1:0-1308 GCF_042684905.1 Paenibacillus shunpengii | reverse complement strand
GTTCTACGCCTTTCTGTGTTTGCTGAACAATTTGATTTCCATAAACGGCAAATGCACCAACAAGAATACCTTGGATTACCGACTGTACGGACCATCCGATCGTAAAACCTGTTAGAACGATGGCTGCTGCTGTAACGATAAAGACTATTGACCAGTTCGGAATACTCGGAAGTTGCTTAGCGACATATCCGACTACCCAGCATGCTACAAGCACCCCGATCAGCAAGGGGTCAATCAACTCAAAAATATACTCCCATGTGAATTCCATATTACCCTCTCCTTATTCGATGTTCTTTTTATCGAAGTTCTTAAGTTTTACAAATAAATCGAATCGCTTGGTGTATGTCAGTACGGCCAGTATGACTAGACCGACCGTTGTACCAGCTTGTGCGATAGTCCATGCGTAAGTTTCAATGGTAATCGCCGTTAGCTCATTTGCATTGCCTACTCGCATCCACACTGCTGTCACCATTTTCACGGTATAAGCGCATAAAAAAAAGAGCATCGCCAGCATAAACAAACTGACAGCTCCTTTAGCAAATCGTTCTCTAAAATACGATGCATGAGCAATGATGATGTATAAAGAACATGCGATGGATATCATGTATTCCGTAATAAGTACAATATCAATGACTCTCATAGTCATTGCTCCCCCTTTTCGACCACTAGATAAGGAAAAAAGTGATTATTCTTTATCTCTTCCTGTAATTCACGCGAAGCATTCCGATACCTGGTTATAGTAACTCGCTCGCGTTTGGTTCTTTCATCCAACTGTTTACTGATCTCCCGCTGCTTTTTAAAAAGTTTGCTCCACACGGCTTATCCTCCTCTGCTCACGTCTTCATCTTTTTTGAGACGACCGAGCAACTCTTTGATGTCCGATAAGCTTTCTTTGCGTTCTTCTTCCATGATTGCTTGCATTCGGTCACGATCTTCTTCTGATCGGTCTAAGTAAAGCTTAGGAACAATCTTACCTGTCATTAACCAGTACAAGAAAGTCAAAACGATGATTAATAAGACTATAGACAAAATCAGCGAAAACCCGTATTTGTCTACAAGTTGCGCCCATTCAGCGACTTCCTGCGAGGTAACTCCTCCAGTTGTTTGCTGCAACAAAATGGACCCTCCCCTTTCTCTATGTCTCAAACAAACTCAGCCCTGCGATTGGCTCATAATATCTAGAATGTACCAAATATCAACTTCCCTGTACTCGTTTTCTGGCTTCCCAGGTGCAAAGTTAGGTGATTCAGACATAAGCAAGTCATAATTTTCACCAGTAATGTACCAAGTTCTTTGTCCAATTTCTAT
>NZ_JBHUMJ010000015.1:0-4648 GCF_042684905.1 Paenibacillus shunpengii | reverse complement strand
TAAGCAGCTCATCTGTGCCGTCCAGTTTGCTTTTTGTCAGCACTTCGATGTGTTGACGCATTTGGAGCAACAAAGCTTCTAAGCGAGTCACACGAACTCTAATTGAAGCATTGAGCAGTTCCTTCATCCAGGACTCATCGTAAGCATTCTCTTTTCCTTTGGAAATGTAATCCTCAACAGTCCATCTGAATTCTTCAAGCTCTTTTCCCTTGAGGATCTGTCTCGCTTCAGTGAGCCCTATTTCATTGTTCTTAGCGAAACGGGCATAGAACACTTCGATATCGTGACGGATGGCTGCATCTGCTTTCCGATATTCCCTCCGGAGTTGCGTAAGATAATCTTCAGCCTTATTCAGCTCCATGCCCAATAAAGCTTCCATACGTTTAATCCAGTATTCATCGGATCTCATGAGAATCTACACCTCAATCCTCTATCGCTTCATAAGTCTGTTCGAAGATATCTGCTTTGCATGGATATATTTCACCATTAACGCTCTGTATGATGTAATCCCCTGGCCTGGCTTCCATGCATCCCTCCAACGTATCAATTAATAGTTGTGGTCCTCTTGAATCTTTAGGACAGAAGGCAACAACCCCACTACTAATTGCATCTACGATCCAGACAGGATCTTCTACTTGATCAGGTCCACCTGTCCATTTGAAGGCATCAACTACAACAGGTTTTTTCCTATACCTCATTCTTCATCCTCCTCCGGTGCTGCAGGAGGAGTTGCCCCTGCAAATGGATTTAGCGGATCTTCAAGGGCTGCTTTACACTCCTCTTTGATCCTCTTTTCCTCCTCAGCAGCATCTGTCACCCATGGATGATTTACTCTGATCGTTTCATCTGAGATGATACCCACGCTGTTCTTTGCATTCGTTATTGTTTCACTCTCATTGATTACAATATCTCGGTTAAGCAAGAAATCCACAGTTTCCCCAGAGTAATCAACACCAGTTGTATTCATGAGATGAACATCTATAAACCATAACAGCTGCTCAAGCGCCGCTTGAAACTCCGTCTCAATATCATTTGCATCCATATCCAAATCGGAATACAGGAACCGTAGGGCAATGCCTGAAGGACTGTTTCCGAACTTATCTGACTGCGTATCTACACCCCGGCCGAACTCGTAAATGTTTTTTCGCAGCAACTCGACATGAGTCTTTAGCGCTTCGGTGTCCAGTTTGATATCTACAGGCTTTACCCCGCCGTTCTCTTGCACCTTAACGGCTCGATACGTATTCAGGTTGTGTCTAAACTCACCTAAATCTGTACCATCATAATTCGTGAGCTCAAAGATGTGATTCGGTGTGTCATCTATATTATTACTATTCTCGGAAAGCTTCTTTTCGTAATCATCAGCCAATGATTTGATTACCTGGACAAGTGGCATTTCAATAGTGTTATATTTGAACGGAATGAACGGCACCCGCTCCCAATTCATCCCGGTCTCTTCGCCGTTTTTCACAACTTTGAAGTGTGGACCAAGATCTTCTTCGTCAGCTTCTACATCGGGTATCAAACCAGCCTTTGCGACATCTGAAGTTATCGTGTTCTCTACATAACGCCGAACACCGTCACGACTCCAAAACTCAACCTTCTTGAGTTTCTTTTTGGTCTTCCCTTCATACACGTCCACTTCATACACTCTGATAACCGCATCCAGCTCAGTATGTGCCAAGTCGGACCATAATGGAATGATCTGCTCTGACGGGATCAGCTTCGTTTTAAGCTGCCCTTCTTGATCGTAATAGACCTGCAGCCAGGCAATCCCTTTGTTGAATGATTCCTTGCCAACATTCTTCAGCTGCCGCATAAAGGATTTATCAAAGAATTCCTCAAGAGCCTCAAGGTATGCCTTATTGTCAGTCTGTGTTGAGAACGGCTTGCTGAGAAGATAACCGACCTTCTGATCGACTAGCTTCCGGACAAATCCATGTACCAGCTTATTGTTAGCCAGGTTCTGGACCTCATACAGTACTCCGCTTTCTCCGATAGCCATACGCTTGTGATCTAGGATGTCGGTCCGATTACGGTAATATTGATCGCCAGTGATCATCCACTTGCGTTCATCAGAATTTTCCCATAAGCTCATTTCCTCTCGAATAATCTCTTCAAGAGTCATAACCGAATTTGCCCCGTCCTCCAAGATCTTTATGATCTCCTGCATCATCATACTCATGTACCCTGCCTCCTTTCTTGTTAGCCTTTTCTTTTATTCATTGACACTTAGGTAACCACCCGTGCACCCGGACAATGCTTAAGGCATCGGATTCAGAAAAACCTGCGGCCAATAATTCTTTATAGTAATTATGAATTAATGGTGCTGCCGTTTTTTGTAACTGTGTTAATTCGTATGTCATTGCCACTAATTCATCAAGAGCCATTTGCATCTCCAATTTTCTAGTGGCTGTATTCATTGTCTCCTGCTTCTTGGGTTGCTGTTGCATTTGAAAACCTCCTCCTCCTTTATTACTTTACAGCGTCAACATGTTCACAAAATTATTATTTTAGTGACATGTATTTGACCTTTACACACTAAAAAACCCTTGATTTATAAGGGTTTCTTCACACGCTATTTTTAATAAATCTATTTATTTGCACTATCCTACACAAAATCGGTCCTTAATCGAACGAAATTGACGATGGTTTTCTGATCTGTTCCATTGCATATCGCAGACCATCAAGCGCATGGTTGAACTCATCAATCGGACGATTCAAAAACTTACCGGCTTTATTTTGATCCCATACATAGCTCGATAGCTCGATACTCACATTCGGGCAATTATGTTTGTGGACGATGATCTCGTATTGCTGCAGATACTGGATCCCAGCTTTCACGCTATCAGGACCTTTTTCGGCTTCCCTGATCCTGCCGATCCCATAACCGCGAATTTCAGCGATAGACTTAGGCTCTGCTGAATCAGCAATGATCCGCTCTTTCGCGTAACCTTTTCGCTTTATCATCTTGGCTATATCATCATTAAGCATGCCGTGTTCATAATTCTCGTCGAAGATATAGAGTTTCTTCTCTTCTTTGTTAACGAGAGCTGCAACAAATGCGGTAGGGTCATTCGTATAACCAAAGTCCAAACCGAATATGGCTTTATATCCTGGCTGCCGTGCTATGGCTTTCCAGTTGAAGTCTTCCTCACGCCAATTCTCATAGATAGCACCTTCAGCAATACCCCATTCGCCATTACCCTCGACCTTGTACCGCTTCGGCTTATTCTCCTTCATCCACTCAAAGAGCTTCCGGTCATCATCGCCCAAGAACTCATTCAGCTTGTACGTAGTTGTTAGGGCCAGAATATTCGGATCGTCCTTAACGTCAAAGAAGCGTTTCTTAAGCCAGTGCTTCTCATTCCATGGGTTAAAGGTAAGCGTCAGCTGCTTGAAGTAACCTTCAGGAAGCTCACCACGAATAGACATGTCCACTTTATCGAAATCATCTTCGTTAAGGATCTGATACGCTTCCTCAAACCAAGCCCAACACAAATATCCGGTATCCACCGTTATAGACGTAATGGACATCGGATCATCAAGGCCCCTGAAAAGTATCTTCTGGCCAGTGGGCTTATATATGGCTTCGAGTGGGCTCTTCTTGAACTGCCATAGGTGCGCTACACCTAATTGATTTGCAGCCCATTTCAGCTGTGCCCAGGTTGAGTCTTTATGTGTATTGAAAGTCTTCCGCAGGACGAGAGTATTAGCAAGTGGAAACTTCATCATGTTCTTGATATACCACATAGCAGCTGTAACACTCTTCTTTGATCCGCGACCACCCTTTACAACGCGGTACCGACCTCTGAACCGCCAAAAATCAACATACCCCTTACCGATCTTCTGCTGCAGGCTGATTTCTTTACTCATGAAGATCATCCTTAATGATCACAGGCTCAAATTTATTCTCAGTGTCCATCTCAGCAACTTTACCTTTAAGAATCTCAAGGCGCAATTTGTGCTCCTCATCGACATAAGGTTGCCGGCACATCTCCTCATACTGCTTAATCATATTTTGCAGGGTAGTCATTGCACGGCTTTGAGCTTGCAGGAAATTGGCTTGCTTATCCCAAGCAAATTGGAATTCCCATTCATGTTCATCGCCATACTCACCGGGCTTCTCCCGTTTCAGGACCTCGGTAACATCTTCTTTATCCTTAACGTACATGATGTGTTGGGCACGAATTATGGCCGTGTATTGGATTGTGATATTGTCCCAAAGCATATCGATCGGGGAGCGCTCCTGGATCTGCTGCATGATTTCTAATGCGTCTGCAGGAAGGTGTTTACTGAAGAAACCATGTGTCTTAGCGTTCTGATTTCCCTTCGGTGCAGCTCCTCCTCGATTACCCTTAGCATTCTGATTGCCTGCAGGTGCACCTACACGTTTTGTATGCACACTTTTATCTGAGGGTGCACCCTTTTCCCTAAACCATCCATGGCGCTTCTTCCAGCTCTTGACTGTGTTCAGGGAAACACCGTACTTATCTGCAATGTCCTTATATTTCATGCCATCCAGGTAATCCTGTTCGGCCAGCACATGATTGTCGGCCATCTACATCACCACCACCCCCGGAAATTGAGTTTGAATTGTAATATTTCCGTTCCGATCCATATTTTGAGCGATCCTATATCAATCCTT
>NZ_JBHUMJ010000014.1:0-843 GCF_042684905.1 Paenibacillus shunpengii | reverse complement strand
AAGCCATATTCCTCAATTTCTCCCCACGTTAACCATGTCGGAATAAATTCATGTTCTAAATAAATAGGCAGCACATCTTCTGCCACCTCTTCCATTTCGCTGATATTATCCGGGATACCACGCTTGCTCCATATTGTTGTTCTAACGATGTCATGCGCTCGGTCTTGCTCGACAGTTGTATCGTAGAAGGTGTTCATCATTTCGTTGAAGGTTGATTCCTGGATGAGTCCGGGACCCTGAAGTCTATTCTTTATAGCGTCCCGTCGTAAGAGCAAGCTCTTAGATTCATCTGTAGGTATCTTCAGCCGAGTTTCGAACTTTCGAACCCCTTTAAGGCTTAACCGATCCACATAGGATAGATCGTTTAATGCCTCTTCTCTCAATGCCGCGAAACGATGTAGCTCTGTAGACTGAGCTTTTTGAATTTGCTTGTACTCATCGATTCTGGTAAAGATCGGTGGTACAGATTCATACATAGCCTCAGCGATGTCTCTTTCATGGTAGAATCCCTCAGTCGTAATCGACATCAAGCTATCAGCTGCCGCAATCATGATTCGTGTGGCGTTATTAGCTGCGCCCCCCATACTGAGGGTGGATACTCTCGTTGACGAGACTCGAACAAGAGTCGCTCCATTAACAACAGCGAAACCTTTCATGCTGGATATTCCTGCACTCATACTGACAAGTATCGGGTCATTAACGATGACGCCGACCAATATATCGGATACCCCGTCGACATTAGTGACTTGAATCGATTTAGAGACGGCAGCATCTAAACTGATCGATGTCTCTCCTTCTGGAAGATGGACTAGAACAGCACCACTTCCTGATGCAACCCAATGG
>NZ_JBHUMJ010000013.1:64557-64755 GCF_042684905.1 Paenibacillus shunpengii | reverse complement strand
CGCCTTGGTGAGCCGTTACCTCACCAACTAGCTAATGCGCCGCAGGTCCATCCATAAGTGACAGATTGTTCCGTCTTTCTTTCCCCTCCCATGCGAGAGAAGAACCTATCCGGTATTAGCTACCGTTTCCGGTAGTTATCCCAGTCTTATGGGCAGGTTACCTACGTGTTACTCACCCGTCCGCCGCTAAGTCTCAGA
>NZ_JBHUMJ010000013.1:0-64546 GCF_042684905.1 Paenibacillus shunpengii | reverse complement strand
AGGATCAAACTCTCCAATAAGGATTTATCGAGCTGAACACCCTTCGAATCGCTTCGAGAAAATATCCAACCTTCAAAATATTGAAAGAGCGATTAAGCTCATTTAGAAAAACTGACGAGAACGTAATGTCCTCTTTATTTTGCTCGGTTATCATACCGTCTGACGACTTGTACCATAACCTCGCGTTTAGAATTTTGCAGTTGCAAAATTCTGCTCACTCGTTGTTCAGTTTTCAAAGATCAAATCTTTCATTTTCTCGCCGTCGCTCAATTTCAGCGGCGACTTTTATAATGTATCACATCCGATTCAGTAATGCAAGACTTTTTTTGAAGAAGTTTTTTACCATCTCGCTTCGTCTCTATTGCAGAGACAACTTACTAAAAAGGAACGAGTTATAATTTATCATATTATAACGCAATAGGTCAACTGTTTTATAAAAAAAATTTAACGATACTATTCCGAATTCATATAACAATTTGTTAACTTCTACTGAACACAAAATACATATTAAAAAGTTCACGCAAAATAATAAACCTCCCTATTACTAGAGAGGTTCTATATCAGTTTATTCGTTTACTTGATCTGTGGAAACCGCCCGTTCCGCGCATATTTGGATAACTCCTTCGCTGGTGCAAAACGTGCGTACATTCGGAAAACTGTCTTATAACGGTTTGCAATGGCGTAACGGATGTCATGATCTAATCTTGAATCACCAAGATCCAATAACATCTCATCAAGTTCTTTTCTTAGGACGTAATCGAGTTCTTTACATTCTTTTTCATTAAACAGCATTCCGAGCATCGAACTTCTCCTTCATCTACTTTATTTGTCTGACTAACAAGATGTTTTATTGTTATGCTCAAGTTTTGGGAAATTTATGAATCATAGCCGAAAAATTTTTTACTGTACCAAGAAGTATGTCAATGTGCTCTCTATAATAGCAGCAATAAACAAAAGTATTACAATCCATAAGGATGCGGTCGCCGTCTGTCTCATATATGCACCTAGTCTAATGGATCTCGTGCTTGTTTCCATACCGATTTCACCCAGCGCCTTATATATCATTACACCGAGCTTCAGTCCAAAGGCACAAGCAATAATAATGACTGGAATTTCGATAATGCCATGTGGCAGCAAACCTTTTACTACGACCTCGTAATAGCTAATTCCCTGCTGCCATGCTGCATGCAACAAGAAGCCTAGCACTCCGCCATTTATGATTAAGAAGATTACGGGGATAATTCCGCCGAGTGCTCCTGCAAAGATGACAAGCACACCTTTTATGGCATTATTGAAAAAAATAAACGTGAAAAAGCTCCACTGGACATTCTCACTTTGCCGCAGCTCGTTGCTGATCTCGCTAAGTCCACTGATTTGCTGAAGCATGATATCCTGCAGAACTCCTGTACTCATCCAACCGAGCACTCCACCACCTATAAAGATCAGTGTTGCTACGAGTATGTATCGAGATATTGATCGAGCATCCATTAAAAAGGTTTGAAAACGAAACATCTTCTTATTACCCTCTTCCTTAGAAATTAAACCAACCCATTTAGCTATCAGATCTTTGATAGTACGTACTAGTCATATGTACAAGGTACGAGCATACACATAAAAGTAAACGAGCCTGCTAATGGGAGGAGCAATGACATGAACTCATATTTCTATGTATTAAACGGGAGAAAAATCAAAAGGTTCCTCATCGTGTTCGCCGCTGCAATCTTTACACTCGGGATCATCTATATTGAAACAGAGGATATTTCCGTGTTCTCCGAAGGCGGAGCTCCTGCAGCTGTATACAGTGTACCTACGGAGAAGAAAGTGATCGCTCTTACATTTGATATCAGCTGGGGTGACAAGCGAACAGAACCTATTCTCAAAGTACTGGAGGAGCAAAATGTCCAGAGGGCTACCTTCTTCCTATCCTCTCCCTGGAGTAAAACCCATCCTGAGATCGTAGCTTCCATAAAGGACGCAGGTTATGAAATTGGAAGCCATGGTCACAAGCATGTCAATTACAGCAGTCTGACTGATGAAGAAATTCGCAAGCAGATTTCAACAGCACATAGTATTTTAACCGAAGTATCCGGAAAAGAACCGAGCTTAATTCGTTTGCCAAACGGTGATTTTGATAAACGAGTCCTTCGTATCGCTGATACTTTGAATTATCAAGTGGTTCAGTGGGACACCGATTCCCTGGATTGGAAGAACCCTGGCGTCGACCAAATCGTAGATCGTGTTGTAAGTAAAGCTCATCCTGGAGATATTGTACTCCTGCATGCCAGTGATTCTGTTAAACAAACCCATGAAGCCCTTCCTCAAATTATCGAGCAGCTACGTCAAAAAGGATATGAGTTCGTTACTGTATCCGAATTGATCAATCAATCTAATGTTAAAGGTGCCGAAGTACGCGATCAAGCGATGAACGATACACAGCTTTAACACTGCTGCTCTATTTTTGCAATAATTTGCTCGACCTAGTGATCGGCAGATGAACACTTGAATATAAAATAAAAGAGCTAACCCCGGTTAGCTCTTTGGCATTTTTTTCAATTTACAGACGTATTCATGCTTGATGTCTTCCCTCCGACCGGCTTACTGTCTGCCGTATGATTGCTTGATGCGTCACTTGACGCTGGTGCAATGCGGTGCAGCATTAGAATTTGATATGTATTGCAGGCCAGAAGTGGAATAACGGTAAAGGCAGTAGCTGAATGATCCCCTATGCTAAGCACTCCGATTGTCTCAACAATTGTCAATGCAATCATGAAAAATAATGTCGGTATAAGGGCATGATTATTGGTAGCTCTCACTTTAAAATAAGCGGTTACAACAGCGGTCAATAGAATAATGATGCCGAGGATAAGGTCCGATGCTCCATTTCCTTCGTTCATGAATATCCGGAAAAACATTAATTCGAGCAAGGCAAGGGCTGTTAAGGCAAGCTGAATATAAGTCCATGTTTTTTGAGAAAAGGTGCCTCGTCCCATATAGTTCAAGATCAAATAAGCAAAAAAACCAAGCTGTGAGTACAAGCTGATCATCATGCCCGAGCCGAACAGAATAACCAGATACAAAAGATAATCCGCTGTTCCTGAGGATACATAATCACCGGTCGTAAGAATAAAGCCTGTAATCAGTGAAGCAATTCCCCCGACACATAAGGTTCGCCAAAATAAATAAAACCATTTCCTTAAATTCAAACCTTTTCCACCTCCGAGTCTTTATTTTACCAACCTTCTCAATAAAAAACCATGGCTTATCGGACATAATTATCGTGTATTCCCCTCATACTACAATCAGTATCTTAAAAAGGGGCTGTGAGGCGCGTGAAATGGCATAATTTACGTTACTTGTGTTTGGTAGGCGGTATGGCCACCCTTTTATCCGGATGCGGGTCTGATCAAAGCTCTGGATCCCAAGGCGGCAGTTATAAAGAAATGAAGACGATGGTCGTTGATATTTTGAAAAGCGATGAAGGTAAAAAAGCAATGGAGGAAGCCCTTCTTGGTCAAAGCAGTACAGGAAGCGGCGGCGGTGAGGGCGGTTCGGAAGAAGAATCAGGATCCGGAGGCGGATCGGGTTCAGGATCAGGCGGAGGCTCTGCTTCAGGAAGCTTTGGTATTCGAATGCTTACTTCAGGCGGATCAAGTGAGGATATTCGTCTTGCGGTCAAAGACACCCTCTCCTCCCCTGAGTACAAGAAGGAATTTGAAGAGATCATGAAGGACCCGAAATTTGCAGGAGAATTTGCCAAGGTGGTTAACGCCCAGAGCAAGCAAATTCACATGGAGCTTATTAAGGACCCTACGTACCAAAAGTCGATGGAGGATATGCTGAAATCTCCTGAAATGCAAAAAATGATGCTGGAGCTCACTCAAAGTGCTGATTATCGCAAACAGACGATGAGTGTCATGCAGGAAGCTATGCAGAATCCACTCTTCCGTATGGAAGTTATGGAGCTGCTGCAGGCCGTTGTCAAAGAGGAGCTGCAGCCTAAACAAAGTGAAGGCGCTGGCGGAGCTCAAGGCGAAGGTGGCGGCGGCGAAGGCGGCGGCGGTGGTGAAGGCGGGAATGAAAGCGGCGGCGAAGGCGGAGAAAGCGGATCTGGTGGCAGCAGTTAACCCTATTTGAGTCTCAACCTAATAAAAAAAGCCAAGCCAATCATGGCATTAGCTCGTCCATAAGACGGCCTATGACATCAGTGCGGCTTGGTTTTTTTATTCAATATTTCTATTCAACAGTTGTCTTATCAATAATCGCTGCTGCAACATCATTATACATTTGTCCGATCTCTGTATGATCCTTATAAACCGATGGAGAGAAATCAGGCTCAGAAATGTGATTATCCGGATTACCGAGTGGAATTTGGGCGAGCAATTCCGTATGCAGGCTTTCGGCTAACCGCCCCCCGCCGCCTCTTCCGAACACATAATCTTTCTCTCCACAGGATCCGCATTGATAATAAGCCATATTTTCGATTACGCCCAGAATCTCATGCTGCGTCTGTATCGCCATCGCTCCAGCTCGCGCCGCAACAAAGGCTGCTGTAGCATGGGGTGTCGTTACAATAATCTCTTTGCTTTGCGGTATCATTTGATGTACATCCAGTGCAATGTCTCCTGTACCTGGAGGCAAATCAAGGATCATATAATCAAGACTCCCCCAATTCACATCACTGAAGAACTGTCTCAGCATTTTCCCCAGCATCGGCCCTCTCCAGACAACTGGACTGTTCTCTTGAACGAAAAAGCCCATAGACATCACTTTGACACCGAAACGCTCCACAGGCTGAATTGCTCCATCCACCACTGCAGGCCCCTCTTCAATCCCCATCATGTCGGGAACGCTGAAGCCGTAAATATCCGCGTCAATGATTCCTACTCTCTTCCCCTGCCTCGCGAGGGCAGCAGCCAGGTTTACGGAAACCGTCGATTTGCCGACCCCGCCTTTGCCGCTTGCAATGGCGATAAACTGAACTCCTGACGCAGGATCTAGGAGATCGTTATTCTCCATCCCTGCAGCGTGTCCTTTGACCAGCACTTCTTCATCAGTTGGTTCTGCTGCTTCTGTATTGCTCTTCTTGCTATCCCCTAACGCGCCTTCTCGCTCCAAGTCAGAAGCATTGCGAAGCCGCACATGAACTTCATTCACTCCTGCCTGACGCAGTACAGAGGCTACCTGATCTTTAAGCGTTCTGCGAACGTTTTCATCTTCAGTCAAACAAATCATGGTCAAATGGATTCGATCCTCTTTAACCATGATATCGCGAATAAAGTTCAGATCTGCATACAGAAGTCCGCTCACAGGCTCCTGAATGCCAGATAATAATTCCAGCACTTGGTCTCTTGATAACATGATGATAGCACCTCAGCTTTATCTATTGGCATGTATTCCTTTTATACAAGTACAGATCTATTATAACACTCTGAGGTGCATTATTTTAGTTTTTCATTTTTTCCCCTGAGGCATATCTCAAAATTCCTTTGTAGACAGATGCTGCTACCTTACGCTGATACTCATCCTCTGCCAGTAGTCTGGATTCTTCGGGATGTGACAGAAAGCCCACCTCAACAAGCACAGACGGCATTTTTAATGCTTGAAGCATATATACGGTGTTAACAGTTTTTGCGATTCGATCTGTATTCTCTAGGTTTCGTCTAATCTCGTCCTGAATGAGTGCAGCAAAGTTTGGATTATCTTCATGATTCGGGTAATAGAATACCTGTGCTCCGCTCCAGCGATTAGAAGGGATGCTGTTCATGTGAATGCTAATAAACATATCCACCTGCTTATCCTCAATCATTCTTACACGCTGTTTCAGATCCTCTGTTTTTCGTTTGGAATATCCCTTGGTATCTTCAGGAGCGAGGTCGACATCTGTTTCTCTGGTCATGACCACAGTAGCACCTGCTTGCTGCAAATAGTCCCGTAAATACAAGGCTACAGCTAAATTGATATCTTTCTCAATAACCCCTTGCTTGCTCACGGCTCCCCCGTCTGGACCTCCGTGCCCTGCATCCAGAGCAATGACCTTCCCTGACAACGGCAGGCTCCAATAATTCCACGTTTTAGATGCCGGTACCTCATATATAGCGATACAGACAAATAGAGCCAGCAGAAGAGCTCCCAGCAGGACTCTCTTCATGGTTCGAACATGAATCCACACCAAGAGCTTATTCGAACGTTTTTTTCGCATAAAAAAGCCACCTCCGATCCAAACTGACCATAATGATCTATATGGGACGAGGTGGACAAATATTCATTTATATAAGGACAAACCTAAATTATGTGGTTACCTGCTGCTCCGTCATACCCTCAATCAGCACTTCCGCTACTTCCGGGCGCGTAAATTCCGGCGGCGGGCATTGTCCCTCTCTCAGGAGCCCTCTTACTTTCGTACCCGACAATGTTAAATGGTCCTCTTTGCCATGCGGGCAAGTCTTGCTGGAGGCCATATTTCCGCATTTCGTACAGAAGAAGCTGTGTTCGAAGAATAGCGGAGTAATCCCAAGCTCCTCAGCTGTAAAATTAGTGAAGATCTCCTGGGCCTCATAGGTACCATAATAATCGCCTACCCCTGCATGATCACGGCCAACGATAAAATGAGTACAGCCATAGTTCTTGCGGACCATCGCATGGAAGATCGCTTCCCTCGGACCTGCATAACGCATCGCTGCCGGAAATACACCCAGGAAAGTCCGATTCGCCGGATAGTAATTCTCGAGCAGAACCAGATAACTCTTCATACGGACATCCGCCGGCACATCATCTGACTTCGTCTCACCAACAAGTGGATTAAGGAACAGAGCATCCACAATCTCCATCGCACTCTTCTGAATATATTCATGTGCACGGTGAACAGGATTACGTGTTTGAAACCCTACCACTGTCTTCCATCCTTTGGCTTCAAACTGTTCACGTGTCTCTGCCGGATCATAATAAAATTCTTCGAACTTCGCTGGCTGCTTACGATTCAACACTTGAATCGAACCGCCTACGTAAGTTGTATGGCGTTCAAACAGCTTTTTCACACCAGGATGTTCTTTATCATTTGTTTTATAGACTTTTACTGCTTCAACCTCATGATCTGCCTTATACACACTTTCCACAGTCAGCGTCCCATAGATCACACTATCTTCCTGACCTACTAGAGCAATGACCTCACCGATTTCAAACGATGCTGCATACTCGGGATTTACATCAAGTGTAATCGGAATGCTCCACACCGTACCATTTGCAAGTCGCATGTTATGAACTACAGACTGATAATCCTCTTCATTTAAAAACCCGGTCAACGGAGAAAATGCACCCACACCAATCAAATCCAAATCCGATATGGTCCAATTGGTAATGGGCAGCTGTCTTAGCTCCTTAGCTTGCTTGAGCTGTTCTTCTCGCTCTGCACCTGTTACAATCCGATTTACTAGTGTTCCACCATGAGGCAATATCGCAGCCATGAACCCATCTCCTTATGAGCGATTGTCTATAACGATGATTTGAAGTTACGCAAGCTATTTAAATTTAATAAATTGAATCGCTTATTTGTGCAATCCACACTCCGTTTTATCATTACCTGACCAGCGTCCTGCTCGGGGATCTTCTCCCGGCATTACCTGTCTAGTGCAATATTCGCATCCTATACTTGGGTAATTTTGATCATGGAGCGGATTATAGATCAGATTGTTCTCCCGAATATAGTTCCATACATCCTCGTTCGTCCAGCCCGCAATCGGATTGAATTTCATTAGGCCAAATTTCGTATCGTACTCTACTTTCTTTGCATTTGCGCGAGTAGGTGCCTGGTCACGACGAATTCCGGTAATCCATGCATCATATTGAGATAGGATACGTGTCAAAGGCTCTACCTTTCTAATGTTGCAGCATGCATTCGGATCAGACTTCCACAGCTCTGCACCATGCTCCTGCGCTTGCTCTTCGGGTGTAATCTTTGGTGATACTCTGACAAAATCAATATGATAACGAGCTACAAGACGATCCCGTGTCTCATATGTTTCTTTAAAATGAAAATCTGTATCTAGATAAAATATGTCTGATTTAGGACTGATTTTTTGAAGCATATCAACCAAGACAACATCTTCGGCACCAAAACTGCAAGCAAATGTGATGTTCGGAAATGTCTCAACAGCAAAACGAATAATATCCTCCGGCGTTGCATCCTCGAGCTCGATCGCTTTAACTCTAGCCAATTCTTCTTTTTCTAACAAATTCATTTGTACTTGCCTCCCATATGTGTACTACCTTACATTAAAACCTACAATTTAGATATGAATTACAATTAAGTATAAATCTTACCAGGAGAAAGTCAATGCTAAATCCAACTTTTTTACTAAGAATTTAAGGTTTTTTTGAAACTTTATTTGTTTTTGATAAAAAGTATGCAAAAAAAGCCTGTTCTTCGTTAGTAAAGTGACCATTCAGAAGTAGACACGGGCAGCTCCGAAGAATACCCAATGCATTATCTGTTTAGTTTAACTTTAAAGAAGAACAAGCCTTTTACAATTTCTAAGGTAAAACGATGAAGATTCGTGTTTCACTGTACATTTAGTGCCTATAAGGATGCTTGCTCAAAAACTCCAGTGCATGGAAGAGCATAACCGAAGCCTCTGCCCGTGTAATCTCCGCTCTCGGAGAAAAGTTAAGCTTATCATCCAGCTCTGTAATATCCCAAACTAATGAGCGCTGAATGGCGCCTTGGTAAGCAGGTGTGATGTCATCTGCATCTGAGATTTCCTCAGGCTTGATATTGATCAGCGGCAAACCGGCGTATTTCTCGATCATATCTATGAGTAATGCCGTATATTGCTCCTTGGTTATTGAGGATGATGGTGTCAGCTCCGCAGGAACCGAAAGGCCATTGTCATTAAAGTCTATGAATGCATCTGCATACCAGCCTTCAAGCCATACCTCACTATACATTTCAACTGTCTCGCCTTCCAACTTAAGCTCTTCCTTCTTGTCGCTAGAAATCGACTTAAGACCTCCTGCAATCAATTGTACAGCCTCAGCAGTCGATAAGGAGGACTCAGGCTTAAATTCCCCGTTCCCTATCCCTCTGACGATACTTCTTTCCTGTAAGGAACGGATCTCCGCTTCCCCATATGTACCTTGAATATCCGTGAAGCCGACATTTGCATACGTTAAGCCACTAGCTAATGTAATAGCTAAAGAAACCGCCATGAACCCAATCACATTTTTATTCAATCGTCGCATCGTTATAACCTGCCTTCTAATTAAATTAAGTTGTTATAAGAAGAGGATTCCTTCTTGTACTCTAAACGATGACGTCCTTCAGAAGGTTGCAGCAATGGCATAGGATGGGATTGAGGAAGTTGTTCTAATGCGCTACTAAAGAATATGAGTGCAGACACTTTAGAGGATAGGCGAAGTAAAATAAAAAACCTCCGACCTGATGGCCAGAGGCTGTAATCTTGAAAGTCCAAGATAATATTAACGTTTCGAGAACTGTGGTGCACGACGAGCGGCTTTGAGACCGTATTTTTTACGTTCTTTCATACGTGGGTCACGAGTCAGGAAGCCTGCTTTTTTCAGACCTGGACGGTATTCTGGGTCAGCTTTCAGAAGTGCACGGGAGATACCGTGACGGATAGCGCCTGCTTGACCAGTGATACCACCACCATGAGCGATTACGAGAACATCGTAGTTACCCAAAGTTTCAGTCAGTTCAAGTGGTTGTTTAACGATCAGTTTGAGTGTTTCCAAACCGCCGAAATAATCGTTGATGTCGCGTTTGTTAATGACAATGCGTCCTTCACCCGGTACAAGGCGAACACGTGCTACCGAATGTTTACGACGACCTGTCCCATAGTATTGTACTTGTGCCATGAAACTGTCCTCCTTTTAATTATCCGCGAAGTTCGTAAACTTCAGGTTTTTGTGCTGCATGTGGATGTTCAGCGCCAGCGTATGCTTTCAATCTAAGTTTCATTTGGTTACCCATACGAGTCTTAGGAAGCATGCCGTGTACAGCGAGTTCGATCATACGTTCAGGCTTGTTCTTAACCATTTCTTTAGCAGGAGTGACTTTCAGTCCACCTGGGTGCATAGAGTGACGGTAGTAGTTTTTGTTCTCCATTTTCTTACCAGTAAGAACAATTTTCTCTGCATTGATAACAACAACGAAATCGCCAGTGTCAACATGTGGAGTGAATTGTGGCTTGTGTTTACCGCGAATCAAAGCCGCAGCTTCGCTTGCCAAACGGCCGAGCGTTTTGCCTTCAGCATCGATGATGTGCCAATTACGCTCAACTTCATTAGGCTTCGCCATATAAGTGGTACGCATGAAAAGATCCTCCTTCAAATGTTCGCGTTCATAATACGCATAAATGTTAGTCTTTTATATTCGTTAAATTTAACTGTTTGTTTATGATGGATTGGTGTTACATTTGGTTGTTCACTTAATTGGGGCTGTGGGAAAGCCATTAAGAAAACACAACTTATATATTACACGATTGCAGCCCAGTTCGCAAGGCATTTATCCGAGGTTTTTTTTAGAAATCCTCATACTCCACATTCCACAGCATCAGCCCTTTGCTAACTGCTGTAGGACCTGCTGCAGACCGATCCTCTGCCTCCAAGATCATTTTCATATCTTGTGGCTTACGCTTCCCTTCTCCGACCTCCAGCAACGTGCCGACAATAATACGAACCATATGCTGCAAGAAGCCGTTTCCCGTAATAAACAGATGTATAACACCTTGATCTCTCGGGTGACCTTTCCGGCTCATGGAAGTATCGACCTTCAGCTCTGCCTCATACAGTGTCCTGATATGAGATTGCTTGGTGGAGTGCCGAGAGGCGAAAGAGGTAAAGTCATGAGTCCCAAGCAAGTATGGGAGACTCTCCCGCATCGCTTGGATATCCAGCTTACCTGGATGATGCAGCTGCGTCCGTCTATTAAATAGATCGAGAAACTGATTGGCATTAATGGTGTAACGATAGGTTTTTCTCTTGGCAGAACGTCTGGAATGGAACTCAAGCGGAACTTCGTAAGCATCGGTGAGTATGATGTCCTCAGGCAGTCTGCCATTCAGCGCCATACACCAGCGATCAATCGGAATCATGGATTCAGTATGAAAATGAAAAACCTGTCCAATAGCATGCACTCCAGCGTCAGTACGACCTGATGCATGTATTTTGACCACTTCACCTGTCAGTGATTTAATCGCTTCTTCAATTCGATCCTGAATGGTGTTGCCGATCGGCTGGGTTTGGAAACCGAAATAATCCGTACCATCATAATTCACTTTCATACATATGTTCCGCATCGAATTCACACCTTTATCCCATACTAAGCACACAGCCTTCTAAGTCCTAACATGCAGCTTCCAATCCTCATCACAATGAAAAAGAGCTCCTATCGGAGCTCCTCCCCAAACCGTTGCTTCAATGAGGCAAGGAAAAAAAGGGCATGTTCAGAATGTAAATCCTGTCACCCTTCCCTCACTTTATGCCACTATTTACGCACGGTCTACCAGTTCCAAGTAAACCATAGGCGCAGCGTCACCGCGACGAGGTCCTAGTTTCATGATACGAGTGTATCCACCTGGACGCTCAGCATAACGTGGTGCGATTTCGCCAAACAGTTTTTGAATTGCATCCTGTTCACCATCAATCGTCTCACGACGTACATAAGCAGCCACTTGACGACGTGCATGAAGATCCCCTTGCTTCGCTTTGGTGATCAGCTTTTCAGCGATAGAACGAACTTCTTTCGCTTTTGCTTCAGTCGTTTGAATACGCTCGTACAAGAACAGATCCGTTACGAGGTCACGGAACAATGCTTTACGAGCACTGGAGTTACGACCCAACTTTTGGTATGCCATGTTTTCCCCTCCTTCACTTCAAACAATCGCTTGCTATTCTTCTGTACGAAGACCCAAACCTAGCTCTTCGAGCTTCTCTTGCACTTCTTCCAAAGATTTGCGACCAAGGTTACGTACCTTCATCATGTCTTCTTCAGTTTTCGTGGTCAATTCCTGAACCGTGTTAATACCCGCACGCTTCAAGCAGTTATAGGATCGAACAGATAGATCGAGCTCTTCGATCGTCATTTCGAGTACTTTTTCTTTTTTGTCTTCTTCTTTTTCAACCATGATCTCTGCATCTTTAGCTTCGTCAGTCAAACCAACGAACAAGAACAGGTGCTCGGTTAAAATTTTGGCGCCAAGGCTAACTGCTTCTTCTGGACGAATGCTTCCATCAGTCCAAATTTCAAGCGTCAGCTTGTCGTAGTTCGTTACTTGACCAACACGCGTATTCTCAACACCATAGTTGACACGTGCAATCGGGGTATAGATGGAATCCACAGGGATGACGCCGATCGGTTGGTCATCGCGTTTATTCCGATCCGCTTGGACGTAGCCACGACCGCGATTGGCAAAAATACGCATGTGTAGTCTCGAACCTGGACCAAGAGTTGCGATATGAAGATCCGGGTTAAGGATTTCCACATCACTATCCGCACGAATATCTCCGGCTGTTACAGCCCCTTCACCTTCAGCATCAATCTCAAGAACTTTCTCTTCATCCGAATGAATTTTCAAAGACAAAGCTTTCAGGTTCAAAATGATTTCCGTTACGTCTTCCATTACGCCAGGAACTGTAGCAAATTCGTGCAACACGCCATCGATTTGTACCGATGTTACTGCTGCACCTGGAAGCGAAGAAAGCAAGATACGGCGAAGCGAGTTGCCCAGCGTCGTACCATATCCACGTTCCAACGGTTCCACCACAAATTTGCCATAAGTGCCATCATCATTGACGTCTACCGTCTCAATTTTCGGCTTTTCGATTTCTATCACTGCAATACCCCTCCTTCAAAACGTCCTGTCCTATATGAAACATTTACCTTATCTAGTGTAGCCATGTAGTATGCCTAAACAACCATTATTAACAGATTGTGCCGGATTATACCACACTAAGGGGGCAAATCTCATTAGACACGACGACGTTTTGGAGGACGGCATCCGTTATGTGGCACAGGAGTTACGTCTTTGATCAGGTTAACTTCCAGACCTGCAGCTTGCAAAGAGCGGATAGCTGCTTCGCGGCCAGCACCTGGTCCTTTAACCATAACTTCAACTGTTTTCATGCCGTGTTCCATTGCTGCTTTAGCTGCAGTTTCTGCTGCCATTTGAGCTGCGAACGGAGTCGACTTACGGGAACCTCTAAATCCAAGACCGCCGGAGCTTGCCCAGGAAATAGCGTTACCGTGTGGATCCGTAATGGTAACAATTGTGTTGTTGAACGTGGAACGGATGTGTGCCACGCCAGACTCAATATTTTTACGGTCACGACGTTTAGTACGTACGACTTTTTTCGGTTTAGCCATTGTAGATTATCCTCCCTTCTTATTTCTTTTTGTTTGCTACTGTACGACGAGGACCTTTACGCGTACGAGCATTTGTTTTAGTACGTTGTCCACGAACAGGAAGGCCACGACGGTGACGAACACCGCGGTAACATCCGATCTCAGTCAAACGTTTAATATTTAAAGAAATTTCTCGACGAAGGTCACCTTCTACCTTAACCGTTTTGTCGATACCATCACGTAATTTGCTCACTTCATCTTCCGTCAGATCACGGACACGAGTATTTGGACTAATGCCTGTTTCGCTCAGAATTTTCTGGGAAGTCGTTTTACCGATTCCGAAAATGTAAGTCAAGGCGATCTCAACGCGTTTGTCACGTGGCAAATCCACACCAGCTATACGAGCCATTTTACGCTACACCCCCTTCTATTAACCTTGTTTTTGTTTGTGTTTCGGATTTTCGCAGATGACCATTACATTACCTTTGCGGCGAATGACTTTGCATTTCTCGCAGATAGGTTTTACAGAAGGTCTTACCTTCATGTTGATTACCTCCTCAAAGTTTTACGATGAGTAAAACTGACTTCGAAAGCATTTCACAGCTTCTATGGAAGCAGTCTCATGTACATAGGGTACACCAAGATTGCATTCACATGCAAAACTGTTGTAACTCTCATTCGTTATTTCAGAAAATGCACCTTACTATTTACGATAAGTTATACGCCCTTTGGTTAGATCATAAGGCGATAACTGAACAACCACTTTATCTCCTGTCAGAATGCGGATAAAATGCATCCGCAGTTTGCCGGATACGTGAGCTAGAATTTGATGACCATTCTCAAGCTCTACTTTGAACGTTGCGTTAGGAAGCGGCTCTATAACCGTTCCTTCCACTTCAATGACATCTTCTTTGGCCACAGATAGTCTCCTTTCTTCTTCAGCTTTGAACTTCGCTTGCATTTATGAACTGCTGTACTGCATAACGCAGTTTTCCGTTCGTAACCCGTCCAATTTCGTTAATACTGTTTACAACCTCGCTGCTGATCATCGGCTGGGGATCCAGATGAAGAAGGTTCTTCTTCTTAGCTCCATCAAACTTGCGTTTGTCCCCGTCAGCAATATATACATATCTGTTGTCCTCAACAGCGATGACTACTGCAAACTGGCCAGCATCCCTGCCTCGAAGGATTTTTACGATTTGACCGATTTGTGGGATTTCTTCATTCATCTTCTCATCACCTACGCATCTCGCCTTCGCAAAAATGGAGTACAGATCGACCGTCATACGACATTGCAAACAATCGAATATAGCTGGGCAACCCATGCACTTTCGGTTCATCGACTGAAGTACAAATACTGGCAGGAAAACCGTGATAACCTGTGAAAGACGACACAGCCCCTTGACTGCGATGATATTGATCAGTCATTTGGTGAAGTTCTCCGGTCAAAACCCGGGATAAATCGTGAACCATCTGATCTTCCTGTACTTGCGTACTGGATAACCGTGACTCACTCTTCCAACCCAGTTCTGCATCGGACTTACAAATGATCATTACCATTAACCCCGCAGTAAGGATACGATCTCTTGCGATACCGCATGAATTTCCTGTTCCCCGTCGATTTGACGCAGAAGACCTTTGTTCTCATAAAACGTGAGGAGTGGTGCTGTTTTGTTGATATATTCGTCAAGACGAGTACCTACGCTCTCTTCGTTGTCGTCAGAACGCTGATACAACTCGCCGCCGCATTTATCACAAATACCTTCCTGTTTAGGCGGGTTAAAAACAACATGATACGTAGAACCGCAATTTTTGCACAAACGGCGACCTGTTAATCGAGCCAGCAATTTGTTACGGTCAACCTTCAAGTTGATGACATGATCCAAACCAGTATTTAAACGTTCCAGAATACCGTCCAGTGCTTCTGCTTGTGAAATGGTCCGTGGAAATCCATCCAATAGGAAGCCCTTCTCACAATCAGGCTGCTGAAGACGTTCTTCAACAATACCTATGGTAACATCGTCTGGTACAAGCTTACCCTGATCCATGTATTCTTTAGCTTTAATCCCAATAGGAGTTCCTTGCTTAATCGCCAAACGAAATGCATCGCCTGTCGAAATGTGAGGAATGCCGAATTCATTAACAATCGCTTCTGCTTGTGTCCCTTTTCCTGCCCCAGGAGGGCCCATGAATAAGATGTTCACGTTATGTCACTCCCTCCAAGACTATCCCTTCAACAAGAAACAGCACAATAGGTGCCGGTCTTAGCAACTCACCAGCAAGGGCGAACTATTGCATTCTTTACCGGAACCTATGGCTATTTATTGATGAAACCTTTGTAATGGCGTTTGATCAATTGACTTTCAATCTGCTTGGTCGTATCCAATGCTACACCAATAACGATCAGCATGGAAGTACCAGCAAGCTGTGCAACTTGAGGCAAACCGGAAAGTGAGCCCAAGAATACAGGTAGAACGGAAATGACAGCCAAGAACAAAGCTCCGGTCATCGTCAAACGAGTCAAGACACGGGACAAGTATTTCTCAGTTGCTTTACCCGGACGAATGCCTGGGATATAACCGCCGTTCTTCTTCATGTTATCAGCCATTTGCTGCGGGTTCATCTGCACGAAAGTGTAGAAGAACGTGAAACCAATAATCATGATAACATAGAGCACCATACCCAACGGTTTGTCATAAGACAAATGCGTTGTAACCCAGTTAGCCCAGCCATAACCGGCCCAGAAGGATGCGATAATGATCGGAAACTGAAGAAGTGATACAGCGAAAATGACAGGGATAACGCCCGCCGCATTGATTTTCAGCGGAATATGGGTGTTTTGTCCACCATACATTTTGTTACCTACAACACGTTTTGCATATTGAACCGGGATCTTCCGAATCGCCTGCTGGATGTAGATAACCCCTACAATGGTCAGGAGAAGAACCAGTGCCACAATAACCACCTTAAGGATGTTCATGAACAGCTGATCTGCCTGAATAAATTCTGATTCTATTGTTGTACGGATAACATTCGGAATGGTAGCAACGATACCGGCAAAGATAATGATTGAAATCCCGTTACCAATACCTCTTTCCGTAATCTGCTCACCAAGCCACATGAGGAATGAAGTACCTGCCGTCAATACAATCGCGATGACAATATAGTCAACGAAAGTAGCATTAGGCACCATTTCCTGTCCATACAACCGGTTAAATCCGATCGATGTACCAAATGCTTGGATTAATCCCAACACCACTGTACCATACCGAGTGAGCTGGGCTAATTTTTTCTTACCATGCTCACCTTGTTTGGCCCATTCCGCAAGCTTCGGAATAACATCCATCGATAACAATTGTGTAATGATGGATGCTGTAATATATGGCATAATCCCTAGCGCAAAGATCGAGAACTGGAACAACGCTCCGCCTGAGAATGTGTTCAGAAGACCGAACAATTCCCTGCCTTGCGAATCTACCGCGTCGAATACTTCCTTGTTAACTCCTGGAACAGGAACAAAGGAGCCGATGCGGTAAATAATTAGAACAAAGAGAGTGAACAATATTCGTTTACGAAGATCTTCGACTCGCCATATATTCTTTAGGGATGTGAGCATTAGATCACCTCGGTTTTACCGCCGGCAGCTTCGATTTTCTCTACCGCAGATTGAGAGAACTTATTCGCTTTTACTGTAAGTTTTACAGTAACTTCGCCATTGCCAAGAATTTTGATGCCAGATTTTGTGTTTTTCACAATACCTGTTTCAACCAAAACTTCTGGAGTTACTTCTGTACCTGCTTCAAAACTATTCAGATCTTCGATGTTCACAACCGCATACTCTTTGCGAGTTGGGTTTACGAAACCGCGTTTCGGCAGACGACGATACAGTGGGTTTTGACCACCCTCGAAGCCTGGACGAACACCACCGCCAGAACGAGCGTTTTGACCTTTGTGACCGCGACCTGAAGTTTTACCCATTCCGCTACTTGGACCACGACCTTTGCGTTTACGCTCTTTGCGGGATCCAGGAGCTGGAGAAAGCTCATGTAACTTCATCGTTGCACCTCCTTAATGATTTATGGGAACAAGCCCTATGATGCTATTCCTTACGCCTCGATTTCTTTAACAGAAACCAAGTGACTTACTTTATTCACCATACCGCGGATCGCAGCATTATCGTTATGAACCACAGTTTGGTTGAGTTTACGAAGACCGAGTGTGTTAACAGTCGTTCTTTGTGTCTCAGGACGTCCGATCAAACTGCGAACGAGGGTAATTTCCAGTTTAGACATGAGATTCCCTCCTTAGCCCCGAAGCTCTTCGACAGTTTTTCCACGCAATTTCGCTACATCTTCAGCGCGTTTCAAGCGGGACAAACCTTCCAAGGTCGCATTGACCATGTTCATGGAATTCGAAGAACCCAGTGATTTTGTCAAAATGTCACCCACACCAGCAAGTTCCAGAACGGCACGAACTGGACCACCAGCGATAACCCCAGTACCTTCAGCAGCTGGTTTCAAAAGAACACGGCCAGCTCCGAATTTACCAGTGATCAAGTGAGGAATTGTTGTTCCTACGAGTGGTACGTGGATTAGATTTTTCTTAGCATCTTCAATACCTTTGCGGATCGCATCAGGTACTTCGCCTGCTTTACCGATACCAGCTCCAACCCAGCCGTTGCCGTCACCGACAACTACCAGAGCGCTGAAGCTGAAACGACGTCCGCCTTTTACTACTTTAGCAACGCGATTAATATTTACAACTCTTTCAGTGAGTTCTAAAGTGTTAGGATCTACACGCAAGTCGTTAACCTCCTTTTAAAAAATATCTTAGAATTCAAGCCCTGCTTCACGAGCAGCATCAGCCAAAGCTTGAATACGTCCATGATACAGGTAGCCACCACGATCGAAAACGATGTTAGTGTATCCTTTTTCTTTCGCACGTTTAGCAACGAGAGCGCCAACTTTCTTAGCTGCCTCAACGTTACCACCGTTTGTGATTTCGCCGCTGATTTCTTTGTCGACCGTCGATGCAGATACAAGTGTTACACCTGCTACATCATCGATCAGTTGAGCATAGATATGTTTATCGGAACGGAATACGTTCAAACGTGGACGCTCAGCCGTACCAGAAATTTTACCACGAACACGGATATGTCTTTTCAGACGCACTTTGTTCTTATCTTGTTTTGTAATCATTTCACGTTTCCTCCCTTCAGTTAGCCTTGAATAGCTTCACATTAAGACGCACAGGGTATATTAGAAACACGAGCATCTCCTGAAAAGCCAGGGGACGGCACAAAGTCGGTAAGAAATCTTATTTCTTCTTACCGGCTTTACCTTCCTTACGGATGATGCGTTCGCCTTCATATTTAATCCCTTTACCTTTGTAAGGCTCAGGTTCGCGAACAGAGCGGATTTCAGCTGCATAAGCACCTACGCGCTCTTTGTTGATTCCACGAACGATGATTTTAGTGTTCGAAGGAACTTCGAACTCAATCCCCGGTTCCGGCGTGATTTCTACCGGATGGGAGTAACCTACGTTCAGAACGATTTTATCTCCGGATTTGCTTGCACGATATCCGACCCCAACCAGTTCCAGAGATTTGGAGAATCCTTCAGTTACGCCAAGTACCATGTTATTTACTACGGAACGAGTAGTACCGTGCAAAGAACGATGTGTTTTATGATCAGAAGGACGTGTTACTGTAATTTCATTATTTTCAACGGAAACCTTCATTTCTTTATGAAGTTCACGTGTAAGTGTACCTTTAGGACCTTTAACCGTGATTGCGGTGTTGTCCAGAGTGACTTCTACGCCACTTGGTACTGTAATTGGTTTGCGACCAATACGGGACATGTTGTTGCACCTCCTTGTTCTGTGACTTTATATTACCAAACGTAGCAGACAACTTCGCCGCCAGATTTAGCTTGACGCGCTTCTTTATCTGTCATTACACCTTTGGAAGTAGAGATGATCGCGATTCCGAGACCACCAAGTACGCGAGGTACTTCATTGCTTTTCGTGTAAACACGAAGACCTGGTTTACTGATTCTTTTCAGACCAGTAATAACGCGCTCGTTGTTTTGACCGTATTTCAAGAAGACACGGATGATGCCTTGTTTGTTATCATCCACATATTCTGCATCACGGATGAAACCTTCGCGCTTCAGGATTTCAGCGATTTGTTTTTTCATTGTCGAAGCAGGCATTTCTACCGTTTCGTGACGAACTGTGTTCGCATTACGAATGCGAGTAAGCATATCTGCAATTGGATCAGACATAGTCATTGTGTGTAAACCTCCTTCCCGTTCAGGACTTTTTACCAGCTTGCTTTTTTCACGCCAGGGATCTGGCCTTTATAAGCTAATTCACGGAAACAAATTCTGCAAATTTTAAACTTCTGCAATACAGAATGTGGACGACCGCAACGTTCACAACGAGTATAAGCACGAACTTTGAACTTCGGTGTGCGTTGTTGTTTAACTTTCATTGAAGTTTTTGCCACTTAGCCTGACACCTCCTAAATAATTTCGGAGAATTCGGGATCCTAGCTGGATTCCCGGATACTGTTATTTCTTATTTTGCGAAAGGCATTCCCAGTTGAGTAAGCAATTCGCGGGACTCTTCGTCCGTTTTAGCTGTAGTTACGATTACGATATCCATACCGCGTACTTTGTCGACTTTATCATACTCGATCTCTGGGAAGATGAGTTGTTCTTTAAGTCCAAGTGTGTAGTTACCGCGACCATCGAAAGCTTTGTTCGATACGCCTTGGAAGTCACGTACACGAGGTAGAGTGATGTTGAACAATTTATCAAGGAAATGGTACATACGCTGTCCGCGCAGTGTTACTTTAACCCCGATTGGCATGTTCTCACGAAGTTTAAAACCGGCGATTGATTTTTTAGCTTTAGTGATTACTGGTTTTTGACCAGAGATCAGCTGCATATCGTTCACAGCGGAATCAAGTACTTTGGAGTTTTGGACAGCGTCACCCACACCCATGTTGATTACCACTTTCTCGATCTTAGGAACTTGCATTACTGTGCTATATTCAAACTTCTGCATCAAAGCAGGAGTTACTTCATTCAGAAAACGTTCTTTCATTCTTGCCATGAATTATGGACCTCCTTTCTCATTCGATTACATTAGTCGATCGATTCTCCGGAACGTTTAGCAACGCGTACTTTTTTGCCGTTGTCTAAAACTTTGTAACCGATACGAGTTACATTTCCGCTCTTCGGATCAATGTGCATCACGTTCGATACATGGATTGGAGCTTCTTTCTCGATGATTCCGCCTTGTGGATTCAGCTGGTTAGGCTTTTGGTGTTTCTTCACGAGGTTAACACCTTCAACAAGAACGCGATTCTCACGAGGATAAGCTGCGATGACACGGCCTTTTTTGCCTTTGTCTTTACCGCTGATCACCATAACAGTGTCGTCTTTTTTGACGTGCAACTTGTTGTTATGAGATTCCAGAACTTTTTTCACTTTTGCCATTTCGTACACCTCCTATGACTTGCGTGAACAAGTATGAATCGAATCCTTTATACAAGGATCAATATACGTTCATTAGATAACTTCTGGAGCCAAGGAAACGATCTTCATGTAGTCTTTTTCGCGAAGTTCGCGAGCAACTGGTCCGAAAATACGAGTTCCACGTGGGCTTCTGTCTTCTTTAACAACAACTGCTGCATTCTCATCAAATCCAATGTAAGATCCGTCTTTACGACGAACAGAACGTTTCGTACGAACGACCACCGCTCTTACTACATCACCTTTTTTGACAACGCCGCCTGGTGTTGCTTGTTTTACAGAACAAACGATCAGGTCTCCGATTTGTGCTGTACGACTACGTCCCGTACCACCCAGTACTCGGATACACATCAGTTCCTTCGCACCAGAGTTGTCAGCTACAGCCAAACGTGTAAATGGTTGAATCATCTTGTTTTCCTCCTTTCAGCAAAGCTGAATATCATTAAATGATAACCGCTTTTTCTACGACTTCAACAAGTCTCCAGTTTTTGTCTTTCGACAAAGGACGAGTTTCCATGATTTTAACAGTATCACCGATTTTAGCAGTGTTATTTTCATCATGTGCTTTGAACTTTTTCGTGTATTTGATGCGTTTATGGTACAAGTCATGCTTTTTGTAAGTTTCTACAGCAACCACGATTGTTTTGTCCATTTTGTCGCTAACCACTTTACCGATTTGCACTCGACGTGCGTTACGTTCTTCGCTCATTGTTGGCCTCCTTCCTCAATTACAGACGGATGTTCCATCCGGTACTATTTATTAGCTAATCCCAAGTTCTCTTTCACGGATGATCGTTTTAGCACGTGCAATTTCTTTACGTACGTCACGAATACGTGTCGGGTTATCAAGCTGACCGGTAGCGAGTTGAAAGCGGAGGTTAAAGAGTTCTTCTTTAAATCCGGCAATCTTTTGCTCAATTTCAGCAGTGGTTAGGTTGCGGAATTCACTAGCCTTCATTTACTTCACCACCCAATTCTTCACGTTTCACGAACTTCGTCTTAATTGGCAGCTTGTGAGCAGCCAGACGCATTGCTTCGCGAGCTACTTCTTCAGATACACCAGAAAGTTCGAACATGATCTTTCCTGGTTTTACAACAGCAACCCATTTCTCGACGTTACCTTTACCACTACCCATACGTACTTCGAGAGGCTTTTGAGTAATAGGTTTGTCTGGGAAGATTTTGATCCAAACTTTACCACCACGTTTGATGTAACGAGTCATCGCGATACGAGCAGCCTCGATCTGACGATTCGTAATCCAAGATGGTTCAGTCGCTTGAAGACCGTACTCACCGAAGTTCAGTGTAGTTCCGCCCTTAGCTTGACCTTTCATGTGACCGCGTTGTTGCTTGCGGTGTTTTACGCGTTTTGGCACCAACATGATTAGTTGCCTCCTTCCTTAGCAGCTTGTTTCTTAGCCGTAGGAAGAACCTCTCCACGATAGATCCATACTTTTACGCCAAGACGGCCGTAAGTTGTATGAGCTTCCGCTGTACCATAGTCGATGTCGGCACGAAGCGTGTGCAGTGGAACAGTTCCTTCACTGTAGCCTTCAGAACGTGCGATCTCAGCACCGCCAAGACGTCCGCCTACTTGTGTTTTGATACCTTTAGCACCTGAACGCATAGTTCTTTGAATCGCTTGTTTCAGAGCACGACGGAAAGAAACACGGCGTTCCAATTGTTGTGCAATGCTTTCAGCAACGAGAATTGCGTCAAGGTCTGGTTGTTTGATTTCAGAGATGTTGATATGAACTTTCTTACCGCCTGCAATCTTCGTGATTTGACCACGGAGAATTTCAACTTCAGAACCACCTTTACCGATAACCATTCCTGGTTTAGCAGTGTGGATCGTTACGTTGACACGGTTAGCCGCTCTCTCGATTTCGATACGAGATACTGCGGAGTCTTTCAATTTATTTTTCAGGTATTCACGAATTTTTACGTCTTCCAGCAAAAGATCACCGAAATCTTTGCCTGCGTACCATTTGGATTCCCAATCACGGATTACGCCGATACGGAGTCCGACGGGATTTACCTTTTGTCCCACACGTTTTCCCTCCTTATTTTTCAGATACCACCAAAGTGATGTGGCTAGTGCGTTTGTTGATCCGGCTTGCACGTCCCATTGCACGAGGGCGGAAACGTTTCATTGTCGGACCTTGGTTTACGTAAGCTTGCGAGATAACCAGTTTGTTAACATCCAGGGAGTAGTTGTGCTCTGCGTTTGCGATAGCAGAGTTCAGCAATTTCTCAACAACTGGAGAAGCGGATTTTGGAGTGTGGCGCAGAATCGCGATCGCCTCGCCCACTTGCTTGCCGCGAATCAAGTCAACAACGAGTTGAACTTTACGAGGAGCAATCCGAATAAACTTGGCATGTGCTTTTGCTTCCATTGTTTAACCTCCTCTCAAACATTAGCGCTTGATGATCATTTATCTTCTAGTCTTCTTATCGTCTGCTGCATGGCCTTTATAAGTACGCGTAGGAGCGAACTCACCCAGCTTGTGTCCAACCATATCTTCCGTTACATAAACAGGAACGTGTTTACGGCCGTCATACACACCAAACGTATGTCCAATGAATTGTGGGAAAATTGTAGAACGACGGGACCAAGTTTTGATCACGAGCTTTTTGCCAGCTTCGTTCATGTCTTCTACTTTTTTCAACAGGTAGCCATCTACGAATGGCCCTTTTTTAAGACTGCGACTCATGTGTAAATCCTCCCTTCATCCAATGTTCTCGTTCATTCACGATCGCTCGCGCGAAGTTATGCACAGGTTAATTGTGTATTACTTCGTGCGGCGGCGAACGATGTATTTGTCAGAAGCTTTGTTTTTCTTACGCGTTTTGTAACCAAGAGTTGGTTTACCCCATGGAGACATTGGCGATTTACGTCCGATTGGAGCGCGTCCTTCACCACCACCGTGAGGGTGATCGTTAGGGTTCATTACTACCCCGCGAACTTCAGGACGTTGTCCGAGCCAGCGGCTACGGCCTGCTTTACCGATTTTAACGAGTTCGTGGTCTTCGTTACCAACAGAACCGATTGTAGCACGGCAAGTTTTAAGGATGCGGCGTACTTCACCGGAAGAAAGACGAACGGTTACGTATTTCTCTTCTTTACCAAGAAGTTGAGCTTCAGTACCAGCTGCGCGAACCAATTGTCCACCTTTACCTGGTTGAAGTTCGATGTTGTGGATAACGGTACCTACTGGAATATTTTCAAGTGGCAACGCGTTACCTGTTTTGATGTCGGAGCTAGGTCCAGACTCGATTTGATCCCCTACTTTAAGTCCTTTAGGAGCGATGATGTAACGTTTCTCACCATCTGCATAATGGATCAGAGCGATGTTGGAAGTACGGTTCGGGTCATACTCGATTGTAGCAACGCGGCCCGGTATTCCATCTTTAGTACGTTTAAAGTCAATAATACGGTATTTACGTTTGTGTCCGCCGCCATGGTGACGAACCGTAATTTTACCTTGGTTGTTACGGCCAGCTGTTTTGCTCAGTGGAGCAAGCAGCGATTTCTCTGGCTGGTTTGTTGTGATCTCTTCAAAAGTAGACACAGACATGTTACGTCTAGCCGGAGACGTCGGTTTGTACTTTTTGATTGGCACTGATTTTCCCTCCTTACTTTACAGTTTCTTATTATACCGATTCAAAGAACTCAAGAGCTTTGCTGTCTGGAGTCAAAGTTACGAATGCTTTTTTCCACTCAGGAGTATATCCAGAGTAGCGTCCGTAGCGTTTCAACTTACCAGGTACGCGAAGAGTGTTCACGTCTTTTACTTTTACGTTGAAGATTTCTTCAATAGCAGCTTTGATTTCGGTTTTGTTCGAACGAATATCGACTTCAAATACATATTTCAAGTCGGCCATCATATCAGCTGTACGTTCAGTAATCACCGGACGTTTAATAATGTCACGAGGATTCTTCATTACGCGAGCACCTCCTCTACCTTCTGAACTGCTTCTTTCGTAATGATCAGTTTGTCGTACGTAAGTACGTCAAGAACATTAATGCCGTCAGCCGCTACAAATTTCACACCAGGAATATTTCTTGCGGAAAGAGCAACATTATCATCATAGCCTGGAGCAACGATCAAAGCTTTGCGATCTACTTTGAGGTTATTCAAAATAGCTGCAAATTCTTTAGTTTTCGGTGCATTCAGAGCAAGAGCATCCAGAACGATAATTTCGTTATCAATCACTTTGGAAGACAAAGCGGATTTAATCGCCAGACGACGAACTTTCTTAGGCAGTTTGAACGCGTAGCTGCGTGGTGTTGGACCAAATACAGTACCGCCGCCTACCCATTGTGGTGCACGGATCGAACCTTGACGAGCGCGTCCAGTACCTTTTTGTTTCCAAGGCTTACGTCCGCCGCCGCGTACTTCAGAACGTCCTTTTACTTTGTGTGTACCTTGACGCAGGGAAGCGCGTTGCATAACAACAGCATCGTGAAGTACATGAGTGTTCGGCTCAATTCCGAATACTGCATCGTTCAGTTCAACTTCTCCTACTTGGCTACCACTGACATTAAAAAGTGCTACTTTTGGCATTTTGTGTTCCTCCTTTCTTTAGGTGATTATTTCTTCACCGATTCTTTAATTTTAACGAAGCTGTTTTTCGGTCCAGGAATAGAGCCTTTAACAAGCAATACGTTACGTTCAGCGTCTACTTTAATAACTTCAAGACGTTGAATTGTGATTGTTTCATGACCCATATGTCCTGGAAGGTGTTTACCTTTAGGAACGCGGTTCGCTTGGATAGAACCCATGGAACCAGGGCCTCTATGATAACGGGAACCGTGAGACATAGGTCCAGTGCTTTGTCCCCAACGTTTGATAACGCCGGCAAAACCTTTACCTTTGGAGATTCCTGTTACGTCAACAAATTCGCCTTCAGCGAAGATGTC
The DNA here is from genome assembly GCF_042684905.1 of Paenibacillus shunpengii. Classification (NCBI taxonomy): domain Bacteria; kingdom Bacillati; phylum Bacillota; class Bacilli; order Caryophanales; family Paenibacillaceae; genus Paenibacillus; species Paenibacillus shunpengii. The sequence continues at coordinate 38,727 of NZ_JBHUMJ010000013.1, read as the reverse complement.
TGCTTTAATTTCTTGGCCAACCTCGAATCCCGCAAGATCAACACCGCGGAGTTCGCGAACGTAGCGCTTAGGAGCTGTATTAGCTTTTTTCGCATGTCCTGTTTCAGGTTTGTTAGCATTTTTTTCTTTCTTATCGGCATAACCTAGTTGAACCGCTTCATAGCCGTCGTTCTCAAGGTCTTTCTTTTGCAAGACAACAGATGGACCTGCTTCAATAACTGTAACAGGGATTACGTTACCTTCTGGAGTAAACACTTGCGTCATGCCTAGTTTTTTACCTAAGATACCTTTCATGTTGACACCTCTTTTCCTTCCATTAATACAATACTAAATTACAATTTAATTTCGATATCTACACCGGACGGCAGATCCAAGCGCATCAAGGCATCCACAGTTTGTGGAGTTGGGTTAACAATATCGATCAAACGCTTATGTGTGCGCATTTCGAATTGTTCCCGGGAATCCTTGTACTTGTGTACCGCACGGAGAATAGTAATAACTTGTTTCTCAGTTGGAAGCGGAATCGGACCGGATACACCTGCACCCGAACGTTTTGCCGTTTCAACAATCTTCTCAGCGGATTGATCAAGAATTCTGTGGTCGTAAGCTTTCAAACGAATACGAATTTTTTGCTTTGCCATTTTAGTCCCTCCTTCTATCGCCCAATTTAATATCGGACATACTCCGTGAAAATTTTCTGACCCACTCTCCCATGGCAAAGGGGCCGGGTGTGTCAGTAACCTCTCACATCATCGCAACGTCACAGAACAACATTCATTATTATATAGAAAACCTAGGCGTAATGCAAGCTTTTATATAAAAAAGATAGATAAAATTCTGAATAGACTTCAGCTCTCTATTTTTTCGAATGCACTTCCCGAATCGCAACTCGTACTATTATATATGATGAAGCTCTAAAAAGCCAAAGGTAATTTATGAAAAAAAGTTTAAATATAAAAAGGATCCCGGCGATTAACGCCGAGATCCTTTTGTTCGTTCCGATACACTGTTGCTCGTTCCAGTACATTGTTGCTTTATATGATTCGGCATGCAGCCAAATTATTTAATGATTGTTGCTACCGCACCAGCGCCTACTGTACGTCCACCTTCACGAATAGAGAACTTAGTTCCTTCTTCGATAGCGATTGGAGCGATCAGAGATACTGTTACTTCGATGTTGTCGCCAGGCATAACCATTTCAGTACCTTCTGGCAGGTTGATGATACCAGTTACGTCAGTTGTACGGAAGTAGAACTGAGGACGGTATCCAGTGAAGAAAGGCTTATGACGGCCACCTTCTTCTTTAGTCAATACGTATACTTGAGCAGTAAACTCAGTATGAGGTTTAACTGAACCTGGTTTGGAAAGAACTTGTCCACGCTCGATTTGAGTACGGTCTACACCACGAAGCAATGCTCCGATGTTGTCACCTGCTTGAGCGGAATCCAGAAGTTTACGGAACATTTCAACGCCCGTTACTACGGATTTTTTGGACTCTTCAGCGATACCAACGATTTCGATTTCATCGCCGACTTTAACAGTACCACGCTCTACACGGCCTGTAGCAACTGTACCACGACCAGTGATGGAGAATACGTCCTCGACAGGCATCAAGAAAGGCTTGTCAGTGTCGCGCTCTGGAGTTGGGATGTAAGTATCGATTTCTTTGAACATCTCAACGATTTTTTGAGCCCATTCGCCTTCTGGGTTTTGAAGAGCTTCACGAGCAGATCCACGAGTGATTGGAGTGTCATCACCTGGGAAGTCATATTCGCTAAGAAGGTCGCGAACTTCCATTTCAACCAGCTCAAGAAGTTCTTCGTCTTCTACCATATCGCATTTGTTCAAGAATACTACGATGTAAGGTACGCCTACTTGGCGGGACAGAAGGATGTGCTCACGAGTTTGTGGCATTGGACCATCAGCTGCGGATACAACCAGGATCGCTCCATCCATTTGTGCAGCACCAGTGATCATGTTTTTAACATAGTCGGCGTGACCTGGGCAGTCAACGTGTGCATAGTGACGTGCATCAGTTTCGTACTCTACGTGTGCAGTAGAGATAGTGATACCGCGTTCGCGCTCTTCTGGAGCTTTGTCGATTTGATCGAATGCAACTGCTGCACCGCCGTAAGTTTTGGACAATACAGTAGTGATTGCTGCAGTCAAAGTAGTTTTACCATGGTCAACGTGACCAATAGTACCAATGTTAACGTGTGGTTTATTACGTTCGAATTTAGCCTTTGCCATTTGAACGTGGCCTCCTTAAAAGTGGTTTATATTATATGTTGGCACTGTGTACAGCACCATAAGAGTCATTAAACCTTATGACGCTGTGTACATCAGTGAGTAAAACTTATTCTCCCTTAACTTTGGACACGATTTCTTCGGAGATTGTTCTTGGTACTTCTTCATAGTGAGAAAGTTCCATAGAGAACACCCCGCGTCCTTGTGTACCAGAACGGAGAGTTGTGGAATATCCGAACATTTCAGAGAGAGGCACTTTAGCACGAATGATTTGCGTACCACCACGGGAATCCATACCTTCGATTCTACCGCGACGGGAGTTCAGCATACCCATTACGTCACCCATGTACTCTTCTGGAACAGTTACTTCCACTTTCATGATTGGCTCAAGCAGGACAGCTTTACACTTGTCTTTAGCTGCTTTAAGTGCCATCGATCCGGCAATTTTAAACGCCATCTCGTTGGAATCGACATCATGGTATGAACCGTCTACGATTGTAGCTTTAACGTCTACAAGTGGGAATCCTGCAAGGACACCATTTTTCATAGCTTCTTCAATACCTTGTTGAGCAGGACCAACGTATTCACGTGGTACAGATCCACCCACAATTTTGCTGTCGAATTGGTTACCGCTACCCGCTTCAAGCGGTTCGAATTCAACCCATACGTGTCCATATTGACCGCGGCCACCGGACTGACGTACGAATTTACCTTCAACGCGCGCTGCTTGACGGAATGTTTCACGGTAAGCAACCTGTGGTTGACCAATGTTTGTGTCCACTTTGAACTCACGACGCATACGGTCGATGATGATATCAAGGTGAAGCTCACCCATACCAGCCAAAATTGTTTGACCTGTTTCTTCATCAGTATGAGCACGAAGAGTTGGATCCTCCTCAGTCAACTTACCGAGAGCAACAGACATTTTGTCTTGGTCGGCTTTGGTTTTTGGTTCAACCGCGATTTGAATAACCGGATCAGGGAAGTTCATAGACTCCAGAATGACCGGATTCTTCTCATCACATAGTGTATCACCTGTACCTGTATCTTTCAAACCTACAGCAGATGCGATATCACCAGCATATACTTCAGTGATTTCTTGACGGCTGTTCGCGTGCATTTGAAGGATACGACCGATACGTTCACGTTTTCCTTTAGTTGCATTCAATACGTAAGATCCAGATGTAAGAACACCAGAGTATACGCGGAAGAATGTCAATTTACCTACATAAGGATCCGTCATGATCTTGAACGCAAGTGCCGAGAATGGCTCTTCGTCAGAAGATTTACGAATCGCTTCAGTTCCATCTTCCAAAGTACCTTTGATGTCAGGAACATCAATAGGAGCTGGCAGATAGTCCAGAACCGCATCCAGCATCAGCTGAACACCTTTGTTACGGTAAGAAGATCCACAGATAACTGGGAAGATTTTAACTTCTACTACACCTTTACGAAGAGCGGATTTGATCTCATCAACAGTGATTTCTTCGCCTTCTAGGTATTTCATAGTCAGATCTTCATCAAGCTCTGCTACTTTCTCGATCAGTTCCATACGAAGTTCTTCAACTTGATCTGCATATTCTGCAGGAATTGTAGTTTCTTCGATGTCTTTACCAAGATCGTCTTTGTACATATATGCTTTTTGCTCAACGATATCAATGATACCAATGAAATCATTCTCAGCACCGATAGGAAGCTGGATAGCAACAGCATTTGCTTGAAGACGCTCGCGCATATCCTTAACAACGTTAAGGTAGTCTGCACCGATGATATCCATTTTGTTTACATATGCGATACGAGGAACGCCGTAACGGTCAGCCTGTCTCCATACAGTTTCAGACTGAGGCTCAACGCCTTCTTTCGCACTGAAAACACCTACTGCTCCGTCCAATACACGAAGGGAACGTTCAACTTCAACTGTGAAGTCAACGTGTCCCGGGGTATCGATGATATTAACGCGGTGACCTTTCCATTGAGCGGTCGTAGCAGCGGAAGTAATCGTGATCCCGCGCTCCTGTTCCTGCTCCATCCAGTCCATAGTCGCAGCACCCTCGTGAACTTCCCCGATTTTGTGCGTACGGCCTGTGTAGAACAAGATCCGCTCAGTGGTAGTAGTTTTACCGGCGTCAATATGCGCCATGATCCCGATGTTACGTGTATTTTTCAAGGAGAACTCTCTTGCCATGACATGGGTCTCCCTTCAAAATGAAGTTATATTTTAAAGACTGATAAATCCTACCAACGGTAGTGAGCAAACGCTTTGTTCGCTTCAGCCATTTTGTGTGTGTCTTCACGTTTCTTAACGGAAGCACCAGTGTTGTTGGAAGCATCGATAATCTCAGCTGCCAAACGCTCTTCCATTGTTTTCTCACCGCGGCTGCGGGAGTAGTTTACGAGCCAACGTAGACCAAGGGAAGTACGTCTTTCCGGTTTAACCTCGATAGGTACTTGGTAGTTAGCACCACCGACACGACGAGCTTTAACTTCCAGAACCGGCATAATATTTTTGATAGCTGCTTCAAAAACTTCCATAGGATCTTTACCTGTACGTTCTTGAATCAAGTTGAACGCATTGTAAAGAATGCTTTGAGCAACACCACGTTTTCCATCAAGCATGATGCGGTTGATCAGACGAGTAACAAGTTTGCTGTTGTACACCGGATCAGGCAACACGTCTCTTTTGGTAACTGGACCTTTGCGTGGCATGGATATCCCCCTTTCTTGCATGTTTATTATTCTTAATTTGTTGTTGTTGTTGTTCTGTAACCGAAGCGCTAATTCGCAAACGGCTTACTGACTGTAAAATCAATGTGTTGATCTTACGCTTTTTTAGCTTTAGGGCGTTTCGCACCATACTTGGAGCGAGCTTGCATACGGTTGTTAACACCTGCAGTATCAAGCGCACCACGAACGATATGGTAACGTACACCCGGAAGGTCTTTAACCCGACCACCACGGATCAGAACGACACTGTGCTCTTGCAAGTTGTGTCCGATACCTGGGATGTAAGCAGTAACCTCGATACGGTTAGTCAAACGTACACGGGCATATTTACGAAGCGCGGAGTTCGGTTTCTTCGGAGTCATCGTACCTACACGAGTACAAACACCACGTTTTTGCGGAGCACTGATATCAGTAGACTCACGTTTCAGGGCATTGAAGCCTTTTTGCAACGCAGGAGATTTGGATTTGTAGATCTTTGCTTGACGTCCTTTACGAACGAGCTGATTAATTGTTGGCATGTTGCCACCCCCTTCCTAGATTCGTCATTCTATTTATAAACCTCAATTCTTAAGTCCACAGACCCAGGCGGTTCATAAAAGAACAAATGAAAAGTTTTTGCCGTTTAGGAAGCTCTTGCATTCCAGACAAAAACATCTTCTTATACCTATTGTTTCAATACAGCTACCATAGCCGCTCCCACTTCAATTCCGCAAGCCTTGCCGAGCTGCTCCATCGTATCGACTATGTTCAGCTTCACTTGATGCTTCTCACATAGCGACTTGATCTTAGAAGTGATTCGCATATCAGCGTCCTGAGCTACATAAACTTCAGCAGCCAGACCTGATTCAACCATCTTCATGGTTTGCTTGGTACCGATCTTGACATGAGCATCCTGCAAAAAGTTGTCATTCGACATTTATCAATACCTCCGAGAAGACATGATAACATGCGGCTACTCACGCACCTTTGCTATATTAGCATTACTACACATTTGTTGTCAAGAGATTCAATCAAACTCTAAACATTAAGATTGCCATATCAGGAGGAAGCTTGTAACTTCTCTCCTGATATACAATCTGGTACGTGTTTACCGATCAGATTCGCCTGTTACAGACAAATTTGAGCTATATCAGTCTACAGATACCGGTTCAAGCTCTTCTAGTTGAGATTCGCCATCTTCCGGATTAGCAAACTTCACACTGCGATAACGGTTCATACCTGTACCAGCAGGGATCAGTTTACCGATAATTACATTTTCCTTCAGTCCAAGAAGCTGATCGACCTTACCTTTGATTGCTGCATCCGTCAGGACACGAGTCGTTTCCTGGAAGGAAGCTGCGGACAAGAAGGAATCTGTTTCAAGAGACGCCTTGGTGATACCCAGAAGGACTGGCTTAGCCACTGCAGGCTCCTTGTCACTAAGAATTGCAGTCTTGTTTGCTGTTTCATATTCATGAGTATCAACAAACGAACCTGGAAGAAGCGTAGTATCTCCTGCATCCACAATACGAATCTTGCGCAGCATTTGACGAATCATTACTTCTACGTGCTTGTCGTTGATTTCTACACCTTGGTTACGATATACGCGCTGTACTTCTTGCAGAATGTAGTTTTGAACGCCACGTACACCTTTGATACGCAGCATTTCTTTCGGGTCAATTGAACCATCCGTAAGCTCATCCCCCGCTTCAATCTCCATTCCCTCGCTTACGCGCAGACGGGAGCCATAGGTAACTGCATAGACTTTCGTCTCAGCTTCACCTTGAACTTCAATTTCACGGCGATCTTTAGCTTCACGGATCTCTTTGATAACACCATCAATTTCACTGATGGTTGCTTGACCTTTCGGATTACGCGCTTCGAAAAGCTCCTGGATACGCGGAAGACCCTGAGTAATATCGTCTCCAGCGACACCACCGGTATGGAACGTACGCATTGTAAGCTGTGTTCCTGGCTCACCGATGGATTGTGCAGCGATGATACCAACTGCTTCCCCGATCTCGACGTGTTTACCTGTTGCCAGGTTGCGTCCATAACACTTCTTGCAGACACCATGACGAGCACGGCAGCTAAGCACAGAACGTATTTGCAGTTTGTCTACTCCTGCTTTAACAATAGCCTCAGCTTTGTCAGAATCGATGAGCTCATTACGATGTGCAATGATTTCACCTGTCTCAGGATGACGAACCGTTTGGAAGCAATAGCGGCCTTCGATACGATCATATAGATCCTCGATAACCTCTTTACCATCTTGAATACGGCTTACAGTGAAACCTTTATCTGTTCCGCAATCATCTTCCCGAACAATCACATCTTGCGCTACGTCAACGAGACGACGAGTCAGGTAACCTGAGTCAGCTGTACGCAGGGCTGTATCGGCAAGACCTTTACGTGCACCGTGCGTGGACAGGAAGTACTCGAGTACCGTCAGACCTTCACGGAAGTTCGATTTGATTGGGAGCTCGATAATACGTCCTGATGGGTTGGCCATCAGACCCCGCATACCGCCCAGCTGTGTAATCTGAGATTTGTTACCACGGGCTTTAGAGTCAACCATGAGCATGATGGAGTTGAAGCGATCCATCGATTTCATAAGGACTTCCGTGATATCATCTTTTGCTTTGGACCAGATATCAATGACGCGGTCATAACGCTCTTCGTTCGTGATCAAACCACGACGGTACTGATTCGTAACGACAGCAACCTTCTCATCTGACACACGTAAAATCTCATTCTTCTCATCAGGGACAATAACGTCGGATACACCAACGGTAACCCCAGCACGAGTAGAATACGTGAATCCAAGCTGTTTGACCTTATCCAAGATCATAGATGTTTGTGTTGTATGGTATACCTCGAAGCAGCGTGCAATGATATGACCAAGATAGTCTTTGCCGACTCCACCCGCTTGAGGTGCATTCATAATTGCTTCTCTCAGGTCAGCGCCTTTCTCATACACAAAGGAATGCTCCGGCGTACCTTGGAAGAGGTTAGCGCGAGTTGCATCATTAATGTATGGGAAGCTGCTTGGGAAGATTTCGTTAAAGATAATCTTACCGACCGTTGTGATCAGCATCGCATTTTGCTGCTCATCCGTAAAGCTTGTTTTGTTAAGAGCTTTGACCGGAATTGCAACACGTGCATGAAGACCCGCAGTTCCGCGTTGGTAAGCAGATACAGCTTCATTCACTGTACGAAGGATCATACCTGAGCCTTTTTCTTCTTTGTTATCCATTGTCAGATAGAAGGATCCAAGAACCATATCCTGAGATGGAGTAACAACCGGCTTACCATCTTTAGGGTTCAAGATATTACCTGACGCAAGCATAAGAAGACGAGCTTCGGCTTGAGCTTCAGCGGACAAAGGTACGTGAACGGCCATTTGGTCACCGTCAAAGTCGGCGTTGTAAGCCGTACATACGAGCGGATGCAAACGGATCGCTTTACCTTCCACCAGAATCGGTTCAAATGCTTGAATACCCAAACGGTGAAGCGTAGGGGCACGGTTAAGAAGTACTGGATGTTCCTTAATTACTTCTTCAAGAACGTCCCATACTTCAGGACTCACACGTTCAACTTTACGTTTTGCACTCTTAATATTATGCGCCAGACCTTTGTTCACAAGCTCTTTCATAACGAAAGGCTTGAACAACTCAAGCGCCATATCCTTAGGCAAGCCGCATTGGTACATCTTAAGGTAAGGACCTACGACGATAACGGAACGACCAGAATAGTCAACACGTTTACCGAGCAAGTTCTGACGGAAGCGACCTTGTTTACCTTTCAGCATGTGGCTGAGAGATTTGAGCGGACGGTTACCAGGACCTGTAACAGGACGGCCACGACGGCCGTTATCGATCAGAGCGTCAACTGCTTCTTGAAGCATACGCTTCTCATTCTGAACGATGATGTCTGGTGCACCAAGATCAAGAAGGCGTTTCAGACGGTTATTACGGTTAATTACACGACGATACAGATCATTCAAGTCAGAAGTCGCAAAGCGGCCGCCGTCAAGCTGAACCATCGGCCGAAGCTCCGGTGGAATGACAGGAAGTACATCCATGATCATCCAATCCGGTCTGTTGCCGGAATTACGGAAAGCTTCGATAACTTCAAGGCGCTTAATCGCACGATTACGGCGCTGACCTTGAGCTGTGCGGAGCTCTTCTTTCAAGAATTCAAGCTCTTTATCAACGTCGAGGTCTTGAAGCAGCTTTTTAACCGCTTCTGCACCCATGCCTGCTTGGAACCCGTAGCCGTATTTCTCACGGTAGCTGCGGTATTCTTTTTCAGACAGCAGTTGTTTTTTCTCCAGTGGAGTCTCACCTGGATCGGTAACAACATAAGATGCAAAATAAATGATCTCTTCAAGAGATCTTGGAGACATATCCAGAGCCAGACCCATACGGCTTGGAATGCCTTTGAAATACCAGATATGTGATACCGGAGCAGCCAGTTCAATATGCCCCATACGCTCACGGCGTACTTTGGCACGAGTCACTTCAACGCCGCAACGGTCACAAACGACGCCTTTATAACGAACGCGCTTGTATTTACCACAGTGACATTCCCAGTCCTTTGTAGGACCGAAGATCTTCTCGCAGAACAGACCTTCTTTTTCCGGTTTTAGCGTACGATAGTTAATCGTTTCCGGTTTTTTCACTTCTCCGCGGGACCAAGAGCGAATTTTTTCCGGGGATGCAAGCCCGATTTTCATATATTCGAAATTGTTTACGTCCAACAAGGAGCAACCCTCCTTAACCAAGTCCTAAATTTTAGGTTCTCCCCCCTCCGATGCGAGATGCTTCAGAGGGGATTAGAGCCTGATGAAAATTCCGGTATTGTTACAGTTGACTATGTTATTCTACACCGACTTCTGTGCCTTCAAGGTTGAGGCTCAGCTTATCGCCTGCAGCGTCATCATCGTCATCCGATTCTTTCAGATCGATCTCTTCTTCGTCTTTGGTAAGCATTTTAACGTCCATACCCAAGCTCTGCAGCTCTTTGATCAGTACCTTGAAGGACTCAGGGATACCTGGTTCTGGAACATTCTCACCCTTGACAATGGATTCATAAGTCTTAACACGTCCAACAACGTCATCAGACTTAACTGTAAGAATTTCTTGCAGGGTATATGCTGCACCGTAGGCTTCAAGCGCCCAAACCTCCATCTCACCGAAACGCTGACCACCAAACTGAGCTTTACCACCCAGAGGCTGTTGCGTAACAAGTGAGTATGGTCCTGTGGAGCGGGCGTGGATCTTATCGTCAACCATGTGCGCCAGCTTGATCATGTGCATGACACCGACAGTAACTTCACGCTCGAAGCGCTCGCCCGTACGTCCATCAAACAGCACAGTCTTACCATTACGCTGCATGCCTGCTTCTTCCATCGTGTCAAACACATCATGCTCTGTAGCACCGTCAAATACCGGTGTAGCTACATGAATACCAAGCTGCATAGCAGCCATACCCAAGTGAACCTCAAGCACCTGTCCGATGTTCATACGGGATGGTACCCCCAGCGGGTTAAGCACGACTTGAACTGGTGTTCCGTCCGGAAGGAATGGCATATCTTCTTCTGGAAGAATACGGGCCACGACCCCTTTGTTACCGTGACGTCCGGCCATTTTGTCACCCTCGGAAATTTTCCGTTTTTGAGCGATATAGACACGTACGAGCTGGTTAACACCCGGAGGCAGTTCATCACCGTTCTCACGTGTGAAGACTTTAACGTCTACCACAATTCCGTCTGTACCGTGTGGTACGCGAAGTGAAGTATCGCGAACTTCACGAGCCTTCTCACCGAAGATCGCATGAAGGAGACGCTCTTCCGCTGTAAGCTCGGTTACCCCTTTAGGTGTAACTTTACCAACAAGAATGTCGCCGGCTGCAATTTCAGCACCGATGCGGATAATTCCGCGCTCATCAAGGTTACGAAGTGCTTCTTCACCCACGTTAGGAATATCGCGAGTAATTTCTTCAGGTCCGAGCTTCGTATCACGAGCTTCAGACTCATATTCTTCAATGTGAATGGAAGTGTACACGTCTTCTTTAACAAGTTTTTCGCTAAGAAGAATCGCATCCTCATAGTTGTAACCTTCCCAAGTCATGAAGGCAACGACTACGTTGCGGCCCAGTGCCAATTCACCCATTTCAGTAGATGGTCCATCTGCCAAAATGTCGCCTTTTTTAATGTGATCGCCAATTTTTACGATTGGACGTTGGTTAATGCATGTTCCTTGGTTCGAACGCATAAATTTGTGTAATTTATGTTTAACGATATCGCCCTTAACTTCCTTGCCGTCAACAAGTTCAATTCTGCGAACCCAAATTTCATTGGCAGAAGATCTCTCAATAATACCGTCATGTTTGGATACAATACATACACCGGAGTCTTTCGCAGCTTTGTGTTCCATACCCGTACCTACAAGCGGAGCTTTAGGAATAAGAAGTGGAACCGCCTGCCGCTGCATGTTAGATCCCATGAGTGCACGGTTGGAGTCATCGTTCTCAAGGAACGGAATGAGCGCCGTTGCAACGGATACAACCTGCTTAGGAGATACGTCCATGTAGTCAACGCGGTCATTCGGCATCGTTGTGATGTTGTCAGACTGCTTGTTGTAACGAACAACGACCATATCCTCAGCAAAAGTACCGTCTTCATTCAATTTCGCATTCGCCTGAGCAATAACATAGTTATCCTCTTCGTCTGCAGTTACATAACGAACTTGATCTGTAACTTGGCCTGTCTTCGGATCTACCCAGCGATATGGAGCTTCGATGAAGCCATATTCGTTGACGCGTGCAAATGTAGACAAGGAGTTGATCAAACCGATGTTCGGTCCCTCTGGAGTCTCGATCGGACACATACGCCCATAGTGGGATGGATGTACGTCACGGACTTCAAAGCCTGCGCGCTCACGAGTCAAACCACCAGGTCCTAGAGCAGACAGACGACGTTTATGCGTAAGTTCGCCCAGCGGATTCGTTTGGTCCATAAACTGAGACAACTGCGAGCTTCCGAAGAACTCTTTAATGGATGCAATAACCGGACGAATGTTGATCAACGCCTGAGGTGTAATGACGTTCGCATCCTGAATAGACATTCTCTCACGAACAACGCGCTCCATACGGGATAGACCAATACGGAACTGGTTCTGCAAGAGCTCACCAACAGAACGAAGACGACGGTTACCCAAGTGGTCGATATCGTCTGTATCACCAATACCATGAAGCAGGTTCAAGAAGTAACTGATGGAAGAAATGATATCTGCTGGCGTAATATGCTTAACAGATTTATCAATGTTGCTGTTCGCAATCAATTTAACGACTTTACCGTCTTCTATTGGAGAGAATACATCAATAGTTTGGACCGGAATATCATTAGCATCAAGAACACCGTTCGCCACATGATAAGTACGTTGTCCAACCGCCTCTTCACTCTCAAGTGCAGGCATAATTTCATCAAGCAATCTGCGGTCAACAATTTGTCCAGCCTCTGCAATGATTTCTCCAGTAGAGATATCAATCAAAGATTCTGCAAGACGTTGATTGAACAGACGGTTCTTGATATGAAGCTTTTTATTGATTTTGTAACGACCTACGTTCGCAAGATCATAACGTTTTGGATCAAAGAAACGTGCTACAAGCAAGCTCTTCGCATTATCCAAAGTCGGTGGTTCACCCGGACGAAGACGTTCGTAAATTTCGATCAGTGCTTTCTCTGTCGAATCTGTGTTGTCTTTATCCAGCGTATTCCGGATATATTCATCATTACCCAGCAAATCCAAAATCTCAGCATCTGTACCAAACCCAAGCGCTCTCAGCAGTACAGTCACTGGAATCTTACGAGTACGGTCGATACGAACATAGATAATGTCCTTCGCGTCCATCTCAAGCTCCAGCCACGCTCCGCGATTCGGAATCACTGTTGCGGTATAAGATTTCTTTGCGTTCTTATCTAATTTAGTGCTGAAATAGACGCTAGGAGAGCGAACCAACTGGCTGACAATAACCCGTTCCGCACCGTTGATAATAAAGGTGCCTGTTTCGGTCATCAGCGGGAAATCACCCATGAACACTTCCTGCTCTTTGACTTCGCCCGTTTCCTTATTAATGAGCCGGACTTTTACCCGAAGCGGTGCGGCATAAGTAACGTCGCGTTCTTTCGCGTCGTCTACCGTATATTTCGGTTCACCGAGACTGTAGTCGATAAATTCCAATACGAGATTACCTGTAAAATCCTGAATTGGCGAGATATCCTGGAACATTTCGCGCAATCCTTCCTCCAAAAACCATTCGTAAGATTTTTGTTGGATTTCTATCAGGTTCGGAATTTCGAGTATCTCGTTAATTCGTGCATAACTGCGCCGAGTGCGTCGACCATACTGAACAAGATGTCCTGCCAACTTAAACTCACCCCTCAATGTCTACTCACTTTTAAAAATTTCGTTGCGAACCTCTGTTTGTAACCTTATAATGGAACTCATATAAGATGAATCAACCAGAGAGAGAGCATCCACAAATAAAGAAAAGCCCTTACTCGAATGTTTTTTCGAAAAAAGAGCAACTTATTAGTGAATTTCTCCTTCATCCCAGAAAAACCCACTCACCTCATAGTCTGCCCAAAATGTACATATTATACGCGGATCCACACACAAATATGCGATCCAAGCGAAAAAAAGATTGACATTTTAACAAACTAAAGCTAAGTAGGGCATCTTAATACTGACATTTATTAAGAATACCACAATGGCGATACCAAGTCAATAGTCCTATTGCGATTTTTTTTAGTTTGTATATACTAATATACCCGCATTATTTCTTTGCCCTGAATATCCGATACCCTTTGTCCTTCGTTACTTCTTCAACCACACTAAACATCGATTCCAACTTCGCTTTGGCAGAAGGTGCCCCTTGTTTCTTCTGTATAACAATCCACAGTGTTCCACCTTCGTTCAGCTGCTCATAGGCTTCTTCAAAAATTGCATGTACAACGTCCTTACCAGCCCGGATCGGAGGATTGGTTAGGATGACATCGAACCTATCTTCTCTCACTGCTTCCAGCCGGTCACTCTGTTTAATAACGGTATTTGCACTTACCTGGTTTTGAATTGCATTATGCCTTGCCAGTTCTACGGCACGCTCATTGATATCAATCATCGTAACCACTGCATCCGGCAGGAGCTTAGCTGCCACAATCCCGATTGGACCGTAGCCGCACCCTACATCCAGAACTGACTTGGCTCCCTGAAGATCCATCGCTCCAATAAGAACCCTGCTGCCATAATCCACACCGTTCTTTGAAAATACTCCTGCATCACTGGTTAGTTTAAGCTTGTAACCTCTCAGCTCTGTTTCAAGAGTTTGTCTATCGTGAGCGGCTTCAGGCTTATTAGAATAATAATGATCTGACATGGGATACCTCCAATTCACCTTCACTTACAAAAGTTGCAGCCATTCATAACAACAAACCCCTTGACTCTATCAAGGGGTTTGTATGTTTTGTTTCCAATTCACTAGTTAAGTGAAATCAATTATTTTACTTCAACAGAAGCGCCAACTTCTTCAAGTTTAGCTTTAACTGTTTCTGCTTCTTCTTTGCTTACTTTTTCTTTCAGTGGTTTTGGAGCGTTGTCAACGAGTTCTTTAGCTTCTTTCAAGCCAAGACCAGTGATTTCGCGAACCGCTTTGATTACGTTGATTTTGGAAGCACCAGCAGATGCCAAGATTACGTCGAACTCAGTTTGCTCAGCAGCTTCAGCACCGCCAACAGCGCCGCCCATAACAGCTACAGGAGCTGCAGCAGTTACGCCGAATTCTTCTTCGATTGCTTTAACAAGATCGTTCAGTTCCAAAACAGTCATACCTTTAATTGCTTCCAAGATTTGCTCTTTACTCATGGTAGAACCTCCATTATTTAAATTAGTATTTTATATAGCCTGGTATTTCAAAAAATTAAGCGCCTTGCTCTTCTTTTTGTTCGCCGACTGCTTTAACCGCAAGGGCGAAGTTGCGTACAGGTGCTTGAAGCACGCTGAGGAGCATGGAAAGAAGTCCTTCGCGGGATGGAAGTTCTGCCAGTGCTTTAACTTCTTCAACACCAACAACACGTCCTTCAACTACTGCACCTTTCAATTTCAGTGCATCGTTCTTCTTAGCGAAGTCGTTCAAAATTTTAGCTGGAGCAACAGCATCTTCACCGCTGAATGCAATCGCAGTAGGACCTGTCAGAACTTCATCAAGTTCAGTCAGCTCTGCAGCTGCAGTTGCACGGCGAAGCAATGTGTTCTTCAGGACTTGGAATTCGATACCCGCTTCACGAAGCTGTTTACGCAGCTCAGTTACTTGGGCAACGTTCAGACCACGGTAGTCAGCTACTACTGTAGTTGCGCTCTCACGCAATTTCGCAGTTACCACGTCAACCGCTTCTTGTTTAGCTTGAATCACTTTTGCGTTTGCCAAATTGTACACCTCCTGATAGATTCCTTGCTCAGTACCGCATGGCACTTCGCATCTTCGTTAACCGCTAGAAGCGGAAGTTTCCCGTAAGATAGGTGAGGCTTGATCCGATGTATCAGCTTCATTTATCCAATAAGAAAAGCCTCCGTAGAATCACGAAGGCTTGATAAAGTCAGATTGAGCATAGAAACTCAATTGATACGTTCTATCATCACACCTCGGTAGGAAATTAAGCTTATAACAAGCACCTACTGTCTACGGTAAGCATATTCGAATTTAAGGGTCAGTCACTTATGACTTAACAACTTTTACAGAATAACAGATTCAGCAGACCAAAGTCAACTGGTATTTATTATCTGTAAGAAGCTGTATTCACACGAGCACCAGGTCCCATTGTTGAGGACAGGCTGATGTTTTTCAGGTAAACACCTTTTGCAGCAGCTGGTTTAGCACGGTTAAGTGCATCAATCAGTGCTTTAAGGTTATCATTCAACTGCTCAGCAGAGAAAGATACTTTACCGATTGGCGCGTGAATTTGACCTGCACGATCCAGACGATACTCGATTTTACCGGCTTTAATTTCTTGAACAGCCTTGGAAACATCGAAAGTAACCGTTCCGGCTTTAGGGTTAGGCATCAGGCCTTTACCGCCGAGCAGACGGCCCAATTTACCTACTTCACTCATCATATCAGGTGTAGCTACGCAGACATCGAACTCGAACCAACCTTGTTGGATTTTGTTGATCATATCTTGATCCCCAACAAAGTCTGCTCCAGCTGCTTCCGCCTCTTTCGCTTTTTCACCTTTTGCAAATACCAATACGCGTTGTGTTTTACCTGTACCGTGAGGCAAGACAACAACACCACGCACAGCTTGGTCTTGTTTACGTGGGTCTACGCCCAAACGAACTGCAGCTTCAACCGTTTCGTCGAATTTAGCAGTCGCTGCCTTTTTGACAAGCTCTACAGCTTCCAAAGGCTCGTAGCTTGCTTCGCTGTCAATCAGCTTAGCAGCTTCAACATATTTCTTACCATGTTTAGCCATGTTTCTATTCCTCCTTTGTGGTTTTAACGGATATACCTCCCACATGGCGGGCGCTTATAAGGCCCGCGTTACGAACACTTCAATTAGTCTTCGATGGTGATACCCATGCTGCGAGCAGTACCTTCTACCATACGCATTGCGGACTCAACGTTCGCAGCGTTCAGGTCAGGCATTTTTTGCTCAGCGATTTGACGAACAGTATCGCGTTTAACAGTTGCGACTTTTTTCTTGTTCGGCTCACCGGATCCTTTTTCAAGTTTAGCAGCTACTTTAAGCAGAACTGCAGCCGGTGGAGTTTTGGTGATGAAAGTAAAAGAACGATCTTCAAACACCGTGATTTCAACTGGAATGATCAAACCTGCTTGATCGGCTGTACGAGCGTTGAATTCTTTACAGAATGCCATGATGTTGACACCCGCTTGACCCAATGCCGGACCTACCGGAGGCGCAGGATTCGCTTTCCCTGCAGGGATCTGCAGTTTTACCATTTTGATTACCTTCTTGGCCATGTAAGACACCTCCTTGCATCAATAGTGGTCGACGAGCTTCATAAGCCCTCCCACAAGAAACCAATTTCAGCTTCGATAAAGCTTCTATAATTTCTCCACTTGAGTATAATCCAGCTCAAGCGGGGTTTCCCGTCCAAACATGTTGACGTGAACTTTCAGTTTACTTTTCTCAGCCAATATTTCTTCCACGGAGCCCACAAAATTCGCAAAAGGACCAACCTTAATTCGTACAGATTCCTTAATGTCGAATTCAATCTTCGGTTTCGGTTCTACCACACCCATATGCTTCAGAATCTGTTCAACTTCATCTGGCAGCAATGGTGTCGGCTTTGAACCTGACCCTGTCGATCCTACAAACCCAGTTACTCCAGGCGTGTTGCGAACAACATACCAGGAATCATCCGTTTGAATCATTTCGACCAGGACATATCCGGGGTAAATCTTACGCATGACAGTCTTTTTCTTACCGTCCTTATTCACCACTTCTTCTTCCATTGGAACAAGAACACGGAATATCTTGTCCTCCATGCCCATGGACTCTACGCGCTTTTCCAAATTGGCTTTGACTTTGTTCTCATACCCTGAATAGGTATGAACGACATACCATCTTTTTTCCATATCAAGCCACCTGGGACCCTTCTTAAATTATCGCATCGATCACATAGGAAATTCCGATGTCAAGAACCCAAAAATAAAGCGTGATAACTATAACCGTCCCCAGAACAATCAGGGTGTAGTTAGTTAACTCTTTACGATTAGGCCAGCGAACTTTTTTAAGCTCTGCCCAGCTTTCTGAGAAAAAGGAAAACAGAGACTTGAAACTACGTTTCACGCCGACTACACCTCCAAATTAACTATCTGGTTTCGCGATGAGAAGTCTGCTCGTTACAAAACTTGCAAAATTTCTTCATCTCCATGCGGTCAGGGTGATTACGCTTGTTTTTTGTCGTTGTGTAATTTCTTTGTTTGCAATTCGTACAAGCCAAAGTAATAATTACCCGCATGATGTGCACCTCCCGAAGACATCCGAAGCATTATCAGAAGTCTCTAAATTGATCCTAAAAAAAAGCGCGAATTTAGGCCTACCTAAAACACTTTATCACAAGGGTATATTCATGTCAATGCAAGAATAAGCCTTATTCACTGGCTAAAATAACCTGTAGTCGGCGAACTTTCAGGTCTCATTTTGTTCTCAGAAAGCGTCTCTCTCCTATGCAACCGATAAATTGGACGAACACGAATGATAGAAACGCCAATATTAAACAGTATTAAACATTCCTTTGTTTTTAAACGTCCTGTCTTTGCTGCAAGCAAAAAAAGACTCTTATTCGAGTCTTTCTTCAAGTTGTATTATTCTAATTATCTCGTACTTCAAGATATTTCTCAAGTTTGCGCTTAACTCTCTGCAGTGCATTGTCGATGGACTTCACATGACGATCCAGATCAACCGCTATTTCTTGATAGGATCTGCCGTCTAAATATAGCATCAATACTTTGCGTTCCAGATCACTTAAAATCTCGGACATCTTGTCTTCCAAGCCGACAAACTCTTCCTGATTAATTATAAGCTCTTCAGGGTCACTCACCTGGGATCCACAAATGACATCCAGCAGCGTACGGTCTGACTCTTCATCATAGATCGGCTTGTCCAAAGAAACATACGAATTCAGCGGAATATGCTTCTGACGAGTTGCAGTCTTGATGGCTGTAATAATCTGCCTGGTTATACATAACTCTGCAAATGCCTTGAATGAAGCCAGCTTGTCCCCTCTGAAATCACGTATCGCCTTGTAAAGCCCGATCATTCCTTCTTGAATGATATCTTCCCTATCGGCACCGATTAAAAAGTAAGATCTTGCTTTGGCGCGTACAAAATTGCGATACTTGTTGATCAAGTATTCCAGCGCATCACTATCGTTGTTATGAACCGCTTGGACAATATCCTCATCGCTTAGGTAATCAAACTCGGACAACATGATATCTTTGAGGTCAACACTCACTAACAATCCCTCCGGCTGCAACGCAAGGAACCCCGTCACCTATCAAAATAATAGCATCAGTATAAATGATCGAACCTTCCATCGTCAACCACACACCGCCTAAAAAAGAAAAGAATGATATAAATGTCAAGAGATACATAATACCAATTATTTACACTCTGAGGGTATTTGTCAATCTCTTCTCCACTGCTCGAACAATTTTCGCATTTCCGGTGTGAGCTTTGAATCTATTGTATTTTTTGTCGATTTTTTTTGAAAATCTTCTTTGATACGTTTACCCACTTCCTTCTCATTCTGTTCCAGCTCAATCAGAAGTTCGCGTGCAGACAGGCGGAGTGCACCTTGTCCAAAAATGACATGCTGCTCCACCATATCGCTCGTTGCCACATAGATCTGACGTCTGCGGGAGCTGAGCTCGCCAACAAGACGCTCGATGCACTCGTCTGCCGTTTCTTTTTCTTTGGTGAAATAGACCTGAACTTTGTTCTCCGTAAAGGATTTGCCCAGGCCGGGAACTCGGTACGCATCAAATACGACGATGACTCTTCGGCCTGAGAAGCCCTGGTATTCAGCAAGCTTCGCCAGAAGCTTGTCCCGAGCTCCATCCAGGTCCGTCTGAGCTAGCGTATATAGCTCCTTCCACCCTCCGATCATGTTGTAGCCGTCCACGAGAAGCACATCACGGAGATCCTTCATGACCCGCCAGCCCTAGGCCTTTCGGGATCGGAGCACTTCGTACATGACGACACCGGCTGCAACCGAGGCGTTCAATGAATTGATCTGTCCTGCCATTGGAAGCTTGAGAAGAATGTCGCATTTTTCTCGAACCAGGCGGCCCATGCCCTTGCCTTCGTTTCCAATCACTATGGCAACAGGCCCTGTAAACACTCCATTGCCGAAGACAGATTCCGTAGCTCTTACATCGGTGCCTACAACCCAGACTCCCGTTTCCTTCAGCTCCTCAATCGTTTGCGCCAAATTGCTTACTCTTGCCACAGGTACATATTCAGCAGCTCCAGCAGAAGTCTTGGATACTGTTGCTGTCACTTGCGCCGACCGTCTCTTTGGCACGATGACACCATGCGCACCTGTGCAATCCGCTGTGCGCAGAATAGAGCCAAGGTTGTGAGGATCTTCAATCTCATCCAGCAGTACTAGAAATGGAGGTTCCCCCTTCTCCTGAGCAGAAGCAAGAATATCCTCGACTTCAGCATATTGATAAGGTGCAGCCTGTGCGACGACTCCTTGATGCTGGATGCCGGGAACCATTTGGTCCAGTTTACGCTTATCCACTTGCTGTATGATAACGCCTGCTTTTTTGGCTTCTGCAATAATCGGCATCGTCAAGTGCTTCTGGGCTTGGTCAGCGATCCACACTTTGTTTAACGTTCTTCCGGAACGCAGCGCCTCGATAACCGAGTGCTTGCCGGCAATCCATTCTTCTTCCATATTTCCTTTATCCTCCTGGCTGACGCCTTCAATTCGATTAGTTGTTGTTCTCCTGCTGCATTTGTGTAATTCCCAGATCTATCAGTTCGCGCAGCCGCGCTTCCTTTTTGCTTAAGTACAAATATCCGACAAGACATTCAAACGCTGTCGCATGGCGGTATTGCTGTACATCCGCATTTTTCGGCACGCTCGACTTGGCATTACGTCCTTGTCTAACAACGTCCTGTTCCTTGTCATCCAGCATCGACTCGATTAGGGACAATATTCGACTTTGTCCTTTAGCTGACACGAAATTGGTCGCCTTTTGATGAAGATGATGTGGACGCAAATTGGGCTTCGACAGCAAATATTGTCTTACCGCTACCTCGTATACCGCATCTCCGATATAGGCCAGCGCAATGGGCGGAATCAGCTCCGGCTTGCGTGAAGGAGAGTAAGGAAATAACCAATCCCGCTCTCCCTGTTCGTTAAGATGAGTATCCAGTTCACTCATTTGCGCCGCCATCTTATGCCTTGAGCTGTATCTTCGATAACAATGCCCATAGCCGTCAATTCATCACGAATTTCATCTGCGCGCGCCCAATTCTTCGTTTTACGTGCCTCGTTACGCTCTGCAATCAGTTTCTCTACATCCTCATGCAGATCATCTTCATCCGATGTATATATACGGAGCACTCCGTTCATCTCATCAAATGCTGTCAGTACCGCCTCAAGCTCAGAGCGGTTAGCCACTTCAGCCTGAAGTAGGCTGTTGACCTCATTTACCCATTCAAACACAGCCGTAATAGCATCGGGTGTATTAAAATCATCCTGCATTTTCTCATGGAAGCTGGCCAGAATTTCGGAAAGCTTCGATTTCAGCTCCTCGGATACAGGCTGGTCCAGAGTGACCGTTCCAAGACGGTGCTTCACATTATTTACCGCAATAGCAATCCGATCCACACTGTTCTCGGCCTGCTGCATAATATCTTCACTGAAATTGAGTGGATTCCGATAATGTGTCGACAGCATGAAATATCGAATAGCTTCACGGCGATAGAGATTACGCAGATCTTTTACCAAAATACCGTTACCCAACGATTTCGACATTTTCTCGTTATCGATTCGAATGAAGCCGTTATGCATCCAATAATTAGCCAGCGGCTTGCCTGTTAGGGCTTCAGATTGGGCCACTTCACACTCATGATGCGGGAACTGCAGATCTTGGCCGCCTCCATGAATATCCAGAGTGTCACCGAGCAGCTTGCGCGCCATGGCGGAGCATTCGATATGCCAGCCTGGACGACCTGGACCCCAAGGGCTTTCCCAATAAATTTCACCGGGCTTTGCTGCTTTCCATAGAACAAAATCCTGCGGATTTTCTTTGCGTTCATCAACACCGATTCGAATGCCGAACTGAAGCTCATCGAGATTTTGCTTAGAGAGCTTGCCATACTCTGGGAATTTGTGTGTGCGATAATACACATCCCCGCCATTCTCATAAGCAATTCCTTCCTTGAACAGCTGATCAATAAAATCAATGATCAAATCCATATTCTCGGTAACTCTCGGATTATGGGTTGCTCTTGGAATGCCCAGTCCATCTAGGTCTTCGTAATAAGCTTTAATAAAACGATCGGCAACCTGCGGTACCGTGAGTCCTGTCTGCTCTGCTTTTTTTATCAATTTATCGTCTACATCCGTGAAGTTAACGACATAATTCACATCATTACCCACCGTCTCTAAGTAGCTGCGAACCACGTCGAAAAATATCATCGGTCTTGCATTCCCGATATGGATATAGTCGTATACTGTCGGTCCGCACACGTACATTTTCACTTTTCCCGGCTCCTGTGGAGTAAATACATCCTTGCTCCTTGTGAGCGTATTATAAATATGAAGCGCCATAATTCACGTTCCTTTCAATACATTTCAATCATTATATTGTACCACGTTTACGATTTGTTACCACGTATGACCGCTTCTTTACGGCCACCTTCATTCGCTGCTGATTTAAGCTGATCCAGCTCCTTCCGGAGAGTAACCAACTCTTGCTGCAGCTCACGCATGGAATCAACAACCGGATCGGGCAGCTGCTGGCTTAGTCGATCCACTCTCCGGCCATCCTGCTTAACGACCCGGCCTGGAATACCAACGACCGTACTATTTGGCGGAACCTCTCTTAGTACTACGGAATTTGCTCCAATATTGCTGTAATCCCCCACTTTGAAGGATCCCAACACTTTAGAGCCCGAGGATATCACCACATTATTACCAATGGTAGGATGTCTCTTTCCTTTTTCTTTACCCGTTCCGCCTAGGGTCACACCTTGATAAATCACCACATCATCACCAATTTCGCATGTTTCTCCAATGACAACCCCCATACCATGATCAATGAAGAGCCGATTGCCGATAGTAGCGCCTGGGTGAATCTCTATCCCCGTCATAAACCTGCTGAATTGAGAGATAATTCTGGCCACGGTGTACCATCCCCATCGGTAAAAATGATGCGCCAAGCGATGGGCCCAGATGGCATGCAAGCCGGAGTAAGTAAAGATCACTTCAAACCGACTTCTAGCAGCAGGGTCGTTATCAAAGACTGCCTGAATATCAGATTTCAATTTCTTAAACATATCTGTTCCCCTCTTCGCATCATTTACCCGTTTGTCTGAAGTAAATTTGACTCTGCTTGTTAGCGTGTATGTGAATCAAAAAAGACGCCTCTGCAGCCACATTCGGCTGCAGAGGCGTCTAACAAAATCGCGGTTCCACTCTGCTTAGGATTCGCATAACGCACGCATCCTATCTCGGACGTCCGTAACGAGGACGAGACGTCGCTACCTACCCGAAGTAGCTTTCCAGCAAAGCGGAAAGGTCCAGGTTCGGAGGCGCAGCTCCCAGGCGCATTTCGATCAGCAGAGCGTGAGATAACTTCCAGCCTTGAAGACTTGTTAAGGTCTTACCCGGTTATCTTCTCTGGTCCACGTTCATGACTGTGTACTTCTCCTGTTCACAGCTGTTCAGTATATTCATTCTTCCCCATAGGGGTACGCTTAATCACATTAGGACAAACAGAGCCTGCTTATCTTGATGTACTGCTTTTTATATATCTTAGCGAAAAGAACTTCGGCTGACAAGGATTATCCTTACTAGCCTCAGTACAAATTTAAAATTGGGCTTTCAATCGGCTTAACACCTTATCGCGGCCCAACAGATAAATGGTTGCATTCAAGTCCCGGCCATGGGTTTGGCCCGTCAATGCCACACGAATCGGCATGAACAGCTGTTTGCCCTTATAGCCTGTTTCTTTCTGCACTTCTTTGATCAAAGCCTGCATATGGGAGGCCGAAAAGTCAGCGGAAGCCTCTACTTTCTCAGCGAAAGCCTTGAGGACCGTTGGAACCTGCTCTTCCTTCAGAACCGATTCAGCTTCACCTTCAAATTGCACTTCATCCTTGAAGAACAAGGAAGCGAGCTTCACAATATCGGATGCTGCAACCATCTGCTCCTGATACAGCGCCACCAGCTCTTCTGCCCACGTCTGCTGAGCTGCATCAAGCTCACTTGGAAGTAGTCCCGCTTGCTGCAAGTGTGGAATCGCAAGATCTGCGATACGCTTCAGCTCCGCATTTTTGATATAAGAGTTATTAAGATGAGCCAGCTTATTCGTGTCAAATACCGCAGGAGACTTGGACAGCCTTGACGGATCAAAAATCTTGATCAGCTCATCCTTGCTGAAAATTTCCTCTTCCCCTTCCGGAGACCAGCCGAGCAGTGAGATGTAGTTAAACAGCGCTTCCGGCAAATACCCGAGCTTGTCATACTGCTCAATAAATTGAATAATCGACTCATCGCGCTTGCTGAGCTTCTTATGATTCTCATTGACAATGAGGGTCATATGACCGAATACCGGCGGTTCCCAGTCAAAAGCTTCATAAATCATCAGCTGGCGAGGTGTATTGGAAATATGGTCCTCTCCACGCAGAACATGTGTGATCTTCATCAAATGGTCATCAAGGGCAACCGCAAAATTGTAAGTAGGAATGCCGTCTTTCTTGACAATAACGAAGTCTCCAGTTTCTTTGGAATTAAAGGAGATTGTTCCTTTGACCATGTCATTAAAGGTATACACTTTCTCTTCCGGTACACGGAAACGGACACTTGGTACGCGGCCTTCGGCTTCATACGTCTTGCGTTCCTCTTCCGTCAGGTCACGGTGCTTGCCGGAATAACGCGGTGTCTCCCCGCGGGACATCTGTTCCTCGCGCTCTGCTTCAAGCTCTTCCTCTGTACAGTAACAGAAGTAAGCAAGACCGCGGTCAATCAAATCCTGCCAGTATTTCTTATAGATATCGAGACGCTCTGTTTGACGATAAGGGCCATATTCACCCCCAACATCAATACTCTCATCCCATTCCATGCCGAGCCATTTCAAATACGTCAACTGGCTCTCTTCTCCGCCTTCAATGTTCCGCTTCGTATCCGTATCTTCAATGCGGATAATAAATTTCCCGCCTTGATTTCTCGCATATAAATAGTTAAATAATGCCGTTCTTGCATTTCCGATATGCAAATGTCCTGTCGGACTCGGCGCATAACGCACGCGAACCTCCGTGCTCATAAGATCCCCTCCGATTCATTATTTCAAGATGATAGCACAGGTTCTATCAGGCATACAACCGATTGCGCAGCAATGCCCTCGCCCCGTCCTGCAAAGCCAAGCTGCTCTGTAGTCGTCGCTTTTACATTAACTTGAGAGAGCTCTGCACCCAGCGCCTTGGCAATGATCTCTGCCATTTGCGGAATATAGGGCGCCATCTTCGGCTTTTGGGCAATAATCGTCGAATCCACATTTCCCAGCTGATAGCCGCGCTCTACAGCAAGCTCCCATACTCGCTCCAGCAGCTTAAGACTATCCGCGTCTTTAAATACCGGATCCGTATCCGGAAAGTGCTTGCCGATATCACCAAGACCCAGCGCACCGAGTATGGCATCACTTATCGCATGCAGAAGCACGTCCGCATCGGAGTGTCCGAGCAGTCCTTTTTCATAGGGAATCGTGACTCCCCCAATAATACATGGCCTGCCCTCCACTAATTGATGAACGTCAAATCCTTGTCCTACACGGATCATAAGTCTACTCTCCCCTTTTTTGCATAAATACAGCATAATCCAGGTCATCCGGCGTCGTGATTTTAATATTCGTATACCGACCCTCTACGACCTTTACCTGCTTCCCAAGCCGTTCAATCAGCATCGCATCATCTGTGCCAAGAAACGCCTCCTGCATCGCCCGCTCATGAGCCTCAAGCAGTGCAGACAGACGAAAAGCCTGTGGTGTTTGGATACTCCACAGACTTCGCCGATCCGGCGTGGACATGATAATGCCCTCTTCATTTACTTGTTTGATCGTATCCTTTACAGGTACTGCAAGCACAGCAGCCCCATGCTCCATCGCAGCTTCCATACAGTTCTCGATAAGCTCCGGCGTCACAAAAGGCCTGACTCCATCATGTACAAGCACATAATCAGAAGTAAGCTGCTTCAAGCCTGCATACACAGAATCCTGCCTTTCAGAGCCTCCTGCAGTTACCCGAACCTGAGCTTCAAGGCCAAATTTATGAATCCACTCTTCACAGCGCTTAACGTCTGCAGCACCGGTAACGACAATCATCTCTTTGATTCGTGACACACGGCTGAACACCTCAAGCGTATGTATAAAGATGGGCTTGTCTTGCAGCAGCAGAAACTGCTTGCTCTCCGCGTAACCCATACGGGTACCCTTGCCTGCTGCCACAATGACGGCTCCCCATGAATTGTTCATGCTCTTAAACCCCTGCCTTGTTCATCTGCTTAAGCATTCAGCGCATTCAGCGATTGGAACACTCAATCTCCATCATACCGCTTTATTGAGCTTTTTCCAACAGTTTCGGCTTGGCAAAAATCATTCGTCCTGCAGAGGTTTGGAGAACGCTTGTCACAAGCACCTCCATCATCGTGCCGATATATTCTCTTCCGCCCTCGACTACAATCATGGTGCCGTCATCCAGGTAGGCTACGCCTTGACCATGCTCCTTGCCGTCCTTGATGATCTGGACCATAATTTCCTCACCTGGCAATACAACCGGCTTGACTGCATTAGCCAAATCATTAATGTTCAGTACCGATACGCCTTGAAGCTCACATACTTTGTTCAGATTAAAGTCATTGGTTACAACCTTGCCCTGAAGCACCTTGGCGAGCTTAACCAGCTTGCTGTCCACCTCAGATATTTCTTCAAAATCGCCTTCATAGATCAGTACTTTAATCTCCAATTCCTTTTGAATCTTGTTAAGGATATCAAGCCCGCGGCGTCCGCGGTTTCGCTTGAGCAGAT
The DNA here is from genome assembly GCF_042684905.1 of Paenibacillus shunpengii. Lineage (NCBI taxonomy): Bacteria > Bacillati > Bacillota > Bacilli > Caryophanales > Paenibacillaceae > Paenibacillus > Paenibacillus shunpengii. The sequence continues at coordinate 11,931 of NZ_JBHUMJ010000013.1, read as the reverse complement.
CTGAGGAATCTGCAATATGCTGGAGCTCCTCCAGTACGAATTCAGGGATGACGATGGTCCCTTCGATGAACCCTGTCTTGCAGATGTCCGCAATCCGGCCATCAATAATGACGCTCGTATCTAGTATCTTATGCTCTTCAATCCGTCTGTCTTCACTTATCGCTCCGTTATTCCAACGTCCTGAAGTCCAGAACGTTCCTAGGTCCTCTTTCTTCGCAAGACCCACCCGAAGTCCCATGTAACTGAAGACAAGCATCATAGCCACTTGAAGCAGCTCTCCTGGCTTACCAAGCCAATTGAATGACGGATAAAGAAGTATAGCGAACAATAATCCAATTCCTAGCCCCAAAGCCCCCGCTGCCAATTCACTCATAGGAACACGAGCGAGCTTCGTAACTCCTTCTTCTACCCTTAAATTCACCACAGAACCCAGTGTACTGCATAGTAAAGTAAATACTGCAACCCCTGTCAGCATCCATAACGCAAGTGCTGTTGTCGTCCCCAGCCTGTCTGCCAGTTCACTTAACCAAGGGACCGTTACTCCTACTGAATGATATAACGCATAACCAGACCATGCTCCCATGAATCCGGTCAATGTTAAAATGACTTTTTTCCACATGTCCCTTCACCTCCTTTGACCTTTTCCTTAACCAGTATGAACCAATTCGGAAGGTCCTAATCCTGTAGGGCAGGATATTTAAGGAAAAATATCTCAACAATCTCCTCTCATTTCACATGAAGGTGATTAAAGCACATTTGATGCTCCGTCTCGGGGTAAGTATCTAACTGTAAATCATGGTTGAAAATGGTTTATAGGGTGGCATATAATAAGTTCAACTGAAAACACACCGAGGTGAATATAAGGAATGAGCACTTCCAGCCTGCAAACCTTTCAAGACCAAGTATCCGAATTGTTGCTCCGTCACCGTAGTCTGATTGATGTGTTGTCAAAGTTAGGACAAGCCGATGCTTCTGTTAATCGTGCAGTTTCCAAGGCCATTACGGAGTGCGGATGTATTGAACTTCATGCTTCCAAGCAGTCATACACACCTAACGGGAACTTGGAGGACGCTAGATCTTCTGTAGAGACGCATGTACATGGAGATCTGTGCGATCATTGTAAAGAGATTGTCAGCTCAGAGCTTGGACGCAATCTGTTCTATATGTCGGCGCTTTGCAATCTGCTCAATATTCAGCTCGAGGACGTCCTTGAGAATGAAGCCAACAAGTGTTCCACACTAGGCATATTCAACCTATCGTAACGAAATTAAAATGCAAGTAAATACTTAATAAGTTCTGCCAATATACACAGCCTTCTACACCCTATTGATCCTCGCTACTATGAATGAAACAGCACAAAAAAAGCATTTATTCTCGTCGTGTTATACGAAAGAATAAATGCTTTTTTTATTTGAATGAGCATCTCTGCTCGATTTTTCCCTAATAACGATGTGATGTTTCGTCTTCCTGGCTCTTGTTCCGATTGCGTCTGCGATGAATGTAGCGTTGTACACTATGGTACATGCCGTATACGGCATACAACACCAAAGGAATAAATACAAACATGGATAATTGCTCAGAGAACAAAAATGCAAGTGCAATCGAAAACAAAACGACCAATGGAGCGATCCATACTGCTTTTTTGGGAATGCCTACTTTTTTGAAATTCGGATATTTCAGCGAACTGATCATGAGATAGGATAACAGCAGTGTAGCCACCATCATAAAGGGTGCAGAAATATCTTTGTTAAATAAGGACAGCAGTGCAAGTACACCACCTGCCGCCGGTATAGGCAGTCCTGTGAAATAACCGGGAATCCCGGGTTTAACATTAAATCGGGCTAACCTCAGTGCACCGCATATCGGAAATATGCTGGTTACGATCCAGGCAATACTTACTGGCGCTTCCTGAAACGAAACGGTGTACATCAAATAAGCCGGGGCAGCACCAAATGATACAATGTCAGATAGTGAATCCAGTTCTTTACCAAATTCGCTCTGCGCATTCAGCGCCCTTGCAATCCGGCCATCCAAGCCATCAAGAAGCATAGCAATAACCACCATAAAAGCGGCAAGCGTATACTGATCTTCTGAGGCCAGCAAAATGGCAATCATTCCGAGTGATAAATTACCCAAGGTAAATAAATTCGGAATTGATTTCGTTATCATCACGTCACCTCATATGTGCGGCAATAAAAAATAATCATATGTCATTCTGAGTTATTTAGATCTGTCTGTCAATGAACATTTGCTCCTGCAGGCGCTTCAATCCATCCTTAATCGTACGCGCACGTACTTCTCCGATACCGTCAACTTCGTCCAATTCTTCAATGGTTGCCATAATGACGTGCGGCAAGTGTTCAAACTGCTCCACCAAATTATGAATGATCACATTCGGCAGACGCGGGATTTTACTGAGAACACGGTACCCTCTTGGAGCCACTGATTCTTCAGAAGTCGCAGCGGATGCGGGATATCCGAGCAAACGAGCAATATGGTGGGTGTCCAGCAGTTCATCATCTGTTGAACGTTTGAGCCCATTCACGATCTCTTTGATCTTCTCATCGCTGTCATCCTTGGCATAGTCCTTATACAGAAGCATCGCTTCTTCTTCCGTATTACTGACAAGCTCCTCCATCTGCATGGAGATCAGCCGTCCTTCATTACCAAGCTCATTAATGTAACGTTTGATCTCCATCTTGATCCGAAGCACCATTTCCACACGCTGAATGACATTCACAACTTCAGGTATGGTCACGAGCTCTTCAAATTCAGACGCGCTGAGATTGGTCAAGGATTGATTGAGCACGGCCCTGTATTTCTCAAGCGTTTGTATCGCCTGATTTGCTTTGGTCAGAATTACGCCGATTTCCTTCAGTGCATACCGCAGTGTACCTTGGTAGAGCGTAATTATATTACGTCTTTGCGATATCGATACAACGAGCTTGCCTGTCTGCTTCGCAACTCTTTCGGCAGTTCTGTGGCGAATTCCTGTTTCAGAAGACGAAATAGAGGAATCAGGAATTAACTGCGTATTTGCATACAAAATTCGTTTTAAATCCTCACTTAAGATAATGGCTCCATCCATCTTGGCCAGCTCATATAGATAGTTTGGAGAAAAATCACAATTGATCGAAAAACCGCCATCCACAACCTCCATTACCTCAGGACTGTAGCCAACGACGATCAGCGCGCCCGTTTTTGCACGCAACACATTCTCCAGTCCCTCTCTGAATGGGGTTCCGGGCGAAACCAATCTTAAGAGATTATTCATTTTATCCAATTGGCTCGATTCTTTCATCTTTCAATGCCCCCTAATCTAAAGCAACCGCTAGTGCATCTCCGACGGTGTTTACACCGATAAGTTCTATTCCCTTCGGGTGCTTCCAGCCTTTTAGGCTCTTCTCTGGCATAATCACCCGTTTGAATCCAAGCTTCTGCGCTTCTTTGGCTCTCTGCTCCGCACGAGACACAGCCCGAACCTCACCCGTAAGGCCTACCTCTCCAAATACAACATCATATGGTTTGGTCGGCATATCCCGGAAGCTGGATGCAACACTGACAGCAACCGCCAAATCAATAGCGGGCTCATCCAGCTTCACCCCTCCGGCGACGTTTATATAAGCATCCTGGTTCTGTAAGAACATACCCTGGCGCTTTTCCAATACGGCAATGATGAGGGCCATACGATTGTAATCTACACCGGTAGCCATGCGTCTTGGAGAAGGGAACTGGGTTGCGGATACTAGCGCCTGAAGCTCAACAAGCATTGGACGGGTCCCTTCCATGCTGGCAGCAACAGTGGAGCCTGCTACCCCAAGCGGTCGTTCAGACAAGAACATCTCGGATGGATTGGCAACCTCGGTTAACCCGATTTCACCCATCTCAAAAATCCCCATTTCATTGGTTGAGCCAAAACGGTTCTTCACCGCACGAAGCAGCCGGTACGTATGATGTCTCTCGCCTTCAAAATAAAGCACGCAATCCACCATATGCTCAAGCATTCGCGGTCCTGCAATAGCACCTTCCTTAGTAACATGCCCTACAAGCACGGTCGCAATGCCCTGTCCTTTAGCGATTCGCATAAATCTTGAAGTACATTCTCTAACTTGTGCCACACTGCCCGGCGCACTCGTAATTTCCGGTAAATATACCGTTTGAATGGAGTCAATAACTAGAAAATGCGGCTCCACCTGTTTGACGGCTTCCTCAATCCGTTCCATGTTTGTTTCGCTGAGCACATACAGCTCAGGAGACAAGGCTTCCAGCCGATCTGCACGCAGCTTCGTCTGTCTTACCGATTCCTCACCGGAAATATACAGCACTCGCAGTCCTGCTGTGGTCATGGCATGAGAGGTTTGCAGCAGCAATGTAGATTTACCGATGCCCGGATCTCCGCCGACCAGAACTAGAGAACCCGGGACGACTCCACCGCCGAGCACTCGATTCAGCTCTTTAATACCCGTCAGGATGCGGGGCTCCTGGTCACTCTCTATGTTTATGATGGGCTGAGGCTTTTCTTTACTATCAAAAAGGGAAGAACCTCTCCCTTGTGTCTTAACGATACTTTCGGTTTCCTCCACCATGGAGTTCCAGGACTGACATCCTGGACATTTACCATACCATTTAGGGGCTTCATAGCCGCATTCGGTACAGTAAAACTTCGTTTTAACTTTAGCCACTTCACTTCTCCTTATTTTTACACTATTCGACTAAAATCGTCTTTAAGTGCAAATGCCGAATTTACTAAAAAAGGATTTAATAAAAGTTTAACATTGAATGCATTTTGACGTAAAGCTTAATTGCCAAACTTTACACAGGATGTATTTTTTCCAAGTCATCACTCTGGAATTGATGTGTATCTATTATGCATTTTTCTTAAAAAAAGGGTTCTTATCGCTCACGCGACAAGAACCCTTTCCAGTATATTCAGTTAGGCTTAACTACAACAATTAAGATGAGCTTGTTGTTGATACATTATCTTTTTTGGTAACAACCAGAGCTCCATCATTCACATCGATTAGAAGAGAATCACCCTTCGTGACGTTACCCGTGAGCAGCTCTTCAGAGAGTCGGTCTTCAATGTGCTTCTGAATTGCTCTACGAAGCGGTCTTGCCCCGTAGGCTGGATCAAAGCCTTCTTTGGCAAGGAATGCCTTCGCTTGATCGGTCAGCTCGAAGTCGACATCATACTCACGCAGACGTTTACGCAGCTCCTCCGCCATCAAGGTAACAATCTCACCGATATGTTTCTCCTCGAGGGAATGGAACACGATGATCTCATCAATCCGGTTAAGGAATTCAGGACGGAAGCTCTTCTTCAGTTCATCCATCACTTTACCCTTCATGTTGTCGTAATTCGCTCCAGCATCTACAACAGCTGTAAAGCCCAGTGTAGAATTACGTTTAATCGCATCTGCACCCACGTTCGACGTCAAGATAATGAGCGTGTTGCGGAAGTCGACTACACGACCCTTCGAATCTGTAAGTCGTCCGTCTTCCAGCACTTGAAGCAGGATATTGAATACTTCCGGATGGGCTTTTTCAATCTCATCCAGGAGAACGACAGAGTACGGCTTGCGGCGTACTTTTTCAGTCAGCTGTCCGCCTTCTTCATAGCCTACATATCCCGGAGGCGCCCCAACCAGTCTGGATGTGGAGTGCTTCTCCATGTATTCCGACATATCAATCCGGATAACGGCATTCTCATCCCCAAACATTGATTCAGCAAGTGCTCGAGCCAGCTCAGTCTTACCTACCCCAGTTGGTCCCAGGAAGATAAAGGAGCCCATTGGACGTTTCGGATCTTTCAGACCTGCACGTGCCCGGCGGATTGCACGGCTGACTGCTTTAACGGCCTCATCCTGCCCGATAACACGCTCATGCAGAATTCCTTCCATATTCATCAGTCGATCCGTTTCTTCCTGCTTCAGCTTGTTGACAGGCACACCCGTCCAGCTGGCTACGACCTGTGCGATATCCTCAGGAGTAACCTCGGAGTCCGTACGGCCTTGTTTTTCCTTCCACTGATTCTTCGTTACATCAAGCTCTTCGCGAATCTTCTGCTCTGTATCCCGCAGGGCAGCAGCCTTCTCGAATTCCTGGCTCTGAACAGCTGAATCCTTCTCTTTGCGAATATCATCGAGTCTGTTCTCAAGCTGCTTAAGATTAGGCGGTACTGTATAAGAGTTGAGTCTTACTTTGGAGCCCGCTTCGTCAATGAGGTCGATCGCTTTGTCCGGCAGGAACCGGTCTGTAATGTAACGATCAGACAATTTAACTGCCTGTTCAATCGCTTCATCCGTAATTTTCACACGGTGATGTGCTTCATAACGATCTCTCAAGCCGTGCAGGATTTGAATTGCTTCATCCACGGATGGCTGATCCACATTGATCGGCTGGAAACGACGCTCAAGCGCAGCATCTTTTTCAATATATTTACGATACTCATCCAGCGTAGTCGCACCAATACATTGCAGTTCTCCACGAGCCAAAGCCGGCTTCAGGATGTTAGAGGCGTCAATAGCTCCTTCTGCTCCCCCTGCTCCAATAAGCGTATGCAGCTCATCAATGAAGAGAATAATATTTCCTGCCTGGCGGATCTCATCCATAATCTTCTTGAGTCTATCTTCAAATTCACCACGGTATTTCGTTCCTGCAACGACAGAGCCCATATCCAGAGTCATTACGCGTTTGTCACGCAGCGTTTCAGGAATTTCGTTCGCGATAATCTTCTGAGCTAGGCCTTCAGCGATCGCTGTTTTACCTACCCCTGGCTCACCGATTAATACCGGGTTGTTTTTCGTACGACGGCTGAGCACCTGAATAACACGTTCAATCTCTTTACTCCGGCCGATTACCGGATCAAGGTTGCCTTCCTTCGCAATGGAAGTAAGGTCACGCGCAAGGCTGTCCAGTGTTGGTGTACTAACGTTAGCTTGGGCTCCGTTGTGACTGGACACCGCTTCGCTGCTTCCAAGCAATTGGAGCACTTGCTGACGAGCTTTGTTCAGGCTGATGCCCAGGTTGTTCAGTACTCGTGCTGCTACCCCTTCACCTTCACGGATAAGGCCGAGCAGAATATGTTCGGTTCCAACGTAGGTGTGGCCCAGTTTACGTGCTTCATCCATCGAGAGTTCAATGACTTTTTTGGCACGTGGTGTATATGCAATGTTCGTAGGCTGCTCTTGGCCGCGGCCAATAAGCGTTTCTACTTCATCTTGAATTTTCTCAAGTCCTAGACCCAGACCGATCAGAGCTTTGGCAGCAATGCCTTCCCCTTCACGAATCAGGCCGAGCAAAATATGTTCGGTACCGATGTTATTATGACCTAAACGAACCGCTTCTTCTTGAGCTAAAGCCAGCACTTTTTGCGCTCGTTCTGTAAATCTTCCAAACATCATAGTTCTTGCACCTCCACAAGTTTAATTGCCTATATCTCTATCCAGATTGCCCTTCACGGACAGCTCTGGCCGACAATCGTCGGTATCATCCCAAGCCGATTGCGATCCTCCTGTTAACTATACAAGAACAGCAATCAGTCAGGTTATTACTGTTATAATATCCAATAAAATAACGTATGGCTCTGACGGTGAATCCAATTACTTTTTCAGGTTTCTAATGCTTAAGAACATCTCGTATCATTTGTGCACGGTAGATGTCTCTCGCATTGGGATCCAAGACTTCTTCACCGAATTTTTTCTGTAAAAATCCAGGCTGAGTCATGACATTCAGTTCATTCATTTGCACAATAGAAGGCTCTTCAATCAAGCCAAGATCAATGCCTAGACGAACATCTGACAAGCGCTGCGCTGCTTCCTTGGAATCCATAATCACCGCATGGGATAGAATCCCGTAAGAGCGCATGACCCGGTCCATAATCCGCTGCTTCGAATCACGCATCAGTCTCTCGCGTGCATTGCGCTCATGGCCAATAATTTGAAGCACGACACTATATAAGTTCTCAATAATTTCGGCTTCAGACTGTCCTAATGTAATTTGATTCGATATTTGAAACAGATTTCCTGTCGCCTCACTGCCTTCTCCGTAAATTCCGCGAACCGCGAGACCTACTTGAGATACAGCAGTAAGCACTCGGCTAATTTGCTTCGTCATGACAAGAGCAGGTAAATGCATCATTACGGAAGCTCGGAGACCTGTACCCACATTGGTAGGACAGCTTGTTAGATAGCCCCTTCGGTCATCAAATGAATAATCGATATGGGCTTCAAACACATCATCAATCGCTGATGCTCTCTTCCATGCCTCCTGCACCTGGAAACCTGGGAATAAACATTGAATACGCAGGTGATCCTCTTCATTCACCATAATGCTGATGGATTCATCTTCACTGAGTATGACAGCTCCGTTTCTCGATTCGTTCGCAAGATCAGGGCTGATCAAATGTTTTTCCACCAGAACTTCTTTATCGAATTGATCCAGTTCATTCAGATTCAGTACATGGAATTCACCAAACCTATGAACCTCCTCAAATCCAAGAACATCAATAATGTTACGACGTACTTCTCTCGACTGCTCTTCTGTTGCCAGCATTGGAAACGGAAAGCTCTGTATATTACGAGCGACTCTTACCCGGCTACTGATGACAATCTCTGAGTCAGCAGCGGTATTCCGCATCCAATCACTAAGTGGTTTTTCGGTAAACCGGATATCCGACATGGTGCACACCTCCTTACTCTATTACCAAACTTTACTCCTGTGCTATCTCTTTTTCAAGCTCACGAATCTGGTCACGCAATTTAGCGGCCTCTTCGAATTCCTGCAGATTGATCTTCTCCTGCATTTCACGCTTCAATTCATCCACTCTGCGTTTCAAATGAATTTTCTCACCTGCGCGAACCGGAACTTTCCCGATATGTGTAGTGTTGCCATGCACCCGCTTCAGCAGCGGATCCAAGCGGTTTGAGAAATGATTATAGCAGGAACTGCAGCCAAATCGATTCAGCTTACTGAACTGACTAAATGTCATTCCGCATTGCTCACAGCGAAGCGTCTCCGGTGAGGGTGCTCCCGCTGTTTTATATTTACCTGACTCAAAATCCATAAGTCCTGACAAGAGTCCGTGAATAGAAAAGCCATTAGAGATGCCTGAGATATGGTCCCCTTTTTCCTTCGCACAGTTCTCACAGATATGAAATTCCGTCTTCTCTCCGTTTACAATCTTCGTAAAATGGAGCGTAGCCGGGCGTTCATTACATTGTTGACACATCATGACCGCTTACCTCCTTTGCCTCACATTCTTGATCATATGAACAATCCTATTCATTTGCCCAAGACCGAGATCAGCATTGCTTTGAGCATTCGAGCGCGAATCTGATCACGATAGGGAAGTTTAATAAGCAGTACTTCTCGCGATATAGCCGCTTTGACCAAAGCAGCCTCTCTACGGTTGAGGAATCCGGCCTCTTCCAGCTGATAGATAAGCCCTTCTGCTGACGTCTGATTAATCTCATCTCCAATATGCTGATGAAAATGCCCATTCAGAGCAAACTGTGCAGGAAGCTCCACACGCTGAATGCGAATATAGCCGCCTCCGCCACGCTTACTTTCCACCAGATAGCCTTTCTCAAGGGTAAACCTTGTGCTGATGACGTAATTAATCTGAGACGGTACACAAGAGAACTTATCAGCGAGATCGTTTCTTTGGATCTCAATCATGCCCTCAGAGCTATCCTGCAAAATATTTTTCAGATATTGCTCGATAATATCAGAAATATTGCGCATTCTACATCCCCCACTATATTAGCCCCTTAAAATACTTAAATTCATTACAATGATCATCTGTATCTAAGGGAAAGGCTTCCCAACTGGGGTCACTATCCATCCTTAAAATTACCCATCTTGGACAGATTGCGAATCTCAATTCATCTAGAAAACTTCATGAGAAGTCCTGCTACCCCTGATACATTACTCTGTTTGATCTCTGTTGACTTTGACTTTCTTTGACTTTGTATTCATTATACCACATTATGTAGAATTCTCAAGAGGGGTTCCTTTTCATTTTTCTCATTTTGACCTAAAATATGCGTCTTACGAAAAAAACTCCCCTGCATTGTTCAGGAGAGTCGATCTTCAAGTGTCTTACTTCAGCTAAGAAGCATCTAAGTTAAATTTAGAAGAAGTCCATAAAAAATGTTCGTCCGGCAGGAATCACTCGATCCAGCTCTGTTGCTCGAAGCGGATTACCTGCTAGTCGTTCCATTAAATAAAGTTCACGTGGCCGCTTGTAGCCCATAAACAACGCTGTAATTGATTGAATGTCACCAGATATATCAGCAGTTAACTTATCACCAGAAGATAGAGGTTCTATATTACCTTGTCCATCCTCGCTTACAGTCAGGTGCCAATATCCCGTATTCCAGGAGGCGGCAGAATCCTCTACTTGGATGACCAGATCCAAGCTGTGATTCACTTCAAACGGATATTGAGCAATAAAAGCACTAAGATCGACAATACGTGCCATAAAATAAGGAACAAGCTCCTGCTTCACTCTCGGCTCAGGTAACAAGAAGGGCAGCTCGTCATCTACAGGTACCATGTTCATCTTAAACTGCTCACTAGGGTGGTTTGCAAAATAAGTCAGCAGCGCCCGGCGAGCATTCTCATTTAGATAAACAAATTCATCGCATATTAGCTCTTTGTCTTTATTCTCGTAAAGCACATAGCCTTGCGGCTCTCCTTCAGAAGAGTAGTAAACTGCTGTGTGCCCATTTCCGTTCAGCACTGAGCGCTTCCACCATGTTTCATCACGGACTAACGTGCCATTATAACGACTGGCAAAGGATTGATATAATCCATCAAGTGTAGCGATATCCGTTACATCACGGACAATTTTCCCTTCGTATTCAACTCTTGGTGGGAGCTGGTGAGCTTGAATGAAATACCTTTTGTACTCAGCAAAGACCTCCCAGCCATATTTACGGTAAAATGGCACCAAGAAAGGGTGTAAGAACGATAAAGTCTGTCCCTGATTCTTCATTTCCTGCAGCGCATGCTTGAGCAACTGAGCAACATGTCCCTTTCTACGATTTTCCGGCCAAGTGGCGACCCCGGCAATGCCACCCATATCAAATACTTTGCCATTTACATATACCTGAAAAGGCAATAGAGTCAGCTTCGCTTGCAGTTCAGCTTCATCAAACAAGCCCCAGTATTGCTCGGGAACGAAGTGCTGTCGCCGCTGTTCCTTCTCTTCAGCAGTCAGCTTATATCTAAAAGCATATTCAGATAACTGTGTACTTACATCAAACTCTTCCATATTTAATTGCCGAATCTCCATGGTCCCACCTCACTGTTTTTATCATTTAGTAGGTTAGCATAATTCTAGTGTATATGTATTTAAAAAAGCGAATTAAAGGATCTAGTCTAGCAAGAGTGTGTCAGATCTATTTATAAATGTCAATCTCAAGAGTTTTATGTGAGAAATCATGCACGTAAAAAAGACACTATCGAATTTCATCGATAGTGTCTTATGTGTGCTTGGCGGCGTCCTACTCTCCCAGGACCCTGCGGTCCAAGTACCATCGGCGCTGGAGGGCTTAACGGTCGTGTTCGGGATGGGTACGTGTGGAACCCCTCCGCTATCGCCACCAAACATGATTTTTGCGCTGTGATATCTTCGGTGAACCATCACCGGCAAAATATCAATCCTTAAAAAGGACATGCAGCTTAAAATCTTTACAAGGAATTTACTCCCTGAAAACTAGATACGAAACAATGTGCGATTTAGTGCTTTTCCCCGTTGTTGGGGTATTTTTTTGGATAAGCCCTCGACCGATTAGTACTGGTCAGCTCCATGCATTGCTGCACTTCCACCCCCAGCCTATCTACCTCGTCGTCTTCGAGGGGTCTTACTCATTGGGAAATCTCATCTTGAGGGGGGCTTCACGCTTAGATGCTTTCAGCGCTTAT
>NZ_JBHUMJ010000012.1:0-739 GCF_042684905.1 Paenibacillus shunpengii | reverse complement strand
TGACTACGTCAAAAGTCGCTCTTCATCCAAAAACCTCACTAAGCACTCTATTTCATCTTTACTTGTTTGACACGAGTAAAGTGAAAAGGATATTTCTAAATCGCAAAATTGTTTCGTTTATCTAGTTTTCAAAGAGCAACTTTGTTGCGACCATAAAATGTTCGGTCCATCACGATATGTGCGAATGAAATTTTATGACCATGTTTGAAAGAATCTTATGGTGGAGCCAAGCGGGATCGAACCGCTGACCTCCTGCTTGCAAGGCAGGCGCTCTCCCAGCTGAGCTATGGCCCCATAGTAAAAGTGTTATAAAGTTATATGGTGGGCCCTAGTGGACTCGAACCACCGACCTCACCCTTATCAGGGGTGCGCTCTAACCAGCTGAGCTAAGGGCCCATGAATCTTGCTTGTGCAAAACCCTAAAGGGCTGCGCTTGGCAACGTCCTACTCTCCCAGGACCCTGCGGTCCAAGTACCATCGGCGCTGGAGGGCTTAACGGTCGTGTTCGGGATGGGTACGTGTGGAACCCCTCCGCTATCGCCACCAAACGCATGATTGATGCCAATCAATCATATACTGTATTAAATTGAAAGAGACTTGCTCTCTCAAAACTGAGCAACGAGTGAGCAACTAGCCGACCTGGCTAGTTTTTATATTTGAATGTTTCCGTTGCAGGAAACGATTCTCCATAGAAAGGAGGTGATCCAGCCGCACCTTCCGATACGGCTACCTTGTTACG
>NZ_JBHUMJ010000011.1:318169-653302 GCF_042684905.1 Paenibacillus shunpengii | reverse complement strand
TCCGCTCGACTTGCATGTATTAGGCACGCCGCCAGCGTTCGTCCTGAGCCAGGATCAAACTCTCCAAATAAGAGAGCGATTAAGCTCAATTAGAAAAACTGACGAGAACGTAATGTTCTCTTTATTTTGCTCAACCATTCATACGGTCTTGCGACACGTACCGAATGATCTCGCTAAGCATTTTCTTCGAAAATGCTGCTCACTCGTTGTTCAGTTTTCAAAGATCAACTTCGTTGCGTTTCAACTCTCGTCGTCAGCAACTTTTATATCATATCATGTCCGGTTTAGAAATGCAAGCTTTTTTTTAAAAGTTTTTTCAACTTCTGATCGAAGCTTACTTGCCATGTTCTTGTTTGAAACGGCTTATTTCTTGGCCGGAATTAGAATATACCATGTATAAAAATATAATGCAAGCTTTTTCTATAAGAAATTTATTATCTATTGTTTTATCTTCTATAGAAGGTATCTCTTTCTACAATTGATATGGAGATACCCCCTGATATGTTACTCATTTATTACTCTTTTAATATAGAGCTGACGCTCTGCCACTAGACTTACAATGGCTCCCTCTACAGCTACCATTGGACGCGTCGGGTGATCTCGATCGGTAAATACGATACTCCCCCTGCGATGATCGCTCAGCTCGACTACCGCTCCATTATGAAATTGTGTCACTTTACGAATAAAGGTCTGTACAATCTTCGGATCAAGCTTACCGAATGACTCCTGCATAATCTGCTCCAGCACTAGGTAAGGTGATTGTGAGCTCTTATACGGTCTCTCGAGCGTCATGGCATGGAATATATCTGCCACTGCAACAATCTTCGAATATATATGAATCTGATGCCCCTCCAGCCGGAGCGGGTAACCCGAACCATCGATTTTTTCGTGGTGCTGCAGTGCAGTTAATCTTACCCCCTCATTGATCGCTTTTACATTCTTAAGAATTGTATATCCGTGGGTCGTATGTTTTCTTACTTCTTCCTCTTCTGTCTTGCCCAGCGGTTTAGTACTGTATAAGATCTCAGGTGACACTTTAATATTACCGATATTATGAAGCAGGCCTGCGAGTGCGACCTGTATCCAGTCCCTTTGAGGCAGCTCACACCACTGTGCGATTAAATAGGAGGTTAGAGCTGTCAATACAGCATTGTGGTACATATAATCATCTCTTTTTATCGACCGTGGACTAAAATGAAGCACTTGATAGTTTTTTAAATGTAGTATAAGAATTGAAAATTGGGTACGAAGCTCGAAAACAGGAACCTCAAATGCCATGGCCTCATTAAAAGCCTTCTTCGTCAAAGTGACCATACGCTCATATTCTTCCTCAAAAGAAGTAAGATCTGCTGTATTTATAATCTCTGCGATCTGCTGATCTACCTGTATCTGTTTCTCCTGCTCTTCCTGCGTGCTATATGCAGATCCTCCTTCTGAAGAACCCACAGTATTCATATCTACTTCTACGGTCTGTACAAGAAACGCTCGCAAAATTTCTAGATCTCGAGGAAGGATTACTTTCCCTTTGGATAGAAGGAGTCCTCCCAGTGGTGTATGTACATCCTTGGCCAGCTTTGTCCCTGGCTTCAATTCGATAATTGACATCATAACCATTACGCTAACGCTCCGTTCTTAACACAGTAATCTAGCAGTATTAAAAATATTATTCTATTTTCCATTATATCCCTACAGGTAACTTGTGTATATTGCGAGTTTGTGACCTAATTAACATTTATTTAAAGTCTCACCTTTAGCATTGTTATATGGTTGATCTAAAAAAAAGAGACCCCATTATGGGATCTCTCTTGATAACCTATTCTTCGTTCTCAGAATCCGTATCCGGATCAATAAGACTGCTCTCTTCACTGTCTTCTGCAACTGGATCTGCAGCATCTTCAGACAAGGCACCCGATTCAGAAATAAGAGCTACATCCTCAATAGCCTCTAATTCCTCTTCTTCTGTTTTATCTGTTCTGCATACCGTTGCTACAGAATCATCCTCGCGTGTATGAATGAGTCTCACCCCTTGAGTGTTACGACCCATCGTGGAGATTCCCTCCATACTCATGCGCATCAGTGTTCCGCTTGTTGTTATAATCATCAAGTCTTCTTCGTTCTTCACGACCTTCAGACTGACAACTGGACCATTCTTCTCCGTAATGTTGATCGTCTTGATCCCTTTACCACCACGACTTTGAATACGATAGTCCGACACCGGTGTACGTTTGCCGTATCCGTTAGCCGTAACAATGAGAACCTCAAGCTCTGAATCGACAATATCCATACCGATGACCGAATCCTCTTCGTCCAGGTTGATGCCTTTGACCCCTGTCGCACTTCGTCCCATTGAACGGACATCATCTTCAGAGAAACGAATCGACATACCGTGAGCTGTGCCGAGAATCATCTCTTGTTTGCCATCGGTAAGCTTCACTTCAATAAGGGAATCGTCCTCACGCAAGTGGATAGCTATAAGTCCGCCCTTGCGGATATTTACATAATCGTCGAGCGGGGTCTTCTTCACAACGCCATGCTTGGTGGCGAAGAACAAGAACTTCTCGCTTTCGAACTCTTCAACCTCAATTACCGCGTTGACAGTCTCCCCTTGCTCGATCTGAATCATATTAATGATTGGTGTTCCTCTAGCGGTACGGCCAAGCTCAGGAATTTCATAAGCCTTGAGCCTGTACACCTTACCTTTATCCGTGAAGAACATCAGATAATTGTGTGTATTGGTTACAAACAAATGCTCAACGAAATCCTCATCCTTGGTATCCATACCCACGACACCACGACCGCCTCGCTTCTGTGAACGGTATGTGGAGACCGGAAGACGCTTAATGTAACCGGTGTGGGTAATCGTAACAACCACATCCTCACGTGGAATCAGATCCTCATCAAGAATGCTTTCTTCGCCTACCGTAATCTCTGTGCGGCGCTCATCATTGTAACGTTCTTTGATTTCCTGCAGCTCATCACGAATAATCTCAAGCACCAAATGCTCATTCGCCAGAATCTCGCGATATTCTGCAATCTTGGCAAGAAGCTCGTTATATTCGTTCTCAATCTTCTCGCGTTCGAGTCCTGTAAGACGCTGCAAGCGCATATCAAGGATAGCCTGAGCCTGATCATGACTAAGCTCAAAGCGCTCAATCAATCCTTCTCTAGCAGCATCTGTCGTTGCAGAAGCGCGGATCAAAGCGATGATCTCATCAATATGATCGAGTGCAATTCGCAATCCCTCGAGGATATGTGCGCGTGCTTCCGCTTTGCGCAGCTCAAATTCCGTACGACGGCGAATAACCGTAATCTGATGCTGTAAGTAGTGATACAGAACATCGCGCAGGCTCAGAATCTTAGGCTCGTTGTTAACGATGGCCAGCATGTTTATACCGAAATTGGATTGCATAGAAGTATGCTTATACAGATTGTTAAGCACCACATTCGGATTTACGTCGCGGCGCAGCTCAATTACAATTCGCATACCGCTGCGATCTGATTCATCACGAAGATCTGTAATACCTTCAATTTTCTTCTCGCGTACAAGCTCTGCAATCTTCTCTACAAGACGTGCCTTATTCACTTGATACGGAATTTCATGCACGATAATTCTAGCTTTGTTGTTCACTTCTTCAATGGTCGTTCTCGCACGCATCGTAACCGTTCCACGGCCTGTTTGATACGCCTGGCGAATACCTGAACGGCCAAGAATGAATCCAGCTGTCGGGAAGTCAGGGCCTTGGATATAATCCATCAGCTCAAGAGAAGTAATATCCGGATTCTCAATCATTGCATGAACTCCATCAATGACTTCCCCCAAATTATGCGGTGGAATATTGGTTGCCATCCCTACGGCAATCCCACCTACCCCGTTTACGAGCAGATTGGGATATCTGGCAGGAAGAACGATCGGCTCGTGCTCTTCTCCGTCATAGTTAGCCTGAAAATCGATGGTATCTTTATTGATATCACGGAGCATTTCCATTGCAATTTTGGACAAGCGGGCTTCCGTATAACGCATTGCCGCTGCCATATCTCCATCAATGGAACCAAAGTTACCGTGACCGTCTACGAGCATATAACGCATAGAGAAATCTTGGGCCATCCGTACCATAGTTTCATATACGGCCGAGTCTCCGTGCGGGTGATATTTACCGATAACTTCGCCGACGATACGCGCTGATTTCTTGTAAGGCTTGTCAGGTGCCATTCCAAGCTCCGACATTGCAAACAGAATACGACGGTGCACTGGTTTAAGCCCGTCTCTAACGTCAGGCAAAGCACGGCTGACGATGATACTCATCGCATAGTCCATAAAGGACTCGCGCATTTCTTCGCCAATATCGCGGTCTTTAATTTGCGAGTTATTTTGATCCGCCATGCTGGACCTCCTTCTTGTCTATCAAACAACATTGTTAAGCTGAAAATGTATTTGTGAAAAGCCTAACAAGGCTTTAACGCCCAAATCTTCTAATGAATTTCTCTCTATTACTAGCCTAGACAAAAAGTCCATTATTAAACGTATTCACGCTTCTAATTGAATCTACCTATAGGGATATGCCCTTCCTGTTTTGAAGAGCAAACCATATACTGTACAGATTCAGAATGGACATTCAGCTGCACAATATTACTCATATCCACACAAAACGCCATATTCCTCTATTATACCACTGATTTTTCTCCTTGTCCTATGGATTTCCTCCGGCAGGCATGATACTCCGCGAATTTATTGACTACATTTGATTAAGTAATAAAGGAGTGGTTAAGTGAGCATACGACGTGTCTCAAGCAAATGGAAGAAGACAGATGTCCTCTTAAAAGATCCGCAAATTGCTGCCTATATTCCAGAAACCCGTAAGTACAATCAAAATAATCTGGTAAAAATGATAGACTCTCACCTAACGGTATATGTTAAGCCAGAGCATGGTTCCCATGGCAAAGGAATTATGCGAGTAGAAACCACAAATTCTAGCAGTGATGAGACCGATTCATCCAATGATCCTAAACATGTCCTCCACTATGAAAAAACGCAAAGAACGTACACTACGATTTCATCCTTGCATCAAAAGATACAAAAACGAATGAATGGAAAGTCGTATTTGATTCAACGCGGAATTAAACTTCTTAAGCATCAGGGCCGCCCTTTCGACCTGAGAGTGATGGCTCAGAAGAACCTCCAGGGTAGATGGGAAGCCACAGGAATCATCGGCAAAGTCGCTGCCAAAGGAAAAGTTATTACTAACATCACCGGCGGCGGTCATATCGCTTCTTTTGAAGCCTTGATGAAACCCTACCTCGGTGAATCCGGAACCAAGAAATTTAAGAAAGAACTAAACGCTTTGGCTCTCAAAACGGCGAGACAGATGGAAAAGAACTACCCTGGCATTAAGGAGATCGGACTCGACATCGCCCTGGATGAGAAAGTAAGACCCTGGATTCTTGAGGTCAATACGTCTCCTGGTTTATATGTGTTCGGCTATTTACCGGACAAGAGCATTTATCGAAAAATAAAAAAGTACGCTAGAGCCTACGGTAGAGTAAGAATGTAACCATTCGCAGCAAAATCTAGCGTTGGCGTAAGCTCCTAATTACTTTCTGCCATAGAAGTTATTCAGCTGCCATCCCGTCTACTTTAAATCAGAAAAAGGGGCCATACCGGCCCCTTCTGTAAAACATATTGTTTTATATGAATACTAAACGTCGAGATTCTTGACGTATCTTGCATTCTCCTGAATGAAGTCGCGTCTAGGCTCTACGTTGTCTCCCATCAGAGTATCAAACATGGTGTCCGCGATCATCGCGTCCCCAATAGACACCTGAAGCATCGTGCGGCTCTCTGGGTCCATCGTCGTCTCCCACAGCTGACCAGCATTCATCTCTCCAAGTCCTTTGTAACGCTGTACATTGACCTTAACGCCCTCGCCGAACTCCTTAAGAATTAGGTCACGCTCGGCCTCTGAACCTGCATAGCGGACAGTCTTATTGCGCTCGATCTTGAAGAGCGGCGGCTGAGCGATATACACAAAGCCCGCTTCAATAATCTTGCGCATATAGCGGTAGAAGAACGTGAGCAGAAGGGTTCGGATATGGGCTCCATCGACGTCGGCATCGGTCATAATAATCACTTTATGATAACGTGCCTTCTCGATATCGAAATCATCACCAATCCCCGTACCGAGCGCTGTAATAATCGCACGAATCTCAGCATTTGAGAGAATTCGATCGAGTCTCGCTTTTTCTACGTTCAGAATCTTACCACGGAGCGGCAAAATCGCTTGGAAATGGCGGTCCCGTCCTTGCTTCGCCGATCCACCTGCGGAGTCACCCTCAACGATGTACAGCTCACTGATCGAAGCATCCTTGGATGAACAGTCAGCAAGCTTACCAGGCAGAGCACTCACTTCAAGAACGCTCTTCCGGCGGGTCATCTCACGTGCTTTACGTGCTGCTTCTCTCGCTCTGGACGCTTGCAGGGCTTTATCCAGAATCCGGCGGGAAACAGAAGGGTTCTCAATCAGGAACTCCTGCAGCTTCTCTGCAAACAGGGATTCCACAACTCCGCGCACTTCGCTATTGCCGAGCTTGGTTTTGGTTTGTCCTTCAAACTGCGGTTCCGGGATCTTGACAGAGATAATTGCTGTCAATCCTTCACGCACGTCATCCCCTGTCAGATTGCTGCTATTATCCTTGATAACGCCAGCCTTACGAGCGTAGTCATTAATGATCCGTGTCAATGCACTCTTGAAGCCGGATTCATGAGTACCGCCCTCATGGGTGTTAATATTATTCGCAAAGGAGTAGATATTCTCTGTATAGCTGTCGTTGTATTGGAGGGCTACCTCAACCTGAATGTTTTCACGCTGCCCTTCGACATAGATTGGCTGCTCATGAAGAACCTCTCTCTTGCTGTTAAGGTATTGTACATATTCCTTGATCCCGCCCTCATAATGGAACGAGCTTGAATCACCGGAGCGCTCATCCGTAATGCTGATGCCAATTCCTTTGTTCAGGAACGCCAGCTCACGAATACGAGTAAGCAGGATATCATACTCAAATACGGTCGTTTCCGTAAAGATCTCAGGATCCGGATAGAACGTTGTCGTTGTTCCCGTTTCGTCGGTATCGCCGATGACTTTGACATCATACTCTGGAACACCACGGCGGTACTCCTGCTGATAAATGTGCCCATCACGTTTAACAATAACGCTAACCTTGGTGGACAGAGCATTCACGACGGAAATACCTACACCATGAAGACCCCCAGAAACTTTATATCCGCCGCCGCCGAATTTACCTCCAGCGTGAAGGACGGTCATAACAACCTCAAGGGCAGATTTCTTCATCTTGGCCTGTTCTGCTACAGGGATCCCCCGACCGTTATCGACAACAGTAATGCTGTTATCTTCGTGGATCGTCACATCAATCTGATCACAGTAGCCTGCAAGAGCCTCATCGATACTGTTATCCACGACTTCCCATACGAGGTGATGCAAGCCTTTCGAGCTCGTAGAGCCGATATACATCCCTGGACGTTTTCTGACGGCCTCAAGTCCTTCAAGGACCTGAATCTCATCTGCACCATATGTCGGTTGATTCATAGACATGCCTTTCACCTACTTCACTAGATTAGAGTGGATCTGATAATTGTGTTATGACTGTATATAAAAGTGCCAAATGCGTTATAAAAGTACCGCCTCCTTGCTCTTATCGCAAGATGACGATACTCCTCAATAAATCGTTATATATCGCTTAGAACATTCGCTCTTTTCTTGAGAGTGGTCGAAGAGATTGGGGAATAGTAAACCGTGCTCTTGGTAACGACAATCGACTTCGCTTCTTCTTCTCCAATGATCTCCAGGTTTTTTTCCTGTTTAGAGTAAGTAATATACTGCTTCGATATTTTGGACGATTTTTCAATCGATATATCAAAAATAGCAACGAGCTCGGAAGAGCGGATAATCTTGTCTCCGCCCAGGTGGATATACATTGTCCGTTCATCTCCTTAACGTTCCACGTGACCAGCCTGTACATGATAGATATGAGCATCATGGAGCTTGCTGGTATTTAGTGTCTCAACCCCTGTTGCGGTTATAAACGTCTGAACTTTGCTCTGGAACGTTTCAATTAGCTGCGTCTGACGGTATGGATCAAGCTCAGATAGTACGTCATCCAGAAGCAGAACCGGATATTCACCAATCTCCTCGCAGATCAGCTCGATCTCTGCCAGCTTGAGTGACAGAGCGGTCGTTCTCTGCTGCCCCTGTGATCCATAGGTTTGTACTTCATGGCCGTTAATAAAGAAGGATAGATCGTCGCGATGAGGACCGGTTAGCGTTGTGCCTCTTCGGATCTCCTGATCCTTGGTTTGTGATAATTTTATCATAAAAAGGTCTAATAAAACAGCTTCATCTTCTTCGAGGGCATCAGCAAAGGATGGAACATAAGCAAGCTCAAGCTTCTCTTTGCCCCCTGTAATGCCTTCATGAATCGTTTCCGCCCATTTTTGCAGCTTCTTTATGAATTGTTTCCTTTTTTTAACGATTTTAACACCATGTTCTGCTAATTGCTCATTCCAAACGCTGAGCATCATCTGCTGAGACTCAGGAGCACCCCATAACTGCTTCAGCAGATTATTTCGCTGTACTAGAATCTTCTGATACTGCTGGAGATGATAAATATAGCCCGGAGCGACCTGTCCAATCTCCATGTCAAGGAACCGGCGGCGAACCCCCGGTGTCCCTTTGACGATCTCCAGATCCTCCGGCGCAAACATAACCACATTCAGGCTGCCGATAAAATCACTGAGCTTGCGCTGCTCCAGACCGTTAATTTTTGCTTTTTTGCCTTGCTGGGATAACGATAAATCAAGCTGAATTGTTCCGTACCTTCTATCCACATGTGCACTAATATGTGCGCTCGAGGCATTGAATCGAATGAGTTCCTTGTCTTTAGAGGTCCGATGACTCTTCGTCAGTGCCAAAGCATATATCGCCTCAACTAGATTCGTCTTCCCCTGTGCATTCTGACCAATAATCAGGTTAACCGGCCCGAAGGACTCGAGCTTTAAATGCTCGTAATTCCTATATTGATTCAGTTCAATGTCACTTACAAACACACTTTACATCCTCCCTTGCCTCTCGCCTCTTGAGGAAGCAGCAGGTGTTCGCTCATCTATTTCGCTTCTTCGACTTGGAACTCGCCTTCTCCATCAACCGCTACAAGATCTCCAGCATAGAGCTTACGTCCCCGTCTCTCTTCAATCTCGCCATTTACTTTGACAGCCTGCTCCTGCAGCAGCGCCTTCGCCATTCCACCTGTAGGAACACAATCGGCCAGCTTTAGAAACTGGTCAAGCTTAATATATTCACTGTGGATAACTATTTTTTTCACGAAAAACTTCCTCTCATGTGAATAACTTTTTATTTCAAAAAAAATAATACACAGCTCTAGTTCGTTGTACGGTATGGCAGAATGACATACTGGCTTGAGCTGTTGTCCGTCGGTTTTAAAATAATTGGGCTCATCACGCCGGTGAAGGAGATCATAAGCTCTTCACTCTCGACGACTTTGAGCACATCAAGCATATATTTCGAGTTGAAAGAGATTTTGAGCGGCTCCCCTTTGAAATCTTTTACTTGAAGCTCTTCACGCACCTTACCTAGCTCAGAGGAGCTGGATGAGATTTCAATATCACCGTTATCCAGTGTCTGCATACGAACGATATTCGTTTTTTCCTCACGGGACAGCAAATACGCGCGATCGATCGATTCGCTGAGCTTCTTTGTTTCTAATACGAGTTCTGTTTTGTAGGAGCTCGGAATAATTCTAGAAGTATCAGGGTAAGTTCCATCCAGAATGCGGGTATAGAATAATACACGGTCAATCTTGAACAGCACCTGGTTGTCAGCAACGACGATATCAACCAGTGAATTTTGATCAGGAATAATTTTACTCAGCTCATTTAGTGTTTTTCCTGAGATTACAATATTGTGGAATTTGATCTCATCGGCTCCTTCGATATGAGCAGAGCGGGTTGCAAGGCGGTGGCGGTCAGTTGCCACAAATTTGAACTCATTATCAGTCAGACTCCATAATACGCCAGTCAAAATAGGTGTTGTCTCATGAGTGGAAATGGAGAATACCGTTTGCTTAATCATATTCTTGAGCAGATCACCAGGAATGGACAAGGTTTGGTTCTCTTCGATGCTTGGAAGAATAGGGAATTCTTCGGGATCGAGTCCAACGAGCTGAATTTCTGTAGCTCCGGCAGAGATAAAGGTATTGAAGTTATCTTTGACTTCCATGTGAACTTCCTGAGATGGCAGCTTCTTAATAATTTCGACAAAAAACTTAGCGGGTAAAACAACACTCCCTGCCTGCTCTACAGAAACAATGGTCTTTCCATTCTCTTCTAAAGGGATAAACGATTGAATAGAAATATCTGTATCACTTGCAGTAAGCGTAACGCCTTGATAATTCACATCAAATTTGATGCCCGTAAGAATAGGGATCGTGGTTCTGCTGGAGATCGCCTTGGATACATGTTGAATGGATTCATTCAGGTAGCTTTTCAATATGCTGATTTTCATAGTTTCACTCCTTGGGGAATATAAGCTTGATGTTGCTGACTAACGTACTTACTTTTTCGAAATTTGGCGTCGATAAGACGCATCTATATTGATGTAGTATTTATTAAAAAATAGTAGTAATAGTAATAGGCGCACTGAATATGTGGATAAGCCCTACAAAAGGCATAAAATTAAGCCTATCCACATGTGTACAGATTGTGCATAGGCTTTGTACTTGTTAAGTTGGGTTTTTAATTTTTTCGATAAGATTGTTGATAACTTTAAACAGTTCCTGATCGCTCTTTATTGATTGTGTTATTTTCTCATGCGCATGAATGACGGTTGTATGATCCCGTCCCCCGAATGCTTCTCCGATCTTAGGCAAGGAAAAGTCAGTCAATTCTCGAGATAGATACATCGCAATCTGCCTTGGGAAGGCTACCGCTTTGGTTCTTTTTCTCGCCTTGAAATCTTCAAGCTTCAGATTGTAATATTCGCCAACCTTCTGCTGAATATCCTGAATGGTAATAATCTTCGGACGGCTTGATGGAATGATATCCTTGAGTGCTTCCGCTGCCAGATGTGTTGTTACGTCCTGATTGGTCAGAGACGAGTATGCTACCACACGAATAAGGGCTCCTTCAAGTTCTCTGATGTTCGTATCGATCTGATTGGCAATATACATCATTGCCTCATTCGGAATATCGAGATTCTCTGCCTTGGCCTTCTTGCGAAGAATGGCGATTCGCTTCTCAAGATCCGGAGGCTGGATATCAGTTATAAGTCCCCATTCAAACCTGGAGCGCAGCCGTTCTTCAAGTGTCGGAATTTCCTTCGGCGGCCGGTCACTTGAGATAATAATCTGCTTATGTTCTTCATGCAGTGCATTAAACGTATGGAAGAACTCTTCCTGTGTCGATTCCTTACCGGCCAAAAATTGAATATCATCAATTAGCAAAATGTCGACATTGCGATATTTATTGCGAAAATTCTCACCACGATTGTCGCGGATGGAATTAATGAATTCATTCGTGAATTTCTCCGATGAGAGGTAAACGACCTTACTGCTGGGGTTATGCTCCAAAATGTAGTGCCCTATGGCATGCATGAGGTGTGTCTTGCCGAGTCCAACTCCTCCATATAAGAAGAGCGGATTGTACGCTTTGGCAGGGGCTTCTGCAACTGCAAGTGATGCTGCATGTGCAAATCTGTTGCCCGGGCCGATGACAAACGTGTCAAAAGTGTACTTCGGATTAAGCATATGTGCCATTGCCTCTTCTTGTGGTACTGGAGGAGGCGTGATCACTTGCTGCGGATCCGGCTCAGC
The DNA here is from genome assembly GCF_042684905.1 of Paenibacillus shunpengii. NCBI lineage: Bacteria > Bacillati > Bacillota > Bacilli > Caryophanales > Paenibacillaceae > Paenibacillus > Paenibacillus shunpengii. The sequence continues at coordinate 641,407 of NZ_JBHUMJ010000011.1, read as the reverse complement.
CGTCTTGTGTTCTTCTATGACAAACTTAACGTCCACTTGTTTTCCGAGCAGTTCATAAACGGTTGAACCGACAAGTTTCGTATAGCGGCTCTCCAGCCACTCTACAGCGAACGTAGTGGGTGCTGATATGACGATAGACTGATCATTCAGCTTAATGGCTTTGGTCGCCTTAAACCAGGTGTCATAGCTGGGTTTGCTAAGCTTGGTTTGAATTATTGATAGTATTTGCTGCCATAGTTCGGAAGTATGGCTGTCCACAGACTGTCACTCCTTTTAATCGTCCAAATGTGGCCCAGAGCCATGAGCGGAATGTCGAAATAAAATTTATATTGTAGAATTTATCCCCAGTGTCCAAAAGACCTCAGACAAAAAAAGAATGAACAACTCAAAATTGTTCACAACTTTATCCACAGGCTGTTGATAATATTATGGATCAAAACATATATTCACATCCAAAAGTAATATAATCATAGCAAAAGAAAGCTTATATTTCAACGGATCTCAGGATTTTATCCACAAATTCAATAACTTGTGTATAATTTTTAATCACAACACTATATATTGTTTATAATCTGTTTAGTTTTCGACAAGAATGCCCAAAAGGCGATAATAATTATTCACAGCTTGTCCTCTAGCATTGAAGAAATCTGTTGAACAATTGGAGGCAGCCTGTGTATTTTTAGTGAAGTTAGGTCTGTGGATAACGAAGGAAAGTGAGTAAATCACTCTGAGGATATTTTGAGGGCGTAATTATAGCCGAGCAATTTATATAACGATTCATTAATATTCATTAATCGTATTGAAACTAGGATATGCAAAAGAGCCGATCATTATGATCGGCTCTTTTGCGTAATGTTGAATCTATTCGGTTGCGGTAATATGTTCTCGCTGGAACTTCGCAATATCCTCATATTCTTCCGTCAGCTTACGGGATATACGGATAAAGATCGGAAGCAGCTCCTGGTAGATCGCTACATGATTTTGATCCGGCTTGTGGGCATGGGTGGTTCCCACCATCTCTGAGACGATCTCAAGCGAATCTGTGCGTCCTGTAGCATATAGACCGAGGACAACGGCTCCAAGGCATGAGCTCTCAAAGCTCTCAGGCACAACGACCTCCTGATCAAAGATATCGGCCATCATCTGACGCCATAGTGGAGAGCGTGCAAATCCGCCTGTAGCCAGGATCCGGCTTGGCTGACCCATTTGTTCCTTCATGGCAAGCAGAACCGTATAGAGGTTAAAAATGACGCCTTCAAGTACGGAACGAATCATATGCTCCTTCTTATGATGCAGTGTAAGGCCAAAGAAGGACCCTCTAGCATCAGGATTCCACAGTGGGGCTCTCTCGCCAGCTAAGAACGGATGGAAGAGCAGTCCGTCTGCACCAGGGCTGACACGTGCAGCGATACGAGTAAGTACATCATACGAGCTGATACCGAGGCGTTTGGCTGTTTCTATTTCGCTGGCTGCCATTTCATCACGAACCCAGCGGAAGATCATGCCTCCATTATTGACAGGTCCGCCAACAACCCAATGCTTCTCTGTCAAAGCGTAGCAGAACGTACGTCCCTTTGGATCAGTAACCGGCTTGTCTACAACGGTGCGGATCGCTCCGCTTGTCCCGATCGTAGCTGCCACTTCACCAGGGCGTATGGCGTTTACACCGAGATTGGATAATACACCATCGGTAGCTCCTACAACGAATGGAGTGGAGGCAGACAAGCCCATCTCTGCCGCATATTTTTCATTTAAGCCTTCGAGAATATGTGTCGTAGGTACAAGCTTGGACAAGCGTTCTGGAGTAATTCCTGCAATCTGCAGCGCTTCTTCGTCCCAATTCAGCTGTTCAAGATTCATCAGTCCTGTTGCAGAGGCTATAGAATGATCGACCACATATTCATTGAACAGCTTGAATGTAACGTATTCACGGATCGAAATGAATTTGGCTGATTGATTAAACAGCTCGGTGTGATCATGTTTGAGCCATAGCAGCTTGGCAAGAGGGGACATTGGATGAATTGGAGTTCCGGTGCGGCGATAGATCTCATGCCCGTTCAGCTCATCCTTTAATTTTCTAGACCATTCGTTACTGCGATTATCTGCCCAGGTGATGCATGGAGTAAGTGGGTTCCCTGCTGCATCCATGGCGATCATACTGTGCATCGCTGTACTAAAGGAAGCAAACATTACTTGATCAGGTGTAACGCCGCTTGTCTTCATGACTTCTTTAACTGTATGGATGACGGCATGGAAGATTTCCTCCGGATCCTGAACCGCTGCATCGGGAACAGGGGTATAGAGCGGGTATTCCTCGCTTGCTTTTGCAACCACTTGTCCATTCTCTTCAAACAGGACCGATTTCGTGCTCGTTGTCCCGATATCAATACCAAGCATGTATGATTTCATAACGTAAGAGCCTTCTTTCTAATATATTTTGTAACGCAATTTGCCTAACACGAAGCTAGCAGTTCAGCTTCGTGTTAGGCAATTCTCAATGAAGTGTACATATATCCAGTGTACTATATGGAGTTTTTAGATGACAAAGCTTAATAGCAAAATAAGAATCAGTGCCACTACAGAAAGAATACATTCCATAACGGACCAGGTTTTTAACGTCTGGGATACAGACATATTGAAGAATTCTTTGATCATCCAGAAACCGGCATCGTTGACATGGGACAAGAAGAGGGAACCTGCTCCTGTTGCCAGAACGACGAGCTCGACACTTACATCTGGAGACATTCCAAGAACCGGAGCAACTATGCCGGCTGCTGTCGTCATCGCAACGGTTGCAGAACCGGTTGCAACGCGGATCAGAGCCGCCACGAGCCATGCAAACAGAATAACGTTGATGTTAATGCTTGTCGCAAGCTCAGCAATCGCATTACCGACACCGCTGTCGATCAACACTTGCTTAAATGCGCCGCCGCCGCCGATGATCAGAATAATGCTAGCTGTAGGCGCAAGACATTCACTTGTAAACTTCGAAATTTCGCTTTTGTTAAAGCCGCGTGCGAATCCGAGTGAGAAGAGTGCAAAGACGACAGAGATCAGGAGTGCAACAATTTCGTCACCGATGAACTCTAGGAAATGGGTGAGACCATTTGTACCTGCTGGATCTACAATCATCGCTACTGAACCGGCAAGCATTAGAATAACCGGCAGCAGAATAGTCAGTAGAGTAATACCAAAGCCAGGGAGTTCGCGTTCGCTCTTTAATGAGAATTGTTCAGCAAGCTCTGCTGGCGGCTCAACTTGTACTCTTTTGCTAATAATATTACCGAATACAGGCCCTGCGATAATCGCAGTAGGCAAACCAACCAGGATACTGTAGAAAATGGTCATACCTAGGTTGGCATCAAATGCATCGATTGCAATCATTGGAGCCGGATGCGGCGGCACCAAACCGTGTACGGTTGATAGACCGGCCAGAATAGGAATACCAATCTTAATAATGGACAAACCTGTTTTTCGAGCGACAGTAAAGACGATCGGGATAAGCAGGATAAGACCTACTTCAAAAAATACAGGAATACCAACAATAAAACCAACGATCATCATCGCCCAGTGAACACGTTTTTGACCGAACCGATTCACTAGCGTTGTAGCAATACGTTCGGCACCGCCGGACTCGGCCATCATTTTACCGAGCATTGTACCAAGACCGATAACAATAGCTATCGTTCCGAGTGTTCCGCCAACCCCGCCGGTTATGGAGCCGATGACATCTTCTGCGTTCATTCCTGTAAGTAATCCGAGCATTAAGGCGGATATTAACAGGGAGACAAATGGATTCCATTTATATTTAGAAATCAATACGATAAGAATAACAATCGTAATTAGTGTCCATATCAGCATGGTGGCTGTATGACTAAGTCCAAAAATACTATCCATAATTCAAAATCTCCTTTGCAGCCAATTAAAGTGAAATTCTAAAGTTGTGTAAAACGAGAAACGCTTACAAAAGCATTTTAAAGCCTTCTTATCGAGTACGAGTATACTTGTCGACAAGTTTGAGCGAAAAAGAGAAAGTACAGCGCTTGCACATTTCTCAATTTGAATACCTTGGTACTTATTGTGGAGAGAAATCATAATGTTTTATGCAAAGTTTGCCGTGAATCGTCAAAATAAAGCTTAACCTCATCCGCTACAACCTCAGAATCACGAGACTCGAGTCCACGTATAAGTCTGCGGTGCTTCTCAATCACCGTTTCAATCCGCTCATGACCATGAGAGAAAACTTCCTCTGTCGTAAGCAGCAGAACTGTCATAATAATCTGCCGGATGCTCTTCCATAAATGCAGCATTCGAGTGTGGTTTGCTTCTATTATGATCGTTTCATGGAAACTTAAGTCTTGGTAAGCAAATTCGACATGATCCTTATGTTTTGCCGAGAGCTCCATCTTATCAATGATCTGCTGCAGCTTCATAATCAGCTGCTCTGGCAAGTCTAACGATAATCGCTCTTGGACAAAGCTTTCAATAAGGTATCTAACGTCATACAGCTCATCCATATCACGTTGACTAAGACCAAGCACGACAGCGCCCATTCGTTCCAATCGAAGCAAGCCTTCATTTGAAAGCGTTTTAAATGCATCTCTAACGGGAGAACGGCTGCTACCAAATTGAGTGGCGATTCGATTCTCGGACAAAACCTCTCCTACCGGAATGGCGCCATCAATAATTTGCAGTCTTAATTCGCTTACAATAAATTCACCAAGAGACTCTCCTTGTAACCAAGCAGCAGGATATCGCATGACATGACGCTCCTATCCAAAAGTATACTTGTATACAACTAGCTGAGATTTATCCTACACTATTATTTAATGTTTTGTAAACGATTAATTTAGGATATATAAGAAGAATTTAATTCAATTTCCTAATTTAAACGGATCCAGTTAACCGCACATTCGCTTTTGCAGCCAACAACTGGAGGACCTCTAAATAATAGTGGCTGGATGATTGATTATCCACATGTGTATAATTTATATATATTGAAAGATATTATTTGCTATTGTGGACAATTATTTAAAGATCATTATATATCTTGTAAGTAAAACATGATAAGCTGTATGAAGTCAGTTGACTTTTTGACTTGATCATGTTTAAATGTATAAAGGCATTTTCTGTGTTTATGAAAATGATTAAATTTCGATAATGTTATGGATTGCGCTAAGCAAATTAATACAGTTCATAAGCTCTACAAGATAGTTCAATCTGTACAGGATTCCTTTAAGGGGGTGCATACACATGAGACCAACATTTAGACCGAACGTAAGCAAACGTAAGAAAGTTCATGGTTTCCGGAAAAGAATGAGCACGAAAAACGGCCGTAAAGTTCTGGCAGCCCGCCGTCTAAAAGGCAGAAAAGTATTAAGTGCGTAATGCGTGCATAAAGACCACTACGGTGGTCTTTTTTTCTTAATGTCGCTCATTTGATTGATAATATAGAGGTATCAATACAGTTTGGGTCGATTCGTTTATGTTTTTGGCGGATCGTCTATACTAGTTATGTTCATTTTTTGAGGATTGCCAGGTAAGCAAGGAGAAGATTGCTCGTGCATAAAAGATTACGTTTACGAAACCGGGACGACTTTAATCGCGTATACCGTTATGGAAAGTCCTTTGCCAACTATCAATTTGTGGTATATGGATTGCGTCGCAAAGATGTCGATCAGTTTCGAGTCGGCGTATCTTGCAGCAAGAAAATAGGCAATGCTGTTGTTCGCAATCGTATTAGAAGGATTATTAAAGAAATCATTCGTCATCATGAAGCCGAAATAGTAGAGCATATGGATCTGGTTTTTATCGTTAGAAAAGGCGCCGCTTCCATGAGTTATCAGGAGATGGAGAAGAGTATCCTTCATGTCTTGCGAAAAGCTTCGCTGCTCAAGAAAAATCGCTTGAAATAGCGTTTTCTTTGTTCTTCTAATTATGGTATTATTTACGGTGGAATGGAAAGGTTAAGAGAGGGGTTATGAAGTGTCGCGATTCATGTCAATGAAGGGTAGAAAATGGCTCCTTCTTATCGCTGTCATCGCTTTGGTCTCCGTGTTAGCAGGCTGTTCTACGAATCCGTCCGCACACTTGACCACAGAAGACTTAAAAAACAGTGATTCATTTTGGAGAAGTAACGTTGTTTACTGGTTCTCACTCGCTCTAGATACTTTTGCGAATTGGTTTAATGGAGAGTATGGTCTAGCCATACTGGTCTTAGTGCTTATTGTTCGTACATTGATTCTCCCATTAACCATTAAACAAGTTAAAAGCTCTAGAAACATGCAGAGGGTTCAGCCCCTAATCAAGGAAATCCAAACAAAGTACAAGGATAATCCTGAGAAGCTGCAACAAGAAACAATGAAGTTGTTCCAAGAGCATAAAGTCAATCCGATGGCAGGATGTCTACCTTTGATCATCCAGATGCCAATATATATTGCTCTTTACAATTCAATCTATATGAATTCCAATATCAGTCAGCATACGTTCCTATGGATGGAACTCGGCTCACCGGATACATCATTTGTCCTGCCGATTCTCGTTGCTGTATCGATGTTCTTCCAAACCTGGTACATGATGAAGCAAAACCCAAGTCAGCAGCAAGGTCCTATGCAATTTATGCTGTGGGTATATCCGATTCTGATGTTCGTCATGTCTTACCAGTTCGCATCTGCTTTGCCGTTGTACTGGTTCTATTCCAATATTTATACCATCGTACAAAACTTCTTCTTGTATCGTAATAACGATAAGCATTTGGCTGCTGCTAATGTTCAGGCTGCGACTAGCTCCAGCAAGGGACAAGCTAAATCAGGCAGTGGCGCTAACAGATCGCAAGGCAACAAGAAAAAGAAGAAGAAAAGAAAGTAATCAGCTTGTGGTGAAGGAGGCAGGGCGTTCTATATGACCACCGTCATTGCGACAGGTAAAACGATAGAAGATGCTGTCATGAAAGGATTAACTGAGCTTGGTGTCAGCCGGGAATCGGTTACGTTAAACGTCTTAGAGCAGCCATCCAGAGGATTTCTTGGACTTATCGGCGTTAAGCCCGCTAAAGTGGAACTAACCCTTATACCTAAACGCAAGAGCGAGTCCGTCGTAACTGAGCCTGACCGGATCCAAATTTCAAGCTTAGCAGAATCGATATCTTCTGTGTCTGAGGCAGACCCCTATTACGAAGCAAGTGAATTCATTAAAGAAGTAGCTGCTGGCATGGGGCTAGAGGTTGATATTGATATAAAGAAAAACAGAGACGGGAAAATCTTTAATATAACTGGCGATAATTTAGGTCTGATCATCGGCCGTCGAGGGCAGACGCTGGATGCACTTCAATACCTTGCAAACATCGTTGCGAATAAGCACTCTACAAGCTTTGTTCGAATTGTGCTGGACGCAGAGAACTTCAGGCAGCGGCGCCGCAAGACGTTGGAGGAGCTGGCTGAACGTCTCGCGTTACAAGTTATTCGTACAGGGAAAGAAGTAATACTTGAACCGATGTCGTCTCAGGAACGCAAAGTTATTCATGCGAAGCTGCAGCATCACCGTCAGATTAAGACTTACAGTAAGGGCGAGGAGCCTAACCGTAGAGTAGTAATCACACCTAAATGATGTAATTCAATGAGAAATTTTGCGAATACGCAATGGCTTTCTGCGGGATGCAGGAGCCATTGCTTTTTTCATAGTATGGGCGAGTCTTTATATAAATGGTAAAGAAGGTGAACCTCTTGATTAGTGATAACATAGCTGCGATCTCCACGGCCGTTGGAGAGGCGGGGATTGCAGTGATTCGAGTAAGTGGTCCGGATTCAATTACGGAAGTGGAGAAAATATTCAAAAGTAAAAAACCTCTTCATCTTGTGGATTCCCACACCGTTCATTATGGACACATTATAGATCCAGACAGTAAAGGGCATATAGAAGAGGTGCTGGTTACTGTCATGAGAGCTCCGCGCTCTTTTACAACGGAAAATGTAGTTGAAATCAGTTCTCACGGCGGCGTTATTTCCGTTAAACGGATTATGGATTTACTTCTTCAGCTGAATATCCGGGTCGCTGAGCCTGGCGAATTTACGAAGAGGGCTTTTTTGAATGGCAGAATTGATCTGTCACAGGCCGAAGGCGTTATGGATCTGATTCGTTCGAAGTCAGACCGGGCATTCTCTGTCGCATTGAAGCAGGTAGAAGGATCGCTCTCCACCAAGATTAAAGATTTGAGACACACGCTGGTAGAGACGCTTGCTCATATTGAGGTAAATATCGACTATCCAGAGCATGATGTGGAGTCACTCACCTCGGAATTCATTAAAGAAAAATCATCTTTTGTGATGAATGAGATTGCCAAGCTGTTAAAAACAGCAGAACAAGGAAAAATATTAAGAGAAGGTATTACAACAGCGATCGTAGGAAGACCAAACGTTGGCAAATCCTCGCTGCTGAATACACTCGCCCAGGACAATCGTGCGATTGTAACGGATATTCCTGGAACGACCCGGGATGTCATTGAAGAATTTGTTACGATTAACAACATTCCGCTGAAGCTGCTCGATACTGCTGGGATTCGGGAGACGATGGATATCGTTGAGAAGATCGGGGTCGAACGTTCGAGAACGGCTTTTAGTGAGGCAGACTTGATCTTAATGGTAGTCAATGCGAGCGAGCCGATTCACGATGATGAGATCGAATTGCTCGAACAGATCAAAGGAAGACAAGCGATCATTGTCATGAATAAGATCGATCTCCCAACTCAGGCTAATCGAGAGATTCTAGAACGCTACGTCGATCCTGAACTTATTGTCCCGATGTCTGTAAAAGCCGAGGAAGGAATCGATGCACTTGAAGCAGCCATATCCCAGTTATTCTTCAGCGGCAGCCTGGAATCAGCCGATCTGACGTATGTGAGCAATGTGCGCCATATTTCCTTGTTGAAAAAGGCAAACCAGTCTTTACGTGATGCCTACGAGGCCGCTGAGCAGTATATTCCGATTGATATGATTCAGATCGATGTACGAATGGCATGGGAGCATCTAGGAGAGATCGTGGGGGATACAGCACATGATGCGCTGATTGATCAAATCTTCTCTCAATTCTGTTTGGGTAAATAAAGGATAGTAGCTGTTCACATTATGTACGAATGTAGTAACCTGCATCTTAACTTAAGCAGAAGGATTCGTTATAATGAAGGATGGTGCTTGAGAAGAGCATTCATATGCTCAGTACTATAGTTATTATCGATCGGATGAATAGAAGCCCGATTTAATTGTATAAGAATCAAACAAGGAAGTATTTCCTGATTATAAGGAGGTAAGGACAATGGGATATGATGGCGGAACGTTTGATGTCATCGTCGTTGGTGCCGGTCACGCAGGTGTAGAATCAGCACTGGCTGCTGCACGAATGGGTTGTAAAACGCTGATGGTAACCATCAATCTGGACATGATTGCATTCATGCCGTGTAACCCGTCGATTGGCGGACCTGCCAAAGGGCATGTCGTTCGTGAGATTGATGCGCTCGGCGGTGAGATGGGTCGCAATATTGACAAGACCTTTATTCAAATGCGGATGTTGAATACAGGGAAAGGACCTGCCGTTCATGCGCTGCGAGCGCAGGCAGATAAATTCTCATACCAGCATACGATGAAAGAGACGATGGAGAAGGAACCGAACCTGACGATGCGTCAAGGTATGGTGGATCGTCTGATCGTAGAGGATGGACAATGTATGGGTGTGATCACCCAGACAGGAACGGAATACCGAGCTAAATCGGTAGTTATTACAACAGGTACGTATTTGCGCGGGAAAGTCATTATGGGCGAGCTGATGTATGAGAGCGGTCCTAACAACCAGCAGCCTTCCATTAAACTGTCAGATCACTTGAAGGAGCTGGGCTTTGAGCTCGTTCGTTTCAAGACGGGAACACCGCCGCGGGTGCATAAGGATACGATTGATTTCTCGAAGACAGAGATTCAGCCAGGGGATGATGAGCCTAAATTTTTCTCTTATGAGACTGAAGGTTCAGATAATGAACAGCTCCCATGCTGGCTGACATATACGTCGACTGTGACCCATCAGATCATTAATGACAATCTTCACCGTGCTCCGATGTTCTCTGGTGTAATCGAAGGAACAGGACCAAGATATTGCCCATCTATTGAGGATAAGATTGTTCGCTTCAGCGATAAGCCGAAGCACCAAATCTTCCTTGAGCCGGAAGGCAAGAATACGAAGGAATATTACGTTCAAGGTCTGTCCACCAGCTTGCCAGAGGATGTTCAGTTGCAAGTGCTTCGTTCCATTCCTGGGATGGAAAATGTAGAAATGATGCGAAATGGATATGCGATCGAATACGACGCCATGGTACCGACACAGCTGCTTCCTTCACTGGAAACGAAGCGTCTGCCGGGTCTATTCACCGCAGGCCAGATTAACGGTACATCCGGTTATGAAGAAGCAGCAGGTCAAGGAATTATGGCAGGTATCAACGCAGCACGCAAAGCCCAAGGTAAAGAGGCAGTGGTGCTGGATCGTTCGCAGGGCTATATTGGTGTCCTGATCGATGATCTGGTCACGAAGGGGACGAATGAGCCATACCGTTTGCTCACTTCACGCGCCGAATACCGTTTGCTGCTTCGCCATGATAATGCAGATCTGCGTCTGACTCCATTGGGTAAAGAAATTGGCTTGATCTCAGAAGAACGTTATACGCGATTCCTCGATAAGAAGGAAAAAGTAGATCAAGAAATTGAACGTCTGCGCACAACGAGAATCCGCCCATCGGAAGTGAATGAGCTGCTCGCAAGCCTGGATTCGGCTCCGCTTCAGGATGGTACAACCTTGCTTACGCTGATGAGACGTCCTGAGATTTCCTATCGCATTATTGAACAAATCTCTCCTTCACCTGAAGATTTAAATGCAGAAATGAAGGAGCAAGTTGAGATTCAAATTAAATATGCGGGCTATATTGAGAAGCAATTAATCCATGTAGAACGTCTTCAAAAAATGGAGAAGAAGAAAATTCCAGACTCCATCGATTACAGTGACATACATGGTCTGGCTATGGAGGCGAAACAGAAGCTTGAACAGATTCGCCCGATCTCCATTGGTCAAGCATCCCGTATTTCAGGTGTGACACCTGCCGATATTTCGATCTTGCTCGTGTATTTGGAACATTACAATCGGGTAACGGCATCTAGGGGGTAACGATGGATCAAATACAGCAGCAGCTCCAGGATCGCTTAGATCCACGGGGTATATCTCTTACGGAGAAACAGTTGGAGCAATTTGAGCTTTATTATAAAGAGCTGGTATCCTGGAATGAAAAAATGAATTTGACGGGAATTACGGAGCGGGAGCAGGTCTATACGAAGCATTTTTACGACTCCGTTTCCCTTTCTTTTTATGTGGATATGAACAAGATTCAGACCATTGCAGATATAGGGTCCGGAGCCGGATTTCCCGGTATCCCATTGAAGATTTGTTTTCCGCATTTAAAGCTTACCATTATTGATTCATTGAATAAAAGGATTAACTTCCTTCAACACATCGTAGATACACTAGGGCTTACAGATGTAGAGCTTATCCATGGCCGTGCAGAAGAGTTGGGAAGACGCGTAGGATACCGGGATCATTATGATCTGGTCACGGCTCGAGCAGTTGCTCGACTGGCTGTGCTGAATGAGTTCTGCTTGCCTTTTGTCCGGAAAGATGGCATCTTTGCTGCAATGAAGGGGAGCGATCCTACGGAAGAATTGCAGGATGCAGAATTTAGTCTGAAGGAGCTTAAGGGAAAATTGAAAGACACGCATGCGTTCCAACTGCCGGTTGAAGAATCGGCAAGACATATTATTGTTATCGGCAAAACAAGCAGTACGCCAAAGAAGTATCCTCGGAAACCAGGAACACCGCTGAAAATGCCGCTTGTAAAATAGATAGAAAGAGAATGTTTCACGTGAAACATTCTCTTTTTTATGGATGGATAGTGCACGATTTGACGGGGACTCAAGCAAACACAATCGAGCTACAAGGAGTAGATAGATTCGAATGCAGAGGAGAGGGAAGAAGATAAATCATCTAATTCCTATTCAAGTTCATGTTCCTATTCCAGTCCCATTCGGCTCCGGCTTCTTATTCAACGAATAGGATCTCACGCCGCCACTCTATTTTAAGCTCCACCTGCCACCAAGCTTACCTCTTAGGAAATTACATGGAGTTGTTCAATCATGTTGCTCTCCACTAATCATTTCACCTCTGATGAAATTTCTATAATTGAGTTGACCATTGAATTCTAACTTGTTTAACAGAAAAAAAGAGTAGATTAGGCATGAAACATGTTGTGTTTTCACAGCTTATTTTCATAGCGGAAAAGAAATAAATAAATCGATAGTTGAATAGGATTATGCGAGAAAAAGTGATAGAATACATAGTAGAATGAATGGGAGATTCAGACATCAGTTTGATCTATGTCGTATTAAGATGTCGGAAGCTTCATTGTAGTTCAGTCTGAATATATATCGTGAGTTTATGTCGTATAAAGTGGAGCATCAACACCATTCCTACTGATATTTTTAACTTTTACATAGTCAGGTGTAGCATGCTGTGATTCTTTGTATACCGAAGCGAAGGTAAGACAGTGAAGTGTCCTTCAAGGCACTATTATGAAATTAGGTGGTAATATACGGAATGAAAGAACAATTTTCTAAGTTATTTGGTTTGACGGAACGCAGTAGCGGGGATGAAGTAAAGCAAATTCCGATTAACGAAATTGTCAGCAGCCCGTATCAGCCCCGTACGATTTTTGATGACGAGAAGATTGATGAGTTATGCCAGACGATCAAAACGCATGGTGTTATTCAGCCGATTGTAGTCCGTATTCGTAATTCCCAGTATGAGATTATTGCTGGTGAGAGACGCTGGCGTGCCGTGAAGAAGCTTGGAATGGATCATATTCCAGCGATTGTAAGAGAATTTAATGATTCTCAAGCGGCTTCCATTGCTCTCATTGAAAATCTGCAGCGTGAAGGGCTTACGGCCATAGAAGAAGCAGTTGCCTATCAGAAGTTAATAGACTTACATCAGCTGACACAAGAGAGTCTTGCACAGCGTCTTGGCAAAAGTCAGTCTACGATTGCGAACAAAATCAGACTCCTGCAGCTTCCTGAAGAAGTGAAGAATGCACTGATGGAACGTAAAATCTCGGAGCGACATGCCAGAGCTTTATTGTCACTGGATCAATTGGAGTTACAGCTGAAATTGTTAGAAGAAATCATCAGCAAAGAGCTGAATGTTAAACAAACTGAAGCAAGAGTTGCTTTTTATAAGGAAGCGACAACCGTTAAGAAATCCAAACGTATCTCCTTTACAAAGGATGTGCGACTGGCACTAAATACGATTCGCCAATCCATAGATATGGTGTCTGGTTCAGGCATGGATATTAAGACGAAGGAATCGGATCATGAAGATCATTACGAAATTGTGATTCAGATCCCTAAACGCAAGTAATGAATAGTTCTTGAGCGGCAATTTAGCCGCTTTTTTTAGATAGTAGAGTGGAGTAGAAGGCTTACTGAATTTGAGTCTTTGGTCTGCAAATCTAGTATGAAATGACAAACTTACAAATGAAGTGGTCCAGGCTATCGATCTGAATCATGTATCTCATACCCCAAGGAATGACTTCTATATTTGAGGTGAACGAAGTGTCGAAGATTATTGCCGTAGCAAACCAAAAGGGCGGAGTAGGGAAGACAACGACTTCTGTCAATTTGGGCGCGGGAATGGCCTCGTTAGGTAAACGAGTGCTTCTCGTAGATATAGATCCCCAAGGGAATACAACCAGCGGAGTTGGTATTAACAAAGCAGATGTAGCTCATTGCATTTATGATGTGCTTATTGAAGAGATTCATCCTAGAGAAGCTATAGTAGAGACAAGTATTCATGGCCTGCATATTATTCCAGCGACAATTCAGCTAGCAGGCGCAGAAATTGAGCTTGTATCAACTATATCCCGTGAAGTCAGACTTAAGAAATCACTGCAGCTCGTCAAGGACGAGTATGATTATATCCTCATTGATTGCCCTCCATCCTTGGGCATGCTCACCATTAATTCGTTAACAGCTTCCGATTCGGTCATTATCCCTATTCAGTGCGAGTATTATGCGCTGGAGGGACTGAGTCAGCTGTTAAACACCATTCGCCTTGTACAAAAGCATTTGAATACCTCACTGCAAATTGAAGGTGTCTTATTGACGATGTTTGATGCACGTACTAATCTAGGTATACAAGTGATTGAAGAAGTGAAAAAGTACTTTCAACAGAAAGTATACCAGACAATTATTCCAAGAAATGTACGTCTGAGTGAAGCTCCATCACATGGACAATCCATTATTACTTATGACCCTCGTTCCAGAGGAGCTGAAGTATATTTAGAGTTGGCAAAGGAAGTGATCTCATATGAGTAAGCGTTTGGGTAAAGGCTTGGATGCACTTATACCTTCGCTTTCGATTAACGAAGATGACAAGATTGTGGAAATACCACTGAGCCAGCTGCGAGCAAATCCATACCAACCTAGAAAAACGTTCGATGAAGATTCTATTCAAGAGTTAGCTGAGTCGATTCGACAGCATGGTGTAATTCAACCCATTATTGTACGAAGTGTACTGAAGGGCTATGAAATTATTGCAGGAGAACGTCGTTTTCGCGCATCCCAATTCTGTGGCAAATCTACCATACCTGCGGTCGTAAGAAATTTTACGGAACAACAGGTCATGGAGATTGCTCTGATCGAGAATTTACAACGAGAAAACTTGAATGCAATGGAGGTAGCTGTTGCATACCAAGGGCTGATGGATCAATTTTCTCTCACCCAAGAAGAGTTATCGATGAAAGTAGGTAAATCAAGGTCCCATATCGCCAATTTTTTACGATTGCTCGCGTTGCCTGAGGAAGTGAAGGAGCATGTTTCACGTGGAACATTATCCATGGGACATGCGAGAGCTATTGTGGGAATCAAGGAGCAGAAGGTTGTTAAAGAATTGGCAAAGCAATGCATCCAGCAACAGTGGAGTGTACGGGAGCTAGAAGAAGCCGTACAACAATTAGATCGCAAGAATGAAGATCAAAAAGCAAAGGTAAAACAGAAAAAGAGAGATCCTTATATTGAAAATGTAGAAGAAAGCCTGCGTAATCGATTCCAAACTACAGTAAAGATCAAAGCCAACAAAGACAAAGGTAAAATCGAACTGAACTATTACAGTCAACAAGATCTGGAAAGATTACTTGAGCTGCTGCAATTGCAGTAGGTAGGTGCGACCAAAAGATAGGCAAGGTAATGAAGGGTGTTCGTTTGAGATGACATATCGTCCTCTTACCGTAAGGGAAGATGAGGTATGTCATTTGTTGTGTTTAGGGAGGACTGACATATGAAGGGGAACAGAGAAGGTATCGTCTATTTAGACCATGCTGCCACGTCTTGGCCGAAGCCGGAATCAGTGAGAGAAGCAATGCTGCAGGCGATGGACATCGCAGGGGCCAACCCGGGTCGGGGAAGCCATTCTATGGCTGTACAAGCCAGCAGAGTATTATTTAATACGAGAAGGAAACTGGCAGAGCTGTTCCATATTCATAACCCGAATGATATTGTGTATACTTTTAACACAACACTTGCCTTAAATATGGCGATCAAGGGAATTGTGAATTCGGGGGATCATATCATTACCACGATGATGGAGCATAATTCTGTCCGAAGACCGATTGAGTATCTGAAAACACACAGGCAGGTAGAAGTAGACTATCTACCTCTTGATGATCAGGGACAAATCTCCATCTCCATGTTAGAACAAACCATTCGACATCATACCAAGCTGATCGTTGTCTCCCATAGCTCGAATCTATTAGGGAGTATTCTTCCTCTTGAAGAGATAGGACGAATAGCTAGGAAACATCAAATTCACTTTCTTGTCGACGCTGCGCAAAGCGCTGGAGTTCTAAATATTGATGTAGAACGAATGAGTATAGATATGCTGGCTTTTCCTGGGCATAAAGGATTGCTCGGTCCGCAAGGTACCGGAGGGTTATACATTCATCCCTCAATTGATTTAGAGCCCTTGATCCACGGTGGAACCGGAAGTCAATCGGAAGCGATTGATCAACCAACCGTAAGACCGGACCGTTATGAATCGGGGACCCCCAATACAATAGGTATTGCTGGATTAGGTGCAGGTGTAGATTATGTACTGGAGATGACGACGGAGCAAATCTATCAGCATGAATGGAAACTAACACAGCTGCTGATGGAGGGTCTAGATCAAATTCCTGGTATTCAGACGCTTGGTCCAGACCTGGGAGAACCGAGAAGTGGACTTGTGGCATTTTATAGTGAGAAGATAGATGCTGCAGAGCTTGCCTTTACATTAGATAGGGAGTTCGGTATTGCAGTTCGTGCAGGGTATCATTGTACTCCGCTTGCCCATGAAAGCGCAGGTACAGCGAAGCAAGGTGCAGTCAGGGCTAGTTTTGGTGTAAACTCTAATGAGAGAGAAGTGGCCATATTGCTTGCTGCTATTCGTGAGCTGGCGAATAGGTAAGTAAGGATTCTGCATGAGTCCCAAAAGAACAATGTAAAAGACGTTAGGAGTAGGAGCAATAAATGACAGAAATGAATGAGCTGATTCTGGAACAACTGCCTTTGATTGTGTTTGGGATTGTATTGGTGCTGATCATTTTATTGATCATGTTGATTGTGCAGACGGCTAAAGTCAGTAAGCTGCGCAAAAATTACAACCAATTTATGTCTAGCACGGGCGTAGAAGATTTGGAGTCCCTACTATTGGACCTGAAGGTGCAGATGGATGCGATTGAGGACGAGCAAGGTGTGAATAAAGACATGGTTGCCAGAATGAACAAAAAACTTGATCGAATTCAAGGGAAAATGGGTATTAAGCGTTATAATGCTTATGGTGACCGTGGAGCCGATCTGAGTTTTTCCATTGCTATGCTGAACGAGAAAGAGGATGGGCTTGTCCTGACTGGACTCTACAATAGAGATGGCTCCTACGTATATGCCAAGCCCCTGCAAGGGGGAGAGTCCACTTATACGCTCTCAAACGAAGAGAAGGAAGCCATTACTCTTGCACGGCAAGCAGAGTAGAGCGATTATGCCATTCTACTAGCGCAGCATACAGGCTGTGTGCAATGATGTTGGACATCCGGACAACAAGACTTAGCCGAGTATTCTGCAGAACGAAATATTCCATGAAGCCGCCGACATTGACGATCCCTGTTAAGTGGATATCGCCTACCGGCGGCAGTTCTTTATTTACACCTGCTCCTGGTTTAAGCGGACCTGACGCAACCTGAATGCAGCCCACACTGGAGGCTTGACCTAAACAGGCATCAATCCCGATAATATAGGGATCTGTGTGCTTGCTGTATATCATTGTGAGCGTATCCTGAAGATTCATGGCGTGAACCGGATCTTCCAGCGTCCCATAGAGATGGAAGAAAGGGCTGTTATGCTCGGATAATGCGGTTCCAACAAGTGGGCCCAGGCAGTCGCCTGTAGATCGGTCGGTGCCAATGCATACGATAACGATCTCTTTGAGATTAGGTGCCTCAAACAGGTGAAATAATAAACGATGAATAATAGCTGAATGTACTCCCGGATCGGTATGCTGTAGCTTTAAACCAGGCATGTCCTGTAAATTTATCGCTTTTGGAATCCGATTCATAGCGCACTATCTTCCTTTCGTGCTTGGATTAGTAGTAAATAGTATATGGAAGAAGCTTGGTTTTTATACTTAGTGCAATTCGTATTGATAGACTGGAGGTATAGGATGGAGTTGTGGCTGACCATCGCATTTGATTCAACGCAGCAGGCACTTCGCGCAGAAATGCTGCTCGACTATGCAGGAATTGATATCGATACCTATCCAACGCCGAAGGAAATAACGGCAGGCTGCGCGCTGTCCATCCAGTTTCCATCGGAGGATTTAAGACAAGTCCATCAAATCATCGTGAGTGAAAAAGTGGAGATTCGCGGCATCTATGAAAAAAAAGGTGCCGAGTATATACAAGTCGATTGTTGTGAACACGAAGGGGAGGAGTATTAATGTGGTTTGAAGCATCAGGAACGACTCCTGAAACGGAAACAAATGAATCACCGGAAGAGACTTCTGGAACGGCGGGCACAGCGCCGACGGAAGGAAGTACCGATACCGGAACAGATACAGGAGGAAGCGCTCCTGATCCAGCGGCTACCCCCGATGACGGAACACTCACTGAAAATGTAGGGGAAGCCGTTCAAGGGACCGTTGATGAAGCCAAGCGTTTAAGTGATGTCTTCTGGAATTGGGTCACGGACACCAACATGTGGATTCATTACGCAGGAATTGCACTGCAGATCATTATTGTATTTATTCTGACCCGGATCGCGATTAAGGTGCTTCATAATGTCATTGATCGGTCGCTGCTGAATCGGCAGTCAGAGAGAAGAATCAGAATCAATAAGAGACGTGTAAACACAGTAGGCGAGCTGCTCAAAAATGTGGTCTCTATCGTATGTAACTTTATTCTTGTACTCCTCATTTTATCTCAAATGGGTGTAAATCTTGGGCCTGTACTCGCCAGTGCCGGGGTACTCGGATTAGCGATCGGTTTCGGTGCGCAAAGCTTGGTCAAAGACATTATTACCGGATTCTTCATTATATTAGAGGATCAGTTCGCGGTGGGTGACGTTGTTCAATCAGGGACGCTGAAGGGAACAGTGGAGGTCATTGGTCTTCGAACGACAAAGATTGTTAGTTTTACAGGAGAAGTTCATATTATTCCTAATGGAACAATTACGACCGTAACCAACTTCTCTATGGCCAATTCCCGTGCGGTTGTGGATATCCCGATGAAAGGGGAGGAGCAGCTGGGAGAGAGCATGAGAATGGTAAAGGAAGCTGTTCAGAACCTTCCTGAGCGTAACAGCAATGTCTTAATGGTTCCGGAGGTTGTTGGCATACAATCCATGACAACCGCTGAATATGTAATTCGAGTAGTGGCGGAGTGTCTGCCCAATGCCAATCATGAAGTGGAACGTCTAATTAAAATGGATGTAAAAGAAGCACTGGAACATAAGGAGAGCGTAAGGCTTGCTGAACTAGAAGCCGCCGCAGCTACTGAAGAAAATACGGGGGATGGTTCGAATGGAGCGTAAAGTGTTTAATCTGGGGGACATCGTTCAGATGAAAAAGCCGCACCCTTGTGGAAGCAACGAGATGGAAATTATTCGTATGGGAATGGATATCCGAATTAAGTGTGTAGGCTGCAAACATAGTGTACTTGTACCACGCGCTAAGTTTGAAAAGAATTTTAAGAAAGTGCTCCGCTCGGCTGAGGATCCGCAAGGGCAAGCGTAGGCTCAATCAGTGCTTGCCAACAGACAAGCAAAAGTGTATAATATAAAGTGCTGCGGAAAGGTACCCAAGAGGTTATAAGGGGACTGACTCGAAATCAGTTAGGCGCCTTGCGGCGTGCGAGGGTTCGAATCCCTCTCTTTCCGCCACACCATTTAACTGTTAACTATATAGAGATTAGGCCCTGCATTGAATGCAGGGTCTTTTGTCGTTAGGGACGTGAATGTCAAGGGTGCTTGATTGATGCTTGTTGTCTATAGTCACCAAAAAAGGACCCTTTCGGGTCCTTTATGGGGGGCAGTGCATTTTTTAAAGAAAACATCTTCTACGACAGCTTCGGTTAGAAGCTCGGTGTACTGCTACGCAATACCAGTGCATCTGAATCCATAATTACTTCATCAATTGCACATTACCTTCCGCTTCTATCGCCACGTTAAAGACCCTCCTTCAAATGAATAAGTCCGGCTCTGTCTTCAAATCATCCAACGGAACCACACCTCTCTGTGAAGCACTGCCTTGATTGTATTATATCCGCATCAGCGAATTATAACCGGGAATTATATTGGTAAAGTTTGGATTTACAAAGATCGAGCTTGCTTACGTATAACATGACCATTCTGATCGCTTTTCTGCTCATAGCCTTAGTGAACTCGGGCTTTGGTCAGCTTCTTCCATTTTCGATTATGGTTTGAGGTTTCAGGGAAAGTCTCTCCTTTTTTTAGATTGATTCGCTTCGGATCGTTGATCTCGGTATGGAAGCTTCTTTCACCAATCTCCGTGTACTCTCCATCATTAGGTGCTTTATCTCCTGGTTCAAACTCGGTTTTTTCACCCATTTGAAATGCCCTCCTTCATTATTCTGATTGAAAAATTGTGTCACATTGGTTATTGTGCGCAGTCTCTCGCAGGAACATGTCTGATCAACATTGGTAAAAGAGAACATGTGCTTGCACTCGTTTATTGAAAATGGTATATTGATATGGTGCGAGTTTAATCTCGTTCCTTGCTCTTAAGCGATGACTTGAGGGCCTTAAGTCCATAAGGAGGTGCTAGTATGCGCAAATACGAAGTGATGTACATTATTCGTCCTGACATTGAACAAGAAGCTGTTCAAGCTGCAGTCGAAAAATTCCAAGGCATCATCTCCAACGGCGGTGGTGAAATTACAAAACACGACGTTATGGGTAAACGCCGTCTTGCGTATGAGATCAAGAAATTCCGTGATGGTCATTATGTGTTGGTTAACTTCAACGCTGAACCAGCTGTCGTTTCTGAAATGGAACGTATCATGAAAATTTCTGACGAAGTAATTCGTTATCTCATCACGAACGACGTTGTTGCTTAATTCGTTTCAAGTGATTTTGTAAGAACTACGCTCAGAAGGAGGGGATTAGATTGTTAAACCGAGTCATTCTGATCGGCCGGTTAACTCGTGACCCAGAATTGCGGTACACACCTGCAGGGGTAGCCGTAACGCAGTTTACAATTGCTGTAGACCGTCCGTTTACAAGCCAAGGCGGGGAAAGAGAAGCTGATTTTATACCGGTCGTTACCTGGAGACAGCTAGCGGAAACTTGTGCAAATTATTTGCGTAAAGGCCGTTTGACAGCCGTCGAAGGGCGCATCCAAGTAAGAAACTACGAGAATAACGAAGGAAAGCGTGTATACGTAACCGAAGTTATTGCAGATAACGTTCGTTTCTTGGAATCCAACCGTGATGGCGGCAACGCGAATAATAACGGTGGTGGTATGCGTGAAGAGCCTTCTTATGGAGGCGGCGGCCGCGGGAATAATAGCAATAACAATTTCTCACGGAACAATCAGGATCCTTTTTCCGATGACGGAAAACCGATTGATATTTCGGATGATGATTTGCCATTTTAGAGAGCGTAACATCTGAGAGCAAGAAAATGCTTTAAGACCTCAGTAAAACAAGGGGTTTTAAAGCATTTTAACTGTGTAATGGTAATCTTCATTTACGACCAGCATCCACGGTTTATTAAGATCGCATGATGTTGAGTAAAGTGTGTAATACGTTATGACAGTCAATGTAGTCTAGTGATGATGACCATCCTTATTTCAAGATGTGGGTGCAGCCCCGTAGTGAGAAGTTGGGTGTGGGTAAGTCGTAAGACTTATCCACACCCAACTTTGAACTAGGGGATAGCCAGAGAAAGCTTATTACGTTTGACCAATATGCATAATGAAAGGAACGAGAGTATAACAATGGCATTTGCACAAAGAAATGACGAAGAACGTGGCGAAAGAAAGTTTGCTCCACGTAGAGGTGGCAAAGGTAAACGTAGAAAAGTTTGCTACTTTACAGTCAATAAAATTACTCATATTGATTACAAAAATACGGAAGTTCTTAAAAAGTTCATTAGTGAACGGGGGAAGATTCTTCCTCGCCGTGTGACTGGAACAAGCGCAAAATATCAACGTGCTTTAACAGTTGCAATTAAACGTGCTAGGGCGGTAGCGTTGCTTCCGTACACAACGGATAATATCTAGGAAAAAGGTGTGTTGGCCTTATGGCAACACACCTTTTTCTATGGCAGCACAAAGGAGTTCATTGTACCCGCGGCGGAAGAGCATTGCATATGCGAATCGTTCCTTTTGTTTCTTGAGTTTAGTCCGGAACTCAACTATGATAATTGACAATTAGCTCCATAATAATAGATGATGGATGATATATACACTCAAGTTCGGTTAAAGTGGGAAAACATTGGCTGAACATCATATAGTATTGATCTTGGTGGTGATGAATATGGGTAATCTGAAAATTGAAAAAACTCTCAATGAGGCCGGAAAACGAAATGTAGTAGTTGTGGATGAGGACTACAACATTGTCGAGGAAATAACATTGTTTCTTCACTATTTAGAAGAGAAGGGGCACTCTGAGAACACAATCGAAGGTTATAGTAGAGACTTAAAGGAATATTTCACTTGGTTAAACGAAGTGGGGCTTAAATTTTACGAGGTTAGGAAAGCGGATATGTTTTCTTGGCTTGAGTATTTGAAAACGAAAGTCGGAAAGACGGACAAAGAGAAATCTGCAAAGACAAAGAATAAGTATATGGCAACAATAGCCTCATTTTATCGATTTTATGAAGTGATTGGGGGCTTTGTGACGGAGAACCCATTAACTTATAAAGATGATTCAAAAAACAGACATTTCCTAGTTCAGAAAGTTAGTCGTAAAGATATGGGTTTTAATTTCTTCCGAGTTAAAGAGAAAAAATCAGTTAAGGGTAAGCGTTTGACTCGGGAACAGGTTGAAAAGCTCTATCAAGGACTTGAGATGTTACAGTCACATGAGAGCTTAAATGCCCGAAATCAGTTATTGTTCAGATTTCTTTATGAAACGGGTTGCCGGATTAGTGAGGCATTAGGTCTTCGTATAGGTGATTATGAGATTCAAACAAAAGTTGGGGTTATAAAGGTAAAAGAGCATGATCCACTATACCATAAAGACCACAACATCAAATCACTAGAAAGGGAAATACCCGTCAGCAGAGATATTGTCTTTGCCATAGAGGATTATATCTTGTATCATCGCCCTGATGATGGAAAACATCTTACGATATTTGTGAATCATGAAACCAGCCCTGGCCAATATATGATCCGCGATACGATAACAAAGCTCTTCAATAAGCTATCTGAACAAGTGGGTATTAAATGCACTCCTCACATGCTTAGGCACACCCATGGAACCGAACTCACCGAATCGGGATTTGATATGCGTTATGTCCAAGATAGGTTAGGTCATAATGATGTTAAGTCTACGAGTAAGTATCAACATTTGTCGCTTGAAGCGAAAACAACGGCATATGAAAGCTTCATGCGTCAGAGAAGGAGCGCGGAGTTGAATTGAGTAGAGCGTATATTTCAACAGTTGATACAAAAACTGATAGATGGGAGGTTCCGTATCAATCGAGTTATGGTGATAAATTATCTTTTGAATTTTCATATTTGCCAAATAAATGGTTCAAGAAAATACATAAGCAAATAACAATTGAATGCATGAGTCTAGGGAAGCCGAGCGTCGAAACACTGTATCGATATAATTATTCATTGAAACGGTTCTTTGAATTCCTGAAAGAATACAACTTGAAAATTATGGATTATGCCGATTTATCGCACCAAATTACTCAAATGTATATTTATTATTTACAACAGATTCATTTAGCAAACTCTACAAGATCGGTTGCTATGTCTGCACTAAAATGGGTAGTAGAACATGGGCAGTTTTTTGAGTATGATGGTTTTCCGGAGGGACAGGTTTTTGATGGAGATGAGTACCAAGCACTGAAGCAAGATGATGTTTTAAGGACAAGGTATATACCCGATAATGTAATGGAACAGATTGAAATAGCTTTAAAAAAGGAGAATAACATCCTCTTGAAGTCTATTGTGGAGATCGGCATCGATTCGGGAATAAGGCTTTCAGAGGTTTTGGACCTAACCGAGGGTTGTATAACTGAAGATTTTACAGGAAAACCCGTATTGTATGTTTTCTCTCCGAAAAATAAGGCTGACAGATATATCCCCGTATCAAATCGAGTCAAACGGGCAGTTCAACTACTTGAACAATACTCAGAAGTGGCCAGGAAAGAACTTGCAACAAACTACATTTGTCTTTACTGGCAAAAACGGAATATACGGTACGCCAGACTGCTCCAAAAAATATTTCGAGATAAACTTTATCGGTTTGTCAAAAAGTATGATATCAGAGATAACAATGGCGAATTATACCCATTAACCTTTCACGCATTTAGGCATACGCTTGGAACGGACATGCTAAATAAGGGCATGAGCATGTTTGAAATTCAAGAATATCTAGGTCACGAATCATTGCACTCCACAAGCTTATATGCAAAAGTCCAAAATCCAAAAGTTGAAAGCGAATATAAAAAGCTTGGATTTATTGGCATGATAGTCAAGGAAATCAATGAGAAGGAACTTGGTCAAGGAAAGAATCTCGACACGGAAACGCTATTGTCTGCTTCATTGCCTGATGGGGCTTGTCAGAAGCCGATAAATAATGAGGGCAAGATATGCTCTAAATTTAATATGTGCGTGATCTGTCCTAAGTTTATCACGACTCCCGAACACTTACCAATTCATAAAGACCATTTGGATCGTCTCAGAGCCAACAGAGAGGCATATATGGCTCAGGAGTATATCGGGACGACACATCATCTTGAGACTGTTGAATACGCCTTAGAAACGATTATAGGGCGTTTGGAGGCGATGCAGAGTGGTTGAAAGTATAAAGCTTCAATTGTTTGATTACAACCCCCTAATACCCCAATCAGATTTCCGTTGCGGTAATAGTAAATTCTCAGACAATGTATGGGATTTTAACGGATTTATTAATGTAGAGCATTTGTCTGGCAAGAGGCTTATGATTGATTTTGAATTTGTTGTTGATAAGCCCAAAATGCTAGAAGTAATAAAATGGTTTATGCATCATGAGTTAACCACGGGCAAGTTTTCAACTGCCAAACGAAATTTAGACGGTGTTGTTCGATTTTCTAAATTTATAAAAGAATATGCGCCGGAAGTGGAGTCGTTTTCAGAAATTGATCAGATTTTATTGGAGATGTATTTTACGTATTTGCCTGAAGCGAAAAGCGAGACAAGCGGTCAGTTAATAAGTTCTGTTTCAATCAAGAAAAGTGCATTGGCGTTAAAAGAAATCTTATTAAAGGGAAATATTAAAGGCTGGGATGTTCCAAAAGATGTTCGATTTGTTCAGGGTATGTACAATGAGCTCATTATTAATAACAAAGCGTTAAAGAAGGATGCCAAGCAAGCAGAGCAAGTAAACATTGATAAAATTTCGGACGAACAGTTGATCGATCAGATATTGCGTAAAGCAGTAAGTGATTTAGATATGGACGAAAATATACTTGTTGCAGCTAGCGTAGTAGTTGGATTGCAGCTTGGACTTCGCATTAGCGAAATCATTACGATGTATAATGCCTCCATTGAGCCAATTGGCGGAGAAACTAAATTAGTATACAACACCGGTAAACTGCAAGCCGAACCTACGAGGGTGTATAAACCAGCGAATGCCCTTGTCGTACAAGCCATTACGAAAGTTGAAAAATACACGGATCCGTTAAGAAAAGAATCGGGCTTACCGTATTTATTTCTTAATCGAATACGTAATGTCAAAGGATATCCCGTGGGTATAGTTTCCCATGCAAATTGGTCAAAGAATTTTCTAAGACCCTGGCTTCAAAAACACAATCTCCGATATAAAAATGGAGATATTGCTGATTTTTCATCTCATACATTCCGCCACGCTTGCGCTACGTATGCTTTAAAAGGCGGGGCCTCTCTGGAAACCATACGGGAATTGTTAAATCACAAGTCCATTAGAGGTACACAGCACTATACACACCTGCTTCAAGAGGATGTAAGGAACAAGTTCGCGAAAGTATTCAATGAAGGCGAAGTTCTTGTTGGTAAGCAGGCTCTTCAAATAAAAGAAAAACTTAAAGTAATTAACCCATTCAAAGGAAAGACCATCGAACAAGTTGATAAATTGCGTAAAGCGCATAAGATTCAAATTTTGTCACATGGACTTTGTCTTCACCATCCAATGCGAAATGAACCTTGTGAAGGCGACGGGGTATGTTTAGGATGCCGCAATTTTTTGACTACTCCGGACTTTCTTGAAGTTCATAAAGGCCGGTTGAAAAAAATTCGTAGCGAATTGGCATCTGCACCTGCTGGAGGTCCTTATGAGAACAAGTTAAAGACAATTGAAAAATACCTCGTAGGAATTATTGATGAGTTGGAAACCCAGGTGAATTATTCCGGAATTGATAATCATTCAGATTACAATATCACACCAAGCGAATGGGAGGGAATGGCATGAGTGACCCTTCTAAAGAAAATAAACTCGTTACACTGGAGCGTATCGAACAAGCAATAACAAACCTCCGAAAAGGAAAGAAAAAACTGTCCATATCAGCGATTGCTAAAAAAGCTGGCATTGAGCGAAAGACGATCTATAATCGTCCTGATCTTAAGGAACGCTGTGATCAAGCCATTTTGCTGCAGATGGAAATTGAAAAAGGGGCAGAAGAAATTGCAGCTACTGCAATCGAAACGTCAACCAGACCAAGCGGCAAAAGATTGCTTGAGAATCGGTATGAAAAAGTTAAGCAGGCGCTTCAGAATGAGAAGGAAAAGAACGAGAAACTTCTGGAAATATGCAGAAAACATGTCATAGAGAAAGCACAACTAAAATCTCGCATCGAATATTTAGAAAATAAAATTCAAGAACTAAGGGATAGGCAATTGAAACCATTCAAATAAAGGCTTGTGCTTGACCGCCACCATGTGACGAGCCGCACGCTGGGAGTCGCGCACGGCTAATAGAAATAAACATAAATAAAGGTTTCGTATACATGCCATATAAGCAGCAACCCTTACCCGTATAGGAACGCAACACCTTACAATCCGGCGAGCTTTTGCAGCCGTTGGGCAATCTGCATAAAATCCTCATTCGAGATGCCAGGGGCAAATTCTTCCGGCACTTCTTCAAGATCGGGCACTTCCCCTCCTTGGGGAACTCCTCTGACGACTTCCAATCGCTCTCCGTCGGAAGGGTGGGATCCTTTCCAGATTTGAGCGATATCTTCATAGTCTGAATCGCTAAACGTATATAACTTTCGATGAATTCCCTGTTCTTCGTATTTGCGGGTCGCATCAAATGCCCGATTCTCCAGATTGGGAATAGGGAGCATTTTTTTGACGTCGACTCCGGTCATGATTTCAAGCGCCTTCGCGTAAGCAAGCACATGAACTCCCCCGCGGACCAGCAAGTAACCCGTCATTTCGCGGGCGACAGGATGATCTGTCATCTCGTACACGCGCATCTTATGGGTGCGGGCGCCGCATTCGAGAAAAAAGTTATGAAGCAGATCGAGTACCAAATTGCCACTGTTAAAGACATAATCACCGTTCCATGCTTTGCCCATCGAATCGCCGGGCAACGAGGTTTGAGCCGTTGCAATAAAATGGTAGGTATTGCGTTTGTCAAGCCCGTTGCGCAGAGGGGCCGCATCCGGATCTGCCGGAAATGTGGAACCGGACAGGCATAAATTAATGGAATTCATCACCAATTCCACATGGCCAACCTCCTCCGCCGTAATGCTGGCCACAAGTTCATAAAAGGGCTTCAGCTTTTTTTTGCTGCGAAAATTCGAAGATTGGACCAAATAATTATTCAACGTAGACATCTCCCCGAAACGGCCGCCTAATAGTTCCTGCACAGCCGCCGCGGCGTTGGCGTCCGGATGTTTGGGAACAGGCAATGCAATGGGCAATCGATTGATGCGCTTGAACATGGCGGTCATCATCCCCTTATCAATTTGATGGTTCTTAGTATCTTTATGACAGGGGACGTTTGTCTCATGCCGCGCCGGAGTGCTAAGAGGGCATAACCCAAATCATTTGCTGCGTGCGCAGAAAAAATGAGGAATTGTCTGTTTGCAGCAGGACATGATCTGGTTTCACGTCGGTTATCGTACCCCGAACAGGGCCCCGAAACGTTTCAATAACCACCGTCTTTCCTTGAAGCGAGCGCAAGGTGTGATAAAAATACGGGTCAACCAAGGTTACTGTGGATAATGCGGGATTTGCCGTTTCCCTGTACATTCCATTTGGATAAGCATACACGTTGAAATCTCCTCCTCGATCTCTGTTTCCTTTTAGCCTATGCTGAAGAACGGGAGGTTGTGTTTCCATCCGCGTCTAGACAAACAACCCGATAAAAATTACTGGAAACCGGGCGGATGCCGTTGTCGCTTCTATGCGTCTGCCATAGACTGATGCTGTAAGTTCAAAATTCACCTACCCAAGGAGGAATGGTTTTGAATGCAGTTTACTAAACAGGCAATGCCCATGTTTACGCATGACCACGCCGCTTATGTCAGGCAAATGCACGACTGGCACATGAAAATGGCTCAATATCACGACCAATTGCGTGCCTTTCATCTGGAAAGAGCGAAACAATTTCAAAAGCTGGCCGAAGAAAGAGCGAAAACGTCAGAAATACCCAGCGGCACCAGCGCCGCTTAAAGGCGAACCGACATGGAGCGATGTGATGAGTTGGCAGCATTCCGAATCAAAATCTGGGACCGTTATGTAACCCTTCGTTCCCAATATGGAACCCGGATGCCTTTGTCTTTCGATCAGTTCTGGTACGACTTTTTGGCCAGGCACATGATATCCGACAGCAAGGTTGAGAAAGTGTATGAGGACTTCTGCAACAACTGGGAGAAGCAGTGTTCGCAAAATGTTCACGATTCAAGCCACCGGTAGTAAAATCGGTGGTTTTTTCACGAACCGACTCATAATCTCAAGACTGCCAACAACCCGGAACTGCGAAGCATGTTTTTTTGTTATATCGGGAAAAATAATACATGGACTGAACGCGAAAGGCAGGGAGACGATGCGTTGGATCGGTTGGTTTAAAAAGCAAGACAAAAGCGATACGCCAAAAGAAGCCGATACCCAACCTCCTGCAGGTAACTTGTCTCCGCAGCACGTGCAGCAATTGTTTCACGATATTCACGATGCACAAGTGCATGAGTTGGATGCGGGAGGGCGGAAAGTCAAGCTGTTCTACATCCGTTCCTTTGTGGATCAAAATCAGGTCGAAAGCGACATCGTGCTTCCCCTTTTGCACGCCCCGGACGAACAAGCAGGACAAAAGGTGATTTCCGAAGATCGGGTGGACGTAACGACGCTGCAGCAAACCGAAGAGCTCATCTTGCAAGGAGGAATCCTTGTTTTTGATGAAATCGGGAACGTTTGTGCAATCAAAAAGCAGAATCAGTTGGGCCGCGCCATCGATTCTTCCGAGCAGGAATCGATTGTGTACGGCCCTAAAGACAGCCTAACCGAGCAGTTGGACAAAAGCTTGAGCTTAATTTGTTTCAATCCCCAGAAGACTATGTACATCGCTGGTTGGTAAGCACCTTCCTGCGGGGACTTCGTTTTGTCGCGTTTGTAATTGCTTTGTTTTTGACCCCGGCTTACGTAGCGGTGACGGTTCATCATTATCAGGTGGTTCCTTTGGAGATGCTATTTCTTCTGATGTAATCACGGAGTGAAATTCCATATCCACCGTTCTGGGAGGCGCTGCTCATGCTGCTGACTCTGGAAATATTAAAGGAAGCCAGTTTGCGCATGCCCACCAAATCCAGCCAAACACTCGGCATCGTAGGCGGTATTGTCATCGGTCAAGCAGCCGTGGAGGCGGGAATCGCAAGCAACGTGATGGTGATTGTAATCGCCATTTCCGCCATGCCTCCTTTCTCGTTCCCAATTATTTAATGACAAATGCGAGCAAGCTTCTTCAATTTTCACTGTTGATTCTGGCGGCATGGCTTGGCATGTGGGGTATCGGTCTTAGTTTGATCTGGTTCTGCATCCACCTGCATGGACTGACTTCGCTCGGGCAGCCGTACTTGCAACCACTTAGCCCGTTTTTTGCTAGCGACTGGAAAGATACAGTGCTTCGTTTGCCGCTATCCAAAATGCGTACAAGGCCAGCTTATTTGAAGACGTTGCAACGGATGCGCGTAACCGGGAGGAAACCGTGATGTCCCCCCCTGTGCGTCCGGTCAGTTTGTATTCGATTTCAGCGCCTTTCGGATTTTTGTCCCTCGCTTTCTGGGCAAACCGGATGCAGATGGCTGCATTCCAGAAGGAAACCGAGTTTATTACGAATCATGATATGGAAGTACACAGCCTGGCTCAATCCATCGAATAAGATCTTGTCGATATGGAAACGGGCCAGCGTGGTTTTGTGATAATCGGAGAAGCGCAATATTTGGATCCTTATAATAACGGGAATTAAAACTGGCAGACGTACTATGACGCTCTGTTCGGACTTGTCGCCGATAACCCGGACTAGCAGGAAAAACTGAAATTCAAGTCGCCGGAGAGAAAGTGATTGCTTTGCTCGCTTCGCGCGTTAGTTGGAAAATTCAAAGTATAATTTTCGAAGACAACTTATCCTGCGAAATAGGACCAAAGCCCGGCTGTTGTCCAATATGGACAGATCCGGTCTTTGATATTTGTATGCGGGGGCTGGAGTAGATTGGATCAAAGTGGAACTTTCACGATGCGGATTGCTGCTTGGCGGAATAGGATAATTCGTTTCTGGACAACTTAAATGCTGTTTGCATAAATTTGGAAAGGTGGATACCTGCATGTCACCAACATCCAGTACAAGCGTTGAAAACCGGACTACTTCTGCCCCAAGACAACCGAATCGATGCAAAAATTGCATCTGGGGCAACTGGGATGGACTGAAACAATTTTGTTCAAAACCTGTCTGCATTAAGAATCAACCGCTATAATTGAAAAACGCCAACAAATGTCAAGGAGAGGGATGAGTTTCCATTTAGCCATTGCTTTGTGGACAGTATTGTGTTTCCGCTGAAAGGTAACGTCCAACTTCTGGCGGGATTGCCTGTTCAGAAGTTGCTGAATATAATGACCGTATTCACAGGAATCGAAAAGGATGCGTCCTCATTATGTTGGCCTGCAGGAACGGGATACTCGAAGCCATAGCGAGATTGAAAGAGTCCGCCATCGCTTGGGGCAATCGATACGAAGAGCGAGCGGCTTTCTGCAAGGCTTGGCGACCGCTTCAGGATTTTCGAAACGGTTCCTGCCGTGCTGCACCAAGAAGTCGACAAGACGTTGGACAGACATCTCAGCAAGCTCTTCGATCGATTCGAACTCCTGGCTATTTTGAATCGGATTTCGGGATAAGAGGGCTACGGGACAGTTTCTACTATCCGGGTTTACGATGATTATCGTGTCATCATGGCCGAACCAGCTTGGGATTGCCATGGGACTCTGGCATTATCACAGGGAAGTCCTACCGTTCATGTCGGCCAATTTTCCAAGGAATTTTTCACTTCTTCCCGTCACGGTGATGTTCTTAAACCAGTACAAGCCGGAACCCGCTGATAAAGGCTCTCCTATTTGGGGGTTTTTCCGCTTTTGTGGCCGAGCCGATCTCACAAATGGCTGATTTATATCATTCCATTCACTGGAAGCAATATCTATTCATTTCCGATCTATGTCGGGCTATATCTGCTGGCTTCGAGCATCGCCAAGCGGGGCGTTGATTGCACAGATTCATCCTCGGTAGATAAATAAAGGCCAAAACCATAAGTTTACCGATTCCAAAAATCATGCCCAGATTCATGAGCTGCATATTTACCATGTCATTGTTAAAGACTCAAGTTTGTTAATTGATGATCTACCGGACCACTATCGTTTCTCGTCATAACGGCTGACAACGAGTTCCTTTTGGAATAAGCAATTTTTTTAAGCATAGAATTTAATGATTCTATTCTCTACCAGGACATGGGTGAAATATGAAGAAAAAAACAAATATGATAATACAAATCGCCGCGACATATACGGGAACCGTGGTGGGAGCCGGATTTGCCTCAGGACAGTCGATTATGCAGTTTTTCACGGTATACGGAGCCTATGGGGTATTAGGCATTTTATGCAGCACCTTTCTTTTTGTATGGATCGGCACTAAAATGATGATTCTAGCTCACCAGATCAAAGCATTTTCATATCAGGAGTTTAATGTTTATCTGTTTGGCAAGAGTTTCGGCAAAGTCGCAAATGCCTTGACTTTTATTATTCTATTTGGGGTAACGGCCGTGATGCTTTCAGGTACCGGTACCATTTTCGAAGAACAACTCCGTCTACCCTATCAACTGGGTATTATCATCAGCATCATTTTGTGTTATCTGGTGATGACGAAGGAAATCAGCGGAATTATGTTCGTAAACTCGTTAGTCGTTCCCATGATGCTTTTTTTCACTATTCTCCTTGTCGTAAAGGTTGTCAGAATAGACAATATTTTTGATATAGTCGGTTGGCAGAACCAACAACTGTACAATTTGAAGTGGTTCGTGAGTCCGTTTGTGTATGCAGGATTGAATTTTGCTTTTATTTTAGCCGTTATGGTTCCTCTAGGGAGTGAGGTGGATGACGAAAGCGCATTAAAATGGGGAGGGTTTTGGGGAGGCATTGGTCTTGGTTTTATGCTTCTTGTCAGCCATTTTGCAATGAGCTCAAAGATGCCCGAGATTCTTCAATACGATATTCCGATGGCCGAGATTATTCGAGATTTCGGGCAGTTTTTTCATGTATTGTTTTTGCTCGTAATCTATGGAGAAATATTCACCACATTGATAGGCAATGTCTTCGGAATTTCTCGTCAAATCCAAAGTCTATATCACCTTCCTAAAAGTTGGTTAGTTCTCGGCATATTACTTGCTAGTTTTTTGATTAGTCAAGCCGGTTTCACCTCCTTACTTACTTATCTTTATCCGCTGTTTGGATATATGGGTGTGATACTTCTCGTTTTTTTAGCGGTTCAACGGCTGCCCAGGGACTAGAAGGTTAGCTGTCTAAACAAAAGAATAGTGGCGAAAAGAGATCAAACCCTACTCAACTTGTAGGGTTTGATCTCTTTTCTAATCTGTTCACCGATGAAAACAGACAAGCCATGTCCTCAATATTCATGGTTTGTCTGTTTTTCTTAAAACCCCTTATATTGAGGCTCTTCATTTTCCAACTGTTGTACGCGGCTTTCTACTTGCTGCACGATTTGTTGGGTTTGTTGGGCCGCATTCGTAAAGAGCGATTTTGCTTCTTGATTTTGTGTTTCCAAAGCAAATTGTTCCAGACTCGCCTGAGCACTTTTTAAAGATGCTACGCACGTTTTCACTTGAGAAGCAACTGTCACGGTGTCACCTCCTTTACCTTAGGATAGGATAATGTTTCACGGGTAATGGGAATAGATGCTTACATTCTCCCAATACCGAAATTAATATTTCCGTCTCGCAACAAAAGCATACGTTAGAAAAATTTTCAGATGGAAATGCATAAAAATAATGGAATAGGGACATATTTACCTTTGTCGATTAATGTGATTGGAAAGGAATGGTGATATTATGCCGGATTGGCTAGAAATCGCTTTGCGAACGTTATTGGCTATGGGGGTTCTTTTTGTCCTAACGAAGATATTGGGGAAACGGCAGGTATCACAGCTGTCATTGTTTGAGTATATCACCGGAATCACGATCGGCAGCCTTGCAGCTTACGTTTCGTTGGATCTGGAGTCCACTTGGTATCTGGGCTTGGTTTCGATGACTGTTTGGACCGTTGTTTCTTTAGGGATTGAATTTTTACAGCTGAAAAGCAAAACGGCAAGAGACCTATTCGACGGCAAAGCAACAGTGCTCATTAAGGACGGCAAGATCATGGAGGATAACCTGAAAAAAGAAAAGATTACCTCGGATGAACTTATGGAACAGCTTCGAAAAAAAAATGTGTTCAAAGCTGCCGATGTTGAATTCGCAGTCATGGAGCCGAGCGGTGACATTAGCGTTCTTTTAACCAAGGAAAACCAACCGTTAACGCCTAAACACCTTGGAGTAAATGTCGGGCCGGAACAAGAGCCTCAAACGGTCATTATGGATGGAAAAATAATGGACGAGCCGCTTGCCACGATAGGTCTAAACAGGCAATGGCTGGATACGGAACTGGAGAAATTAGGTGTTTCGATTGATAACGTATATCTTGGACAGGTGGATTCCTATGGCCAGCTATACGTTGATTTATTTGATGATCAGATCAAAGTACCGAAACCTCAGAAGAAAGCCGCGTTGCTTGCAACATTGAAAAAGTGTGAAGCGGATCTCGAAATGTTTGGCTTATCTACCAAAGAACAAAATACAAAGCAGATGTACGAGCAATGTTCAAAAGCGTTAGAAAAGATTATTGATGAAGTTAAACCATTGCTGATTCGTTAACAATTCGCCAATTATACGTCAGCTGAAAATCGAGGAGGATGTTCATGGCAAATAATATAAAGAAAAATTTAACGCGGGTACAACAGGAATATAAAGAATTGGCGCAAAGCGTCGAACCTCCGAGGCCCATACTCAAAAACTTCATTCGTGCGTTTATAGCCGGCGGGGCCATTTGTTTGGTTGGACAAGCCATCCAGGAAATGTTTGTGCATTGGGGCGGCTTTGATGAGAAAAAAGCTGGAGACCCTACCGTGGCGGTTATGATACTCCTTTCTGTCATTCTGACCAGCATGGGGGTGTACGATAAGTTTGCCCAATGGGCCGGTGCGGGTTCCGCAGTGCCTGTGACGGGATTTGCGAATTCGATGGCATCCGCTGCGATTGAACATCAGAGTGAAGGTATGGTGCTCGGTGTTGGCGGTAAAATGTTTAAACTGGCTGGACCGGTTATTGTATTTGGTACAGTCGCCGCCTTTGCGGTAGGAATTGTACATTTGCTGATCAAAGGCGGGGGAGGCTCTTAATATGTTAAAGGGACACCAGAGTTGGCTATTTGAGAACAAGCCGTTCATCCGATCAACAGCAACGGTAGTGGGTCCATTTGAAGGAAGAGGCCCGCTGGCCAAAGATTTTGACATTGTCCATGGAGAATCCATGATGGGACAAAAGAGCTGGGAGAAAGCAGAAAAGGTATTGATTGAAGAAGCGGCAAAACTGGCTATTGAAAATGCGGGGTTGACAAAGGAACAAGTACAGTTTTACATAGGCGGGGATTTGATGAATCAAATCATTAGCAGCAGTTTTGCCGCGCGAACATTATCGATCCCTTACATCGGTGTGTTTGGGGCTTGTTCAACCTCGATGGAAAGTCTGGCATTAGCAGCTAACCTTGTAAATTCCGGTTCGGCGAAATTTGTGTTGGCGGGGACATGCAGCCATGATTCCAGTGCGGAGAAACAGTTCCGATATCCGACCGAGTACGGTTCGCAAAAACCGCCAACCGCCCAATATACGGTAACCGGGGCCGGTGCTGCCATCGTATCCATGGAAGGTGACGGACCGGTTGTTACATCTGCCACCATTGGCCGGGTTATCGATATGGGCATTAAAGATCCGTTTAATATGGGCGCAGCGATGGCTCCTGCAGCGGTAGACACCATTGAGGCGCATGTTCGAGATTTGGGAATTGAACCGGGTTATTACGATTTGATCGTTACCGGCGATCTTGCGAAAGTCGGATATGAAATCGCCTGTAAATTGTTTAAGAAACATAACTTTCCCATCGAACAAACCGAATATTCCGATTGCGGGATGATGATTTACGATTATGAAACCCAAATGGTTCAAGCCGGAGCAAGCGGCTGCGGTTGTTCGGCAGTTGTTACCTATGGACATTTGCTAAATCGGATGCGAAGAGGTGAACTGAAACGAATCCTCGTTGTCGCTACGGGGGCGCTGCTATCCCCGATTTCATTTCAACAAGGGGAAAGCATTCCTTGTATCGCTCATGCCGTATCCATAGAGGCAGGAAGGGAGATATTATGATTTTTCTTTGGGCTTTTTTGGTGGGAGGTGCAATCTGTGTTTTCGGACAATTTTGTTTTGATGTCTTGAAACTTACACCGGCCCACACCATGACCCTGCTTGTTGTATTGGGCGCGATTGTCGACGGAATTGGATGGTATGATCCGCTGATTGAATTTGCCGGGGCAGGAGCATCGGTCCCGATTACAAGCTTTGGTAACGCGCTTGTCCATGGTGCGCTTCAAGAACTAAAGAGCAATGGCTGGATTGGGATCATCACCGGAATTTTCGAAGTGACCAGTGCCGGAATATCCGCAGCGATTATTTTTTCGTTTCTCGCTGCATTGTTCGTAAAGCCCAAAGGATAATACGGGGCCTCCGCAAGAATGTGGAAAGAGAATACTTTGACAAGGAGAAAGTTACAATGGCAAACAAAGGGAACGTAAAGATGGTTATGGGCCTGACGCTTGGAATGCTTCTGATTGTTTTGACGGGTTGCACCGATCATAATGAGATGAGGCAACAAGGCACCCGAGTAGAGCAGCAGGTAGAGTTAAAGAAGGGAAATGACCGTATTGAAGTGGCGGATCAGGCAGCGCTAAAAATCGTGTCGATCCCTGGGGTTAAGCAGGCCAACGTGCTGGTTACACAAAAAAACGCGTATGTTGCAGCGGTATTAGATGGCGGTCAAAACCAGTTAAGCAGGGAGATAGAAGATCAAATCGCGTTCAAAGTGAAGGAAACTGAGCCGAGTATCCAAAACGTATATGTTTCTACCAATCCGAATTTCGTTGAACGAATCAATGCGTATGTCGTTGATGTGCAACAAGGAAGGCCGATCACAGGTTTCCTTGAAGAATTCAATGAACTCGTGCAACGAATATTTCCGAATGCACGATAGGCTCATCTATGTCACATATGCTTGGAAACCTGTATAAAATTAGGGTCGGTCAGGGGTTCATCCTAACCGACCGTTTTTATTTTTGTCGTTCTTTCGAGCATGAGCGAAAGCCACCCAAGCATATCGTTTTGTTCAATACGTGTCAGATGCTGTTTATTTGTGTTCCGATATTCTCCAGCGCCTCTTTGGTTCTCTCCATGACACTCGGCTCGTTTGGAACTTTTTTACTTGCCTTGCCATCCAATACTATTGGAGATTTATTACTTGCCGTTTTGATTCGGTGTTTAAATTGTGATTTAAGTTCGCTTTTTTCCATATTTTCTCCTTTCCATTTGCCATTTTCAGAATATGTAACTGATATTATTCCGATATTCATATCCTTTATACATCATCGGAGTCAGTAGACGGTCGGCGCTTCGGTTGGTGAACCATCGATCTTACCCTTTTGGTCCAAAGCATATCAAGGAAATGGCCGAACTGTGGAATGTAAGCGAAGAAGATCTTCCGATCGGATCAGAAACTTCTCGTAGGTGATGCCGGACATATCGGCTGGCCTGCCTTTGGACACCCTCTTCCATTCCTCAAAACACTCCTCTGGTATACGGTAAGAAATCAAGATACCAAAATCGGATTTTACGCCTACCGAAGGATCAACTTTGGGACATCATCGGATTCGTGTAAATGTTCAAAAAGACGCCGATTCTCCCTGCTCCATCAACTCAGTAATTTCCTCAATGCCTTGGAGAAGTACAATGAGTTGTGTTGGCTGGTCAATAAAGAACTGATTGGCCGGTTGGTACTGGCATTGGCATACACGAACCAAAACTGGAAGATCCCCATACCTGCAAAGTATTACTCCAAACGGTTATGCAGAGATACTTCCCGACGACGCGGACAGACTAGGGCTACTCGATAGCCCGCAATTAAAGTAATAAATCGCATGGCGAAAAGTACTTCGGTTTCGGGGTCCTCTTCGCATTTCTTCCTCCTGCATATAGAGCGATGTGATGAATTGGCAGCATTCCGAATCAAAATCTGGGACCGTTATATAACCCTTTGTTCCCAATATGGAACCCGGATGCCCCTGTCCTTCGATCAGTTCTGGTACGACTTTCTGGCCAGACACATGATATCCGACGACGGCGTAGAGAAAGTGTATGAGGACTTCTGCAACGCCTGGGAGAATCAATGTTTGAGGAACATTCATGATTGCTGCCAGGTTGGAAAAAATCCCAAAATCCGTTGAATGCAACCGGTTAGATTAGAATGGAATTTTCATTGTACGTTAAAGAAAGTGAAGAGATCATCAAACTGTAGTAGTTTATTGCGCTTAATACATATAAGACGCTGACCGGATTAGGCCTGCGTCTTATATGTTTAAAAAGTATTGTAAATATTTTCGCATTCTACACCTGTCGGTTCGTAAAAGCAGTGGCTTTTGTATCTTCCGACAAAAGGCTGATTGTACCATGTCGAAGGGCAATTTGCGGGGGGTTTGAAATACCACAAAGAGAATTTAGCAGGCCATGGTCGCTCACCGTTAATTGACTTTCGTGCAAGGCGTCTATCTTTGTCCCTTGCCTTTTGATAAAAGTAACCGTGTATGGTTGCTTCAAACGCATGCGGCTGAAATACCATTTGCGGAATCGTACGAATGCCTTTAAAATCGGAGCAGTTTGCCCGAATCCGATTAATTCCTACAGCCCCGACGAGCAGCATTCCTTGTTCGCCTTCCCCTTCCGCTTCGGCTCGAAGCAATCTTGCCAACAGATCTATATCACTTGCCCTGGCTTTGACAACGGCCATTGTATCACCTCATTTTAGTATTCAATATATTCCCATTGTTCTATTTAGTGCTTGCTTAATATTCATACCGCTATCCGACGCACAATCTCGCAAGTTTCACCTTACGGATTGTTAATTGCCTGAATTAACTACTCTTTTTTTGGATAACTTAAAACCGCCTACATGTAACTGCGCCAGCACATGATAAATAACATCTGAAGGTGAGTTGTGAGTATTCATTTAGCCATTGCGTTATGGACGGTATTCGCGGCGTGGCGGTGGGGTCGGTGGATACAGTTTTCCCAGTGCTATCCAACGATGGTATACCTAGCTTGTTTTCAATTGCTTTACGAATTCTTCTCGCATGAAAAATTTTATTTGTGGCGTTTGGAACCCGATCCAGTATTCAACTATACCAGCGTTGTTATGCTTCACACCTTTTGCATATATCCTTTAACTGCTTTTCTCTACCTCACCCGTTTTCCGGAAGTCGAATGGAAGGCTGCGGTTCACATTGCAAAGTGGGTGCTGA
The DNA here is from genome assembly GCF_042684905.1 of Paenibacillus shunpengii. NCBI lineage: Bacteria > Bacillati > Bacillota > Bacilli > Caryophanales > Paenibacillaceae > Paenibacillus > Paenibacillus shunpengii. Next base: position 602,391 of record NZ_JBHUMJ010000011.1, on the reverse strand, counting down.
TTTATATCGGTGTTGAATGGGTCGGATATCGCCTCGGTTATATTACCTACTCCCGCGGCTGGAATTGCTGGTGGTCGCTTTTTTTTTGACGTACACATGTTTCTCATGCTTCGTTTTCATCATACAAAGCCGGTTTGGAGCATCCCGGTGACGGTATTGTCGATCTTCTTTTACTTGATCATGTTCGGTTATCTGTAAAGGAATCCAAGCCCCGTGACGGGCATTTTTACCGTGGACGCATATAATGGCGTAACCGAATAAGAGGAGTGATGAGTCGTGGCCGATGCCTCGCAATCCATATCAAAGGTATTACCCCCCTTTTCCATTTGGGGAGTTTATGCATCCGTCGCCGGCAGGCCGGTTGTATGGGGCAAGCTTGTGATGCGCGTTTTGCCGGACCAACGAGTTCAAGGCACTATCCAATTTCGCGGAACGCCGATTCCGATTGAAGGAAGCTGGAATGAAAGCGCGCAGCAGATCGTGTTTCATTCCCCCTACGCTGCCTATTCCGGTCATTTAACCATCTATGACGATGTCCAGATTCAACTTCGGCATTTGGTCCTCACCGGACGCCTTCGAATGCTCCCCCCCTCTTTACAGGCGGGCGAATATGGAACCTGGGTAGCGACAACTGATATCAACTTGCCGGAGTATAGCGGCTATGTCCCGCCCCAACCGTCTTCAACTTCGCTGCCGCCGGTCGGCGTATTTGTAACGTCAAATATTCTATATGGAAACTCGCGCAGATGAAGCAGGCACATATCCGTCATCGTCCAAACATCTGGCCTTGGCGGATATAAAATAATCCGTGCAGGATGCTGTATCGCGGGTACATCGTCTTATCAACAGATTGCATAATGGCAGGTCCCCACATAAACGGAAAGGGGTGACATCGGTGGACGAAAACCAGATTCATCATGCGATTGAACAAGCCTATCAATTGATTGTTGAAGCACACCGCAACATGACTGAAATTTGGCGCAATCACGTCCTGTTTACACGCCAATGGTGGTTGGGAGTAGGTTTATCCATATGTCCTTGGCTGATTTGGATCGGAATTCGGGACCAACGAGCAACAGGACAGTTTCTACTATCCGGGTTTACGATAATTATCGTGTCGTCGTGGCTGGATCAGCTTGGGATTTCCATGGGTCTCTGGCATTACCACTGGGAAGTCATCCCGTTCATGCCGGCTAATTTTCCATGGAATTTTTCACTTCTTCCCGTCACAGTGATGTTCTTGAACCAGTACAAGCCGGAAGTAAACCCGCTGATAAAGGCCCTCCTATTTGGGGGTTTTCCGCTTTTGTGGCCGAGCCGATCTCACAAATGGCAGATTTATATCATCCCATTCACTGGAAGCATATCTATTCATTTCCGATCTATGTCGGGCTGTATTTTATGTCTTCAAGCATTGCCAGAAAAGGCATCGATTGCGGTAAGTCCGGACCTTAAACCGGCAAGAACCAGTCGCCATATGTTACCATTCATACACGTTTGAACGGGTTGACATATTACATACGGATGCTATTGCAGGAGGTGATCGATATGACGGTAGCTTCTCAATTGAAAACAGCTGTAGCTTCGCTGAAAAGCGCGCAGGCCAGCTTTGAACAGTTTGCGTTAAATACACAAAACCAGCAGGCCAAAACCACATTCACAAACGCAGCACAACAGACACAAACATCATTGACCAGGTCGTTCCGCGGTTGCAACAAATTGAACAAGAAGAACCGCAGTATAAAGGGTTCTAAAAAAAGCCATGCCGGTCTCTCGGCATGGCTGCAACTTTTTTCATCGTTTATATAATTGGAGGCTGATTTTCTTGGCATGGATCGCAGGACTATGGATTGTTAATACAGCATTGTTACTCATTATTGCGGTTCGGGAGGTGCGCCGCCCCGCCAAGGCGCTGACATGGATGACAGTCGGACTGGTATTTCCGATGATCGGTTTCGTTTGTTACCTTTTCGTCACGAATCCGGTGCAAATGCGGCGGGACAAGCTGGTTTCATCGCATCAGAATCCGATCGTTTTGCCTCCGTTGTGCGGCCATTCCGCAGCTGTTATCGCCCGGTCTTTACAGCCCTTATCGGTTAGTAGCCTTCGAACAGGTTCTGTCCAAATCCTCACGAACGGGATGGAAACTTACGGCAGACTCCTGCAATCGATTCAATCCGCACAAAAAACGATTGAGCTTGAATATTACATATATCGGAATGACCATATTGGAAATCGGATCACAGACGCACTGATTGACCGTGCTTTATCCGGTGTGAATATTCGTTTTATAAGGGATGGCTTGGGAAGCCGGTCGTTTCCCAAACATGCAATTCGTCGGATGAAGGAGGCGGGCATTGAATGCAGGACTATTTTCCCTTTGCGATTTCCCTGGATTCTATCCAACTTGACTTACCGCGATCATTGCAAAATCGTCATTATTGACGGAAAGGAGACATTTATGGGAGGAATCAACGTGGGGGATGAGTATACCGGAATGAAGCCGAATACCGGATTCTGGCGCGATACCCATATGCGGATAACCGGCGAATCAGCGAATGATGCGAAGGCGGTTTTTGAAGCCCATTGGAAATTGGCGTCACCGGACATCCCCCATACGCCAATAACGGCAAGAAACAACCCTGAATCTGTGCAACGTTCGCATCCCAACAACGAATATCCTTTTCCTTTTGGCAAAACAGAGCGATCTGCATTCGGATGGGAGTGGGGATCGGAGCTTGGAACGACGGAAAGCACGCGTATAGCGAAAGCTTCCTCACCCGAAGATACACCTTCTGTGTATATCCAGATGTTTGAAGGCAATCCCTCGCTGCCTACTCCGGTCATTCGGGAAATGCATTTCATTTGTCTAACCCAGGCGACCCGATCCATCGACATCGTCAATCCTTATTTTATTCCCGACGCGGATATCCTGATGGCCATCAAAACAGCCGCGGCGCGTGGGGTTCGAGTGAGATTACTGGTGCCGCAGCGGGTGATTCCTAAAGTTGCAGGCGCTGCCAGCCGTACGTATTACGGCGAACTGGTGGAGGCGGGGGTCCATGTGTTTCAGTATAACAAAGGGGTCTTGCACGCGAAAGTCATGATTATCGATGGCGAGATTGCCGAACTCGGTTCTTCCAACTATGATCTCCGGAGCTATCGTTTAAACTACGAAATCTGCGCAGTGATGTATCACTCCGATGTGGCTCGGGAACTAACGGAACAATTCGAACGGGATCTTGCCGAGGCGACTCCCTATCGTTTGGAAGATCACGTGAATCGACCTTCATCCGAGCGGATGCTTGATCAAGCGGCGCGTTTGTTGTCTCCTTTGTTATAATACACAAGCAATATTGGATTTAGGCATTCGTCTATGGTGCAGGTATCACCCCCGGCATATATATAGTATAGAAAAAGGAGCTGCATCATAGATGATTATAATCAAACCGATTGAAGTGAAAGGGCATCAGGTTATCGGCATTGAGGTCACTCTGCCCAAAACAACACTACTGGCTATCACAACTGAACACGGATATATCATGTGCGGCGCACTGGATATTCGGCTGTTAAATGAAAAATTAAAAGAACGTCGAATTGTCGCAGGACGTGCAGTCGGGGTACGAACGATAGAGCAATTGCTGGACGCCCCTCTTGATATGGTTACCCTAGAGGCGGAATTACATGGAATTCATCCCGGAATGAAAGGGTCAGACGCGCTTGTAAAGATGACAGACGCAGTTAATTACCGTTAGTTTTCAGGCCATTTTTTAAGGAAAGTAGGGGATTGTTTGTTAACGGGTATGCATGTTGTTATTCTTGGAGGCGATGCCCGGCATCTTGAAATTATTCGCTCATTTACTGACCTGGATGCCAATGTTGTATTAATCGGTTATGAAGATGTGAAGGAACAACTTCATGAAGTCCGGCACGCAAAGCTTACGAAGGAAGTACTTAGCAAGGCGGATGTATTGATTTTACCGGTTGTTGGTACGGATGACCATGGCAAAATAGAGTCTTCATTTTCGACCGAAACGCTAATGCTGAACAAAGAATATATGTCCTGTTTGCCTAAACATGCAAAAGTTTATTCCGGCATAGCTAAGTCCTACTTGAAGAACCTTTGCTCGGAAGTGGGTATCGATCTGATTGAATTGCTCAATAGGGACGATGTTGCCATATACAATTCAATTCCCACTGCAGAAGGCGCTTTAATGATGGCCATTCAACATACGGATATTACCATACATGGTTCGCGTTGTATGGTTCTGGGATTGGGGAGAGTCGGTCTTACGTTAGCCGGTATGCTTCACCGCCTGGGGGCACGCGTCAAAGCAGGTTTGCAGAAACCGGAGCAGTTTGCACGTGCCTTGGAGATGGGGATTGAGCCGTTTTATACGAAAGATTTGTACGAAGAAGGCGCAAATGCGGATATTATTTTTAACACGGTTGCGGCGCTAATCCTTACATCTCGTGTGCTAACTCGTATACCGCATCACGCAATCATTATTGATCTAGCTTCCAAACCTGGCGGGACTGATTTTCGTTTTGCCGAAAAACGTGGAATCAAGGCCTTGTTGGCACCAAGTTTACCGGGATTGGTCGCGCCAAGAACGGCTGGACGTATATTGGCGAGTACGTTATGTCAATTGATCCAGGACGAACGGAGTCGAAACCGAGAGCAAATGGACATACTTTCCTGTCCTTCCGGGATATGAGATCGTGAACACTGAATAACGAATCAATTGAAGGTGTGATTACTTGTGTATACTTGATCATAGAGGCTGGCAACTTTGCCGGCCTCCGTCTTATTTTCGTAAGAATTCGGATGATGAAGTGCGTGGTGAAGCGGCTCTTTCGCAGATCACAAGTCGGTTCCGTTTCCATGGCTAGCGTTCGGGGACTCCAAGTTAAGTTGGTCTCGGAATCTTGTTCCAACTGTTACAAATGACCTATATAATAGAGTACATACATAGGTTCTTAACAGAAGAACGTTACGTATGCAACTATACGCTTATTGCACAGTCGGAGGTTACTTGCACAATGGATATTTCAGATTTGCTTTCGCATCCTGTCGCCCACCACGCATTTCATTATACACTTGTCGGAAAAGCTATGGTTCGGCTCGGCGGGGAAGTGGAAATGGTCAATCGCTCGCTATGCAACATGCTGGGCTATACAGAACAAGAACTGCTGCGAATGAGAATACATGATATCATTTATACGGAAGACGTTCCATTATATAACGGATCCATCAATGACTTGTTAGGCGGTAATTCCGATTATGTCGAAATGGAAAATCGTTATATTTGTCTTGACGGCAGACACAAATGGGGAACGACAACCCTATCGATCATCGAAGTGGAGGAATATCCGGAAAGGATATTCTTGATCCAGATTCAGGAGATCACGTATCGCAAAAGGCTTGTTGAATTGAACGAGGAATACGCGGATAAATTCAGAATGCTTGCTGACAATCATTCCGATCTTGTTTACGACGTCATGTTGGATGGAAGTATCAGCTATGTGAACCGCGCCTGCACGAAATTATTGGGCTATGACTTATACGAATTGGAAAGAACACTTGGAGACATCATTTAGAAAAGTCTGGAGCACGTGACGGAAACGTATACCAATGCCCCGTTTGAAATGGAAACTTCAATTGAAGCGAAAGACGGCCAAATATTAAAATTCAGCGTATTGCATATCCCGAATTTCATTCAGAATGAACTCGTAGGGCTGCATTGCATCGCAAGGGATATTACCCTGCAATCCAGTATGGAAAAGGCCCTGAAGCATAGCGAGAAAAAATATCGTTTGTTAGCGGACCATACGGGGGAAATGATTGCTACACTGAATATCAATGGCATTATCTACTACATATCGCCGGCGTGCAAACCATTGCTGGGTTATGATGCAACGGAATTGATAGGAAGACCTGTCTGGGAACTGTTCTATCCTCCCGATATAGAAAAATTGGGCTCGCAAGAGTGGATGAATGAAGACGGTTATAGCAACATTTTACGATTACGTCGAAGAGACGGCTCCTCTGTTTGGGTGGAGGTCGTAAGCAACACGCTGCGGTACGATTCGGGCAATGTTCGTGAGATAGTAAAGGTTTTTCGGGATATAACGAGCCGAAAGACGCTGGAAGACGTCCTAGCTACTCAAGAACGTGTCATGAGTGATATTGTAGAAACAATGGGATGTCGGCGTTGTGATTTGTGATGAAAATGGGATATTGACAAGTATGAATAGAGCCGCAAGACAATTGCACGACTTTGTAAAGATACCTCTTTCGCCCGAACACTGGAGTTCTGTATACGGATTGTATCAAACAGATGGAAAAACGCTGTTGAGCAAGGAACGCGTCCCGCTTTATCGGGCGTATCGAGGCGAAAGTTTCCGGGATTTAGAAATGGTGGTTAAAAAGTCGAATGGCGAGCATCGCCTCATTCTCTGTCATGGGAAGCCGATCATTGTTCAAAATAAAATTGTGGGCGGCATTTGTGTCATGCATGATATTACCGAATTTGATGCAGCCGAGCAATCTGCTCATCAGGCAGACAAATTATCCATAGCGGGTCAGATCCGGTGCGATGGAAATAAAATCAAACAGTTATTTATTAATTTGATTAAGAATGCCATTGAAGCGATGCCTGAAGGGGGAACCGTCTGGATCGAACAAGTGCAATGCGATGAATGGGTTAAAGTAAGCATAAGGGATAATGGTGTTGGAATTCCGCAAGAATTGTTGCAAAAGATCGGACAACCTTTTTTTACACAGAAAGAGACAGGGACAGGTCTCGGGCTATCCATTTGTTATCAGATTGCAGAGTATCACAATGCGAATATTGAGGTTGCAAGCGAGGTTGGCGAAGGTACAACTTTTACCGTATCCTTTCCCATCGCTCTGTAACGGCTTATAGGTATAATCTTAGAAATCGGGTTCCACTTCGTGACGAGAAATTAGCTGGCTTTTTTACTGTAGTTCTGCACACGATAAGTGGCCGGGAAGGAAGTTAATGGTGATGAGGCAAATCGTAGAGTTCCTCATGAATTCAGATCAAATGGATATTGGACTGGCTATCGTCGATTCAGAAGCCAAAATTTTATTTTTAAATACAACCATGAATACCTGGTACACAGTAACCTCCGGAGAATAATTCCCTGAACACTCGGCATTACAATCGATCGTGGGGCAAGTACTGCAGGATAAAAAGAATTACTCGGGAGTACTCGTGCAAGAGAGGTTAGATGGCAAAGTACGATCCATGATCACCTATGTATACCCGCAGCTAAAAGGGGAATGTTTTGTTCTGATGGCCGATATCCAAGATTTTCAACAGTACGTGAAAATACAATGCGAGAAAGAAAGAAGGGAAACCATTGTGCATATGGCGGCGGGCACAGCCAATATCATTCTAAATCCTTTAACGGTAATCAAAGGGACGCTTCAACTTCTGGAAAAAAGTTTGAAGGATCATGTTTCCGTTTTACAATTCGCGGCATCTCCACCTCATCAGAAATTGGGCGGATACTTTAAACTGCTTGATGAGCAAATTCAGACGATCGACAAAGCGTTGCAGCGATTTTTGCTCTTTGGAAAACCTTTCGAATGGAAATTTGTTCCTATTTCTCTTCTTTCATTTATGCAAGAATGGATTCCAGATATACAGGTCCAAGCATTGGAGAAAACAGTACGTTTCGCTCTGGAATTTCCGGAGCAAAACGGTTTTGTGTTTGGACACCCCAAGTTGCTGCGAGCGGCGCTGCAAGAAATCATTAACAATGCATTAGATGCAAGTCCCCCAGGTTCTGTCTTAACGCTCCGAATTAACATTACGGATAATCACATCCACATCATTGTTCGCGATCAAGGAGCAGGAATTCCAGAAGATCTGCAGTCCCGAATCATCCTACCGTTTATTACAAGTAAACAGGACGCCATTGGATTTGGGCTCAGTTTTAGTCAAGTTATGATCGAAAAAATGGGAGGCTCTTTGAAAATCGATAGCTCTGATCTAGGCACAAACGTTATTGTTCAATTACCCGCATTTAAGGGAACAGTTTAAATGTGTCGGTAACATTGCGGTAAACAAACTCTCAACAATTTTTTCAGGGGCTCTTGCCGGGAGTCGCGACCCAAAAAAGCATATTTCAATTCAACAATGCAGGGTAGCAAAGAATAATATTTCCCGAAGAGTACAAAATAAAGCTTGAAAAAATGATGACAATGGAGGAAATTACATGCCGCTCATTCCTTGGGATTCGTTTCGCAATACCGATCTATGGAGAAGGGATTTGGAAAAAATTTTTAACGAAGGTCTTCCGGAAATCGGCGCGCGTCTAGGATTTGCAACCCCTCGTATTGATGTATTTGAGAATGAACATGAAGTGATTGCTTCTTGTGAAATCCCTGGTTTGGATAAAAAAGAAGACCTTCATATCGATGTGGATGAAAACATGCTTACAATTAGTGGGACCATAAAGCAAGCGAATGAAGTGAAACAGGAACAAATACACCGCAAAGAACGGTTTGTCGGACGATTCCAACGGTCGGTGTCTTTGCCATCACGCGTTCAAACGGAAGGAACGACAGCAACGTATCGCAGCGGTGTCCTTGAAGTTCGAATGCCGAAATTAAAAGCCGATACCCAACGGCAAATTGATGTGCAGTTTCATTAAAATGAAGTGTGAGATCACAATATAGGCGTTACATGAAAAATGGGCGCTTGCACAAAATAACCTTTGGGGGACGAAGTCCTACCATATTGAAGGAGGTCAATGATCGTGTATCAACAAAACCTTTCACAGCAAGCAAGCCAATGCGCGCAGATTATTCAACAGTTGATCCAGCAAACGCAGCAATCGAGCAACATGTATCAGCAAATGTTGCAACAGGAGCAGCAAAACGCCGCCCAACTGGATCAGCTGGCCCAGAAAGAACGTCAAGCGGTTCAAACCATTCAATTTGTTCTGCAAGGACATCAAACTGCCATACAGCAGATGCAGCAGGCGATGCAAATTTGTTCTCAGCTTCAACAAACAGCGCAACAACAACCCGGCTTGCAGAGTGCGGGCTGGCCAACGGCTCAGAGCTGGCAGAATCAGAATTTGCAGCCACGGCAATATCAATAAAACAGCAAGTGAAAACGATCGTATTCTTTAAAAAGAAGGCGGTCGTTTTTTCACTTGACGATGCGTATACCCCAAAACCATCCAAGCCAAGGCGCGCTGGTTTGCCCGGGATGCTGAAGGCGCTGGGCGAGGCAGAGGTGCAAGTCACGTTCGGCATGCTGCCTCTTGCGCGGCATTTGCGACTATTTGCAAAGAAAACAGGGTAAGCTTTTAGCGGCGGACATTTGTCCATCGCTTTTCTGGTTGCAAAAAGGAATTTCACTCCCGTGAAACTTGAATTGTTGAACCATGCCGAATTGCCCAGCAAGAGGCGAGGATCTGACCATTAAAAATGTGTATGTACCACGAACCCCGATTTTGTGGAACACGTGAACCGATACGTGAGGGATGTTGAGCAAGGAAGACCCGTTTAGCGGATTTTTCGAAGAATTTAGCGATATGGTTCAGCGAATTTTTCCAAATGTCCAGAGTAAATTGAATGAGGATCCTGCCTTCATAGGCGGGGGATTTTTTTCGCCTATCTGATTAGGGATTTTGGTGCTAGGAAAAAGCAGATTGTACACTTCGTCCTTCATCTCGCGGCTAATTCGTATTTTTTGCGACGTGTTCAAAGCCTTCTTTGGCCAGGGCGTGGTATGATTGATAACCGGCTTGCCCGCCGGGACGGCGCGCAGTCCACTTTTCTCTGTCGGCCGCTCATACCGACGACGAACTAACCGATGCCGCCACCCGCATATGCGAAGGATACCATTAGAGTCGCTGTATCACTTCTCGTACAGGCTACCAAGGCGCTGGCGCCGACAGCTTTTATCGCATTAAAGTATCGCTGAAGGAGAGGATGAAAAACAGGAAACCGTCTACGGAAAGTTAGCGTATAGTATGAAAAATAACAGGACAACGAGGGCTTAGTACAAAAATTACATATACATCTTTCGTCTGGGAACGTTTAAATTTCTGCCTGTTTAGTTCTGGAGAGACAAATAGACTACCATAACTAACAATCGTGGTAGCCTATTTGCTCTAAATGCAAGGAGGGGACTGTACCCCACCATTAGTATATACACCGAGGAGGTTGTATAAGTACGTACAATTATCGAGGCGGAACGTGGCCCGATTAAACATTTGATTTTTAGATGTATTTGTGGTAATTTAAGAAAAGTGAATTCACGATTTACACAGCGACGTGTGTGTAATCAATAAAAACTCAATTAGAACAAGGGGTATCGGGGAATTACACAGTGTACGTTCTTCAATATTGCCATTTTAATTAGGAAGGACTGAATAGCATGAGCTTCAAACAAAGAGAAGGCGGAGACAACGATAAAAGACCGGCTCGCCGCGGCGGCCGTAACAAACGTCGTAAAGTGTGCTTCTTCACTGTTAACAAAATTACTCACATTGACTATAAAGATACGGATCTGCTTCGTAAATTTATCAGTGAGCGCGGAAAAATTTTGCCACGCCGTGTAACTGGCACAAGCGCAAAATACCAACGCATGTTGACGATTGCAGTTAAACGCTCCCGTCAAATCGCATTGCTTCCGTACACAACTGAATAGTTAACGATTCAGTGAACGGAAAGGACAGTCTGCTACTTAGCAGGCTGTCCTTTTTTTGTAGGGTTGTTCCTGGAAAGGAAGAACGAATATAATAGAATACATAGCTTTCATCATTCATCTAAAATCGTAGAAATAATAGAATTATGAATTCTTACATCGTTTCAGATAAAAGCGATCATAGAAATTTAGAAGGAATAAAGAAGCTGCATAAGTAAAAAAAGCTTGAGGAGTGGTTATGAACAGACAGCGGCAGTATAAACAGAAGCGAAGATCTAGTGGGCCTATTTTTTTTGTTTTTCTCGTATTGGGCCTTGTCTATTATATCTCTCAAACGGAATCATTTAATATAGATTGGGGAAGTCCTACTCCATTGTTTGAAGAAGACGAGCCAAAACATGTAACAGAGCTCCATCCTGAAGTGGCGGCAAAGAAATCACAGCTGGTGGAGTTAGCAAAGCAAAAAGGAATACAAATTATGATCACAGAAGGTCACCGCAGTGAAGAGAGGCAAAATGAGCTGTATGAGCAAGGTAGAACGACGGAAGGCCAGATTGTCACCTCTGCTCGTGGAGGGGAATCCTATCATAACTATGGCTTGGCAATAGATTTTGCAATCCGGGTATCTGAAGACAAGGTGATATGGGACATGGAGTATGATGGGAACAACAATGGTGAATCCGACTGGATGGAAGTCGTCACCATTGCCAAAAGTCTTGGGTTTGAGTGGGGCGGGGACTGGGCCAATTTCCCTGATTATCCGCATCTGCAGTATGACTTTGGCTATAGTATCGCTGAACTACAGCGTGGGAAGAGACCCCCAGGTTATGAGATCGAGCCAGAAGATTTGGAAGCAAGCGAATAACTCTATTAATTATCAATTTAACGCTAAGTAAGAAAATAATAAATATAGGAGAAGTAAGCTCTGTGTATGGTAGAGCTTACTTCTTTTCATAGTATGTGATGAAATGGTAGCAGCCTCCATCATTTTTCGATTTATTCGTGAGATTCATCATTTTTGACTTGAAATTAATAAAGATAATTGTATAATAGGAAAAAAGTTCTATTATAATCAACAAATATAATAGAAGTATAAAGCATATGTTAATTTACTTTGAAGAACCTGAACCACGCTAGTTTATCACACAAATCCACTTTCTACCTCATTTCAGAATCATCATAGCAAATAAATCCAAATCAACAAAGCTAATTATATGTTATATAATATAACATTTCCTAACACATTTTAAGCTGAAATCAGCTGTTTTGTGTGAAAGGTATGTCATGTTTAAAGTTAAAAACAGATATTTTAAGAAGAAAGTCCTCAACACAATCTAGAAGTCTAGATCTATATAATCAGGTCTATATACCCCGTCACAGGTCTTTTAAACAACATTTTTAATGAAAATACGAAAAAATTATTGACGTTAGTAATATTTACACGTATTATTACAATAACTTATTCAGATTTGAAAAAGTAGGTTCATCTTACATTTATTGACCTTTGGTCTAAAAGTTTCTATCCTTTTCGCATTTTGACCTCATAGACTTAGCAATAAGACCATCGATTTATTTAGATCCACTCCACAACTAGAGAAGCCCACATATTACGAGACTAACCATCAATTTTTAAACAATATTTACTCTACACATCTTCCTAACATGTACAAACTAGCATTTCGCTCTATTTCTTTCATTCACAACAGTGCATCATGATTAAATTTACTCACCTCTGTAATTATTCATGGATAAGTATTCATACATAATTATCCTGATAATTTATAAGCAACAAGCATTATAGAATTTTACGAGGAGGATTTTCATGAGAAAGAGATTTTCGCTAATGCTTGTGATCATGCTCATGCTGGTTACTGTGCTGGCAGCATGCTCCGGCGGATCAACAGCTGAAGAACCAACGACGGGGGAAACACCTGCAGAAACAACTGAACCGGCAGAGACACCAGAAGAGCCGGCAGAAGAGCCAGCAGCAGAAGATGCTACGCAAAATGATGGTTTGTTTGAAGCGACGGATATGTCGATGAATCCAGGAACAGCAACAAACCGTACCGACACTTTAATTGTAGGGGTTACATCCCCTGCAGGTATTTTTAATCCTCTCTTTGCAAGTACAACCTATGATATATGGGTAAACGATCTTATTTTTGAATCCTTCCAAGGTATTAATGCTGACGGCACTTACTCTCCTCGACTTGCGGAGAGCATCGAGGTTAGTGAAGATGGTTTGCAATACACCTTCAAGCTGAAGCCAGATCTGAAATATACAAACGGTTCTCCAGTAACCGTAAATGACTATTACTTAGCTCTTAAAATGTACCATGACAGCAGCTATGATGGTCAGTCTGATCCACTCTCTTGGAAGATCAAAGGTGGACAAGAGTACTATGATGGCAAGGCAGATGAAATCTCTGGTGTAACCATTGTTGATGATCACACGGTTCAAGTTGAAGTTACAGAAGCAACAGCTTTGACGCAAGTAAACTTGGCAGGAGTTCCATTTATTCCATCTGATTACTATGGTGAGTCCTATACCCAAGGCAACCTGGATGGAGTCAAGGCTCTGAATGACAAGCCAATCGGTTCTGGTCAATATGTATTGAAATCCTTTGCTCCCGGTCAAGAAGTTGTATTTGAAGCAAACCCGGATTACTACTTGGGAGCACCAAAAATTAAGAATGTAATTTACAAAACGACTACCGACGAAACAAGACTTGCGATGCTGGAATCCGGTGAAATCGACATGGATATGCTCACAGTCGATGAAGATAACGTTGAAATGGCTCAGGCTCTTGGATTCTTGGATCTGAACATCTTCCCAACGAATGGATATGGATACATCGGTATGAATCATACAAGTCCTAAATTCTCTGATGTGAAAGTGCGCCAAGCCTTGGTTTATGGCCTTAATCGCGCTGAGATTGTAGAAGCGGTATACGGCAAATTTGCTGATGTTATCAACATCCCGCAATCCAAGCAATCTTGGGCTTATACAGATGAAGGCATTGAAGCTTATGCATTCGATACCGAAAAGGCCAAAGCACTTCTTGATGAAGCTGGCTGGACTGTAGGTGCCGATGGTATCCGTGAGAAAGACGGTGAGAAATTTAAAATTGACTTCTCTGCTACAGCGGATAACGTCGTGGTAGATGCACTACTTCCAATCATGACAGCGAACTATAAAGACCTTGGCATTGAAGTTGTAGCTGAGGTGCTTGATTTCAACGCAATTACGGAAAAAGCTGAATCAGGAAACTTTGAGATGTTCTTCATGGCATGGGGCTTGACTCCAGATCCAGATACAACGGTTTATACAACAGACGGTGCTCAGAACCGCCTTGGATACTCTCATCCAGCCTATGATGAGCTGGCAGCACAAGGTAAAGCAGAACTCGATCTCGAAAAGCGTAAAGAAATCTACGCTAAGGCATATCAAGAGCTTAATGCAACGATTCCGGATATCTTGATGTACCAAAGACGTGACGGCTGGGCGATCAATGGCCGCATTAACGGCCTAGAAATCACACCTTACAAAGACTTCACTATTGATCTGTACAAAGCCGAAATCGGAGAATAATTAAATCAGCATGATAACGATAAGCTCAGCTCTGGCAAGAGCTGAGCTTATCTACTTTTCTAACCGGGAGGAATATTATGAAGCAGTACATTATCCGGAGGCTGCTGCAGATGATTCCGACGATGATCGGAATCACCATTATCTTGTTTGCCATAACAGCATTGGTGCCTGGAGATTTCATTACCTCACAGCAAAACCCGCAGATGACAGAAGAAAGAGCGGCTCAGCTTCGTGCAATATATGGTCTGGATAAACCCATAGTAGAGCGGTATTTTACTTGGGTAGGCAATATGCTTACTGGGAACATGGGTGAGTCACTTCAGCATAAGCGGGCGGTAACAGATGTTATTGGAGATTATGTGTGGAATTCTTTCGTTATTGCCTTTTTCAGTATGATCTTCAGTTGGATTATAGCCGTGTTCACCGGCGTATTCTCTGCAAAATTTCAGTATTCGTTCTTTGACAAGATCGTAACTTTGTTCGTATTCCTATGTATGTCTCTTCCTTCCTTCTTTATTGGTCTTGTATTAATCAAGTTCTTGTCCGTAGATTTGGGCTGGTTCCCTGTAGGGGGGATGAGTTCAGCAGGAGCGTCTAATATGTCAACATGGGATTATCTTGTTGATGTTATTCATCACAGCTTCTTACCTGTATTAGTATTAACCATGCTGAGCACAGGAAGTCTGACTCGTTATTTCAGAACCAGTATGCTGGAAGTTATACGCCAGGATTATGTTCGTACAGCACGTGCAAAGGGCTTGAAAGAGAGAACCGTTATCTTTAAACATGCGCTTCGCAATGCATTGCTTCCTGCAATTACGATCATGGGATTCGAGCTTCCGGGCTTGTTCGGAGGAGCCATCATTCTTGAGAGCGTATTTGTATGGCCAGGTGTTGGACAAGTGTATATGGAATCAATCAACATGCGGGATTATCCGTTCATGCTTGGTTTTACCGTCTTCATCTCGGCGCTAACCTTAATAGGTACGCTGCTATCGGATGTGCTCTATGGAACTGCAGATCCTAGAATCAGGTTAAAGTAGGAGGAGATTACATTGGCGATTGAGGCTGCACCCCTTAAGTCGAATACTCAAGTTCCAGTCAAGCGGCCGGATTCTCCATGGCGTATGTCAATACGTCGATTTACTCGCAACCGACTCGCTGTGCTTGGACTTTTTATTTTAGTATTTATGGTTTTATTCTGTTTGGTTGGTCCTATGCTTTCGCCATACAGCTTGTCAGATTATGCTGTAGCGAATAAGAACCAACCGCCGAATGCACAGCACTGGCTAGGCACGGATAAGCTAGGCCGCGATATTTTGCTTCGAATTATGCTAGCCGGCAGAATATCCTTATTTGTAGGATTTGTAGCAACCTTAGTTGCCGTTGTTTTGGGCTCTGTTCTAGGAGCATTGGCAGGATTCTATAGAAGATTTGTAGATACGATTATCATGCGGGTTGCCGAGATCTTTATGGCGATTCCTCAGCTTCCATTACTGATCATTATGGGTGCGATATTGTCCGACTTAAAGGTGCATCCAAGTTATCGTATTTTCTTCTTGGTATTGATCATGGGGGTAATGGGGTGGACATCCTTATCGAGATTGGTACGAGGTCAGATCCTGTCTCTCCGTGAGCAGGAGTTTATGCAGGCAACAGAAGCGCTCGGACTTCGGGATGGGCGTAAAATATTTAGACACTTAATTCCGAATACGGTTCCTATCATTATTGTATCCTCTACTCTGCTCGTCGCAAGCATGATCTTGAGTGAATCAGCACTTAGCTACCTGGGCTTGGGCGTTGTACCACCTACTCCATCCTGGGGCAATATGATAGCCGATGCCAATAGTTTGATTGAATTCCGTAAGAGACCTTGGGTATGGATTCCACCAGGGGTTTGTATCCTGGTAACTGTCATAGGCATTAACTTAATCGGTGACGGGCTTCGTGATGCGCTCGATCCTAAAATGAAAAAGTAGGGAGATGCGAACATGGCAAAAGAACTTGTAGAATTTCGTAACTTAAAAACGCATTTTCATACATCCGCCGGGATCGTCAAAGCCGTAGATGACGTCAGCTTTACTATACGAGAAGGCGAGACCGTATGCGTCGTTGGAGAATCAGGCTGCGGCAAGAGTGTAACGGCGATGTCCCTCATGCGCTTGCTCGATACTCCTTCTGCTGGAGGAGAAATCTTGTTCGAAGGCAGAGATTTATTGAAACTGAGCAATAATGAAATGCGCAAGCTTCGGGGCAATGAGATATCAATCATATTCCAGGAGCCGATGTCTTCCTTGAACCCGGTTCTCACGATCGGGGAGCAAATTAGTGAACCGCTGATGCTGCATCAGCTGCTGGATAAGAAGGAAGCACGTAAGAGAGCCATTGAGCTGATCAGCCTTGTTGGCATTCCACGTCCTGAGGTAATTGTAGACTCCTACCCTCATGAACTGAGTGGAGGCATGCGTCAGCGGATTATGATTGCGATTGCCCTCAGCTGTAATCCTAAGCTGCTGATTGCCGATGAGCCGACCACAGCGCTTGATGTTACGATCCAAGCTCAGATTCTTGATCTTATGCGGGATATTAAAGAGAAGTTTAACACTTCGATCATGCTCATTACCCATGACCTTGGCGTTGTAGCCGAGATGGCGGATTACGTTGTCGTTATGTATGCTGGTAAAGTCATCGAGGAAGCTTCCGTATATGAGCTGTTCAGAGAACCGAAGCACCCTTATACCAAGGGATTACTTAGAGCAAAGCCAATTATTAACCAAAGACAAGAGCGTCTCTACTCAATACCAGGCCAGGTACCTAACCCTGTGGATTTGGAGAATAACTGTCATTTCCATGATCGCTGCGAGTTCTGCATGAGCATTTGCCGGGAGAAGGAGCCGCCGCTTCGAAAGAATGAGCAAGGACATAAAGTGGCTTGCTGGCTGTACGAGGAGGAGGCGAAGGTACGATGACAGAAGTAACTAGTGCGACAGTAACTGAAGTAAGACCAAGTAATTTAGCAGAACCGCTTATGGAGGTCAAAAACCTCAAGAAGTACTTCCCGATTACAGGCGGTGTATTTCAGCGCCAGGTTGGGAATGTAAGAGCGGTAGATGATGTATCATTTACGATCTATAAAGGCGAATCCTTTGGACTGGTCGGCGAGTCTGGCTGCGGCAAGAGTACGATTGGCAGAACCATTCTTCGTCTATTGGAAAAAACAGAGGGAAGTGTCCTTTTCAAAGGCCAGGATATCCATAAGCTGTCTAAGCAGCAGCTGAGAAGTATCCGTCCGCAGATGCAGATTGTATTTCAAGATCCGTTCAGTTCCCTGAATCCACGGATTAAAGTTGGAGAAGCAATTGGTGAGGCACTGCTGGATCATAAGCTTATTCCCAAAAAAGAGCTTCGGGAGCGTGTAGAAGAAATTCTTCGCATCTGTGGTCTGTCGAGCTATCATTACAATCGTTTCCCGCATGAGTTCTCAGGCGGTCAGCGTCAGCGTATCGGCATAGCGCGCGCGCTCATCCTTAACCCTGATTTTATTGTGGCGGACGAGCCTGTATCTGCACTGGATGTATCGATCCAGGCTCAGATCATTAACTTGCTGAGTGATCTGCAGGCAGAGAAACAGCTCACTTATTTGTTCATATCCCATGATCTTAGTGTTGTCGAGCATTTGTGCAACCGAATCGGGGTCATGTATCTGGGCTCGATGGTAGAGATGGCTAGTAAGGATGATCTATTCCAGAATCCACTTCATCCTTATACCAAAGCACTGCTGTCTGCTGTACCGATTCCAGATCCGACGATCAAACGGGAGAGAATTGTGCTGAAAGGCGACATTCCAAGCCCGGCGAACCCACCTTCTGGCTGTAAGTTCCATACTCGCTGCCCGCTCGCATCGGATATTTGCAAGCAGGAAATTCCAGAGTACCGTAACATGGGGAATAATCACTATGTTGCTTGTCATTTCGCATAAAATTACGTCACAAGCTTGGGTTTGGGGTCCTGCTTGCGTACGGACAATATCATCAGTTGAATTGTTAAGGAGCATCATTTCCATATCCGATAGGGTAGAGGAGATGATGCTCTTTTTTGTTTTTTAATTGGATTATATGAAAGCCAGGGCCAAGGGAGGACCAATGAATCAAGATGCATAGTTTCATAGAAGAGCAGGCGTTTTTGAAGCAGTAAGAAATTGGAATGAAAAAAAGAGAAAAAATTTTAAAAAAGTGCAGACAAAATTGTCATTTCATACGTCTATATATATATAGAAGTGTTTAATAAGAACTATAACGATAGTCAATATACATAGAAGAAAACAACATTAACATATGAAATGCGGCATATTCAGGAGAATGGGGGACAAGCTATATGAAAAAGTGGATTCTGCGAAGCAGTGCTATAGTCGTTATTCTTGCGCTGTTTGTGATTATCATCAGACCGGGAATATTAGTAGGGAAGCCCGCCATTCAATCGAATGCTGCATTGTTGATGGACGCAAATACAGGAGAAGTCATTATGAACATCAATGGTGATGTTCCGTTGCCAACAGGGAGTATTACCAAATTGATGACCCAGCTGATCATCATGGATGAGATCTCAGCAGGACATATTTCCTGGAATGATCAAGTTGAAATCAGCCAGAATGCTAACGAAGTCGAAGGACAGCAGGTGGCGCTTAGCCCAGGAGATCAGTTTACAGTAAGAGAGCTGCTTGAAGTTGTATCGGTATATTCGGCGAATGATGCGATTGTTGCTCTCGCTGAGCATGCTTTGGGATCTGAGGATGTATTCATTGATCGAATGAATGACAAGGCCAAGGAATTAGGGCTCTCGGTCCATACGATATATCATAATGTGACAGGAAATACTTCCTCGGCAGGTGGTCCTACAGACAATTATATGACTGCGAGTGATATTGCGTTATTATCAGCCCATCTCATTCAGGAGCATCCGGAAATTCTGAAGATGGCAAGTCGACCGCAAGTTGAATTAAAGGGTAAAGGACTCTATATGAGCAATACCAACTGGATGCTGGAAGAGATCAGCGGGCCTTACTCCTATGAAGGGGTGGATGGCCTCAGAACAGGATATACAGAGGAAGCCGGATATTGTTATGCAGGTACTGCCGAGCAGAACGGCAAGCGGCTAGTTGCTGTCGTGCTTGGAGCCGAATCACAGGAACAACGATTTAACGAAGCTAGAGATTTGCTAAACTACGGATACTCACACGGATACACGGCGGGAGGTTGGCATAAGCAGTGGGCATTGGCACTGCGGCAGGCCGTCGATCGAACCATATAACTTTTTTGATTTAAGCCGATAACAGGATTGAAAATCAGCCGCTGTAATAGAAAGGCATGAGTAAGGAAGAGCAGGGAGACACAGCCACCTCGCTCTTTTTTTTATTTTTGCAAAGCGAGCTGAGGGTGTTTAAGTTACAATATATATCATTTTAGAAGCAAAACTAACCTAAATATATGTTTATAGTTACATAATTTTTTCTTTACTTTTGAATTTATAGGCGTATGATAATAATTGACTCTTGGGTTAATTATAGTTCTTGAGTTGTAATCCTAGGTCTCGGAGGGATAGGAATGAAAAAGAAATTACAATGGCCGCTCATTATTTTTGCGGTCGGTGTGTTCATGGCTGCCTTGGATAATGGCATTATTACTTCCTCTTTAACAACATTGAACGCCTCATTCGGTGTATCACCGAACTGGGGAGCATGGACAATCACTTTATACACACTAGGCCTCGCCATAAGTGTACCGATTGCAGGCAAGCTGTCGGACCGATATGGGCGGAAGAAGCTGTTTATGATCGAAGTGGCTTTATTCGGGCTTGGATCATTGCTCGTGGCATTAAGCCCAAACTTTGTAATGTTCTTGGGTGCAAGGCTAATTCAGGCCCTAGGGGGCGGCGGAATTTTCATTATTGCAAGCTCTTATGTGCTCAGTACCTACCCTAAAGAAAAACAAGGTGGAGCACTAGGGATGCTGGGTGCGATGAATGGAGTAGCTGCCGTACTGGGACCCAATGTCGGTTCTCTGCTGCTTCAGCTCACGGGCAACTGGCATTGGCTGTTTCTCATTAATGTGCCCATTGCAATACTGCTACTACTTCTGGGCTACAAATTCATTAGTGAGGAGCAGGAGCTAAGTACTGCGAAGATGGACTGGATCGGTGTCAGTCTGCTCTCCTTAGGGGTACTCGGGGTCATGTTCAGCTTCACGAACCTTGAAGGAGTCAGCCTATTGACCAGCATGGGCGAACCTGGATTTTATGGATACTTTGCTGGCGGGCTGATCATGCTGATTCTGTTTTATTATTGGGAAAAAAGAATGGAGCTTCAAGGAGCTAGTCCGGTCATTTCCACCCAAATGCTTCGAGTACCGTCTTTTTTGTGGACGCTGCTCATTGCCTTTTTCTCGGGCGCGATCCTGGCATCAGTCATTTTCATTCCCGGATTCGTGGAACAGTATCTTGGTGTATCCAGCACGGCGTCGGGGTATTGGTTCACTCCGCTTGCCCTTGCTGCTGGTGTAGGTTCGGCGCTTGGCGGGATGTACGTAGATCGCAAAGGGCCGATCTGGACACTTACGGTAGCTGGTTTAATAAGTGCGTTTGGCTTCCTTCTATTTGCCTTATGGGTCGACAGCTTATGGGAAATGGTCATTACAAGCTTGTTTGTCGGGCTTGGATTTAGTGTAATGCTCGGAGCACCAGTCAATGTGCTTATTACGGAGGATGCGAAGGAGTCAGAACGAGGCATTGCGCTTGCAACCAGCTCGTTATTCAGGCAGATGGCGATGGCCATTGCACCAACAGTATTCGCCGGATTTCTTGCACGTTCCTTCTCAAGCTTTGGTGCCAACATAGAGGCGAGTTTCGCAGAGAAGGGGATTCAGGCCGATCCTTCCGTACTGCAGCAATATGTGGGGGAAACACAGACGGCCTCAACGGATGTGAACTCTATTCGTGAAGCTTTCGCTTCCATCCCGGATACCTCCATTTCGGATGCATTAACACAGGCACTGGATTTGACGGTGAACCAAGGGTACAGCAGTTTATTCTGGTCTGCTCTGATCTTCAGTGTCCTTACGGCAGCGGCGTCACTAGTGACCGGAAAGATTCGCAGCAAGAAGAGGAATCAAAGGGAAGAGAATAGACAGGTATCACATTAATAGCAATCATTGAAATTGTAAGAGAAGAAGCCCTTTCTGCGGAAAGAGCTTCTTCTTCGTTTAAATATGACAATTTGCAGCATCCCTAACTTCTGATTATTATGGTAATATAGCAAAATGTACAAGTTGCAGGATGAAAAATAATAGGCCATCATAATAGAGGGATACACTCTAAGGCAGAATGTGCCGAAAATAATACTGTTATGACGTTGCTTTCACATAAGACGAATCTACAAATCTAATAGAGAAGGAATGAACTATGAGATCTAGAAGCAGAAACAGGCATCGTAGAAAAAGGAGAGGAAGAGGCTTACTCATCACTCTCCTGACTCTTGTCGTTGTAGTCGCGGTCGCTTATCCGTTCCGTCAACAGATTGCTATAGCCGCATTTGATCTATTCTTGTCAGGCACGGTCAAGAACCAGCTTGAAAAATCATATAAACCATCCGGAAGTGCCAGCGCAGAGCCCGTTGTATATCAGGATGAGCCCTTCTCTGTATTGCTGTTAGGTACGGATGCAAGACCGTATGAGAAGACTCGCGGTCGTTCAGATACCGTCATTTACGCTGTAGTTCGCCCTCAGGAATCTCGTGTACTGCTCGTTTCCATTCCACGTGACACTTATGTAGAGATCGTTGGACATGATGCAGATGAGGACGGCATGAATGATTATGACAAGCTTACGCATGCTTTTGCCTTTGGCGAAGAGGAGATGGCGATTAACACGGTCGAGAAATTCCTGGGCTATGAGGTAAATAATTACGCAACGGTCAACTTTATGGCCATTCAGCAGGTTGTAGATGCTATCGGCGGCGTAGAGCTTCCGATTACCGAAGATATCGTTAATAAAAATCCGAATCATGTGCAGTTTACTATCGAAGGCGGTAAACCAATTTACAGTGGCGAAGAGGCATTGTATTACATTCGTTACCGTGAAGACAGCGATTTTAAACGTGCAGAGAGACAGCAGATCTTCTTGAACGCTGTAGCAAACCGCATGTTGAATGTGAATCAGATTTCCCAAATTCCAGAGCTGTTTGATATTATGGGAGAGAATTTCCAGACAGATTTGCATCCGACATCTATTATTAACCTTGCCAAGCAGGTTCTTACACAAGGCAACCCAGAAATTTTAAGTTTCACGATGATGGGTGAAGGGGTAAGAAAGGATGACGGTATATTTTATACCGAAGTCGACGAGAAATATTATGAGTATTCGAAAGAAATGATCGCAAACTGGCTCGATCCAAACACGACGGAAGAAACACTGCTCAAGCCGGAGGATTTTAACAAAGAAGACGAAACCGAGAGTGATGTTACAGAGAGCAGCGAAACCATACCTTCTCAATCTCAATAACATAGACGTACGACAATCAGCACTGACGACATTCTTTTGGTCGGGTGCTGATTTTGTTGTCTTATATGAATATAATGGAATAAGAAGTTATTTTTCGCAAAATCCCATACTAATGGGTTGTTCTTATAATTGTGTGTAAAGAGGAGGAATAACTCGATATGAATATTGCTTTTTTCTTGCTTCCGAAACAAGAGGTGGCCACGGTAACCTCGGATGCAACGCTCAGACAGACACTTGAACGGATGGAATATCACAGATTTACAGCGGTACCGATTCTCAGCAAGGACGGTAAGTACGAAGGTACGGTGACAGAGGGAGACCTGCTGTGGCATATGAAGAATTCCAGAGGAGAGATTACATTTGAAAACGCTTCAAAATATGTGCTGAAGGATGTACCCCTGCGCTTACATATCAAGCCTGTATCGATTGATGCCAACATGGAAGACTTGATCAAGCTGGCGAAGGTTCAGAATTTTGTTCCTGTCGTGGATGATATGCAGCGGTTCATCGGGATCGTAAGACGGAGCCAGATTATTGAGTATTGTGAAGATGTCATGTCTAGAGGTTCTGTGAAATCTGATGCAAATTTATAACTAGCAGGCATATTCATTAGAGATTGACTGCATCCTATAAGCTGTAGGGCCGCGGGTCGCCTTTTTATGGGTATTCCCTTATGCTATAATGGAGAATAAAGCATTTTACGGGAGTGTGACGAGCATGAGCATGCCAAAAGAACTAGATGTCGCGAAGCGCGCAAAAGTGATTGAATGGCTCAAAACCGAAGTGCTGGATCAAGTGTCACGATTGTTCAAGGCTCTATGGGAAGGAAGCAACGCTCGAATCAGTGACAGCCTTGCGAGTCTCATCATGAGTAGTTATATTCTGGGACGGAGGCTCGGCATATCGTTTAGAGATATGGATGACCTGCTCGTTGAGAAGCTCAAGAAGCACAAGAAGGAAGGTCACCAGCTTGAGGACTGGTACCAGGACATTTCCGCTCTCGAAGACCATATGCGTAAGAGGTGAACATTTTGAAATTCCGCTGGAAAACAGCTGTTTGGAGTCTGATTTATCTGCTTCTGTTATTATCTCTGTTAACTCCTTTAACAGCGATTAGTGTGTTTCTGATTATTTTACCAGGGGTTATACTTTATACCTCATTAAATTTGAAGTCATTCTTAGTACATGTTATACCCGTACTCTTGATTGGGCTGATCATAAGTCCGATTTATTTAATATTTGGTATATTTTTCTTAATTCCAGCGATTCTTATCGGTCATTGTTATAAGAAGCAAAAGCCTGCGTTAAACACCTTGGTGCTTGGAACAGGCACAATTCTGGCCGAATTTCTACTACTGCTCTTAATCAGCACAACTTTGTTTCAAATTGATTTCTCTGAATATATTCGTGAAACGATCGAGTTTACGATGACACCGGTAACTGAATCGGGCGGTAACAACGCCTTGACGAATGGATTGGTAATGGATGAAGAAATGGCGGAGGCAGTGAGCAACGCGACCGTTCAGATGATTCCTTTTGCGCTCATCGTCACTTCACTGGTGATGACTTCTCTAACCCATGTTATTGCCCGTCCTATTCTTGGCCGAATGGGAATCCGAGTGAACCGGCTTAAGCCAATCCGTGAGTGGAGACTGCCAAGATCCTTGATATGGTATTATTTCTTGGGCATTATTCTTCAGCTGGTAGCTGGCAATACAGACAACAGCTTTCTGACGATGATTGCACTCAACTTCTCACCGCTGATTAATTTCTGCTTCATGATTCAAGCCATCGGATTTTTCTTTTTTGCTGCACATGCGAGATCATGGCATCCGGTCATTCCGTATCTGCTCGCTGTTGCCACGTTTCTGATTGGACCCATGCGGATTATCGGAATCATAGACCTTGCCTTCCCGCTCCGTGAAGCCATTTCGAAACCAAAACGATAGGATGAACCATGATGCCTAAATTTCTGTTAAAGCGTTGGCACGGTTATCAGACCGTCTGGGCGTTTGCTTTATTATTAATACTGGATGCATTTCTGGTTGCATATAACTGGCCGCTGGGTCTGGTTTGCTTCGTTCTTATCGCTGTACTCGGATTTATCATGGTCAAGAAAGAGTTCGTATTCCGAAGAGAACTGGTCAATTACATGGGTAGTCTAAATCTTCGGATCAAAAGAGTTGAAGGCGAAGTGTCTGCGAGCATCCCGCTTGGCATCGTGCTGTATAGTGAGGATCGTTCAATTGAATGGCATAATCCTTATGTATCCAGAATGTTTGAAGAGAAGACGCTGATCGGGAGTGAACTGACTTCTTTTTTTCCGCAGCTTCCATTCAAGCAGAAGGATAAGAAGGATGGCAGCAAGGAAAATACGCATGGAAACGCTCATGAAATCAGATTTGAGTATCAAACGCTGGATCGGGTCTATGAGCTGTTTCATTACCCCGAGGAACGGCTCATTTACATTTATGAGATAACAGAGCTCGCTACCTTACGGGAGAAATACGAGAATGAGAAGATTGCACTCGGCATCATCATGCTTGATAATCTGGATGAAGCATCTCAGGGGATGGATGATCAGCAGCGAACAGCACTCATTGCCCGTGTTGCCAGTGAAATTACAGCTTGGGCTAAGGATTATCATATCTATCTAAGAAGATTATCGTCCGAACGATACCTTATGGTGCTTCATTACAGCTCACTTCAGCAGCTGGAGATGAGCAGATTTGTTATATTGGATAACATCAGGGAGATGACAGCAGATCTGAAGGTGCCGATGACGCTGAGTGTGGGACTCGCCTTTGGATCAGAGAATATCCGGGAGCTGGGCGAGCTGGCTCAATCGTCTCTTGATATGGCACTTGGCCGGGGCGGTGATCAGGCAGCGGTGAAGGCGGGACAGCGGCTCTCTTTTTACGGCGGTAAGACCAATGCAGTGGAGAAGAGAACCCGGGTCAGAGCCAGAGTGATTGCCCATGCCCTGCGTGATTTAATGCAGGAGAGCGATCGTGTCTTCATCATGGGGCACAAAATGCCAGATATGGATGCGATCGGTGCTTCCATAGGACTATGGAAAGCTGCTAATCTATATCATGTAGAGTGCTATATTGTGCTGGATTGTTCGAACCCATCCATCGATCGCTTGATGGAGCAGGTGAAGAAGGATGAGCGGCTGCTGGAGGCATTTATTCTGCCTGAGGAAGCCATGCAGATGATGACCGAGCACAGTCTGCTCGTTGTCGTGGATACACATAAGGCCTCCATGACCATTGAGCCGAAGCTGGTGGACTCCATTTCCAGAGTTGTTGTGGTGGATCATCACCGCAGAGGCGAGGAATTTATTAACGATGCTGTGCTGATCTATCTGGAGCCGTATGCTTCATCAGCAGCAGAGCTGGTCACAGAGCTGCTGCAGTATATTCATGATAAGCTGCAGCTCACTCCACTGGAGGCGACAGCATTACTGGCTGGAATAACGGTGGATACGAAGCATTTTGCCATGCACACCGGTTCAAGAACGTTCGAGGCAGCGGGGTATTTGCGCAGAAACGGTGCCGATTCGATGCTGGTTCAGCGGCTGCTGAAGGAAGATTTACAGGAATATATTGCGAAAGCAGAAATCATAAAACATGCTAAAATGATGTATGGGCATATTGCGGTCGCTGTGACGGAGCCGGGACAGGTAATTCCGCAGCTTCTGATTGCACAGGTAGCCGACTCGCTGCTCAACATGACGGATGTCGTTGCTTCATTTGTGGTTAGTGAACGACCGGACGGCGTGATTGGCATTAGTGCCCGTTCACTCGGCAAGATGAATGTACAGGTTGTCATGGAACGCTTGGGGGGCGGAGGTCATTTGACCAATGCTGCCGTACAGCTGGAAATGTCGATTGGGGAAGCAGAGGAAAAACTGCTGGAAGTATTGGCTGAAATCGAGAAGGAAGAGGGGTTGTTCGAATGAAAGTCATTTTTATAAAAGATGTAAAAGGTCAAGGAAAAAAAGGTCAAGTGAAAGAGGTATCCGAAGGATACGCTTCTAACTTTTTGCTGCCAAGAGGTTTAGCACGTGCGGCTACGGATGGCAATATGAAAACACTAGAGAATCAGAATGCGGCTGAAGAGAAGCGCAAGCAGCAGGAAAAGGACGATGCGGTAGCACTCGGCAAGAAGCTGGAAGAGGCAACCATCGTGCTGAAGGCAAAAGCCGGAGAAGGCGGACGTCTATTCGGAGCGATTACGAGCAAGCAGATCGCAGAAGCACTTGCAGGGCAAGGCTTCAAAGTGGATAAACGCAAAATTGAACTGGACGAGCCAATCCGTAACTTGGGAGTGACTCAGGTTCCGGTTAAGCTCCACCCTGATGTCAAAGCTACGCTCAAGGTCCAAGTAACGGAGGAATAAGATGGGCGGCGAGATTTATTTTGATCGTGTTCCGCCGCAAAACCTGGAAGCCGAGCAAGCGGTTCTAGGTGCAATTCTTATTCAATCGGAAGCACTCATTACCTCTATGGAGCGGGTGACAACCGATGATTTCTATGACAAGCCCCATCAGCTGATCTACGAAGCGATGATTGAGCTTGGAGAAGGCAATCAGCCCATTGATCTCATTACACTGACCTCACTCTTGCAGGACAAAGGGCAGTTAGATGAGATTGGCGGGGTAACCTATTTGGCCAAGCTGGCACATGCGGTGCCGACCGCTGCTAATGTTGATTATTATGCACAGATCATCGAGGAAAAATCGATGCTGCGCAGACTCATTCGTACAGCGACGCAGATCGTAAGCGAAGGATATGCCGGCGGGGAAGACGTATCCGGCATGCTCAGCGATGCAGAGCGTCGCATTCTGGAGATCTCCAACCGCCGCTCAAGCAGTGGGTTTATCGCCATCCGAGATGTCGTTATGGAGGTCTTCGAGAAGGTAGAGTCACTGTATCAGAACAAGGGGAATACGACAGGAATCCCTTCGGGCTTCGTTGATCTGGACAAGATGACGAGCGGATTCCAGCGGAATGACCTGATCATTGTGGCTGCCCGTCCTTCCGTAGGGAAGACGGCATTTGCCCTGAACATTGCCCAGAACGTAGCGGTTAGAGCGAACGAGACCGTAGCGATCTTCAGTCTTGAGATGTCCGCCGCACAGCTGGTACAGCGTATGATCTGTGCGGAAGCCAATCTCGATGCAGGCGTAATGCGGAACGGGGAGTTCAAGAGTGATGACGACTGGTCCAAGCTGACCATGGGCATCGCTGCTTTGTCAGAAGCCGAAATTTATATTGATGATACACCAGGAATTACCGTGGCTGATATTCGTGCTAAATGCCGCCGTCTGAAGAAGGAAAAAGGGCTCGGGATGATCGTCATCGACTACCTGCAGCTGATTCAGGGACGAGGCAAGGCTGGGGAGAACCGGCAGCAGGAAGTATCAGAAATCTCCCGTACCCTTAAGCAGATTGCACGGGAGCTGGATGTGCCGGTCATTGCTCTGTCCCAGCTCAGCCGGGGTGTCGAGCAGCGCCAAGATAAACGGCCGATGATGAGTGACCTTCGGGAATCCGGTTCCATTGAGCAGGATGCCGATATTGTAGCCTTCTTATACCGCGACGATTACTACAATCAGGAGACGGAGAAGAAGAATATCATCGAGATTATTATAGCCAAGCAGCGTAATGGTCCGGTGGGCACTGTCGAGCTGGTCTTCTTGAAGAACTTCAATAAATTCGTTAATTATGAACGCGTGCATTCGGATGCCTTTGCCGGGTGACGACGCATTCTTACCTATTAAACTATCAATCCACTTCTCGTGTGCTGATTGCACCGTGGGGAGTGGATTTTATCATTTTAAGCGGAGTTGTCCAGCAAATCCCGAACGATAAATTTTACTTATAATTTAATGTTCGCTTTTTTATTTGACTTTGATAGGAGTGACTGGTACACTTGAATTGCTGCTTTTTGAGGTAAACCTTACAGCAACAGTCATTTCCTGAGGGGAATGGCGATTAAGGTAGGGCTTTTTGCCGTGATATGAGGGCGGTTCGTAATCTTGTGAAAATCTAGGACATTCGAATGTCTGCGAGAGCTGCAGTCATGAAGTGGCTGCGATATAGAAATCGTTAATTAATGTATATTTAAGTTCAAGTGTTAAGAAAATAAGGAGTGCAAAAGACACTCACGGGGGAATGAACATGTCAACAGTAGTCGTTGTGGGTACACAATGGGGAGACGAAGGCAAAGGCAAAATTACAGATTATCTTGCGGAAAGCGCCGATGTGGTGGCACGGTACCAGGGTGGTAACAATGCCGGTCATACCATTCTGATTGACGGTAAGAAATACAAGCTCAGCTTGATTCCATCCGGTGTTTTTTATGAGGATAAGAAGTGTGTGATCGGGAACGGTATGGTTGTCAATCCAGCCGCTCTATTGGAAGAGATCAATTATATTCATGAGAACGGCTTCTCCACGAAGAATCTGGTCATCAGTGACCGTGCTCATGTCATTATGCCATATCATATGGTGCTGGATGCACTTGAGGAAGATCGCAAGGGTCCTAATAAGATCGGAACGACACGTAAGGGAATCGGCCCTGCGTATATGGATAAAGCAGCCCGTAACGGTATCCGTATTGCTGACCTGATGGATGCTGAGGAATTCGAATTGAAGCTTCGCCATATGGTGAAGGAGAAGAATCAAGTGATCGAGCAAGTGTACGGTGCAGAGGCGCTGGATGTAGAAGAGATTTTGCAACAGTATCTGGAGTATGCGGAACTTATTCGTCCATATGTAACGGATACTTCCGTTGTTCTTAACGATGCGATTGATGAAGACAAGAAGGTGCTCTTCGAGGGTGCACAAGGGGTTATGCTGGATATCGACCAAGGTACTTATCCGTATGTAACGTCCTCCAACCCATCGGCTGGCGGTGTATGTATCGGTTCCGGAGTCGGCCCGTCGAAGATCAGTCAAGTTATCGGGGTAGCGAAATCCTACACAACACGTGTCGGAGATGGACCATTCCCTACAGAGCTGAATAACGAAGTAGGAGACTATATTCGCGAGAAAGGTCATGAGTATGGTACCGTAACTGGACGTGCTCGCCGGGTGGGCTGGTTTGATACGGTAGTGGTTCGTCATGCTAGACGTGTCAGCGGTATTACCGGGCTGTCTCTGAATTCTCTTGATGTACTTACAGGTCTGGATACCGTTAAGATTTGCGTCGGATACAAGTATCGCGGTGAGTTCATTACTCATTATCCGGCAAGCCTCAAAATGCTGGCAGAATGTGAAGCTGTATATGAAGAAATGCCAGGCTGGAGCGAGGACATTACCGGAGCGAAGACACTCGAAGATCTGCCAGAAACGACTCGCAATTATGTGAATCGTGTATCGGAGTTGACAGGTATTCCAATCGCGATCTTCTCCGTTGGCCGTAATCGTGAGCAGACGAATCAAGTACTGCCAATCTACGTTTAATCTATAGACAACTAAAGGTTTACTTCATATCTAGATCCAGAATCCCCATCCCTTCTTGTATAGAAAGGATGGGGGTTTTTGGTATGCTTTCCTGAATTAGCGTTAGTACTGCTGTGAAAATATGAAAATTCGAAGGATAGAATAGAGAGAAATACGTCAATACTGAGGCTATAGCCTTCTTCGGGATGAATCAGACAACGTAAAATTAACGATTGACTGAAGCATCCAGCTCATCTGCTAGATTAGGCGGCGAAGAGGGGAGATAGATAGGAGGAGGCGTAAACATAATGAAATGGCTAAAATGGACGGGGCAGCTCCTGCTGACCGTCATCCTGGTGAGCACTCTGACTCTGCTGACAACAGGACTAATTGTGCAATCTTATATTTCATCACTGCTGGCCAGCTTCAATATCACGTGGGAAGGCGCGCCGAACAATCTTGCTGCGGTGTTTCAAGGTGCGATGGGTATGAATCAGACATCAGACACTTCCGAAAGCACAGAGCCTAATTCGGATACAGCTTCTGTTGGCAGTATGAGCCCAGATCCATCCCAAAATGGAATGGATGGCAAAGCAGATTCTGATGCTAGTGCAGGCGATGAACCGAGTCAAACAGACGGGACGGATACAAGTCAGGCTGATCCGAACAATCCCGAATTAAACAGTGAGGAAGAAGGGAGCAGCGAAACAGACAGTGAAGTTGCTGATGGAGGGGAATCAACAGGCAGTCCATCAGGAAGCTCGTCTGAGACTCCTGAGACCCCTTCCTCAAGCACAACAGAAGAAGGGGCCGAGGCAGGTACAGCTGAACCGGATGACCAGATGGTCATGACACCAGAAGACATTACAGATCAGAAGGACTCCATCTCCACCGAGGATAAGACAGCGGTATTCGAGCTGCTCATGAATAAGATTCCTGCCGATGAAATGCAGAAGATCTCTAGTACGATGGAAGGCGGTTTGACAGAGACAGAGCTGCAGAACATGGAGCAAGTGATTGCAAAATATTTAACAGAGGAAGAATATAATGAGCTGATGGCCGTATTGACACCTTAAAGGAAAGTTCAGGAAACCCGCGCTTTGCGCGGGTTTTTGGTATGTTTTGGTGAGTTGATCTAGGACTTCCGGCTGTGGTAAAGTAAACAAGTAAGCAAAAGGTTAAATTTTTGATACTATTTAGCAACCTTTTATTCATATATCTAAGTAATCAAAGCGATAAGTGAGGACTGAACGTTCGATCAAATCATACATATCGTTTACCGCTTGGATTGAAACTACGAATAAAAAGGCTCATAAGTGATGTAATGGAGTGCAATAATATAGCTTGAACTTTTAAAGGGCAGAGAAAAGGAGAAAATCATGAGCAGTATGAAAGACAACATGAAGAGCTCTGACAACTCGTTACCGAAAAAGGAGTTATCTAAGCCACGGAAATGGCTTCTTGTAACGGCAGCAGGATTATTTGTTACCATGTCAGCAGGCTTTGCGAGTGAAACGTATGTAACTGCAAATACGATCCCTTATTACAATGTTTATGTTAAGGGAGAGCATATCGGAGCAGTCAAAAGTGAAAATGAGCTATCGAAGCTGTATGAGAGTAAAATAGAACAGCTTCAGCAGCAATATCCCGATGCTCTTATGCAGCTGGACATCAGCGACGTTGAGCTAAAGGAAGAGCAGGCATACAAGCCTGAGATCGACAGCGAAGCCACACTCAATAAGCTGAACGGGTTACTGACCGGTTATGCGGAAGGTGTTAAGCTTAAGATTGATGGCAAGACGATAGGGATTGTAAAAGACCAGAAGACAGCGGATCAAGTCATCCAGAATGTTAAAAATAAATATATTACAGCTGAAGAAAAAGCAGCTGAGTCCGCTTCTAAGATCAGAACAGTAGCTGCGCTATCTTCCGATAGTTCACAAGCTCCTGAAGGGGAGCAGGTCAGCCTGGAATCCGTCGAGCTTGAAGAGCAGGTCGTGCTTAGTGAAGTGAAGACCGATCCGAGCAAGGTCCTCTCCAGTGACGAGGCGATTGAACGACTGACGGAGGGACAAGAGCAGAAGACGGTGTACGTGGTGAAGGAGGGGGATACCCTGAGTTATATCGCCCAGCATCACAACACAACGATCGCTGCTCTCAAGCAGCTGAATCCTGAACTAGAAGAAGACAGTCTTCGGATCGGGGAAGAGCTGACGCTTGTAATTCCAAAACCACCGCTTACGGTAACGACGGTCGAGAACG
This sequence comes from Paenibacillus shunpengii, assembly GCF_042684905.1. NCBI lineage: Bacteria > Bacillati > Bacillota > Bacilli > Caryophanales > Paenibacillaceae > Paenibacillus > Paenibacillus shunpengii. The sequence goes on along the minus strand of NZ_JBHUMJ010000011.1, from coordinate 569,836 downwards.
TAGTCGAAGAGATCGAGACGGAACCACAGGTAGAGATCCGTCAAACAGACGAACTCGAGTCAGGTGTTACCAAGGTCGTACGGGAAGGACAAACCGGGCTCAAGCAGGTCGAGTATCGGATTACTAAAGAAAATGGCGAATTGGTAAAAGAAGAATGGCTCGGTCAGGAAGTTATAGAGGCTTCAGTATCTAAAGTCGTTCTCCAAGGGACCAAGGTGACGGGTGAAGGCAGCGGCATCTTCAAGTGGCCAGTAGTCAACGCAACGATCACCAGCGGCTTCGGCGAACGCTGGGGCAAGCAGCACAAAGGCATTGATCTCGTGGGTAACAGATCCATTACCGCTTCTGACGAAGGAGTTGTAACCTTTGCAGGACAGCAAAGCGGCTATGGTAACGTCATTATCATTAATCATCGTAATGGATATGAGACGGTGTATGGTCATCTGGACAGCATTGGAGTCAAAGAAGGACAGATTGTTGATCAAGGCCAAAACATTGGAATTATGGGGAATACGGGACGCTCCACAGGTACACATCTTCACTTTGAAATCAAGAAGAATAGTGTAGCGCAAAATCCTATGAAATATCTCCCTTAAAATAGGAAAGCATGATCTGTATAGACACAGATCATGCTTTTTTGATGAGCAGAGGAAAGAGCCCTTTTCACCTAGTGAAGTTGCCAGTTTAGGTATGTTAGAATGAGAATACGATTATAAAAAAGGCAGTTATAGAAGACGCAAAATCAAAGGTGGGGCGAACGGATGCAGGGAAAGATTCTAGTGGTCGATGATGAACAGCCGATTGCAGATATCCTGAAATTTAATTTAGAGAAAGAAGGATACGAGGTTATCTGTGCATTTGATGGCATTCAAGCAGTTGAGCTCGCTCTATCCGAAAGACCGGATTTAATCTTGCTTGATCTGATGCTCCCTGGCAAGGATGGAATGGATGTATGCCGGGAGGTGCGGGCTCAGCTGGAAACCCGGATTATTATGCTCACAGCAAAGGACTCCGAGATTGATAAAGTGCTCGGGCTTGAGCTGGGAGCAGACGACTACGTGACGAAGCCGTTCAGCACACGCGAACTGCTCGCAAGAGTCAAGGCACAGATGCGAAGACAGCAGAAGTCAGAGACAGCAGCGGAGCCTCCGCAGACAGAGGAAGAGGCACAGGGTCTGAAGCTGCACGATCTTTATTTTGATACAGATATGTATACAGCCTACAGAAATGGACAGGCTCTTGATCTTACACATCGAGAGTATGAGCTGCTCTATTATATGGCCAAGAACGCAGGCAAGGTCATGACAAGAGAGCATTTGCTTCAGGCGGTATGGGGATTTGAATACTTTGGCGATGTCCGCACAGTCGATGTGACGGTCCGAAGGCTGCGGGAGAAGATTGAAGAGAATCCGAGCAAACCGGAAACGATTGTTACCCGCCGAGGACTGGGGTACTTGATTCGGGGATCGAAGAACGGAGTCTTGTAGATGAAATGGACCTCTTATTTCCGCACAGTGCAGGCGAAGCTGATCATTGTATATGTGCTGCTTATTCTGGTGGCGATGCAGCTGATCGGGGTTTATTTTGTCAGTGCGATGAAGACTTCACTCACGAGCAATTTCACAGAGGATTTGCATGCGCGAGCTGAAATGCTGTCTGTTCTGGTTGCTGAAGCGCTGGTTACAGGTGACAGTGAGGGAGAAGAGGATAGCACAGAGAATCTGGGCACGCTCGTCAACAATCTCTTTAACATCAACGGAGCCGAGATTCAGGTTCTGGATGCAAGCGGACGGGTATTAACAACGACGCTCAGCTCACATAACGATTATATCGGACGCAAGAACACGCAGACGGTGGTAAGCCGTGCATTGCAAGGAATCCGCGACAACGAAGAAAACATAATTGACGAAGATAATGTCCGCAAAAAAGTCGTGGCCAAGCCCGTTTCCTCTGGGGGCAAAATCGTAGGTGCTGTGTATATCGCGGCATCGATGAATGAGCTGTATACGACAATGGAGCGGATTAATAACATATTTATCTCCGGGGTGCTGATTGCACTTGGACTGACCGCTGTACTGGGCGTCATTCTATCCCATACCATCACAGCCCCTATCAAGGAGCTTACACGCAAGGCCAACGCCGTGGCAGAAGGGGATTTCAGCACCAAGATGCCTGTGCTCGGCAAGGATGAGATCGGGCAGCTCAGCAGCACCTTTAACTATATGACGAGCCAGCTCAGAACGGCACTGTCTGAGAATGAAGAGGAGAAGGACAAGCTGTCTTCTATTCTGGCAAATATGAGTGACGGCGTAATCGCTACCGATGAGCTCGGCCGGATCATTCTGGTCAATAAACGGGCCAGCATGATGCTGGGCCGGGATGAAGCTGCGATGAGCGGCAGGCATTTTGCAGTCGTACTCGGGCTTGAGGTTGAAGAAGCAGAGACGATGCTGAGCGGAATTACCGCGTCAACACTGCTTCAAATCCAGCCATCTGGTCAGAACGATTCGGTGGTGATTCGGGTTACCTTCACACCGGTGCAGCGGCGCGATCAAGAACGAACAGGGGCCATTATCGTGCTGCAGGATGTTACCGAGCAGGAGGAGCTGGAGGCATCCCGGCGAGAATTCGTGGCCAACGTGTCTCATGAGCTGCGTACACCGCTGACGACGATTAAGAGCTACGCAGAAGCGCTGGATGATGGAGCCATTGAAGATCCGGAGCTCGGAGGACGATTTGTTGGGGTTATTCAAAATGAAACCGAGCGTATGATTCGGCTTGTCACGGACCTGCTTCATTTATCCCGGCTTGATTCCAATGAAGCACCGCTGCGGAAGCAGCCGACCGTGATCATGGATGTGCTGGATGAGGTAGCCGACCGGTTCTCCTTCCAAATGCAGCAGAAGTATATGAATGTGGCGGTTATCGTGGACCAGGATGTGCCGGAGGTGCCGCTGGACCGGGATCAGATCGACCAGCTGCTGGATAACCTGGTATCCAATGCGCTGAAGTACTCGCATGAGGGCGGCAGCGTTACTTTATCCGCGACTCATATGGGAGATACGGTCGCTATATCCGTGGAAGATACCGGAATCGGCATACCGAAGAAGGATATTGACCGTATTTTTGAACGATTTTATCGGGTTGAGAAGGGGAGATCGCGCAGTATGGGTGGAACGGGTCTTGGACTATCTATTGCACGCGAGATCGTCAAAGCCCATGGGGGAGATATTGAGCTGGAATCGGAGCTGGGCAGAGGGACGAAGGTCACCTTTACACTTCCGCTGGAGCAAGAAGGGAGTGAGCTGTAGATGAAGGAAAGATTCAAGACGATCGTGCTCGCAATCTTGATCACCGCAAGCTTGTTTCAGAGCTATTTTCTCATCTACCGGCTGCCAGGCAGTTATTCGGTTGTTACGAGCGATTCCAATTATATCAAGACGGAGAATATGGGTCAGGAGCAGCGAATCGAGAATCTGATCTTCCCTGATCACATGGTTATTCATATGGGTGAAGACCGGCACACACTTTTCTACCCGGAATCAACCTTCTATCAGCTGATTTATTCGCGCCTTGCCGGGCGCAGCTTCGGAGAATTTCAGAGACAGAGTGTGAGCTCGGAGAACTGGAATGAGCTGAAGAAAGAGAATCTGGGAATTGAGCTGTCGTTCGAAGGCGGGATGCCGGTGGCACTGCTGCAAAGAGTGATGCAGCTCAGCAGTGATCCATTATTTGAAGCTGAAACAATCAATAAGATCTGGATATATACAGATAGTGATGACAAGGCACGTGCCTTGTTCTTTAGTTCACAGGGCGACGTGGTGTACGAAGCTGCCGATGTGGATCTTACAGTTCAGGATATTAAGCAGCATGTCGACTTCGGGGCAGGCTGGACTCCCTACAAGCTGACTAGTGGAGGATATTATCTTCCTGAAGAAGCACTGGAGATGGTTAAGGCCGAGCTGGGGACCCAGCAGTACACGGTGGAGCAGATGCAGCGAAGCCTGTTCTTCGATCCCAGCATGACACGGAACATCCAGGAGAAGGATGGATCAGAAATCTATACGGACAGCAAGCGTAGTCTTCAGGTGAATTTCAATCAGCGCTGGGTCAGCTATAATGACCCGGCAGCCGTACAGGCGAGCGAGGGTGATCGGACAAAGGATACTCTTGCGGCGATTGATTTTGTTAATCAGCATGGGGGATTTAATGGCACGTACCAGATGCAAATTGACTCAGATGGAGACAGCACGGAGGTCCATCTACTCCCCTATTACGAGAGTTATCCGGTGCTCGATTTGCCGGAGTATGGATATGAGCATATGCGTCTCGAGGTTCAGAAGGAGCTCGTATCCACATATGAGCGTTCACTGCTGTATCTTAATGAAGCTGAGGAGCTCGGCAAGGAGATGGTGCAGCTTCCTTATGGGGACGAGCTGGCTGAACAGATCAAGGCGGCAGCAGGCGAACAGCAAGTTATCAAGCTGAATCCGGCTTATCAGCCGGTCGTATCAGAGGCTGGAATGAAGCTGGTTCCCGTATGGGAAATCACGCTGGCCAGCGGTCAAGTGAGTACGATTCCATCTTCTTGATGTGCTTCCACTACCCTGGACTTGTGCTGTCAAAGGTCTATAATGAAATGAGGTGAGGAAATGGATTGGGGCCGTGCTAAGAATGTGTTAATCTATGCTTTTTTACTGCTGAATCTGGTACTCGGATATCAGCTCTGGATGGATGCGCGGGAATCTGCGGGCTCAAGTCTGGACTTCACCTCGCTGGGAGAGAGCACACAGCGGCTCATGGAAGAGAAGGGAATCGAGATTCTCGCTCCCATTCCAAGTGAAACACCTGCCATGCCCAAGCTCACCTATCGGTATGTGAATGGAAGCAAGGCAGCAAAGCCGATTCAGCTGGAAGAGCCGATCGACAGCAAGCTGATCTTCTCTGAGCAGGAGATGGAAGCCGCACTGCAGCCATTTATTCCGAACATTGCGGAATATAAGCTCGATCCACTGGCCAATCCAGACGTGCTGGATCGTTTCATCCTGCATCCGCTGGCTGAACAGAAATGGCCGTTGTTTCATGTGGACCTGGCACTGTATTATTCCAATCAAAAAATAACGGCTTATGAGCTGTCACCGATTGAAATGTCGACATTTGAAGAAGAACAACAGGTGCTTCCGGCTTCGAAGGCGCTTGGCACATTGGTTGAATTATTCTTGCCCGATGAAGCCGTCGTTCAGGATATTGAGCTCGGATATTATGGGGAGGAGTTCAACTCGGACAGCCAGGTCGCAGCCCCTGCATGGCGATTCGTGCTCGAGAGCGGGCAGCAGTATTATGTGCAGGGCATCAGCGGAGAGGTTATTAGTCCGAAGTCAGATAAACCGTAAGGAGTTTTAAGCTATGGGGATCGCTTTTACCGTATTGTCGAGCGGTTCGACAGGCAATGCGACTGTCGTGCGTAATGAGGATACTGCTTTATTAATAGATGCTGGCCTGAGTGCCAAACGAATAGATGAGCTGCTGCTTGAACGGGACATGCTTGGGTCTCAGCTGGATGGAATCTTGGTAACGCATGAGCATTCCGACCACATTCGAGGACTAGGCGCAGTGGCACGTAAATATAATTTACCGATCTATGCAAACACGAATACCTGGAAGGCGATGCACAAGGCGCTTGGCAAAATTCCAGAGGAGAACATCAGGATCATGGAGAGCGGAGAGGTCCGTGAGTTTGAGTCACTGCGTGTGGAATCTTTCGGGATCTCTCATGATGCAGCCGAGCCGGTGGGTTATTCATTTTATGATGGCAAGGAGAAGCTGAGTGTAGCCACCGATCTCGGTTATATGAGCGACAAGGTTAGACTTGCCATATCGGATGCAGATGTGCTCGTGCTCGAATCCAATCACGACATTGACATGCTTCGGATGGGACGGTACCCGTGGAATACGAAGCGCCGTATCATGAGTGATCTGGGACACTTGTCTAACGAAGCGGCAGGTGCGGCACTTAGTGAGCTGCTGAACGGCCGAACCAAACGAGCGTATTTAGCACATTTGAGCCGGGACCATAATATGATGGAGCTGGCGAAGTTGACCGTTCGCGGTGCGATGGAGGACCGGGGCTGCTTCTACAAGGACAGTGAATTTCAGCTGTGCGAGACGTATTATGACCGGCCTACACCGTGGGATAAGGTGGGCTCTCCATAAAGCTGTCGAGCTCGGCTGCTTTTTTCTCCACCTCTTCACGGGTCAGAATATTCTTCTCGACGAGCAGCTCGATGATTACACTGAGGGCGAGGGTATTGCGATAATGCTCTTCCTTCAGATCAGCCAGCTTGGCTGCCATTTGGATCTCTTCCATTGCAGAGTAGACACGATTCATGTGTAGACCTCCTTCTATTAATCTCTTTAATTCGGCTTGTATTCTATTGTAGTCAGGAGAGCATAGAATCATTCCTGTTTTTTCCTCTGTAACGAAATATAGAGCCGTGGTATGCTAAAAAGGCTGTTTGAATTGAACGAAAGACTGCTTGAATCTTCAAATTTTTGGTGAAATTAAGGTATATGTCTTATTGTTCGTTCTAGACGGGTCGTTGTGCTGGAAAAAGTTCCTAGAAACTTTTTGTGCAACGGAGGTGTCTAATATAGTAGTGTCTTGATTCATACATTTGATGATTTGATATATAACCATGTAACAAGTGTTAAGGCGAGAAGAACAGGTCTTGATGCGTAGTGATACGAAGGGGAGAGGATTTAATGGGTTTGTTTGATGACGAATTTTATTCCACCAAAGTATCGAAACGGGCCGGAAAATCGATAGGGCGGGTAAGATTCAGCCGTAAGAAATTCTGGCCAAAAACAGTAAGTACATCAGGGTCCTCCTCTCTTTCCATGCTTCAAGTTGCCATTATTAGCTCGGTGATTAGTGCGGTTGTATCTGTTGGTCTATTCGCTCTCGTTGCGATGCCGGGGGATGCTCAGACGGCCTTCTCCGGTACTTCACTTAGAACAGCGCAAGGTGATCCGTATGAACGCATTATTACTGCCGGTGACAAGGTAAGGCCTGCTGTTGTCAGTATTGTCAGCCATCGTGAGATCGACGGCTCCCGCATAGAGGATGCAGCTCTGGGATCAGGAGTCATCTTTAAGATTGAAGGCGATACCGCCTATATCATGACCAATCATCATGTTGTGGACAGTGGAGATAATCTGGAGGCTGTTACTGTGGATGGGGTATCCAAGGAGGCACAGCTCATCGGCAAGGATCGCATCAGCGATGTAGCCGTCCTGTCCATTGACAGTAAAGGCATCAATACAACGGTTGAAATCGGTGATTCGAAGCAGATTCGCCGGGGAGAAACCGTGCTTGCGATCGGTAATCCGCTGGGTCTTGGTGGTACGATGACTTCGGGGATTGTGAGCTATACGAACCGAATGATCCCTGTATCGATTAACCAGGACGGAGTATATGATTGGGAGCAGAATGTCATTCAGACCGATGCTGCAATCAATGAAGGTAACAGCGGTGGAGCGCTGATCAACATGCAGGGTGAGCTGATCGGGATCAATACGATGAAGATTGCAGACATGGGGGTTGAAGGCCTTGGCTTTGCGATTCCGACAGAAGATGTGATGAAGATTGTGACCGATCTGATGGAGGATGGCCAAGTATCAAGACCCTTCCTCGGTGTGTACACAATTGATCTGTCGAGCTCCTATGCACCGCTTGACGAGGAGCAGCGCAAGGAGCTGAAGCTGCCTGATTCGGTAGAGGAAGGCGCTCTTGTACTGGAGTCATCCGGACCAGCGGGCGAAGCAGGACTTAAGCTGAATGATGTCATCGTTGAATTTGACGGAGAGCCGATCCAATCGACGATGGATGTGCGAAAGTATCTGTATGATAAGAAGAAGATCGGGGATGAGATGGTCATCTCTTATTACCGGGATGGGAAGCTGCAGGAAGCAACGGTGAAGCTGACCGATAAGCCGGTGGAATGATAGTGGAATGAGTGGTGAGAGTAGAAGCTTAGACAGCTGGCTCCTCACATTTTGCTGAAGTCCGACATGATGATGTCGGACTTTTTTTATGTGGATCAAGATGTGAAGTCTCATAAGAATTGAATGAAGCTGCCTAGGCTGAGCTGCAGCTGGCTTAGTGGTAGACGACGAAGGCAGTCACGGTGTATGCAGTACTGAAGATACATAGTGACAATGAGCGTAAATACTCTCTTGAGAGTCGATTGAGTTTCCATTCTTTAAACGCATTATAGGCATGAATCAGGGTAAACGCGAAAAATAGTAAGGCATTTGGCTGTTCCATGATATACACGCTAACCTGACAAGAGCCATCGAAATTATCGCACTTGCGACATCTATCCTCTTCAAGGCGGTTGTTTTCTCCACGGGCTCGGATCTGACTACTTCAAAGCTCCAGGAGAACAGAAAGTAATACAGCACATTTAGAATAAAGAACGTAACTATCAAGAGAGAATTAAGATCGGAATGGATAGGGCTTCCCTCCTTATGTATACTGCCTACTATATCACATTGAAAGATGTGATTATTGAAAATAATTACATATATGGATGGTCATTGATATAATTGTGTTAGCTGAAAATATTCAATGGCCTAACTTGATACCATAGAACATCCAGGTGTAACAAGCAAGCCTGGTTCCACGATTACTACATATATACACAGGGAGGTAGTGATAAAACTATGAATGAAGAAGAATTTTGCCCAGCCTTAACCATTGAGTCTTTGATTGATATGCTCAGAAAGTTCAGCAAAGATGAATCGAAAATCTATCATTTGGGTGTTGTAGTCGATTATTTCTTTAAACTGAATCCGCCTGCTCCCAGCTCTGAAATAGCTTGGATTGAAAGAGAATGTGGATTAATTTTACCTAATGAGTATAAACGCTTCTTAATGCTTGTTGATGGACTACGATTTGGCAATGCAGAATGTGCAATTTGCTCATGTAAAGATGTAATGGATTTTTATTTTGTATTTGAGGATTTCTACCCGCCTAACATGCTAGTCATTGCTACTGCTGAAGGATCATCTAAACATATTTTGCTTCAGGTTAATGAAGATGGGTACAAGTTATTCGTAACCTCTGCTATAGGGGATGACTATATGTGGTTACTAAGTGATGATAATCTATTAACCTTTTTTGATAAGTTTATCAGTACCTATGGCTTTCCTTTTTGGAAGATGTATAAAGATGAAAGTACCGCGATAATGAAATTTAATGTAGATTAAAACATGGAGCGTTCAGGCACTCCATGTTTTTTTATCTGTGTGATATGAGGATAATTATTTGTAATAACTTGTTTGCCAATCACAAGTTCTTCATTTCACATAGAATTTTTATTTAAACTTATAATTAAGGTTCCCTGTGGGACAAGATAAGTAGGAAGGATCACTTCTCTTCAACACGAAAACAGGATTTGAAGGGATTAAGGGTTTATTTTCTAGGACAGGTATGGTAGAACAGGAGAAGGGGTTATTAATTCATGTATTGCATGAAGACAGAGGATGACCCCATATAAGAAAGGCCTCAAGACAGAAAGGATGCTTGAATGAATGTACACCGTATGTAAAGAGCATGTGGAGCATGCCATTGATTTGTTCGTCGATGAGTTCGAGGACGCACCGGATATTGTCGATCTGAAGGAAACCGAATTCTCGGATTGGGATCCGCCGGTGAAATGCTCCGAATGCGACAACAATGCGGAATTTCTGGTCGTGTAGCATCGTAGGAAGCTAGAGCTTGATGTTCATTATAGGGATGGGAGAAGAGCGTGTTACTGCGCTCTTTTTGTGTTTTATAGAGCCTTGTGCCAAAGTAGTTGCTTTAGCACACGAAATGTTCATTTATTATCCGTTCACGCCCGGCACCCCCATTGATATATTATTTATAAAGCGCTTACATATATTCGAGAGATTGATTACTAGGATCAGCATGAGTGTGCTTTTATTTTATTGGGATAAATGATGGGGGATGATTGAATGGGAAAAAGGATAGGCAGTCTTATACTGGCTGCGATGGTGGGGGTTACGGGATTCAGTATACCGGCTGGAATCGGAGGATCTGTGGCACATGCGAACCCACAGGATGCGTACCTTATAAATGGCGGATTTGAGTCTGATTTTTGGACAGATGGATCATGGCGTGTAGAGACGGCTGATTGGGACAACACCGATATTCAGCACTACGCTTACGAAAATGATGAGTATATCCAGCGGGTTGAAGGAGAGCATGCCTTTAAGTACTGGATCAAGGATACGGCGGATGGAGAGCAGACAATTACACTTACACAATCGGTTACAAGTCTGCCAGCAGGAACCTATGAGCTATCAGTGCATTCCATGGGTGGCGATGCAGCTGGAGCGGGTCGTGTAACCTTGTTCGCGGGAACGGATATGGGAGATGAGGTGCTTACGACGGGCTATAACGAATGGGACAAGCTGAGTCTGCAATTCATTCTGGAAGAGGAGACGGAGGATCTGAATATCGGGGCAATCATCAGCGGTGCACCAAGTTCCTGGGGATACCTCGATCAGGCCGAGTTAAGACAAGTGAGCACGGATACGACGAAGCCGGTAGATGCAGATATTTTTGTGCAAAAGGTAGAAGGGCTGTCTCCCGACTTCATCAAGGGGGTGGATATCTCCAGCATTATCGCGTTAGAGGAGAGCGGTGTCCAGTTCTATAATGAGGCAGGTCATACCCAGGACATATTTACAACACTGCATGACGCAGGCGTCAATTATGTGCGTGTTCGGATCTGGAACGATCCCTATGACGCATCAGGCAATGGTTATGGCGGCGGTAATAACGACCTCGCTCGGGCGATTGAGATCGGTAAGCGGGCAACGGCTAACGGAATGAAGCTGCTGGTGGATTTTCATTACTCCGATTTCTGGGCAGATCCGGCTAAGCAGAAAGCGCCGAAGGCATGGGAAGGCATGAGCTTGGATGAGAAGAAGGCAGCGTTGTACCAATATACGAAAGACAGCCTGGAAGCGATGCGGAGCGAAGGCATTGATATCGGGATGGTTCAGGTTGGCAATGAAACCAATGGACAGTTTGCAGGGGAGACGGAATGGTCACATATCAGCGAGCTATTTAATGAAGGAAGCCGGGCCATTCGAGAGGTGGATTCGGAAATTCTAGTTGCCCTGCATTTTACGAATCCTGAAACCTCAGGAAGATACATGCACTATGCGGAAGAACTTGAGAGAAATAATGTAGATTATGATGTGTTTGCAAGCTCCTATTATCCATTTTGGCATGGAACATTGTCGAACCTGACAGCAGTCCTGACGGAGGTTGCGGATACTTACGGCAAAAAGGTCATGGTAGCCGAAACCTCATATACCTATACGGATCAGGATGGGGACGGACACGGTAACACAGCACCAAGCAATTCAGGACAAACCCTTGAGTATCCTATTACGGTTCAAGGACAGGCTACCTCGGTACGTAATGTCATTGAGGCAGTAGCCAAGGTAGGGGAAGCCGGCATTGGGGTGTTCTACTGGGAACCGGCATGGCTTCCGGTGGGTCCCGAGGATCAGCTTGAACAGAACAGAACGATCTGGGAAGCACATGGTTCAGGCTGGGCATCCAGCTATGCAGCGGAATATGATCCGCATGATGCCGGGAAGTGGTATGGCGGAAGCGCCGTGGATAATCAGGCGTTGTTTGATTTTGCAGGACATCCCTTGCCATCACTGAATGTATTCAAATATGTTCATACGGGTGCTGTAGCCCCGATTGTCATCGATGCCGTTCAGGACGTACACCTATCGGCTATCGCGGGCGAACCATTCTCATTACCTAGTGTAACAAGTGTGACCTACAATGATGGAACAACAGGGACTGTGGCGGTAACCTGGGATGAGGCGCAGCTAGGTAATGCCATAACAGCAGGCCCTGGCAGCTATGTGATCGAAGGCACGGCAGAAGGCGGGCATAGCGTACAGGCATTTCTGCAGATTAAGAAGAGAAATTGGATCGTTAATGGAAGCTTTGAACAGAGTGACCGGAGCATGTGGAGCATTACTTATCCGGAAGGTGCAGCACCGCACACGGAATATCAGAACAATGCAATGGATGCCAAGACGGGCAGCTACTCGCTGCATTTCTATTCTGCAGAACAGGTCCATTTCAAGGCCCAGCAGACGATAGAAGGTCTTGAGCCTGGGTATTATAGCTTGTCGATGAATATTCAGGGCGGCGATGCGACCAATGCGGATATGAATCTATACGCTATAGTGGATGGAAATGAGATGAGAGCAGACACAGCGGTGAATGGATGGGCACAGTGGAGCACGCCTGAAATCAAGGATATTCTAGTTACAGAGGGAAGAATCACAATTGGTGCATCCATAAAAGCGGACGGAGGCGCATGGGGAACCTTGGATGACTTCTATTTGAGCCACGAGCGTGCTTATGAACCGGGTTCGGGGTCAGGATCAAATCCAGAGCCACAGCCAAATCCAACACCAACACCAAATCCGCAGCCGGGTGGGGATTCTGGAACAGGGACTGTTCCTGACGGCAATGTGGGTGAGAATGGGAATGGTCAGAACGACGATGTGAGTGAAGTAGACGGTGAAGATCCATCGGAGACGGGAGATAACGTGGATACTCCCTTCCTAGATGCGTATATAGCAGGGTATCCAGATGGTACATTCCGTCCAGGTCAGGCCGTTACCCGAGCTGAGATGGCGGCGATGCTGTATCGGGTTCAGGCTGCTGACAATCGAACAGAGTATGCTGTGAGTTACAAGGACACCGATACTCTTGGTTGGGCTGTTAGCGAAATAGAGCAATTAACAGCGAGCGGTTTAATGTCTGGCTATCCCGATGGCACGTTTAGACCAGGGCGCTCCATCACAAGGGCAGAGATGGCAGCCATTGTCGTGCGATGGACAGGTCTGGAGTCTATAAAGAGTCAAGATGCACCCACCTTTTTTGCAGATGCCATAAATCATTGGTCTGAATCAAACATTCGACTCGCTGCTGAGGCAGGGTATATGAAGGGGACAACGGACAGACACTTCCGTCCTGATCAGTATTTGACCCGAGCGGAAGCCGTTACGGTCATTAATCGAGTGCTCGGACGCACAAACGCGAATGCAGTACAGCAGCCACTGTGGTTGGATGTTCCGGCAAGCCATTGGGCTTATGAGGAGGTCCAGGCGGCTTCCAGCCGTGCACAGTAACTCTAATATTCTATGAAAACGCCTCTAATTATTTGGGTAGCCCCTATATTGGATATGTCATAAAATACGCTTGAGGGAGTCTACCCGAAGGAGGATTCAATATGTCGAGTACAACACAATATCCATTCCAGAACACTTCCCTTCCACTTGAAGAACGGGTAAATGACTTGGTTTCTCGCTTCACTTTGGAAGAAAAAGTGGGACTTATGATTCAATATCAAACGGCAGTAGAACGCCTTGGTGTTAAGGCTTACAAGCATGGTACGGAAGCAGCTCATGGTATGGCATGGCTTGGAGAAGCAACCGGATATCCGCAGCCAATCGGTCTCGGATGTACGTGGGACACGGACCTGATGCAGCGAATTGGAAGCGCAATCGGAGACGAAGCACGGGGCTTTTATAAGAAAAATCCAGAGATCAACGGTCTGACCTTATGGGCACCAACGGTCGATATGGAACGCGATCCGCGCTGGGGACGTACAGAGGAAGCTTACGGTGAAGATCCGGTCCTCGCTGGTAAATTGGCATCTGCCCTTGTTAAGGGAATGCAGGGTGATCATCCGAAGTATATGAAAGCGATTGCGACACTGAAGCATTTTATCGCTAACAATAATGAAGTAGGCCGCGGTGATGCTTCGGTCAGCATTGATCCGCGTAATATGCGTGAGTATTATTTGAAAGCGTTTGAGATTCCGTTCAAAGAAGGCGGCGCCCAGTCCATGATGACGGCGTATAATGCTATCAACGGCGTTCCGGCTAACCTTAGCCCGGATGTCAACGCGATTGTGAAGCAGGAATGGGGCATGGACGGATTTGTCGTCAGTGATGCGTTTGATGTATCCGGTACTGTCCGCGATCACGGCTACCTGGAGACTTACAAAGAGGCAGTAGCTCGTTCCGTTAAGGAAGGCGGCATTGACAGCATTACTGATGATGGTGAACTCATTAAGCAGTCGCTTCGCGAAGCCCTAGAAGAAGGACTGCTTAGCGAGAGCGATCTGGATGTTGCACTGCGCAATACGTTCCGCGTTCGTTTCCGCCTGGGTGAATTTGATCCAGAGGAAGGCAACCCGTATGCAGCGATTGATGAGTCGGTCATTATGCATCCAGAGCATGCCAAGCTGTCTAGAGAAGCAGCTGGCAAAGCCGTGGTTCTGCTCAAGAACGAAGGAAATATCCTGCCGCTGCAAGCAGATAAGCTGAAGAAGGTTGCTGTCATTGGCCCGCTTGGTGGCACGGTCTATCGTGACTGGTACAGCGGCTCGCTGCCTTACGCAGTTACTCCGCTCCAAGGTATTCAGGACAAGCTGCGCAGCCATGGCGGTGAAACGACGTTTGCTGGCGGCACAGACCGCGTGAAGCTGAAAGCGAAGGACAGCGGTCGCTATGTGCAGGTACGCAAAGAGGATCAGTCCTCTCTTGCTGCTACGGGCGAAGCTGCTGATCAAGCTGCCGTATTTGAAATGACCGATTGGGGCTGGGACAGCCACACGATCATTGCAGAGGACAACGGCCTGTACCTGACCACAGATGATCGCATTGTGAAGGCATCTGCAGATCAGATCTGGGAATGGTTCACCAAGGAAGTCTTCCTTGTACGTCCAGAAGGTGAAAACGCTGAGCAGGTTACCTTCTCTACTTGGAATGATACACCGGTTACCGTGAACAAAGACAGCGGCGAGCTGCTCGTCGGTACCGGCAGTGCGGAAGAGACAGCGAACGAAATTAATGTATCCGGCGCTGCTTCTGTGGCAGGTGGAGAAGAGAAGATCGTTGCTGACATCTTCGAGGTGGAGACGCTGACGGATAAATTCGCAGCAGCGAAGGAGACCGCAGCCGATGCAGACCTTGCCGTTGTATTTGTCGGTAACCACCCGCTCATTAACGGTAAAGAAACGATCGACCGTCCGGATATTACACTTCCGGCATCTCAAGAGCAGCTGATCAAGGAAGTTCTATCGGTCAATCCGAATACGATTGTTGTTGTTGTCGTTAGCTATCCATATGCTCTGAACTGGACGGAAGAGAATGTACCAGCGATTGTGTACACAACCCATGCAGGCCAGGAGCTCGGAAATGCAGTAGCTGATGTACTCTTCGGTGATGTGAATCCAGCGGGACGCCTGAACATGACTTGGTACAAGTCAACAGATCAGCTTCCTGAATTTATGGATTACGATGTGATCAAGGGAGATCGTACGTACCAATATTTCCAGGGTGACGTGCTGTATCCATTCGGACACGGCTTATCGTATAGCTCATTCCGTTACGACCATATCAGCTTGGATACGAACACAGTATCAGCAGATCAGGATCGTGAGGTTGGCATTACGGTGCGCATTACGAATACAGGAACACGTGCTGGTGAAGAAGTGGTACAGCTGTATGGACATGCGGAGCAGTCTCGTGTGAAGCGTCCACTCAAGCAATTGCATGCGTTCCAGCGGGTGCTGTTGCAGCCGGGTGAATCTGCCGATGTGAGCTTCAAGCTTCCACTGAGCGAGATCGCAATCTGGGACGTAACTCGTGAGCGCTTCTGCATCGAGAGCGGCAGCTATACGTTCATGGCGGGTGCTTCCTCTGCGGATCTGCGAGTGAATGCAGAGCTTACGGTAGAGGGCGAAGTCATTCCACCGCGTGATTTGAAGCAGCCAGTGAAAGCCTTCAACTATGATGATTACGAAGGTGTACTGATCGGAGAATGCCATGAAGGCGGCAGTGCGGTTGAAGTGAAGGAGCAGTCCGGCTGGATCGTGTTCCAGGATGCTGAATTTGGTGAAGGTGTAAGCAGTGTAACCCTGCGTGCAGCGAGCCAAAGTGTGGCAACAGCCGAGCTTCGTCTGCAAGGTCCGGAAGGTCCGGTGGCAGGAAGCGTAGAGCTTGAGTCCACGGGACCACAAGGCTGGCGTGATTACAAGGTGACAGTAGAAGGCGTGAGCGGACGTCAGGACGTATATATTGTGCTGAACGGTAAGGCAGCTCTGAGTACGATTCAATTTCAATAAATAATGAATAGGCCAGATTCCCTTGAATAAAGGGGATCTGGCTTTATTTTTGTTTATTTTTCCCAATGTTTAAATAATTCAGTTTAATTTACTTAGAAGGAGAAAGTGGAGTAATATATTCAAATGTAACATAGACTTGCTATACCGACGAAAGGAAGTAGCCACTTTGCTCGAAACGTTGTTGTTGAATTTCTTGATTTTGCTCTTTCCGGTGGTCATTTTCTTAATCTTCTTTGAGAATAGACCCTTTGCTTATAACAAAAAAATATTAGTCATTTTATCTACTGTGGCCATGTGTCTGTGTATGCTGATGCCATTTAGATTGGAGTATGGGTATACGTTTGATCTGAGGTATATTCCTTTCCTGCTCGTCGCCTTGTTTGGCGGATTTCGCTGCAGCTTCCCTCTATATGTGGCGTTAATTGTATGCAGATTATATGTGGGTGGAGAAGGCGTCTTGCCAGCCATTTTGTTTGCATCCAGTATATTTATAGCGGCGCCTTTGTATAGCAGAAGATTTCGGGGACTGGCACCCAAGAGGCGAATTGCAGGCGCGGCGGCGGCGGCTTTTGTGACGATGCTCTGGTACTTGATCACCTTAATTATTGTAATTGAGCAAGTGGATGGCACCTTCTGGCTCTTGGCTGGACATGCGCTGGCGACATATACGCTGTTTATGACAATTGCAATGATGCTGATTGAAAAAATAATAGCCAATGTCCATTATCGGGATCGCGTGTTGCAGTCTGAACGATTGAACGTCGTCAGTGAGCTTGCAGCCAGTGTATCTCATGAGATCCGAAATCCGCTGACTGTCACCAGTGGTTTCTTACAGCTGCTTAGTAAATCGGAGACGATGACGGAGAAGGAACGGGGATATATTAAGCTGTCGCTGGAAGAGCTCAAACGAGCTGAGAAGATTGTGAGCGACTATTTGTCCTTCGCCAAACCGCAGTCCCAGAACATGGTGTACGCTGATCTAAGTGAAGACCTGGAGTATACAACGAATATTATTCTGCCGTATGCGATGATATATGATGTTGAGGTGGAGAGTTATTATGACAATTCGCTCAGCACAAATTACGATCAGCACCAAATTCAGCAATGTCTGATTAATCTATATAAAAATGCGATCGAATCGATGAAAGAAAAGGGCGGCGGCAAGCTGATCATTCACATTTCGGAGCATAAAGGAAGCATTGTTATTCGTATCGAGGATACAGGGGTCGGTATGGATAAGGAGGAACTGTCCAGACTGGGTAAGCCGTATTACTCCACGAAGCAGGAGGGGACGGGCCTTGGGATGCTCATGGTATACAGCACGATCAACAAGCTGAAGGGCAGAATTGAAGTGGATAGCAAAAAAGGCCAGGGAACCGTCTTCCGGCTGTTCATTCCGGCTGCATGATACAATGGGCATAAAGGGATATCATTGATATAGAAAATAGATACACAATCAAAAATAACGATCAGTGTAAAGCAGATTGAATATAAGCAGGAGGCAGTACAGCATGTTGATCCAGATTATCGGGGTAGGGAAGTTAAAAGAGAAGTACTTAGTGCAGGGCATTCAGGAGTATACGAAGCGGTTAGGGCCTTATGTCAAATTCCAAGTCATTGAGGTGCCTGATGAGAAAGCACCGGACAATATGAGCGAGGCCGAAGTCCGTGGCGTCAAAGAACGTGAAGGCGAGCGTATTCTGTCCCATGTGAAGAGCGAAGCACATGTGATTGCACTTGCGATCGGTGGTCAGCTGTGGAGCTCCGAGGATCTCGCTGCCGAGATGGACAAGCTCGGAACGTACGGGACAAGCCACATTGTATTTGTAATTGGCGGGAGCCACGGGCTGTCCGATGCTGTGCTAAAGCGGGCGCAGCAGAAGCTGAGCTTCGGCCGAATGACTCTGCCGCACCAGCTGATGCGGCTTGTGCTCGTGGAGCAGATTTACCGGGCGGTGAAGATTAATCGGGGTGAACCGTATCATAAGTGAGGGTAAAATAGAAAGGGACTTCAATGTGTCCCTTATCTCTTTATCCGTTGGATTATGCTTATCTAAAGCTGATAAATCCACTTTATTATCATGAGCATAGCTTCCTATCTTCCTTATGAGGTCTTTTGACTTTTTTTTTACACCAGCTGGCGTGAAATCAAAGTGAAGGTGTATTTTTGTTATTTGCCTTCCTTTTCTTGGAGATGGAGCCGCAGGCGTAATTTCAATTTCCTTAATGATCATCCGAAGGAGTTCTTTCTTTTCTTCACTATCAGCCTGATCTAAAATGCTATCGAGATTTCTTACAAAGTAAAGCAGTGCCATTAGGTCTACTGGTTTACTTGTAGTATTTGCTAGCTTTTCTTCGGTGTGTTCTAGTTGCTGCTGATAAGAAAGTTTTGCTTGTTGTTGTTCTTTTAATTTTTCAGTGAACATTGGCAACAGTTCAGGGTCTTTCATTAGGTTATCAGTAATATTAGCAATATACTTTTCGCATTTATTTATAGATGCTTCCAGGCGTTTCTTTTCTTCCATTAGTGGTTCTTTTGCGTGCTCTCTTTCCTTATTCATCTTTTGAACGAGTCGCTGAAGAATTTGAGACTCTGTCAAAATAAGCTTAAATTCCTCAAGAACCTGGCGTTCTGCAAGATCTGCATTAATGCTATTAGCAGAGCATTCTGATGCTCCTTTATTATGAAAGGTACCGCATTTATAGTATCGGTATGTTTTATTCGCACTTTTGGATTTACCAGCTACCATTCCAGCACCGCATTGTGGGCATCGAATTAGTTTGGTAAGTATATAAGGTTGGTCAGATTGTACAGCTTTATATGAGCGGGCAGAGCGCTTCTGCTGTACCCTTTCCCATAAGTCTTCAGGAATGATTGCTTCATGCTCACCGTTAACAATAATGGCGTCTTTGTTTTTACCTGATCGTCTCTTTTCTGACCAATTTTCATATTGATTAAAGCGTATTTTTCCAATGTAAACTGGGTTATCCAAGATGCCTTTCAATGTACCAATAGAAAAGGCATTTCCTCTTTTAGTGACGTATCCCTTTCGATTAAGAATACCTACAATCTTTTTGTAACCGAAACCTTGGTCTGCATAATCATAGATTTCTTTTACTATTTTGGCTTCTTCTTCATTTTTGAATAACCTTTTATCTTTTGCATCATAACCAAAACATTGACCGCCATTCCATTTTCCTTCTTTAGCTCTCTGTGTCATCCCCATTTTTACACGCCCAACTATTTGTTCACGTTCATTCTCAGCAATAGCACTTAGGATATCATAAACTAACTTTCCATAAAGGGTTGTAGTATCAATATTTTCAGATAAACTAATTAGTTGTACATTTTGTTCTTTAAGTATTTCTGCTATCTCGGAGGAATCTCGAACCTTTCTTGCTAATCGATCTAATTTGTATGTCATAACAGCATCAAATTTTTTCTGTTTTGCATCCTCAAGTAAGCGAGTCATTTGTGGGCGTCCAGAGATACTTTTTCCACTTTTACCCTCATCAATATATTCATCAATAATTGTAATATTGTGCTTCATCGCATATTCAGTCAACAATTCCTTCTGTGCTTTTATACTGTACCCTTCATTTGCCTGATCCTCTGTACTAACACGAGCATATAGCACTGCTTGAAGTTTTTTTATCATATTCACATTCCTCCATATAAAAAATGGAAGAAGGCATGAGAGCCCTCTTCCTGTAGTTTAGAAAGGTGCTGGACGGTTTCCTACATCTCTATATAACATAGTTATACCATCTGGTAGTTCTTTTTCTTTAATAGCACCATTTACATCGGAAGGCACTTTATCACCTAGATAAGACAATCTCCATTTCTTTTTTTCCAATTCCCCGTAAACTTCTGGATAGTTTAGCTGGAAAGCTACCAATGAATGGTCACTTCGGCCATTGGTTCTTTCTAAATAGTGATGTAGTTCATCAATTGTTTGTAGAAGTGACTCTTTATTGTTTCCACTTGTGAATTGTACTGCTTGGACCATAAATAAAAGATAATCCTCCAAAGTATCCCAACGACTTAAGTCATGTGTTCTCCAGTTTGGTAGATGTAAAACGATATCCATTCTTTGTTCCTCCTATATTTTTTTTGCTATTACATTGATTGTTCAGGAAAAAGAGCTATCCATCCTTTTCCCTTGCTACATTTCCTTGCTCCCAATCATATATAGATTTGGACATAAACCGAATGACTTGATTTAAGAAAGCTTCCTTATTATAGGTTTGATTCTTTTGAACAGTCTCATTTACAAGTAGTGCAATTTTGGTTGTTTCATCGTCATTCATTACGCATTCCTCCCGATAATTTATCCATAGCTTTTAGCATTTTAGCCCATCTTTTTTTTCTTTCGCCTAATTTATAAAGGATATACTTAAATTCTTCCTTGACTTCTTGGTATTCCAAAGGCGTTATTTGAAAACTATCTTGTAAGATTTCCGAGGATTCGCTATTTAGAGAGGAAATCGTACAAGATAAATCTATTTGATATGCCTCCCTAAATAGTGGTCCCACGTCCAAACCTGAGTGATTAAAACCGAAGATAGTAAATGGATAAGGGGACACATAATATTCATCAAAGAAAGCAATTATGGGAACATTGAAGTAATTGCTTAGCTTTTGTAACAAATCAAGATTTGGATTTTTAGTAAATCCAGACTCTAGTTTGGTTAGTACAGATGGACCTACCTCAATGTCATTTGCCACTTTAGATACTGTATATTGACCGTTGTTCATCTCTGAAGCTTTATTTCGAATCCATTCAATTCGTTCATTTACACTTTCCATTATTGCTAATGCTTTTAAATCATTATTGGTGGTTTGGTAAGGTTTTCTTCTTTGCATAATTAGCAATCTCCTTTCGTTGTCTTTAATATAACACGTTTTTTCTGTTTGGAAAAATAATATGCTTACTTTTTTTCTGATTAGATAAAAATTTATTGACTTTGGCTCTATTTAAGGATAAAACAGAATTAAGAGGATAAAGTGTAGCTGGAATGACCTGACACCAGCGTATTCAAAAAACTGGTAAGGTGAAATGAAGCCAATGTCGGAAAGTTCATTCGGTGCAGACATAATTTCATACTTGTGTCTGAAACGTCAGGAGGATAAATGCAACGATGCCTCTGTAGTAAGCGTACAAAAAAGAAGTTGCGGGGGTTCAGTTTCTTCATTATAAGTGGAGAGATGAAGCGAGCGGAGAAACGCAGAGATCCAGCAAGAAAAAGTTGGTGAAGCAGGTGGGGCGCATGAAGTACCTGGTAAGCGGTTATCTTTCTATAATTCTTTACAACTATTGTAGGAGATATAGAAAGATGGTCAGTATGAACACGATGATACGGATACCCTATTAAGAAGGAACGGGAAAATGTTTATCAAAGACTACTCTTTGTGTAGATGTAGATTTACCTATATATTTGCACAGGGAGTAGTGTGCACTCAGAGCCGTTTCCCATGAAACAGGAAATATAACTTTAAATACGCTCACTTAAGCAGCGAGCTATTATATCAGCCACTTACCTACAAGCAGATAGCAAATTGAAAGATTGGCCGCACCTAAAATACCAGCTACTGGACAGTCATAGCAAGACTCAGTATTCAAGAACAAGCTCCTAAATATGAGACAGTTAAACATGAAAGGTTAGCGGCGGTCCTCTTCATACAGCTCGTATAAAGGGGTCGTACTAAAAGATATAAGATTCCAAAAGGAGGACTACATAATGCCAAACTCATTCAAATATGACTATATCGACAAACAGAAAGGAATATACTCAGTAAGAGTAGCAAGTGAGGAGCCTTATTCCCGAGAGGAAGCTAAGGTGGTCTATGTTGCCAAAATGATTGTCCGAGGAGAAGAGATAGAGGATGTAGAAGTACAGGGGTATTTACCCGAAGAGGTTAAGCGGGATGCCATTGCTATACTACTGGATTGCATTTATCTTGAGAAGAACAACGGATTTGTCCATGATACGGTAGTAGATATGGAACCTACCAAAGCCTCTCATTTATATTTAGTTGATAATCCAAAAGGATATACTTAATAGATTATAAGAAGAATTTATCTTTTTAAGGTGTAGCTCCCACCCTGAATGGCGGATCTGCAATCATTTGGAAATAAAGTGGTGTTTAGCAAAAAAGGCCTATAATATAAGGGTTTAGGAGTAATATTGAAAGAAATTTTATGTAAGCAGGTGTAACCACAATAAATAACGGAACATTTGTTCTGATAATATAAAAGGGCTAACAAAACTGCTAGCCCCTAAACTTTGGCCATTCGGGTATCTGTTTTGTCCCTGGGACTTGAGTCTTTTAAGTGAACAGGGAGAGTAAATTATCTCTTATAATTCCCTGCTGAGGCTTATTTTCCTATACAGGGCTATAATCGACCTATTTTGGCCTTCCCATGATTCGTTTCTCAAAATTGGTACCTTGTATGTCCATTCCATTTCATCCATTAAATCAGCTAAAGAACGGCTTCTAAATGGCTCTTTTGCTATCCCACGAATAATTTCCTCATATGCTTGGTTTATTTCGGCAAGTGATTGCATATTATATCACCACCTTGTTCAAATTCTGTGATACCTTTCTTTATAGCTGTGGCTAATCGTTCTCTTTTGTCTCTTTCTCCGAAAAGATTAAACCATAGTAAATAATCGAGGTCTCTTTCGTCTGCGACTTCCCATGAAAACGTAATAACTGGTACGGCTACAATATAACTGTCACTGTAAATATCCTTTGTAATATACATGATTGCTTCAGTATCATTTTCAAAAACTGAATGTTTGATGTCGATTGCTATTGTTTTCATGCTTCGTCCTCCTATAATACAAATTCATTTAAGCTATCTTCGATTTCCTCGGCGGTAATGCCGATATACCGCTTTGTGATTTCTGGCTTTGAGTGATTCAGGATTTCTTGCAGCTTAGCAATGTCCTTCGTCTGTTTATAAAACCAGTAACCGAATGTTTTACGCATTGTATGGGTTCCGATGCCATCCTCCATATCAACCATTTTGCCAGCCTTTACAAGTTGTCTGTATGCCTGTGTAGTAGTGATATGACTGTTTCCTTGACGGCTTGGGAATAGCCATTCTGTAGCTTCCAGTGTTTTTATATAGGTTTGTATTTCATCATAAATATTTGTAAGGTGTATCAATCTTGGTTTTTTGGTCTTTCCTTCTTTGACAGTAATTTTCTTCTTTCCCTTTACCTGCTTTATTTTGAGTTTCACTAAGTCGCCAACCCTTAGGCCTGTATTGATGCCGATAAGAAAGAGAATATAATCCCGTTGGCCACACCATTTCTTTAAGCCCCATTTCATGTCTTCTAATTTTTCTTTGCTTCTAATGGGTTGAACATCATAAACCTCTGCTTTTGTAGTCATTTTTTCCCCGACTCCTTTCAAATCAGTAAAATCGATAAAATGAGTGTATGATTTTTTTATATAAAAAAGAGATAGCAGAGAAAAGGGCACTATCTCAGGTTTATCAAGTAATTGGGTGTATGATTTTGGCTATTTTCTTACACTGAGATAAACATAGAAGGGACAAACCCATTCAGGTAGTCCCCCCAGCACTTCTTATAGGTATCCCTTTTCTTTTAAGCTGATATATTTCTCGGCTCCAATGATAAGGTGGTCAAGAACTTCTATTCCCACTATTTTCCCTACCTCTGCAAGGCGCTTAGTCACCTCTATGTCTTCCCTTGAAGGCTGTGGCTGCCCTGATGGGTGATTATGAGCTACAATAGCACTAGCGCAGCATCTTTTAATTAATGGTAGGAATGTTTCCCTTGGATGGACAATACTAGCATTCAATGAACCTGTGAAAATGGTTTCTCTAAAAATAATTTCATTCTTAGTGTTGAGTCCCAAGCAAACAAATTCTTCCCGATTTAAGTACTGCATATCTTTAAGATAATCATAAGCATCTTGTGGGCTTCTAATAGTGAATCGTTCTTCTGCTGTACTAGGATTTAACCTTGCTAACTTTAATGCTGCGATGATCTGTTGTGCTTTAACTTTACCAATACCTTTGATTGATAGAAGTTCTTCCTCAGTAACATCCAATAATTCCTGAATGGTTAAGAAACGGTTGAAAATCTCACTAACAATATAGCTGTCATCCTTTTCACGGATAGTAGTAGATAATAATTGTTTAAAAGTTAATTTATCAAATGTTTTCATTAGTAATTCCTCCATTAAGTTGAAATAAAAAAGGAGAGACGAATGTACGTCTCTCCCATTGATTCATTTACTTTTTTTCAGTATGATAATAGATAGTTATTCTTTTTTTACTGATGAGTCCGTTCCAGCGGCTCATCTTTTTTTATGCACACAAATAGCTCTCGAATGCTTGCTGCACTCTAAGAGCCTCATGTTCCCACGCTATTGACCGACTTCAATAGCTTTTCACCTCCTTTAAGAATTAGTTTTCAGCAATAGTAGGTCTTGGATAAAAGATGATGCTTGTTGTTTGGTTAGCTTTGTACTGTGGTCGACTTGATACATCATTTTCATCATTTCCTTTGCTGTGTCAGGGTGTATTCCATGCTTTGATACAGTCCTAAATAACATCTTTAGCTGCCTGTCCGTGGCTGGTTCATCACCTCCTTTAATTTTTGGCGAATACTTAGGTAAATCCTCAATGTCCTGTGTGAATAAGCCACTGGACCTTGTAGCACTTAATATAGCATCAATTAGTGCTCTCTTCTTCGCCATCTTCAAAAGTGTATTTATAATGCTAAATGGGTCTTGATCCACAAATGCTTTTTCCTTATTGTTGCAGGCACCAATACCTTCTGCTTCCGTATAACCAGTTTCCTTGCTAACAAGAGTTACTTTCACTTCATAAGCAAATATTCCTTTCTCCCAGTTTTCAATACGATTAACGATATTCACATGCTTGGAAAAGCCGAAAATGTCACAAAGCTTCTCTGCCCCAGGTTTTAGCAAGGTTGGTTTTTGAAAACCATCAATAATTCCATAATCGAGGCCTTCAATCATCATTTCCTTTACAAATTGTTGTAATAAATCAATTCTCTCCTTAGCATCGACTAAAGAGATAGCTAGACTTGGAACAAGATTTTCTTTTACATTTCTTTCCCTTATGGGTATAACATTCCGAATTACATTGTTTTCTGCGACCATACTTGTTCACTCCTTTTATCAATTTTCACATACTTACCCATGCTTCCTATTTCTCATAGAAGGATACACGATTACCTAATTCACTGTTACAGTTGTAATAAGCAAACCTTTCAACCGTTTTTTCAAGGTCTTCTATCGTAGAAACAGTTACCTTAAATCCCAAGTTCCAGCATCCCTCGATATTAGCTGGATTCACTTTACTTGCTACTAGGAAGCCAGTCCAATAGCCATTCTTAGCAATCAAAGACTTTACCGTGCTTTTATGCTGCTTTTCCATTTGTATCACCTCCTTTCATTTTAATAAGGCATGGGTGGGCACTGAACATCACCTAAACCTTTCATGCCTAACATTACCTGGGGTCAAAAATTTTCAATATTTTTGGCACTATATGGGTTACATTTTCTTCCATATTGAAGGTTGCTAAAATGTGTAATTACTAATTTTGTAAAATAGATTTATCGTTAACGAAAAGTCTTGTAGAATGAAAGTAGTACAATAGTTATATGTTTGTCTTTTGGGGGTGCTAGAATGCTAGGAAAAATGTTAGATAATAAAAAGTCTGGAATTGTAGGAGACGCTTTGAAGCCTTATTTTAAAAAAGATGCAAAGGTAGCAATCATGTCATCCTACTTTACGATATATGCATTTGAAGCTTTGAAAAAGGAATTGATGAAGGTTGATGAAGTACGGTTTTTGTTTATTGACCCTACCTTTACTTCAGAGAAACATTCGAAGGGTCATATGGACTTGGACAAGTCTGACCGTGAGAAGAGGTTGTCAGGATCAGAGCTTGAAATTAAGATGCGAAATGAGCTGACACAGGCAAAAATTGCAAAAGAATGTGCTGACTGGATAAGCTCAAAAGTGAAGATGAAGTCACTAACGTCACCTTTGACGCAAACTCGAATGTTTCATATAGAAAATAAAGATGGTTCATCAGTTGCTACACAGGGTAGTTCGGATTTCACAAGTAGCGGATTGGGTTATACCTATTCACCTGATTTACAAATGAATACATTTATTAATGAGCCCTTATTAACGCAGCAATATATACAATGGTTTAATGATGTATGGAAAAATGAAGCCATTGCTGAAGAAGTAAAAGAAGAAGTATTAGAAAGAATAGCAGCTATTTATGAGAATCATTCCCCAGAGTTTCTATACTACGTCACACTATATAATATTTTTAGTGATTACCTAGAAGAATTCGATGAGGATATGATTGTTAAATCAAAAACAGGTTTTAAAGACACTGCGATATGGAACAAGCTTTACAAATTCCAGAAAGATGGCGTGCTTGGTGCTATCGATAAACTGGAAAAGCATAACGGATGTATTATTGCTGATAGTGTAGGTTTGGGGAAAACGTTTGAAGCACTTGCAGTCATTAAGTACTACGAATTAAGAAATGACCGAGTGTTAGTTTTATGTCCCAAAAAATTAAGAGAGAACTGGCTTATCTACACTCAAAATGACAAGAGAAATGTCCTTTCTTCTGATCGCTTTAATTATGACGTATTAAATCATACAGACTTGAGTCGTACAGGTGGTTTCTCAGGGGATATTAATTTAGCTACTGTAAATTGGAGTAACTATGACCTAGTTGTTATTGATGAATCACATAATTTTAGAAATAATGAAGCTAGAAATGACAGGGAAACTCGTTATTCAAGATTAATGAATCAAATCATTAAAGCGGGTGTGAAGACAAAAGTCCTTATGCTTTCAGCAACGCCTGTAAATAACAAAATGAACGACTTAAAGAACCAAGTAGCCTTTATTACGGAAGCCAAAGATGAGGCTTTGGAAGCGGCAGGAATTGAAAGTATTGAACAGACGCTGAGAAAAGCACAGCTTTCTTTCAATAAATGGCTTAAATTAGAAGATGAGGAGCGTAAATCCGATACTCTCCTTGAAATGTTGAACTTTGACTATTTCAAATTACTGGATGCAGTAACAATAGCTCGTTCAAGAAAGCATATAGAAAAATACTACAACATGTCTGAAATTGGGAAGTTTCCAGAACGATTAAAGCCAAGTAATGTTCATGCCGATATCGATGAATACAACGAGTTCCCTGAAATAAAGGAAGTAAATAAGCTCATTAATAGATTGAATTTAAGTGCATATTCACCATTAAAGTATGTAATGCCTGAAAAACAAGAGGAGTATAGCCGTAAATATGATAAGAAAGTAAAGGGCGGCTCGGTATTCAAGCAAATTGACCGTGAACGCAGCCTTGTTCACTTAATGAGGGTAAACCTACTAAAAAGGATGGAAAGCTCTATTCATTCATTTGGTATGACAGTAGCTTCTCTTTTAAGAAAAATTGATGACTTATTGGTTAAGCTTGATAATATTCAGCAATATTCTAATGCAGACATTAATATAAACGAGATCGATATTGATGATGACGATATTGAAAACATGTTAATAGGTTCGAAAGTTAAAGTACTACTTCAAGATATTGACCGTATTAAATGGAAGCAGGATTTACAAGATGATAGGGACAAACTGGAGAAGTTACTAATCGAATCAGCAAAGGTACGGGCTCCACGTGATGCTAAATTGAATAAGCTAAAATTTATGATAGAACAAAAGCTCCGTCGTCCAATCAATGGCGACAACAAGAAGATCATCATCTTTACGGCTTTTGCAGACACAGCAAGTTATTTGTATGAAGAAATATCGAAATGGGTACAGAATAATCATGGTATTAATACGGCACTTGTAACAGGGTCTGGAGGTAACCAAACTACTTTAAAAGGAATACAGAAAGATTTAAATTCTATCTTAACCAACTTTTCTCCAGTATCAAAGGAGCGAAGTAAAATTGACTCTAGCATACAGGATGAAATTGATATATTGATTGCAACAGACTGTATTTCAGAAGGGCAAAACCTGCAAGACTGTGATTATTTAATCAATTATGATATCCACTGGAATCCAGTTCGAATTATACAGAGATTTGGTCGTATTGACCGACTAGGCTCCAAGAATGATGTTATTCAACTTGTGAACTTTTGGCCCAATATGGACCTAGATGAGTACATTAATTTAGAAGCTCGTGTTAGCGGGAGAATGGTACTACTTGATATTTCAGCAACTGGGGAAGAAAATGTAATTGAATATGATGAAAAAAAGCAAATGAATGACCTGGAATATCGTAAAAAGCAATTGAAGCAGCTACAAGAAGAGGTTGTCGACTTAGAGGATATCTCAGGAGGAATCTCTATCACTGATTTAACTCTAAATGATTTTAAAATGGATTTACTTGATTATATGAATATGAATACAAACAAGAAGAAAATTGAGACGGCTCCACTTGGGTTACATGCTATAACAGCCATTAGTTTGGCACCTTCATCAGACACGGAACAAGGAGTAATATTCTGTATTAAGCAGCGCAATGCAGAAGCAAAGGTGAAAGAAACAAGTGCTTTATATCCATACTACCTTGTTTATATGAACATGGCTGGAGAGGTACAACTTGGACATTTAAAAACAAAACAGATACTAGACCTCTATCGTAAAGTTGCTCACGGACAAACAGATGTATTTAATGAATTAATACATCAATTCAATATTGAAACGGAGGACTTGGCAGACATGTCTGCTTATAAGTACCTTCTGGACAAAGCAGTAGGGTTTGTTCTTGGTATCGTCGAAGAGCAAGGAATGGAATCATTGTTCAGTCTTGGGAATTCAAGTCTATTACAGGATACTAATACAACTTCGGATGACTTTGAGTTGATATCATTTCTAGTGATAAAGTAGGTGATGAGAATGAGAGAATGGTTTATTCAGCGATTAGAGTTCCCTTCTCGTACGGTGCTTAATCGTAAGATACCGAAGAAAGCCTTTTTTACACAAGCGGACCTTTCAACCTCTGAAAAGGAAATTTTCACTTCCCAAATAGAAGGAATATATTTGTTAAGTGTTATGAATCAGCAGAGTATGAATATCCCAGTTTTCCAAACTGACGATTACCATTATGCAGAAGTAGTTTGGATTTATGTTCAGCTTCGAGAAAAGAAAAACATTAATCGAATTATTAGTGCTGTTCATAAGTCTATTCCTAATCCTTTAGTATTAATCATGGAATCGTCTGATGGGGAGATACTTATGAGTACTTGTCATAAAAGGATTAATAGGAATGACAATACTAAAGTAGTTGTTGAACACCCAACTATTACTAATTGGTTTGAATCAAAGGCGGAAGATGGAGCGTATACCAAACTACTAAACGCATTAACCATTTCAAATTTATCCTTTGAAAATCTATATTGTATTTATAATGATGTTCACCAATGGTTAAAATGCGAAAAGCTTATTTCACTTGTAGGTTCAATACCTGTGAGTATAGAAAACCGTGAAAAAGTAGTCTACATTATGGACAAGGTTCAGGAAAATCAGAGAGAAGTTGGACAATTGCAGCATGAGCAAAAAGGACAACTTGATTTCGGAGCTAAGATGGAGTTTCATATGAAGATAAAACGTCAAGAACAACAAATCAACATCCAATTACAACAAATAAAGGAGTTGTGTTAATTGCAGAAATTAGAAGGAAAAACATTCAATGTTGTACAAGACAATATTGAAAAGATAAAGGAGTTATTCCCAGAGGTACTCACAGAAAAAAAGATTGATATT
Source organism: Paenibacillus shunpengii (assembly GCF_042684905.1). NCBI lineage: Bacteria > Bacillati > Bacillota > Bacilli > Caryophanales > Paenibacillaceae > Paenibacillus > Paenibacillus shunpengii. Next base: position 539,763 of record NZ_JBHUMJ010000011.1, on the reverse strand, counting down.
GATAAATTACGTATTGCTTTAGGTGAACATGTAGAAAAAGAAAAGGAACGATATGAATTTAATTGGAATGGGAAAACAGAAGCAATTCAACTTGCTCAAAAGCAGACAACAGGGACTTTACGTCCTAGTATAGAAGAAAGTGTGAATTGGGATACAACACAGAACCTTTATGTAGAAGGGGATAATCTTGAAGTACTCCGAATTCTTCAAAATTCATATCGAAATAAAGTGAAGATGATCTATATTGATCCACCATATAATACTGGAAAGGATTTCGTTTACAAAGATGATTTTCATGACAATGTAAAAAGCTATACTGAACAATTAGATGAAAACATGAAGTCTAATGCGGAAACAAATGGTCGATTTCATACGGATTGGTTAAATATGATGTACCCTCGTCTAAAAATAGCGAGAAACTTTTTAACAGATGATGGTGTTATTTTTATAAGTATCGATGATAACGAGTATACAAACCTGAAAAAAATATGTGATGAAATATATGGAGAGCAGAATTTTGTCTCAAATATTATTTGGTATAACAAAGAAGGCGGAGGGGGCTCAGATAGTAAGTTCTTCCGAATTAAACATGAGTATATCCTTTGTTATGCAAAAAGTATCGATAATCTAGAAATAAAAGGGGTAGAGATTTCAAACTTGGATAGATACACCCAATCTGACGAGTATGAAAAAAGAAGGGGACCGTATTATCTCCAAAAACTAAACCAGGCAAGTATACAGTATTCTTCTTCACTTGATTATCCAATAATTTCTCCAGAGGGTGAAGAGCTATATCCAGCAATAAATGAAAAACGGGCTTGCTGGAGATGGTCAAAGGAAAAGGTTGAATGGGGATTAGAAAATGGATTTATTGAATTCAAGAAGGATAAGGACGGAAACTGGCAAGTATATAGTAAGCAATACTTAAAAGTGGATAATAATGACAAACCGATTGAGAGAACCCAACGTCCTCTGTCAGTATTAGAGGGATATTCCAGTACTCAAGCCTCAAAAAAATTGGAAGAACTATTTAATGGAAAAGTCTTCGATTATAGTAAGCCAGTTAACATGATAAAGACATTAGTTGAAATATCTACAAATGAAAATGATCTAGTACTAGACTTTTTTGCTGGGTCATCAAGTACAGCACATGCCATTATGGATATTAACGCCAATAGTGGTGAAAATAGAAGATTTATTATGGTTCAATTACCAGAAAAAACTGATGAAAAATCTCAGGTATATAAATTAGGTTATAAGAATCTCTGTGATGTAGGTAAAAAACGTATAGTTCTTGCAAAAGCAAAAATAGATGAAGAAAATGGTACGGCAGCAAAAATAGATGCTGGATTTAGGGTATTTAAGCTAGATGAAACAAACCTAAAAAAATGGGACGAAGAATCCATTGATGTAGAAAAGAGTTTATTAGATTTTATTGAACCACTTAAAGAAGGACGTACCAAGGAAGATGTGGTATACGAAATCCTTCTTAAATATGGAATTGATTTGTCAGTACCAATCGAAGAAGTAAGTATAGCTGGGCAGACAGTTTTCTCTGTTGGTTTGGGATATCTGCTTATATGTCTAGAACGAGAATTAACCTTGAATCAAATTGAAGAAATGGCAAAACAACGGCCAGCACGAATTGTTTTTTATGATGAGGGATTCAAAGATGATACTGTACGTACAAATGCGCAGCAAATACTAAAACGTTTTGGCGTTGAAGATGTTCGAGTGATATAAGGAGGTATGGAACATTGAAAATTAAGTTTGATGAACAACAATATCAGCTTGATGCCATTCAATCCATCACTGATATCTTTGAGGGTCAAACGGTTAAAGTATCGAACTTTACCGTCAGTATGGGAGAAATTGTTGGACAAGAAATTACGGAACTTGGTATTGGAAACAAGCTAGAGCTATCTGAAGCTGAAGTCCTTGAGAATGTGCAAAAGATTCAAATGAGGAACCATTTAAAGAAGAGTACAAGTATTCAAGACTGGAACTTTACGGTTGAAATGGAAACAGGTACTGGGAAAACATACGTCTACACAAGAAGTATTTTTGAATTAAATAAAAGGTATGGATTTTCCAAATTTGTTATTGTTGTACCAAGTGTTGCCATTAGAGAAGGGGTATTCAAGTCCTTGCAAATGACAGAGGAACATTTCGCTAAGGAATACCCTGGACAACATTGTCATTACTTTAAATACGATTCTTCTAAGCTAGAACAAGTTCGTGAATATGCAACAAGCACAAATATTGAAGTGATGATTATTAATATCGATGCGTTTAAGAAAAGCTTTGATGACCCTAAAAAGGAAAACAAGGCTAATCTAATTCACCGTGAAAGGGACACGATGAATGGCAAAAGGCCTATCCAATTTATACAAGAAACAAATCCTATTGTTATTATTGACGAGCCACAAAGTGTAGATAACACGGATAAAGCGAAGGAAGCAATCGCATCATTAAACCCACTTTGTAAGCTACGCTATTCTGCTACACATAGGGACACATACAATCTAATGTACAAGCTAGACCCTGTTGATGCATATGAGCAAAAGCTTGTTAAGAAAATTGAGGTGTTATCTGTCAATTCAGATGACGACTTTAACGATCCGTATATTAAGCTCATTAGTGTATCGAACAAAAATGGATATAAGGCCACTGTTGAAATTGATGAGAAAAAGAAAAATGGTACTGTTACAAGAGTCAAAAAGGAAATAAACCCTAACGGTAAGAACAACTTATTTCTATTATCTGGGGAGCGGGAACTCTACCGAGGTTATATCGTTGAAGGAATCGACTGCTATCCTGGAAACGAAATGGTTGAATTTGAAAATGGGAAGACGTTGAAGCTTGGTGAATCAATTGGTGGTATTGATGGTGACCTACTAAAGAGATATCAAATAAGGGAAGCAATTCGTACTCATTTAGATAAGGAAAAGAGGCTTGTTCATCAGGGTATTAAAGTCCTTACACTTTTCTTTATTGATAAAGTCGAAAATTATCGAATGTATCCAAAGGGACAACCATGGCAAAAAGGTAAATATGCCAAAATTTTCGAGGAAGAATATGCAAACCTTATCAAGCTGCCTAAATACCGAACTCTCTTTGAAGAAGACCAGTACATTTCGAACCAAAGTGCCGAAGAGGTCCACGACGGATACTTTTCACAGGATAAGAGTGGAAAATTTAAAGATAGTAAACTTGCGAAGGATGGAAGCCTACGTTCGAATAAAGATGATGAATCAGCATTCGAACTTATCATGAAAGAAAAGGAAAAATTACTTAGCTTTGAGACACCGTTAAGATTTATCTTTTCCCACTCCGCCCTAAAAGAAGGCTGGGATAATCCAAACGTATTTCAAATATGTACCCTAGTTGAAACCAAGGACCCTTTCACTAAGCGTCAAAAAATTGGTCGTGGATTGCGCTTATCTGTGAATCAAGATGGACAAAGACAGTATGACGAAAATATCAATGTCCTTACAGTAATAGCGAATGAATCTTACCAACAATTTGCTGAGTCACTTCAGAAGGAAATGGAAGATGAGACAGGTGTTAAGTTTGGATACCTTGAAGAACAATCTTTCTCTACAATTACTCTGACAGATGAGGTCACTGGAGAGTCCAAGGAACTAGGCTATGAATATTCTGCCAAAGTGTATTCCTTCCTTGTTAAGGAAAAATTCCTTGATAAAAAAGGAAAGGTAGAAAACAAGCTAAAGGAAGCTATTGCAGCCGAAACTTTCGAGGTTCCAGATGAATTTAAAGAAATAAAACATGATATAGAACGGATCATAAGAAATTCTATCAAGAAGCTGCCAATATTCAATAAGAAAGACGAAGTGAATATTACTCTGAATAAGGAAGTACTTCTCAGCGATGAATTTAATCAGCTTTGGGACCAAATAAAATATAAGACTACTTATTCAGTAGACTTGGACTCAGATACACTTAAGAAGCATTGTATAAATGCAGTCCAAAAGCTAGACCCATTCAAGGCTAGGAAAATTAAAAGAGAAAATGCACTGTTAAAAGTGGATCAATCTGGTGTTTCAGGTGAGGGGCAGACCATGCGTGTTTATGAAGCACTAGAAGAGAAACGACGTTTGCCTGATATACTTCGTTATTTACAGGAACAAACAAATCTTAAAAGACGTACACTTGTTGACATCTTAATTGGTTCCAAGCGCTTGAAGGACTTTGAGAAAAATCCTCAGGCATTTATGGAAGCGGTCATGAAAATCATTAACAGAGAAAAGAAGAAGCTAATCATTGATGGAATTAAATATGAGCGAATTGGTGACCATGCCTATTATCAGCAATCACTGTTTGAGCATCAAGAACTTGTTGGGTATATGAAAGCTAATGCTGTTGAAGTATCCAATGAAAAATCAGTTTATAACTACATTAGATACGATTCCAATGTGGAACGTGCATTTGCTGAAAGGCTAAATAGCGATGATGATGTTAAGTTATTTGTGAAACTTCCTGGAACATTCGTGATTGATACGCCACTTGGTAATTACAATCCCGATTGGGCCGTACTTGTTGAAAAAGAAAGCGTCGAGACCTTGTTCTTTGTAGTAGAAACAAAGGGAAGTACTGACCAAGAGGATCTTCGATTGAAAGAGGACGGAAAGATTACTTGTGGTCGGAAGCACTTTGCTGCGTTAGAAAACGGTGTGGAATATAAGTTAGCTAATAGCTATGAGAAATTCAAAATGGATGTCTAATTGACATAAGTTTTTATTGACTTATGAGCGCCTAATGGGTGAAATCTTATTAGCAAATGGAATGTGATAGAAAATCACAAGTATTTGCAATCTAATAAGAGGATGCTGGATAATATGAAGACAAATTTATGCAACGGTTTCTTGTACGAAACAGAGGAAGAGTTACAACAGCTTTTGGGTATTGATGAATACCTTGATATGAAGTTCAATAAAGGAATCGGTGATTGGGAAGTAGAAGATGGTGATGTTCTTGAATTACCATCGTCATTAGCCATGGATGTCTATGTCAAACGTAAAGCTGAAGGCCTAACACAGCGGGAGCTTGCTCGGAAACTAGGTATCGGTCTTGAGACATTATCGAAGATTGAGAATGGCCATGAGAACCTACGAACTAAGGTTAGACGGAAAATGGAACATTATTTAAATGAAGATTACTAGGATACAAATCTTTAAAAGGATATCCAGGTCCATGTTATATATTATCATGTGACCTGGGTTTTTTTGTTTATTTAGCAGGAAAAAAGTAACGTTATATCGAAGTAAGGAATATGATTCTGATATATTAAGGCGGTTTAGAGGTGATTTAAATGGGAGAGAATGATTTGAAGGAGTTCCCAAATTATTTTCCAGAGAGTTGTCCCCCAATTGATAAGGCGATAAAAGAAGAAATGAAAGTATATAGAATAGTTCCATCGAACTCAATAAAAGCAAAGGATTTTATAGCACCTGGTGTTAGGAGAAAGCAATACGCTTCTGCTACCTGTGATAATCTTGCTCTTTCTGTTTTGAGTAGTGCTAACGACATACCTGTCGCACACAAATTTTTTTCTGGCATAGGCATGAAGAAAATGAATAAGGTAGCTGTCGGACATATTGCACCAGATACTGGTGTCTTTGTTCATGATTCTAGTCAAACAGTTGGAAATTCTCATGTGAATTGGTGGACATTTATTGGTGTTGAACCTCATACATATTTTAATGAGATATTAAAGATAGGAGAGGACATATAATGCATGGTGAGCTATATACACCATTAGGATGTCTGAAAATTTTGGATGTATTTTTCTATTATGATGGACCCCGTATATTTACATGTAAAAGTAAATCAATAGAATTTCTTGCTTTCTTGGTCGATGAACTAGAGGAATCAGACCATTGGTTGTTTATACCAGTAAGCAAATCAAGAGTTCAAGAGATTAAAAGAGGTAGGATATCTATTAGAGATGCAATTACAAATGCTGAGGACCACCTATATGAGGTACATCTTCCTGTAACAGAAGATTTTAAACCTACTACGCAAATCCTATTCAGTGATGATATTCCAGATGAATATTTACCAGAGGAAGATTCCTATGCACCTTTAAGTACTGTTACTCACTACTCGGAACTTCCACTAAAGCCGTCACCTACATTGGAAGAAGCTTTTGAAAGCCGTAGGGATATTTTGGATATTGCAATAGAAGGTGGAGAGGAAGATTATGAGCTTGGTTGTCAAAAACTTGGTGAAACATTAACATCAATTCAATATACCTTATATTCATTAGACCCAAGGTGGGATTCTAACTTGAGAAAGCCTCCTTTAGCTGTTATTGAGGACAATGCAGCGAACGTTACATCTTTATTTGAATCCTCATTTGGAATTAGAATAAAGTCAAAAAAATCAGCGAATATATTTGATGTAACGCCTGCTACTGAAGCAATGAATCAATTATCTGACCTTCTAATTAATAGTAAGAACAATGAAACGTTAAAGCAGAGTTTAAGGGCAATTAATCCAAGAGCGGTCATGTGGTACCAGAAGTTTCTTAATTCTATTCAAAGTACCTCTGGAAGCTTAAAATTTGAATGGGCGTCACCTAATTCGGAAAGTAAAACCGACTCAATATCGAAGGACCAGTTAGATTCAGCCATTAAACTTATCAATGAAAACTCTGAAACATATCACCAAATGATTGTAAAAGGAAAACTAATAGCAATAAATCTGAAAAGGAACACTTTCTACATTGAAGGTAATGACGGTAATGACTACTCTGGGAATTTATCAGAACAGATTAAAACAATAGTACGTAATGGTTATACTTTTGAGGTTCCAATGGAAGTAAATGCATTAATCGAGACTAAAAAGGTGATTAGTACATGTACAGATAAAGAGAGCATATCCTATAAGTTGCTTGAAGTTCATACAAAACAGCCTTAAGGGCGTATATATTATTTTTAGGGGTAAAAGGCTGCGCAAGTCCTTCTACCCTTTTTTGATTTAGTTTACCCTATCCAACGTTACGGTGAACCGTACCACAAGTAGAGCAAAATGAATTGCAATAAGAATTATAACGAAATTAAGTTATTAGTTTATCGCGCGAAGGACATTAAAAAAGATCACGAGCTTAGCAATGGAACTTGGTTAATGGCTAATCAGCTCACCAAAGACAAGAAGACCCTTGCATTAATGGAGTCATGGGAAAATAGCCCTTCTTCTCTAGCTGATGCAAGGTCTCCGTTTCTACAATTTGCTGTGAAACTTCCTCGTACGTTGGGAGCATAAACGTGATCCTCCTTAATCTTTTATTTATGGATATGAACACTCTTGCGGTATGTATTATGAGATAATTTATACATATATCCATGAACCAATCCTTCTAAATCAACCACTCAAGAGACCCAAACCCACAATCCAATTGAACTTACCATGGAACAGTGTTACGCTGAACAACGGCGACTCAGACTTATGTTCTGTCTTACCATCGCCATACACCAACAATAGTCACCATCCTAGCTATCCAGAAAGGTAATACGATGATCAAAGTTGATAACTTATCCTTTTCATTTCCGCAAAAGGAACTGTATAAAAATATTTCGTTCACGTTAGAAGAGGGCCAACACTGCGCTTTCATAGGTACAAGTGGTAGCGGCAAAACTACGCTGATCGATATCCTGATGGACCCTGAAAGGTATTTGTTTGAGGGGAAGCTTGAGATCGACCCGAATTGCAGAATAGGGCATGTCAGTCAGTTCTCGCAAGTAGACAACACAAAAGAAGTAACGGTCTTCGAATATATTGGAGAAGAATTCATTAAGATTCAGAACGAAATCACATCCATCTGTACAGAGATGGAAACCTCTTCGGATATGGATGACCTGCTGGAGAAGTATCAATTGGCGTTGGACGCGTTTGAAGCCATGGGCGGGGAAGATTTTGAAAGTAACATTAATAAGAAGCTAAATCTGGCCAACCTGATGAAGCTCAAAGACTCCAGCGTATCCGACCTGAGCGGCGGGGAATTCAAGCTGATTCAAGTGATGAAGGAAATGCTGAATCACCCGGAACTGCTAATTATGGATGAGCCGGATGTCTTTTTGGATTTTGAAAACCTGAACGCACTTAAGAAACTCATTAATTCCCACAAGGGCATGCTGCTCGTTGTTACGCATAACCGGTATCTGTTGAACCATTGCTTTAACAAAATCCTACACCTCGAAAACGCGGAGATCCAGGAGTTTGATGGGCGATATATCGAGTACAATTTCTCTTTACTTCAGACCAAGATTGAGATGCAGGAGCTCGCAGTCGCTGAACAGGAAGAGATTGAGCGCTATGATGTCATTATTGATAATCTTAGAGCGATCACAGAATATAATTCAGAAGCATCCAGAGGAAGGGCGTTAAAGGCCAGAGTCCGGTTCCAGGAACGATTGGAAGCACGTAGAATTAAAGCGCCATTTGTTGATATCAAGCAACCAAAGATTCGGTTTGAGCTGGATCATATAGTGGAAGACACCACTCTCATAAATGTGGAGAATTATAGTGCTGCCTTTGATGAGTTGCTTTTGCATCATGTGAACTTTGAAATCAAATCGGGTGATAAAGTAGCCATTATCGGTGCGAACGGTACCGGGAAAACGACTTTGCTCCGGGAAATCGCTCGAAATCAACATGACTCCATTGAAATAAATGCCGATGCTAAAGTTGCTTATTTGTCTCAGCTTCAAGGCGAAACGTTAACGGATTCGAATACCATACTCCATGAATTCATTGACGCCGGGTTTCAAACCTATGATGAGATTAGAGCTTATCTTAAACACTATGGTTTCGAAGGTGAAATCCTGGATCAGAAGATCGGAACGTTATCTGGCGGAGAGAAAAATATACTTCAGCTAGCCAAGGTTGCTGCCAGTCAAGCCAACATACTGCTTCTTGATGAACCGACAAGCCATTTAGATATTTACACCCAGATCGCACTAGAGAAAGCCATTATCGACTATAAAGGCGCGATTCTGATGATTTCACATGATTTCTATTCCGTTGTGAATGGTATGAATTATGTATTAATCATTGAAGATAAGACAATACGTAAGATGAGTATGCGCAAGTTCAGACAGATGATTTATGCGAGCCACTTCAGTAAAGACTATTTGGAAATGGAACAAAAGAAGAAGGCCGTTGAAATGAAGATTGAATTGGCTTTGAAAGATACGAATTTTGAACTTGCCAAAGTGTTGCTTGATGAGCTGGAAGAGCTGATTAAGCTGCTGTAAATGACAAATGCGTGGACATGTTACTTATATAAAGGGGTTACTTCATGAGTGAGCAAGTTGAGCAAGGCTTTGAAAGTTATGAATTAAGCGAGGAAATTATCCGTTCATTGGATAGCCTGGGGTATAAGCAGCCGACGGAGGTGCAACGTAAGGTCATTCCTTATGCGCTGGGGAAAAAAGATATGACCGTTAAATCCCATACCGGAAGCGGGAAGACCGCAGCTTATGGGATTCCGATCTGTGAGATGCTGGAATGGCAGGAATACCGGCCGCAGGTCCTTATTTTGACGCCAACGCGTGAGCTGGCCGATCAGGTTAAGCAGGATATAATGAACATCGGCAGATATAAACGGATTAAGGCAACCGCTGTATACGGGAAACAGCCTTTTCACAGACAGAAGGTACAGCTGCAGCAACGAAATCATGTTATTGTAGGCACACCGGGGCGGTTAATTGATCATATCGAGAAGCAGACGATTGATTTGGAGCAAATTCGTTATTTGGTCATTGATGAGGCCGATGAGATGCTGAACATGGGTTTCATTGAACATGTGGAGAAGATTATCCGTGAGCTGCCGCTGGAGCGGATGACGATGCTGTTCTCGGCGACGTTGCCTAAAGATGTGGAGCAGCTATGCCACAAATATATGAATGATCCGCTGGATATTGAGGTACAGACCGAAGCCAGAACGACGAGCCAAATCGAGCATTCCCTGTACGCCGTCAGGGACGATCACAAGCTGAAATTGCTGCGGGATATCACGATTGTGGAGAATCCGGATAGCTGCATTATTTTTTGCCGGACCCAGATCAGGGTTGAAACGGTATTTAATGAATTGACTAAGCACGGCTACCCTTGCGGCCGAATCCATGGGGGCATGGAGCAGGATGATCGTACGGAGATGATGAACGCATTTAAGCGCGGGGAATTCCGCTACCTGATTGCGACCGACGTGGCTGCCAGAGGGATTGATATCGAGAACATCAGCCATGTTATCAATTATGATTTTCCGCAAGAGAATGAAAGCTATGTCCATCGCAGTGGCCGTACGGGAAGAGCCGGGAAATCGGGGAAGGCCATCTCCTTCGCTACACCGTCTGAAGACAAGTTCGTTGCCAGCGTCCAGCAATACATCGGGTTCGAGATTGAGAAGCGTAACGCCCCGTCCAAAGAGGCCATCGCACGTACCCTTCCTGCTTTTGAAGCGAAGCTTGCGAATCAGCAGACGATCAAGAAGGACCGAAGCGCCCATCGGAATCAGGAGGTTCTGAAGCTCTATTTCAACGGGGGTAAGAAAAAGAAGATCCGGGCCGTTGACTTCGTAGGCACCATTGCTAAGATTGACGGGATATCGGCCGATGACATTGGGATCATTGTAATAGAGGATAACGCCTCCTACGTGGATATTCTTAACGGCAAAGGTGAACTCGTTCTGAATGTGATGAAGAATACAACCATTAAAGGGAAGCAGCTGAAGGTACATCAGGCGAACCGCCAATAGCGGGAAAATCTATGGTGGGGTATGTTGAACCGTATCATAAGTAACGGAAAGTTTTTAATTATGCTCCCCTGTAAGTACCGGCTACTTGCAGAGGAGCATATCAGTTGCTGTGGATGTCGAATTCTTAAAATTATTTCACCACATCATCTGAATCAGTGGAATAAGCCAGCTCTTTCTGTGCTTCCAGAGCAGCTAGTCTGTCTAGAAGGGCTGCCCGGATTTGCTCATAGGCGTCACTGCCCAGCGCCATACGTATCGGACCCTCTCCCTGATCCACACGGCGGATAATATGCTGCGCCATTTTATCTGGATCGCCGACAACCATTTGATTAAACATGCTCATATCTATACCTGGTAGTTCCCCCTTCATCAAGCTAACGAATTGACCTGCCTCCGTATCCCGGTACTCGTCCATCCGCTCGCCGAATATGGCGTTGCTTGTAATGAAATTCGTTCGAATTCCGCCGGGCTCCACTATTGTAGTCTTAATATTGAACGGAGCCACTTCCTTAGCGAGTGCTTCAAAGACTCCTTCGACCGCCCATTTCGAAGAGCAATACAGCCCCATACCCGGAATCGAATAATGACCCGCCATACTCGAAATCTGTACCATGTGACCGCCGCCCTGCTTACGGAAGAAGGGCAGGACTGCACGCGCTGCACGTAGGGATCCAAGCACATTGGTCATAAACTGGTGCTCAATTTGCCTGTCGCTTGCTTCTTCCACTGCGCCATACAAGCCATAGGCTGCATTATTGACAAACACGTCGATCGTGCCCAGTTCTAAAAATGCGCGTTCCACCACCTCAGCAATCTCTTGAAAGTTTGTCAGATCTAAATTAGCCTGCCAAAGTTGTGAGCCATACTGTGCCTGCAGATCATCCAGCACCCCAGGCCTACGTACCGTTGCGGCTACACGGTCCCCTCGATCAAGCAACCGGCGAGTTATACGTGAAGCCAATCCTCCTGATGCTCCTGTAATGAACCAAGTTTGCATGCTAAACACCCTCCATTCGTTGTCATCCACTGAATCATACAAACAACTAGAGGGTGCTAGCCACAGCACGTCTATTCTATTAACGGGAGTAACAGTCTACGGTAGCTGCCTGTCCTGCTCAAGTAAACGTAATAATCTCTCCTCCGTACCTGATCCGGGCACCGGAACAAAGAAACACCAGTGCAGTCCCGGGTTATTATCGATTACACCCGCGGAATGGAGCTTGAACTCCATCTCCTGTGCTCCAGGAACACGGAATAAAGCGGTGGCTACGCGTTTTTGCTTAATTTCATATAGCTCCCAGAAATGTACGAACTCGGCGCTTTCCCGCCTCAAGCGTTCAAACCGTTCCATATATAACGGATTGTTCTTGTAAAGATCAAAGCCTGCTCGCAGAACGGCTACAGCGTATCGGGCAAAGCCTTCCCAATTTACCAGTCTGCTGCGATAATCCGGCTGTAAAAACATAATGTTCATCATATTCCGTTCGTTGTCCGGCAGATTGCCAAAATCGGCTACGATCAGTTCTGCCGCCCGATTCCAGGCGATAATATCCGTCCCTTCGTCTGTGATAAAAGAAGGATAATGCAGTTGATCTACAATTTTCTGCAAAACTGTCGTATCCGGCCCCCCGTTATTTGGCACTATGATGATACTCGCCAAATCTACATTGGCTAGATCGAACAGATGCTTCTGCTCGTCTTCGTCAAGCTGAAGCGCTTTGCTGATACCTAGCAGCACTTCCGGCGAAGGATTAACCTCCTCGCCTTGTTCCAGCCAGGTATAGTAAGTCACGCTCATATGGGCAAGATAAGAGACTTCTTCTCTTCGAAGCCCCGGAGTGCGTCTTCGTCCGGGCAGCGGCTGAATCCCGGCCTCTGAAGGCTGTAGCCGTTCTCTGCGCGATTTAAGGAAGTCACCCAATGCGGATGAGGAACGATTCATTTTCAAGTGTGTCACCTCTATTTATTCATATGGAAGATACATATCGCTAGCCAAATGACCCCAAGCACTCTATACATGATTATTATAATCTCTTTATGTCCTTTTCGCCGTTATGACCGTTAAGCTGAACCTTCTCACAAGTAGAGCAAAATTTAGTTTGAATTTACCGGTGCTGAGGCACGGTTAGTAAGAATGTCAAAAAGCTTCTGCAAATAAAAAATTCCTCGTACTTGCTCTACGAGTGTATGGTCAATGTATTGTAAAGACTTAAGAGCAATTTCTTTAGCCCGAGCAACGTTATGGTTATCAAGATCCGACAATACTTCACGAACAACATCCAAGGAATAAACCACTCTCTGAACGGTACGAATGATCAGAATCTTTCGGACATCGGACGGGCTATAAATGCGAAACCCGCTCTCTTGGTGCCGTTCAGATTTAATTAATCCTTCTTTCTCCCAATGTCGAATTGCGGATGCAGATATGTTGGCCTCTCTCGCCACTTCTCCAATCGTAAAAAACGGTTTGCTGCGGTTGAGTGGAAGATCAGTAAGCTCTCTTAAATCAAGCATCTCGACTGTTCTTTGAACCGTTAGCTTCTCGGCATGCAGGTCCACTTGTGCTTTATTTATTAACCATAGAGCATCAAGTCTCTCCCCCTTGACGATGCGTGGCATGACTTCCTTGACCAAATCCATACCAAATCCTGATTTTAGGGCGCGAATACATTGGAAATACGATTCATGCTCCTGTGTATATATTCGGTAACCATTCGATGCTCTTTCGACTGTAGGAATTAACCCCCATGCTTCGTAATGCTTCAATGCGCTCGTGCTGATATTCAACTTTTTAGCTATATCACGGCCATTCATCAAACTTTCAACCCCTTGTAATTCAACCTTAAAGCACATGACTACTTCATTTAATTATACCCTATAATATAAAGGCTGATTTATTCAAACCTTACCATTTGCATTAATATTGTACGATAGGAGTGTAAGTCGAATAAATCCCAAATCAATTTTCGGGGCGAAAATGGAGGAGATCATTTGAGCAAAGTCATTCCGATATTGCCTTGCGTGAGCATTGATGAACAGTGTGAGTTTTATGAAAGCATAGGCTTAACAATAACCGCTAAAGATAAATCCCCATATGCGTATGCCGCTGTACGCTACGAGGATATAAACTTACTTTTTTGGGGCAGTAAAAAAAATGATCCCAGCGCCAACGCGAGCATGGTGTTCATCGAGGTTGAAGACGTCGACAGCTTGAATGCGGAGTTCTGCAGCAATATGAAAAGCGCATGGGGAAAAGTTCCGCGAACAGGATTTCCCCGCATTTCGAAGGTGAGAGAATTAAAAGAGGACAGGCGGTTTACTCTTTGTGACCCTTCAGGTAATACATTTTATTTCGGCACACCCAACAATGGAGATGCGATCACAATGCGTACGCTTGATAACGAACAGCTTGCCGAGTCGTTCGCGGTTATTTACGACTTGCTGCATTCGAAGGAAAGTCCCGAAATAGCAGCTAAGGCATTGTCGGTATTTAACCGCAGCAAGGTCGAGTTAAATGTTTCGGATAAGGAAAAATTAGCGGTTCTAACATCGGAGATCGAAGAAGCACTAAAGGAAAGAGATGATAATGGATTAACCTAAAGAATTAAACCAAGCCAACGTATTAAGGCAAAAGGCACCCTCACAAGGTGCCCTTTAAATTTCTTATGATACGTTGAACCGTATCAGGCGAGTTTTCCCTGCTTCAAATTATTCGCGTTTCGGTATCCGCGAGCACCTCAGTTCATTCGATAAAAACTCTACGAGAATCGACCTCAAACCTTCTGGATTGCTAATCATCGGTAAATGTCCGGTATCCAAGCTCCGTACGGCTTGCGGGGCAAAGTTTGAGATCATCTTATCTTGTAACGAAGAACTAAGCTCTTTATCCTTTGTGAGCTTCACAAACAGCTTTGGTACACTTGGAACGAGCACGTTGACTCGGTCTGAATAGACGCGTCTGGACTCCGGAATGAATCCTCTTACGACTTTCGCAGCTTGATCGGCTGGGAGGTCGTTGCACAATCCCGATTGGATGGAAGACTCCGGAGGTTTCGTACCTATGGTACGCAGCATGATAGACATTATGACTCGCTGAGGAAAAGGTAAAGCGGATAAAAATGAACCGCCCCGCTTTGGAATTACTGCACCTACAGCGACAATCCCCGCTAGTCGATCGGTCAATAAGGAGGCCAGTTTAAGAGCAGGCGCGCCCCCAAGTGAATGGGCAACGATTACGATTTTGTGAGGACCCCATCCATCTACTTGTTTTTTCATTTCCGTCACGTAATCCTCCAAAGTAAGACCGTTTCTCGATTCCACGGAACCTTTCCTCTGAGGATACTCAGCTAGTAAAAAGGGATGTTCGAACTCCTCTACAACTTTACTCCAAACAAGACCCTCTAAGCCCGCCCCATTGATGAAAACGAACCCTACTTTTTCTTGCGAATGTTCTATCATTAATATCAGACCTCCATTGGATTTGAGTTTAAATTGTTTTCTTAAAGTTATCGTATCACTAAAATAAGACAGTTTATGTCTTATTTATGAGATACAATAAAATAAACGATAAGAAACGAGGTGGACCCTTTGCAGAAGTCGCAGCGTCTCATTCAGTTGATCATGAGGATCAACGCCAAACCTTCTTTTACTGTTAAGGAACTAGCCGATGAATTCGGTCTGTCCACACGAACGATTACGAGGGATTTGCTGGAGCTCAGCGAACTCGGGGTGCCGGTATATTCTGTTCAGGGAAGAGGAGGAGGCTACAGGCTGCTTCAAGAAAGACTCCTGCCGCCGATAAGCTTTACGGAGAGCGAAGCGATTGCGATGTTTTTTGCGTGCCAGTCGATGGAGTATTTTGGTTCCTTGCCTTTCGGGGAGGGGGTGGACTCCGCCCTTCATAAGTTCTATCACTACTTGCCTGCCGATGTAAGGGAACAAATCGACCGGCTAAAAAATAGAATTATGTTCTGGAGTCCTTATCGATCGATGTCAGCGGAAGTTCTGCAAACTCTCCTGAAAGCTCTTATGGTTGGTAGTGTAGTCAAGATTAAGTACAAATCCAGCAGCGGTGTATCGGAGAGAGATATTCAGCCGATCGGTCTATATGCCAGCTCTGGTTATTGGTATTGTCCGGCATATTGTTTCACTAAGGAGGATATCAGACAGTTTAGAGCTGATCGGATTCTATCCGCTGCGCTCAACAATCAAATGGCTTGCCTTGCAGACATCAGCCAGAAGACATTATTGGATAAACCTAATCAGGATGATGGGGAACCGTCTACACTCGAGCTTAAGATGACAAATAAGGGGGTGTGGTTGATGGAATCTAATCCTCGGTTTCAACCCTTCATCCAGCAGAATACAGATGGGAGCGGAAGCTTGACGATGAAAATAGCGGCAGAGGAGATGAAGTTCTACGTGGACTTGATTTGGCAATTCGGGAATGAAGTCGAAATAGTAGCCCCCGCTGAAGCCAGAGCATTTATCCAGCAAAAAATCAAATCTATGCAATTGATTTATCTGTCAGAATAATGATATTAGAAAGGGTTGTTAAAAATGAACATCAAACCCTCGACAACAATTAGACAAGATTACGACGGTTTCTCAAAGTATTGCCATGAAATTGATGAACCTGTGGTATTAACACGAAACGGTGAAGCTGATTTAGTTGTCATGAGCCATGAGACATTCAGACGAATGGAGGCTCGCATCAAATTACAGTCTAAGCTGTTAGTAGCGGAAAAACAGATTGCAGAGGGTTCAGAATTACTTGATCATGATCAGGTAATGGAAAGAATGCGGAGGAAGATCGATGCCGCAAAAGAGTAAGATTAAATATACCCCAGCGGCAGTATTGTGGTGAGTCCGTATGTGGTGTTCTATCGGATCATAAATGATACAGTAGTCATCCACCGTATTTTGCATGGACGTAGAGATTATCTTCGAGAGTTGTTTAGCTCGTTTCAATAATATGAAATAGCTGCTCATGGGTTGAGTGGCTATTGGTGTCTAACTATAGAATGGAGAATACGACTATTCCCCCAACTGTAAAATCACCTTCGTAAAAACTTTAAAATCATCAACATGCTTCTCTATAATCGCCTCTAAAATCTCAAGCTCTAACGTCTGGTAGTCATGCACAGCAATATTTCGGAATCCAACCATATTCATCATGGTCTGTGCTAAGTCATTTTCAATTAATCCAGCGTCTAGCAGCAGTTTAAATGCGTCACGACTCGCTTTTGGCACGCCCAGCTTACGATTGCTGACAATATGCATGGCTAGGGCAATGCTCGCTTCACAAGCACGTTGAATATTCAGAATGATGCTATCCTGCTTCGTAAAGTCCGTTAGGTTTGCAGGGTTGCCCTCGTACACTTCATGAATACGTTTAATACAACGTTCGATTGTCGCCGCCTTATTCAAAACAACATCATTCATTGCCGAATCCGTTTCTCGTTCTTTAATCGCATCAATAATGGTAGCGCGCTGTTCGCTTAACGTAGCATACATGCTATAGGCACGTATTTTTTGGCGTGTAAATTCATTCTCGTTATGTATATAGATTGGAATGCCCTGCTCAAAAATTTGCATGGTGAACACGGTATCAACTTGTTTAATGTCGACTAAATCAACCTCTCGGTCGGCAATAGCCGCTAGCTCAGAAGCAAGTACAAAACGTTCATAAGGCGATAGCTGCTTGTCACTGAAATAAGCCAGATCGATATCACTTTCATCATGAGTTGTGCCTCTAGCGAAAGAACCAAATAGAATGACGAAGGCGGGACTTGCCTCTAGAATGATTTTATCTATTAACTTCTTTTGTAACTCTTCGATAAGCATGCGGATCACCTTCCTTTCTCGTATTATATAGTTTTTTTACAATAATGGAAGGGTGATTGCTAGACGCTCCTGTGTTAAACTATGACCAAATATATCCAAAATATCACCTGTCAAAAGGAGTCTGCTATGAGCGAGATGACATTGGATCTGCAAGTATTAGAAAATTTAAAACCGGCGTTAACGTCGTTCTGCTACAGAATGCTGGGATCCATCGATGATGCAGACGATGCTGTTCAAGAGGTATACATCCGTGTATGGCAGAGCAGAGACTCATTTCGGCAGGAATCATCGTATAAAACGTGGATTTATCGCATCGCCACGAACTTATGTCTGGACAAGCTGAGACAAGCCAAACGCCGTGCGCTGCCCGTTGATCTCTCTGAACCGGCGGCCTCCATCATTGAACCCCGCGAAACGTTGCCCGACTCCTCATGGGTATGGATTGCTCCTGATATGGGGGGGAATCCCGAAGAAGCTTTCATTCGCAAAGACACTCTACAGCTCTGCTTCATTGCACTACTTCAAACCTTACCGCCTCGCCAGCGTGCCGTACTTATCCTGAAGGATGTATTTGACTGGTCATCTAAAGAGATCGCTGAAGCGTTGAGTTTATCGCCAGCTGCCGTCAACAGCGCTTTGCAAAGAGCCAGGGAGACGATGAATCGGACCCGGCTCCGTTCCGAAGAGCTTAGCCGGATGGAGGTTCAGCCGGATCGCGAGCTGCTGACACGGTATGTGGACGCCTTTGAACAATTCGATGTCGACGCGCTAGTCGCGCTATTCCATGAGGAGGGCTGCATGTCGATGCCGCCTTTCCCGATGTGGGTGCGCGGCAAGGACGATTTGTTCAAATTCTTCTCTCTGACACGAAGTCATTGCGAAGGCTCACGCTTCCTGCCAGTTACAGTAAACGGCGGCTATCCTGCTTATGCGCAGTATATGCCAAGTCCTGATGCGTCCGTCCTGATCCCTTGGGGAATTCACGTCATTGAAGCGCATGATGGGAAAATACGGCATGTCCAAAATTTCATTAATACCAAATTATTTTCGCGATTTGGGCTTCCTGAGCAAATAGACCGATGAATTTCGAGGCCCCATGACGTCTATATCAATGAATAACAAAAAAACGATAAGAGGTGTCTTCAAAATGGGAACAAGTAATGGAACGAAAATAACGGTTCAGGCCGTCATTCAAGCGCCAATGGAAAAGGTATGGAGCTGCTGGACGGAGCCGGCACACATTATGAAGTGGAATCAAGCTTCTGAGGATTGGCATGTGCCGAATGCGGAGAATGATTTGCGGACGGGCGGCAAGTTTCTGACCAGAATGGAAGCGAAGGATGGCAGCATGGGTTTTGATTTTGCCGGTGTATATGATGAAGTGAAAACGCATGAGTTGATTTCATATACGTTAGGAGACGGGAGACAAGTCGAGATCACCTTTATGGAGCAAGGCAGCGAAACGAAGGTCGTGGAAACGTTTGACCCTGAAAGTACGAATCCGGTAGAGTTCCAGCAAGCGGGCTGGCAAGCGATCATGGACAATTTCAAGGCGTACACGGAGCGATCCTAAGCGGTTCGTTCGAATATCGTCCAAATCCAAGGAGGTAGTATGTATGACTTCAAAACTAACCCCGTATATTACGCTGGAGGGGAACACGAAGGACGCTATCCAGTTCTATGAACAAGCCATCGGTGCCAAGGTTCTCTCGCTTATTACGTACGGTGAAATGCCGGATATGCCAAGTACGTTTACCGATGATTACAAGAGCCTTGTGGCACACGCAAAGCTGCAGGTTGGTGAATCGGAGCTCATGTTTTCCGATGCTCCATGGGGTTCGCCTATTGCTGATGGAAAGCGGGTAACCATTTGCATTACATCAAATGAGGTGGAACAATCGAAACGAATCTATGATGCACTGCAGCAAGGCGGTCAAGTCAATATTCCGTTTAAGGAAGAGCCTTTTAGTCCTGGTTTTGGTGATGTGACAGATAAATTCGGCATAACCTTTCAGATTTTCACGGAATTTCAAAACTAAATGATGGCCAAGGAGTCGCCCAACATTGGTGCGGCTTTTTTGTTGCACAGTGGTGTCCAAATGGGAAGGATTGGGCTATTACTAAAAGCTATAGCTAGCCATACGTTTTACATATAACATGCAATCTATTTAATCGTGATATATTCAATAGATTAAAGATTTGAAGGAGAGACATCTATGATTCCATTTCGTAATGATCATGTAGGCAGCTTTTTACGTCCTGCCAACTTAACTCAGGCACGTGAGCAATATAAATCGGGCAATATCACATATGAACAATTAACGGCTGTAGAAGATAACGAGATCATCCGTATTATTGAGAAGCAGAAGGAGAATGGCATAGCAGCCGTAACGGACGGCGAGTTCCGCAGAAGCTGGTGGCATTTTGATTTTCTCGGCGGCTTGGATGGAGTAGAGTTATTTGAAGAAATAGCGGGACCGAAATTTCACAACATGGTAACTCGTAAAGGCGGTATTCGCATTGTCGGTAAAGTCGATTTCTCGACGCATCCGTTTATTCAGCATTTCGAGTTTTTGAAAAAGCACGCGGGTGATGCAGTGGCGAAACAGACGATTCCAAGTCCGAATATGCTTCTGTATCGTGTTGAATACAATGACGAAATTTATAAGGAGCGTGAATCGTTCCTTCAGGACACCATCGCGGCATATCAAAAAGCAATTCAAGCCTTCTATGATGCAGGATGCCGATATTTGCAATTAGACGATACAGCCTGGGCAGATCTGTTCTCTGAAGCGGGTCATGATAAGCTGCGTGCAAAAGGCTGGGATCCGGCGGAAGAGCTGAAAATTATGCAGCGGATGATTAACGAATCTTTGGCTCATAAACCGGAGGATTTAGTGGTGACGATGCATATTTGCCGTGGTAATTATAAATCCAATTATTTCTCAACCGGCGGTTATGATTACGCATCTGAAGTCATATTTGGAGGCTTAAACGTGGACGGGCTGTTCCTGGAATTCGACGACGAGCGTTCAGGTGGATTCGAGCCATTAAAATATGTGAATCGTAAAGATTTAAAAGTCGTACTCGGCTTAATCACATCGAAATCAGGTGAATTAGAAGACAAGGAACAAATTAAAGCGCGTATTGCAGAGGCGGCGACCTATGTACCGCTTGAACAGCTATGTTTGAGCCCGCAATGCGGCTTTTCGTCTACAGAAGAAGGCAATATTCTAACAGAAGAACAACAATGGCGTAAACTTCGTTTCGTTAAAGAAATTGCCGACGAAGTTTGGAATTCATAGATCCATACAACGGAGGGATAGAACATGACGATTCAAGCGGACAAAGAGACAATTGTAGTTGAGAACTTCATTAAGGGTCAGCGAGTAGAGTCCATTTCCCAATCAGCCAAAGAGAATCCGGCAAACCCCAATGAAATTGTCGGCTATTTCCCGGTCACCACGAAAGAGCAAGCGGCTGAAGCTATTGCAGCGGCAGCAGAGGCTTTTACAGTATGGAAGCAGAGTGCCATCGACGAACGCATCACGCGCATGCGCAAGGCCATTGAGAAAATTAGAGCAGCGGAGAATGATATTGTCCAATTGCTGTCTAGAGAGCATGGCAAGCCGCTTTATGATGCACATGGTGAAATGTATGTTGCATTGATGTGGATGGAATATGCCTGTGATCAGGCCAAGTCGGTTCTGCAGGAAGAAGTTAAAGAACATGAGACAGGTAAAACGATCATATCCCATGATCCCATTGGTGTGGTGGCGGCGATTAGCCCATGGAACTATCCCATTGCGCTGTCCACGATTAAGATCGCTCCCGCCTTACTTGCCGGCAACACGATTGTACTGAAGCCAAGTCCATTTGCCCCACTGGCAGCAACCAAAGTGGCAGAGATCATTGCGGGTGAATTCCCGGCTGGTGTGATCAATGTCGTTCATGGCGAATCCGATGTGGGCGTTGAACTGACCTCGAACCCTCTTGTCGCCAAGATTGCTTTTACAGGCGGAACCGAAACAGCCAAGCATATTATGAAGGCTGCTTCGGAAACGATTAAGCATATGACGCTAGAGCTTGGCGGCAACGATGCGGCGATCTTCCTGGAGGGCTTTGATGTTAACGATGAGCGGGCCATGCGCCGGATTGTCGTTTCTAACTTTTTGACAGCAGGCCAGATCTGCATGATTGCCAAACGTGTATATGTTCATCGATCGATTTATGATGCCTTCGTGGACAAATATATAGAGGCGGCCAATCGGTGGATTCGAATCGGGGATCCATTTGATCCGAATACGACGGTCGGTCCGGTCAATAACCTGAAGCAGAAGCAATATGTGGAGGGACTGGTTGAAGATGCGCGCAAACGCGGAGCGAAAGTCATCCCGCTGGGGCAAATTCTCGATCAGAAGCAGATTGAAGAAGGCTACTACCTGCAGCCTACGCTTGTGCTCGATTGTGACTATCGTGATCCGATTGTGGTCGAGGAACAGTTCGGTCCTACGGTACCGATCCTGCCTTTTGACGATGAAGAGCAGGTTATTGCATTGCACAATGAGAGCATCTATGGACTCACAAGCTCTGTATGGGGAAGAGAAGAAGATGCCATTCGGGTCGCACGCAGGCTCGAAGCAGGTACGACAATGATCAATACAGCTGCTGTGCAAGGGCTCGATGTAAGGTTCCCTTTTGGCGGCGTCAAACAATCCGGCGTTGGCCGCGAATATGGCGAGGAAGGCATCCTCACTTATACGGAAACACATGTCATCAACGTTCCAAAAGCATTGGACCTCCCTTATATACCAGAGTAATCTCGGTAACGTACATCCTCGATATATTAAAATGATTTTTTGAACAGGCGCTCAAATGGGGCGCCTTTTTCTTCGCATTGAAATTGAAAGAATCCATATAGCAGATGCCCTGATTCCGACAGCAATTCTTGCAAGTCATTTAAGTAAGCGTACCGGTCCCAGGTCACTTATACTCCTGAACGCTAATCACATCCCGAAAGTCGTTCATATGAAAATGATGCTGATAGACGAAGCGATCGACATCCAGAACGATATCCAAGTCTAGCTCCTTGCACATACGCTTCAGCGTATTATATAACAAGGCGATTTCTGGCTGTTCTAGCTTCTTCAGTTTGAAGTAACCCAGCGATACATGCGGCACATATGACCTGTATTCTGGAAAGATCTTCTCCATCCGGTTGTACAGATCGGTTAATATCTCGTAATCGTCCTTGGATGCGGGTACATATTTAATACTAATGACATCTTTGCCGCTGGTACTTACTCCAAGAGAACGCATCCGAATACGCTGCCCTCCGTATAGTGCGGCTATGCTCCGGAATTCTGCCGCAATGACTTCTTCCAGCTGAGCTAATTTCTCCTGAATCACCTGCTTGCCACCCGGTGTGTTATTGACATTGCTGAAGGAATGGATCGTTAAATGGAAGGTTTCAGGCTCGAGTTTCACGAGTTGATGCTCCAACACGCCAAGCAGCCGTTCCTGCGCGACCCGGCACTTTTGACGATCCGATTCAGATAATGTGATAACAGAGGTAGCACCGTAAAAATCGTTCAGTTGTCCTTCTTGCGTAATTTTGGCTGATAAACTCTCCGAAACGACCCATTCCTCCGGTCTATTATTCATATCTTGATTCCATCGTCGTTGCAGATCGGAAGCGTATGTCTCATAGTTCATGAATGTTCACCTCATCTGAATTAATTCTTTGTAGATTATCATCGTTTGATTATGGCTTATCACATTTTTTGTAAAGAATGATCTCCATCGGGCATAAAAAAACAGCGATTCTCCCATGGAGGATCGCTGTTCTATGTATTGTTCTATTTTGAGGCCAAGCGGTATTATTCTACCGAGTATTTAATCAAATTCCCAGAGACGCCTATCATTTTCTCACTAGTTCCGAAATTCCCCGGATTAGACTGGAGACCTGAGAGACCTTCCCTGCATTCTCCACAGCAAGCTTGCTGTTCTCTAGAATCTGCTCGCTTCCTGTAGCTCCTCAGCATGTGCCGCTACGTGCTGTACCATATCGATAAGCTCGTTCGAGATGTGCTGGGTAATCGGAATATTGATCGTATCTACGTGGAAACCGTAAACTTCTTCACTGATATGTACGAGACTCGGCTCGCATCCGTTAGTTAAGGCTTTAAAGTCCTGAAACTCAGGGATGAGCGGATCGCCAACACCTCCACCGGAAGAGCGAATCGTATTTGTGTCACAGGAGGGCTGACGATTGAGTATTTGAAGTACGGCTGTTTCATCCCCGCGCCATTGCATTTGAAAGAGCATCTGGAAAGTATCTGCCGGCAAAGCGTAGAAATTTAGAGAATCCCGGGACGACCCTCTTTTTATTCTGCTCCATCCCATGGATTCCGTGCTTCACCAGTGAATCTAGGCTCATGTTGGGAATAGGGCCGCCGCTGTGCATATCCGGTTGGAGACTGGTTTCCGCAACGAGAGGCGGGACAAGCTCCATCACATGAACGTTTCTTCCAGATTTCTTGAGCTGAATTCGCAGTGCATTGGTGAACATATGCACTCCTGCTTTCGTAGCCGAGTAGACCGGATGAGCGGGCGAAGAGACGTAGGACAGACCGGAGCTTACAGTGACAATCATGGCTTCGTCCTGCCTGCTCAATTGAGGGAGTAAAGCTTCTGTCATCCAGATGGTCCCGTTTAAATTCGTATCCACCTCTGCGGTAGTTCGCTCCAAATCAAGGTTGTCGTCCATCAATTCGAATGCGCGCATAATACCAGCTGAGTTAAATAAGATCGAGGCTTCTGGGTAGCGGTCACGTATGAATGCAGCCATTTCACGAACGGAGTTTGCATTAGAGACGTCACCTTGCAGTCCGATGAGCCCCTTATGTTTGCTGGTCACTTGATCGAGGGTTGCCTGATTCCGACCGATGACAATGACTGTATTGCCGCGATTCATAAACTCCAAGGCGAAGGCAAGACCAATACCGGAAGTACCGCCTGTCACAATAATTGTACGATTAGAAAGCTTCATCCAATGACTCTCCTTTTCAAGTTACATTTTTTGAATTTTGTAACAACCGAGCAAACTAAGCATACAATGCCAAGTTACAAAAATCAATAGTTGTAACCTCTGATGCCAATCTGTATAATACAATTATGAAAAATTTAAGCAGAGAGCTCATTTTACAAACCGCACATCGAATGGTCGTTGAAAACGGCATGGAGAAAGTGAATCTGTCCAAGGTCGGATCTGAGCTGGGGACAACGCACGCCGCGATCTACAAGTATTTTTCGGGCAAGGAAGAGCTGTGGACAGAGCTTGCATTATCTTGGCTGGACCATGAATTGGCGGGGCTGTTCCCATTCAATACGGACAAGTACTCATCTACGAAGGACATCGTGCACGACTGGTTATGGGAATTAAGTCATTCGAAATATGAAGCTTATATGCGTGAGACTGAAATGTTTAAGCTATATACGGCTTATATCGATGGGAATCCTAAGGTGCTCGTACGGCACATTGGCGATTTATTGGGCAGTCTGAAGGCAGCGAGCGGCATAGAGGACATTCAGCAGCTGCAGGCTATTTTGCTGGCGTTCTCTTATTTCTCCGCACCGGCTTATGCAGATAATTGGCTGAGGATTGACTTCAGAGCAGAGTTTGAATCAGTTTGGAAGCTGATTGAATCGGGGATTATGGCATAGTCGAGCATAGAGCTTGTGTTACTTCCGTATGCTGTTCGGCTTAGTGGAATAGAGGAGCGTGATTAGTCACACTCCTCTATGCCACACTTGCAACTATGGAAGATAACTTTAATCATTTTTTTCCGAAAAATACGGCAAAATCCAAATGCTTATACATACAATCTACATCTTGAAATCCCGCTTGCTCCATCCACTGGATCTGATCAACTAATTTTGCATTGATATCCAGCTTTCTTCTCTCTATGGATGCGTCAATCGCTTCCTTGCTGAGTCCACTTTCGTTAATACGCTCCAGCCAGCGTCGTCTGAACAATTCATCGTTTTGCGGAGTATTACCTGCTACTTGATCTGCATTTACAAAAATACCGCCGTCATTTAACAGCTGATGTATTGTGGAGAATAATTGCCTTTTGGCGGTGTGAGTCAAATGATGTATCGATAATGAAGAAATGACGATGTCATAGTTCTGAGAGAATGTTAGGTTCGAATAGTCCCCAACCACATATTCAATATTGCCTAATGAATGAAATCTCTCACGCGCGCCCTCCAACATTTTATCGCTCAAATCCACCAGTGTAATCTGCGAGTTAGGATATTTCTGATAGACCATGCTAGAAAATAACCCGGTACCTGCACCAAGATCAAGGATCTTTGGAGAGTCACTGCGGCTTTCAACCAAGGATAGAGCCATCCCATAAAAATCCTCAAAACAAGGGATAAGGTGTTTCCTCTCCCGATCATAGTCACGGGCAACAGCGTCAAAAAGCTTCTTCACGGATAATTCCATTCCAACTCCCCCTTATACGTTTAACTCCATTGTAAAGAATAGAGCCGTGATTGGTATAATATATAAATCAAATAAAGTTGATAGGAAATGACTATAGAGAGGTTGCAGCACAGTATAAGCCAGCAGAGCCTACAGGGCACAGGTTCATGGTATGATGGATTAATAGGAATTTTTGTCTAATATTCACACAAAGGAAGGTAACGAATGGGATTTAAAGAGGAATTTAAGCGCGAAATGAACAACGCGATGAAAGACATAGAGAAAGAGGTGCACCATACGTGGAAGCTTGATTATCAAGGGCATTCCATTGAAGTCCATCATCAGTTAAAAGAAGAACAGCTCATCATTGATGGTATGACAGTGGATAAGAACCAACGAAAATATCTGTTATCACATATTATGCCTTACTCCAGATTATCAGGTACGCTGCTAACGGACGATGGAGTGAAGCATAAGGTTACAGTTAAGCTTGGAGGATTCATACACTTTAACTGCATAATTAAGATAGACAATAAGCTCGTATTGAATAATTCACATAAGCTGGATTTCCTTCCATGGGAGCATAAAGAGCCGCTCGTTCCTTATATACAGCGACAAGTTCAGATGCACGGAACGATCATTAACGATGATTTGCCTGATGATGAATACGTGTATGATGAGAATCATCGGCGCGTAGCGGCGGGGTATGCTGATTATGGAGTCGTGGAGGTGCCGAATCCATATCACAATAAGAAGCTCATCGAACGATTCGAACAGCAGCTTACGGATCCGACGAATAAAACACGCAAGGCAACCTATGAACAAATTACGTTTGACCATATGGCAAGCAGCGCTTCAGAGTTCATCGAACGATTAGAGCAAGCCGAGCTGGATGAAGCTCTTGTAGAGCAGGAGGCCCTCTGGCTGCTTGAGCATGCAGCGCATCGGGAGGTTGTGAAGTTCGCTGTATTAGTGCTTGGGACTATACACGGTGAGAAACACAGGGACCTCTTATTCACCATTGGCTTGCATTCTGAATTCACAGCATACGTCAGCATGGCATTGAAGAACGGAATCAGAGAACCGGATCAGACGATCTTTGCGCTCGCCCAATCGACTCAGGGCTATGGCAAAGTGGCCGCTGTTGAACAGCTGGAAGCCACCACACCGGACATGAAATATTGGCTGCTGACAAAAGGCTGTGAAGGCAGCTTAGCTGCGTATTCGGCCTACACCTGTGCAGTCAAAGGAGATCTCCCAATAGCGCTGTACCAGGAGGAGATATCAAAAGAGCTTTACAATGGAGCAGGCCGTATAATTCAAACGCTGCTTGATGAAGCGGTGGATCATGACATCGATGATTATTTATTTGAGACGGCGACTCTATTTCGCTTCGTTTCCCATGCACGTCACCACTGTGAATCACTTACAGACTTCTATCCAATTATGAAAATAGATGAATTCCTCAGCTCTGAAGAAATCTGGGAAGACAGATCAGATGATGCGTGGAAGCAGCAAGAGCGTCTTTCTATTCAGGAAGCGATCCGTCCCATGGTTAACAATCCGAAATGGCCGCAGCTTGCCATGGATGCAATTGAGCAGAGAATCATTAATATAGAGGCGATTGAGGTTGCCCGGCACTACAAGCTGGACATTCGTTCCCAGCTGTTTGAGCTGCTTGATTTGAATCCAACAGATCAACATGTGTACCAAGCCATAATTCATTCAAATCATCGCGAGGATATGATGGATCTCTGTGCTTTTGCAGAACGTCATTTATTAGCTGCCGAGCTCTCAACAGAACAAGAAAAATGTCTGCGGTGCATTGTTCAAGGGCTATACGATGACGAAGGAACAGGGCTTCCATTGGTACTAGCTGCACTTGAATCAAATAAGGAGGAGCTTCAATATTCGGCCCTGAGCGTCTTAGAATGTTGGACACCTTCGGTCTGGCAAGAGCCGAGCGTACTGGCTGCAATAAAGACAATTGCAACAACAAGTAAGGATAAGGATGATCGCAAGCTTGCGAAGCAGTTGTTATCCAAGCCTTAAGTTAGAGGCAAGGGGTACGGGACTTCATCACATCTCTTTGTAGTACTTGAAACGGTAATAACTGTTACTGACAAGGATAAACAGATAGGTAAACACCAATAGCAGCAATACGATCAGCTCTACACCCATCAAGGATAATGCTAAGATTAGCGCGCCAAATACAAAGGTCATCATATCGTACGCTTTTGCTTTTGCCCGGTTGGCGATCGCCAGATTACGCTCATCGTTCTGGTCAATCTCAAGCTGCTTAGCAGCGGCGGGTGCCCGCTTCATTGCATGTTGGAGGATGACTTCTCCTATACCATGACCAAAAATAACACAGCCCACTCCTACACAAATATAAGGCAATGCTCGCAGCATACCTTCTGGATCTTCAAATGCTTTGATGAAGTACAGACCGCCTGCGAGCAGTCCTATGCCTAAGACGGTAAATATATAAGACGAAACCAATTTATTCATGCCTTCTCATCCTCCTCATAAATAAAGATTTCTTCGATACGCATACCGAAATAACGAGCAATCTTGAACGCTAACAGAATCGATGGGTTATAACGGCCGTTCTCCAGTGAACCGATCGTTTGTCGTGATACTTCAAGAGCTGCTGCTAATTCCTCTTGTTTAATTCCGCGCTGCTTGCGGATTTCTTCTAAACGGTTATTCATGTGTTCGCCCTCCATATGGAAAGTCAGCTTTACATATAGAGAGTATATCGTGCAATGCGAGCAATGTAAAGCAAACTTTCCATTGTGATTGAGGGACAGTGACCTTTCAGCCTCATCCTGAGTTTTATCGTTCAAGAGAGCATCTCGAGAGAGGTGCTTTTTTGAATTACAGCAAGATGTGAGAAGTAAAAGAAAGCGGAGGGTGTTACGTTGTAGCTGTTGATAGTTAACGACATCAGAACTCGAATGGAGGTAAAAAACATGAGTAATAAGCACAACAAAAAGAAAATGAACCGAGGCCTGACAGCTGCGGGCATTTTCCGTGGGGCGGGCTTATCAGCAGTGGTGGCAGGGCTTCTATACATCGTCATTCAGTTCATTCACCCGCCAGATGATCTGTCTTCTGTGAACTCCAGTTCTTGGGTCATGGTTGCATGCTTAACCCTTGTCATGTCTCTCTCCAGCCTAATTGGAATGACAGGGGTTTACATGAGGCAGGTACAAGAAGCGGGTTGGCTTGGTCTGATCGGTATTCTGCTGTTCGGTCTATTTTGGCTCATATCATTCGCCTTCAGCTTCATCGAAGCCTTTGTTATGCCGCTGCTAACAACGGATGCCGGAATATTTGTAGAAGGAATGTTGGGGATATTTGATGGAACGGAGAGTGCGGCTCATCTCGGAATCTTTCCGGCATTAGCCGGTTTAGCGGGCGGCATGTATATACTGGGTGGACTGCTGCTTGGCATCGCCATATTTCGGGCCAGAGTTCTGCCGCGCATGGCGGGTATTTTGCTTGCTTGTGCTGCCGCAGCGACCGTCGCCACTTCAATCATCCCTCACCCGCTGGACCGAATGATGGCAGTGCCCATGGGAGTGGCCCTAATATGGCTGGGATATGCGCTCTATGTCCGGTCTAACATTCTGAATCCGAAGGAAGCTTTTTGATGGGGGCATAGATGTGGTAACTTGAATCGAGATTGTGGACGTCATCAAATACTTGTACGAGTTCGATATCGGATTGCTCCGCTTCTTGTCTGGAGATCTTTAGAAATCTTGCATAATCCGTTTCGAGCACACTCCCAATCTCAAGCAGGTCTCCGAAGTACTTGAACCGGGCACAAAAAATCGGAGGTACATTGACCGTAAAATAAAAGGGCTTATGAATTTGAATATCGCACGGAATTCCGAACAGAACCTTGAACTGGGTGGAGTTAGGCTGGCAGTTAGAGTAAATGACATAGCAGGGGCCATTTATGCTCTCATCAATCTGACTTAATAATAGCTTCGCATGATCACGAATTCGCTCTTTATAATCGGCTATGGCTAAATCTACCTCAAAGGCAATGCCGCTGAGCTGGATTTCATCTAATTCGATGAGGGTAAAGTCGGTAACGATATCACCGTTGATGTTTTTAATGGGTCTTTTGACAACTGCAGGGACAGGGGTTGGAGAGATCGTATGAGTTCCTGCCCTCAGAGAGCGGGGAGCTACGCCGTAATGTCGTTTGAAAGCGCGGGTAAAGGAGGCTTGGGTACCAAAGCTGAGCTCATAAGCGATGTCCGTTAGAGACATGTTATGGTTTTGTATCAACGTAACAGAAGCATTCAATCTTCTGGATAGAATGTATTGATTTAACGAACAGCCCATCATTGCAGAGAACAGCCTGTGGAAGTAGTACTTTGATATGTTAAAGGAGGCTGCAACAGATTCCACGGACAAATGCTCATGCAGATGTTCCTCGATATAAATTAATGCCCTATCTACTGCCTCATAATGGTCCATGAATAACTCCTTTGCTCAGGTGTTCTCTGATCATTTTTGTAGTAAGTATAACGTAGCCTGAGGGATACACACCATCCTTTTATTTGATCCAGATCATTTCCAATTTAGATGTTCGATCTGTTCAAATACGGCCGAATACAACTTCTAAGGTTTCGCAAAAAGAATGCAGAACGTACAGAAGGCACCCGAGCGGGTGCCTTTTGTATGTTCTGTATGTAATTCTTACACGAATCCTTATACAAGCTCTAAGCGTCTTGGAATTCTCTGGTCAAGGCTGCATTCACATGATATCGTCCCTTCGGCACGATCAATGGTGAACCGGATACAGGATCTTCAATGACTGTGCAGTCCAGTTCAAATACATCCTTGATCAGTTCACTCGTAATGACCTCCGATGGCCGTCCCTCAGCGATGAGCTCTCCCTTGCGAATCGCATAGATATAATCCGCATACCGTGCAGACAGATTGATGTCATGAAGAACCATCACAATGGTTGTCCCGTGCTTCCGGTTAAGATCGGTAAGCAGATCCAGGATCTCCACCTGATAGGTGATATCGAGAAAGGTTGTCGGCTCGTCCAGAAAAAGAATGTCCGTCTGCTGAGCGAGTGCCATCGCAATCCAGACGCGTTGTCTTTGACCGCCGGACAGCTCATCTATGCTGCGGTTGGCAAGCTCCGTAATCTTCATGATCTCCATCGCTTCTGCTACAGCTTCAGTATCCTTCTTCGTCCATCCCCCAAGAAGGGACTGATGGGGGAATCTGCCCCGGCCGATCAGATCGGCGACAGAAATTCCTTCAGGGACGATAGGGGACTGCGGCAGCAGTCCTAGGATACGCGCCAAAGCCTTAGGAGGAATCTTACTGATCGACTTCCCGTCCAGGGTCACTTCTCCAGCTTCCGGCTTGATTAGCTTGGCGAGCGTTTTGAGCAGTGTCGATTTACCGCAGGCATTAGCCCCAATAATGACACTAATCTGATTACTGGGAATGATCAGGTTGATATTCTCAATAATCGTTCGCTGCTCATAACCCGCTGCCAATTGATCTGCTTGAAATACGTGAGTCGGTTTCATTAAAAATCTCCCTTTCGATTCATTCGGATGAGCAGATAGATCAGATAAGGCGCTCCGAGGATTCCAGTGATGACGCCCACAGGGAATCTAGTCTCAAAAGCAAACTGTCCGATTAAATCTGCTGCCAGAACCAAGATAACTCCGACAAGACCGGCAGGAATGACAGTAGAGTAACCTGCACCGACAAGTCTTTTGGCAATCGGTCCAGCCAGAAAAGCGACGAAGGCAATCGGTCCTGTAGTGGCGGTAGCGACCGCAATCATACAGACGGTGCCGAGAATCAGCGCTATTCGCGTTCTATCCGTATGGATACCGAGAGAAGTAGCTGCCTGCTCGCCAAGCTCTAGCAGGCTCAGATGTCTGCCTAACAAGACAACGATCGGTGTACATACAAGTACCGTAATGATTAGTGGCGGAAGCTCGTCCATCTGGGCGCCGTTAAGTGTACCGCTTAGCCAGCGGTACGCAGAACCGATGTCATGCTCGGAGCTGATCCGCAGCATATAAGATATGACGGAGCCGAGCATAGCATCAAGACCAATACCGACAAGAATTAAACGCCCGAATGAGAAGGACTTTTTATGAGATAACAGATAGAGAAGCATGACCGTAGCCAGACCGGCGATGACAGAGGCAATAAAGATAACCGCTTCACTCGTATGAAGAATGAGGATACAGTATACAGCCGCTGCACTTGAGCCTGAGGTAATGCCGAGTACGTTCGGATTCGCAAGCGGATTGCGAAGCATGGTCTGGAAGACGCTTCCGGCTAGACCGAAGGCAAATCCAGCGAACAAGCCTGCCAGCATCCTCGGCAGACGGATCGTCTCAATCGCGAATGTCGCACCCTTGATATCCTCACCCGATAATACTCGTGCGATCACATCCACCGGATAGATCGTATTCCCAAAATAGAGCATCAGGACGCACAGCACAAAAGCAATAGCAGCAAGTGTTGTCGTTACCAGCACATATTGGCGGCGTCGCTGACGTCTGCCGGATACAATTAAATTGATCGTATTATTCATCATAAGGCACGCACTTTCGATCTCATCGCTAGTATGATTAGAATCGGAGCGCCGACGAAGGCAGTAACGATACCTACTTCAAGCTCTCCGGGTCTTCCAAGGATTCTTCCAATCACGTCGGATCCGGTTAATACGATCGCTCCTGTCAGCGCAGACATGGGAATGAGATAACGCTGGTCAGGTCCGATCATCAAACGTATTAGATGTGTCGCCAGAAGTCCGACGAATGCAATCGGCCCCGCAAGTGCCGTTACTGTACCACATAGAATAACCGCAGCGAATGACGCAATTAGACGCAGAACTCCGGTCCGAACACCGAGGCCGGTTGCTGCTTCATCTCCTAGTGCCAGCGCATTCAGTGCAGGAGCCGTAAATATGGCGATTAGAAAACTAATTAATAGGAAAGGAAAGAAGATCCCGATATCGCTCCAATTTGCTCCCCCGACGCTTCCCACCTGCCAGTAGCGAACCTGATCCATCACGTTCGAGCGTGGAATCATAATGGCGCTTACTAGTGAAGAAAGGGCAGCACTAGTAGCCGCCCCCGCTAACACGAGTTTAACAGGTGTGGGTCCGCCTCGTCCAAGCGAGCCGATCCCCATGACAAACATCGCAGTAACCGCCGCGCCGATACAGGCCATCACGATAAATTCATTAGGCGAGCCAATGTTCAGGAATGCAATTCCGGCAACAACAAACAAGGATGCACCGGTATTTACACCGAGAATACTTGGATCGGCAATCGGATTGCGCGTGACTGCCTGCATGAGGGCACCGGCAATACCGAGTGCACCTCCGCATAAGAGACTGAACACGGTTCGGGTAATTCGCTGCGCAATGACGTTGGCATCATAGGACTCGCTGCTTGGATGGAACAACGCGTCCATTAATTCTTTAAGTCCGATGACTCTTGAACCGAATGCAAGTGATGCCACCACGCAAATACCGAGAACAATCACGCTAAGAATCAGGACCACTACAAAATGCTTCGGTGCGGGCGAATTCTGCGGCTTGTCTGTTAATGTCGCTGGATTATTCATTGACTTTCTTAGCAGATGCATCGATCAATTCCAAATATTCATCAATCGTACTTGCGATTGAAAGTGGATTTGGGTTACCTGCAGCTGCAAGCGGTGTGTTGTCTCCGATCACGACAACCGAGCCTCTTTCAATAGCTGGGACTTTGCCAAGGAGTGGATCTGCTTGGAGGGCACTAAGCAGGTTCTCGTCTCCATAGGTAACGATGATGTCCGTATCTTTAAGCGCATCTGCATTCTCTGCACTTAGCTGCAGATAGAAGCTGTCTTCCGACACTAGACTTGCAAGTCCTTCCGGGAACGTCATGCCGAGCTCCATCAGGAAGTCTCCGCGAGGGTCACCTGGCGCGTATACCGAGAGCTGAGACAGGTCGGTTGGAGTAATATATACGAAGGCAGCTGTCTTACCTTGAATATCTGGATACGCGGATGATTTCTCCTTGATCAGGTTCTCTGTGTCTTCGATGAGCTTCTCGCCTTCTGCCTGCATACCCATTCCCATTGCGTTATACAGAACTTGATCCTGCCAAGTGGTTACCCAGGCTGTCTCTTGATAAGGAATAACCGGAGCAATTTGGCTCAGCGTATCATAATCTTCTTGTGTAATACCCGAGTAAGTAGCGAGAATGACATCAGGAGCGGAGTCAGAGATGGCTTCAAAATCAAGTCCGTCTGTATCCTGATAGACATTCGGATTCGTTACGCCAAGCTCATCCAGCTTCTCCTTCGTCCAAGGCAGCAGTCCGCTGTCGTCTTGTACACCGTAGTTCGCTGCAGAGAAGCCAACAGGTACAACGCCAAGGGCAAGTGCAACATCATGGTTACCCCATTGGATGGTAGCTACACGTTCAGGCTTGCTCTCAATCGTTGTTTCGCCAAAAGCATGCTTAATTGTGATGGGATACTGGGTAGCATCCGCATCCTCTTCGGTTACCGGTGTTTCCGTCTGAGGTGCTTCCGCTGCTGAAGAATTTGCAGGAGCTTCATTCGCAGTTGAAGTTGAATCGGACTCCTGGGCTCCGCAGCCCACAAGTGCAATCGCAAGTATTGCCGATACCGCGATTGTTTTTATAGAGTATTTCTGAGAGTCTTTCATAATACATACCCTGCCTTTTTGAATTTATATTTTTATGGAGTGAGTCAGTTTAGTAAATTAGAACTATTCGACCTTGCTGATTGCTTCTGAGATGAGATCCAGGTAATCATCAATCGTATAAGCGATGGACAGAGGATTCGGATTGCCGGCAGCCGCAAGAGGTGTGCCGTTACCGATAAATACAACGGAGCCTCTCTCGATGGCAGGAATTTTACCAAGCAGCGGATCTGCCTTGACAGCTTCATACAAGTCCTCGCCGCCATATCCAACAATGAGATCTGCATCGTTCAGTACATCAGCATTCTCTGCACTTAGGCTCAAGGAGTAGCTGGTTTTGTCTTCAATCTGTGATGTTACGCTCTCAGGATATTCCATTCCAAGCTCAATCAGGAACTCGCCGCGTGGATCTGTAGGTGTATACACATGCATTTTGGACATATCGTCAGCCGAGAAGTTAACCCAGACGACTTTTTTGCCTTGCATTTCAGGGTGTTCACTTGCTTTTTCTTTAATCAGATTCTCGGTATCCTTAATAAGCTGCTCGCCTTCTGCCTTCATGCCCATGCCTGTTGCGTTATACTGCACTTGCTCACGCCATGTTGTAAGCCATGGAGCTGTCGGATAGGCGACAACCGGAGCAATTTGACTAAGAAGGTCATAGTCTTCCTGCGTGATCCCCGAGTAGGCTGCAAGAATGACATCAGGATCAGAGTCGGATATAGCCTCGAAATCCAGTCCATCCGTATCCTGGTATACATTAGGCTGATCTACACCAAGCTCTTTCAGCTTCTCAGCCGTCCAAGGCAGCAGTCCACTGTCATCCTCAACGCCGTAATTGGCCGCAGAGAATCCAACAGGTACAACGCCGAGAGCAAGAACAACATCATGGTTCGCCCATTGGACCGTAGCTACACGCTCCGGCTTACTCTCAATAACGGTTTCGCCAAAAGCGTGCTTGATCGTGATCGGATATTCGGATGCTTCATCCTCGGTAACCGGTGTTTCAGTTTGAGGTGCTTCCGTAGTTGTAGAAGTGGCAGGTGCTTCTGTTGACGTGGAAGTAGAATCGGTCTGCTGGGCTCCGCACCCGACAAGTGTAACGGCTAGTATTGCGGATATTACGATGGTTCTCAGAGAAAAGTTCTGTTTCATTTACGTACCCGTCCTTTATCTATTTATATTTTTTAATGCATTACTAACCTTAAATGGGTGACCAGCGTAGGATATTATGTATGATAATGATTATCAATATCGTAAAACATATAATCCATTTGCCGTATTGTCAATAAAAATCTACTACAATTCTACTAATAGGTAGGGATTTTAGTTCAAAGAGGACGCAATATTTAAGTTTCTGCCATCGGATTTCTCGGAGTTTACACTTTTTAAACCGAATTTAATCGTTTATAATTGTCTGAGAAGAAACACGGAATATTCTACAAAACATGGCACCGGATATGATATGGTAATAGTAGAAGATGTTAGTTCCAAGGTGACGCCCTTGCTGATTGCGACATTTATAGCAGAGCGCTGCCCTTTTTTTACAAATATAGGCGATGAGGAAGGGTTTCAATGAGTGACATACGGATGAATACAGACGTGATCTTGATTGGTGCCGGAGTCATGAGCGCTACCTTGGGTTCATTACTCAAAGAGCTGGCACCTGAATGGAAAATCAAAGTGTTTGAGAAGCTAGGAAGCGCAGGAGAGGAAAGCTCTAATGAATGGAACAATGCCGGCACAGGGCATGCTGCTCTGTGTGAGCTCAACTATACTTCCGAGAAGCCTGACGGATCTATAGACATCAGCAAAGCGACGAAAATCAACGAACAATTTCAGCTATCTAAACAGTTCTGGTCTTATCTGGTCAAAAGCAACTTAATTCGTAATCCGCAGAAATTTATCATGCCCATCCCGCATATGAGTCTGGTGCAAGGGGAGAAGAACGTATCTTATCTGAAGAATCGTTTTAAAGCGCTCTCACAGCATCCGTTATTCCAAGGGATGGAGTTCTCCGATGACCCTGTACAGTTAAAGAAATGGGTACCGCTTATTATGGAAGGACGCACATCCAATGAACCGATCGCAGCGACCAAAATTGACTCGGGGACAGATGTCAACTTTGGCGCTTTGACGCGCATGTTGTTCGATCACTTGAAGAGACAAAATGTCGAGCTTCACTACAAGCACAGCGTGAAGGACATAAAACGAACTAGCGACGGACTATGGCAAGTGAAGGTTCATAACTTAAGCAGCAACAAAACAGAGTACCACACAGCGAAATTCGTCTTTATTGGCGGTGGCGGAGGAAGCTTACCGTTACTGCAGAAAACAGGGATTCCTGAATCCAAGCATATTGGCGGATTTCCGGTCAGCGGACTGTTCATGGTGTGTAACAACCCTAAAGTGGTGGAGAAGCATCATGCCAAAGTATACGGCAAAGCTAAGCTTGGAGCCCCACCAATGTCTGTTCCGCATCTGGATACAAGATACATCGACGGCAAGAAGTCCTTGCTGTTTGGTCCGTTTGCAGGCTTTACACCGAAATTTCTAAAGACGGGTTCCTATTTCGATCTGATTGGTTCCGTCAAACCGAACAATATCCTGACGATGCTCTCGGCAGGTGTGAAGGAAATGGCTCTTACCAAATACTTAATTCAACAGGTTATGCTGTCCAATGAGAAGCGGATGGAGGAGCTGCGCGAGTTCATTCCGAATGCGAAGACCGAGGACTGGGGAATCGTGGTGGCTGGTCAGCGTGTACAGGTCATCAAGGATACAGAGACCGGCGGCAGAGGAACACTCCAATTCGGAACAGAGGTTGTTAGTGCCTCGGACGGCTCCGTTGCTGCGCTGCTTGGGGCATCACCTGGCGCTTCCACGGCAGTGCATGTCATGCTGGAAGTATTAGAGAAGTGCTTTCCGCAGCAGATGAAGGGCTGGGAGCCAAAGATCAAGGAGATGATTCCTTCCTATGGCGTATCGCTGGTAGAGAATCGTGCGATGCTCCAAGAGATCTCTACATCAACGTCCAAGATATTAGGTCTTGGCAGTATCGAGCAGGCGTCTATCAAACCGTCTCCCATGAAGCTTAATGGAAGCATGTAATAGCTGCTGCTGTGCAGCACTAAAAATGTCTGTTTTATCATAAAACATCAGATAGAGGCCTTGGATCCGAGTATGGATTCAGGGCCTCTTGCATATATAGATCAAATGGCTCTAATCAAATTTTATATGGAAAATGGTTTGATAAAAGAGAGTTATTAAAATATAATTGACCCATACTCAGAATGATAATCGTTATCAATTGTCATAAAGAGAATACTTATAACATGAGGAATACTTATGAGACTATGGATGTTAATAGCGGCAGCCGTAGTCCTGTCTTTTGTTTCGCTGTTTATTGGTGCGATTGATATTAACATCTTTGACCTGTTCAACGGTAATTCGGATAAGATGCAAATTTTCCTTATCAGTCGGGTACCCCGCTTAATGGCAATCATACTGGCAGGCATCGGCATGAGTATCGCGGGATTGATTATGCAGTCCTTAAGCCGCAACAAATTTGTATCACCCACGACAGCGGGCACGCTTGATGCAGCGAAGCTGGGCATCTTGATATCAATGCTCTTCTTTGCGAATGTAAGCTATACGTGGCAGGTCATCTTCTGCTTTGTTTTTGCACTTGCAGGCACTCTGGTATTTATGAGAATTCTGGATCGAATTAAATTTAAGGATGTTATCTTCGTACCGCTCATCGGGATTATGTATGGTAATATTCTATCCTCAATCACGACATTCTTCGCTTATGAAGGGGATTTGCTTCAAAATATCTCTTCATGGCTGATGGGCAGCTTCACCCTTGTTATTGCAGGGCGCTATGAGCTCTTGTACCTGAGTGTTCCGGCTGTTATCCTGGCGTACTTATATGCCAACAAATTTACGGTTGCAGGCATGGGCGAGGATTTTGCCAAGAATCTAGGTCTGAGCTACAAAACAGTGCTGAATATAGGACTTATCTTAGTTGCGATTATTGCTACAACTGTTGTGCTGACCGTTGGTGTTATACCGTTCCTGGGACTTATTGTTCCTAACATTGTATCACTGTATCTGGGGGATAATCTGCGCAAAACCATTCCGCATACCGCAGCACTTGGTGTAGTATTCCTATTGGCTTGTGATATTGTGGGGCGCATTGTAATTCATCCTTTTGAAATTCCAGTTAACGTAACGGTGGCGGTAATTGGCAGTGCGATCTTCTTATTTATGTTGTTTAGGGGGAGAGCATATGCAAAAAAATAGCACAAAGTTAATTCTACTAGGGGTTGTTGGCCTTGCATGCATTCTGCTCTATGCCTTCTATGATATAAAAGGCGGGTTTGATTATGCCTTCCCAAGACGCATGGTCCGCATCGGGGCTATGGTTGTAACAGGTATCGCTATCGCATATTCAACCGTTGTATTCCAGACGATTACGCGTAATCGGATTCTGACGCCGTCTGTTATGGGTTTGGATTCTATGTATGAGGTCGTGCAGACTTTAATTTATTTCTTTGCCGGCTCCATGTCGGTATGGGTGCTGAATAAGTACTTGAATTTTGGCGCGGCGATTGCTGCTATGGTTCTATTCGCGCTCATCTTGTACCGGTTCCTGTTTAGGGCAGACAAGCATCCCATTTATTTGCTGCTATTAATAGGAATGATCTTGGGCACACTGCTCGGAAGCTTCGTCACCTTCTTGCAGGTATTGATTGATCCGGTAGAGTATCTAAGCCTTCAAAGTCGTCTCTTCGCGAACTTTACCAATGTTAAGGTCGATTTGTTGTACGTGTCTATTGTGATCTTGGGCATAGCATTTATTTATGGTTATCGTATTATGCACAAGCTCGACGTCATGTCACTGGGCCGTGAGAATGCGATCAATCTTGGTATTAACTATGATGGCATGGTCATGAGAGTGCTGATCCTGTCTTCGGTGCTGATTGCGACATCTACTGCGCTGGTCGGCCCAATCACGTTCTTTGGACTCATTGTGGCCAATCTCGCTTATCAATTTATAGTGACCTATAAACACTCTATATTAATTCTGGGGGCCAGCCTAATTAGTATAATCGCGCTGGTCGGCGGACAATTTCTCGTCGAGCATATACTGGAGCTGCGCACCACACTGAGCGTCATCATTAACTTTGTCGGTGGAATCTACTTTATATTCTTATTACTCAAAGAAAGCAGGGCGGCTGGAAGATGATCGAAATCAAAGGATTAACGAAGCGATATGGCAAGAAGCCTGTTGTAGAGGACGTGTCAGTAACAATTGAATCAGGGCTGATCACATCGTTCATTGGTCCGAATGGTGCGGGTAAATCTACCCTGCTGTCCATGGTCAGCCGTTTGCTTGATTCGGATACAGGGGAAGTATTTATCGACCAAAATGATGTGAAGAAGTGGAAGTCGAGCGAGTTCGCAAAGCGGGTATCCATACTGAAGCAGTCAAACTTTATTAATGTGCGTTTGACGGTGCGTGAGCTGGTTTCCTTTGGACGTTACCCTTATTCCAAAGGGCGGCTTAATGCAGAGGATGAGCAGTTCGTAGACCAAGCAATTGAATATATGAATCTTGCTGATATGCAGGACAAGTATTTGGATGAATTGTCAGGCGGACAGAAGCAGCGAGCATTTATTGCCATGGTCATTGCACAGGATACGGACTATATTTTGCTCGATGAACCACTGAACAACCTGGATATGAAGCACTCTGTCCAAATTATGAAAATTCTACGCAAGCTCGTTGATGAGCTGGGCAAAACGGTCATTATCGTGCTCCATGATATCAACTTTGCCTCCGTGTATTCTGACCGGATTGTGGCGCTTAAGGATGGCAAGCTGGTGAAGGACGGGCCGACACATGAAATTATTAATACCGAGGCTCTGCGTGATATCTACGATATGACGATTCCGGTTCAAGAGCAGAATGGTAACCGTATTTGTGTCTATTTTGATGCCCAATCCTAAGTGAAATAGAGTTCCTGATTATAGGCTGAGGAGCAGCTAAAACAGCTGATTTCTCAGCCTTTTTTTAAGATGATCGCTTTAGGAGGGGGCAGCATAAACCAATAAAATTGAACAATTTATTAAATCTCGTATAAGAAATCATGAGAACTTTGTAAAAAACGTTTGACTTATCATGCTTTAAAGCAATATAATGAGAATCGTTATCAACAATATGATAATGATTATCATTATAAATAAGAGAAACGAAAAGGGGAGAGTTAGTGATCATGAAAAAGTGGAAATTTACTTCTGCAATACTTGCCATCGCTTTGATGCTCGGAGCATGCGGAACAACGGAAGAAGGTAGTACAGCGGAAGGAACGAATGAAACGGCAGTCGTTGAGAATGAGACAACGGCAAGCGGAAATGAAGCAGCTGGTGAAGAGACAGCTGTAGAATCAACGGCTACATACCCGCTAACCGTATCTCCTACGGTTGGTTCATCTGAAAGTGAAGAGAACGGAACGATCAACTTTGAAGATGTTACTTTTGAAAAAATGCCAGAGAAAGTCGTTGTATTCGACTATGGCTTCTTAGATACACTAAATGCACTGGGTGTTGAAGGAATCGTTGGTGTTGCTAAAGACTCCACTTTGCCAGCTCACCTTGAAAAATTTGCATCCGATGACTACGTAAGTGTAGGCGGACTCAAGAGCCCGCTGTTGGAAGATATCGCAGAGCTTGAGCCAGACGTGATCTTCATCTCTGGTCGTCAATCTGCTTACTATGAAGAGCTGAAAGAGATTGCTCCCGTCCTCTTCGTGGGTACACAGCAGGATGACTACTGGAACACTTTCCTTGCTTCTGTGGACACGGCAGCCAAAATCTTTGGCAAAGAAGCAGAAGCTAAAGAGTACACTGCGAAATTCGATGCAGCTCTAGAAGAGATCAATACGCTTGCAGGCAACTTTGAGACGTCCCTGGTGACAATGTACAATGAAGGCAATCTGTCAGGATTCGCCTCCGAATCCCGCTTTGGATATATGTATGAAGTATACGGATTCAAGCCAGTAACAGAGGATATCGAATCTTCATCCCACGGCTCTAACTTCGGCTTTGAAGCCATCCTGGAATTCAACCCTGAAGTATTGTTCGTTATCGACCGTACCGCAGCTACAGGCGGCGAATCGAATATCGAAGCCGATATGGAAAATGACATCATCAAGAAAACAACCGCTTACCAGAACGATCGTGTCGTTTACCTTGACGGTCCACTGTGGTACCTGAGCGGCGGCGGCTTGGAATCTGAGCTTGCTAAGATTGAAGAAATATTGGCTGAATTGAAATAATCTAAATGAATAAAGACTGCTACAGAAAAGGGTAGATCCTTAAGTAGCAGTCTTTTTTTTAAGGGAACTAATGAAGAAACCTTGAACATATAAACCGGCTTTGCCCTTGCTGATAGGTGCAAAGCCGGTTTATTGTTGAAGAATAGTACGGATAAGTGATAGAGAAGGTAGAATCTATGTTACATTATGTATAGAGCCCTGTATGAAGCTGGGAAACAGCAGAGCCGAATGAAGCCCGAGATGATATTTGATGAGGAAGCTCACTACAACTTCAGAGACGGAGGGAATGGGATGAACGAGAAACGAAAGGACGAATTAGGAAGAAGGTTTTTGCTAAGCCCCTATATTTTAATAGATGAGTGCAATGAACTGGAAATACAAGAACTGATCTTTCTCATTCATTCAGGTAAACACCTCAAGACAAAAGAGGCAGCTCCAGCGAAGCAGCTGGATGAGAGAATCAGTCTGTTAATTAACGTGCTGCACGAGAAAGTAAGAGACGCAGAAGCGTTATACATAGCCTATGAGAAAAAGACGAATTACCCTTACATTGATGCAGAGGATCGCATCTGGATGTTCTCAACAGAGGAATATGCATCGCATGCAGCCGATTATTTCATGCAGCAGCAGCTGATGCTGGAGATGAAGCGGGTTAACAAGGAAGATCTGATGAAGATGTTTGGCGAGCTTCACATGCTTGGGCTGCAAAAAATACTCGTAGATAATGGGCAGTACCACACCTTGCTGGATCGGGATGAACTGCTGCCGCCACCGGAATTTGGCGATACACCCGAGATTAATATTCCTGTAACCAATCCAGATTTGCAGCATGCTATTATTCGCTTCTTTCAATTCATTGGCACCAGACGGAGCGGAGAAGGAGCAAAACAGCTGGCCAAGGAGTTTGAGGCCAAGATGCTGTATGAAGTGATTCGTGCCAAGTATCTAGTCCCGATGCAGCTGGAGGAAAAAGTGCCGTCTACGCCAGATGAGCAGGGCAGAAAGACGATCAAGGAAGGTGCAAGAATCCAATTTGCCGTACTGGGCGGCGAGGGTGATTCGAAATGGCTGCCGGTATTTACAGATTGGAAAGAGTTTGAGAAGGCTTACGATAAGA
The DNA here is from genome assembly GCF_042684905.1 of Paenibacillus shunpengii. Taxonomy (NCBI): domain Bacteria; kingdom Bacillati; phylum Bacillota; class Bacilli; order Caryophanales; family Paenibacillaceae; genus Paenibacillus; species Paenibacillus shunpengii. The sequence goes on along the minus strand of NZ_JBHUMJ010000011.1, from coordinate 496,455 downwards.
AGGTGTGGAGCAGCAACATTGCTACATACGATGACATCGTGGCGATATCAGCAAGAATGAATGGAATTGTCGTGAATTGCAGGGGGATTCCGATTCCCATCCATGAGAAAAACAAACAGATGATTGAGGCGTACAGACAGGAGCTTGATTCGGCTTCGGCTGAAGCTTCTAAGGAAGCACCAACCGAGGCTGTACAAGAGAGTAATACAGATGATGTGCCAACCGAAGCAACAAGTGACGCGCCAGATCGAACATCTGATGCAGTGCCGAATGAGGTGTCGAGACAAGCTTTAAATGATGCATCAGCAGATGCACCGATTAAAGCAGCAACAGATGTAACCATTGACCCATCAGCAGGAGCACAAAATGATAGCCAAGCTGATCGCGAGACAAAGAGTAGCATAGACAATGGAGCTCAGAACGAAAGTGCAGCCCCAGTTGAGACGAAGCATTCACCTTCTGCCGCGGCAATTGAGGAAGTGAAGGTTCCTCAAGGAACAACGCTGCGGATTGGTGAACCTAGTGAGGTGCCAGAACCTCTCTCCCACTCGTTAAAGGCCTGTCTGAAGAAGCAGAAGGGCGTTAAGAAAGCCTACTTAAAATGGATGGTAAAAGGAGAAGAACAAAGCTATCTCCTCATCGTCGATTTCGAGGGGAGTCAGGCAGAGCTGTTCAGAGACATTGCCCAAGCAGCTTCGCCTTATCTGAACGGATCATTGCTTGATATTACCGATAGCAAGGGCTGGGCTGCCGAACATCTCAGGGATGCGGAACCATTTTATAAGAAGAAACGGTTTGGATTTATTTGATCTAAATAAACGATGGAAGACTAGCAAGTGAATATTTAATATCTATCCTGTCCAAAATAGTAACATTTAATAGACAGGAGATCTTATTTATGAATGTAACTTGTCCTTCCTGTAAAAGAATAGTGAAGATCAAAAAAAACGGAAACGGAAGATGCGAATGTGGAGCTAATATTAAAGTGATAGACAAGGATTAATTCAGTCTATTTGCAAAAAAATAGATATTTTTATAATTAGATATAGACACCCTCTATTTTATATGTAAAATATTCTTTAAAATTAAACAAAGAGGTGTCGACATGAGGTATCTCTATAAAATATTTCATGAAAAAAATGCAACTGATTTTCAGATAAAATACAATGAGAGATTCAACTTTGATTCGACTAGCCGTTTTGGCTTATATATCAAACCGATGAACCAGCCCAATAACTATGAACTATATTATGTTCCTACCAATAATATGCTTCAAGTTGTGAGTAAGATCCATGCAGTGTCTGACCAATTTGAAAATATCTTTAATGAATTACCAACAGTTGCACAGAAACAATTTATAAACGAGTGCTTAGTAGAGGAATTATACAACACAAATGACCTTGAAGGTATAAGAAGTACTCGAGAGGAGATAGCGAGAAGTACTAGAGAAATACAGCTAAATAGAGGTTCAAATAAAAGATTTGAAAGCATGATTAAGTCGTATATACGTCTTCTGAATAATGACATCGTACCTCCAAAGACACCTTATAATATACGTGAAATATATGATGATATTACAAATGGTGAGATCGAGGAGCAGGAACTGCCTGATGGTAATATTTTTAGAAGTGAAACAACTTATATATTGAAAAAGTCGGGTACAGGCAAGGTCGTTCATCAAGGAATGACACCAGAGTCTGCAGTTATTAGTGCCTCAGAACAGTTATTACGGTTTATGAATGATAATAATGAGGTTCCTATGATGATCAAAATTGCTATAGGGCATTATTATTTTGGGTATATTCATCCTTTTTATGATGGAAACGGGAGAACCTCAAGATTTATTAGCAGTATCTATTTATCTGAAGTGCTAGGTAATATTTCAACACTTTCCTTATCAAGAGGATGCAATAAATATAAAAATAAATATTTGGATTCTTTTGAGATCACAAACAGCATAAAGAGCAGGGGTGAAATGAACTGCTTTATTGAGAACTTTCTGGAGATCATTCTAGAAACTCTTATACAAATGAATGCAGAATTAAAGGAAAAGAGTGAGTTGTTGAACTTAGCAAGTCGAAAAATAATGGAAGAGAGTATCTTGAAGGATCAGGATGGATTTTACGCGGAAGTCATGTTCGTGTTAGCACAAGACTACTTCTTTGATTCCAGTAGAGGTCTTACAATTAAAGAGCTCAGCGAAATATTTTCGAAATCAGAAGCAACATTAAGAAAAGTGATGAAGGAATTAAGTTCGTTGTCCCTCGTTGATCAGAAAGGCGAAAGGCCTGCATATTACTGTGTTAAGCAGAGTTACTTTGAAAGTTGAATTATAGATTATAAATAAGGACGGATAGGATTAGGCTTTTTTAGACAACTACAAAAAATCCCATCGTGGTAGCGGTAGAGTTTTTTCTACTGTCTACTATGATGGGAGCATATCATGCGCGGCCCAGTTCTTGTCTAGCTGCGTTAAGCCTTCGTATACTTTTCAACTACATCGACCAGCTCGCTCCAATGGTCACATTGATCCCAATGGAATGAGGAAGGAAGCTCGTAAATCTCTTCCCAGGAGCGTTTCTGCAGATAAGGCTTCAGGTTCTGCTCCACACAGATGACCTGCATGAGGGTTCTCATCCGGAACTGAAGCGGATAGCGCTCATCCTTCGAGATCGGTTTAAAATACGTTTCAGCCATATAATCGACTAACGCTTCTCCCTTTGACTGTTCCTCGTGCTGATTCCATACGAGCTTGATCTCCTCGGTCAGTTTGCGCCAAGGTGTTTCAATCTTAGGATACACAATGCCCATCACGGCAGCATCCTTATAGGTCCAGAGCGCCCAGGAGACATCGTTTGCTTCGCACAGCTCCAGCATGTCTTCAATGATCGTCATCTGAAAATCAATCTGCTCTTGATTGAACACCAGCCCAAGCTCACCACACCAGACAGGACGCTTGTACTTCTCGCGGATGCTGAGCAGCTGGTTGAAGGCGTCGGCAAAGATCTCTTTGCGGCGCGCCCGGTCCATTTCCTCGGTAAGCACAGCAGGTTCATCCACGAACGGATAGAAGTGGAACTCATATGCCACCTGCGGATCATCAATCGGATCCAGCATGGAGAAGTCGGTCGTGAACTTGTTACCCTCAATAAAGATAATATGATGCGGATCGTATTTGCGAATTTCGGCAATGACCTTCTCGTAGAACTCATTAAATGCTGCTGCATTGGTGACCATTGAAGGCTCGTTAACAATATCATAAGCAGCAATCCAAGGCTGATCCTTGTAGTACTGAGCAATATGTCCCCACAGTCCGATGACGGTATCGCGCAAAGCGCCATACTCCCAGAACAACGGTAGGCCGGAGGAGGTGTCCGCGTGCCAGTCCGGATTTTGCCCGCCTGGAACGGAGTGAAGGTCGAGCATGGCATAGATCTCGTATTTTTCACACAAAGCAACAATATGATCGAGATATTTAAAGCCGTCATTCTTGTATTCATGCGGATTTTGATCATCAATAAAGTATTTATAATTAAAAGGAATCCGAAGATGGTTGACGCCGATCTTTTTGAGAAACTCAAAATCCTTCTCATCGACATATTCCAGCAGGAATCGGTCAAAGAACTTGGCGCTGCGCTCTTCGCCATACACCTCGGCAAATGCCTTCTTAATCATGGTGTCTGTCCCAGGGAGTCCAATCATGAAATGCTCTAGGTTCATCCAGGACCCGAGTCCAAAGCCTCGAAATACGATTTTTTCTCCGTTCACCGTAAAATCTTCACCGCGAACCTGTACAAAATTGTGCAATAGATTAGTCATGATCATGTACTCCTTTTATCATGTGTTAGTTTTTCATGCCGGTTGTAGCTACGCCTTGAATGAAGAATCTCTCGCCGATCAGGAATACGATGATCATCGGAACAGTCGCAATTAATGTGCCTGCCATGAGTAACCCGTAATCCATGGTGTGCTCGGTCTGGAAGGATTTAAGACCCAGCTGCAAAGTCTTCAAGCTATCATCATTAAAGTAAATCAAGGGTGCCAAGTAATCGTTCCACATAAAAGTAAACGTAAAGATGGCGAACGTGGACAAGCCAGCCGCAGATAAAGGCATCACAATTCGCCAGAAAATCCGCCATTCATTATAGCCGTCAACCCGCGCCGCTTCATTCAGCTCATCAGGCAGACTCTTGAAGAATTGCCGCATCAAGAATACACCGAAGCCGCTGAACAGCTGAATCAGAATGTAACCAGTATGCGTGTTGTACAGTCCCAGGCTACTGACAATGGAGAACTGAGGCACCATAATAGAGTGCCAGGGCATCATTAGATTCGCCATGAAGAGGACAAAGATCGTATTCTTAAAGGGCACCTTGAGCTTCGCAAACGCATAGGCCGCCATGGAGCAGATGATCACCTGCAATACCGTGATCACCACGGACAGCTTTAATGTATTCAGAAAGTACTGGGCAAAAGGAATGGCCGTCCATACCTCTTTATAGTTGTTCAGGAACAGCGTCTCCGGAATCCAATTCATCGGGTTCTTGAACAGATCGACATCGGTCCGAAGCGATGCGGAGATCATCCATAAGAATGGGAAAAGTGCAGCTACTGAAAAGATAACGAGCAGAATTAACAGCAGGTAGTAAGAGGGCTTATGTCTCTTGACTGTATGAAATGCATTTATCATGTGTTCCTCCCTCCCCTCCTTAGTAAGTGACCCATTTCTTCTCGAGTCTGAATTGAATTAGTGATATAACCATAACGATGACGAACAAGACGATGGACATCGCAGAGGCGTATCCCATCTGATAATTGCTGAAGGCTTCCTGATAGATTCGGAATACGAGCACATTCGTTGAACGTCCCGGACCGCCGTCGGTCATCACCGATACAAGGTCGAATACCTGGAAGGAGTTAATGATCGTAAGAATGAGCACCATGAACAAGGTGGGTGACAGGGAGGGCAGCGTAATGTAAATGAACTGCTGAAACTTGTTTGCCCCATCAAGCCTTGCAGACTCGTACAAGTATGTTGGTATCCCTTGAATGCCTGCAAGCAGGATGATCATGTAGTAACCGAAGCTCTTCCATACCGCTACCAATACGATGGCAATCAGTGCCCAGGCCGAGGACATCAGCCATTCTGGCGGATTGGTTATTCCGATGGCCTTCAGGATGTAATTGATCGGACCCGACATCGGATTAAAGAGCAGACCCCATACGATGGCGATCGACACCATGGAAGTGATATGAGGAAAATAGAAGGCCATACGCAAATATTTGCGCAGATGCCATATGTTGTTCAAAGCTACTGCGGAGAGCAGGGCGAACAAGATCGTTAGAGGAACAAACAGAATCATGTAGATAAAGTTATTCTTAAGTGATATAAGAAAATAATCGTCCGTAAGCAGCTTGGTGTAATTGTCTACACCTATGAAATTGGGCTTGATATTGAAGCCGCCGTAATCGGTGAAGCTTAAGTACAAACCATAGATTAAAGGGATAAATATAAATACCGCAAACAGGATGAAGGCCGGTAGAATGAACAGTGTGCCTGCCATGTAGGATTTGTACTGGATTCGATGTCTGCCCGTCATCACAACAGCCTCCTTTGTCATTATTGATCTTACGTAGATCAGCCTGAGTCCGAGTGGGGACAGGCTGATCGCCATACTTCGTTATCTAATTCAAGACGGAGGATCTCTCCGCTTGGAAGTTTTGGATCGCCTGCGCCGCATCCTGCTCCTGGAACAGGAATAGATCGAGCTGCTCGCTGTACAAGTTATACACTTGATCGATCTTGGCAATCGGAGGCATTTCAACCAGCGTATTCGATTCGAAGAAATATCCGCTTCCTTCAAGGCCGGTGGCATTCAGGAAGGCTTCCTTCGTTGCATCACTAGAATAGGCAGGGAGGACACTTGCTTCTGCAATAACCGACTCCCCTTCCTCACCGGTTACGAATTTTACAAATTCATAGGCTGCGTCCACATTTTTGCTGGCTGGATTAATCCCCATATAGGTACTCACACCGCCAACGGTTATTGGGTCGGAGGTTCCCTCTGGGAGCGGAAGCGGAGCCATATCAAATTCAATATCGGTCTTGCCTGCTTCTATATCGGCCTTGAGCATATTGACAGTCCATTCACCATTGACCATCATGGCGACGTTCCCATTCTCGAACTGCTTGATCCAGTCGATGCTCTCTGCATTCATCTGCTTATAGCTCATATGAGATTGATCCTGGTAATACAGGCGATCCAGATAATTCATCCATTCCTCAATGGGGGCGAGGCTGTCGTCCAGGATCGTAGTCCCCTGCTGAATTGCACCAAGTGGTGAGATGATCCAGTCAGCGTAGTAGCCGCCCCACTGCTTGTCTGCTCCTTCGCCTTTTGTCAGGCTCTTCGCCAGCTCCGCGTATTCCTCCCATGTTAACTGCTCAGGATAAGGAATGCCTTGGGCATCAAAGAGCGCCTTGTTATAAAAGAGGGCATATTGAGACGTCCGATAAGGGAGCGCGTAATATTTCCCTTCGGTTAGCACCTCACTAATCTCCTGAAAGCTGGGACCGTAGGCGCTGACATCAAGATTATCCTCCTTCACCCGATCGGTAAGGTCCAGCAGCTGATTTTTGGTTGAAAACAGGCCAAGACTGGTTGTTCCGTTAACGCTGTATACATCCATTTTTGAACCGCCGGAGAGGTTGTTCATTATTTGCGTGTTATACTCATTTGCATTGTTGCTGATCGTATTCATATGCACTTCGATGTTGCTATTCTGAGCATTAAAGGCTTCAATGACCTTCTGCATGTAAGCTTCTTCATCCGTCCATGTGTAATATTCCAGAACGACTTTGCCATTCTCACCTGTACTGCCTTCTGAATCTGTGGCTGCTGAACTGCAGCCGACCAAGGCAAGTATTAGCACAGCAATCAGCGAGAACCTGAAATAGCCGTGTTTATTCTTCATCATAACGCCCCCAATTTTTTGTGGTATGCTCTAATAGTAGGGTGATCTTTGGTTAAGTGTAAGGTTGAAATTTTATCGTCCTACAGGTGGACGAAGGGAGAGCAGCGGTATATCAGGCTAAAATACAGCTCCAGTTGCGGATTTATTATGAAAACGCATTCCTAATAAGGTGTATATAATTTCAACCTTTACAGGTGAAGGAATGCACCATAAAATTAATTCATTTCACATCTTAGGGAAGGGTGGCATCTATGGTTATATTCTTCGTGCTGATCCTGTTTATTGTGATCGCGGTATTCTGCCTGACCCAGCAAAAATATACAAAGGCCACGCTGTTTATGCTGCTCATGGGCTTTTCCTTCCTCGTCGTCGTTTCCTGTATTATTACTTATTTGTCCAAGGACGCTTATTACTATTACAGCCTGGATCGTTACTTCGGTATCTCGAAAGAGCTGCAAAATGATTTGGTATTCTTGCCGATATCACGGTATGTATTGATACGAGTCTTTAACGTGTTCACCATGGTGTTTCTGTATGCGGGCCTTGCTTCTGCGATCTATTCTGCCTTTCACATCCTTCCCAAGAGGGGGGTATGGATTCTATCCCTCATCGCACTACCGTGTATCCTGCAGGTGATAATCTACGATCCGTCCGTATATACGGCCTTCTACTATGCAATGTACCCGGATTACATGACAGCACAGGGTATTGTCACTCTCTATGAATCCATTCATAAAGTGACTTGGACACTAAATACACTTTATATTGTGGCAGGCATTGTGCTTATTATTTATGCCTATTGTGATGCTCCCAAAGTCAGGCAGATCCGAAGCAATATACTAATGATTGTGGTGACCTATGTCTCCGTACAAATTACGTACTACTATATGAATTACTGGGCTCCTGACCTTATGGTCAAAGTGTCCAAAGCGGCCCATTTCATCAGCTTTAAACCCATCAATCTAGTGGGCAATCCGTCCATCTATACGCTGCTGCCTTATCTTGCGGGGGTGTGTGTGCTGCTCAGTTTATATTCCATCTACAAATATGCACGCCTGCAGAACAGCATTCGGAACCAGGAGACCGTGACATCGCAGAATATCGATTCGGCATTATTAACATCGCGTGTGTTCAGTCACTATATAAAAAATGAACTGCTGGCCATCATGGCGCAGACTGAATTTTTGGAGAGCATGTGTGAGAAGTCACCTGAGGTTGTAGAGGAAATTCAAGTGATCGAGCAGCGCTGCCGCAAGGTGTATGATCGGCTGAATGTTATTCATCAAAAAAATCTTAAATCCCAGATGGAGCTTAAACCGGTTCCCTTGACAGAGCTAATGGACAAGCTGCTCGGCGATATGAGTATGGAGCTCAGAGATATTCAGCTGAACTACAGCAAGCCGCAGAAACCGCTGACGATCATGGCAGACTCTTATTATTTTTCGCAGGCCATCGAAAATATTATGTCTAACGCCGTTGACGCTCTGAAATTTGTTCCGGACAAATCCAGACAAATCGATGTTAGAATGAATGTGAAGAACAAGTGGGTCGAGCTGATCATTCAAGATAACGGAACGGGTATGGAAGAGGACAAGCTGGAGCACATTTTTCAGCCTTTCTACTCGTCAAAACCAACGGCGACAAATTGGGGAATGGGATTATCGCTCTGTCATACGATTATTACGTCACATGGTGGTAAGATTCATGCCAGCAGCACACAGGGAGAGGGGAGCTCATTTCATATTGTTATGCCGTTACTCTTAAGATGATATATGGAAGGAGATGAGACATTCGTGAGTACGCCACAGATTAAGGTTCTGATTGTTGAAGATGATGATCTAATTTGTAAGCGATACCAAATGATCATGTCCAAGGATGAGGAGATTGAGTGCGTAGGGAGAGCAGCAAGTGGATACGAAGGAACGATGCTGGCTGCGCTGAATAAGCCGGATGTCATACTCATGGATATTGAACTGGAGGATAAGCAGGCCGGGCTTAGAGCTACGGAGGAGATTCTGAATTACATGCCGGAGATCAAAATTGTCATGCTAACCGTATGCGAGACGGATGAAACGGTATTTCGTGCGTTTGAGCTGGGTGCAACGAATTATTTACTCAAAAATATGCCAGCCGATTCTATACTACAGGCAGTGAAGGATGCTTATAACGATCGACCTGCTCTTCACTCGAATATTGCCGGCAAGATTACTAGGGAGTTCAAACGGATCAAGACGACAGAAGACAGTCTGCTGCACAACTTTTTTATCTTCACCCAGCTGACCCCGACTGAGCTTGAGGTGCTGGAGCTGTTGATGAAAGACTATACACGGCAGGAGATATGCAAGCTCAGACATGTGGAGCCTTCCACTCTAAAATCACAGATTAACAGTATTCTAAAGAAGTTCAAGAAGAGCAGTGTGCAGGAGATTGTGCCCGTGCTCAGAGAGCTGCACATTCCAGAGATCCTTGAGCAGCGTAAGGAGAAGTCGTCATAATTCTGCTGAGCAGGTGTTTTTTAGAATGGCTATGTTAAATTAAAGCCGCCTGGTAAAAAGGCGGCGTATTGAGCTATCGTTTCTACGTTAGCTTAGTGAATTATTTCATAAGCCTGCCTCCGCAAGCTTCTGGTCCAGTCTTGCCTTTTGGCGCAAATGATGCCTGCTGTGCATGCCAATCATTTCAAACCATTCACGCGCATTAAGCCAGCCAAACCAGCCATGACGCACCTTGCAAGCAGGATTCGCCCCACGTACGTGTTCCTCCCAGTATTTCAATTTCTTTAGCACCTGCTCCAGGCCGGCTATGATCTCATCCTTACTATCGGGGTTACGGGTCCTGTTGACCGGTTCCTCAAGTTTCACACGGACATCGGGCCACGCTTTTTCGAGAAACGCCTTTGTTCCGTCTTCAGTCTTGTCTCCATGTTCTTCTTGTGCCGCTATAGTACAAGTGTGAATATGACCGATGTACTCTTCCGCTACATCGATCACGTGAATATACATTTGTCCAATCGACCAAACGTCTTCTTCAGATTTATACCGTAACTGGTCTATCGTATATTCAGCCAGACTTCGCTTATATTGCTCGATAATAGCCGGGGAATCATTATTTATCATACAATTTTCACCACTCACTTCAAAGTCGTTAAAGCACCTGCGCAATCTCCCAAATATACCCGTCAGGATCGGCAAAACATGCCGTCCGCCGCCCCCAGGGACGTGTTATCGGCCCATTCAACAATGTAACGCCCCGCATTACCAACTCATTGCATAACCGGTCAACGTCAGGCACTTGGATGGTAAACAGGAACCTTGCTCCATCCCCGACACGCCCAACCTGAGCCGGATCAATCAACTCTTGGGCATTCGATTGATTTAAGAGATTAATGCATGTATTTCCGTAATCTAATACCGCGCAGCTCTCGTCTTCGTACCCATCTACATCCACCCTTATTATTTATTAGTAAACTCCCTTAACCATTCCAGACTTCGCTTGGTTGAAATTTTCTGTTTGCAATATGTTTTCGACGTTCTTATTATACTAACCTGCCCAGATAGCTTTATAGACTTTCTGCTGTTTTTCCAGATATATCGTTAGAGGATTTTTCAAAACATAAATTAACCGTTCTTTCATTAGACCTAGTACGATGCATAACATTACGTGGAATAGTAATAATTTCTCCAGGTTTGAGTGATATCGTCCTATCTTCCAGATCAATGAAAAGTTCTCCATCAAGAACCATGAACAACTCATCACAATCTTCATGCTTATGCCAATGATATTCACCATTAATAACAGCAATACGTAGGGCATGATCATTTACTTCATTCACAATCCAGTTTCTATATTCGGATATCTCCTTAGTAATGTCATATAAATTAATCTTTTCAAGATGTCCTTCTTTCATTTCTTAAAACCCCTTTACGAAAGTGATGTTGAATATTATATAGCTGAATTAGAATTCCTTATTAATGAATATACATCACAATTTCAGTTCATTAAACGATCCTGCCTGTTAGCTTAACAAGAATAAGCAGAAAGCCGAAGCGTTTGTTCGCAAATATCAACAACAAAGTTTTACAAAGCCTTAAAAAAATAAAACCGCTAATGGAGAATATTATCCACTTAGCGGCTTACAAACGTCTTAATATCATTGACTCCAGGTACCTGATCCCCTTTCTTCATGAGCCTTCTATCACTAACAATCCATGTATGATCCTTGGAGCCCTTTCTTCGAATCGCAGCAAAGTGGTAGGGGCTTCCTGCATAAATGGAATAACCCTTGGCTCGGCACAGGGAGCAGAACTTCACACATTCACCGCGCGACCGGTTCGGGAAGCTCACCGCATCAAATACCTCACGTTTGAAGAGGAGTGTCGCCCCCTGTACCTCAGATACGTAACGCTCGGCCATATCACGATAACGATAAAGCACAAGTTTTTTGCTGCTTAAATATACATAGTGGGCTCTCTTTCCGACGATATCTGCTTTTGTTTTACGCAGCGTATGCATGCTGTCTTTCAGGTAATCCGGTGCATAATAATCGTCATCATCAAACTTGGCAATATAGGGATACTTGGCCATGTTGACTCCATAATTAAGACAGTTGCCCAAGGATACATGCTCAGGCTGTCGATAAATTCTTATATTTTTATAAGGCTCGGCAGCTTTAATATAATCTTTCATTTTCAATTCCTTGTGGTTCAGGATAATAATGAGCTCTTTGTGTTTGTAGCGCTGACTTATAAAATTCTCAATGAGGTTGTCCATACAGTAATGTCTTTTGGTACAGACGATAATGGAAACGCCGTAATGTGAAGAACGCTCCTTTTTTGCCATACTCACACTCCCTTTGGCTTACGTTTAACAAATTTCTTGAAATTGTGAACGCCGGGAATAGACTTATGATGAGCAATAAGCTCTTCGTCATTGATAATCCAAGTATGATCGGCCGAATTCTTTCTTCGAATTGCAGCGAAGTTATGTTTGCCGCCAGAGTAGACCTTGAATCCTTTCTTCTTGCTTCTTTTGCAAAACAGGTCATCTTCTCCCACGTTTTGATCAGGGAAGGAAACCTGTTTCAGAACCTTTCGCTTGATCATCAGGGTAGCGCCCGGAAGTTTGGAGACAACCTTGTTCTCATCATTCGCAAATCGCAGTATTAAAGTTTTGGAGCCGCGCAGATACATATAATGAGCCCGCTTGCCCAGTACATCGGCGCCACTCTTCTGAAAGGTCAGAAGGCCTTCGGTTAGGTAATCAGGGGCATAGTAATCATCATCATCAAACTTGGCGACATAATTATATTTTGTTTTTTTTACAGCAAGGTTAAGGCAGGTGCCGAGGGAGTAGTGCTCAGGGACACGGAAGATTTGCACATGACGGAGATGCTTAGCGGCTTGCTCATAGGGTTCAAGTGATATGGCATCGTTGTTAACGACAATAATCAGTTCTTTTTTTGAATGACGCTGTCTGGTGTAATTTTTGAAGAGCTGTGCTACATAGCTTTGGCGCTTCGTACAAGTGATGATCGACACGCCTTGTTTCAATATGGATCGCTGACGTCTGTTTTCCACTCGATCACTCCCTTCATCCACAGGAATCTTACAACTATACTCTATGGTATGAAGATGAAAGATTAGTAGAAACGGTTATCTGACCAAGGGAGTGGCCTAAATTCACAAGACTAATGTGGTCTCTCATAAAGATGCTTGTACTCATAAAAGAGAGCAATAGCCGACTTTGCCCCTTGGATTGCTTCGAGCAAGGATTGGATTAGACGGTCTGTAACCGTTACAACATCCTCTTCATTTGAAGGAGAGTTAAGAATAGTAATGACATCTGTAGGAAGCTGATCAAGCTTGCGAAGCAAACGGAGAATGGCTTGGAGAGAGTAGTGGGCGCTTCTTAGCCCCCGAATAATTTGCAGCCTGGACAATTCTTTTCCCCATAAATACGGTGTCCGTTCTTAAGTCGCGGGATCACAATCAGCCCATTGCGTTCCCAGTTTCTTAACGCTTCTGTCGTCACTCCTAAAATATGAGCTGCTTCTGTTCGTGAGTATGTCTTATCTCCTGTTGGAACATCCTCATGCAGCCATTTCTCCACGGCTTCTGCCGCGAGCAGAGCATGCTGATATTCGCTTTTTAGATGGGATAGATACTCGTGAGTCAAATGTAACGCCTGTGGGAATTGTTCTTTCCCAGAAGTGGTAACAATCTCTCTTGCTTTATTACGGATGTCACCTTGTACAATCTCGCATTGAAACAGAATTCGGGCAATCTTCATCTGAAAGAGATGAAGGTCTGAATACACACGGTACCCATTGGTAAGCCGAGGAACAGGAGAGATGTATCCCCATTCCTCATAGACTCTTACCGTATTGGGATGCACAGAGGCGAGAGCGGCAATCTCTGAGGTCTTGTACAACGGATAACGACCTACTTCCATCTAAAATATCGAATCGTGATCCCCATAGAGAGGATGATACAAATTCCTAGAATTCCAATGTGCAGGAGACTGTTTGAGAGTGCGGTTCCTGTACTGACGTCCTTTAATAAATGAATGCCATGGGCAAGCGGAAACACATCCATTCCCCATTGCAGAAAAGACGGCATAATCTCATACGGAATGGTTGCTCCTGAGAATAACAGCATCGAGAAGTAGGCTGCGGAGCTCCAAAGGTTGGCGGACTTGGTATCCCGAACAAGGCTGCCAATCAGTGTGCCAATACTGAACATGGATATAAGAACATATAAATAAGATATCAGGAACAACGGCCAGGAGCCCTGAAGCTCAAAGCCAAACGCATAGATGTAAACGAGTGTAACGCCAATAAATGAAATGACAGCTGCAATCATCTGAACAAGTCCCTGGGCAATGACGATCTGAAGAGGGGATACAGGTGTAACCTGCAGTCTCTGCAGAATTCCCCGGTGACGATAATCGGCAAGTGTCAGGGACAAGCCCATCACCCCGGTTGCCAGTATACCAATCGTTATGACCGATGCGTACGAAAGGTCAAAGTTAGACGCACCGCTCCCAGCACTGTCTTTACTCAAGGTATATCCAAATATAGACCCAAGTATAATGGGAAATAAAATCCCGAAGATGAGTATATCGATACTCTTCCAGACGAGCTTTGCTTCAATTTTAAAGAATGTCATAAAAGAATTCATCAGTAGATGTCCCCCTCTGTTCCTGCAAAATGTAAATATGCTTCTTCCAATGATTGCGTACCGCTGAGCTCAAGTGCTTCAGGTGTCGTCCCTTGAAAGACGGTGTTTCCTTTATTAAGAATAAGGATTTCATCGCACAGGATCTCCACCTCATCCATGTAGTGTGAAGTAAGAACCATGGCCATCCCTTGTTGTTTCATATCCAGCAGTCGATTCCAGAGCATGCGGCGTGCTCGAGTATCCAGACCTGTCGTCAGCTCATCAAGAAATACCAGCTTAGGTCTGGGAATGAGCGCAAGAAGAACAGCGAGTCTTTGCCGTTCCCCACCAGAGAGTGTTTTGACGAGCTGATCTGATTTGTCCTCGAGTCCAAAAATACGTAGTAACTCGTTAATATCTGCCGTTTGCTGGTATAAGCTCTTCCACTGGCGGCATGAGTCCTGAACGGTTATGTTTTCCTGAAACTGCGTGGATTGCAGCTGGACACCAACCTCTTGAAAAACATGCTTCCTCTCCTTGATCGGGGATTTGCCTAGAATGGCAAGCTCGTCATACTGGCTCTTCTCCATGCCTAGAACAGCGGAAATGGTTGAAGATTTACCGGCACCGTTAGCTCCTAGCAGCCCAAGCACCTTGCCTGATTCAAGTTCGAAGCTGATATGATTGACGGCATGAGTAGAGCCGTAGGTAACAGATAAGTTTTTAACGTTTAGTACCATATGAAGTGCCTCCTTCGTTTTTGGGTGAGAAGCAACTATATCAGAAGAAGCGCAGGGTGGTGTCTTATTGGAGGGTTTGGCAGCAGGAGAATACACCAGGGGATGGAATTGTAATATGAGAATTGCCTGATTCACAACAACATAGGGGAGGTAGATTAGAATGGCAAAGCAGTTCCCGGCCTTACTGCCAGAGCATGTTGAGTTTATTGGAAAACAGCATTTGTTCTTTGTAGGTTCAGCGGCTCTATCACCAGATGGGCATGTTAATCTTTCACCCAAGGGCTATGATACGTTTCGTGTGCTGTCCGAGAATCAAGTCGCTTATCTCGATCTGACCGGAAGCGGCAGCGAGACGAGCGCACATATCAAGGAAAATGGGCGGGTAACCATCATGTTCTGTGCATTCGAGGGCCCGCCTAATATATTGCGGCTGTATGGAACGGGAAACGTAGTGCTGCACGGGACGAAGGAGTGGGAGGAGTTGTATCCCAAGTTTGATCCGCTTCCCGGATCAAGGCAGATTATCATCGTCGACGTACATAAAGTGCAGACTTCCTGCGGTTACTCTATTCCGTTCATGGCATATGAGAAGGAGAGAGATACACTCCAAAGATGGGCTGATCAAAAAGGGGAAGAAGGGCTGAAGAGCTACTGGGAGCAGAAAAACAGCGCAAGCATTGACGGTTTGCCGACTCCGCTCGGAATCCAGCTTAATAAGTGAGCAATAATAAGGAGTGAAGTCATGAAAGAAGATCCGAATCTGCAAACTCATCAGCTATCCGATGTTCCTCATCTTAAGGTTCACGGCCGTACGACAGGCAGGCTCGCACCACTCACCTTATTCTGGACGGGGAGTGGCATTGAACTGAACAGCACGGGCTCCGAGCTGTGGCTCGAAGTCGAAGTGGACTACAGCCAGCATGAACAGTGGATCTCTATTCTGATCAACGGGGTGCCGGCAGCAAGACAGATGCTCACGCACGGCAGGTACTGGATCTGCTTATTCAGAGGGATGAATGATCGTACGGTCAAAAATGTGCGAATCGTGAAGGAGGTTCAGGCCATGAGCGCCGATCCTGATGCCTTGCTGCAATTCCATGCGGTCAAAGGCAATGGGCAGTTTATGCCTGTTCCCGAGCGTGCTGTGAAGCTGGAATTTATCGGCGACAGCATCACTTCCGGGGAAGGAGCTATTGGCGCAAAATTAGAGCAGGACTGGATTCCGATGTGGTTTAGCGCGGTAAGCAATTACTGCGGGTTGACGGCCGCAGCGCTCGATGATGCGGAATACCGTATCCTGTCCCAGAGCGGCTGGGGTGTGCTCACAAGCTGGGATAACAATCCGAAGGCGAGCATGCCGCAGTATTATGAGCAGGTGTGCGGACTGCTGCCAGGAGAGCGAAACCGGGAGCTCGGTGCGCAGGAGCCGAACGATTTTGCCGCATGGCAGCCGGATGTCATTGTGGTCAATCTGGGTACGAATGATGGCGGTGCCTTTCACTCTCCCGAATGGCGAGATGAAGCAGGAGGAGCGACCCACAAACAGCGGTTAAATTCGGACGGAACATATCATAAGGAAGACTTACAGGCGTTCGAGAACGCGGTAGAGCAGTTTCTCGTCACCCTTCGGAAGAATAATAAGGAGGCTCATATCGTATGGGCCTACGGTATGCTCGGAACACCGATGATGCCGGCCATTTATCGGGGGGTGGATGCTTACCTGTCGAGATCGGCCGATCGGAAGGTATCTGTGTTCCAGATGCCGAACATGACGGAAGCGACCATGGGCGCGAGAAGTCATCCCGGTGCGTTGGCTCACGAGGAAGCCGCCACAGCATTAGCAGGGTATATTAGAGGCATTCTTCCATCTAAATAACAGGCTATATACAAACAGGCCATCTCCCGGATATCGGGAAACGGCCTGTTCTGATGCATACCGGTTTAAACCAATAGCTTTATTTTTTGAAAATGCCAAATGCTCGTCCCACAGGCAGGAAGGTCCGTCCAAAGTGCGTATTAAGCACAGCAGCGCCCGCTCCATACAAGGATAGAAGTCCGATACCCATCTCTGCATAGGCTGCCAGCGTGTGGAAGACGTGAGGAGCAATGCCGAAGGCATCCAGCGTCAAGCCGAGGAAGAGCAGATCGATCAGTACGAAAATAAAGAACAGCACTTTATGTGTCTCCATAGCTCCAATAGTCATAAATACGCTGAAGATCAAATAGCCGGCAAAAGCAAAGCCCAGTTGTCTGCCATCTGCTGCACCTGCAAGCTCCTCCCCGAACACGCCCATGTTCGTCAGCCAGCTGGCAGCTGTAGCAAACCAGAAGAAGGCATAAGCTCCAAAGGCGGTCATGCCGAAGGTGTTATTGTGCTTGGCGTCCAGCATGCTTGCGAACAATTGAGCGAAGGCTCCTAGAAAAATAGCCCATGGGATAACCAGGCTGAGGCCCTCGGTCAAGCCCAGCTTCTGCGAAGAAGCAACCAGTGTAACAATAGCCAGGCCGAATAGGCCGATACCGCTCGGATCAGCCGTTACAATCTTAACTTGAGTCGATGATGCATTTGACATGTTGTTTGTTAATGCCTCCAGTAATCTAATATAGGTGCATTCATTTCATTAATTTCTGAAAATTATGAAAAAAATCATGCTGAATCATTTTAGCGCATCAGGACATTTTAATCTACTACAAATATTACATAAAATCGAAGAAATACCGGATAAAGTGAAACAGCACCGGCGAAGTGTAGGTTAAGCTGTCAATTTGACTGAGATAGCCTTTCTTCGGTGCCTCCAGCTTGTCGCCTCCGAGCAGCAGGTCCCGCTTCAGCACGGAGATCGTTAAGCTGCCGAAGAATCCGCTGAGGCTGATCAGCATACCTGTAATTAGGCCAAACTTCAAATCGAACGGCGTCAGGTGAGGATAGGCAAAATAAGCAGCAGCTGTCGTCACGAGAAACGCGCAGGCAAACCCCTCCCATGTTAAATAGGGATTGGATGTGGGTACGATTTTTCGCTTGCCAAAATAGAGAGACGCTAAATAATGAACGACATCACCCAGCTGTGTCAGCAGCACGAGATACAAGACGATTCCAGCTCCATACTCGGGCGCAGCGAACTGATAATAGGCCAGGTGACTGAGACCGAACACCATCAGCATAAGCCCCCACTGGGTAGAGCTGACGCTGCGTACAAATCCGATCGTGCCTTTGTTAATCAGCCGCGGAAGCGGAAGGAACAGGAACACATACACGGGAATAAAAATAATAAACATGCCGTACCAGCCAATGTAAATCCAATAGAACTGCACCGGAATTGACAAATAGGCCCACAGAAACAGTCGGCGGTCTGCCTTCCTCGTCTTGATCATAGAGAAGTATTCCCGCAGGGAGAAGAAACATAGTACCATAAGCGATAAGAGCGAAACTGCTGGAGTGAACAGGGTAGCCAGACAGAAGATGAAGAACATGCCCCACCAGGTCTTGATCCGCTGGCCGATTGCCTTGTAGTCCTTGTCAGGCTGAACCCTGCCGATGATATGATAGATAATATGGATTGCAACTAACAACGTAAGAATAACGATAAGCGTAGGTAAAGAACTGCTCAATGTGATGTCACCAACTTCTTCAAATTCTCGGCTATAATGAATGAAAACTACGGATAGAAGACCTTGATTATTCGAAAATTCCACCATTAGGATCATATGTTATTATGAAGGAATAGGTCAATCTTGATAAGGGGAAATTTCAAAATGGAAGCTTCACGCTCAGTTTATATATTGCTTACGAATACAGGGACGCTCTTTACGAAGATGATCCAGAGCTATACAAGGGCTCCCTATAATCATGCCTCCATTTCATTTGATCGGGAACTCTCCGAGCTGTACAGCTTCGGCAGAAAGCATCCGAATAATCCGCTGAATGGCGGATTCGTCAAGGAGGATATCAAGACGGGTACGTTCAGCAAATATCCTGGTACGACATGCGTTCTGTATGAGCTGAGGGTCACCGACCGGGAAGTAGTGAAGATGAAGAGAGTGCTGCAGATCTTTATTCGCAGTCATCGTAAATATATTTACAATATCCTCGGTGTGATTGGCATTACGTTAAAAGAGCCAGTTGAGTTCAGCAACTCTTACTTCTGCTCCCAGTTTGTCGCTGAAATCTTACAGCGGTCCGGAATCAAGCTGTGGAATAAGCTGCCTGCACTAGTGACACCGGATGATTTTCGCCAGTGTGACCGGCTGAAGCTGATCTATGAGGGCAAGCTGAGCGAGTACGAACCTGATCATGGATAAAATCTAGCAAAATATCTTTATCCTCGCGGACACCGGCTGCATATGCTATAGAAACTTACAGCACTCAGGAGAAAGCAGGGATGTACTGTGCCCGCCAAGCGACAGCAGCAGAAGCGGCTGGAGCGGCGCCAGCTTCCACAGCAGAAGAAGCAGCTGCCACAGCCGATCAAGCGGAATAACTCCAAAAAGTCCCCGCGGAAGAGGCAGCAGGGCCAGCAAAACCAGGCTAATGAGCAGTCTGAGCAAATCCAGCAGGATATTAATGTACAGCTTGCGATATATACATGGCTGCAGGCAATCGGCACGAACATCACAGCGATTGGACAGACCAAGATCCTGTCGAGAAGCACGGAGGTACAAGACGAGGGACAGAACCTGGTGGTTATAGGAAACATTATTCAGTCCATCGCCAATGCAGTCCAAACCGAGCTTACCTTGCAGCAAACCCCCTTTGTCACGAACAAGAGCGCCAACAACTGGAATGCCTTCGGCAGCCTGCTGCAATCCATTGGGAATTCAATTCAGGCGATCGCGACAGAAGCATCGGACTAAGATGATGAAGTATGCGTTTGGTCTAATGGCCAAGAAGGCAAAGAAGAAAGAGCCTATCCATTCAAGGAAGGGCTCTTTTTGCTCTGAGCATCCACTGCATCTAGATCCATGCGATCAAGGCCTTAAGCAGTCATTTCGTGCATATTTATCATGAATCAAGGGAGCAAGCCTACCATCCGCAAGCCGTTCGCGATCCCATCCTTGTCTACATCGGTAGTGACATATTTGGCGTGCTGCTTGACGGCTTCCGGCGAATTCCCCATCGCGACGCTGTTCCCGATATACTGTAGCATCTCCATATCGTTCAAATTGTCCCCGAACGCATAGGCCTCCCTCGGATCATATTGCATATAATGGAGGAGCTGTTTGATTCCATTCGCTTTGGAGCCGCCGCCAGGGAGGACATCCAGAGAATAAGGATGCCAGCGGACAAATTGAAGCGAGGTGAACCTCTTCCTGTATTGCCCTTCCTCATGCTCCGGACAAAACAGCATGCTCTGATAAATGCTCCGCTGGTGGTAGAAGTCCGGATCATACTCGGGATGAGGATACTTCAGGGAGCCCATGCATTCCTCTACATATGGATCATAAGCCTGGCTGGCTCGCATCGTTTCATGATCCAGATATACGAGGGCATGGCCTGATTGTTCCGCAACAGCAGCAAGCCTGGACAACTCATCCGTCAGATGCGGATTGGCATAGACGAGCTGATCATTCAGAACGACATACTGGCCGTTAAATCCCACATATGAATGAATTTCCAGCTCTGCTGCTACGGCTTGCAGCATGAATGGAGAGCGGCCGGTTGCAAGGACAATCTCATGACCTGCTGCTTTCAACTCATAGATTGCTTGCCTGGAGGATGTGGGAATCCGTTTGTTATAATCCAGCAGTGTCCCATCAATATCAAAGAAAATTAATCGTTTCGCAGACGTGCTCGTCCTGGTTCCATGAAGCATGCCTTGTTCATACATAGCTTTTTTCCTTCACCGGTTTCTGAAGGGGGATGGATAGGGTCACCGTGTCTCCGATTTGCAGGGGCACCGGTGAAACGACTTCCAGCTGCTGCGCTCCTGACTGAATATCGTAGATAAACTCCTTCCCTTGAAATTGTACGTTCGCAACCGTTCCCTGCAATCCAGCTGTGCTGTCTGAGGCGAGCTCAAATTGATCAGGGCGTACGGGGTAAGTCCCGTTCTCTTTGAAGTAGGGGGAGATCTTCTCGCCGGTCCAAGGCAGGCCGGTCTCCGCCCCATCAGGGAAGAAGCCATTCGGTGTCCACTGCCCGTGTACAAGATTCGATTTCGAGACAAACTTTGCTACAAATTCGGTTTGCGGATATAAATAGATCTCTTCGGGTGTTCCAGCTTGCTCTATCTGTCCATCCTTCATCACAATGATGCGATCGGCCATCGCAAGTGCTTCACTTTGGTCATGTGTAACATACACGATAGCGGATCTCGTCTTCCGATGGACGGATTGGATTTCCCGTCTCATATCCATGCGGAGCATCGCATCCAAGCTGCTAAGCGGCTCATCCATCAGTAATAGAGACGGCTCTGAAGCAATCGCCCTCGCAATCGCTACGCGCTGCTTTTGTCCGCCGGACAGCTCATGCGGCATGCGCTTGGACAAGTGCGACAGCCCGACAAGCTCAAGCACATCCTTAATCCGTTTGTCTTCATGTTCCCTTATAGATGAAGGTGTCTCCTTGTGGTTTCGGATCGGAAACTGTACATGCTCATATACATTCATATGCGGCCACAGAGCAAAATTCTGAAACACCATCCCGATGCGCCGTTTCTCCGGCGGGGTCAGCCCATGTGCGCTGGCAACGACTTTGTCCTGAATACGAATCTCTCCGGAGGAGGGCTGTTCAAAGCCGGCAAGCATGCGAAGCAGTGTTGTCTTCCCACAGCCGGAAGGACCGAGGATGGCAACAAACTCGCCTTCTGCAATCGTTAAATTTACGGATTTGAGTGCCTGGAATCGGCCAAAGGCTTTGCATATTTCATTCAGCTGTATACTCATAATCGAACTCCTTTGCGTCGGGATAAATACTGGATGAGCTGGAGCAGTCCTGCTCCAATAATGATGAGGAACACGATCAGGCTCGATAAGGCTGTAGAGTACAGTGTATCGCCTGCCTGCTCAAAGCTGAAGATCGTAACCCCGATTGTTTGGGAGCCGGAAGAGTAGAGCAGCGCAGAGACGGTTAGCTCCGTCAGAGCTGTCAGAAATACGAGCAGCGCTCCGCTCAGAAGACCGGGCAGCAGGAGCGGGAGCAGAATGGTCCTCCACTTGGTGAACATACCAGCACCCGATACACGGGCTGCCTCTTCCATCGATGCGTCAATTTGCATAAAGGCAGTGACTCCTGCCCTGATCTGCAAAATGAGGAAGCGGCAAATATATGCGATGAAGAGAATCGTCACCGTTCCATAGATGCCTGGGTTCCAGCCAGGGATTGGCTCCATCCAGACGAGAATCATTGACAGGGCAAATACGATGCCGGGCAGCGTGTATGGAATCGAGATGGCCAGCTCAGCGGCTTTGTTCAGCCTCGAAGGCTTGCGAACCCGCACATAAGCAAACAGTGTACCGATGATCAGGCATGCAAGCAGGGTGAACAAGGAGAGCATAAGGCTGTTCGTAATGGCCTGCCAGATTTTTGAATTCTCGAACAGAATATATTTGTAGTTGTCCAGTGTCAGCCCTTGCAGGCTGAAGCCTCCGCCATATGAGCTTCTCAGCGAAAGAGATACCATGGAGAAGAGAGGAACGATGGTAATTCCAATCAGTCCTATCCAGATAAGGGAACTGATCCAAGCCCGGTGTTTGCCGAGGAAGTAGCGCGGCTCTTCATCCATCATGATCGTATCGGATGTCTTGCTCTTCCGTACAGACAACCATTGCAGCCAAGTGCCAGCGATCGCGACCAAGCCCAATATGACGGACAGCGATGCGCCTCTTGCAAAGGCAGAGGGACCAAAGCCGATGATTTCTTCATAAATTAGTGTGCTGAGCACGCTTATATTGACGGGAGATCCGAGGAAAGCCGGAATCCCGAAGTTGTCAAGAGATGCCAGGAATACGA
Organism: Paenibacillus shunpengii; assembly: GCF_042684905.1. Lineage (NCBI taxonomy): Bacteria > Bacillati > Bacillota > Bacilli > Caryophanales > Paenibacillaceae > Paenibacillus > Paenibacillus shunpengii. Next base: position 473,635 of record NZ_JBHUMJ010000011.1, on the reverse strand, counting down.
GCAGACCGCCTGCCGTAATGCCCGGAAGCGCTAGGGGCAGCGTAATTTTGACAAAGGTTTTGACCCTGCCTGCTCCGCCCGCTTTGGCCGCCCATTCCAGATCGCGCGGAATTTTCTTGAGTACACCCGTCGTAAACATATAGACAAGCGGAAAGTGATGGATGCCCATGACGAAGATGATGCCTCCGGTGCTGTACATACTCCAAGGCTTGGCATCTGGATTAAACAGCTGCAGGAAGCTTGCCATCAGACCCTGAGATCCCATGAACGAAGACCAGGATAGAGTCAGAACATAAGAAGGCAGTACAAAAGAGAGCAGGATCAGAAGATGAAGCAGCCGTTTATGCTTAATATCTGTGTAAGCCATGAACCAGGCAGCGCACAGCCCCATCACCAGGGAGAGCACCGTCGATCCAAGTACAATGACAAAGGTGGATTTGAGCGTATTCCAGAACCGATCCTGCCGAAAAAGCTCGCTGTAAATACCGAGTGTGAAGCCTTCCTCTCCCCTAAAGCTAAGCAGTAGAAGCTGAATGATGGGGAGGATAAAGAAGAACAGCGTCAGTAAAATGCCTATAGCTGTTCCCGTCTTCTTGTAAACTGAGGGTGACGAGAATAGGGAAGAGCGGGCGGCCCGCTCATTCCGTTTCTGTTCGGCCTTTGCCGTGTTTCTGTCCAGCATGTATGATCGCTCCGTTCGTTAATTTCCGAACACTTCTGTAAATTTCTCTTTGTCAGCCTCGCGCTCGCTCGTAAGTGTGGCAAGATCACCGCTCATGACTTTGAACTCAGAGAGGCTCTTCAGCCCTTCTGGAGGCGCAATGCCTTCACGAATTGGAGTATAGCCAATCTCTGCTGCCAGCTCCTGTCCTTCTTCAGACAATACAAAGTCTACAAATGCTTGTGCTGCTTCCTTGTTATCGGTATTTTTCATAATGGCAATCGGCTCAGTAATAATCGGTACGCCTTCCTCCGGATAGCTCAGCTCAATTGGGGAGCCTTTGGCTTTTTCACGGGCCACAAGGTAATCGACGACCATGCCGTAGCTTTTTTCACCACTTGCAACAGATTTGAGTACTGCGCCGTTTCCTTTGATTACGGAAATATGGTTATTCTTCAAGGACTCCAGATACTCCCATCCAAAGCCGTCTGTCCGTGAGAATACACCAATGTTGTATGCGGCTGCACCGGAATACAGAGGACTTGGCATGATTGCTGCGTCCTTGCTTGCTTCCTCAGTCAGAGTGTTCCAGGAAGTCGGAGCAGATGCCACCTGATCGGTATTCGTTGCAATGACAGTTGCCATGACCTTGGTTCCCGTGTAAGCACCGTCCGGATCTACCAGCTCGTCAGGGATACTTTCAGCTTCAGGAGAGGTGTAGGAGAGCAGCAAGTCTTGCTCCTTTAATCCTTCAAAAGTGACCGCGTCGGCAAGCAGGAGCAGGTCGGCTTGAACCTCGCCAGCCTGATTCTCGGCTTGCAGCTTAGCTGTTACTTCCTCTGTACCTGAACGGAAGGTTTCTACTGTTACATCCGGGTATTTCTCATTAAAGGCGCTGACCAGCTTGGTTACGTCCTCTTCTGGCTGGGAGGTGTAGAAAGTCAGCTCGCCGGATACGGAAGGAGCAGATGAGCCAGCAGCTTCATTTGATCCTGTATCGCCGCCGGAGGTGGTGTTATCCTGGGCACCGCATCCGGTAAAGATCAGCATTGCAGCAAGAACAGAAAAGATCGCACTTTTTTTCATAATATATTTGAGCTCCTTTTGTCTTCATATTTGGATTGGGTTGGCAACAAATAGTTCTTTACGGCATACGTAATGCCGTCTTCCTCATTGCTTAACGTTACGACATCGGCGGCCTGCTTAATGGAATCCTTGGCATTGCCCATTGCGATACCGAGCCCTGCCCACTGAAGCATGGACAGATCATTGTCATAATCGCCGGCTGCCGCGACTTCGGACGGATGCAAGGAATAATAGCGGGTTACATGCTCTAGAGCAGCGCGTTTACATACTCCCTGAGCATTGACGTCAAAGCGCCGCCTGCCGGTCCTCGTAATGGTGAAGCAGCCCCATTCGTACAGCTCGTCCATTAAGCCTTCAATTTGATCAGGGGAATCACAAATGACTGTAGCTTTGTAGATTGGCGACGCAGAAGTGCGTGCAAAGGCATGCAGATCTCCTACAGGCTGTACTTGGATGTATCCGGCTTGCTCCTGATAATGCTCCTCTGTAAGCGGCTTATCCGGCTGTACGACGACATTGGCGAGCGGCCAGCGCATATTCATCTCATTTAATTCTTTGACATAGAGCACATTGTAGCCGTAAAAGTGGACATAGGCTCCTCTGCTCTCTGCTAGATGCACAAGCCGCAGCAGATCGGGAGCAGGCAGCGGAATGCCATGAATAAGCTCACCGGAGGCTTCATCCATAATGACGGCTCCATTCAGGGCAATAAGCCGGGCATTCATATCTGCCGCTTGGGCATGCAGCCATACCGAGGCAGGAAATCGACCAGATGCAATGGTGACAAGGATATCCTTATTCATGAGCGCTCGGAGCGAGGCATGTACAGACTCTGTTATGCGTTTGCTTGGATCAAGCAGTGTGCCGTCCATATCAAGTGCCAGTAATTTATACATAGGTGGGCCCTTCCTTTGTCCTTGGATTCATAGGGTGTACACATGAGCAGTGTCCGGGAGCTCCACGGGGCCCTCAAATGCTGCACTTGCGGACTGAAGCATGCTGTCAAAATCGCCGTCACCAGGCAAATGCACGAGGATTAGTTTTTTTACATTAGCTTTGCTTGCAATGGTTCCTGCCTGGTGTGCGTTCATGTGACCCAGTCCTGAGGTATGAACACTGCCGTCACAGATTGTCGCTTCACAGAGGAAGAGGTCTGCATTCTGTGCGATATCAATAAGAGATTCACAGTAGGAGGTATCCGCAGAGTACACAATCACTTTCTCTCCATACGTGATCTTGACAGCATAGCAGGGAATGGTGTGGCGGACAGGAACGAATTCAATTTTTGCTCCGGCCACGAAAATAGGCTGCTCCTCCTCAATATGGACAATTTCAGAATGATCCCCATAGAGCGTGTTCAAGATTCCCGCAGGCTCGGCTGGCGCATAGATCGGCAGCCTTCTGTTCATTCTTCCATTGCGCAAAGCACCAGTGGCTGCATACTGTAGGATGCCGATATCGGCCATATGATCATAATGGAGATGCGATAAGATCACGCCATCCAGCTGCTCCACTCTTGTATATTTGGCAAGCTGGCTCATGACTCCGCTGCCGCAGTCCAGAAGCAGCTGTCCCTCCCCGGTTTGAATGAGAAATCCTGCTGTAGCTCCATCTGCAGCTGGATACCCTCCCCAGTACCCTAGTATTTTGATCTTCATGGACTTCACCTCAAAATGGTTGTAAAGTAGATTTACATTTGTTCCTCGACAAAACAATTGTAAAAGAGATGTGTTTATGAGGCGTTAATGTAATGTTAAATTTCTGTAAAGCAGTCGCTTGTACGGCGGATGAATATTTTCCAGCAGTGCATTTATATAGTAGAGTGAATATATGGATAAGAAGTTGCTGCAGCGAAATCTCAATAGTAAGGGTGAATGTTGAATTGAACGACGAATACGACAAGGACCTCGTAAAAGTATGCAAGCTCTACTACTATGAAGCTTGGACGCAGGAGAAAATAGCGGAGAAAATAGGGGTGTCCCGGCCGATCATCTCCAAAATGCTGCAAAAGGCCAGAGAGAAAGGGATTGTCGAAATCATTGTGCATGACGAATCCCATCAGACGGCTGAACTGGAGAAGCAGCTGGAGCTGAGATATCAGCTGAAAAGGGTGTTGGTCGTGCCGACGAGAGACCTGAACAAAGAGCTGGTTACAAGCGCCGTCGGTAAAGCAGCAGCCCAGTTCGTTCAGAAGCTCATTAAGAATGGGGACCGAATCGGAGTGTCATGGGGGAATACACTGTTTCACATGGTGCGGGAGTTCCCCCTCGACAAGAAAGAGAACGTGAAGGTTATCCCTCTGATCGGTGGAACAGGAAATGAGAGAACAGAGGTTCATTCCAATCAGATTGCTTATGAGCTGTCCAAGAAGCTGGGCGGAAGAAGTGAATCGCTATATGCTCCTTCCATGGTGGAAACAGAGGAGCTGAAGGAACAGCTAACCCACCTTCCTCATATCCAGTCTGTTCTTGCAGAAGGGAAGCGGGTGGATTTGGCTGTCGTTGGCATCGGAAATCCGTATACCATGTCGACTCTGGAGCGGTTCGGCTACCTGTCCGAGCAGGTGCTGAGCGAGCTGAAAAAGCTGGGCACTGCAGCAGACATCAACTCCCGGTTCATCAACCATTACGGCCAGGTTGTAGATCATTCCATCAACCGTAAGGTGATCGGCATGAACCTCGAGCATCTGAAGCAGGTTGGACAAGTTGTGGGACTCGCTTTTGGCATGCACAAGATTGAGAGCATAACGGCTGCACTTCGCGGAGGCTGGATCCAAATGCTGGTCACCGATGAAGCGACAGCCGTACAATTAATAAACAGCGAAGAGCATAGCACTAGTAGGAAACAGACGGATGATTAGTCCGTCTGTTTTTTTGCGGGAAAGTTATTGACGCCATATGGTAAATAAAGTTAGAATACAAATGTTAACTCAATTATTTAGTAATTAATATTGTTATTAATTATATGATAACGGAGGTGAACAGTTCTCCACACGCCGGCTATGGATGGTTTAGTCTAATCTTGTCAACAATCCCGCAAGAAATTGAGCGATACAGCTATATTAACGAAGGAGGATATGCATGAAGAGAATGATGAAGAAAGTTACGGCCACGCTTCTCACATTTACGATGCTACTGCCTGGCGCCGCATTCGCTGACTCCAGCCAGAAGGAAGATGTGAGTGGTCATTGGGCGAAGGAGCAACTCGGCACCTGGATCGACAGCGGTCTGATGCAAGGATATCCGGATGGGTCCTACAAGCCGAACCAGCCGATCACACGGGCTGAACTTGCGACACTGATTAATCGTACGTTCAACTTGGTTGAGGTGAACAGCAGCAGTAAGTTCTCCGATCTGTCGGTGCAAGATCCTTTTTATCAAGAGATATTGAAAGCGGTTGCGAACGGTTATATGAACGGATATGCAGACGGTACAATCAAGCCGGACAGCTATGTTTCCCGTCAAGAAGCGGCGGTGATGCTGACGAAGGCTTATGGACTGCCGCTGCAATCTGCTCTTGGGTCTTCTGCACTTTCTGATGTGAAAGGGCTTCCAGATTGGAGCCGGTCATATGTTAATACGCTTGTTAATGAGGGCTATGTGAAGGGCTATACGAACGGCACCTTTAGCCCAGAACGCCAGATCACGAGAGCTGAAGCAGTGACCCTCCTTCAGAACATCTCAGGACAGGTCATCAATAAATCAGGAACTTACAGCAACATTACATCCCGTAATGTGGTCATTAATCAGCCGGGTGTGACGCTTGAGGATACGACCATTGATGGAAATCTCTATCTGACTCAAGGGATTGCAGATGGAGACGTGGTGCTTAACAATGTCACTGTCAAAGGTCAGGTTATCGCTAGTGGCGGCGGTGAGAATACAGTGCACCTGCAGGACTCTGCCATTAATGAGCTGCTGGTGAACAAGCTGAACGGCAATATTCGCTTACTTGCTACAGGAAGTACGAACATCGACAAGTCCTATGTTCTTTCCGGTGCATCTCTTGAAGAACAGGACTTAACGGGCGTCGGTTTCTTAGATATCGTACTGCAAGCGGAGCTGCCCCTGAATGCAGTCGTTCGATTGAGCGGGGAGTTTGAGCGGGTCGAAGTGGAGGCAGAGCATCAGCCTACGATTGACCTGATTAAGGGTCTGATCAAGCAGATCATTCTGAATCAACCGGCAGCGCTTCAGGTTGGTGAGGGAGCGGTCATTGATAAGGTAGAAATCCATGTCGAGGGCTCCATTCAGGTAACAGGAAAAGGGAAAGTGAATTCCAAGGATGACCGTATTGTTCATGATCGCGGTGACGAAACAACGGGTGGGAATCCGAGCCCGGATCCAAATCCAGGATCGGACTCAAGTGATCCATCGACCCCTACGACTCCTACGCCAGAAGAACCGGGTCAGGAAGCTCCTGCTTTTACGAACGTATCTGTACATGATCCTTCTATCATTAAAGACGAAGATACCTATTATGTGTTCGGTTCGCATATTGAAGCTGCCAAATCGGCTGATTTGATGAACTGGTCTACCTTTACGAACGGCTACACGACTCCAGGTAACAAGTTGTATGGCGATTTGTCCGAGAATCTTGCAGGCTCATTTGCATGGGCGGGTGAGAATGACTCAGACAGTAAAGGCGGTTTCTCGGTCTGGGCACCTGATGTGTACTGGAATGAGGATTATATCAATGAGGACGGAACGACAGGTGCCTACATGATGTATTACAGCGCGTCTTCGACGTATATCCGCTCCGCCATTGGTATTGCAGTATCACAAAATATCGAAGGTCCGTACACTTATGTTGACACGATTGTATACTCTGGATTTACCAAGAACGATGCAAAAGATGCAGACAGTCAGGTTAACAAGAAATGGACGAATACCAACATTCAAGGTCTTGTTGACAGCGAAGTGCTGGCAGAGCCGAACCCGAATTGGTTCAAGGCGGACGGTGCCTATGATAATTCACAATACCCGAATGCAATCGATGCAACCTTGTTCAAGGACGAAGACGGAAGACTGTGGATGACCTACGGTTCCTGGTCAGGCGGTATTTTCCTGCTGGAGCTTGATCCAGAGACAGGCAGAGCGCTCTATCCGGGAGAAGATGGGAAGACCTCTGATGGACGTATGATCGACCGTTACTTCGGAATCAAAATCGCAGGCGGACATACCAAATCGGGCGAAGGTCCATTCATCGTATATGATGAAGCCTCCGGCTACTATTACTTGACCGTTTCCTATGGCTGGCTTGGAGCAAACGGTGGTTATAACATCCGGCAGTTTAGAGCAGAGAGCCCAGAAGGTCCTTACCTCGATGCGGCTGGAAATGATGCTGTTCTGCCAGCGGGGACGGAGAACGAGAAGATTGGCATTAAGCTTATTGGTAACTTCCTATTCGAGAGAGAAATTGGTGAGGCTGGAACAGGAAGCGGTTATGGATATGTATCGGCAGGGCATAATTCCGTCTTCTACGATGAAGAGCTGGACAAGCATTTCTTGTTCTTCCATACTCGATTCCCGCAAAAAGGGGAGGCACACGAGCTGCGTGTCCATCAAATGTTTATGAACAAGGACGGCTGGCCTGTTGTTGCCCCGCATCGCTACTCAGGTGAATCACTTGAAGAGGTGGCAGAAGAAGAAATTGCAGGAGAGTATAAATTCGTCAACCATGGACTTGCCTATTCAGGAGATATTGTCAGCTCTGTGAATATCGTTCTGAACGAGGATCATACGGTATCCGGCGATGTATATGGAACATGGACTCTTGTTGATGACTACGAAACGCAAATTACTATTGATGATGTGACTTATGACGGCGTATTTATATCCCAGTGGGATGAGATGACGAAGCGGGAGACGATGAATTTTACAGCCATCTCTGAAGCTGGCGAAACGGTATGGGGAATCCAGCAGCCGGACAAGTCAGATGAGCAGGTCGTACAGGATGTACAGCAGGCACTGACGCTCGGGAATACATCCAATGTAAGCTCCCGTCTGGACCTTCCAACAGAAGCGGCACGAAACACAACGATTACTTGGGCAACTTCCGATCCAACTGTAATTACTGCGGAAGGAGAAGTATTCCCTCCTGAGGTAGGTGAAGAGAATCTAACAGCTGTACTGACGGCTACCATCACCAAAGGTGACGCATCACGCACGAAAGATTTCAACATTACAGTCACACCGATTGATGTGACGCTTGGCTTATCTGCACAGTATTCCTTTGAAGAGAATCTTGCCGCATCGGTTGGCGATTTCGGGGAGGGCACAATCACCGGTGATCGCATCAACAATGAAGGCGGAGCGATTACTTATGAGGCAGGAGTACAAGGGAAGTCCGCTGTATTTGACGGAAATTCAGGCATCAAGCTGCCCAATGGATTGATCGAAGGAAACGAATATTCGGTGTCCATGTGGCTGAACCCGGCACAGACAACACAATATACAACGGCCTTCTTCGGAGGCTCGGATAAGAGCTGGATCAGCTTCGTTCCCCATGGAGGCGATGGGAATACGATGCTATGGTCCGGGGAGAGCTGGTACGATGCATCAACAGGCTCCCGAATTCGAACCAATCAATGGCATCACGTAGCCTTCTCCGTCAATGGTGAATTTGTTAAAGTGTTCGTTAATGGAGAAGAAGCTTACTCCGGAACAGGATTTCCTCATGTATTTACGACGAGTGAAGGTGTGTTTAGTCTTGGTGTGAATTTCTGGGATACGCCGTTCAAAGGGAAAATAGATGAGCTTAAAATTTATGATGTGGCCATTACAGCCGAAGTTGCATCGAAGCTTGCTGAAGATCTGCCGCCGCGTGAAGAAGGACCTGCAGAGCTGCAAGCGCAGTATTCCTTCGAAGAGAATTTGGCAGACACTGTCGGTAACTTTGAAGCAGGAACCGTGATTGGTAACAATATCAATACTCCGGACGGTGGATCCATCACCTACCAAGACGGGACAGAAGGTAAAGCAGCCGTATTTGATGGCAAGTCGGGCGTAAGACTGCCGAATGGGCTTATATCCAGTGACAGCTACTCTGTAACGATGTGGGTATATGCAGATGAGCTGCCAGGCGTGAATACGACCACTTTCTTTGGAGCGCTGTCGAATGCAAGCTGGCTTAGTCTAAAGCCGGCAGGTCCTGAGGGTAAGTCCATGCTCTGGTCTAATTCCAATGGAGCTTGGTACAATGCGGTAACAGGCACTAAGCTTCCATTAAGTGAGTGGACTCATTTGGCCTTCACAGTCGCTGGCGATCAGGTCAAGGTATATGTTAATGGGGAAGAAAAATTCACAGGTTCAGGCTTCCCGGACATCTTTCTCGACAATACAGGAACCTTCAGTCTGGCTGTGAATTGGTGGGACCCCCCGTTCAAAGGCATGATGGATGAGCTGAGAATATATCAAGGTGCCATCAGTGCAGAAGAGGTACAGGAGCTTGCAACAACATCGGCAGTGAACTAACACAGCAGGTGGATCAAGCAGGAATAACACAATAAGGGTAGGCGAACAATAAGTTCGTCTGCCCTTTTTTTGGGCTATTCGACGTATGTCATAAATCCTCATATTTAAGAGCTTCTTGGGCAAACATATAAAAATGGAGTTGTCTGGCAACAGTTCGTCTTGAAGCTCGAACCAACAAAGTTCGACTACATTTGACAAAACTGTGACAGAGGAGTACAATAACAAATAGTTAGTAACTCACTTCAATATACTTACTTTTTATATACAAAGGAGTCCTGAATCATGTCTGAATTAAACGGAAAAGTCATCGTCGTTACAGGTGGAGCAAGCGGTATCGGCAGAGAGGCTTCTTTGCAGTTGTCGGCAAAAGGAGCAACGATTGTTGTAGCTGATTTTAATGAAGAAGGTGCCAAGAAAGTCGTATCCGAGATTGAAGCGCAGGGCGGTACAGCGGCTGCTTACAAAGTAGACGTATCCAATGGCGATGAGATCAAAGCATTAATCGACTTTACAGCTGAGAAATTCGGAACCTTCAGCGGTATTTTCAATAATGCGGGTATTGGTCTGGTTAAACCGTTCCTTGAGATGGATCCTGCGTCCTATCACCGTGTAATTGATGTCGACCAACACAGCGTATACTATGGTATGTACTACGGAGCTAAGAAAATGGTTGAGCTTGGCGTCAAAGGTACCATCGTGAATACAGCTTCCATCTATGGAACCATTGCTGCTGTCGGCAGCTTCAACTATAACGCAGCCAAAGCGGCTGTTGTGATGATGTCCAAATCTGGTGCACTTGAGCTGGCCGAGCATGGGATCCGTGTGGTGGGTGTTGCTCCTGGCTTTATTAATACGCCGATTCTTGGGGAAGATGAAGCAGCGAAGAAATTCCTGGCCGAGCAGCATATGCGCGGTGAACTGATTGAGCCGGAAAAAGTAGCAAGCGCTGTAACCTTCCTGTTTACCGATGCTGCTTCTGCCATTAACGGAACAACGCTTCCAGTGGATGATGGTTTCCTGAGCTTTAAAACAAAATAATTGCCGTTTTTGAATAGCTGACTTGCACACGAATCGGTGTATAGACGTTTAAAGCGTTTATGCACCGATTTTTTCATATGAGCAGGACACACGAACTAAATATCGATTCAGTCTCCTCGTGTTTATATGATTCGTTCGCTATAATCTCTAGTGAAAGCTCTAGCTTCCTCTTTTTTCACAGAATATATGAATGGACAGGTGAGAAGATGACAAAGACCATTGTACAAAAGCTGAATTTACATAACTTTACCCGCAAGGCCGTGCTGAATTTGCCTGCAGACATCGATTATTTTGCAGAGCTCGGGGAATATGAGCAGGAGCTGGCAGAGAGTAAATATGATCTGATCTTTGCCTTCGTGCTGGATATGGACCAGATGAAGTCACAGGTGAGCAGGGTAATCGAAGAGGATCTGCTCGAAGAGAAGGGCTACCTGTACTTCGCTTATCCCAAAAAGGGCAACAAGGTTTACGCTACTTACATTCACCGTGATGAGATCTTGGGAGGAATAGGGGCAGATGAGGACGGCTATGTAGGGACAAGCAGTATTAAATTTGCCCGCATGGTGGGTATGGATGACGTATTTACCGTGGTAGGGCTGAAGAAGGAACAGCGGAAGAGTAAGGAGTCCTCCAAAGCAAGCCAGAGAGTAGAAGATTATGTCGCCATGATCCCAAATGTGGAGCAGGATTTGCAAAATGAGCCGGAGCTGCTTGCCTTCTACCTCACCCTTACCCCTGGATATCAGAAGGACTGGGCACGGTACGTATACAGTGCCAAGCAGGAAGCAACGAGAGAGAAACGACGGGAAGAGATGAAGATGATTCTCGGAAAAGGGTACAAGAGCCGCGAGCTGTACCGCCAGGAGCAAGGGTAGATCTTCGGATAAAATAGTGCTTGATAAATCAGCCATTCGACCTCAGAATATAGATAGTGCGTTAAAGTTATTAACTTACAAAAATTAATTAATATAAAGCAGGAGGAGAAATCGAATGGAGATAGGAATCAGTACTTTTGCAGAGACATCACCCGATGTGCATACCGGTGAGGTGATGAGTCACGCGCAGCGTCTGCGCGAAGTGGTGGAAGAGATTATTCTGGCCGATCAGGTGGGACTTGATGTATATGGAGTTGGGGAGCATCATCGAAAAGATTATGCCGCATCCAATCCTGCAGTCGTTCTGGCAGCAGCAGCACCGCAGACCAAGCGAATTCGGCTCACGAGCGCCGTGTCCGTGCTGTCATCAGCCGATCCGGTACGTGTGTTTCAAGACTTTGCGACCTTGGACGGCATTTCGAACGGACGCGCGGAGATTATGGCGGGCAGAGGTTCTTTTATCGAGTCCTTCCCCCTGTTTGGCTATGATCTGAATGACTATGACACCCTGTTTGATGAGAAGCTGGATTTGCTGCTCAAGTTAACCGCATCGGAGAAGGTAACCTGGCAGGGGACTCATCGTCCGGCAATCAACAATCTTGGCGTTTATCCAAGGCCGGTTCAGGACCCTCTTCCGGTATGGATTGGCAGTGGTGGGAATCAGGAATCCGTCATCCGGGCCGGGCTGCTGGGGCTCCCGCTCGTGCTTGCGATTATTGGAGGAAGACCTGCACAGTTTGCACCGCTGGTTCAGCTGTATAAGAAGGCGGCTGCCCATGCAGGGCATGATGCTTCCAAGCTTCCAGTGGCTTCTCACTCCCATGGCTTTATTGCAGCAGATCAAGAGACAGCTGTGGAGAAGTTCTTCCTTCCGACCCAGCAGAGTATGAATGTCATCGGACGGGAACGGGGCTGGCCGAGCTACTCGCGCCAGAGCTATGATGCAGCCCGCAGTCTTGAAGGGGCGCTGTATGTTGGTGACCCGGACACGGTGAGCGAGAAGATTATATATTTGCGAAAAAATGTCGGCATTACTCGGTTCATGCTTCACGTCCCCCTGGGCACAATGCCGCATGAGGAGGTCATGACGGCGATTGAGCTGCTCGGCACGAAGGTCGCCCCTCGGGTTCGGGAAGAGATCGCTGCGTGGGAAGCGAATGGTGGAGCCTAAATCAGTGATATCATGATAAGTGATTGATTATAAATAGAAGATCTTCAAGCCTTACTTTAAGCGTAAGGGTTGAGGATCTTTTTTTTTGCGTTATAGATGGCAAAGAAGTGAAAAAAGCAAAAAAAAATAATCTACAATTATTCCTATCGTGATATAGTAGATTAAAGTCGTTTTATGTAGAATTATGGCTAGAGAACGGCAACAACCTGTTTTATAATTTAATGAGGATTTAGTATGAAACCATAAAAGTAATCATGGAGTAGATGAAGATGGCAGAAGAGCTGCGCTTACCGGTATTCATGATCATGGCTGGCGGCAGTATAAGCGTAATTTTATGTGTATACGGACTGCTGAGGCTTAAGAGTGCACCTGGCGGGATGTACTATGTCTGGATGACATTAATGGCATCCTTTTTTTCATTTGCCTATGCGGCGGAGCTGACCAGCTCGACACTGATGCAGATCAAGTTCTGGATCACCGTCGAATACATCCCGCTTCCGCTTATTCCTGCATTCATGCTGCTCATGTGCACACAATACGTCGGCGTGGCTATGAAAAAGTGGGTTTATTATATCCTTTTTGCCATCCCAGTGACGACGACACTCATCCAAAGCACGAACGAGCTGCATCATCTGTACTACACCTCCGTGACACTCCGGGGGAACGCTCCATTTCCGATCGTGGAGCTGACTTATGGACCGTGGTTCGCGGTGCACTCGGTTTATCTGTACGGATGCATCATCGCGAGTGCCGCTATCCTGCTTGTACAATGGGGCAAGGCAGCGCCCGCCTTTCGGAGGCAGCTTCTTACGATGGCGGTTGGGAATCTTGTGCCGATTATCGGCGCCTTTTTGTACTTGGCGGGTATGAGTCCTTACGGGATCGATCTGGGGCCTGTTTTTATTAGTCTGTCCTTTATATTTCACAGCATCGCCCTGTTCCGGTTTCAGATGTTCAGCGCCGTACCTCTGGCGAGAGAGATGGTATTCGAGCATATGAGGGAAGGAGTCGTCGTATTAGATGACAAGGACATCATTGTTGATTACAACCAAACAGTGCTGACTGTGTTTCCAAGAATGACCAAGGGGGTTATAGGCCGCTCGGCATCGGCTGCACTTCAGGATTATCCTGAGCTTGCGGAGCTGGTTCGCCGTGGGCTGGAGTTTGACTATATGCTCAAAATAAATGGAGTGAATCAGCATTTTCACGTCAGATTTACACCGATGATGAAGCAAGGGATGCCGATCGGCCGCATCATCACGTTTGCCAACATCTCAGAGCGCATCCTGATGCAAGAACAGCTCAAGGAGCTGGCTGATACGGACGGTCTGACCCAACTCCTAAACAAAACCGCACTACTGAGAGAATCGGATAGGGTCATTCGTGAATACACCGAGCATGGGGGAAGGCTCTCCGTGATCATGTTCGACATCGATCTGTTCAAAGAAGTTAATGATACGTATGGTCATGAAGCAGGAGATATCGTGCTGACCCATGTGGCAGATGCCATTCATTCGACACTCAGCGGTGCAGGATTTGCAGGCCGGTATGGCGGGGATGAATTTATCCTCTGGCTTCCGGACACCTCCCTGACGGAGGCGTGTGAGCTTGCGGAATCGATTCGTAAGAATATTGCTGGACGTCAGATGATTGTAGAGGACCAAGAAGTTAGGGTAACCTCCAGCTTTGGTGTAGCGCATGCCGGTATCGTCCCTGGCGAAGGACAGCATTCCGCTCAGTCCCTCATGAGGGAAGCAGATAAAGCGCTGTATACCGCCAAGAAATCGGGGAGAAACAGTGTTTATCCGCTTAGAAAATGGATCCATGTATAAAATCTAATCTTCCTCTGGAACGATCACATCAATATGACGGGGTAATATACGCAGATGGAGGGGCAGAGAAGGACCAGCTTCTCCATCAATATTGGTAGACAATGACTCCTCAGATCGAACACGGACTTCCTTCGCTGTAAAGTAAACCACGTCGGAATGATCCTTTAAGTTCCCGAGTAAGAGCGACGTTCCGACAGTAAGAGTGTTAAAGAAGTTTATATCTTTGATGATGAAGCAGTGAATCAGTCCGTCGTCCACGGAGGCCGAAGGCACCATCTTCTCAAATCCGGCGACAGAGTTCGTTAATGCAGCCACGAACAAGGGGGATTCACCTACCCATGTTTCATCATCATGCTCGATAATCAGATGATTGGACGGGCTGTTCACGAGGCGTTTAAGGCCTTCTTTGTAATAAGCGAACGCGCCGAGCTTCGATTTTTGCTCAGAGCTCACCTCAGCTAACACTTCAGCCAGCATGCCGACCGCAATGACGTTGGCAAAGATCCGATCATTGATCAATCCGATATCAATCGGCTTCAAGCGGGTGGAACGGAGCGTACGGATCGCCTCATCCGGATCAAGCGGGATATGGAGTGCTCTGGCAAAATCATTAACAGTGCCGAGAGGAACAATGCCAAGCTTGGGTCTGTGCGCTTGATCCATGTAACCATTCAGCGTCTCGTGCAAGGTACCGTCTCCTCCGATGGATACAACCAGATCATAGCAATCCTCACAGGCGGAAATGCAGAAGGCTGTTGCATCATGCTCCTTCGCTGTTTCGTTTACGGACGTCTGGTAGCCCTGTTCCTCCAAGACCTCCTGTACATCTCTCAGATAGGCAAGAGCTTCTTCCTTACCTGAAGAAGGGTTAATAATAATCATTGCCTGCTTCATATCGTTGTTCCTTCCTTGGTTATCATTTTGATATTCTTTACCCTGAGAAGTCCCCATGTGAATACCCGGCAAGCCTACATCCTCAAAAAATAAGAAAGAATCGCCCACATACCTTCTATTTTTCACAGAAGCATTTCCCTTTATTATCGTATGTAGATGCAGCTACGCTGTTTGCGATAAATAAGAGAGGTGTGTTGATATGACTTCTACTCCTTTAACGGATAAATATATAAATTTAGATACCTGTGCTGTCGTTACAGAATTTCCTTATATGCTGAACCCATTCATGCTGTCCGATGATGAGAACCGTTTCGTCACGCCGCCTGGAGAGCTTGTTCCGGTGGGGGATCGCCAGCTTCACACGCTGATTACCGGATCAGGCGATCAGACGATTATTCTGGAAGCAGGTAACGGCGGCTGCTCACAGGACTGGTCTCGGATACAGCCTGAGCTGTCCAAGCATGCAGTAGTGCTCTCCTATGATCGTGCAGGATTCGGCTGGAGCAGGGGAGAGGAGAAGCAGCAGACCTGCCGAGAGGATGTGGAGGATCTGCGAACCCTATTGGCTGTGAAGCAGCTGAAGCCTCCCTATGTTTTTGTCGGGACCTCGTTCGGTGGAATGACCATACGGCTGTTTGCTTCCATGTATCCGGATGAAGTGTCTGGATTGCTGCTCGTCGATTCGATTCATGAGGGCATGAACATCGAGGCTATAGCTTCAGGATATCGCCGCAGTGCATTTGCAGTCGCTGATCCTGAGCTTGAGCTTAGGTATGCTCGTGAGAGTGTTCGGCAGTTGTATAGTGCTGCACCGCTTCGGCCTTCGATGCCGGTCATCGTGCTGACGGCAGGCAAGCAAACGGAAGAGTGGAAGGACAGCCAGCAGGCATTGTTTGAACTGACCAATTGCACAATACCGCTAACGGTTCAGGACAGTGAGCAAGACATTCATATTCATCAGCCGGAAGCGGTCGTTGATGCAGCGCTCTCCCTGGCCATACTCGGCCAGCGTGGATAGTATTTGGTCTGTGTAGTTGCGATTATATCTACAGCAAAGCTGTCGCCTTACGAGAGATCGTGATTTTGAAGGATTCCTTTACCTTATGGGTTGAGGAGTCCTTTTTTAGGTACGCCTCATACGCACCTGGACATATGTAAAAAAGTACATTATAATAATAGAGCAATATAGTTACCTAGGGTAACTAATAGTGAAAAGAACACGGCCTTTTTTGACTAATTAAGCTCAATAAAGCTTTTTGCTGCAAAGAACCAGACTTGCACCAATGCAGGGTGGTCCTTTTTTTGATGTATAGAAAGGGGAATATGCAATGGAACAGACAATTTCAAAGGACCGATTATGGACAAAGGATTTCTTCATTGTCTTCGGTGTGAACTTTTTATTATTTTTATGCTTCTACTTGCTTGTCGTGATCATGCCATCTTACGCGATCAATGAGTTTGGGGCATCGGAGAGCATGGGTGCATTCGCATCCAGTATTTTTGTGATCGGTGCATTGATCGGCCGGCTGGTTGGAGGCAGCACAATTGAGAAGGTGGGACGGGGAAGAATGCTCTTGACCGGGCTGATTTCTTTTGTCATCCTAACCTTTCTTTATTTCGTCACCCCTAATCTGGGAGTGCTCCTGATCGTCCGTCTGCTGCATGGGATTGCCTTTGCGCTAGCCTCTACTGCGACAGGAACCATCTCGGCCAGCCTCATCCCTCATTCCAGAAGAGGAGAAGGAACCGGATATTACGGGGTCAGCATCATTATTGCCTCTGCCATTGGCCCGTTTATCGGATTGCTGGTCAAAGAACACGGGAGCATCACGTTAAACTTTATTTTATGCGCGGTTCTTGGCGTACTATCCTTGGCTTCCTCTTTCCTGATGAAGGTTCCGAAGCTTACACTGACCGCGGAACAGCAGAAGGACTTAAAAGGCTTCAAGATATCCAACCTGGTGGAACCGAAGGCCATTCCGATCTCCATCATCAGCTTCGTCATGGCGTTTGGATATTCTAGCATTCTAACTTACCTCACCTTGTTTGCCGAAAAAATAAACCTGGTGGAGGTCGCAAGCTTCTTCTTCATCGTCTATGCGATTGTCGTCATTCTGACCAGACCCTTCACAGGGAAATGGTTCGATAAGCATGGAATCAACGTGGTCATGTACCCTGCTATTGTGCTGTTCGCCATTGGACTTGCGATACTGAGTCAGGTGCACAGCGGTCCATTGCTGCTGCTCTCCGCCGTCTTCGTCGGGCTTGGCTACGGAACAACGCAGGCCAGCGCTCAGGCTCTCGCCGTGAAGAGATCTCCCGTTCACCGGATGGGACTGGCTACCTCGACCTTTTATATCTTTGTGGATGTGGGAATCGGCGTGGGGCCCTTTATTCTCGGGTTCCTTACACCGGTCATCGGCTACAACGGCATGTACATGGCAATGGCGGCACTGATGATCGTTGGATTTGTTCTTTATTATGCACTGGTGGGCAGAAAAGAAGCCGCAATGCAGAATTCAGAGCTTAAGATATTGAATTAACGACTGAGAAGTCGTGGCCAGCCTTAATGCCTATTAAAAAAACTCCCTGCCTTCTTTGGCAGGGAGTTTTTTTATATCAGCACCGTTTGTTCTTGGTATCGCGAAATGAGATCTTGCATAGTGCAAGGGGATGTTATTCAAGTCATGCTCACAGCGAGCTTTTGATCACCCGTTTGTAGTAGTTGACTGACAGGATGCCAAAGATCGAATAGAGCACGGTGTACAGACCCATCACGATCAGCATCGGCGCCATGAGCTCGGTACCGAAGAGGAACCAGCCTGACTTGACGGCGAAGTAGCTGTGGCACAGACCGACAATGAGCGGAATGCCGAAGTTGAACAGCTGCTTGAACCTTATGCCGCGCATCAGGTTGCTCTCTGTAAAGCCCAGCTTGCGCAGAATCGTATAATTAGGCCGCTCTTCTTCACTTTCATCCATCTGTTTGAAGTACAGAATACAGCCGGAGGTAATCAGGAATG
Source organism: Paenibacillus shunpengii (assembly GCF_042684905.1). NCBI lineage: Bacteria > Bacillati > Bacillota > Bacilli > Caryophanales > Paenibacillaceae > Paenibacillus > Paenibacillus shunpengii. Next base: position 455,580 of record NZ_JBHUMJ010000011.1, on the reverse strand, counting down.
TCAGACCGAGGAAGCCGACGATGAACATGATCATTCCCATGTTATTACGTTGATTCAATTCAAAATCATATTGAGAGAAGCTTGGTACGCCAAGATCCATCTCTTTATATATTTGATGGGCTTCTTTGACCTGTGAACGGTCCTTGAGCTGAACTCCGTAATAGTTGGCACGGTCGTCTGTTTGAAGCTCCGGATTCATATCTTGGTGCAGCTGCTGATACACAGTCTCGTCTACAATAACAGTAGGTGATAAGCCGCCGTAAAAATAGGAGAGCACAGCCTCTTTCTTGATTCCGATCAGTTTCTGATGAATTTCAGTTCCATTTCTTCCGATCAAATTGAACTCACCTGTATTAGCAATCGTCATGAAGCTTGATAACGAATCATCGTATCCCATGAATACAGCTTCACCAGGTTCAAGCTCGATTCCTCCAACCATCGTTTCACTGAGCACAGGCGTTGCAATCGTTTCATCGGCAAATGTACTATTAGACATGAGTTTACTTGCATCCATCTCAGCTGTAATCGGCTGTCTGTGGATGACCTCATAAGCGATCAGGTGTGAATCCAGCTCGGATATGAAATCTTCTTTGACTTGCTCATCTGCAAAGGAGAAGTCATGCGGTACACTATTCTTCGCACTTGTTTCAGCAGAATAATAAGAGATATAGCTGAGTGACAGCAGGCCGATCGCGAGCGCCGAGACGGTCGTGATGACGGTGAGGAGCATGGCATTCGATTTCATCCGGAACATAATGGATGAGAGCGACAGCACCTCGCCAATGGACAAATATCCATTCTTGCTCTTGCGGATCGCGTTGAATATGAAGCTGACCGAGCCCTTATAGAAGAGATAAGTACCGATGATGACGGACGCCAAAATAAAGATCATGGCCCACATCAGATCTCCCATTTCCGTAAAGCGTCCTCCGAATAATTCAGAGGAAACATAATAACCGCCCAGAATCAGAGCGATTCCCAGTACGCCGAGTAATATTTCAAGCAGTGACATCTTACTCACCCGCTGCTGTGCGGTGGATACGACACGGAACAGGGAGAGTATGCTCTGTCTGACAATGAACAGATAGTTCATGATCATGATCAGCACATAGATGAGTGCAAACACAATAACGGTCTGCGTGAGAGCCTCCGGTGAGAAGCGAAGGGCTGCCAGCTCATCCACGCCAAGTATTTTGAACAGAATCATAAGAATAAGCCGCGAAGCGGCGAAGCCTGCCGCAATACCGATAACCATGGAGCCAAAATACAGAATCAGGTTCTCCGCCGTCAGGATCCGGAAGATGCGGCCTTTTGTCAGACCAATTAACTGGAACAATCCGATCTCCTTACTCCGACGCTTGATGAAGATCGTGTTGGCATAGAGCAGGAAGACGGCGACAATGGCAACGAGCAGAACCGAAGCTGCCCCAAGTGCCGCAGCCCCTTTGACCGTACCCTTCGCTTCATCCATGGACGGATCGTATTGCAGCGTTACGAATGAGAAGTACAGGCCGACACTGAAGATAAGAGCAAATACATAAAGATAGTAATTGCGTATATTCTTCTTCAGGTTTCGAAAAATAATGGTATTCAGATTCACGCTTGAACACCGCCCAGCACGCCTTGGGTTTTCATAATATCGCTCAGGAAGGAGGATCTCGGCTGCTCGCCCTTATTCAGCTGCGAGTATATCTGTCCGTCCTTGATGAAGATGACCCGGCTGCAGTAGCTTGCCGCTACGGGGTCATGCGTAACCATAATGATCGTTGCCGCATGCTTCTCGTTCATGTCACTGAGCTTATTCAGCAGATCGGAGGCGGATTTCGAATCGAGCGCTCCTGTCGGTTCATCTGCAAAAATAATGCCTGGATCATGGATGAAGGCTCTCGCAGCAGAGGTTCGCTGCTTCTGTCCGCCTGAAATCTCACTCGGATACTTATCCGCCAGCTCATAAATGCCAAGCTCGGATGCAACCGCCTTGAATTTCTCCAGCGCAGCCCGCTTGGATACGTTCTTGATGGATAGCGGAAGGAGTACATTTTCCTTAACCGTCAGTGTGTCGAGCAGATTATACTCTTGAAAAATAAAACCGAGATGGTTCTTGCGGAATTCAGCGAGATCCTTCTCCTTCATGCCTGTAAATTCCTTGCCCTCAATCTCTATGGTTCCCTCGCTCAGCTTGTCGATGGAGGACAGCACATTCAAGAGGGTGGTCTTGCCTGAGCCCGAGGCGCCCATGATGCTGACAAACTCTCCTTTGTTTACTTTCAGATCGATCCCTTTCAGCACTTCCTGCTTGTTGAATTTGTTGCCGTATATTTTGTGGATCTTGTTTGCTTCCAATATAACCACGGGTTTCACTCCTTATGTTCTTTATGAATCCATCTTACCTGGTTCACGTAAGATTCTCCTTCGATTCAGCGAACAAAGCACAAAAGCATGTGACAATGTTGTCACATGCCTGCAAGGTGATCGAAATCATTAGGAACAGGAAAGGTAAGATAGAAGGCCGTGCCATGCCCTACAGAAGACTGAACCTCTATATGAATTCGAAGCGAATCAGCCGATTTCTGTGCCAAATACAGCCCCATTCCCGTAGCCGCGCTCTCCTGATGCCGGGTCGTTGAGGTGAAACCCCGATCGAAAATGCGGGGCAGATCCTTCGGATCAATGCCGCGGCCAAAATCCTGAATGGTCAGAATAACATGTCCATTCTCTTGCCGGCTCTCTACGATAATATCCGAAGCCTCACTGTATTTGACGGCATTGGTCAGGAGCTGACGAAGGATGAAGCCGAGCCATTTCGCATCCGTGAGCACCTGAGGCGCTTCCAGCGATACGTCAAAGCCGATTCCTTTTTGGATACACCAAGATTTCAAGTCCCGAATCTCCTTGTAGATGATCGGCTCGAGCGAGGTCTCCTCAATATACAGATCATTCTCGATAAAAGGAATCCGCTTCTGGTGCAGCTGCTGATCCAGCAGATGGTGAATCCGCAGCCATTCGAACTGCAGCTGGTTCTTGAGCGTATCATCAGGCAGCCGGTCGATCATGAGCCTCATTGCCGTCAGGGGTGTCTTGACTTCGTGAATCCACGAGAGCAGTTCATCCTTCTCCTGCTCAAGGAGCAGAAGACGGCCGGAAGCTTCTTGTTTATAGTGCTGGGTCTGTAATGTCACTGCTTCCTCCACAATTTGCTCGAAGGGGCTCTCGGCGTTCTTGAAGGCTGTAAGATCATAGGTGTGATTCCAGGCCTTCAACTGTTTGAAGAACTTGGTTTCCTTATGATACCGAATAAAGAGGAACAAAATACAGAGCATGGAGGACAGCAGTGTAATATACAAAATCGGCAGCAGTGGAACAGAGGCATCGATATAGGCGACGAACAGTGTCAGCAGCTGTAGGACGAGAATCAGCAGCAGCCAGCTGCGCCGTTCAATAAGAAACCCCCGAATCATGGGGCAGCCTCTTCCGTAGCCATGTAACCCTGTCCAACCTTGGTTTCGATATAAGCCCCAAGGCCGATGGTTTCGAGCTTCTTGCGCAGGCGGTTCACATTGACGGTGAGCGTGTTGTCGCTCACAAAATGCTCGTTGTCCCACAGGCTCTTGATCAGATCCTCTCGGCTGATGATTTGGTTCTTCTGCTCAATCAGCATCTTGAGGATGAACATCTCATTTTTCGTCAGCTCTGCCGTACCTTGATCATTAGAAATCGTGTTCTTCACATATTCTACGGTAGCTCCCCTCCAGGTCTTGAGCTGAGTCGGTTCTGTATTGTAATTGTAGACACGGCGGAGCGTAGCCTGGATCTTCGCGATAAGGACATCGAAATGGAACGGCTTCTGAATGAAGTCGTCAGCACCGAGCTGCATAGACATCACCATATCCGTCGGATGATCACGGGAGGACAGAAAGATGATGGGAACGTTGGAGTGGGCCCGAATCATGCGGCACCAATGAAACCCGTCGAACTTGGGAAGCTGGATGTCGATGATGACTAGATCGGGCTGGATTTCTGCAAACTCCTGCATGACCTTATCAAAATTTTGTACCCCGTATGTATCATAAGACCACTGCGATAAACGGTCTTTTATCTCCTGAAACAAGGTCAGATCATCCTCGATGAGCATGATTGTGAACATATGACAAGTCACCACGTTTCTCTATAGATTACTATAGCCAGTGTATAGGAAATTGTTTGCTGATTAAAGTGAGGGCCTTTTTGATGAAGCATACTCAAATTGAATCGGGTGCCAGGTTCAATTTGCTGTAACGGGTTAATAATGAGCATACGTACAACTTTACAGAAAAGAGGGCTGCATCATGGTAAACAAAGATACACAAAACAATGAAGAAGATAAAGCGATCCGTGATGATGAACCGGACCAATTTGAGCAAACCGGCGGGAAGGCTGGCGCGGACGAAGAGAAGTCTGAGTAAAGCAACGCGTAAGTTAAGTGCCAAACACCAAACACCCTTTCGTGTATAAGACGAGAGGGTGTTTTTTAATGAAGTAAGTCAGTCTTATGCTTACTCCACAATAACACTGGCTTCCATACTCGGGTGGGTAGCACAGTAGTAGTTGTAAACGCCTTTTTCATGGAAGGTATAGCTGAACTCCTCCCCAGGTCCGAGGTGACGGCTGTCAAAGGTGCCTCCTATATCCGTCACCGTATGAAAGACAGGGTCCTGGTTCTCCCAGGTAACGGTTGTTCCGGCTTTGATTCGAAGCTCTTTCACGGAATATTTCATGTGGCTGATTGCAACCATAGCTCCTTCCCGGGACTCTTCCAAGGGGGAGACAGGGGGTGCAGCGGCTCCTGCTCCTGTTATGCTGCTAGGGTGTTCATTCTCGTTGTGCTCCTCAAGTTCACCATTCTTCCCATGCCCTTCATGTCCTGGCGCCGGTCCTTGATCACCGATCATGACCATCGTATGCATACCGCCGGGATAGACTCCATTGTTCGTATTGTCGACGATGTTATGGCTGTGGAAGGGGTAAGCCCCTTCCTGGGTGAATGTAATTAACAGGTCGTAGCGCTCGCCGGGCCCGATATTTACCGTGTCCTTCTCAAGCGGGGCAGGCAGCGGCCTGCCGTCAGATGCGATCACCTGAAAATGATGTCCATGCAGATGCATGGCATGAGGCCGGTATCCCGAGTTGATGATGCGGACGAGTACCTTCTCCCCGAGCTTGCCTGTGATCAGCGTACCTGGGTCTTTCTCCGTATCAGGATAGGCCTTGCCGTTGATTGTAAAATAGGTAGGCTTGAAGTCAGTACGATCATACTTCTTGCCCTCCTGCACGGCCTTGTGCCATACCGGATCAATCTCGTTCAGTACGAAAGTATATTCTTTATCGTATTTCGGACCACTGGTCCAAGCCTCATTAGCTCGGTCCTTTGCTTTGACAATAAAAGCCCCGGTCATTCCCATCTGCAGATGCTCAATCGTATCGACATGACAGTGATAGAAATAGGTTCCTGCATGATCGGCCTTGAATCTATAGGTATAGCTGTCTCCCACAAGCAAATCCTTGGAGGTGTGCGGCACACCGTCGTTTGCCTGATCCGTATCGAGCCCATGAAAATGAATCGTATGCCCGACCTGCTTAATCCCCTTCTGGGAGGTACCCAGATTGGTCAAGGTCACCTCTACCTGATCTCCTTCATTAACGGTGAGAGTAGGGGCAGGATATCCGGCAGTCCCCTTTGCTTGTTGCTCACTATACCCCCACACATATACAGATGTCTCATCAGGGAGCTTGAGAGTGCCGTCAGTGGCATAGAGGTGAAAACGTTTGGTCTCCGGAAGAGACGTATTCATCTCGCTCGGACGTTGGAAAGCGGCGGCAGCAGAAGAACTAGGCTCCAATCCGGTCATTATATTTATCATCGAAAATAAAACCATAACAATGAGCAGGATAGTGCCTGTACGGAACAGAAGTGCTTTATTGGATGAATTTATCATATATTGTTCCTTTCCCCTTGAAATTGGGTATATGTAACAGAGATAATAAATCGAAACATTTGATCACAAGAAACGTCCATATATTTAGGATTCTGGCTTTCAGTTTAAGCAAACAGGGGGAGGAATATGCGTAGTGAGGAAATACATATCCAGCATACTTATTTTCTTAATCATCAGTATAAGTGTTGTCGGACAATCCTCCTTTGCCGCAGCGTACACCGAAGAGATATTTATTGAAGATGAGGCACTGTCCTATGGACTGAAGTCAATACTTAATAAGCCGGTTGACGAGCCGCTCACGACAGAAGATTTGGCTTCCTTGACGGTCGTTGATCTGCGGAGCTTGGGAATTAAGAGTCTGGCTGGACTGGAGCACGCGGTAAATATGACCCATCTGAGGCTCTCCGGCAATGAAATATCGGATCTTGCACCTATAAGTGGAATAAAGACTTTGCGGGAAGTCGATGTAAGGAGTAACTATATTACTTCAATAGAGGAGTTAGCAGCACTTACGGATTTGGGAAGACTGTACATAAGCAATAATGGAGTTGCATCCATTGAGGTCGTCAGAAACTTTCCTCGGCTACATACGCTTCTGATCAGCGGCAATCCTGTAGATCGACTGGATGCACTGGAAGAAGCCAAGGCATTAAGCTGGCTGGAAGCGACCGATAATGGGATTACAGATATTTCGGTGCTCGCCGAGCTTCCGAGCCTTCGGTATATTCAGCTGGACAATAATCAGATTGCGGATTTGTCCCCTCTTGAGCATTTGACAGAGACCCTTGAGGGAATCAGTATGAATAATAATGAAGTCACCGATTTAACACCACTTGCGAGCCTGACGAACTTAAGATCCATCCAGCTGGCCAATAACCAGATCTATGATCTGGCACCACTGGCAGATTTGGCAGAGCTCAGCGAGCTGCAGCTGTCAGGCAATCGAATATGGGATATTTCGCCCCTTGCAGATCATGACTTTATCTATTATCCGGCAAACCAGGTTGGAAACGTGCTGGAATACTATTCTTTGGGGCTCGCTGACAACTATCTGGACTTAAGCGAAGGAAGCGATACATTAGATATTTTTGAGAAAATAACGGCGAATGACAAAGACAAACGATCCCAAGGCGAGCTGCAGCGCTTAATCATTGGATCAAGCACAGCCTATGCCGGCAGCATGGAATTTTCTTTGGAAACTGCCCCATATATAAGCGATAACCGCACCTATGTACCGCTTCGGTTTGCAGCAGAACAGCTGGGGGCAGTTGTTGAGTGGAATCAAGATCTTAGAGAAGCGACGATCCAGGCTGGAGACACAACGATTCGCTGGGCAGAGGGAAGCAGGCAGGTGGATGTGAATGGCAGGATTGAACGGTATGATGTCCCGCTCATGCAGCAGCATGGCCGTTTGTTCGTTCCTGTCCGCTTCATATCCGAACAGCTGAATGCGGATACGGCCTTTATCAACGAAACGAAGACAGCCCTCATTTTCAATAAGGAATAAATCCATCCATTTCATTCTTTTGTTGTGAACCCTCATCTTGCTGATGGGGGTTTGCTTGTTCGCATTGGATCTACTTTCTAGTCCATGGTAGCGATGATCCACCTGTCCTCTTCTGTCCCCTTCTCCGGAATCAAAGTATATTCAAAAGATCCATAGGTGACTTCTTCTTTCATCTGAATGGCATAGCTTACTGCAATTTGGATTCTTTTCTCCTTCTCCAAATAAGTGATTGAATCAACAGATTGGAACTCAATCGCTTCTCCATCCGTGTGCAGATAGGCTAATAAATTCAGATTTTGTTCCACTACATCCTCGGACATTCCTTCTGAGAAGCCTTCTGAATCATTGCTGACGATCGCTTCCATATTGCGTTGGATGGTCTCCGCCATGTCCAATGTAAAAAAATCCTGTACATAACCTGCCATATCTATAGAGACACCTTCTTGAAATTTAGTGGGATCAGAGGGGGCGGACCTTTCAAATATAATCGTTTGTTCTTCAGCCTCCGGCTGCTCTGCTGGAACAGTTTTTGGCGCTGTTTCTGTCGCATTAACAGGGTCGGGAAGATCAGGAGTCGAAGTCTCCGTCTCTGCTTGACTACATCCAGTGATCCATAGTAACACTGCGGCGCTTGCTGCATAGAGGATAATTCGGCTTTTTTTCATCTGTATAACGACTCCTTTTGATTTAATTAATACTTCTACTGACGCCGGCGTTCTACATAAAGTTGCAATAGAATCTTTATTACATCATGCCGAAAATATTAATATTTTCATGAAAAACAGAGGAATATGATAGATTGTCGACTATTGTCATCATTTCTCAACAATTGATACACAAGGATATATAGGCATTTTTTAAAAAAATAGGTTTACATATTTTCCCTCTAAATATAGTATGAAGGAGTACGTCCATAACGTTTAAGGGGGAGAGCAATATTATTAATCGTAAATCGTTTAAGTGGCTCGCCGCGCCACTCATTTTCATGCTGGTCGTATTGACAGGCTGTCAGTCAGTAGGTGGATTTGATGTCAATTCAGCCATACTAGGAAGCAAGGAAAAATTATATCAGCCGATGGAATCCCGTCAGACACTCGATCTGGAAGTTACACCGTCTGCGAATGCAACTGCGGAAGATAAGGAAATGATAGACCTATTGAACTCCATTTCCGTACATATTGACAGTGCCAAATCGGAAGATATGGATCATGCTTCGGTTACAGGCTCTGTATACTATTCGGATAATGAAATTCCATTCCTCTTCAGCATGGATAAAGCCGGGTTTGCTCTTGATATTGAGGGTGCAGAGAAGCCGGTCTACTTCTCGCTTGGGGAAGAGATAGAAACACCAGAGATGACAGAATATTATGAGCAGGTAGAGGATGTAACCTGGGAATTGGCGAGCTTCTTGGTGAAGCATTTGCCTAATCCAGACACCATCTCGGTTGCAAAGGCACAAGAGACAGTTAATGGAGAGCAGCTTGACCTCACTCAGCTTCATGTGGAACTCAGCGGTACAGAGATGGTCGAGCTTATCCGTCCGTTCCTGACTTCTATTGCTGAGGATGAAGAAGGCTTGAAGCAGCTCATTGGCAATCTCTACGATGCCATCTCAGTTATGTTTGTTGCGATCGAAGCGGAAGATGAGTCACTGGAAGGAGCTTCGGAGTTCCTGTCTCCGGAATCCAAGGATACGACGGTAGCGATGATTCATGGCGCGATCACGGGTTATCTGGATGAGTTCCTTTTGGATTATGATCAAGAAGTTGAGAAATTGTTCAATGAAACACCAGAGCTGAAGACCGTATTTGGCGATGATACGAATCTTACAGTAGATTATTATTTCGACAGCGAGCTGAATGCCCGCAAATCAGATATGGAGCTGAAGGTAGCCATTCCCGAATCGGATGAACTGCCTGTCAGTGAAATCAAGCTTGTAAATACCTCTGAGATCTGGAACTACGGAACAGAAGTCAAGGCAGATCAGGTCGATACTTCGAGTGGCGTTCTTGATGTGATGTACGGTGAAGCAACGACAGGCGAAATTCTTCGTAATTTTGAAGGATCCGCACCAGTGCATGAGCTGCTGCTGAACTCCGGTATGACCAGCATGTACACTTATCTTGATCCGGAAGACGAGTACTACGGATTGGTGAATCACGACGGTACTGGATTTGTAGCCCTTCGTTATTTTGCAGACCAGTTTGAAGCGGATGTGAAATGGACCAAAGGTTCGAATCAGATTGTGGTGACGAATGACCTGACACTGGAACAGTCCACTTATACGCTGGGCTCTAAACAAGCTGTCGTCAATGGAGAGAAGGTAACCTTGCCTTCTGCACCTTATACGGAGCATGGGATGGTCTATGTTCCACTGCGTTCCATTGCAGATGCACTGGATGCAACGGTTACGTATGAAGACGGCTGGTATGCCGTAGAGCGTAAGTAATAGCACGACACTGTAACATGAGCACTGAGCTGTTCAATGCTGCCGATGGCGGTATTGAGCAGCTTTTTCTTTATTAAGATGACAACTGATGATCAGATTATTTGCTATTAATAATCAAATGAATGTCACAAATAAGCATTTTACTTTGTTATTACTCATAGACAGGGCGCCCTGTAGGGAAGGAGGAGCTATGAGCGAGGATTATATAGACATAGAAATAGAGCTTATTGTTGATCAAGTCAAGAACGGAGACAAGGAAGCGTTTCGACTTCTTGTTTACAAGTATCAGCGAAAAATTCACCTGTATTGTTATCACATGCTAGGAAACCGTCAAGAGGCCGAAGATGCGGTACAAGAAATTTTCTTAAAGTGTTATCAAAAGATAAGTAAATATGCCAGCAGCACAGCCTTCTCAGGATGGCTATATAAATTGGCTTATTATCACTGTATTAATTTACTTAAAAAGCGTAAAGTGCGTTATAAAATACTTAATCTTTATCGTGTACAATGTGAGCAATCGCAAGGGATGTTGGATTATTCTCCATCTATTCATGAGCTATTAAGCCTACTATCCCCAGAGGATCGAAATTTGCTCGTACTGAGAGTAAGTGAAGAGAAGAGCTTCGAGGAAATCAGCCGAATTATGAACCGAACGCCAGCAGCACTCCGCAAGCGATTTGAACGCATTCGAAAAAAACTCAAATTGATTCAAATGGAGGAGTACCCAAAATGGAACAAAAACAGCATTTAGATGATGATATTAACGATCTAAATAATCTGTTCAATACATCGTATTTACCCAAGCGGGATTTCTCCTTAAATATCATGGACAATATTAACAGGTTGGAGCAGTCAAGGGGGAAACTTAGATTTGTGATATTAAAACGTGTAACGCTTGTAGTGGCAGTGGTAGGATTACTTACTGGCTTTTCATTTGTTGCAGCAGATTGGTTTGAGCTGCAAGATAAAGATGGAAACAAGGTAATGGAAGTACATCTCACGGATAAGTCCATTCCGACAACTCATGAGATTGCTTTAAATGAAATTCGAGAAATGCTACCTCCCGGAGAGTCGGCTACAGTCTATTTTGGCACCAAGGAGGACATTGAGAATAAAATTCCGGAAAATATGATGGGGACCATTTCACCATACAAATACACGGATTATGAACAATTTCTGAAAGCTGTTTCTGTTCCATTCAAGTCAAACCAATTTCCGAGGCAGTTGTCTGATGAGTATCGTTTCAAGGAAGCATCCATCTATATGAACTCAAACCCATCAGTAAGGGAAAAGGGAGAGATCGTTTATGGTATTGCCTCAAATGGACAAGAATACGGTTATTATACTCAAAAGCTAGGCAGTAAGCAGAATTCAATTATACTGAGCTACCAGAACGGCAAGCACGTAATCGACTACAACATTCATTTTACTCAAACTCAAGAAGAAACCCATTTTTATGATGATGCTCCAACGACTGATAACGTGACAGAGATTAATGGGGTGGATACCTATTATTATAAGAATGATCATATGCACGAGAACTCGCTGATCTGGGCAATCCAAGAGAGAGAATTCACAGCCAATTATGTGCTGACCAGTCACACAGCGGACCAAGAAGAGCTCGTTCGAATTGCAAGAAGTACGATCTCTGGTGCTGACTAGACTTTGATACGGAAAAAGTCCATGTTTTGTCCGGGGTGAATACTCTATAATGGCTAGGCAAGTAGGGAGGAGGAGAGGTATGGCAACAACTTCAGCGAAGCAGGTCACACTTTCTGCAACGAAAGAATGGATCCTGCGTTCCCGATTTAACGGACATGACTATCGAATTTGTGTGTATTGTCCAGTAGAGGAGCCTCCAGCAGAAGGCTTTCCTATCATTTATACCCTTGATGGCAATGCGACCTTTGCAATGACAACGGAAATGATTCGAATTCAATCGGTGAGACGGGAGAAGACGGGGGTCGTTCCAGCGATTGTGGTCGGTATTGGCTATGATCTGGATGCGCCGTTTCCGCCGCGCAGACACTATGATCTGACGATGCCGGCTAACGAAGCAGAGCTGCCTGCAATGCCAGGAGGAAGAGAACGCCCGGAGCAGGGCGGAGCTAAGGAATTTATGTCCTTTATCGAAGAACAGCTCAAACCAGAAATCGAGCAGCATTATTCGGTGAATGCAAGGAAGCAAATGATCATCGGACATTCACTCGGAGGCTTGTTCGTGCTGCAAATGCTGTTTGCGAGACCGGGTACTTTTCATACCTACATTGCCGGAAGCCCTTCTATTCATTGGAATGGATCTTATCTTGCGCAGCAGGAGGAGACTTGGACGAAGTCGTTGACATCCGGAGAGCTTGCATCACTGAAGGTTCGGGTTCTGGTGGCTGTAGGCGAGCGGGAGGGAAACTTTAAGATCCCGATGATTGAGAATGCCAAGAAGCAGGCAGAACGGCTCTCCGCTCTATCCGAATATGGCGTACACGCTGTATTCAAGGAATTCGAGGACGAGAATCACAGCTCCATTCTGCCTGTACTGATTAATCGGGCTTTACGATTTGCGGACTGGGCGAGCAAATAACGGACAACAAGACAACTTTTCTCAGGAGTGCTTTTTGAGGAAGCTGTCTTTTTTTCTGCGGATGAAAATGAATTTTCGTTTATTTCAAAAAAAATCACTGCAAAGTCGTAAAATTTGATATACTCTTTATGATATTGATAATCATTATCATTTATGAGGTGGTGATCCAACATGTATGAATGGAAGATGGATAGTGCAGATCATGAATTGGTAAGCAAGACGCTTGATTATTCATCGGTAAGACTGCGTGATATTGCAAGAGTCAGTACCAGATCAAGATGGTCCCTTCCGAGAACCCGTACAGCATCACGCAGACTGCTTGTGATCACGGATGGAAAGGGCTCCCTTACGATGAACAACTGTTCATATCAAGTAGAGAAGCCCTGCGTGTATTCCTGTGTGCCGGAAGCGAGCATTGAAATGACATGCAACTGCGGCCGGGATCTCGATTTAATGATTATAGAGTATGATATCTACCAGGAACAGGGCAATAAGGGTCCGCTTGTCGTTGTCGATGATTACATTATGGAACCCGGCAGTGAGCTGCTCACTCAAGAGGCAAGCTGGTTCACAGGGATGTGTCAGTCCATATATGGTCATTGGCACAGTGGTGAGGGACTTGGACGCTACCGCAGCCAGATTATTTTTCAGGAATTTCTGTACTGGGTTGCAAAGAGCCGTACATCTGATTCGCAGGACTCGAACTCGACGCTCCAGAAGACAAAAGAGTACATTGATCAGCATTATGATGAGAATCTGACACTGGAGCGGCTCGGACGGATGGCGGGACTCAGCTTGAAGTATTACAGTGAACTGTTTAAGAAGCAATATGGAGTAAGTGTAACCGAATATATTGCGACGACGCGTATGGAGCATGCTAAGCAGCTCATGATGGATTCAGAGCTCAAGCTGCGGGATATTGCCCACTTAGTCGGGTACCCAGATGAATTCTACTTCAGCCGTAAATTTAAGAAAATGATGGGTGTTTCCCCATCTGAATATAAGAAGCAGCAGGAGTTAACCTTCTTAGGCAGCCGTTTTTCCTAGGTATTGGTAAAAAATGTGGAATTAGTCCATGTCTTTACCGAGTAATGTCCATGGATACCTTTATAAAACTCTTATAATATTCAATAATGATAATCATTATCAATTATGGAGATATAAGAGAGGGGTTTCTATTTTCATGAAAAAGATTTCCTTTTATGCCATGCTCGTAGTGATGCTGGTCATGCTGGCAGCGTGCGGACAAGCAAGCGACACGAACGACTCGGAGACAGCAAGCGGCACAACAGAGACAACTCCAGCTGCTTCTGAGCAGCCTGCCGAAACCGATACTACAGAAACCGATACAACAGAAACAGACAGTTCAGAAGGCGAGACACGTACGGTTACATATCTGGGAGAAGAGTATACTCTTCCAGCAAATGTGGAGAAGATCGTCGTAACGGGCGCTATGGAAGCGATGGAGGACGCTCTTGTACTTGATGTGCCGCTGACAGGTGCTATTGAAGTAGGCGGTGAGTTCCCTGAGCGTTACGCTTCTATTACGGAAGGGGCAACATCGATCGGAGCCAAACAAGAGCCTAACTTCGAAACGATTCTTTCCTTGAAGCCAGACGTTATTCTGGGAACAACCAAATTCAAACCAGAAGTTGTAGAACAGCTGAAAAAGATCGCTCCACTTATTCAAGTGTCTCATATCTCAACGGATTGGGAAGCTAACCTGAACCTGATGGGTGAACTGTCCGGCAAACAGGATGAGGCAGCTAAAGTCATTGAAGATTACAAAGCAGAGGCAGAAGCAGCCAAAGCTGAACTTGGTACGAAGCTTGAAGGTAAGAATGTCATGGCGATCCGTATTCGTGGTGGAGAGATGTATGTTTACCCACAGGATGTATTCTTTAACCCAGTGCTTTACACTGACCTTGGCTTGACGGTTCCAGATGCAGTTGCTGCAGCCAAAGCGCAGGAGCTGATTACGGTTGAGCAGTTTGCCGAGATTAATCCTGACTATGTCTTCCTGCAATTTGCAGATGCGGAGAACGCGGATAAACTTACTGCACTCGAAGACATCCAGAACAACCCGATTATTCAAAAAACAAATGCTTTCAAGGATGGACATGTATATACCAATATCATTGATCCATTGTCTGAAGGCGGACCTGCTTGGAGCAGAACAAACTTCCTGACAGCTGCTGTAGCAGAGCTGAAGAAGTAAACGAGCTTTCATTCATCCATGTTATCCAAAAGACGAGTACATCCGCTGCTCATATGCCTGGTCGCTCCGGTCATCATAGCTGTAACCATTCTCGTCTCGATACTCTATGGTGCCAAGGATATTAACGCGTCTGAAGTATGGAATGCCTTATTTTACTTCGACTCGGACAGTATCGATCACCAGATTATACTAACCTCACGACTCCCTCGAGTCGTGGGGGCATTATTAATTGGTGCGTTTTTAGCTGTCTCCGGTGCGCTGATGCAGGGGATGACGAGAAACTATTTGGCTTCACCTTCCATAATGGGTGTATCGGACGGTTCCGTATTTGTAATCACGATTTGCATGATTCTGCTTCCTAACACATCCTCATTAGGATACATAGCTTACTCATTGATCGGTTCTGCCATCGGTGCCGGCATCGTATTCTCACTTGCATGGCTGCTGCCGAGGGGGATGACACCGGTCAGGATGGCCATTCTCGGGACAATCATCGGGACCTTCTTGAGTGGATTGTCTGAGGCGGCTGCGACTTATTTTCAGGTATCGCAGACGGTAAGCTTCTGGTACAATGCTAGACTCCATCAGATGGATCCTGAGCTGATCAAGCTGATTATTCCATTCGCAATTGCCGGCCTCGTGCTTGCCATGGGTCTGGCACGGTCCATTACGATTCTATCGATGGGCGAGGAGATGGCTACCAGTCTTGGCCAACGGACCAAATGGGTTAAGGCATTGTCCATTCTCAGCGTCGTTATTCTTACAGGAATTTCGGTAGCGCTTGCGGGTAAGATCGGATTTGTCGGTCTTCTCATTCCGCACATTACCCGTTTTATTGTTGGTATTGATTATAAGTGGGTCATCCCATGCTCTGCGTTAATCGGAGGCATATTCCTAGCTTGGTGTGATATAATGAGCCGGTTTATCAACGCTCCGTTTGAGACGCCGATCGGCGTTGTTACTGCCATATTTGGTGTACCATTCTTCCTCTACCTGATCAAGACCAGAGGAGGGAAGTCCGATGCCTAGAACCGCTCGTTTTAAGCGATGGACGGTCGTTACCGTGTCGCTATTCATTATTCTTGCCGCTTCTTATATCAGTGTAACGAATGGCACCTTTGACATGACGGTGGCTGAGGTGATCAAGACACTGCTTCGGATTGATCCGGCGCCAGAGCATGATCTGGTAATCTTTGATTTCAGGCTGCCCCGAATTGTCATTGCCATATTACTTGGACTGGGGCTTGGGGTAGCGGGTGCCGTCATTCAGGGTATCGTCCGAAATCCGCTTGCGGACCCCGGGATGTTAGGTATTAACGCAGGGGCTGGCTCAGCGGTCGTGCTGTTCATGTTCTTGTTCCAGGGAACCATTACAGGAGCGAGCTTTGGCTCCATCATGCTGATGCCCTTGTTCGGGCTCGTCGGCGGGCTTATAGCGGCCGCTTTCATTCTGCTGTTTACGATTGATAAAGGGAGACTTGATTCGCAGCGGCTCATTCTGGTAGGGATCGCGGTATCGTCAGGGTTCGGTGCACTGACCTTGTATGTATCGCTCAAAATGAACCCAAGTGACTTCGAGATGGCCACAGTATGGCTGTCAGGCAGTATCTATAATGCGAACTGGCAGTTTATCCTTGCCATGCTGCCATGGCTGATCATATTAATCCCGCTGATCTGGAGTAAATCACTCGTGCTTGATGTCATGCAGCTTGAAGAACTCAGTGCCTTGGGAGCCGGTGTGCGTGTACACCGTGAACGCTTATGGCTGCTCCTGTTCAGTGTTGGCATTGTGAGTGCGTGTGTAGCGGTATCAGGAAGCGTGGGCTTTGTCGGACTGATTGCACCGCATATCGCCCGCAGGCTTGTCGGGATTAAGCACCGGCATGTTATTCCTGTATCCGGGCTTATAGGGATGGCAATGGTGGTCGTCGGCGATCTCATCGGCAAGTCCATCTTTGCACCGGCGGAGCTGCCGGTGGGTATCGTTATATCCATCATAGGGGTTCCTTACTTTGTGTACTTGCTATTCAAGACAAGAGTATAGCGAACAGCTAACAACTGAGGTATGTGTAGAATCCATTGGGAAGGAAGGGACAGGGGTAGTGGAGGACTCCTGTCTCTTTTTTATAAGTCTATTTGAGCATTCATTTCGCATAATTGAATCGTGCATGATAGAATAAATAAGGCGCGAAGTTAAAACGTGCCAATCCCCATACGGAAAAAGGAGTGTATGACGAATGGCTTTGACATTTAAGAATATGATTGAAGAAGCATTGAAGCATGTATCCGGGATTAGCTCCCAGGAAGCGAAGCAGCAAATTGCTGACAAACCGAACACGCTAGTGATCGATGTACAGGATGCCGCTGATGCCGGTGCTTGCGGACTCATTCCGAGCAGTGTCAACATCTCTCTTGGCATGCTGCCGATTCGTGCAGATCTTGAGCTGCCAGCTGAGCTTCGTGACGAGCGTCTAGCTGATCGCAGCCGTCCTGTTCTTGTTACGTGCGGTGCAGGCGGACAAGCTACTCTAGGTGCTTATATCTTGCATCAGATGGGCTTCACTGACGTTCATTTTATTGACGGCGGTACAGCAGCGTGGAAACAAGCAGGCTTTGACGTAGAAGCACTGTAAGAGACCACAATAATATATTAGATATGCATAAGAACGCCGGGCACCCACTGCATAGTGGTTCCGGCGTTCTTTGTGCGTTCTGTTCTAATTGAGAATATTCTAAGTGACCGAATGCTCTTCCTTCTTGTTCAGAATGCTGTCCTCCAGCATATCGGTCAAACTGCCATGCTCCTTAATAATATGTTGTTCTCCCCAATTGCACATGGAGTCCAGGATCGGTTTGAGGCTCCAGCCATACTCGGTCAGCTCATATTCGACCCGTGGCGGGACCTCATTATAGCTGATTCGGTTTACGATTCCGTCCTCCTCAAGCTCGCGAAGCTGCTGGGTCAGCATTTTTTGCGTAATATTGGGCATGAGCCTGCGAAGATCACTGGTGCGCTTCCTGCCGTGAGTCAGGTGGCACAGAATGACGCTCTTCCACTTTCCACCGATGACCTCAAGCGTTGCTTCCACAGAGATGTTATATTTCTTGTTCATCTGCATCATCCCTTTCCAAAAGGCACTAAAAAGTACCTATAGTACTTTAAAGTACGTACTGTTCATTATAACTCATATGGATCATAATAGCTTTTGCCGGCCGGCGATTCTATCATACAGGAGCGAAAAGTCCATGTCATTCGAAAAAAAACGAAGCACTTTGGCGCTGTTAGCCCTGGCGATCAGTGCCTTTGCCATTGGAACAACCGAGTTTATTAGTGTAGGGTTGCTGCCCATGATTGCTGATGACCTGAATATATCCGTTACCACCGCAGGGCTGACGGTGACACTGTATGCGCTTGGAGTCACCTTCGGGGCACCGATTCTGACGTCACTTACGGCCCGTGTGCCGCGCAAAGCCTTGCTATTATCCATTATGATTCTATTTATTATTGCGAACAGTGTAGCCGCCATGGCGGACGGCATCGCAGTTCTGCTGACTGCCCGTGTTCTGTCTGCATTTACACATGGGGTCTTCATGTCGGTAGGCTCAACGATCGCGGCAGATCTCGTCACGGAAGATAAGCGGGCAAGTGCCATATCCGCCATGTTCACAGGTCTTACGGTAGCGACCGTAACGGGTGTGCCGCTGGGTACATTTATCGGAGGCCAGATCGGCTGGAGAGCGGCTTTTGTCACGATCATCATTATCGGTATTCTCGCATTCATCGCGAATGCCATCCTCGTTCCATCTGAGCTGCAAAAAGGCAAGACCGTGCGCTTTCGGGATCAGGGCAGGCTGCTTACGAACGGAAGACTATTGTTAATTCTAGCTATAACGGCACTCGGATACGGAGGAACGTTTGTTGTTTACACTTATTTATCCCCGTTGCTGCATGATATAACCGGATTTTCAGAAAATACGGTAGCGGCCATCCTGCTGCTATACGGAATCGCCATTGCCGTTGGTAATATCATTGGCGGCAAAGCGGCAGATCGAAACCCGCTCAAGTCGCTGCTCGTTATGTTTATTCTACAAGCTGTAGTGCTGCTCATGCTTGCTTTTACAGCACCGTTTAAGATTGTAGGGCTCATCACCATTTTTATGATGGGATTGTTTGCCTTTATGAACGTTCCCGGATTGCAAGTCTATGTGGTTATTCTGGCAGAGCGGTATGTACCGGAGGCCAAGGATGTAGCTTCCTCACTGAACATCGCAGCCTTTAATGCGGGAATTGCGATCGGAGCTTATCTCGGCGGCGTGGTCAACGATTCCATCGGATTGATTCATACCCCTTGGGTTGGATCGCTGATGGTTCTGGGGGCAGTACTGCTCACCATATGGAGCTTAATACTGGAAAGAAAACAGGTACCGGTTCACACGAGTCCGGCAGCCTGATCGATTAACAATAATGGAGGAATGTACAAATGATTACAGCAATGCATTTACAAGACACGGTTAAGCTGAATAACGGAGTGAACATGCCATGGTTTGGTCTTGGCGTATTTAAAGTGGAGGAGGGCGAGGAGCTCGTTCAAGCTGTGAAAAATGCAATAGCTCACGGCTACCGCAGCATCGATACAGCGAGCGTATATCAGAATGAGGCCGGCGTTGGACAGGCCATTCGTGAAGCTCTGCAGGAGAACGGACTCTCAAGAGAGGAGCTGTTCATCACTTCGAAGGTGTGGAACGCTGATCTGGGATATGAGGAGACGCTGGCTGCCTATGAGGCAAGTCTCAACAAGCTGGGATTGGAGTATCTGGATCTGTATCTTGTGCATTGGCCGGTGCCAGGCAAGTATAAAGAAGCGTGGAGAGCGCTTGAAACGCTGTACAAGGATGGAAGAGTGAGAGCGATTGGAGTGAGCAACTTCCAAATCCATCACCTGGAGGATCTGCTGGCGGATGCAGAAATCACGCCGGTCGTTAACCAAATTGAGCTTCATCCTTATTTGAGCCAAACCGAGCTGCGCGATTATGCGGCCAAGCATCATATTCAGATTGAAGCCTGGTCCCCGCTCATGCAAGGGCAGCTGCTGGATCAGCCGGTGCTGCAAGACATCGCAGAGCGTCATGGCCGTTCAGTGGCCCAAGTCATCTTGCGCTGGGATCTCCAGCATGGAATTATCACGATTCCCAAATCCACAAAGGAGCATCGGATTATAGAGAACGCCACAGTATTTGACTTCACCCTATCGGATGAAGAGATGGCTAGAATAGATCAATTGAATCAAAATGACCGGGTAGGTCCAGATCCAGATCATATTGATTTTTAAAAATTTCCAGTTAAGGCGGTTCCTCATCTTATAGGGGGCCGTCTTTTTCAAGTTCCATGGATTAAGCCTTGTTTAAACGTGAAAAGTTTGGGACAATAATAGACGGATTACCGCATGATTATAGAGGTCAAATCCCGGTTGTTCGTCACTATGCTGATCGTTGTCTATACGACATTTTCAAATTCATCGTTTTATTGATTGTTTAAATATATTGAAGTATGAGGATTCTGCTCGTTTCATACAGAATGACGCACAATCCTGGTATGTGAAAAGAGGGCAAAAGATTCATGATTAAACCATCCATCTATGGATTAACACTTGATCAAATGGGAGCCTGGCTCGAAGAGAAGGGCCACAAGAAATCCCGGGCCACCCATGTATGGGAATGGCTGTACAGAAGACGGGTTACAGAATTTGACCAAATGGAAGAAGTCAATAAGGACTGTCTTCAGCTGCTGTCGGAACACTTCTCTATTCAAACGCTGACTGAGCATACGCGTCAGGAGTCCATCGACGGGACGATAAAATTTCTGTTCCGCTTGTCCGATGGCAACTTGATTGAAACCGTGCTTATGCGCCACAAATTTGGCTTGTCCGTCTGCGTGACAACGCAGGTTGGCTGTAACATTGGCTGCAGCTTCTGTGCGAGCGGATTGCTCAAGAAGAGCAGGGATCTGAGCAGCGGAGAGATTGTCGAGCAGATCATGAAGGTGCAGCTGCATCTCGATTCGATGGGTACGGGTGAGAGAGTGAGTCACATCGTCGTTATGGGGATCGGAGAACCGTTTGATAATTATAAGAACATGTCTGATTTCATTCGTGTCGTGAAGGATCACAAAGGGCTTGCGATCGGAGGACGCCACATCACCGTCTCAACCAGCGGACTGGCCGGCAAGATCAAGGAGTTCGCGGATTCGGACCTGAACGTTAACCTTGCGGTATCGCTGCATGCACCGAACAATGATCTAAGAACACGTATTATGAAGATTAACAAGGCCATCCCGATCGAGAAGCTGATGGACGCGCTTGAGTATTACTGGGATAAGACCAATCGCCGGATTACGGTGGAGTATATTTTGCTGAAGGATGTAAATGACCAGCCGGAGCATGCATTAGAGCTCGCAGAGCTGCTGAAGCATAGACGGAGCCTCGCGATCGTCAACCTCATCCCATACAACCCTGTAGATGAGCATAGCCAGTATCAGCGTAGCGAGAAGGACTCCATTACTTCCTTCTATGATACGCTCAAGAAGCAAAATATCAGCGTAAGTGTGCGGCTGGAGCACGGAACGGATATTGATGCGGCCTGCGGACAGCTGCGAAGCAAGCAGATCAAGAAGGACGTGGACGGCAGCCGGGAGAAGGTACTATCTTAATATATCAATGGTAAGGATGAGCCAGCCTGGCTCATCCTTTTTTTGACACGGGACAAAAAAAGGAAAGGGATTCCTCCCTTTCCTTCGGCATTTCGTATCTAATTAGGCACGGCCTAGCTTGAACTATATTTTCTGCTCTTGTAGTATGAGGAGCCGTTACGGTTGTGTCTGTGCTTGTAATCGGACGAGGAGCCTCTGCGTGAATAACGATGAGAGCTTGAAGAACGTTTACGGTATTTCCGGTCTGAGCTGCTGTATCGTTTGCGTCCCTGACTGTGCGAAGTGGAGTGAAGAACCTTGTCGATCAGTTTTCTAAGCATATATAAACACCTCTTTATTTCTTAGCGTATTCGCATCCTTATGGGATATGATGATTAATATAACCCACCGTAGCCTTCCCTTAAACAGAGCGAAATTGCTAAATATCATATTATTATAGGGCAGCAAGCTTAATGCATCCTTAAAACAATGTAATCGCAATGTAAAATTTAGTCTGCATCGGTTTGTACAAAAAAAGAGCTGTTTACGGTCCATTATGGACTGTAAACAGCTCTTTCCTAAATCATCGTTATCTAATACCCTTCATGGCACGCTGGATGATCGGAGAAATAGCGAACAGAATAATCGCGAGTACGATGGAGATCGCCCCGATGATACCGAAGTATGCCATTTCAGATTCAGGTGAGTACAGCTTAACGACCTGAGCATTAATCGCCTGAGCAGCCGCATTCGTCAAGAACCACAGACTCATCGTTTGAGCCGAGAAGGCTGCAGGCGCAAGCTTCGTTGTCGCGGACAGACCGACCGGTGACAGACACAGCTCACCGAGCACGACGATGAAGTAGCTGAGTACGAGCCACAGCGGATTAACCAGTGTATCGCTTCCGCCGAAGTAGGCTGGCAGCAGGATGACAAGGAACGATAGCCCTGCGAACAGAAGCCCAAGCGAGAACTTTTGCGGAATGGACGGCTGACGGTCTCCAAGCTTAACCCACAGCCAGGCAAATACTGGTGCCAGGATAATGATAAACAGCGGATTCGCGGATTGGAACCAGGCTGGTGCAATCGTGATGCCTGCGAATTCCAGCTGAGTCCGGTTATCTGCATAAGAAGCGAGAATCGTTGAACCTTGCTCCTGAATAGCCCAGAACATAACAGAGGCGATAAAGAGCGGGATGTACGCGAGTATACGCGAGCGCTCCACCTTGCTTGTTTTCGGACTGTTGTACATGACAATAAAGTAAGCGGCCGGAATTAGAATACCGAGAATCCCGACGATGAAAATAAAGGAGTCAAACGTAAGTAAGCCGGTCTGGGCACCTGCCACAGCGATAACAGCAACGACAATGATTCCGATTACGATCGAAGTGTACAGCTTTTTCTTCTTCTCAGGTGGAATTGGGTTAGCTACCACTGTACCCGCAAGACCGAGGTTCTTCTTCTTGGTCAGCATAAATACAACAAGACCCAGGAACATACCTACAGCTGCGACACCAAAACCAAGGTGATAGTTGTACTCACCCAGCGTACCTACGATCAGCGGAGCAAGGAAGCCCCCCAGGTTAATCCCCATATAAAAGATACTGAAACCGGCATCGCGGCGGTCGTCTTCCGTCGCATAAATATCGCCGACGACACTCGACACGTTGGGCTTCAATAATCCGGTACCGAGTACGATCAGTACCATGGAGCCAAAGAATGTGGCCACACTGCCTGGAATCGCAAGCAAGATATGACCGAACATGATAAGTATACCACCATAGAAGACGGCCTTGGACGTACCAAATACCCGGTCGGCTAACCAGCCGCCGATGATTCCGGACATGTATACGAGTGAACCGTAGATCGACATGATGGACAATGCCGTAGATTCGGCAATGCCGAGTCCACCGTTTGTCACCGTATCGTACATATAGTAGAGAAGGATCGCTCTCATTCCATAATAGGAAAAGCGTTCCCAGAACTCTGTAAAGAATAAGGTGAACAACCCTTTAGGATGTCCAAAAAAACCTTTCTGCGGGACACTGTCGACAATGTCCTTTTTCGTGATGTCTGACATGAAATAACCTCCTGTGCTTCTGCTAATCATACCGTTAGATGTTTTTACCTGTCAAAAACTTTGCAGGAGGTAATATTAAGCATCTGCCTGCCAAATTATCATGAACGAAGTAAAAAGGGCTGTGCACTTCCTGCAATGCCAAGTGTAAATTCAGCTAACGACGGTTTGTCTCCTATGTAAACGGGTAAGGTTTCCCTTCCGTTTATTGATACCCATGTGTAGTAAAAGTTGACAAAGCAATCCATCCCATTTCATATGGCAGTAAATATAGATTGCCTCCGTCAGGACAAAACAATACGGATGTATGAATTACTTGACTGCTTTGTAACTGTAATACACAAAAGCTAAAATAGGATAAAAAAAGTCCATGTCATCCACAATCCGTTTATTATCATCAATAATACGGTTTGAGAGCATGAAACTGGGTCTCCTTCAAGGCCTGTTATCTTCTGAAAATCAACAAAGGTGGAGGTATGCTGATGAATCGCAGAAGACTTGCCATCATGAGACTATTGAATTCTCGCAAGAAATATACGGCCCGTGAGCTTGCACAGCGGTTTGAGGTGTCCATTCGTACAATACAGCGGGATCTGACTGCCTTGCAGGAGTTAGGAATGCCTGTATATACCGAGGTTGGAGCCCATGGCGGGTATCAGGTCTTGCAAAATGGTATTTTACCACCTCTTCAGCTTCGTTTACAGGAAGCATATGGAATCTACTTGATGATGGAATGGCTGGAAAAGATTCAGGATATGCCTTACGGCGGTATCAGGGAGGCATTGTCAGAATATTATGCGAATGACCTTCCCCTTGAGGTTCAGGATCGAATTGACCGCACAAAAGAGCATATTATGTTTATCTCGTCCGTCAAGGCAAGACCGGCTCCATACACGACGGTGGTACTGAATGCAGCGATAGATCGAAGAAAGCTGCAGTTTACTTACGCAGGAAAATCAGGCATGAAGGTTCATGACGCGTTCCCGCTGGGCCTGTACTACGAGCATGGCTTCTGGTATATGCCGGCACAGAAGGACGACGGGAGAACGCTGCTGTACAGGGTAGATCGGATGGATGCTGCCAAGATGCTGGAAGAGAGTAATGAAACGCTCCCTTCTTTGAAGGAGTGGCTTCATAGAGTGGAGCAGCCTCAAGGACATGCTGCGGTGGTCGTCTTTACGAATATTGGAGAGCGGCTGGCTGAGAATGATCCTATCTTTGCGGACTTGCACGAAGGGATCTGGAGAGGGAGGATTCCGGAATCGGAGCTCGCCTATACTGCGCGGCGATTGTTGTCCTATGGTCCCGAAGTGAAGGTGCTTGAGCCGGATGTACTCAAAGAACATGTTCGATTATTACTGATGCAAAGCTTGAAGCAATATGAAGAATAGCCGCTGATCGAAGCGGCTATTCTTCATTTCATAAATATATGGATAGAGCTTAAGGTGCTTCAATTCGATGGTTCCATGCAGAGAGGTTATCTGATCATATCAAGTCCATTTCAGCAGCTTCTCTGCTGTTCTGACAAAGACTTGAACTCCATAGGCCAGTGCTTCATCGTCTATATTAAAGCGTGCATGGTGGTGAGGATAGACGATGCCCTGCTCTTCATTACGAGAGCCTACTCTGAAGAATACACCAGGGGCTTCCTGCTGATATGCCGAGAAATCTTCTCCACCCATCGCAGGTCGAATCATAGCGATACGATCTTTACCGAACAGCTCTTCAGCTGCTGTGTGCACGACTTGAGTGACCTCCGTCTCATTCACGACAGGATGGTAGCCGTATTCATAGTCGAGTTCATACTCGGCATTATGAGCTTCAGTAATTCCGCGCAGTATGCGATGCATCAGCTCGGGAACCTCACGGCGCACTTCGGGAGTGAAGCTGCGAACTGTGCCAGCCAGTTCAGCAGAGCCGGGAATGACATTATAGGCGGTACCGCTAATAAACTTGGTGACGGAGACGACTAAATGATCGATCGGGTCTATGTTGCGGGATGCGATATGCTGTAGATTGGTCACAACCTGTGCTCCGACGGCAATCGGATCGACCGTCATATGAGGATAGGCAGCATGCCCGCCCTTGCCAGTGATCGTAAGACGGAAACTATCCGGCGAAGCCATGGCCGGGCCATAAATGATGCCAATCTGACCGGTAGGGAGACCTGCATCCAGATGGCTGCCAACGACGTAGTCTACACCTTCCATCACGCCGGCCTTGACCATCTCCTGGGCTCCCCCAGGCAGCAGCTCCTCCGCATGCTGAAACAGAAACCGGATCTCGCCATGCAGGGAATCCTTGCGCTCCGCGAGGATCTTGGCGACCCCGAGCAGCATGGCGGTATGTCCGTCATGTCCGCATGCGTGCATTACACCTTCATGAATCGAAGCAAAGGGGATATCATTCTCCTCCGTAATCGGCAGGGCATCCATATCAGCGCGCAGTGCCAGCACTTTGCCCGGATAAGGCCCCGTTAATCTGGCCATGACGCTGGTAGGCGTGGGTCTGCTCAGTTCAAGACCCGGAAATTGGCTGAGTGTATCAAATATGAACTGTGAGGTGGCGAATTCTTCGAAAGACAGCTCCGGGTGCTGGTGCAAATGTCTTCTCCATGTAATAATCTGCTCCTCCAGCTCCCCCGAGAGAGTACTGGACGTACTGTGTGATACCGCATCAGTGGACATCTAAGCTCCTCCTCCATTTATCAAACGATATCTAAATACATTCGCGCTCTCTTCCCGCACACCTTCTTCACTTTAAATGTCAGGGATTTATCCAATCGCAATGTCATGTTTGGAGCTTGCCTATAGAGCGAGCTTACATTCTCGAACGTGACAGTAAATATAAGAAATAAGGAGCTCCAATTATGGCTACCATGATCCCTGCATGGATCTCGGAAGGCTGGAGGATGGAGCGCCCAAGTGTATCGGCCACCAGCAGGAGAAGTGCCCCGCCAAGTGCCGAAGCTGGCAGGAGCATGTTATGGCTCGGACCAACAAGCCTGCGGGCGAGATGCGGTGCAATCAGCCCGACAAAGCCGATACCCCCGGTAAAGGCTACACAGGATGCGGCAAGTCCTACAGCGATCAGGATAAGAAACAGTCTTTCCTTGTTCAGTCCAACACCAAGAGACATCGCCACATGCTCATCCATCGTCAGGGCATCCATCATTCTGGAGCGCGCGAAGGCAATGATGATGAGCAAGAGGACCCAAGGCACAAGGACAATGACTTGATTCCAGGTCGAGCCCCAGATGCTCCCCGCAAGCCAGCTCGCGATCATATCATACTTCTCCGGATTCAGCCGGAGCATCAGCACAATCATGAGCCCGTTTACTGCTGCGGTAATGGCAATACCGTTAAGGACCATACGATTAGGATTGAGGCCGTCTTTTTTGCTGTAAGAGAGAGCATAGATGATCGCTGCTATTGAGAGTCCTCCGATGAGTGCAAGGATGGGAAGCAGGAAGGCAGGGGCATCGGAGTTGCTGGAATAGAAGGATATATAGATTACAACAACGAAGCCCGCACCAGTAGTAATGCCGAGAATGCCCGGATCCGCGAGCGCATTGCGGGATACACCCTGCAATATACATCCGGATACGGCAAGACCGGCGCCGACTAGCATCGAAATAATGATCCGCGGCATACGGAACTCAAATAGAATGAGATTCTGCCTAGCCGTCCCGTTCCCCAGCAGTGTATTTAGAACCTCAGCCGGGGTCAATTTTGAAAATCCGGTATTTATGCTGATCAGCGTAAATATGATGATGAGCAGCGAGAAGCTGCTGAGTACGATCCACTGCTTCGTTCTTTTCTTATGCTTACTTGACTGGATTTGCTGTCTAAGTGATTCTTGGGTCATTTATAGTCCCCTCCCTGTTTTGCGAGCGATGTATAAGAAGAAGGGAACGCCGACGAGGGCGAACAGAGCACTGATAGGTGTTTCATAAGGAGGATTGATGGTCCTTGCACCCATATCCGCCAGGAGCATGAGCAGTCCGCCAAGGACAGCCGAGCAAGGAATGATATAGCGGTAATCCACGCCTACAATATAACGTACCATATGAGGCACAACCAGACCGACGAAGCCGATCGGCCCGGCAACAGATACGGCAGCTCCGGCCAGAATGAGCACAATTATTCCACCGAACAGCTTGACGATGCCTGTTTTTTGACCAAGCCCGGAGGCGATGTCGTCCCCTAGACTAATTAGGGTGATGGATCTGGAGATCAGCATCGCACAGATGAGCGCCCCGACAATCCAAGGAAGCACACCGATGAGCTGCGACATCTTGATGCCTGCGACCCCTCCTGCGACCCAGTAAGCAAGGTCCTGACTTAATCTAAAGTGGATCGCAATTCCTTGACTGAGTGCCGTTAATAGCGAGGTAATCGCAGCACCTGCCAGCACGAGACGTACAGGAGTGATTTTGGCCTTGCCGAGATAGCTTGTCCCATAGATCAGACCGGTCGCCATAGCCGCTCCAACAAAGGAGAAGAGGATCGTTCCTCCATACGACATGCCGGGAAAGAAAGCGAGCGACAGAGCAATCATAAACGTAGCTCCGGCATTGATGCCAAGAATACCGGAGTCCGCGAGTGGATTGCGTGTCATTCCTTGCATGACGGCTCCCGATACAGCGAAGGCAGCGCCGATAAGCACATCTGCCAAGGATCTGGGAATGCGCAGCTCATGAATAATGTTGTGCTGAGTAGAATCGGGATCATATCTGAAGATCGCATCAATGACAGTTTGCAAATGAATATCAGCTGCTCCGACAGCAATAGATACCCCAATGAATAGAATGATGGCAGCCAGGCCGATGACAATCGTCAGCAATGCTCTGACAGGGCGTGCCTGAATTTTGGGTTTTTTCGGAGGTTCAGAGGGTTTTGTGTACACGTTATATACTCCTATGTCATCATCAATAATGAGTATCATTATCAATTAAAGATATTTAGTTCATTCTATATAGTTCTATAGGAAAAAACAATCGAATTCCATGGACTAATGTAACTATAGCACACCCCACACTTTTTATGGAAACCTACATATAGTATATAGAATACGTGGCAATAAGGAGGGCTTGTAATGCCTGTGGTATCAACAATGAACGTATTAAATCAAGTAGTACAAGGTGTCCGGCCTTATAGCCAAGCACTCATCAAGATCATTAACAATGCCGATTCAGCGGGAACCTGCTACTTGACGGGGGCAGTGAACAGTACGGGAATTCAGGGACTATTTGCAGAAGATCTCTTCCTCATCAACCCAGGCGAGATTGTAAACAGAACGTACCTAGTGACCTACGATTTCTTTCAATTTGATGTTAGATGCTCACTGCAGGGTATGGAAGTTGCCATATACGGAATAAGTCCGGACGGCCTCTATAATCCCCTCTCTCTGCGGGAGCTTAATATAAGCCGAATCACATCAGAGATTCACTCTGATTTCTCGGTAACAGATGCGTACTTCCCGGCCATCAGCTTTCAGCGGATTCCTTCCTTTGCCTTGCCGGCAGGTGTTGCCGCAGCGGTCTATCCGCAGAGCTTCGACATTCTGTCCAAGCAGCCAGTCCGCTACATGCTGGTCGAGGGGGGGACGATTGACGGGACTTTTGTCAATTTCCCTACATCAACAACGAGCATACCGACGAACGATACCGTACTTCAAGTGAACACAACCGCCACGACCATCACTGGCGGAAGAGTGCTGACACAGGGAACCTCGGCAGGCTTGTCGGGCGCGTATGCGAATACGACGGTTTATTTTGCAGCACAGGATCTCACGTATGCACTGAATTCGGGTACAATCCTTACCTTAGTTGTCAGCTCATTGACGGGCAGCGATGACTTGGTCGTCACTTTTCGAATGGAGGAGGAATGGTAGTACGGGCTATCCATGTCATTGAGGTATGGATCTCATTTTGCGGACATCCGATGGAGGGATGTTCTTTATTTTTTTGAAGACCCTCCCAAAGTAAGTTAAATTCGAGAAGCCGACAGCCTCGGCGATCTCACTAATACTATAGCTTGTTGTAAGCAGCAATTGCTCTGCTTCCTGGGTACGAAGCGTATGGATGTACTCCTTCAGTGTCTTTCCCGTCACTTTTTTGAACACACTGCAAAAATAATTGGGGCTTAAGCTCACAAGCCGAGCCGCTTCCATAACAGAAATATCCTCCTGATAACGCTCTCGCAGCATTTCGAGGAGACGGGAGAGATTGTGCGTGTCCGGCTGACGGTAGGTTCGAACCTCGGCTACC
The DNA here is from genome assembly GCF_042684905.1 of Paenibacillus shunpengii. Taxonomy (NCBI): domain Bacteria; kingdom Bacillati; phylum Bacillota; class Bacilli; order Caryophanales; family Paenibacillaceae; genus Paenibacillus; species Paenibacillus shunpengii. The sequence goes on along the minus strand of NZ_JBHUMJ010000011.1, from coordinate 425,823 downwards.
TGCTGTGCATGGCGGAAATACTGTCCAAAGATATGGAGCAGCTCACTCTTAACCATAAGCTCATATCCCGGCTGCTTCTTCTCGAACTCCTCTACCAGTCTCAAGAAGGACAAGCTGATCGTCTGCATGCAGGCTTCCCGGCTTCTTACAATTCTGGGCCACTGCTGCTTGAGATGGAGGTAGGGGAGAAAGTAGTGATGCTCGGTAATATCGAGTCCATTGCCTCTGACGAGAGCTTCATTGAAGACGATGCATACAAGCTGTGTATCCGGTGCCAGCTGTTCAGCTCGATGGAGCTGCTTCGAGTTAACAAAAGCAAGATCCCCTTGCTCCAGAACATCAAAATCACCATCGATCTGGAGCTTCACTTTTCCTGTCTTTACATACACCCATTCCATATGATCATGCCAGTGCAAATAGATGCCGTTTACGAAAAATACGTTAATCGGAAAAGTTCGATCGGGAATCCATGTATTTTCCTTGTGTGGATGCATCGTCATTGAATAACCCCCTTGTCAGAGTCGTATGTACTCAACCATTTCTATCAATATATTGGAGCAAAAAGCGGAATGTCAACGCTATCATCGATACAAACTGCGTAAGATTGTGCGAATATATCGCTAATTCGGATATAGCAGAGGCAAGGCTCCTTTAAGTACCATAGTACTCAGTTAAAGATCCTACTTTAAATGGAGGTTACCACCAAATGCATCCTATTCGAATTGGAACATTGGTTAATGGAGGCGATGCCGTACGTGTACTGCCTCAGATTATCCCTCATGGGTTCGAGTCCTTTTCGCTCACTTTCTGGCAGACAACTGCCGGGATTGATTTGAAGGAGCTTGCCAAAGGGGTGCGTGAACTACTGGACCCGCATCATATCCCAGTTACGAGCTTATCCATATTTGGCAATCCGCTGACTGGGGAGGGGAAGAATGCGGATACGCTGGGAAGCTGGAAGCGTCTGATTGAGCATGCTTCAGATTTTGGAACAGATCTTGTTACGGGGTTTACGGGTCGTATGCCCGGCTCCATTGATGAATCTATTCCGCGGTATGTAGAGGTGTTCGGTGAACTGGCTCGTTTTGCTGAGAGTAAAGGGGTGCGTCTAGCTTTTGAGAACTGCAGCATGGATGGAGATTGGAAGCGTGGAGACTGGAACATTGCCCATCATCCCGCAGCATGGGAGCTTATGTTTAATGCCCTGCCGATGGAGAACATCGGACTGCAATGGGAGCCCTGCCACCAGATGGTCGGCCTGATTGACCCGATTCCACAGCTTAGAAAATGGGTGAGCAAAGTGTTTAATGTACACGGCAAGGATGCCACCATTGCCTGGGATGTCATCAAGGAGCATGGGATTCATGGTCCGGAGCCTTATGTATGGCATCGCACGCCTGGATTCGGGGATACCAACTGGACCGATGTCATTACGATCTTAAGACAGGCGGGCTATACAGGCAGTATAGATATTGAAGGATGGCATGATCCGGTATACCGGGGAGAGCTGGAAATGACAGGTCAGGTTCATGCACTCCGTTACTTGAAGCAATGCCGCGGCGGTGACTTTGTGCCGAATCCGGTATAGAGGAGGGGAGTCTTATGTCTAAGCACAAAATCATCGTTGCGGGGTGCGGCGGGATGTCCAATACCTGGCTTGATTATGCTGCAGCCAAAGAGGATGCGGAGATTGTTGGGCTGGTTGACCTATATGAAGAGAGTGCGAAGAAAATGGCGGAGCGCCGGAATTTGCAGGTGCCTACATTTACGGAGCTGTCCGCCGCTCTTCAAGCGACGGATGCCAATCTAGTGTTCGACTGCACCATACCCGCCAGTCATAAGGACATCGTCACCTGTGCGATGAAGGCCGGCTGCAATGTGTTCGGTGAGAAGCCGATGGCAGAGAGCTTTGAAGATGCGAAGGAGATTGTAAGAGTCAGCAGTGAGACGGGGAAGCGTTATGTAGTCATGCAAAACCGCCGATATCTAAAACAAATCAGGGCACTCCGTGATTTCTTGCGCCATGACAGGATAGGCAAAATAGGCGCCGTGCATGCCGATTTTTTTCTGGGACCGAGGTTTGGCGGCTTTCGCGATGTCATGAGCAGTCCACTCATTGTTGATATGGCGATTCATACCTTCGATCAAGCACGGTACATTTCAGGGGCAAACCCAGTATCTGTCTACTGTCATGAATACAATCCAGAAGGCTCATGGTATCAGGGTAATGCATCTGCCATCTGTATATTTGAAATGAGCGACGGCTCCGTATTCAGCTACCGCGGCTCTTGGTCAGCTGTCGGCTTGAATACATCCTGGGAAGCGGATTGGCGTATCATCGGAAGCACTGGAACTGCACGCTGGGACGGGCACCGGATGCCGATTGCGGAATTTATCAAAGATCAGGGAGGCACAGGATTTTTTCATGAGGTAGAGCAGGTGGAGCTTGGAGAGAGCTGGACAGGACGCGAGGGACATTACGGCTGTCTCGACGAGATGTTTCAGGCGCTGGACGAGGGAAGGCTGGCTGAAACCGACTGCAGTGATAACATCTATAGTATGGCCATGGTGTTTGGTGCAATAGAGAGTGCAAGATTGGGCAAGAAAATGGATCTGCAGCCGCTCCTGATGATTTAAATCGTTTATTACCTATTAAAGACGTATCTTCTCATTGTTAAGCCGGTCTAGGGTATGCTAAGCTGATACTAACTCAAATGGGAACGGAGGGTTACGTGTGCTGATTGCTTATATCCGCTTGAGAAATGCTTAGTGCTAAGTTATTCCATATGAATTTAGCAGCTGAAGAGAAACTCTTGTCATCTGTCTTGTGTATAGATGAAGCGGGATAAGTATGTCCACATGTAGATAACTTCTCAAGAATATGCTTGCCTGAGCTATGAGCAGCTCGGATGCCTGGCATACCTGAGTTGGCATTCTATTTGTCATAAAGCAATGAATGAGAAGAGCTGAGCACGCGGACGCTGGCAAGCTGTGTTCCAGCTCACGCTCTAGGCGCTCATTATGCTTTTTTGCGATCCCGTAAATCGAACACAGGCAGACGATTGCCTGTGTTTTTTTTATTTTGATCAATTAGGAGGAAACAGTAATGACAAATGGATATGAAGAGCAGAAGAATACGAGTGCGGCTAAGGAGCTGCTGGATCTTGCCCGTAAATATGGATTACATTTTGCGTCGAATGAAGCGAAGGTAACCGAGTCGGGGATGGATTTCCAAGTTGCGATGGCGAAGGATGCGTCGGATGTAGACTGGGTCATTCGTAAGCCAAGAAGGTCAGATGTACTCGAGCGTGCTGCGAATGAGAAGAAGGTGCTTGATTATATCCATGGCAGACTGCCCGTGAATGTTCCGGATTGGAAAGTATTCTCGGATGAGCTCATCGCCTATCCTAGACTGGATGGTATTCCTATGGCGGATGTATCGACATCGGGCTATGCCTGGAATACGAACCATGAGGAGCTGAAGGACGAATTTGTGCGATCTTTGGCAGCGGCGCTTGCAGCCCTGCATGCGATTAACGGGACCCAGGCAGCTGCAGCAGGACTGCGGGTGAAGACACCGCAGGAGGTAAGAAGCCATTATGCGTCCCAAGCACAGGAAGTCAGGGAGAAGATCGGGGTAAAGGCGGAGCTGTGGGATAGGTGGCAGGCCTGGCTGTCCGATGAGACATACTGGCCTGATGTATGCGGATTGATCCACGGAGATCTTCATCCGCCTCATATTTTGCTGGATCGTGAGCAGCGAGTGACCGGGCTGATTGATTGGACGGAATCCGAGGTGGCTGATCCGGCTGCCGACTTTACGATCTACTACGCCATTTTTGGGGAGGATGAGCTTCAGCGGTTGCTGACTCATTATGAAGCAGCTGGAGGGAAGGTATGGCCGAGAATGAAGGAGCATATTGTGGAGCGATATGCGGCCTACCCGGTTCTTGTGGGACAATTTGCTCTACTGTCAGGTGATGAAGGAGTTATGGCAATGGCGCGAGGTGCACTCGGTTTAGAATAAAGGCTTTATCGTAGATAATTCTTGATAAAGTGCTTGAGACACTTGAACACCGCAGGTTCTTTCCGGAAGGGGGATGGGCGGTGTTTTTTTGCGTAGGTGAAAACACTGATTTTTGTGTAAAAAACACTGTTTTTTAAATGTTAAATGACGAGACGGAACGCTATCATGAAAGGGATTACATTCCATTTTCAAAGGAGGACGCGTTGAAGTGAACAGGAAGAGCAGGCACCAAATCGGTGGACGGCGTTTCTTAATTATTTTTCTAGTCATGATGATGGTGCTCTCCACCATAATTACACCGGGTGAATGGGGGGTTCAAGCCGTGCAGGCGCAGGAGGGGACAGGACCTCTGGAAGGAAATGAAGCTGTAGAAGACAATACTCCGCAGGGAACGGTACCGGATGAAGAAATTCCAGATGAGCAAATACCTGACGTAGATGTACCTAGTGTAGAAGCACCAGGTGAAGAGACAGGAGGAGAAGAAGGCTCTAGCGAAGCGGGCCAGGGAGAAATTGAGACAGAGGAGGGCACATCGCAAGGGGAGGCTGCTAATGAGGAAGGGGCTCCAGCAGCGGAGCAGAATGAAGCAGATCCATCTAATATGCAAACGCTTACTGAAGGACTGTATCGCTTTGACTTTGGGAATGGAGCAGGAGCAGCAGGCTATACCCAAGTTGCAGAGCCGAATGTATATACAACAGAAGCAGGTTACGGATTTACTGATCCTTCACAAGTCACAATGACTGACCGCGGCGGAGACGATGCTGTTCGATCCGATTATGCCCGCATTCAGGACGGCGGCCTATTCCAGATCGATTTACCAAATGGAGATTATACGGTATCGCTCGTAGCGGGTGATGCTGCAGAGGCGTCTGAGATTGCTGTATCTGTAGAGAGCATGCAAAAAGTACAGCTGACCTCAAAAGGGGCTGGAGCGTTTCTCGAGATGAACTTTGACATTGCTCTGGTGGACGGTCAGCTGAATTTTGGATTCAGCGGATCAAGCGCAAAGCTAAATGCCTTGGTGATAACGAGGCTCCCAGACCGCACAGCAAGCGAGCATCCATCGGTTTATATCGCTGGTGATTCTACAGTGCAGACCTACGATCCTTACTGGAAGCCGGAGGCGGGATGGGGACAAATGCTGCCGCGCTATCTCAGTGAAGAGATTACAGTTAAGAATCACGCAATTGGCGGGCGGAGCACGAAGAACTTTATAGCGCAGGGACGGCTTGATGAGATTCTGCGGGTTATTCGCCCGTCAGACGTGCTGCTGATTCAGTTCGGTCATAACGATGCGACAATTTCGATCCCGGATCGTTATGCTTCGCCTGAAGATTATAAAGTGTATCTCAAGACCTATATCGACGGAGCAAGGCAGCGCGGAGCTGAACCGATTCTGGTGACACCGGTAGGACGCAGGGACTTTAATCCAGACACGGGCAAGTTTAATGTCAGCTTCCCGGAATACGTACAAGCCATGAAGGAAGTGTCTGAGGAGCAGAGCACCCGGATTATTGATCTCAGTACGCTGAGTGTCGCCTATTATGACTCCATTGGGCCTGAAGAGGCCAAGTCCGTGTTCTTGCATGTCGAGCCGGGCGTATATGGAGCCTTTCCAAATGGTGCGGAGGACAATACGCATTTTCAGGAGTACGGGGCTATTCAACTGGCAAGAATGGTTGCCGGCGCGATTCAGGAATTGAATATTCCGTTATCTCAGTATATACAGGAACAAGCTCCCCCTGATTCAGTGCCAGGGCAGCCGACAGGTCTTGCTGCCGGGAATATCAGCAACAGCGGAGCATTGCTGAAATGGAACGAGGTTGTTGGTGCAGATATTTACCGGATCTATGTGAAGGGAGCAGAGGAAGCAGACACAGCTTACAAGCTGGCCGGCACAGCTACCATACCTAGCTATAATATTGCAGGCCTCAAGGAAGGAGCTGCCTATACGGTAAGAGTTACTGCAGTGAACAGCAGAGGAGCTTCTGAGCCGTCTGAGGAGCTTGCAATCGGGACCAAGTCAGCAGCACTGCGATATGACTTCGGACCCGCTGGCTCGCCTGTTGCCGAAGGCTATACGGAAGTCAATCAAACGGTATTGTATACCGCTGATAGAGGATATGGACTCAAGCTGCACGAAGGGGCATTTGCCGATCGGGATCGCGGCGGAGCGACGGATGCGCTGCGCAGGGACTTCATCATTAATTTCGGCGGTCGTTACGAATTTAAGGCGGATCTGCCGAACGGAACATATGCAGTCAAGACGTATACGGGCGACTGGATCGGTTCAGCAAGAACCAACATAAATATTGAAGGCAAAGATTATGGTACAGCCAGCTCAGGTAAGGAGACGATTGCGGAGAAGGTGCACAGCCCGATCACCGTGTCGGACGGCCAGCTGAATGTGATGATCTCGGGTCAGACGGCTCATTTGAATGGCATTGAGATAACCCCACTACTGCTTGCTCCGACCGGTCTTGAGCTGGAGGGGATTGATCTTGAGAGTGATCCTCCATCAGCAGATGTGATATGGCAGAGTGTTGAAGAAGCTGTGTTATATCGCTTATACCGCCAAGCTGATGGGGAGGATAAGGCCTCTTTTATAGCTGAGACGAGTGAGACATCCTATATTGATCAAACAATAGATATCGGAATGAATTATGTATATACCGTAACCGCAGTTGATGCGGCAGGTCTTGAATCCGTGGCATCAGCAGAGCTTGGGGTATCCATGATTGATCCTTCTGTAGAGAAGGCTGGAGTACCGCAAGGGCTTAGCGTAGATTCCATTCATAAGAATGAGGTCACTCTTTCGTGGAACGAGGAGGCCGCGGCGAAATACTACAATGTATATCGCTCTAAGTCGGAGAGTGGAGATTATGTCCTTATCGGCAAAACCAATGAGCCGGTGTACACGGATCAAACCATTCTTAGCACGATACCTTACTATTACAAGGCTGCCTCGGTGAATGCAGGAGGAATTTCAGATCCGTCTGACGTCCTCTCGACTCCGGCCGTAACCACCTTATATCGTCAGATGGAGAATCTCGACCGTGCACCGGTAGCGGTGCAGACGGAGGAAGGTGTGTTTGTCAGCTGGAGAATGCTAGGGCTAGATCCTGACTCCATTGCTTTCAACGTCTACAGGGACGATGTGCTCATTACGAGTAAGCCGCTGACCGATCGCACGAATCTGCTCGATCCTAAGGGTAAGGCGGATTCCGTGTATAGAATCGAACCTGTACTGAATGGAGTGAAGCAGGAGAGCATTGAGACAGCTGAGGTATGGCAGAATGGATACAAGAGCATTCCGCTGGATAAGCCGCAGGATGCTTATACAAAAGACGGACAACCCTATTCCTACTATGCGGGAGATGCAAGTGTAGGTGATCTGGATGGAGACGGCCAGTACGAGATTGTCATGCTGTGGTCACCAACAAACGGTAAGGATAATTCTCAGGCAGGCTATACCGGTGAAGTGCTTATGGATGCTTACAAGCTGGATGGGACCAAGCTGTGGAGAATTCATTTGGGGCATAACATTCGGGCAGGTGCGCATTACACTCAATTTCTGGTCTACGATCTGGACGGTGACGGCAAAGCAGAGATTACCATGAAGACCGCAGACGGAACGACAGACGGTACGGGACAAGTGATTGGAGACGGCTCGCTGGATCACAGAAACAGCTCAGGTTATGTGCTGCTCGGCAATGAATTTTTGACCGTCTTTGAAGGAGCAACGGGAAAAGCGTTGAACACGGTTCCTTACGATCCGCCAAGAGGAGATGTGAACGCTTGGGGTGACGGATATGGTAACCGGGTAGACCGCTTCCTGGCTACGGTTGCTTACCTGGACGGAGAACATCCAAGTGTTGTCTTCTCGCGAGGGTATTATACGAGAACCGTGCTGGCAGCCTATGATTTTGTCGGTGGAGAGCTGGTGAAACGATGGCGCTTTGACACGAATGATGAGGGCCTCAGCAGTTATGCGGGGCAAGGCAACCATAACTTGTCGGTCGGTGATGTGGATCACGACGGCAAGGACGAGATCCTGTTCGGGGCAATAGCGATTGACGATGACGGAACACCGCTGCACAACACTGGACTCGGGCATGGCGATGCTATGCACTTCGGTGACTTGAATCCGAACCGTGATGGTCTTGAGGTCTTTAGTGTTCATGAGAACGCAGCCGCAGCCTATGGCATGGAGGTTCGAGATGCGCAGACAGGTGAGATTCTGTGGGGTATCCCGATGGGAAGGGATGTTGGCCGGGGAATGTCCGCCGATATCGATCCCAATTATCCAGGTGAAGAGGTGTGGTCGGCCACAATTACGAATGAACAGCATATCCCGCTCAGTTCGCTCTACAGTATTACAGGCGAGCAGATATCTAGTGAGATGCCTTCCTCCACGAACTTCGGAATCTGGTGGGATGGTGATTTGCTGAGAGAGCTTCAGGATGATATTCGTATCGACAAATGGGATTACGAGAATCAGACGACTCTGAATCTGCTGACGGCAGAAGGAGCAGCGTCGAACAATTCAACCAAGGCAAACCCGAGCCTTCAGGCTGACTTATATGGAGATTGGCGGGAAGAGGTCATCTGGCGCTCCAGCGACAGCTCGGAGCTTCGCATCTATACGACAACAGATGGAAGTGAGCACCGAATTCGTACACTCATGCATGACCCAATCTATCGTCTAGGCGTTGCCTGGCAAAATGTTGCTTATAATCAGCCCCCTCACACCGGCTTCTATCTGGGGACAGGGATGGAGAAGCCTGCTGCTCCAAACATCCGTTATGCAGGAGCGGAGGAAGAAGGGCTTGCCAAGAGCAAACCGGGAGTTCCCGTATTGTCAGATAACAATGGACACGACCATGGACTCCTGGACGGAGAGTACACAGTTACGATGAATATGTGGTGGGGGGATAACGGCACTCGTTATAAGCTGTATGAAAATGGCGAGCTCATCTATACCGAGCTTCTGTCCGACCGTACACCTGGCGCTCAGAGCGTTCAAGTACCGTTATCCGGAAGAGGAAACGGAACCTACACCTATACCGCGGAGCTGGCTAACCAGCACGGGGTAACGAAGTCGGCGCCGCACACCGTGACGGTCCGAGATGCTGCGCCCGGTAAGCCAAGCATTTCAAGTGATAATTGGGACGGCGATGGCAGCTATGCTGTTACGATGAATATGTGGTGGGGCGTAAACGGAACAACGTACCGTCTCTATGAAAATGGAGAATTGATCGATACTCAGGAGCTGGCTGCCCATACACCCAATGCACAGACAGCCTCCACCGAGATATCAGATCAGGCGGCCGGAACCTATGAATATTACATTGAGCTGATCAACGAGCATGGCAGCACAAGAAGTGAGACGATCCGTGTAGAAGTAGAAGAGTAGAAAGGACAGTATTTAGTTCATCATTGATGATTAACTGGTTAATGGGAGGTATTGCTCCGCTAAAGCGCATGTTCATAATTTAGGCTAGACTTTTGAGTGACATAGGGAAGCACGGTCCATTGGACCGTGCTTATTTAAATTATTGTACCAAATAATCGCTAGGCATAATACATAAATTTTTAAAGTATGGAAATTATATACTTTTGCTTGTTATAATTACTTACTAATAACCAAAAGGTTAGTTTATTTCTAGTTTTAACCCCTTGGATGAAGGTTTTGTTCCTTTTACCTGAGGGGTGTTTCAACATAGTTATTACAGCCTGGAAAAAATATTAGCTTAAGAAGGGTGAGTGAATTAGGATTTATGTTGAAGATTAACCTGCTTATATGTCATAACGATTCACGATATAACGATTTGTTACGTAATATCCTTTCCAAACCACAAACTATTGATATCGTAGGCTACGTCACGGATAGTAGCGATCTGCTTTACTACATACGTCATTTAAAAGTTGATATTTTATTGTTAGATCTTCATATAACAGGGAGTTGTCACGAAGGTTTAGAGCTAATGGTTGAAGCAAGAAGGATAGCAAAAGGTATTAAAACAATTGTGTTCTCAAACCTGGAAAGTGAGGAAATGATAATTGACGCAATTGTTTACGGGGGGGCTATAAATTATATCACTAAGGACTTTTATAAGGATTTGCCGGAAGCCATAACAAATGCAGCTGCTAACATTTCGAGCATTCACCATTCCGTAGCTGGAAAGATTTTAACAAAAGTACATCAGTTCAGACAAAATGATCTCTATGAAAAAATAAGTCCCAATCAAATAGAGATATTAAAATTGTTGTCACAAGGGTGTAAAAGGGCGGATATCGCTACACAACTTCATTATAGCGAGCAGACTATCAATAATGAAATATACAAGATAACAAACTTACTTAAAAACAATTTCCCATATGTAGATTGGGGACAGTTAAAAAAACGTCATACAAAAATTATCATATCACTTGCGAAAAAATTAGGTATTATATCATTTTTCCCCCTAAATGTCATTACTAATTATCTTATTATTTCAGTTTAAAATATTTGCTCTATAATTAAAAATGGATAAACTATCCAAAAAGGTGGCCACCTAATACTGTAATTATGGAGGTTGTTTATAGTGAAAAGGAAAGTTATTGCAATTGCTTTATCATTGGGTATTTTTTCATTAGGAGCATTTACGATTAACGCGTCTTATTCAGCAGGTGGGTCTAAGACAGAGGCGGTTGGTTCGAATGTAAATGAATCCGGATTAAATGCAGTAGCGGCCGTGCCTGAGGTAGCACTTGCTTCGGCTGTCTCAAAAGCCACCTTTTATGTGACTGAAGCTTATAAGGCAAATAAGGACGCTCTCAACCAGGTTTTGTTTCTCGGTTCATTATTCGGGACAGAAGTAGTGGATACCAATTTGCAAGAAACGGATGAAATATTCGACAATTAAAACAAAGTAATCTGCAAGGTTCCTTACAGGTTTATGTAAGGACCTTGCTTGATTTGTTTGCTTAAAATGGAGGAGTGGAAGATGAAATCTCATAATTGGCGAATTTGTACATTGAATATTTTGTTGGTTATTTTCTCACTTTACTTCATTGTCCATTTCATTATCATTTCTCTTCATGCGGGACCGGTAAATCCTATATCTGTTGCTTTGAAGCCGTTAACTGACCGTTATGTAAGTCCGGTATTTTATCAGAACTGGCATTTATTTGCTCCTAATCCGCTAACTATAAATCAGAAGCTGTATGTAAAGATTAAATATAGAGAACAGCATAGTTCCAAAGAAGTAGAGAGTGAATGGTTGGATGTAACAAGTCCAATGATTGAAGTGAATAACGAAACACTATTCTCCCCTTATAATCGAATTATTCGAATCAGTATGGGCTATATGAATGGCTTGCAAATTGGCAGCGCAGATGATCTTACTTATAAGATTATTGAAAAAAAGCAAGAAAAGAATGAAGATATGACAATTATTGATGAAGCACTTTCTAAGGAGCAAGAGGAGGCGGAAACTGCATTATATCGATATGCTACAGCTGCAGCAAAAAAGTATTATCCAGATAGTGAACTCATTTCTGTACAAATAACGACAAGCAAAACTAAGGCGGTTCCTTACTCACAAAGAAAAGAAGATAATTATGACATGGAGGAAGTGTTAACAGCGTATGAATGGAAGGAGGTAACAAAAGATGTTGTTAAACTTCCGTAATTGGATGACTCAGAGTCACTTTCTGATTGGAGCAGGATTACTGAGAGTCTGTTTTGGTATAATCATAATTTATAATTATTTAATCCACTATAGACAACGGGAATTCTTATGGGGAGACGATGGGGTAAATCTTTACACTGACGAATTTAAGTCCTCCGTTCTCTCTTTATATAATTTAAGCAGTTCGCCGCTCTTTTTTGACCTAATATATCATTTGGGAATTTTGTTTGCTTTCATTTACCTCATTGGATATAAAGGTCGGTGTTTCTCAATTTTAAATTACATAACCTTTTATTCTCTTTATGTAAGAATGAATCACATTAGTGATGGCGGAGATAATCTGCTAAGTATTTGCTTGTTTATGCTCATCTTCGCAAATACTACGATGTATTTTTCAGTCGATGCAGAAAAGTTACGGAGAAGAAAGAAGGCCAAGAAAAACGATTTTATAACTCAACTAGAAATGATGGTTCATAATTTTGTCGTTTTAGCTTGTATAGTGCAATTATGTATCGTTTATTTTTTTTCGGGTTGTTATCAATTAATGGGAGAATTATGGCAAAGCGGGACTGCAATTTACTATATCTCCCAAGTAGATGAATTCAGCAGGCCTATACTCCAACACCTCACTGAAAATTACTTGATCGTGACTATCATATTTTCTTATCTCAGTATTATAACTAAGTTGGCATTTCCATTCACTATATTAAACAAAAAAGTTAAGCCATTTATGGTTGCCAGTATGGTTTTTTTCCATGGGGGAATTGGAATCGGAATGGGGTTGCTGACATTTTCAATTGTAATGATTTGCATGGAATGCCTTGTGTTTACCGACAGTGAGTATCAAAAAATGTATCAGAATACCTTGAGGTGGATTAGATATCGACAACTTGTAATGAAGCGGGCAACCAGAAAATTTGGCTTTAAATATCTACGAGCGCAGCAAATCATAGTCTTTTATGACGGCTGGTGTCCAATGTGCAGGGGGATCGTGAAACGAATTGATGCAATGGATTATTTTAGATTAATACGCTGCGTTAGCTTTCGCATGCCTAACATAATAGACACATATCAACTTGATCCTCAAGAAGTCGAATTGCGTATGCACAGTATAGGTGTAAATGGCGGTATGCCTCGCAAAGGAATTAGCTCCGTCGTTCATATATCACAGAAGCTCATCCCGCTGTGGGTTGTACTTCCGTTTATTGCAGTTTCAAAATGGTTGGGTATTGGCGGATATGTTTACGATTATATCGCTAAGAACCGCAAACTTATTCCTGTAAATCATTGTAATGATAGTTGTGAAATTACACCAACAGTGAAATGAAATTCCTTCAAAAAGAAAGCAAAGGAGTTATGCGGATGGCAATGATTGCTGCTATCATTTTGTGCACTATTGCTTTTATGTACGTTGGCATAAGGGTATTGGCCGTTTATGAGAAGAAAAAAGATGACAAAAAAACGGAGTTCGATGTACTTCGGTTTATGTCGGAAAATCCTAACCAGGCATCGTTGCACTTTATTCAAAATGGAGACACGATTCTTGGCTATCAATCAAATCGGAAAATGCCGTTAGCCAGTGTTCTAAAAATCATTATAGTAGTTGAATTTGCCAGACAAGTATCAGAGAATGAGCTGGATCCTGATACAAGGATACCATTAGCTGAACTGGACCGTTATTACATTCCACGTTCTGATGGGAATGCCCATCCAGAGTGGTTGCAAGACGCAGGGAATCGGAATGCAATTGTTAATAACGGTGTTAGTCTTAAAGAAGTTGCCAACGGAATGATGAAGTTCAGCTCAAATGCGAATACGGAATATTTAATGAAAACGATAGGTTTAAAGAAAATCAATCTGCTTTTGAACAAATGGAACTTAAATCAACATGGACGCATATTTCCAATATCTTCTGCCGGATTAATCGCTGCAAGCGTTATGGAGGAAACGGGATGTCCTAGTTCAAAGATTGCATCGAAGTTGATGGAGATGCCTACAAATGAATATGAAGCCAAAGCCATACAGTTGTTTGAAGATATAAGTATGGATAAAGGAAAATCTCTTATTAAGCGATTAAATCGATCGGAGAGTTACCGTATAGACGTTATGCGTGTCGAATCGATGAAACAACCTCAGTCTACAACGCAAGAGTATGCCAATATAATGAGATATATTCAACTTGGAAAGTGTCTAGCCCCTGTTGCTACTGAATTGATAAAAGAGCTGATAGAATTCACTCCCCCTCAAGACTCAAGGTTTTGCAAGGTTGGACAAAAGGGGGGATCCACGGCCACTATATTAAATAAGGTATTGTATTTGGAGGATAGAAAAGGTGGTAATTACCAGTTGGCTGTTTTTATAAATGATCCTAAAAGAATAAATCATATATGGTTATCGCGAAAGCTAGATTTGTTTATATCCAAATTTATGGCTGATGATGAGTTTCAGTCCAAAGCCATCGAGCTTCTGCGAGGAATTGAGGAACAAAATGTTGTTAGTTAAAGCTTTAGTTGTGCCCTTTGTCCTATGTGGCTTTCTGATATTTTACAGATTTCGGAGCAAGTGGTCGTCTGTAGGATGTACACTATTTGTTTTCAATGTAACAAGTCTATTTATAATAACAGGTAATTGGACGCATATAAGTCACTATTTACGTATGATGTTGATTGTTTTATTTTTGGTTTCATTATTAATAGTGATTAAGAGATTAAAAAAACTACCATGGAAAATAAAAGGTAATTTATTAAGAAGCATAGGAAAGTCGATCCTTTTCGCATTTGTCACAGTACAGTCTGTGCTTACGAGTTATCTGTTCATAAGTTTACTTTCGTATGAATTTAAGAATCAAGAATCAATTGATTTAAAATTTCCACTAAAAGGTGGGATCTACGCAGTTGTTCATGGAGGTAGTTCTCCAATTTTAAACTATCATGCTGAATATTCTTCACAGCGTCATGCTTTAGATTTTGTTAAACTTAACTCATATGGTAAATCGCATAACCTGTTTGCAGAATTAAGTGATCTGCAGTCATATCCGATCTTTGATGAAACAGTGTATAGCCCTGTTAACGGAACTGTTGTTCATGTCACAAATGGAGTAGAAGACCAGATAAAGAAAACCTTTTCATCAAATGAAACAAATATGGTAGTTATTGAACAAGGTAGATATCAAGTATTACTCCTCCATTTGAAAAAAGATAGTATTCGCGTGAGTGAAGGAGAAACGGTTTTACAGGGGGATATGTTGGCCAAAGTTGGAAATTCGGGGTATAGTAGTGAACCACATTTACATATGCATGTTATTGAGAGAGTAGACGGTGTAGAGACCAGTTACTTTAATGGTCGTTCGGTTCCCTTTACAGTTGGTGGCGAAATCCTGAAACGAAATGATTTAATCGCTGATGAACGAGTTATTTTCAGATAAGCTGATGGAGGCAGATATGAGAAGAGTAGTTGCATCGGTTGTACTAATTTTTATACTTGTGGGTTTAATCAGCACGTGGCTAATTAAAGGGTATAATCAATCTGGGGGGGAAGTATGGAAAGAAAACGTAATCGAAGGGAACGCTGAAGGGAAAATTGTGCAAATGTTTCTTGAAGGAGAGTTATCCTCTAATGTAGGTGGAGAACATCCAATTATTTCCATGTTAGATCAAGCGAAAAAAGATCCTGAAGTCAAAGGAATTGTAATATATGTGAATTCTCCAGGAGGAGACGTTGTCACTTCAGATGTTATTTACAACAAAATATTGGAAGTGAAAGCTACAGGCCGGAGGGTTTTAGTTAGTATGGGCTCGATTGCTGCTTCAGGGGGATATTACATATCTGCAGCGGCTGATGAAATATATGCTAATCCAGCTACCATCACGGGTAGTCTCGGTGTTATTGTGAATATTTACAATTACCAAGGTATAGCCGATAAATTGGGCTTAAAGGAAGAAAATATTAAAAGTGGAGAATATAAAGATTTTGCGAATTCAATGCGGGAATTGAAAGATGGGGAAAGAGTCATATATCAAAGTATTATTGATGAAAGTTATAATCGATTCATAGAAGTAATAGCAGAAGGACGGCAAATGGATCTTCAATCGGTTAAACAGTTGGCAGACGGCAGAATATATTCAGGTAGACAAGCGAAGGAGCTTGGATTAATAGACAAATTTGGTTCAATTCATAATGCGACTGGGGACTTGGTAAAGACACTAGAGTTACGCGAACCAAAAATAGTCCGGTATACTAAGAAAGAACCATTACTAAGCTTAGGGTACTCAGGAGGGACATCCTTGTCTGTTGAAACAATATTGGAGAGTTTCTTCTCGATGATAAATGAACCAGACCCAAGAGTGCTGTATCGTCTTCATTAAATGAATAAGGAGTTAGAAAATGCAGACAACGATAAACTATGCTGGATTTTGGGTACGCCTTATGGCCTTTACACTGGATTTAGTTGCCCTAGTCGCATTACACTATATTCTATTTGTTGGATTTTTGGAGAAACATATCTCAGGGTTGTCAAGTGCTTCAATTAGTATGCTGCTTATTATTTCATATTTTATTTTTCCAACCCTTCGTTATGGTCAGACATTGGGAAAAATGGTTATTGGTATTAAAGTTGTACAAACCGAAACAGGCCTCCAATTATCATGGGAGAATATTGTTATAAGGGAAATAGTTGGAAAATTTTCTTCTGCTATGCTATTATTTATTGGATATCTTATCGTCTGTGTCGATGCTCAAAAACAAGGACTTCATGACAAGTTCGGCCAATCTTGTGTTATATGGGTAGATAATGACGATATATGAAGCTAAATTATGCATAAAGCAGGTGGTGGATTGAATCCGGTTTTTTTGTGGGCTATTCGGATCCTTGTACTAGTATTGGGGTTGTTTTTACCTTTTGTAACCCTAATCTATAAGGTTTCGATGATTGGATTGGTCGTGGCTCTTGAAATTTGGTTTATCCAAAAAAATAAGAGTAATGGTCGGTTGGATTTAGTTGGGTTTTATATTATAGGAGCTATTATAGGTTATTTGTATATCATGATATTCTAATGCACAAGAAGTGAGACGATCCGTGTAGAAGTGAAGTAATAGTGAAAATTAAATGAAGAAACCATGAGGTAAAGGTGATCTTTATCCTCATGGTTTTTTTGTTGGTGATGAAGCCGTTTAACCGTTATCCATGCAGGGTACTTATTTAAAAGCTTGGACTTATTTGGACTTTAGATGATCAAGAGGAGGAAGGCCAGGATGAGTAACGAAGAAAAGCGCATGAATGAAAATGCCAAGCAGGAGCAGCTGGATTCTTTTCGCGTAAATAATGACGGTAAGAAGCTGACCACCAATCAGGGACTGAAGGTATCTGAAGATGAACACTCCTTGAAAGCGGGAGTCCGCGGTCCGACCTTAATGGAGGACTTTCATTTTCGGGAGAAGATGACGCATTTTGACCATGAGCGTATTCCGGAGCGAATTGTACATGCCCGCGGATTTGGCGCGCATGGTTATTTTCAGGTGTACGAGCCGTTAACCTCTCTTACCCGAGCTAAATTCCTGCAGGATCCTTCTGTGAAGACACCTGTCTTTGTCCGCTTCTCTACGGTCGCAGGCTCGCGCGGTTCGGCGGATACAGTGCGCGACGTAAGGGGCTTCTCCACGAAATTTTATACGGAGGAAGGAAACTATGATCTCGTAGGAAATAACATACCGGTGTTCTTTATTCAGGATGCGATGAAATTCCCTGACTTTGTGCATGCCGTTAAGCCTGAGCCGCATAATGAAGTACCGCAGGCTTCTTCTGCACATGATACCTTCTGGGACTTCATCGCGAATAATCATGAATCAGCACATATGATGATGTGGGCGATGTCGGACCGGGCACTGCCGCGGAGCTATCGCATGATGGAAGGGTTCGGTGTACATACTTTCCGTCTGGTCAATGAGGAAGGCATCGGCCATTTCGTCAAATTCCATTGGAAGCCAGTACTTGGCGTCCATTCTTTAGTATGGGATGAGAACCAGAAGGTAGCGGGTAAGGACCCGGATTTTCATCGCAGAGATTTGTGGGATGCGATTGAGACCGGCAATTATCCGGAATACGAGCTGGGGCTTCAGATTATTAAGGAAGAGGACGAGTTTTCATTTGACTTTGATATTTTGGATCCGACAAAAATTTGGCCGGAGGAGATCGTTCCTGTGCGCCGAGTCGGCAAAATGACGCTGAATCGCAACACAGACAATTTCTTTGCGGAGACGGAGCAAATTGCTTTCCATCCAGGCCATGTTGTGCCCGGAATTGATTTCAGTAATGATCCGCTCCTCCAAGGGCGTCTATTCTCTTATACGGATACTCAAATCTCCAGACTTGGTGGGCCGAACTTTGCGGAGATTCCGATCAACCGTCCAGTCGCGCCGGTGCATAACAACCAGCGTGATGGCATGCACCGGATGACGATCAATCAAGGTCCGGTGAGTTATCATAAGAACAGTATTGCGGGTAACACGCCTTCGCCTGCATCGCCGCAGGAAGGCGGATATCAGCATTATGCGGAGAAAGTGGAAGGGCACAAGATCAAGGCAAGAAGCGGCAGCTTCGAAGATTTTTACAGCCAGGCTCTGCTGTTCTGGAACAGTATGTCAGCGCCGGAGAAAAAACATCTCATCAGCGCATTCCAATTTGAGCTTGGGAAGGTTCAGCGGATGGAAATACGTCAGCAGGTCATTCATCTGCTGATGAACATTGCTCCTGAGCTGGCTGCTGCGGTGGCTCCTAAGATCGGTGTCCAGCTGCCCGAGTCTGCCGAGCATCCAGCGAAGTCACCGGTGATTGAGTCTTCTCCTGCACTTAGCATGGCGAACACAATTCATTCCGCAAAGACGCGTAAAGTGGCCATACTGGCGGGAGATGGTTTTGATCAGCATGCCATCACCTTGATGAACGCCTTGACTGAAGCAGGTGCCATGGCCGAAGTGGTCAGTGATCATCTGGGACCTGTTGCAGGACAAGGAGGGGTAAGTATGGAGGCGATGCATACTTTCCTCACGAGCGATTCATTACTGTTTGATGCGATCTACGTGGCCGGCGGTGAACATAGTGTGCAGGCGCTTGCAGCCGACCCTAACGCGGCGGAGTTTATTAAGGAAGCTTACAGACACTATAAGCCGATTGGTGCAGTTAATGAAGGAGTATCCTTCCTTGTAAAAGGCCTGGGTATGGCGTCTGATTCTGCAGCTGCCTCAGCACCGGGAATTATAACGGCTGCGAGTGGAGAAGAGCTGGGAAGCTTCGCTGAGAAATTCTTGAATGCCGTAGCAGCACATCGATTCTGGGATCGCGTTATTTAAGGGGAATAGAAGCAGAGTAAAAGTGACTAAAAAAATCAATATTAAAGACAAGCAATCAAGTGACGGCTGTTCACTTTCTGATTTGCTTGTCTTTTTTTGTTTACCGTTCACCCCAGTGGAATAAAGTCGGTTTTGGATTTGCAATACCTCTTCATGTTACAATGGTCCAAAGTATTGAAGGTGATTCGTTTTAAATCGTAGTAAAGGTGTGTCTATTATTGAATTTGAATAGTGTTGTTGAATTTTTTGGTGAAATTAATTGGTTTCGACTAGCCGTTGCGGTGCTTCTTCTGCTCGTCTTTACGGTTTTTAACAAATGGACCTCAACCCGTCTTTTTCGTTTAATGAAACGATTCTTCGGTATGAAGTGGGATAATCTCTACCTGACTGTTCGTAATCCGATCCGCGCTCTAATGATTCTGCTCGGCGTTTCGGGTGCAGTTCGGTTTTATTTCGATGGGGGCGGAGAATGGGTTCTATTCTCTCATCTCATTCGAACCGCCTTTATCGCGTGTATCGGATGGGGATTGTATAACTTATCAGGAAGGTCATCCCGATTCTTTGCCGGTTTTACCACCAAATGGGGCGTTGAAGAGTCGGACATGATCATCCCCTTTTTATCCAAGGTGCTCCGATTCTTAGTTATTGCATTGACACTGACAATTATCGCAGCAGAGTGGGGTTACAGCATTAATGGTTTAGTCGCAGGACTAGGGCTCGGAAGCCTTGCCGTTGCGCTGGCCGCTCAGGATACGCTCAGTAACCTGATCGCAGGCGTTATTATCGTGACAGAGAAGCCTTTCTCGAAGGGTGATTGGATTAAGACCGATACCGTAGAAGGTATGGTAGAGGATATTTCATTTAGAAGCTCGAAGATCCGTACTTTTGCGGATTCTATCGTTATTATTCCGAACAATATTCTTGCGAAGTCGGCCATTACCAACTGGAGTCGGATGGGCAAGAGACGTATCACCTTCGATCTCGGCGTTGCGATTGATTCGGATCGGAAGAAGCTGGTCACAGCCGTTGAGCGGCTTCGTGAATATATTGAGAGTCATCCGGAAGTGGACAAAGAGCTGCTGATGGTTCGTGTTAAAGGAATGACCAATGAACAGATTACGATCTTCTTCTATTTCTTTACGTATACGACGGTTTGGGTCGAGCATATGCGAGTGTTGGAGTCGATCAACTTTGAGATTCTGAACATATTGGAAAAAGAGGGGATCAAGCTGGCTGTGCCGGCACAGCGTTTGTTCGTTGAGAAGAATATGATCTTTGCACCAGAAGAGGAAGTGGATGTGGAGAAGGAACGCGTCTACGCAAACAACTAGTCTCCACATCTGGATAAGATAGAGATTACTCTGCCGTATAGTATAAGCACAAGCAAGCGGCACATCTGTCCCCGCAGGTCAGATGTGCCGCTCTTTTTTATATTCCTTACGCTTCCCGCTGCTCAAACCGCTCTATGATTCCAATGATCACCATTGTGGCTAAGACCATATGATCTACAGATACATATTCGTAGCGCCCATGGTAGTTCTCTCCGCCGGTGAAAATATTCGGTGTCGGCAGTCCCATGTAGGACAGCTGGGAACCGTCTGTGCCTCCGCGGATCGGGACAATGTGAGGCTCAATATCGAGACTCTTCATCGCTTCGCCCGCAATATCAACGATAAATTTGACGGGTTCAATCTTCTCCCGCATGTTGTAATATTGGTCGCGGAGCGTAAGCTGGACACGTTCTTCACCATATTTAGCCTGAAGAT
Source organism: Paenibacillus shunpengii (assembly GCF_042684905.1). Lineage (NCBI taxonomy): Bacteria > Bacillati > Bacillota > Bacilli > Caryophanales > Paenibacillaceae > Paenibacillus > Paenibacillus shunpengii. The sequence goes on along the minus strand of NZ_JBHUMJ010000011.1, from coordinate 405,007 downwards.
CCTTAGCGATCCGCTCCATGTTTGCTTTCCTTGCCTCAAAGCGGGCACGGTCAAAGTCACGGATGATATAGCTGAGCGTGGTCTCTTCTACGTCTCCTTGTATGGAGTTCAGATGATAAAAACCATCATAGCCATCCGTATGCTCCGGCGCCTCCTCTACGGGAAGCAGACCGTTGAACTCCATAGCGATTTTGGCGGAATTGACCATTTTATTCTTCGCAGTACCGGGGTGAACGTTCTTGCCCTTGAAGACGATCTTGGCCGCCGCTGCATTAAAGCTCTCATATTCCAGCTCTCCAAGGGGTCCGCCGTCAACCGTATAGGCATATTTCGCGCCAAAGGCTTCAACATCAAACCGGTGTGGTCCGCGCCCAATCTCTTCGTCTGGTGTGAAGGCGACTCGAATCTTGCCATGCTTGATTTCAGGATGATTCAGCAGGTAGTCCATGGCGGTCATAATTTCGGCAATACCGGCTTTGTTATCTGCACCGAGCAGGGTTGTCCCGTCTGTTGTAATTAAGGTGTGTCCTTTATAGTTCACAAGCTCAGGAAAATCATGGGGTGACAGAATGATATTCTGCTCTTTGTTCAGCACAATATCGTTACCGTCGTAGGCGTCGATGAGCTGAGGATTTACGTTCTTGCCTGTAAAATCAGTAGCTGTGTCCAGATGCGCTAGAAAACCGATGACCGGAACTTCCTTGTCTGTATTCGCAGGCAGTGTTGCCATCACATAGCCGTTATCATCCATTGTGACTTCCTGCATCCCGATCTCCTGAAGTTCTTCTACAAGCTTGCGGCCCAGTTCCAGCTGCCCCGGTGTAGACGGACAGGTCTCGCTGTTCTCATCCGACTGTGTATCCATACGTACATAACCGGTAATACGCCGAATCAGATCTTGCTTCATGTACTCCTCATCTCCTTATCATGGCGGGAATGATGTTCCCGTGTTCAATATTTCCATTTTATCATGAACAAACGAAGATTCATAAATTGTAAAATGAAACCTAAAGGTTTCCCTTTACACGAAACCAAAAGGTGTCATATAATCATGAGAGAAATTGAACACACTTATAATCTTAGACAATTTAACTGGAAAATAGCGAAGGAGTAGAGAATAAATGACGCAAACATTGCCGGATATTCAGAAGACAATCGTTATCGATGCGCCCATCGAGAAAGTATGGAGCAAGGTGGCTACGGCCGAAGGTATCGCTGCCTGGTTTATGCCAAATGACTTTGAGCCTGTGCTTGGGCATGAATTTCAACTGCAGGCAGGACCGTTTGGGAATTCGCAATGCAAAGTGACTGAGCTCGAACCGCCGCATCGGCTCAGCTTCAAATGGGACAAGGATTGGCTCATTACCTTCGAGCTGGCAGAGAAGGATGGGCAGACGGAGTTCACACTTACCCATGGCGGCTGGAGTGTAGAAGAGAAGACCTCCTTCGGCGAAGATCACAGCGTAGTGCGTGACCGGATGTCGGGCGGATGGACTGGAATTGTTAGCAAGCTGGCAGCGCAGTTTGGAGCGTAGCATTGATGTCAGCTGCACCCAAGCATGATGTCTTTCAAGCGATTGCAGATCCTACCCGCCGGGATTTGCTTCATTTACTGAGCCATGGGGAAATGCCGGTTGGTGCCATCAGTGAGCGGTTTCCCATCAGCCGAACCGCCGTATCCAAGCACCTGCGTGTGCTGGCTGATGCCGGACTTGTACAGGACCGTAAGGTTGGACGCGAGACCAGGTATCGACTGGATACCGAGCCTCTGACCGAACTGAAGCGCTGGTTGTCTTACTATGAGCGGTTCTGGGATAACAAGCTCACGATGCTGAAGCTTTATGCAGAACAGGATGAGCCTTTGCAAGAGGATTAAAAGTAGGATCAAAATCGCCAGGAGTGTGACCTACAACGTAAGGGTTCTCCATAGATAGAAGACGGCGTAGGCCTCATAGCCTGCCCAAGGCTTAAACAGCTCCCGGATCTGATCAGGAGCCGGCTTCACGCTGAGACCAAGCTCCCGCTTCAGCGCAGCATGAAGTCCGGCATCACCGATAGGAAAGGCAGCGGGATCACGCAGGCAGCGCATCAGCACATAATGTGCTGTCCAGGGGCCGATCCCGCGAATGGAGATGAGCGTCTGCTCGGCCTCATAGTATCCCGAAGCAAGAAGGCCGCCTTTCTGGAGCTCACCGCTGCTTATCCGCCTGGCCAGATCCAATATATATTCGCTTTTTTTGGTCGTAATCTGCAGCTCCTTCAGATCCTGTACGGATGCCGTCAGCAAGGACTGAGGCGTCGGGAAGAGATGGTACGTACGCTCTCCGTATTGGTGCTGCTCGCCATAAGTCTCGGTAAGCCGGCGTTTTAAAGTATAAGCAAAGGTCAGATTGATCTGCTGTCCGAGCACTGCCCAGCATAAAGCCTCGAATAGATCAGGAACACCAACGATCCGGAGTCCACGTAACGATGCAGAGAATTTCGAGAGAATGGGGTCAGACGTGACAAGTGTCTCCACAGGAGTGAGATCTCTGTCCAGATCCAGCCATTCGGTTATATAGGCAGCTGCTGCTTGGCATTCCTCAGCAAGGAGCGGTGCTTCCAGCAGGGATTGAACAATCAACGCATGTGCCTCTTGATCATACTCCAGCTGAAGCGGAAGCATGGTTTCCGCTTCCTTAACTCTAATCAGTTTATATATCCTCCCCTGATCCACCTGATGCAGACATTCCAGCTTGGAACGGTTCAAATAATACAGAATCTCTTCATAGTTAAACAGCTCAGGCAGAGACAGCTTGAAGCGAATATCTCCAGGATAGAACTCCACTTTAGAATTGGAACCGGGCATGTCCTGCTGCGGTATATCCATGATATCCCTCCAGGTTAAGAAGTGCTTCCTTTACTTTCAATCCACCGGCAAACCCCGTCAGTGTGTTGTTCTTACCAATGACACGGTGGCAGGGAACGATGATGGGCACAGGATTCGCCCCGTTTGCAGTACCAACGGCACGGACTGCTTGAGGGCGGTCAATCCCGTGAGCTATATCGGAATAGCTGCGTGCTTCGCCATAGGGAATTTGCTGTAACGCATGCCATACCTTCTTCTGAAATTCCGTGCCTCTCAGATCCAGCGGCAGACGGAAGCTCTGTCTTGCTCCATTCATATATTCGTTCAGCTGAGTGACATAGGGTGCGAGCTTCTCGGGATTCTCTATCATATCTGCTCTTGGAAAACGGCGGTGAATCCAGCTCATCAGCACCTCCATCGAATCTGTGGGCCAGGTCACTTTGCACAGCCCCTTCTCTGTTGCGGCTATATACATCGTCTGATTTTGAAATAAAGAATGTCTGAGCTCAGCCCAGTACACGGTCTCCATACGGTATACCTCCTCATCTGTTCAAATGAATAATCTCTATGTGATATCCCCTTTGCGGTACTGCTGGGGTGTGACACCTGTTCTCTTTTGAAAAACATGGATAAAGTGCGAGACGCTCTTAAAACCGACATTTAATGCCACATCCTGAATTTCCGAATCCGAGCTCTTCAGCTGTTCCTTCGCATGCTCAATACGGACATGCTGCAGCTGCTGAGCTGGGGACGCTTCGGTAACTCTCTTGTACACCCGCTGCATGTGATAGGGACTGATACTGAGCGCTTCAGCGATCTGCGGGAGAGTAAGCGGCTCTCTGTAATGTGCGTAAATATAGCGGGTAACCCGTTCTGCAATATCAGCATCAGGGTTAATGAGTTCCTGCTTATTTGGCTGGCACCTCTTACAGGCTCGATATCCGCTGCGTTCCGCCTCTTGAATGCTGGCATAGACAGTGACATTTTCCGGCTTCGGTGTTCTGGAGCGGCAGGAGGGTCTGCAGTAGATGCCTGTCGTTTTGATCGCGGAATAATAAATGCCGTCATATCGGTCGCTTCGCGCAAGTATCGCAGCATACACTTTGTCAAACAGCTCCTGATCCCTCACACCTATCATCCTCCAATATCCATCTCTTTTTTGTCCGAATCCATTTCATGATATCTTTTTTGTCGCTTTAATAAAGGATGAAATTGATCCTACTAAATCACATTATAGGCAACATTCTTCCGAAAAGGCACGTTATAGAAATAGGAGAGCAAGATTTCGACATTCTGCGAAATGAACATTCCTTAATATGGAAAACTGTAGTATATTAGATGAGTTATCGAATCAAAATCTGACCCAAAACATCAAATTTTATTAAAAATGATATATATTACGTCGACAAAAAAGATAGTGAAGAAAGGAGAAGCTGATGAGCGATCTTGAATACCCGTTGACACGGAGCAACCGTAAGAAAGCCGGCAAGAACAAAAAAGCGAAGAAGAAGACGAAAAAGCCATTAATCATCTCTTTTATTATCCTGCTGCTAGTCGGCTCATTTGCTTATATTTTTCATAAGGAGCTGGGGTGGGCGGCGCTGCAGCTGTTCGTAGAGAAGCCGGTCAAGACGGCACTCGATGATTCTTATGAACCACTTGATGAAGTTACCGGACCTGCTGTGACAGAAGAAGAGAAGGAACTGGAGCCGTTCAGCATGCTTCTCCTTGGTGTAGACGAGCGCGAAGGGGATGTCGGCAGATCTGACACGATGATCTATGCCGTATTTCGTCCAGAGGATCACCGGATGCTGCTCTTATCGATCCCGCGGGATTCCTATGTGCAGATTGCCGGGAGAGATCGAAGAGATAAAGTGAATGCGGCTTATGCCTACGGCGGTGCCAAGATGAGTGTGGAAACCATTGAGCAGCTCTTGGAAACCGACGTAGATTATTATGCAAAAGTGAATTTTAATGCGCTTGTTGAAGTGGTCGATGCGCTCGGCGGTGTCGAGCTTCCTATCACAGAACCGATTCAGAACAAGTACAAGTACCATATTCCACTGTACATTGAGGCGAACAAGCCCATCTATACAGGGGAGGATGCACTCAATTATGTAAGGTACCGTGAGGATTCCGATTTCAAGCGGACGGAGCGCCAGCGTATCTTTCTCAAAGCCGCAGCAGAACGGATGCTGCAGATCGGAAATATTACCAAGATTCCAGAAATCCTGTCTATCGCGAGCAGTAATATGAAGACAGATATGACCTCAGACTTTATCCTGGATCTCGGCAAGCTGCTCTATGATAAGGAAGCTGTTCCGCAGATGACCAGTTATATGCTGGAGGGAAGCGGCAAGAGCGATGGGGCCTGGTACTACATGCTGGATGACGATAAGCTGGACTACGCGCAGCAATTAGTCGACAACTGGACAGATGCATCCATTACCAGCGATCAGCTGATGGATCCGGAAAAGGATGAAGAGCAAACACCATAATATGAAGGGCCTGTCCTATGCAGACAGGCCCTTTTTGTGTGATCCGCCAGCAGGGGCGTCATTTACTATGATTACTTTTTATTTTACCTGGAGATGGGGAGCTCTCTGTTCGGGGCATACGTAAATACATGAATATAAGATTCCATAGAATACATCCCAAAAGAATCTCGACGCCACTCTCCTGTAGATCCGTTCCATTGCTGCTTAGTAAGGTGCCAGTAAAGAATCCTAGTACTAAGGAAATGACTACTTCCAGTAACTTTTCTTTCATTTTGTTTCCTCCTATTGATTATTCTAAATTATTTAAGCTGCTGCCGATAATGGCGGGGAGAATGGCCCTGCTTCTTCTTGAACATCTTGGAGAATAAAAATGCATCGTTATAGCCTACGGAGTGGGCGACATCACTGATTGACAGCTCCGGATTCCGGAGCAGCTCTGCGGCCCGTCTCATCCGGTATTCCAGCAGATAGGACTGAAGCGACACGCCAAAATGCTCCTTGAAGATGCCTGACAGATAGGTGCGGTCAAGACCGACCGCTTCTGCAATATCCTGAATCGTCATCCTCTGACTGTATCCGTTCTCAATGAAGCGGATCGATTTCCGAATATAGCTGTCCCGTGATGGGGACTTATGGTATGCAGCCGGAGCGGGAGCGCTGCGTATGAGATCGCCCAGCACTTTATACAGAATACCCAGACTATGAACATCCCCACCGGCATGATGACGAACATGAATGAGATCGTCATAGAAAGAAGTGAAACAAGTTCCGGATGCAGCTGAATAGATGGGATGCTCAGGCGTACAGCTTCCGCGCTGCAGCAGGGATTTGGCATATATTCCTCTGAAACCGATCCAGGAATAAGTCCAGGGGTCCTCTTCATCGGCGGTATAGTGAATACGTTCATCTGGGAAAATGACAAATCCCTGTCCTGGACCGAGCTGAGCCGTCTGATCTTCATAGCGAAAGCTCCCATGTCCCTTATGGATGTAATGGAGGATGTAGGCATCTCGTAGACCTGGACCCCAGCTGTGCCCGGGTTCACACTCCTGCAGGCCGAAGAAATCCATGCGGAGCTCCATCTTCTCCTGCGAATCCTGGAGGGTTAGATAGACTTCATTGATTGGCATTGTATGATAACCCCTTTTGCACGTATGTAGCTGTATTATACCAAACAAAAGGGGCGGAACGGTTGTAAATGTATTACCATTCCTAATCAATCAAGTGGGATTATAACATGTTTATCTTGGACTATTCTATGTCCTCCTGCCCTTGCCCAGGCGTATAGTTAGGCTGTATTCAATACAGCGGTTGCTGACTATGGGAGGCAGATAAAATGTCCAAAATTACATTCATTGGTGCGGGGAGCACCGTTTTTGTCAAAAATGTACTCGGCGATGTGATGACAACTCCAGCTTTGCAGGACTTCGAGCTTGCTCTGTTTGATATTGATGAAGAGCGGCTGCGGGACTCCGAGCGGCTGCTTAACAGCATAAAGGAAACGCTCGGCAGCACCTGCCGAATCATCGCCTATCATGACCGCAAAGAAGCACTTCGCGGTGCGAAATACGTCATTAATGCGATTCAGGTCGGCGGCTATGATCCGTGTACGATCACTGATTTTGAGATTCCGAAGAAATATGGTCTGCGCCAGACGATAGCGGATACGCTGGGGATCGGGGGAATCTTCCGTAATCTTCGGACGATTCCGGTGATGCTGGATTTTGCCCGCGATATGCAGGAGGTCTGCCCGGACGCTTGGTTCCTGAACTACACCAATCCGATGGCTGTGCTTACGAATGTTATGAATACGGTTGGCGGCATCAAGACGGTTGGACTCTGCCACAGCGTACAGCACTGCGTCTCCGATCTGTTCCGCTCGCTTGAGATGGATACGGCGGGAGTAGAATCGAAGATTGCCGGCATCAACCATATGGCCTGGCTGCTTGAAGTGAAGAAGGATGGCAAGGATCTGTATCCGGAGATTAAACGCCGGGCGGCTGAGAAGCAGAAGGAGAAGCATCATGATATGGTACGGTTTGAGCTGATGCTTCGGTTTGGCTATTATGTCACCGAATCTTCGGAGCATAATGCAGAATATCATCCCTACTTTATTAAGAAGAGCTATCCTGAGCTCATCGACAGATACAATATACCGCTGGATGAGTACCCGCGCCGCTGTGTTAACCAGATTAATGGCTGGAAGGAAATGCGGGACAAAATATTTGCCAGCGAAAGTATTGAGCACACACGATCTGCAGAGTATGCCTCATACATCATGGAAGCGATGGAGACAGGTAATCCGTTCAAGATTGGCGGTAATGTCATGAATACCGGACTCATTACGAACCTTCCGAAGGAAGCTTGTGTTGAAGTGCCGTGTCTAGTAGACCGCTCTGGCATTACGCCGACCTATGTCGGGGATCTGCCGCCTCAGCTTGCTGCACTGAACCGTACGAACATCAACACCCAGCTGCTGACGATTGAAGCAGCGGTGACTCAGAAGAAGGAGCATATCTATCATGCCGCGATGCTTGATCCACATACAGCTGCCGAGCTGTCCCTGGACGATATTACTTCCCTGTGTGATGACTTAATTGAGGCTCACGGTGACTGGCTGCCGGCATTCAAATAATAGGCCAAGAAGCTGTTCCAAAATTAAATAACATAAATCCCCTGCCTCTCCATAACGTTAGAGGGCAGGGGATTTGTAATTTGGTAAGCATGTTCTATCCAATTAGCGGATCAATTGTTGTTCGATGCTTCAACCCATACCGATACGCTTCCACCGTTCACAGGGAAGTCGGCAAAGCCGTCTTTGCCAATCTTGATCTGATCAGTCCGGTTGCCCGTAATATCGATAAAGGTCTGCCCAGCCCGTTCTGAGCCTACCTTCATGTGCTTCTTGCCCTCTTCGCCATTGCCGATAACGACGGCACATCCGGAATGAGGGAACTCGGCGACCCCGCGCCTTACCCAGCCAATCGTATTCGGATGGTCGAAGTAATCCTCCTGTGGACCATAGGCGTAATGATATCTGGCGTGAAGCAGCGGATCGATCGCATCCTTCTTCGGAGGAATTGGATGCTCACCGGATATTCCATAATAGTCACCGTAGAATACGCAAGGGTATCCACCTTGACGCAGCAGAATCAGCGCATAGGCACTCTGCTTGAACCAATCATCAATCCATGATTCGAGTGCCTCTTCCGGCTGAGAGTCATGATTATCAACGAACGTTACCGCATGAGTCGGATGGGTATTAACGAGTGTATCCTGGAAGATCGTGCTGAGATTGAAGTTCTTTCCAGCCTGGGAGGCCTCATGCAGCTTATAGTGGAGAGATACATCAAATAAGTCAATCTGGTAATCGACCGTGTCCAGGAAGTTCTGACAGGCCGCGAGATCGGGCTTCCAGAACTCTCCGACAATGTAGAAATCCTGTCCGCGTTTGTTGATCATCTCTTTAGCGAATTCCTTGATGAATTCATGGTTGATGTGCTTGATGGCATCCAGACGAAAACCGTTGCACTGTAAAGTGTCGATGAGCCATTTACCCCAGCGGATCATTTCCTCTCTGACCTCAGGGATGCTGTAGTCGATGTTAGCGAACATGAGATAATCATAGTTGCCGAATTCATCGTCTACATTCTCGTTCCAGGCCTTGTCTTCTTCTGCCATGCGGAAGATGCCGGTCCGATTGGTCTTGGCATCATAATCTGTGCCGTTGAAATGAGTATGATTCCATTTGAAGCTGGAGTATTTGTCTCCCCGTCCAGGGTAATCAAATTTGGTCCAGCCCTCGATTTCAAACGGCTTGGAGATATCCTTGGTACGATTGTTAGGATCGACTTCAATGACTTTGAAGCGCTCCGTTGCATCGGCTCCAGCCTTGTGATTCATGACCAGATCGACGTATACGGCAATGCCGTTCTGCATACAGGCGGCTAGTGCTTCGAGCAGCTCCGCTTTGGTTCCGTACTTGGTTCGAACGCTCCCTTTTTGATTGAATTCGCCGAGATCGTATAAGTCATACACTCCATATCCCGTGTCTTCAGGCGAGGAGCCTTTCGTAACCGGGGGAATCCAGACGGAGTCAATGCCTTGTGCCTTCAGCTCGGGAGCTTTCTCGGCCAGTCGTTTCCAATGGGAACCGTCCGGTTCAACATGCCACTCAAAAAACTGCATCATCGTATGATTACGTTTCATGGTATGTTCCCCTCTCCATATCAAAAAATCTCGTGCATCCTATATGTATTTCTTAAGATCGCCGGAAGGGCGGAACTCCAGAACACATAAATGCTTTTATTGTAGAAATAACCCCGAAAAACCTGCAGCTAAACGATGTCCCGCAAAAATATTCTTTTTTTAGGTGATCAAATGAAAATATTATGATAAACTACCTATGTTTTTCATCAATTCCAGAAAATTTTCGAAAGCCGTTTTCATATATTAATTAATGAGTCAGCAAGGGAGAAATTATGACGACGACAGCAACGGGCGGGGGCGCCGCCGAAACGAATAATCTTAAGCTTTTTGCGTTAACCTGGCCCATATTTTTAGAGCTGCTTCTGTTCATGCTAATGGGTACAGTCGATACATTTATGCTCAGCGCGGTATCCGATGAGGCCGTATCGGCCGTTGGTACAGCGAATCAGATCGTAACCATCGCCATTCTGATACTAGAGGTCATCGGTAATGGAGCAGCCATTGTCGTTGCCCAGTACATCGGTTCAAGGAAGCTGGCAGAAGCCTCAAGAGTATCTGCTATCGCGATTACCCTGAACCTGTGTGTCGGACTTGCGATCAGTATATTGTTTGTATTTGGAGGGCGCTCCATACTACAAGCCATGAATCTTTCGGGAGAGCTTCTTGCACTCGGTCAGGCTTATTTAACCATTGTAGGGGGAGGGATATTCCTCCAAGCCTTGATTAACATCCTTGCCGCGATCATTCGGACTTATGGATATACGAAGCAGACGATGCTGGTCTCTCTGGTGATGAATGTTATCCATCTGGTCGGTAACTATGCGCTTATATTTGGGCATTTTGGCTTTAGTCCACTGGGTGTTCAAGGTGCAGCCATCTCAACGGTGCTCAGTCGTTTAATCTGCGTCGTGATCTTCTTCTGGCTTCTGTACAGGGTGCTGTCTGTTCGTATCGAGTGGAAGCATTACTTCACCATTTCCAGGAATTATGTAGGGAAAATTCTGAAGATCGGCATTCCGTCGGCCTTTGAACAGATCATCTATCAGGTCTGTCAGCTCGTCTTCTTATATTATGTCACTTATCTCGGTACGGAATCCCTGGCGACAAGGCAGTATGCTGCTCAAATTTCACACTATATCTATCTGTTCAGCATGGCGGTTTCGATCGGTACCTCCATTCTTGTCGGACGCTTCGTTGGTGCAGGGAATCCGGAAGAAGCATATGCCCGTTTGCGAAAAAGCGTCAAGATCGGGCTGACCTCCACGATTATTATGGATTTGATTATTATTGCGCTGCGGGAGCCGCTTCTTGGGATCTTCACAGACAGCGCCGAAATTATTCGTCTTGGATCGCAGGTGATCCTGTTCAGTATCGTGCTGGAGACAGCCAGAACCTGCAATATGATCATGATTAATTCGCTGCGCGCCGCAGGAGATGCACGATTCCCGGTATATATGGGTCTCATCTCCATGGTCGGTGTAAGTCTTCCGCTTGGCTATGTACTCGTATTCTCTCTCGATATGGGCCTCCTTGGTGTATGGATGGCGAATGCAGCGGATGAGTGGATTCGAGCGTTCATTATGCATTTCCGCTGGAAGAGCGGTGCTTGGCGCAAGCATGCCTTGGTGGAGCATCCGCCCGTACATGAACAAGCACAGCCTGCTGCAGCACAATCCTGACGGATACCGGCATTGATTGCGATTTCACGCAGTTAGCACCTATCCAAAAATAGCTAATATTAAAAAAAGCCGCCAATAGGTGGTTTTTTTACTAGTAAAAATACAAATAAATCATGTTATCATATACAATAGATTGGTCAGAGTGATTGGATGTTTATCCGTATTTAAAAATAGATTAAGAGATTCTTAAGGTACACAGAGCATGAATGATCTATGATAGATGAAGCACTGTGAGCTCAGAAGATCCTGTTATATAAGGACAAATTGCTGAACTCTATTATATAGAAACAAGGAGTTTTAAATGATGAGTCAAACACAATTAGAAAAAAGGGAACGTATTCCCGAGCTGAACCTGGTGCGATGTATGGCGATTCTCGGGGTATTGACCGTGCATTCGTCTTCATTTGCGACATTAAACATGATTGATTCCGGCATGTATGGTGTATACAACTTCTTCAATATTTTTATGAAGTTTGGTACACCGACATTTATTTTTCTCAGCAGCTTTGTCTTGTTCTACAATTATTACACAAGACCGCTGGATAAACAGCTGGTCACAGGCTTTTATAAGAAACGGCTGCTTTACATCCTGATTCCGTATTTTATGTTCTCACTCTTTTACTTTGGAATCCTGCATGTGACGCATTATCCGGACCGTTCCTTAGTGGATACAATAACAAGCTTCACTGATAAGCTGTTTACAGGTAAGGCATATACGCACTTATACTTCGTATTTATCAATATGCAGTTTTATATTTTATTTCCGCTTGTGCTGTGGCTGTTCAAGAAGGCGCCATCGCTTGTCAAATGGGCAGTCCCGATCGGTCTAGCGATTCAATGGGGATTCATTCTCATGAACAAGTACGGAGTGATCTCTGTTGCAAATAAAGGAAGCTGGTCACCGTCTTATTTTGCCTATTTTATGCTGGGTGCATTCCTTGGCGTATACTTCCCTAAGATCAAACAGTGGATTGTGATGAAAAAGGAGTATGCCACGCCGGCTAAGATTACCGCCTGGATTGGACTCTGGGTAGTCTGGCTTGGTGCGGGGATTGCCCATGCGCAGATTTGGTATCTGAACCGCAAAGGCATTGCGGTATACGATTCGCTCTGGTATGAATTCTTGTGGAACCTGCACACATTTGCAGCGGCTCTGGTGCTCTTCCAGATCGCCTTCCTGCTATATAAACGTGCACGTGGGCAGAACATGTTTGTACGCGGTATGTCTCGCATTGGTGGACTGTCCTTCGGGATTTACCTGATTCACCCCTTCTTCCTGCTGATCTACCGCGAGTTCCCGCCGCAAACCGGGATCTCTATGCTGCACCATCTATGGTACGTAGGCGGCTTCTTGGTGGCACTGATCGGTTCGTATATCGTCGTGTCGCTGGCATCTCGAATTCCACAGTCGTGGATCCTGTTCGGGAACCTGCCGAAGCCGAAGAAGAAGGAGCGCACTATTGGGGAGAAGAGAGACCTCCCTGCATAATTCAATCTTTTCTCATACAAAAAAGCATGCCGCGAAATTTAGCGGCATGCTTTTTTGTGCGCTAACCATGGTCGAGCCGTTAGCGAAGACCATGCTGTGTTTTACATCCCAAGCGGAATTTTTGGATGGCGAACGACTTTTGCTTTAGCAACCGGAGAGAGCCAGCCAAAAATGGAGCGCCTGACTTTTGCGTTAGCAACCGGAGAGAGAGAATCAAAAAATGAAACGACTGAATCTGCTAAATCAAAAATAGAGTGTCAAGTAAGCCGCTCAAAACATGGAGCGGCTTACTTGACAGTCGACCTGCGCAGCAAGAAATAGGCAATGACGACAAACAACAGAGTGAAGGGAGTCAGGTACCAGATGGAATCGGTCTGATAAGTTACAAAGAATCGGCCGACTTCATCCCATAGTTCATAGAACGTAACGAGCACGCTCGCAATGCCCATTACAACGAACATAAGTACAAGCAGCCCAGCCAGCACAAGAGCACCGAATCTGCGGGCAATGCTGGGGAGTAAGAAGCCGAAGAAGCAGAAGAAGGTGAATACGACAAAGTTGAGCCCGAGGAACTCCAGGAAACCGAGCTCGTTAGTAAACGGAAAGTTAAAGAACCCAAGCCCAGTCCCCCAGGAGGTGGCCTTCTCTATTGCTCGCAGCACAGCGAGAACGATTGAGGCGACGAGCATATGGACGGTCAGCCAGATAACAGTACCTGAGTAGTAATCCTTTCTTCTGACACCGAAGCCAAGCAAGAACGAGAAATTCATAGGCACGATAATGATGCCAAGGGTCATCATGAATACATAAATGCTCAGCACGCCTCCAGAAGTATAGGGCCCAGTAAAGGTGCTGACGATCAAATTGGTCAAAAAGTTAAATATCATAATCGTGTAGGGCATGTAAACCCACAGCCACCGATCGATATGGTGAGTTCTGATGACATTACGTATACCTGGCATTATAGAATCACCTCTTCCTTATTACGGTTGTTGGTCAAATGGACAATGAATTGCTGAAGCGATACAGGGGCTACGTCCAGATGTTTGCTCTCAGCTTGTTTACGGAAGTCCGAAATTCCTTCGCTTCGCACTGTGACTTGAAGTATAGAGCCCAGCGTCTCGCTGCGAAGGACTTTTTTATTATGAATAAATGCTTCCACATCCTGCTTCTTTCCACTGATCGTATAGGCAGCTCCTCTTAGCTTCTCTGCCTCTTCACTCAGCAGAATCCGGCCGCTGTCAATGACGATAACATGCTCAAGCATGGCGCTGATCTCATCAATGAGATGCGTCGATAAAATAATGGTGCGAGGATGCTCCATATAGTCCTGAATCAGCCGGTCATAGAACATTTGTCTTGCGGTAGCATCCAATCCGAGATAAGGCTCATCGAAGATGGTGAGCGGAGCACGGCTGGCCAGACCGACTACGATACCGACTGCAGAAAGCATCCCCCGAGACAGCTTCTTCACATGACGTTTCAAAGGAAGATTGAACTCCGTCAGCAGGGTGTCTGCAAGCTTCGCGTCCCAATTCGGAAATTGGTAGGAGGCAATGGCGATGACATCTCTGATCCGGAAGGAATCCGGATATTTTTGACTCTCTTTAATAAAGCACATTTGATTGAGCACCTTGGCATTCTCATAGGGTTCCTCACCAAACACCCGAATTTCGCCGGACGTGGGGAATATTTGGGCAGTTAAGATGTGCATCAAGGTTGTTTTACCTGCTCCGTTTCGTCCGAGAAGTCCATATATTTTGTTTTCTTCTATGCTCAGACTGATGTTATTAATCGCGGTGACATCATTTCCGAAGCTTTTGGTCAGATTCCGGATTTCCACTACATCACGCATTATCGTTTCTCCTCCCGTTGAATCATAATAGACAGCTCTTCTTTGCTGATGCCGAGTTTCTGTGCCTCTTGGATCATCTTGGTGACATATTGCTCATAGAATTGCTCTCTGCGTTTCTCCATAACCATCCCCCTCGCGCCTTTGGCTACAAACATGCCAATTCCTCGTTTCTTGTACAGCACGCCTTGATCGACCAGCAGATTTACACCTTTGGCGGCTGTGGCAGGATTAATTTGATAAAAAGAAGCAAATTGATTCGTTGAAGGGACTTGAGCTTCTTCTTCCAAACCACCCTCAATAATGTCGTCTTCGATTCGTTCCGCGATCTGTATAAAAATGGGGCGGTCATCATCCATTTGCAGTCCCATGTGCCACCTCTCCTCATTGGTTAGTTACTTATGTAATTAACCATACAAGCAACAAGGTAAGAAGTCAACACTTTTACAAAAAATAGGCGGAACGTTATCGCAGCTGCTCTTCATTCCATCCTAGCTTTCGCTTCGGTTTACAAAAATGAAGTGTAATATAATCTAACGTGTTGTATAATGATTAACACAAATCAGCTGTTTTTCAGTAATTAATCACATTTCAGTAGCAGGAAATATTACATTATTCATCATGAGGCCTTAGTGTATTCGACGTTGTTCTGCTTCAATAGGCAGCTTCCCTGACATAAGAAAAAGATAAAAGGGGATGACGTTATGCTGATTCCGTATCCAACGGAGCCGTTCTTTGATGAGATGTTCATGCAGGCGGGTGAGCCGAGGCTTCATTATGCCGAGTTCTATCGCAGACTCAGACGTTTTACAGCAGAAGAGCTGAAGGAGAAGCATGAAACTGCACAGCTGTCTTTTTTAAGACAAGGAATTACTTTTACGGTATACAACAATGAGATAGGAACAGAGCGTGCAATGCCCTTTGATTTTATTCCCATTATCATTCCCCCTAGAGACTGGGAGCTGATTGAGAAGGGGATGATTCAGCGCTCAGAAGCCCTCAACCTCTTTTTGGAGGATATCTACGGTGAACAGCACATTATTCGCGACCGAGTCATTCCTAAAGAGCTGATTATGAACAACCCCTACTACTATCATAAGCAAGTGAAGGGAATAGACATTCCACTGAACAACCATATCTTCCTCGCAGGTATTGATCTGATTCGGGATGATCAGGGTAAATATCATATTCTCGAGGATAATCTGCGCAATCCGTCCGGCATGTCCTATGTGTATCAGAATCGCTATGTTATGCGTCAGGTTTACCCTGAATTGTTCGCCAGACACTCGATTCACCCGCTTGAGCATCAGCTTGTTCATCTCTACCAAGCCTTGCTTGACCATACACCGCAGTCCTTCAGCTTCTCCTCCTCCCCCTGTGCGGTGCTATTGACTCCAGGTATGTACAATTCGGCTTATTATGATCATGTGTTTTTGGCTCAGCAGATGGGTATTCCTTTAGTAGAGGGAAGAGACCTTACAGTGGTAGATGATGTTGTATATATGAAGACGATCCGCGGACTTCGAAGGGTCGATATTATTTATCGCCGGATTGATGATGATTTTCTTGACCCGCTGCATTTTCGCAAAGACTCTGTCCTTGGCGTCTCCGGCCTCCTCTCCGCTTATCGCAAAGGCAATGTTGCTATACTGAATGGCATCGGAAACGGGGTTGCGGATGATAAAGCCATCTACGCTTACGTCCCCGATATGATCCGTTATTATCTGAACGAAGATCCAATTCTGTCGAATGTCGAAACGTATCGTTTAACCGAACGCTTGGAACGGGAGTGGGTGCTGGACCATCTGGAGGAGCTGGTCGTCAAGAACGTCGGAGCCTCCGGCGGCTATGATATGCTGATTGGCCCGCATGCGACAGGCGAAGAGATCGATAGGTTCAGGCTAAAAATCATGCAGCAGCCTCATCAGTATATCGCCCAGCCCACCATACGCTTATCTAGAGCACCGTCCTTTCAGAACGAACGCTTTTACCCGTGCCATGTCGATCTGCGCGTATTCGTTATCCGGGGCCGGAACACGCATGTGCTCCCTGGCGGACTCTCACGAGTTGCCCTTAAGGAGGGGTCGCTTGTTGTTAATTCCTCGCAAGGCGGGGGTGGAAAGGATACATGGATTCTGCGGAGAGAGGGAGGAGAGGTATAGATGCTGAGCAGAGTGGCAGATTGCTTATACTGGATGTCCCGTAACATTGAACGGGCAGAGAGCAACGCGCGTATACTGAATGTACAATTCATTCAGATGCTGGAAGCTTCAGAGGAAGAGATTCTTGCCAAGCATGACTGGGAGATGATCTTTGAAATATGTGCACGGACCGATCTGTTTCATGAAGCAATGCAGGAACGAATGGGGGCGGAGCAAGCGCTTATTCACCAGCTTGTCTTCGCAAGGGCCAATCCCAATTCCGTGGTGAACTGTGTCCAATATGCCAGGGAGAATGCAAGAATGACGAGAACCCAGCTCCCGGATGACCTCTGGGAGATCTGGAACGATGTTTACCTGGATATGAACCGGATGAACAGAGGAGAAGATATCGACAGCAGAGAGGTAAGGCGCTGTCTTGAGCGGACGAAGATTGCTTCCCTTACTGCGAGAGGCATCATCGAAACCTCGATGTCACGCGGACCTGCCTATCATATGATCAACGTTGGCAAATGGCTCGAGCAAGCAGAGAAGACAGCTCGGATTCTGGATGTCGTAAGCAGCTATATCTATGCAGATCCGGCCTGCAGAGGCCAAGGAGAATCGTATTACTGGCGTCTGGCTCTGCAACTGGCAAATGGGTATGAGGCATTTCTGAAGCGTCATCCGCCGGCTATGGAGCCCGGTCCGATCCTCAGCTTTCTCGTTGCGGATGAAGCCTATCCCAAATCGATCCGCTACTGCATAAGCCAGGTACGGGAGTCGGTTCAAATTCTGGAGTATGGCAGGGTATCTCATTATTCCTGGGAGATGTATGCTTCCCTTGATGATCTGCTGGGTATGCTGGATGAGGTCCATATTACGGAGCTGAGGGGACCGGAGCTGGACTTCTTTCTCAGCCAATTTCAAGAAAAGTGCAGAGAGATCGGCCATGTGTTCTCGAGAACTTATTATTTAATGGATACAGGAGAGCGGCAGTTTCAATTTCACTACGCAGGAGAATAGAGAAGCGATGAAATACAAAATTGTGCATACCAACACGTTTAAATATGACGCTCCGGTGGATCAGAGCATGAATACAATACGGCTGCGTCCACTAGAGGATGAGTGTCAGCAGCTAATATCATACCGTACCGATATCCATCCTTCGGCTCTGACGAAGGGGCATGAGGATGTGTGGGGGAATTATGTGGAAGAATTCTTTATCGCGGAGCCCCATACCTCTCTGGAGGTCATTGCTACCTCCATTGTGACGGTGCAGCGGAGTCCTTTTTTGCAGGATATTCCGTACTCCTCTGAGATGAAGACGTTGTTTGAGTCTCATTTATATAAAGAGCATTATGGAGCTTATCTAGTGGAGACCGCGTATACCAAGCTTAATATGGAGCAGATTCGAGCTGTACAGAAGGAAGCGGGGAGCATGAAGGATCCGCTCAGTTATGCATTACAAGTGATGGATTATCTGTACAGCAGCTTCACCTATGATAAAGACTCGACCAACGTAGAGACAACGGCAGAGGCGGCTTTTGAGCACAAAAGAGGGGTCTGTCAGGATTTTTCTCATGTCATGCTGGGGATTCTGCGAGCGAGCGGCATTCCGTCACGTTATGTGAGCGGTTATTTGTACGTAGGTGAAGATTCGGCACTGAAGGGAGATGCTGCTTCACACGCGTGGGTTGAGGTGATGGTGCCTGGCATTGGCTGGGCAGGGCTTGATCCGACGAATAATGTGGAGGCTCTATCCAATCATATCAGAGTGGGTACGGGCCGCGATTATGTCGATGTGAGTCCACTGCAAGGAAAGTATCGGGGCGGAGAGTCCACTCTGGATGTCGGTGTTTCGGTGCAGCTGCTGGATGCAAACGAACCGGCATGAAGAGCTGCAAGGGTCATAAGCGTGAAAGAAGGTTTCGTGTGGATGCATCACGGTTAATAAGAGGAGGATATACGAAAGGTACAATAGGTACGATAGAGAATAGGTGATAACGTGATGAAATGTCATATTTGTGGTAAATCATTAAACGATGTCTTGGAGCATGTTGAACATATACTGCACGAGTGCAGTCAGATTCAGGCAGATCAAATGCTGCAAGCAGAGCATGAGCAGGAGCGGAATATGATCCAGCTTAGAAATAAATAAATGTAAACCTGCCGAGGGCAGGTTTTTTTATGGGCAGCGATGTTTTAATCGCGGGGAATAAGCTATACTATCTCTAAATTTACCAGAGTACCTGGGAGGCTTCTTTAATGTACAGTTGGTCCTTCACGGATATCATGTCCTATTTCACGGAAGAAAATATTATCATGCTGCTTGAACAGTTTCGTTCCTATGGACCATTGCCCGGCATTCTCATCACCTTTATGAAATCCTTTATCCCGCCGCTGCCAACCCTGCTGATCGTAGGAGCGAACGGGGCTGTATATGGCTGGGCTGGATTTATATATTCGTGGATTGGTCTGGTGGGGGGCAGCTTCCTGACGTTTCTTATCATCCGCAGAATCGCAACAACTTCCTATATCCAGCGTTGGACGAAGAAGCCCAAGGTTCAGAAGAGCTTGCGATGGATTCGCCGCAATGCGTTCAGCTACGTGTTCATACTGGGGATGTTCCCGATGGGGCCATTTGTACTGGTGAACATGGCGGCAGGCGCAGCTCAGATGCGCCCCGGTCTCTTCCTGCTCGCGGCAGGTCTCGGCAAAGGGATCATGATATTTTATGTGACTTATATTGGCACCAACCTGGAGGAGATTATCCAGCATCCGCTCATTCTGGTTGGCGTCGTCATATTCATCATTTTGACCATTGTGGCGAGCAAAAGAATAGAAGCTTATTACACGGAATCATCTAATCGGTAATAGGTGTGGAGCGGTCCGCTCTTTCCAAATACCGGGTCTTGATCGGGCAAGGGAACTTGCTTGATGTCCTGAAGTACCTTGGGCCGCTCTCCAGCTTCGCCTGTATAGGTATCATACTGGGTGCCGTCGGGATAACCGCCCACCACTTGAAAATCACGGCTTGCTTCAATCCTCTTATGGCCGGTGCCGGCAGGAAGAACGATCACATCCCCGGCCGCTGCTGTGACCACGATCCCTTGCTCTCCGCCAAGCTGCAGCTTGACCGATCCGCTGATCACACCGAGGACCTCATGTGTGTTGCTGTGATAATGATGATAGGGGAATACGCCGCCTGTCCAGGTGTTCTGCCAATTGTGGCTGTTGAATAGGGCTTCCGTTTCCTGTTCCCTGCCTCTTAGAACACCCGGATATAAGAGAACCGGTAAGTTTGGGTGGTTTGGGATGATGCCATCATCCTGGAAATGATAAGCCCGTGTCTTAAATTCGGTATGTGCCATGTGAGTTCTCCTCCTTCTGTTTGCTGTTAAAGTTCATATATGAAACAAGCCATGAACAAGGGGTAACCTCTGGTCATGGCTTGTATGTGCAGTATACGATAACGTTACTGCAGCTTATTCTAACCCTTTTAGCAGGATTAAGACTGCTTCAGATTGTCCTCAGAGCGGGGATTCCAGTTCTCGGCTTGAGGCTCCACGTCCTCATGGTTTTTCATTTTGTCTACCTGCTCCTTGGAGTCCTTATCCTTGTCCAATTGATTGCGTACCTCTTCGCTTGATTGCTGTTTCATCGTGAACGCCTCCTTGTTCTTAATGGATATAGTTATTACATACCCGGTCTGTAGAAAGGCAAACATGAAGCGGAGACGGGCCTATTTGATTCGGTAATAAACAATAAATAGCGAGCCGGGGACTCCATTCATTACAATTTATCCCCAGTACAATGTACATATCACATGTGAATGTTAATGTTATGACCAAATGCTGATTTTTCAGGTAATGGCGAGGGCGGGCCAGGGGACAATACCGAGATGATAAGACGGTTCGTGCGAGAAGGCATGAGCAGTCTTATTTATTTTGTGAAATTTGGTGGAGTTAAATTTTAACAAGAGTGAGAATAAAACTTTATGGAAATTTTAAGCGGTATACGTTGATACATATAGTGATCAGCATGCTCTTTGACACCGCATATAGTAGCAAATATGAGAAAAAGCAAATTCATGGATGGGGAACAGGCTTTTGCACGTCGTATTGACAAAAAAGGTGTATTTGTTACAATGTTCACAAGGTATTCACAATTGCCAAAATATTTATTTCATGTTCACGTGTAAGAAGTGTAATATTAGGGTATAGGATCCGTTTTTATGACCTGTTCGGTAAGTTTGTTATTGCGATGAATGATCATATTCGTGTCTGCAATAGATCCATGGAATACATCACACTTCTGCTGTAGAGCTGCCTGAGCCGCCCTTAGTGGCATCGGCTCTTTCTTTGTGTGAAAATTGTTACATTACAATCATGTAGTTCCTTGATCGACTAGATTGCTTAGCAGAAATGTCAGGCGAGCGGGCTTATAACCCAAAGTAAAGGAGGACGTTCTCTTATGTCACAACCGACGCAACAAGAAGTACCTGCTACAGGTGCTCCTCAAGCACAAAAAGATGTGCTCGATCAATTGATGAAGCCGGAGGTTCAGGAGTCTCTTACTGTTCTGGTTGAGAACTTGCCTAAACTGGCTGAAATGGTAACTGCAATGACTACAGCTTATGACTTTGCTCAAGGGCTGGCGAAGGACCAAGTATTCGTAAACGACATGAAAGTTGCCTTTGGCGAATTTACTACTCCAGTAGTAGAAAAAGCAAAAGGTGTTGCTTCTGCAGCCATCGAAGCTGGCGATCGCGCTCAAGCGGAACAGTCTTCTGTTGGCCTGTTCGGCATGCTCAAAATGCTGAAAGACCCTAACGTACAACATACGCTTCGTTTTGCTCAAGCTTTCTTGAACATTCTGAACGAGCGTCAGCAAAACAAACAAGACTAAGATTTTTTCATACGAAAGTAAGAACGGAGGATGGATATGTCGAAGCAAATTTTGATCCTGGGCGGCGGCTACGGCGGATTGCTTAGCGCACTTGCAGCGCGTCAATACCTGACTGCCGAAGAAGCGACCATTACGGTTGTGAACCGCTTCCCGACTCACCAAATCATTACAGAATTGCATCGTCTGGCTGCAGGTACAATCAAAGAGAAGGCTGTTGCTCTTCCACTTGAGAAACTGCTCCGCGGTAAAGACGTAAATCTTAAAATTGATACGGTTGCCGAAATCAAACCTGACGAGAACAAAGTCACAATGAAGAGCGGAACCATCTATAGCTATGACTACCTGGTTATTGCTCTGGGTAGTGAAACAGCATTCTTCGGTATTCCAGGACTTCAAGAGTACAGCTTTACGCTGAAATCTGTTGAAGAAGCGAACAATATTCGTGCTCACGTGGAAGCTCGTCTGGATGCATACAAGAAAACAGGCGAGAAAAAAGACGCTACCATCGTTATCGGCGGCGGCGGCTTGACAGGTATCGAGCTTGTTGGTGAGTATGCAGATGTGCTTACAGAAGTTTGCAAACAAAAAGGTATCAACCGCAGCGAAGTTGAGCTCTATAGTGTAGAAGCAGGTCCTTCGATCCTGGCAGGATTCCCGCCAGAGCTGGTTGAGCGTGCACAAACAAGCCTTGAGAAACGCGGCGTGAAATTCATCGTTGGCGTAGCGATCACAGAAATGCAAGAGCATACGGTATTCCTGAAAGACGGCAGCTCCATCGAGACAAGCACTCTGATCTGGACTGGCGGCGTTCAAGGTAATGCTGTAGTAGCGAACTGTGGTATTGAAGTGAACCGCGGACGTGCAACGGTAAAAGAAACACTGCATTCCACATCCCATGAGAATGTGTTTATCGCTGGTGACAGCGCAGTTGTTATTCCAAGTGAAGGCGCTCGTCCTTACCCTCCAACAGCACAGCTTGCTTGGCAAATGGGTGAGACGATCGGACATAACCTGGCAGCAACCATCAAGGGCGGCGAGCTTGAAGTCTTCACTCCAGTCTTCTCCGGTACACTGGGAAGCCTTGGACGTAAAGATGCAATCGCAATGCTTGGAGGAAGCCAGACTCGTCTGAAGGGTCTTCCTGCAACACTCATGAAAGAAGCAAGTAACATTCGTTACCTGAAACATATTGAGGGTCTGTTCGCTCTGGCGTACTAAGCTCCTCATCTAGAAGGCGTCCCTTAGGGGGCGTCTTTTTTCGTGTGCAGGCAGGTTGCGTGCAATACCTGCAAACATATATTAAGATGAAAATTGTACTACGGAAGAGACAAACGGGGACAATAGACAATTACTGAACTTGTATCTCAAAATAAGGAATGCCATACACTGTTCAGTTTGGGTAATGAGATAGAAATGCCTTTATATAACTTGAGGGTATGAATTTTTAATTAGGGAAGGGAGTTATTACATCATGAATGTACTCGTTATCGGAGCCAACGGCCAAATTGGAAGACATCTAGTATCTCAGCTAAAGGAAAACCCGGGACATACGGTTCGTGCTATGGTTCGTAAACAGGAACAGTTAGAGGCACTCGATAAATCAGGGATAGAGGCGGTGCTTGCCGATCTGGAAGGCACGGTAGAGGAGCTGGCGGAAGCCATGAAGGGGAATGATGCCATTGTGTTCACGGCGGGATCAGGCGGAAGTACAGGGGCAGACAAGACCTTACTCATCGACCTGGATGGTGCGGTGAAGACGATGGAAGCAGCCGAGAAGGCAGGCATCTCTCGTTATCTTATGGTAAGCGCCCTCTATGCAGAAGACAGAACCAAATGGCCTGAGTCAATTAAGCCATACTATGTGGCCAAGCACTATGCAGATAAGTGGCTGGCGAATTCGTCCCTGAATTATACGATTATTCGCCCAGGAGGGCTGAAGAATGAGCCAGGGAACGGCAAAGTATCTCTGAATCCAGAGGCCGGAGCGAGCAGTATACCTCGCGAAGATGTAGCTGCTGTCATTGTCGCTGCGCTCGATGCGGACAACACGTATAGAAAGGCCTTCCCAATCGTATCCGGAACAGAATCCATTAACGAGGTGATTGAACAAATTTAGTCCTGTGATCTATGATGATATTCATATTTAAATGAAGCGGGGGAGTCGTCATGAGTGCATCCATTCTCATTGTGGAGGATGAAGAGAAGATCGCTCGATTGCTTGAAATCGAGCTGGAGTATGAGAATTATAAAGTGCATAAAACGACAAGCGGCACGGAGGGGCTTGCGGCTTATCAACAAGGGGAGTATGATCTCGTTCTGCTTGATGTGATGCTGCCGGGACTGAGCGGGATTGAGGTGCTGCGTCGTATTCGTAGTCAGGACGAGCACACGCCGGTCATCTTGCTGACAGCGAAGGGATCTGTGGAGGATAAGGTGTCGGGACTGGACCTTGGGGCAACGGATTATATCACCAAGCCGTTCCAGATTGAAGAATTGCTGGCTCGTGTACGGGCTGCGCTGCGTTTGAGCAGTAAGCTGCAGCCCCAGCCAGCAGCAGCTTCTAACGCCGGAGAGTTCGAGACGTGGCTCACAGCAGGTAATCTGCGTGTGAATGAGGCCACTAGAGAGGTCAAACGCGGGGAGGGCTCGATAGAGCTCACTCCCCGTGAATTTGATCTGCTTGTCTATTTGCTGCGCAATCAGCGCCAAGTATTGAATCGAGAGCAAATTCTTGAATCGGTGTGGGGTTACGACTACATGGGAGATACGAATGTGGTTGATGTTTACATTCGTTATGTCCGCAAAAAAGTGGATCATGGCCATGAAACCGGACTTATACATACAGTGCGCGGTGTCGGATACGTGCTTAAGGCGGACGCATGAAGCTGAGAACGACGATTTACGTTTATACGTCCGTATTTTTTATGGTACTGCTTCTGTTGATTAACGCATTTATCTATATTCTGTTTGATCGCATGTCGATTAATACCCAGACAGCGCGTGCAGAGGCTGAAGCAAGTGCCGTTGTGGAAGGAATAAAGAACGCAGCGGTGAGCGTTGCTCCGGATGATCTCCTTCGCGCTTTTGTTCCGGCCGATGGCATGCTCCGTCTGGTACGGATGTCGGGCGAGGGACCTGTCGTAGCGTCTCCAAATCAGCAGCATCTGGGTCGCCTTGCAGTGACATACCATCCAAACAAGCTATCACAGGTCATTGAGGTCGAAGGAGCGAGGTATGTATTTGTATCGATGCCGATTATCTGGGTAGACGGTGAGGTCGTAAATATACAAATTACTGAAAGTCTGGCGAGCGCAGATAACAATCTGCGTGTATTGCGTAACGTATTATTTTCCGTCACAGTAGCCGCACTGATTGCGGTCATTATTTCCAGCCGTCTGCTTAGCGGAATTATTATCAAGCCGATATCAAGAATGATTGACACCATGAAGAATATAGAACAGGGCGGCGGATTTAAATCCATTGATCTAGAGAAGAAATCCAAGGATGAGCTCTTTGAGATGGGCAATACGTTTAATCGCATGATGGATAGGCTGGAGATGAATTATGAGAAGCAGGAGCAATTTGTCTCCAACGCTTCTCATGAGCTGAAGACACCTTTAACCGTAATTGAGAGCTACGCGAGTCTGCTTAAACGCAGAGGTGCAGAGCGGCCAGATCTGTTCAATGAGTCTGTTGAGGCCATTCATTCTGAGGCGGTCAGGATGCGTGAAATGACAGAGCAGCTGCTGCTCATGGCTAGGCAGACTGAATCTGCAGGAGTGAAGCTGGAATCCTGCAATATCGCGGATATGACGCAGGACACAGCCCGCTCCTATCAGACGGCCTATCGCAGAGAGGTGAATGTGCATATCGAAGCCGCTGAAGCTGATGAGCAGATGTTCGCGATTACGGATCTTAATAAAGCCAAGCAGCTCCTTATTCTGTTCCTCGATAACGCGAGGAAATATAGTGAAGAGCACATTGATATCCATGTCGAGAAGGAAGAAGGTCATATTAAAGTATCGATTCGAGATTACGGTATTGGCATGTCGGACAGTGAGCTCGCCAAAGTATATGACCGCTTCTATCGTGTGGATCAGGCCAGAACACGTAAGCAAGGGGGATCAGGACTCGGGCTGTCGCTGGCCAAAGAGATCGCCGGCCATATTCAGGCAGAGATTGAGCTGAAGAGCCGTCCTGGAGAAGGTACAACGGCGATATTACGCTTCCCCTCCTTTCTCAGCAAATTCTCATAAAGCTCCGCTATAATGGCATACATAAGCCATATATGGCTGTGTTGTGATATGAAACTTAAGAGGGGTGTTCTCCTAATGAACGTTAAAAAGTGGGGTTTATATGGCGGTGTGGCTGCAGTACTGGTGCTGGCAATTGGTCTTTATTATTTTCAGCCATGGAATAAATCAGATATTTTATCAGCGGAGGCCGTATCCGAGAGTGTGCTTCAGCAGTACCCAGACTTCAAGATTGAGGATAACCGATTGCAGGGTAGTGAGTATCACCTTCGGCTGGTTACGGAAACGGGTGGCGAATACCGCCTAACGGTAGATGCGGAGAGTGGAAGCATACAAACCATTGAGCAGATTTCAGAGGGGGAAGTGGATACACCGGTACCTCAGAGCAGAGAAGCTATCAAGAAGGCTGTCCTGGCTGATACTCCAGGAAAGCTGCTGTTACTGGAGCTTGTCTCTGATTCCCCTGAAGGAAAATATTACAAAGCTGAGGTACAGACGAAAGATCAGATCGTAGAACTAAGGCTTGATCCGTACAGCGGGGAGGTTCTCTCCCGATCTGAAACAAAGCCTCAGAATCCCGATTCAGACAATAAACAGCCAGCTGAAACACAGGAACCGATCCGTCTGATCAGTGAACAGGATGCAATCGATATCGCGCTAGCCGAGGTGAAGGGAGAATTCGAAGACATCGAGCTGCGTGCCAGAGAATCGGATATTCCTTATTATTTGGTTGAAATTGAGAATGTGAGCGGTGAGGAGATGATCGTTCAAGTGCTTGCCATTACGGGTACGGTCAAATCTGTTGAGCATGAGGATGATTTTGATGACAATGACGACGATCAAGATGATGAGAACCAATAATCCTTTCTTTAGTACTCAGTTAACTAATCATTAGAGACGATTTCATGTAGCTGAGAAATCACTTCATTTTCTCATCAAATTCTAATCTTACTCTTTCTTTGCTCTCATTTTGCAGGGGTAAGATGGTGTTGTAAGGGAGAAACGAACAACCCAATAACACGAAATGGAGCTGATGAGTAATGAAGAAACAAGTCGTATTGAGCGGAGTTTTGGCAGTAGGTTTGATCGCTGGAGGGACGGCAATCTTCGCCGCAAGTAATACGGGAACAGGAACTGCAAGTACAACGGGAAATAGCGGGGTATCCTCATCCTCCTTCAACCCGGACACGATGATAAACTTCGGTGAGGCGAAGAAAGCAGCGCTGAAGGCAGCTGGGAATAAAGGTCATATCGATGATATTGATTTGGAGAGATATAATAACAAAGCCTTCTATGATGTAGAAATCGAGCAAGGCGACAAAGATGTTACCGTTCATATCGATGCTTACACGGGAAAGACACTTGATGTATTCACAAGCAATGATGATGACAATCGTTATGATGATGACCGCTACGAGGATGACGATGATCGTTACGAGTCGGAAGCCATCGCTTCTGTGAAGCTCTCTGCAGCGGATGCAGAGAAAATAGCGAAGAAACAGCTGAGCAACAGCAAGGTGGTACAGATTGAGCTGGATGAGGATGACAACCGGCTTCAATATGAGGTAGAGGTTGTTAACTCGAAGTATGAAGCAGATGTTGAGATTGATGCGAACACCGGCAAGGTGCTGTCTGTAGACAAGGATGAGCGTGACGACGATTAATCGAGAGTGAGCTGGTTAACAATTACAGCCTTATTAGATGTAAATGCATGATGGAAGGCCCTCACGAGTGAGGGCCTTTTTTTGATTTGAATAGCTAGATTAATTTAACAAAATATCCCTAGTAAGTTTCTTTATGCTGTGGCGAACGATAACAATGATGAATGATGCAAATGTTGAAGTTTATGCTAATTCATAAGTTATACGTGAATCGACGGATAGAGGGGGTAAAGTGATACATGAGAGATCTACTGTGCAAGGTAATGATCATGGTTCTTATTCTAAGCTTGGTAACAGGGTGTCAGCATCAAAGCTCGCAATCCGAGGATCAAGATCTGCTGCACGTGAAGTCGGCGGACAGAGTTCAATCCAAGAAGGTTATATTTCTGCTGGTCGATTCGTTAATGGCAGAAGCCATTGATCAGGGTATCCGGCAGGGTGAGCTGCCAAGCTTCAAATACTTAATTGATCACGGCCAATATTACAGGGATATGGTTACCTCCTTTCCTACGATGTCGGTTTCTATTGACAGTTCTTTGCTGACGGGTACCTATCCTGATGAGCATCAAGTTCCAGGACTCGTGTGGTATTCCGCACAGGAGAAGAGATTGATCAACTATGGATCAGGTCCTGCGGAGATCTGGAATCATGGCATCAACAGAACACTAGCAGATGCTCTGATACATCTAAACGACAAGCATCTGAGCTCGCAGCATTCCACAATCTACGAGGATTTGGCACGTAAACATCTAAAATCCGGTTCAATAAACGGGTTGATCTACCGGGGGATGTCGGATCATACACTTCAGCTTCCCGCTTGGGTGTATGGACCGTCTTCATTGCCGCAGCAAATCCAGGTCAAGGGCCCCGATCTGCTATCTTTGGGTTCGATCGCCAATCCATTAGAGAACTCGTCCGGGGGTACAACTGCGCATAATTTGCCCGATGGTCTCCCTGATCGGATGGGTCTTACGAACAAATACTCTGTAGAAGCAGTAAAATATTTGGTGAAGCAAAACAAGCTGCCTGATTTTCTATTTGCCTATCTTCCCGATTTGGATCAAAAAATACATAAGAGCGGCCCGCCTGGACTAAAGGGAGTCAAAGAAGTAGACAAGCAGCTTGACGGAATCCTGCAGGCTTTTGGATCGCGCGAGACAGCGATGGATAAGTCAATTATTATCATTGCGGGAGACAGCGGAATGACGAGACTGCTGCCGAAGGATCAGAACTCGGTGATTGATCTGCCCGATCTGTTCACAGGTTATCAAGTTCTTCGTGCGGGTAAGGAAGTCAATGACGAGACAGATATCATTCTCGCTGTGAATGAAACGATGGCTTATGTATATCCAAACCTTGCTGTGAAGTCCTATGAAGAATGGGCTCGTCTGATGACGATAGACCCTCGTATCGATTTTGTATCATGGCAGGAGGGTGAATGGATCCATGTACGCCAAGGGGGAACGAACAAGGAGCTTATGTATCGAGCTGGCGGGAGCCTTGCCGATCCCTACCAGCAGAATTGGACGATTAAAGAGGCGGGGAATGTACTGGATTTGAGCATAGATGAGGGGCGTGGATCGTTAAAATATGGTGACTATCCTGATGTGCTCCGGCGATTGTCTAGTGCACTTCACTCCCATCCAGGAGATTTCATGGTCGTCACAGCCAAGCCGGGATATGAATTGGCGGATCGCAGCTCACCGACACATGAAGGTGGCGGCGGGCATGGTTCCATCCGCAAGGACGAGTCACTCGTCCCTCTGATTATATACGGAACGGATCAGAAGCCGCCTGAACATGTAAGGATTATTGATTTGAAAGGATTTGTGCTGCAGCTGCTCGCGGACTGAATTAAGCAAACTTGGCTTCGGCAATGGAATCGGCTGCAGCAGCCGTTGTAATGCCGTTCTTGCGAGCATAATCGTACAGATACTTAAGGGTATGGGGTATCTTCTCTACGGCTGCAGCCGCCCCCCGTGCCCCGGTTCCGGCAAGCTCTGCGCCGGTACTAAGGATTCCTCCTGCATTAATGGCATAATCAGGAGCATACAGAATATTTCGCTGCTCCAGCATATCGCACAGCTGTTCATCAGCCAGCTGGTTGTTAGCTGCACCGGCAATAATCCCGCAGGACAGCTGGGGAATGCTCAGATGAGTAAGTGTTCCGCCCATCGCGCAGGGAGCATAGACCTCACAGCTATGCAGATGAATATCGTCAGGTGAGACGGCTAATGCTTTGAAGTCACGAACAGCTTGACTCATTTTTCCTGAATCAATATCAGATACGATCAGCTGAGCCCCGGCCTGATGAAGGCGCCTTGCCAAGGCATATCCGACTTTGCCCAGTCCTTGGAGCGCGACGCGGACTCCATTCATATCACTCAGCCCATATTTATGGGTCAGTGAAGTCTGAATGCCAAGAAATACACCATAGGCAGTCATTTCGGCAGTGAAGTTTCCGGTTGCTCCGAGCGTTCCGCTCTGATCGGTCACATGCCTCGTTTCACGATGGATCTGGTCCATATCGTGTGGAGTCGTGCCAAGATCAACCCCGGTAATGTACTCTCCGTGTAGTCTCTCTATGAATCGGCCGAGTGCAGCAAATGCTTCATCCCGCCTCATCCCAGCATGCTCCATGACTACGGCCTTGCCTCCGCCGTAGGGCAATCCGGAAATAGCCGCCTTATAGGTCATGCCTCTGGCGAGCTTCATGGCATCCTGGGCTGCCTCCTGCTCCGAAGCATACGACCATAAACGGCAGCCGCCTAGTGCCGGTCCCAGCTTGGTGCTGTGCAAGGCGATAACGGCTTTGAGACCACTCTTCTGATCCTGACAAAATACGAGCTGCTCCATCCCGCGGTCCTGCATTGCCTTCCAGAGATCCATGGCTGATGCGCCTCCTCCGTTGTTCTATCTGCACCTTATATTTGTCTAATATATTCGCATCGTCTCTTGAAAGCGCATGGACAGATGTACCGATTATTGGTGCTTCGCAGGAAACGGCTTGATTCAGTATAATGATACAGGTGTAATACAATTGGATATGCTGTATTTAGGAACATCGGATAAGGCACCGAATAAGAAGAGCGTATTGGGGCTTACAGCTTGGCAGACAGGAGTGTGATGACATGGGCACAACGTTGCTTTTTATTTTTGCAATCCAGATTGTATACGTATCGGCTTATACGCTGAGGATGATTCTGACGCTGAAGGGCCAGAAGTATATCGCGGCGCTCATCAGTATGGTCGAGATCGTTATTTATGTACTCGGATTAAATCTGGTGCTTAGTTACTTGGATCAGATTGCCGCCTTGGTCGTATATGCGGTTGGCTACGGTCTGGGTATCTTGATCGGGGCCTGGATTGAGGAGAAGATCGCTCTTGGCTATGTGACAGTCAAAGTGATCTGTGACCAGGCAAGAGGAACGATTGTAACCACGCTTAGAGAAAAAGGCTACGGGGTTACCTCGTGGCTCGGCAATGGACGGGACGGAGACCGGCTCGTGATGGAAATACTGGCGAAGCGTAAAAATCAGAAGAGGCTCTACCAGTCCATTCTGGAGCTTGATCCCAAGGCGTTTATTATTACGGTGGAGCCCAAGCAGTTCCATGGAGGATTTTGGACAAGATCTATTAAGCGATAACAGACTGAACTCATCTCAAAATGAGGATACCAAAAACAATGAGCTAAAGATTGCATGAGTATAAAGAGACTAAAAGCTTGTAAAGTCCAAGAAGTCCAATGAATCTAAAGCCTAAGAGCCTGGCGAGCACCATAGCGGTGTGAGCAGGCTCTTTTTCTATTACAGCGCATGTGAAGAAATGATTATTGTCCTGCTGAAGGAGTGCATTATCTAGCCCACAGCTGTTCTGCTGATTATTGTTGTAATCGCTTCCATACGTTAAATTGAGAGCAATTCGAAACAGAGGAGGCAAGAAATAATGAAAAGAAAGCAGAAACCTTGGAGGACGCTGTTTGCAGCGGTCGTTAGTCTCGCGCTGGTCATAACGGTTGTTCCTCTACAACAGACGGCTGCAGCAGGAATTACAGATTATAACCTGACAGGCTTCTCGGCCGGGAATACGGGAGGGGGGATTGTCAGCGAGACCGACACAGCAAAATATCGAAAAGTTTATAATGCCACAGAACTGGCGGCCGCATTAAAGAAAGGATCAGGTGTCAAGGTAGTGGAGATTATGAACGACCTTGATCTAGGCTGGAACGAGCTTCCTGCTGCGGCTCAAACGTCGCCTTTTGCCGAGCATAATGATGCCTTGACTCACCCTGTGCTGAAACAGACAGGTGTCAGCAAGCTGACCATTGACGGATTTAATGGACTTACGATCTTCTCTGCAAACGGAGCTACAATCAAGCATGCAGCGATCAGCGTGAA
Source organism: Paenibacillus shunpengii (assembly GCF_042684905.1). Lineage (NCBI taxonomy): Bacteria > Bacillati > Bacillota > Bacilli > Caryophanales > Paenibacillaceae > Paenibacillus > Paenibacillus shunpengii. The sequence goes on along the minus strand of NZ_JBHUMJ010000011.1, from coordinate 373,072 downwards.
GCGCAGCCAGAATGTGATCATTCGAAATCTAGAGTTCGATGAGCTATGGGAGTGGGATGAATCCTCTAAGGGGGATTATGACAAGAATGACTGGGATTACATTACCCTTGAGGAGACCAGCAAAGTGTGGATCGACCACTGTACGTTTCATAAAGCCTATGACGGGCTGGTTGATTCGAAAAAAGGAACAAATGGTGTCACGATCTCGTGGTCAGTATTCAAGGGTGATGACAGAAGCGCAAACAGCTGGGTTACACAGCAGATCAATGAACTGGAAGCAAACCGCTCCTCCTATCCAATGTACAATGATCTGCGCAGCATCGCGGTAGGTCTGAGCAAGGACGATATTATTGCCATCGCAGCCTCTCAGAAAAAAGGACATCTCGTCGGCTCGACTTCATTTGACTCCGGAAATCCAAGTCTATCGATAACATTGCATCATAATTACTACAAGGATATTCAAGATCGCTTGCCGCGCCTCCGGGGCGGAAACGCACATGCCTATAACATCGTTATGGACAGTGGAGATGCGAGGCTGGCCAAGCAGCGAATTACACCGGCGATGGCTGCTGCCATCTCATCCAAAGGATATAAGTTTGATGTAACGAGCAATGGAGCTATCTCAACCGAGGGAGGCGCTGTGCTCGTTGAGAAATCAAGCATCATCGGCATCCAGTATCCAATGCGCAACAACCAGACGGACCCATCCGATGCTTCGTACACAGGTAAAATTCGCGCCGTTGACACGATGTATTCACTTGATGGCTCCTCCTTCCGGGGCAGCAGTGATACAGCTGGCAGCCCGCTCGCACCTGTGCCTGCCCCAATTGTTCCGTTCAGCTGGAGCGGGATAACCTCGCTGCCTTACAGCTACACGATGGATGATCCTTCGACGCTCCAATCGAGACTCACGGGAGCGGCAGGAGCGGGAGCAGGCAAGCTGAGCTGGAGCAAGGACAATTGGCTGAAGACGGCTTATTAACTCTTGCACCAAGCTGGATGTTCCGTAAGCGTTTTGGCTTTAGCTGCACGCAACTGTTCCAGCTCAACTTCGTCCTTTTGTTTCATCCAGAAGTAATGGTTTGTCGTTACTCGTAGCGAAGAGACTCCTAGATATAGTGCAATAATCTTCTTAAACAGTCGGTCAACAACCAACTTGAGAAACCTATTAGTAAAAGCGGCATTGCAATGGCTATTGTCGCGTTCATCACACGTTTGAATTTCACTTCGAATAATTGGTATCGGCTATTGTCCAGTTTAACAAACACAATATAGACAAGGATCATAGGTAAAATATATAGAAAGCTGTATATCAGAAGAAACAAAGGCTCTATTGTCGTCTGGTTCTCCAGTGTTGCGAGCGTGGCAATAAATGCACCGTACGGTAACGCAGTAGGCAGGTCGACTAAGGTTGACCCAGCCGCAAGGAGAAGTAACGACACGGGATTTACAAAGCGTGCTGACCGCCCGACCCAATTTGGCAGCGGAACTTTTCGTTTCCACCTCATCCACGACCGCCATGCTAAGGTAATGCCGAAACCCAGCATAAGAACGGCTGCTGCCAATTCCAGCCAGCCAATGAAGGGTTCCACTTTAACCATAATGCTCATTATAAGAGGCGCAACAAATCGTTCCGCTCCCCAGAGAGACAGAAGGCCAAACAAGAAATAAATGAAAAAAGTAGCTCCGATATAATACCAGGCATGCTGTCGCCTCGTTACCAGCGGCATGAGAAGTATCATAGTGGCGATCGTAGACGGATTCAGACTATCCAGCAGCCCCCATCCAATCATCGACATGATAATTGTCACCATTGTTCCATCTCCAAGTCGTAAGTGAAGTTTTGATGATGAAAAAATAATACCGTCCAGACGGTCTTTTTGTCAAATTCAGCCCTCCTTTTCCTATTTTGACCTCTTTAGGGTTTCATGCTATAGTATGGGCACAATTATGGAGAGTCGGGGGCTTAAAGAGAATGGGGCGTTCCTTAGAAACACAGCAAAAGCTGATTCGCGCAGCACATGTTGTTATACGGGAGAAGGGGATAGGCGGGTTTACGTTAGAAGCGGTTGCCAAGCAGGCAGGCGTCAGCAAAGGTGGGCTGCTTCATCATTTCCCGTCCAAGGATGCCTTGATTGAAGGCATCCTTGAGGAGGAAATGAATCAGTTCGAGCGACAATTGCAACAGCGTTACGAGCATACAGAGAAGAAACGCGGTGATTTGCTTCGCGCCTATATTTCATTGTCGAGTGAGCCATTGGATGCGCAATTCGGCTATTTTGGCCTAATGGCAGCTGTTGGTATTAATCCGACTCTACTGGATCTGGTGAAACGTAAGCAGAACGAGTTAAACGAGCGCCTCGTGCAAGATGCCAACGGGAGTGCCGAAGCGGACCTCATCCTTATGACGCTCGATGGTTTGCTGTTTAACGATCTCTTTCAATTAAACACGCTAAATTCGCAGCGCAGAAGCAGAATGTTGCGTTTGTTGTATGCATTGGAGAACATGAAACTTACTTAATTTGCTGGGACATTAAAGTCTTTCTCAAGTGTACCAATCCCAATGGCTGCTTCGTTTGCAGAGAGTTTCAAGGCAGCTCTTACGATGTGCTAATCAGTCATACGCGATATTATTCTCGCGCATATATTCTCCTGCCTTCTGATCCACCTTATTTATTGAGATCACACAGCCTGGTGAGCATCGCAGTACAGAGCTCGCTGGGCTTTTTCTATTAAGTTATACATGCTCTTCATTTTCAGATAATCGTCTCTTAATAAATCTTCGTAAGATGTATTTAGAGGTTAGATGTTGATAAGGAGGCTGTATAGAAAATGATTGAGCAACTGGAATCCGCAGCAGGCATGGTCGTCGCAGGACATCGGGGGTATAAATCAGCTTACCCGGAGAATACACTGCTATCCTTCAAGCGTGCTATTGAAGTAGGTTGTCACATGGTGGAGTTTGACCTGCGTATGTCAAAGGACCGTGAAGTCGTCGTTATTCATGATGCAACAGTGGACCGCACGACGAATGGGAGCGGTGAAGTGAGGGAGCAGACCCTCGCGGAGCTGAAGAAACTGGATGCGGGAGGCTGGTTCGCTCCGGAGTTCGAAGGCCTTAAAATCCCTACATTTCAAGAGCTGTGCCAGCTGCTTGCCGGATATCCGGACATCTTGCTGAACGTGGAGATCAAATCCAGCCCGGATGCGAAGGATACCGCCGATGCTGCAATAGAGCTGCTTCATGCATATGAACTGTATGAGAGATGTGTCTTCACCTGCTTTGATGCTGAAATTATCGCTTACCTCTATGATCACTATGGGGCCAAGACTCAGGGGTTCAAGGCGGAGGTCATGCGTAATTTTGTGCATGGGGAGAACGGCACATACTCCAAAATGTGGGCTATCGGGATAGAGATGTCGCTTCTTCATCGGGAGGATGTACAAGCATTTCGGAATAGGGGTCTGCAGGTGTGGAGCTACTGACCGGACACAACTGACAGCGTCCTCTATGCGGTCGGCTGCGGAACACCGATCATGACCTGTAATGACCCGCTTCCTGCGCTGCGCATTAAACAGCAGCTCGAGGGTACGGTTTAAAAAAATGCCAATTGCTGTGGTATGATAAAGCCTGATCTGGGGAATGAATGAAGAGGCGGCGAAATGGCAGAGTCATGCCACAGCTTACTTTTTTAAGCGAGTGCACTACGTCAAGAAATCAACAAACGCAATCTAGTTTGGTAAATTAAGTAATTTTTTCTTAATTTCTATTGCGTTATTGATTTGAATATGGTAATGTATACGAAACGGTGTAATTCACATTTTGGAAAGAGCTTCATTTCGAAATGGCACTTTTTCCAATATGTGAATTTTTTTTATGAAAATAACCATATTAATATAAGAGTAAAGGAGAATGACCCTAATGCAAACAGGTACAGTTAAATGGTTTAACGCAGAGAAAGGCTTCGGTTTCATCGAAGTTGAAGGCGGAAGCGACGTTTTCGTACATTTCAGCGCAATCACTGGCGAAGGTTTCAAAACCCTCGACGAAGGACAACGCGTTGAATTCAACGTGGTAGAAGGAAACCGCGGACCACAAGCAGAGAACGTAGTAAAAGTATACTAAGCCGACCTGCTAAACTGCCTTTAACTGACAAGTTGAAGGCAGTTCTTGTTTTCACTCCAAAATAGCGAATGCGGGATAGACGGAAATGAGCCGTTTATTTGCGTAGATAGGAGGGGAAGTATTCATGTACAGACGTCAAGTAACAGAGGAAATCCCCGAGGAAAACACAAAAGTGTGGTCATGCACCAATGATGACTGCAAAGGCTGGATGCGGGACGACTTTACGTTCGAGAGCGAACCAAGCTGCAGTTTATGTTCCTCGCCAATGGAGCGGCAGATGAGAATGCTGCCTGTACTCTCCAACGCAACCAGTGATTTGAAAGCAATGAAAAAAGGTTAGTTTTTTTGTATGTATGTTGATGCAAAATGGAATACAAGAAATAGCATAGCTCTGTAAGTGTACCGCGATAAGGTAAGGTTACTCCTTCCCCTATGGCGGTTTTTTCATGCTATATTTATCGATAAGACAACGATAGGGGGAGAAGGCTATTGGATAAGGTTGGACTCGTAATGCGCAAAATTCAGTTTGCCGAAGCACAAGGACCTCGGGTTTTTGCAGACAGGCTGCAGAGCATCGGACGGGAGCTGGGTGTCGAGATCGTATTTATATCGCCGGAGCGGCATGTCAGCGGATATGACTGGGTGCAAGGCTATGAGCACGAGAAGGGGGATCTGGTTAATTATGATATCGTGCTGGATCAGCTCTATTCTCAAAATATAGAGCATGTGATTTACACGGTATCCGGCTTTACTTTTCTGAAGATGTTCCTCGATAAAAGCGTACTCTTTCCGCACAGCTTCCCCGATCCTGCGCTGACCGGCTATGAGATGATGAAGCCGTTCTATTCCATTGTGGACAAGGCGATTGTACAGACGGAGTTCTTGAAGAGAGAGATGAACTCAAATTACGGCGTTCAGGACATTACCGTTATCCCCATCGGGTTCGATGAAGAACTGGCGAAGAAGCATTATGATCCGTCTGCGGTCGTGGATAACCGGGTCATGTGGATTGGGCGGGATGAGGCAAACCGCAGGCCGGATCTCGTGCTGGAGTATGCAAGACAGAATCCGGACAAGGAAGTCTTCATGGTGTTCGGTGGACGCCGGTATAAGGAGAGCATGAAGAAGTATGATATTCCGGATAATATTCAGCTTCGCTTTGCTCTGACTCAAGATGAGGTGTTCGAGCTGATGAATTCCTCCAAGGTGTACTGGAGCTCTTCACGCTTTGATACATTTGCCATGCCGCTGACAGAAGCACTGGCCATGGGCAAAATGGTGGTGAAGCCCGAGCATCCCTGCTATGGTCATATCAACTCTACCCATGCCTTCAGCGGGAATGACCGCAATTTCTTCGAGCTGGTGAACATGGCCTGCGCTTCTCCGCGCAGAACGTCTGAGGATAACCGGGACTATGCCTTCAGTGCATTCTCCAGAACGGTAATGAAGGAAGGCTATCGCAGGTTCTTTGATACATGGCTTAAGTAGCTGACAAAAGTAAAGAACAGCTATAAACATTTTTTCCGCACGAGCCGGGTAGGGTTATCATTCTTTTTGTGGTATAGTTAACAATAACTTTGATGAGAGGAGGTGAGGCAGGTGAATATTGAATGGGTAAACAACCGCTTGAGCCAGCTGCCAATGGTGCTGTCTGGCATCTTTTTCAGAGGTTTCGAAATACGGGAGAAGTCTGTCCAATTGTCCCATATCGTTACCCATTCGAGAAGATGCCTGCCATAACCTCCAGAACGGATCAGATTTGTTTCCGATTAAGGAGTCGCGGGGCTTGTTCCCGCGGCTCTTTTTATTTGCGGCTAAGGTCAGGGTCTTCTACACCATAGGAGGATCCTTAAGATGATCATAATGAACGGTCAAAATATACAAAAATACCACGGCGCCAATCTGGTGCTGAATGATGTAACCATCGAAGTGCATGAAGGCGAGAAGGTAGGACTGATCGGTGCGAACGGAAGCGGCAAATCAACACTGCTCTCTCTTATTGCAAGATTGGAGAAGCCCGATAAAGGTCTGCTTACGGTGAAAAAGGAAGCTCGAGTTGGGTATTTGCCGCAGATACCCGCTGCTTTTGAGAAGCTGACAGTATATGAGGTGCTGTCGCATGGCTTCAGCAGGCTTGCTGACTGCCGTCAGAGGATGTCCCGGATGGAGCAGCAAATGGGTGATCCGGCTGTAGCAGCTGATCCGGATGCACTTGAACGGCTGCTGCATAAATATGCTGTGCTCCAAGAGGAGTATGAGCGGGGCGGAGGCTACGAGATCGATGCCAGCATTGATCAAGTGGCGACAGGACTTGGCATTAAGAAATTAATGTATTCGAGGCCCTTCGATACACTATCCGGCGGGGAGAAGACTCGAATCGTGCTCGCATCCCAGCTGATTATGAAGCCTGAGCTGCTGCTGCTCGATGAACCGACCAATCACCTGGATTTGGAAGGAATGGAGTGGCTCGAGCAATTTTTACGGCAATACTCAGGGGCGTGCATCATTGTATCTCACGATCGCTTTTTCCTTGATCGGGTGGTGACCAAAATCGTTGAGCTGGAGGACGGTGAAGCAAGCACTTTCTTGAGCAGCTATACCGGCTATGTCCGTATGAAGGAGGAGCGTGTACTTCAGCAGTTTGCCGAATATCAGGAGCAGCAGAAGCAGGTCAAGAAGATGAAGGAAACGATTCGTCAGCTCGAGGAATGGGGGCGGATCGGCGGGAATGAGAAGTTCTTCAAGCGTGCTGCTTCCATACGCAAGGCTCTGGATCGAATGGAACAGGTGAAGCGGCCGGTCCTGAATCCGAAGCATGCTTCCTTTGATCTGGGAACGAGAGACCGCTCCGGACAGGTCGTGTTACTATTCGAAGCGCTGTGTAAACAATTCGCGGATAAACAGATACTTCAGAATGTGGAGGGAATGATTGAGTTTCGGGATAAAATCGCCCTTCTCGGCACTAATGGTTCTGGCAAATCGACCTTTTTCAAGCTGCTGCTTGGTGATGAACAGGCAGATGAGGGATACATTGAATGGGGAAGCGGTGTCACCATCGGCTATCTTGCTCAGCAGGAAGAGATGAAGGAGCCCAAGAAGACGGTGCTTGAATTTTTCCGGGAAGAGGTAGGTATGGAGGAAGGCGCTGCAAGAGGGATACTGGCGAAATATATGTTTTATGGACCGGATGTGTTCCGGGAGATCGGGAAGCTGTCAGGTGGTGAGTGGTCGAGACTCAGACTTGCCGTGCTCGTAAATAACAAGCCGAATGTTCTGCTGCTCGATGAGCCGACGAATCATCTGGACATTGCTTCTAGGGAGGCGCTTGAGGAAGCACTTGAGGACTACCAAGGGACCGTACTCGCGATCTCTCATGATCGTTATTTCATTAACCGACTGGCGGGCAAGGTATGGGAGCTGCATGAAGGGGCTCTTGATGTATACCTTGGCAACTATGACTACTATGCGGAGAAGAGAAAAGAAAAAGAAGATGGTGTGTCATCAATCATCTAAGTTAAAGCATAAAGAACACCTTCAAGACAGACTTCCGGCAAAAGCTTCAAAAGCAGAAATTTGCCGGATTGTTCTTGTCTTGAAGGTGCTTGTTCTCTGTATATTTTAGAAATTTTGCTTGCTGATATTATTGTGATGCTGAAGCATCGAGAACTTCTTGTGGAATATCAATTTTGTCCAGTTCATTATACTTGGAGAAGGAGCCGTCCATCGCCATAAGAATACTTACATTCTGACCTTCCATTTCCATGCTCATCTCCATGTTGTAGGTCATATCTGCAGGATAGTAAGTTTCTTTGTTCACGCTATAGGACAGATCAATACTCTTAATATCCATCTGCTCCATCATGGCTGCCATTTGCGGATCGGTTGCACCTTGCTGTGCAATCATTTCTTGAGCAAGGTCCTTAACGCCATCACCGGACAAATTCGCTTTTAACCAATATACATCGCCCTCTTCCGTTACTTCGATCTCGTTCGCGATGCTGTTCAGCTGATCATACTGTTCGGCAGCACTGCCTTGGGACTTAAATTGCTCGACCAAAGGTCCAATGGACTCCTGAGGGAGCTTCATCCATGAACCCTCTACATGGGAGTAAATCGCGTCTTCGGTTATGTATTGCTTGATCTCCTGAGCACCGCTTTCTGCAGGTAAAGAGGTAGATATTTCTTGATATACAGCAATGGGTGAGAGAACCATGTCCTGCTTCATGTTCATTTCTACATCTTGAGTTTGCTCTTGACCGTCAACTGCCATCGTAATATTTTGCGTGATATTTGTGTCCATGGAGTAGCTCTCTATGCTGCTGCTGGATTCAGACACCTGCTTCAGAAGCTCCTCCGCTGTTGGAATCTCTGCTGACGTTTCTTCTGCTGGTGCCTCTGTCGATTCCTCGATGTTATCTGCACCTGTTGTCGCTTCTGTGTTTGCCTCATCCGTAGGTGTGACCTCCTGGCTCTCATTCTCTGCGCCGCAGGCCGCCAGCATAAGGACGAGAATCATTCCGATCATTGAACATTTCCACTTTTTCAAAATATGAGACCTCCTAAAATTTTATCTCCATATTTACCCATATGTAAGGCGTGTTAATCAGCCTAAAATAGCAATATCCGAGTCGAAGGGGACCCGGATATTGAATAAATCATAGTAAACAATTTAAATTACATAAAGAAAGGAAGCTCTTTCACACCAGCAATTCGCGCATACGTGAGTAATTGGCCCTTATGATGAATTTCGTGATCCAGCGTTTTACTTAAGAACACATGAGCAGGTGCAGTTTGGCCGAAGAACGTAATTTCTGCCTGCAGCTGCTCGTTTGTTATGGAAGCAAGAATCTCCTTCGTCGCTTCTGTATACTCATGCACAAGACGTTGTACGTCTTCGAGTGTTGTCCATTCATCTTTGGTTTGCGAAGGGGTGAATTCCCCCTTGCTGACCATGTTCGCGAACATTTGTGTAGAGCTGGCGATGTGAAGGACAAGCGTTCCGTAGCTCATTCCGCCTTCCCATGGGGTGAAGTGAACAAGATTATCCTGATCTAGTGTGACCAGCTTATGTAGAACCTCGCGATGGGTCAGCCAATGCTGTGTGTAGCTATCCATATTTAACATATAAAATCCTCCTATTAGTTCTTCTCCGTAAAAGATGTTAACGATTTATGCATGAAATTGCAAACGTATCTGAATGAAGTTATTTGTGTACGGGAGATGCTATGAAACATAAGTCATTTTTTCGCTTGCAGGTCGTGACGCTATAATGGTTCAATAAGGAATGATGACAACATGAACAAGACAGGTGAGGGGGAACTACATATGAAGAAAGTAATTATTGATACGGATACCGCCGGAGATGACACGATTGCGATCCTGACGGCTCTCCATTATTTTGACGTGCAGGGAATTACGATTACGGGCGGTAATGTGGAATTTAACCAAGAGGTCGAGAATGCACTTTACACGGTTCAGGTTGCGGGCAAAGGCGGACAAGTACCTGTGTACAAAGGGTATGAACGGCCAATGCTTACCCTTGGTTCAGGGCAGCACCGTTATGTCGATGATGTTCATGGGGATGACGGAATGGGAGGTGCTCATTTTCCATTAGCAGATCAGCGCCCCGAGTCAGGACATGCGGTAGATTATATCATTGAAACAGTGCATGCGAATCCGGGACAGATTCATCTTCTAGCGATCGCGCCGCTGACCAATATTGCGATGGCTATCCAAAAGGATCCGAGTATTGCACCCCTAATCCCTCATATTTATATTATGGGTGGAGCCAACAATTCGCTGGGTAACATCACACCGGCGGCTGAGTACAACTTCTATACAGACCCTGAGGCAGCTCAGATCGTGCTGCATTCGGGTATTCCTATGACCATGGTAGGCTGGGAGATGTGTACTCGCTATTCCATCATGGATGATCAGGATCATGAGGAGATTGCGGCACTCGGCACTTCTGGGGCGCAATTCTTTATCGATATCAACAAGGTCGTTATGCAGTTCAACAAGTCGGTGCACAGGCTGCCTGGAACAACGCATCCGGATACGCTGCTCATGGCCGCTGCTGCTGATGAATCCATTATGACAAGAACGGGTCAATATTTTGTAGATGTTGAAGTGGGCGGTCAGTACACTAGAGGGTACAGCGTCGTCGATATTAATGGACGGCTGGGGCAGACACCGAATGTACGTGTATGTGAAGAGATCGATCGTGAAGCCTTCAAGCGTATGCTGCTTGATGTGCTCTCATCCATTAAATAGAAACATGAGGTGATCAAGGGGCTTCTCTAACTTATAGATGAAGCCCCTTTTTTGCTGGTTAGAAAGATTGGATGTACAGGATTTGGATTTGCACAGACCGGCTGTGTTACAGTGAAGTAGATAGGAATAGAAGCAGTCAGCTAACACGCAAATACATAACGATTAGGAGTAAGAGGCGCGGATTGCAGTATAAACGTAGTTTGAAGTTTTTATTTCAGGTTATAGATATGGAGCAGCAGATGAGGAGAAGGAGGAAATAATGCTATTTTATATTACGGCGATCGTTATATTGATTATAGACCAGGCTAGCAAGCTATGGGTCCGAGAGCATATGGACATTGGCGAAGTCATTCCTATGGGAAATATTGTCCATCAATTAGAGCATTACGAAAACTCGGGAATGGCATTTAGTCTGTTCCAGGGGTATGCACGATTATTTGGCGTAGTTGCGCTTGTTTTTATTGCTTTTATTCTGTACTACAGGCATAAGGGAGAGATTCAAGGCCGGCTGATGAATGTGGGGGCAGGCTTTCTGGTTGGAGGTGCGGCGGGGAATATGGTAGATCGATTCTTCCGAGGCACAGTAACCGATTTCCTTAAATTTTCGGAAGAAGGCGGGATACTGAATTTCGCAGATGTAGCCTTGAATGTTGGTGTATTGCTGTTTATCGCAGGCGCAATACTTAGCTGGATGAGATCCCGGAGGGTGCAGCGCTCACATTTTTGACCCTGTGCCCAGGCAAGACTTCCCCGCAGAGAGGTTTTTGGATGTAGAACGACTTTTGCCGGAGGCAACCGGAGAGATACAGCCAAAACACCGAACCGGCACAAGACTTCCCCGAGTAGCCCAAGCCAAGCCTTGCCTCTCCAGAGAGGTTTTTGGATGTAGAACGACTTTTGCCGGAGGCAACCGGAGAGATACAGCCAAAACACCGAACCCCAAATACCGAACCCAAAAATTTTCCGATTACAACTCCGCTGATTTGGTGTATAATCAAACATTGTGTGAACGTTGTCACAAAGTGTTGAGATTATTGTCATATTAGGAGGCTTAAAAAATACATCATGAGTAACTGGACTTTTTTTAAACGAATGACTCGATTATTTTCAGTGACCGTCATGATTGTTCCTGTTGTTCTTGGCACGATTACAGCCTATGCGTTTGATAAGGAGTTCAACTTTCTGTTGTTCTTGCTGACCTTGGTCGGGGCTGTATCCGCTCATATATTTTCGAACATGGTCAACGATCTGTGGGATTACCGTAACGGTACGGACACAGAGGCGGCTGAAACAGAAGGAGCAATATCAACGAATTCTGGATTCCTGACGATGGGAACCATGTCGGAGAAGAAGTTTGCTGCAATTACGTGGGGATTTCTTGTTCTGGCTGCCGTGTGCGGGCTGATTCTGACCATCGTCAGCGGCTGGCCGATTCTGGTACTTGCCCTGATTGGTGCGCTTATCGCATACTTCTATGTTGCACCTCCGATTAAATTCGGCTATCGCGGCAAAGGCTACAGTGAGATTGGTATCTTCATTTCATTCGGAGTACTGCCTGTGCTTGGGGCGTATTATGTACAGACAGGTGAATTTGCAGTTGCACCGCTGCTGCTGTCGTTGCCTGTCGGCATGCTGACCACGATGCTGCTGTTTAACCATCATTTTCTGCATTGGCGTGCGGACCGTGAGATTGGCAAGAAAACGCTGGTCGTGATGTGGGGAGAAGAGCGTGCGCTGCGTCTGTCCAAAATAATGACGGTTCTCGCCTATGTGCTCTTGATTGTAAGTGTCGTGTTTGGGGCACTGCCTGTGTATGGGCTTCTGGCCGTTGTCTCTGTCATACCTATGTACAAAGTATATAAATCTCTCGGCAAAGTAAACCCGTCGGAGGCCTATCTTCCGCTTATGGGAGCTTCACAGCAATCCTCGGTGCTCTGCGGCTTGATCATGTGTATTGGACTATTGATTCAAGGAATGGCATGAAATCATTAGAAATCATTAATAATTATGTATGTTAAAAAAGAACGTTCATGGCGAACGTTCTTTTTTTGACTTCATCAGCGAGACTACTCAGCATCCATACCCAGATCTGTACGTAGTCTCTTTAGCGCATCCTCTAATGTCCCCTCTACGATAGTAACAGGAATGCCGAGCATGAGATTGGTGGGCAGATCGAAGTTCTCAATCGTCATCCCGTCTTCATACAGTCCTGTCACTGGATCTGTCGCAGTTGCCAGCTTCTCCCCCATCGTACGTGCATCAAGAACATGGGCATACAGCTTCTTGCCAAGTCCGTATCCAAGCCCGCATTCAAATACGGTGCCGGAATCCGGCTCCTGCCCGCGGAAGGGATTCAGATTGGCGATGATGATATCGCATTTCTCGATCAGTCTCACATTGCCTTCGAATATAGCGACCGCCGTCTCATGCCGTGTAGGCTGGGGTTTAATATCCTTGTCTAGTGGAAAAATACCTTCAAATCCATATTCAGCGCACAGCGCCTTCATGTGTTGTCCCAGCTCGGAAGCATCGGTACGGAACACCTCATAGCCAGCCATATAGACACGGAGAGGTTTTGTTTCTACGGAGTTCATGTTGTCGCTGCACCTTCACTTTCTTCAATATGAGTAGGAGATCATATAAAATATATTATATTATCATGTGTCAACAGGGCATGAGTATATATTCAAAAAATATATAATCCTTAAGGGAGGATGAATATAAATGAAAGCTTCAGTATTTAGGGAATTTGGTGGTCCTGAGGTGCTGCACATTGAAGATGTGCAGACGCCTGAACTTAAGCCGGGCTGTGTGCTTGTTCGAATGAAGGCCGTCGGTCTAAATTATGCAGATGTGTATCGCAGAAAAGGAAATTATCATCTGGAGGGGGAGCCGCCCTACATATTAGGCTACGAAGGAGCCGGTATTGTGGTGGAGACTGCAGACGATGTTACAGGCTTGCCGCCAGGCAGCCGTGTGGGCTTTGCTGATGTTCCACATGCAAATAGTGAGCTGGTATTGGTTCCTCAGGAGAAAGCCATTAAGCTGCCTTCCGAGATTACGTATGACCAGGCAGCAACCGTGCTGCTACAGGGTATGACGGCCCATTACTTGTTAAATGACAGTTATCCTGTACAGGCTGGGGATGAAATTCTGGTGCACGCAGCTGCAGGTGGAGTAGGTCAGCTGCTTGTCCAGCTTGCCAAAGCAAAAGGGGCAAGAGTATTAGGGGTTACTTCTAGCTCGTCAAAGCGTGACATTGCTCTGCAAGCGGGAGCTGATGAAGTTCTGCTGTACAATGAAGGCAATTGGGTAGATCAAGCAAGGCAATGGTCGTACAAGCAGGAAGGTGTCAGAGCGGCCTATGACTCGGTTGGAAGTACGTTAATGGACACTTTCCGAGCAGTTCAAATCAAAGGCCATATCGTGTTCTACGGCATGGCCGGAGGTAATCCTGTTCCAGTCGATCCAAGGATGCTGATGGATACGTCGAAAACATTAACCGGGGGAGACTTATGGAATCATGTGACAGATCATGCCGACCGTGTGCGGCGGGCGAACGACCTATTTACAGCCATTACAAGCGGAGACATTAAACTAGCTGAACCCATGAAATTTTCGCTTGATCGTGCAGCAGAAGCACATCAATGGATTGAAAGTCGGCAAAGCACAGGAAAAATTCTGCTCATTCCCTAAACGAGTCTGTTTCAAAAAATTAAAGGTTCTAAAAATTCAACTATACAAAATTCATTATGCAGGTGTTTAAACCAGGATACGGGTGTTTAATAAATATCACTCGTTTTTTTCTGGTTAATCGAAACCGGTTTCGGTTGGCAAGACTGCAATGGAACTAAATACATATACCTTAAAGTTAGACATTTATAACCATTGGTCATTAAAAACGAGTGTGCTATGCTTTACACCGAGTGGAAATGTAAGCACTTTTATCAGAACAAGATAGAGGGGGTACACCATGAGATTTCAATGGCTTAAGAGTTGTAAAATGCTCCTCATTGCCGGTGGAGCGGCATTAATGCTTACCGCATGCGGCAGCAGTGAAGGGGCCTCCGGCAAGGTCCAGATTGAATTCTTTCAGAACAAGCCCGAGGCGAAAGAATCCTTCGACAAGCTTGTAGAGAAATTCAATCAGGAGCAGTCTGAAATTGAAGTGACACAGGTCAATCCACCGGATGCAGAAACGGTGCTTAAGACCCGGCTTGTAAAGAATGATGTTCCGGATATTATGGCGCTGGGAGCAACGGATACATTCTCCTTGCTGTCTCAGAGCGGTATTTTCATGGATCAGACCGATCAAGAAATGATCGATCTGATCAATCCGAGCTATATTCAGATGGTGAAAGACGTAAGCGGTCTTGAAGAGCTCACAGGGATTCCATTTGCAACAAATGCAAACGGTATCATGTATAACAAGACGCTGTTCCGCGAGATGGGGCTTGAGGTTCCTAAGACTTGGGATGACCTGATTGCGACAGCGGAGACAATTAAAGATGCAGGTAAAATACCTTTTTACCTAACCTATAAAGACGACTGGCAGACCAACCTTGCATTTAATGCACTCGCCCCGAACTTGGAAGGGATCGACTTCTATTTGAAGCGCAGAGATGGCGAAGTGACGTTCCAGGAGCGTTACCGCGAAATAGC
Source organism: Paenibacillus shunpengii (assembly GCF_042684905.1). NCBI lineage: Bacteria > Bacillati > Bacillota > Bacilli > Caryophanales > Paenibacillaceae > Paenibacillus > Paenibacillus shunpengii. The sequence goes on along the minus strand of NZ_JBHUMJ010000011.1, from coordinate 358,011 downwards.
GGAGAAGCAGCTGAAGATTCTTGATTACGGGCATAGTGATAACTTCGGTAAGACCTATGCGGACGGTAACCGTGCCTTCGCGAACGGGGATGCCTTCATGTATATCCAAGGCACGTGGGCAATTCCAGAGATACGCAAGGCCAACCCGAATATTGAGATCGGATTCTTCCCTTTCCCGACCGGAAATGACCCTGAAGAGATCAAGCTGGTTAACGGGATAGACACGCTGCTTACGGTCTCTGAAGATACAGAGCATCAGGCTGAGGCCATTGAATTTATCAAATTTTTGCTGCGTGAAGATAACATGAAGCAGTATATTGATGAGCAGAATTTGTTTGCGGCAGTAGAAGGAGTAACGCAGGATGATTCGAGCGTAGCTGAGATCCTTCCTTATATCGAGAGAGGCCAGGTCACCGACTTTGCTGACCACTACATTCCGTCTGCTGTTCAGCTGAATTCAATCGTACAGGAATTTTTGCAGGTCGGAGACATTGATGCTTATCTTAAGAAACTCGACGAAGAGTGGGATAAGGTAGCAAATCGAAGATAGGATACGAGGAGGAACAAACATGAAGAATCGGCTTACTCCGTTCTACTGGATGACTTTGCCGGCCGTAGCACTGTTCTTTGTGTTTATGACTCTGCCTGCACTACAAGGGTTGTATTACTCATTTACGAACTGGAACGGCTTCGGTGATCAATATGATATGGTTGGATTTAAAAATTACATTAATCTGTTTGCAGATGAGAACGTCTGGAATGCATACGGATTCACCATTAAATATGCCATTGTGGCGACCATCTTCATTAACATCATCAGCTTGCTGATTGCGCTGGGGCTGAATGCGAAGATCAAATACCGGAATTTCTTCCGGGCGATTTACTTCCTTCCGAACATTTTGAGCATTCTGATCGTCGGATATATTTTCAACTACCTGTTCTCGAACGTATTCCCGATCTGGGGAGAGAATCTAGGATTGACTGCCCTATCAACCAATATTCTGGGCAGCCAGGATCTCGCATGGGTTGGGGTTGTATCAGTCGCGATCTGGCAAGGGATTGCATTCAACACCATCCTGTATCTTGCCGGGCTGCAGACCATTCCAACGGATCTGTATGAGGCGTCCAATCTGGACGGAGCGAGCAAATGGCGCGAATTCTGGAGTATTACCTTCCCGCTTATCGCACCATTCTTCACGATCAACATGGTGCTTGCCATGAAGAACTCGCTTATGGTCTTCGATCTCATCGTAGCCATGACGAACGGTGGACCAGGACGGGCAACACAATCCATTGCGCACTTGATCTATACCGGCGGTTTCGAAGGCGGCGAATTTGCTTATCAATCGGCGAATGCCATCATTTACTTCATTCTGATCGCCATTATCTCGATTATTCAGCTTAGATTTCTGCAGAGAAGGGAGAGTGACATGTAATGAGAAAATCACGCTCACGCACCAATTGGCCGATTACGCTGCTCGTCGCGCTCGGTACGATTGTGATCCTGTTCCCTCTCTACATGACGCTAACGATTGCGATCAAAAATCCGGAGCAGATGCGTCAATCCGTCTTCTCCTTTCCCGCAGATATCCAGTGGGATAACTTCTCTCGTGCCATCGAGATGACAGGCTTCTTCAACGCGCTGGGTAACAGTGCGATTGTTACGATATCGACGGTGGTCCTGACATTGCTGACCAACTCGCTTGTCGCCTATGCGATCGCGCGGAACATGAACCACAAATTTTTTAAAGGGCTGTACTTCTATTTTGTCAGTGCGATGTTCATTCCATTCCAGATTATTATGCTGCCTGTCGTTAAGCTTACTTCAGGGCTCGGCATGACCAACCTGCTGGGACTTATCCTGCTGCACACAGTATATGGTCTGGCCTTTAACGTATTTATCTACGTGGCTTATATTCGTTCAATTCCAATCGCTCTGGAAGAAGCGGCCAAGGTCGATGGAGCAACAACATGGGGTACATTCTGGCGGATTATCTTCCCGCTGCTGGCACCGATGAGTGCAACGGTCGGAATTCTGACCTGTCTGTCCACCTACAACGACTTCCTGCTGCCGCTCATTATGATCAGCGATCAGGATCAGTATACACTGCCGCTTGTGCAGTATATCTTCCAAGGACAGTTTAATACGGACTTCAACCTGGCCTTTGCTTCGTATCTGATGGCCATGCTGCCGATGATCCTCATTTATATTTTCGCACAAAAATGGATCATCAATGGTGTAACTCAAGGGTCGGTCAAAGCTTAATTCATCATAATACACCAGCGGAATCGCATGATTCCCTGGTGTTTTTTATAGGTCATGCTTTTTGAAGCGTCCTTATGTGTCTGCAGAAAATAACGGATGCTTTTCCAGCAAGCCACAGCCCCCTTTTTATACATAAATATTGACTAAGCTTCGTTGTTTTTATAGACTTAATGTATACATTGCCCGAGAACTGACGGTAGCGGCGGAAGGGAATCCCTTTTTTGCGGCTGCTTCTTGTCGTTTATGAGGTAATAAACAAATTCAAGTTGTCTAATTCATAGCTTGGAACTATAAATAAAGACAGGTGGAAATGAAGAAAATGAGTAATTCTAATTATCGTGTATTGTTGTACTACAAATTTGTCCAGATTGAGGATCCTGAGGCTTTTACACAGGAACATTTAAAATACTGCAAAGACCTTGGTCTCAAAGGACGGATACTGATTGCCAAAGAAGGAATTAACGGCACCGTATCCGGTACCTACGAGCAGACCGAGCAATATATGAACGACATGAAGGCCAATCCGCTGTTCAGCGATATTTGGTTTAAGATTGACGAAGTCGAAGGGCATGCATTCAAGAAAATGTTCGTTCGTCATAAGGAAGAGCTCGTTACCTTCCGTTATGATGAAGAGCTTGATCCGAATGTAATTGGCGGCAAACGCCTCAGCCCGAAAGAGTTCTATGAGCATCTTCAACGCGATGACGTTGTTGTCATTGACGGCCGGAATGATTATGAGTATGAGATTGGCCACTTCCGCGGTGCAATTCGTCCGGACGTCAAATCCTTCCGTGAGTTTCCCGAATGGATTCGCGAGAATTTAGGCGATATCAAAGACAAGAAAGTCATCACTTACTGCACAGGCGGCATCCGCTGTGAGAAGCTGACCGGATTCCTGATCAAAGAAGGCTTCGAGGATGTAGCCCAGCTTGAGGGCGGTATTGTGACTTATGGTAAAGACCCGGAAGTACAAGGCCGGTTGTTTGACGGAAAATGTTATGTATTCGATGAAAGAATTTCCGTGCCAATCAATCAGACGGAAGAGGATATTGTCATTGCTTCCTGCTACCACTGTGGAACAACGCATGACCAATATGTGAACTGCCCGACATGCAATCTCCAGTACGTATCTTGTGAGGCATGTGAGGAAGAGCATCAGCATTTCTGCTCTGATGCTTGCCGGGAAGAGGCGCACGCGAAGGCTATATCTTAATTAGATCCGCATCTTCACTGACAAGAAAGCAGGTGGTTGTAATGAGCGCGCCCAAAGAGAAGTCCACACGTCAGCGAATCCTTCACATGCTGAAGGTTCAAGGTCCCTTAAGTGCTCGTGAAATTACAGCTGAACTGGGCATTACGGAAATGGCGGTCCGCAGGCATCTGGCGACACTGGAGAAGGATGGACATATCGCAACGAGCGAAATCCGGCAGACAGCCGGTCGCCCTTCTGCAGTATTTGGCCTTACTGACAGTGGAGAGGGACTGTTTCCGAAGACGTATCCGAAGGTAACGCTCGATCTGCTAGGTGAGCTTGCCGAGGAGTCAGGTGAAGAGATGATCGACTTGTTATTCGAGCGGAGAAGGAACAAGCTGCACCAGCGGTATGCCTCGGAGATGAAGGGCAAGGACCTCGCTGGCAGGGTTCAATCTCTTGCCCGCATCCAGAATGACAACGGATATATGACCGAGCTGATGGAAGTGGAAGAGGGCTTCGTGCTGAAAGAATACAATTGCCCCATCTCCGAAGTGGCAGATGCCTATGGACAGGCCTGCCGCTGTGAGTTGGAGCTGTTTCAGTCCCTGCTTGAGGTTTCAGTATCGCGCACGGAGTGTCTTGCTAAGGGCGGCCGATGCTGCACTTACAAGATTTCGTCTTGTGAAAATTAAATATAGAATAAGTGTCATATATGGAGGCGTCCAGCAGAAATTTCTGCTGGACGTTTCTTTTTTTTAACATACAATAAAAGTATTAATTGACGAATAGTGCAGGCGCCCTTAATATTAGGGAAAAGTTGTATCGACCACGCGTCAATAATTTCCAAAACAGGAACCAAACACGCCATATTGCTTTAGTGCAGTTAAATATAAAAGCACTAATGCTATTATGTGACGCAGTATGTAAGAGGTATTTAATGGAAAATGGGGACATGTAGAAAAGAGAGGGGAAACAAAGATGAGCAAAAAATGGTGGATGTCATTAATGGTAACGGCTTCAATCGCCCTGGTTGCAGGGTGCGGCAGCGATCCATCCGGCACAGAGAGCGGAACTTCAGGTACAGCGGGAGGAGATGAAGGGGCTGCAGAGAAGACCTATTCTATTTCTATTTCTCAGTATGTTGAGCATCCTTCACTGGATGCAACACAGGAAGGGTTTATTGCAGCGCTCAAGGATGCAGGACTTGTAGAGGATGAGAATCTAAAGATTGATTATAACAACGCACAGGCCGATGCAGCGAATAACAACTCCATCGCCCAGAAGATTGCAACGGACAGCAGTGACCTCGTTCTTGCGATTGCTACACCTTCCGCACAAGCTGTCGTAAGCCAAGTGAAGGACAAGCCGGTATTGTTCGCAGCAGTGACGGATCCGCTGGATGCTAAACTGGTCACCGATCTTAAGAAACCGGGCGGTAATGTCTCTGGCGCATCCGATACGAATCCAGAGGCCATTGTGAAGCTGGCAGAATTCATTGCGACACAAATGCCGGATATTAAATCGGTGGGACTTGTTCTGAATGAAGGTGAGCCAAACGCAGTTGTCATGGCAGCTAGCGCGGAAAAAGCATTTGCCGCGCATGACATCGAGCTGGTGAAAGCAGCGGCAACAAATACGTCGGAGGTTCAACAAGCTGCTGCTTCACTCGTTGATAAGGTAGATGCACTATATATCACACTGGATAATATTGTCGTGAGTGCCGTGGATACTATTATCAAGACGGCTAATGACAATGACCTTCCTTTCTTCTCTAGTGATCGGGATACGGTAGAGAAGGGTGCCTTTGCTACTGTCGGTTTCAAGTACTATGATCATGGCTACCAAGTAGGCGAGATGGCAGCTGACATCCTGCAGAACGGAACGAATCCAGGAGATCTTGAGGTGACTGTACCGGACAAGTTGGATCTTATCCTGAATCTGAAGGCAGCTGGAGAGCAAGGCATAGAAGTTACAGATGAGATGAAGGCTGCTGTAGAGGATCAAGAGAACAACATCATCGAGTAACCTAATTGAGGTTAGTATGCTGAATGCTCGGAAGCAGGGTGGACGACATACCACCCTGTTTTTTTGTAAATAGGAGGATAACACATGTTAGAAACGATGCTTAGTCTGCTGAAATCGACTCCTGGAGCCATTGAACTGGGACTCTTGTATGCATTAATGGCTCTCGGTGTATACATTACGTTCCGAATCCTTGATTTCCCAGATCTTACGGTGGATCAGAGCTTTACGACTGGTGCGGCAATTGCTGCAATTATGATTACGAACGACTTCTCACCTTGGCTTGCGACACTTGCAGCCTTTGGAGGGGGGCTGATCGCCGGAGCATGTACAGGTCTCTTGCATACGAAAGGCAAAATTAATGGTCTGTTGTCTGGTATATTGATGATGATTGCCCTGCATTCGATCAATATGAGGATTCTGGGTGCACCGAATCTGTCTCTGCTTGGTGTGGACAATATTTTCTCCAGCATGTCTGTTCTGCTGTTCATGTTCATTGTAGCGTTTGTTGTTAAAGTGCTGCTTGATGTATTCTTCAAAACAGATCTGGGTCTCGCTCTCCGCGCAACAGGAGACAATGAGCGAATGATTCGCAGCTTTGGAGCCAATACCGATACAACCAAGCTGGTAGGTATCAGTCTGTCTAACGGGCTGGTGGCTCTATCCGGTGCGTTCCTGGCACAGTATCAAGGGTTTGCGGATATTAGCATGGGGATTGGGATGATTGTCGTTGGACTCGCATCGGTTATTATCGGAGAAGCGATCGTGGGCAAGCGGAGCATCTTCCTCGCGACACTGTCCGTTATCATCGGCGCCGTTGTTTATCGTATCGTCGTTATGATCGCGCTTCGAGTCCCTGGATTTGAGACCTCGGATTTGAAGATTATTACGGCTGTCATCGTTATTCTGGCGCTTCTGATTCCTTCTGTACAACGCAGTATTCGTCAGAAGAACATGGCGCGGCGGAGAACGACAGAGCTGCTGTCCGGCACGGGTAGTAAATCGATGGGAGGTGACCTGTAATGCTGCATATCAATCACGTATCCAAGCTGTTTAATCCAGGTACCGTGGATGAGAAGATTGCGCTTATGGATGCCCATCTAACCTTGAATGAAGGGGATTTTGTAACAGTCATCGGCAGTAATGGCGCAGGCAAATCGACTTTGATGAATATTATATCGGGTGTAATGAAGCCGGATGCAGGTGAAGTGCAGATTCGGAATCAAACGATCAGCCAGCTGCCTGAATATAAGCGAAGTCGGTGGATCGGCCGGGTGTTTCAGGACCCCATGGCAGGAACCGCGCCAATGATGACGATTGAGGAAAATTTGGCGATGGCCTACCGGCGCGGGAAATCTCGCGGCTTATCCTTTGGCATCAACCAGAAGACGCGGGCACTGTTCCGAGAACAGCTGGAGAAGCTTGGAATCGGTCTTGAGCATCGAGTTAGAGCAAAAGTCGGCTTGCTGTCCGGGGGTGAGCGTCAGGCGCTCAGCCTGCTTATGGCAACGTTTACGGAGCCGGAAATTCTGCTGCTGGATGAGCATACGGCCGCGCTCGATCCGTCAAGAGCAGAGCTGATTACGAATATTACCGAAACGCTCGTCCGTGAGATGAATCTGACCACACTGATGGTTACCCATAACATGGAGCAGGCTATAAGGCTTGGCAACCGGCTTATTATGATGGATAAAGGCCGGATTATTCTTGACGTCAATGCCGAGCGCAAGAAGACATTAACTGTACCGGAGCTGCTTCAGGAGTTTGAGCGAATCAGCGGAACGAAGCTGTCAGATGACCGGGTTGTGCTCGGTTAAAGCTATATGTATTAGACCTCTTAAGCCCCCTCACGGCCCTCTCGTGCAGGGGGCTCTTTGATGAATACTGGTTTGGCCTGGGTACAGGCGCGATGGGAATGGGTCTCGGCATTGCCGGGCTGGGGCTTGTTCCAAGCAGCAGCTCTTCATGGATGATCACTGGACTTGCACTGGTTATCGGGCTGGGAAATGGTCTGTACATGGTCACGAACCAGACCATCATGCAGAAGGAGAGCACAGAAATGAAGCAAGCAGCAATACAGTAGAGATTAAGCTTCCCACCACATCACATTGGCTGTAGAAGCGAGCAGGCCGGCTACAGATAGAGAACCGCTGACTGTTAAGGTGTAGGACTGGCCAGGCGGCACAATGAAGCGACCGATTTCATCGAAGCTGAAGGGACCTGCAGCGAGCGGCATGGACAGAACCGGTGTTCCGCCTGTAGACGCAGCGTTAGAAGACCTCGCTGTCATCAGAGAGGTACTGCTGCTAGCGAAATTCGTGTTCACTGGAGTCAGCAGAGCCGGGCTTCCAAGGGTTCCATTGCGTACAATAGCCAACGTCCCGGTGAAGGAGGAGAGGAGGTTAAGAGCGACATTGATACCTCCGGTTATTCGGGAAATATAAACGTTTCTTCCGCTGCCCGCAGGATTCGTAATTTGAACAGTGATAATAACACTACCGCCAAGCAGTCCCAATGAAGTAGAGTTTGTGGCTCCCGCAGTGAATAGGGCTCCTGCTCGGCCTGCACTGGATTCGGGAGGGGCGCCAATCGCAGGGGCTTGATAGGTATTCACGTTACGATCCGCAAGGGGTTTGTTCACAGATCCGAAGATATGGTCGTTTGGCACGCAGATCCCTCCTTTACGAATGTATTCATACTCAGACCTCCCACCAAGTCAGGTTGATGGAGCCGGTAAGCGATCCAGGGCCGATGCTAATGGTTACTGAACGTCCGGGAGGAATGATAACAGACCCGCGCAGCTGAATATTGTATGCTCCAGCAGTAAGAGGAATATTCATCAGAGTGACCGGCGAGCCGGTTACGGTTCCTGTTACCTGCTGTGTTGTCACTGCACTGGTCACACTGCTTCCGAAGTTGTTGTTAACCGGAACAGGCGTGGTTCCTCCGGTAAGTATCCCGCCATTGTACACAATAAGTGAAGCGGCGGCTGTACTGCCTCCGATGATCTGGGATAGATACAGTGTGCGGGAGCTTGCTGCCGGGTTAACGACTTGCAGCAGCAGATTTGCGCCGCCACCTGCGCTGACATTTCCTGTGGTCAGGGTAAACAGCCTGCCGGCAGAGGCTGCGCTGAGATCAGGCATTGATTCAATAGCAGGCGACACATAAGTATTGGTCTGCTGTACATAAATGGGCTTGTTGGCTGTATTGAATACAGAGTAATTCGTCATAGGATCCTCCTCCCTTGCATTATGAAGATTTAATTTGTTAGCAGCTGCCGTTCACGACTACCTTGAATTATATATATGCGAAGCCTGGCGGACGGGTTTGGGTTGTCTCTCTATATTGCGCAGGAGAAATAAGCATTGTAAGTTACCTGAATCATTTATCTTTATTTTTCTGTTCCAGCCAATCCCAATAAACCGCATAAAACTCATCGTGCAAAAATTCCTCGTGAACATCCTCCTCACCCGACTTCCGTTCTCGAAATGTCAATCCCAGCCAAGGCTGCTCCCCTTCAACAATTTCGGGATCTCCTACGGCGTCCAACAAGGCAAAAGCACGGAAGAATGCGCCCATAATACTGTCTCTGACTGTTTTTTCTATAGCGGATAAGGCTGCATCATCAAAATTATAGTTTTTCAAAGCATTCACTTCTTCTGTACTCAACTTAAACTCATCCCACATCATGTTATCCTCTGATGGGTATACAAGTTGATTTCGTGCAGTTCAATCAAAAAAATTTTCTTTGGATCCATGTTATAGTTGTCCTCCTTAGTAAGAAGCTGAATAGCAGTCTATTTCGCCCAGGACCATCTTTTTCCTGCTTCAACATAGCCATCTGATCCGTGACCGTGACTCTCAATTATAAAAAGCTTAGGCATCATTTCCCGGCTTGTGCCGTTACCGCGTGTCCCTCTGCTTGCATACAGTACGGTAGCACTTTATATGTGTGAACCCTTGGTTAAGCGATAAGGAGGTGCGATGTGAGAAATGCCTAACTTTTCAACCTTTAACTTGAATCCGGATAATTTAAGGAGTTTAATTTACGGAACTGATGATGCAAATGTCAGCCATCCGGTCAGAACAGATACAAGCGGCAACCTGATTGGCGTTATATTGGACGGAACCATCAGTAATATGCCAGGCATATCGAATGTGACGATCACTGCCGGGACGCTCACAAGCCTGCTGGATGGAACCATCTCGAATGTGATGGGAGCTACCATTACAGCCGGGACCATTACGAGCGTACTCGGAGCGACGATTACAGCGGGTACGATCACAAGTGTACTGGGCACGACAATTACTGCGGGTACACTAACGAACCTGTTGGATGGGACCATTACAAGCGTACTCGGAGCGACGATTACCGCCGGAACGATCACAAGTGTACTGGGAACAACGATCACCGCAGGAACCCTAACGAACCTGCTGGATGGAACGTTGACGAGTGTGCTTGGAGCGACGATTACAGCGGGTACGATCACAAGCGTACTGGGTACGACGATCACAGCGGGAACGCTGACGAACCTGTTGGATGGAACATTAACGAGTGTACTTGGAGCGACGATCACGGCGGGAACCTTAACGAACTTACTGGATGGAACCATCTCGAATGTGATGGGAGCGACCATTACAGCGGGAACGCTGACGAACTTGCTGGATGGAACGCTGACGAGTGTGCTTGGAGCGACGATCACCGCCGGAACGATCACGAGTGTGCTAGGCACGACAATTACGGCGGGAACGCTGACGAACCTGTTGGATGGAACGTTGACGAGTGTACTCGGAGCGACAATCACAGCAGGGACGATCACGAGTGTGCTAGGCACGACAATTACGGCGGGAACGCTGACGAACTTGCTGGATGGAACGTTGACGAGTGTACTTGGAGCAACGATTACCGCCGGAACGATCACAAGTGTGCTAGGCACGACAATTACGGCGGGAACGCTGACGAACCTGCTGGATGGAACATTGACGAGTGTGCTCGGAGCGACAATCACCGCCGGGACAATCACGAGCGTGCTAGGCACGACAATTACGGCGGGAACGCTGACGAACTTGCTGGACGGAACATTGACGAGTGTGCTCGGAGCTACGATCACGGCGGGAACCCTGACGAACCTGCTGGATGGGACGTTAACGAGCGTGCTTGGAGCGACGATTACAGCGGGAACGATCACAAGTGTGCTAGGCACGACGATCACGGCGGGAACCCTGACGAACCTGCTGGATGGGACCTTAACGAGCGTACTGGGAGCAACGATCACCGCAGGAACAATCACAAGCATACTCGGAGCAACGATCACCGCAGGAACGATCAACAGCCTCCTCGGGGCGACCATCACCGCCGGTACACTTAGCAGCGTCACCTCCATTTCACAAAAAAGCTTCACAGAAACGCAGGTGCTCGGCATTCCTACAGCAGATACGTTCACCCCGCTGGGTCCGGTAAGCACCAGTGTATTCGGAACGTACTCCTTCTTCGTATATAATGCAGGCCCTGCAAACAGCGTGGATGCAAGGGTAGAGATCAGCGCCAACGGAACGAACTGGTTTGCCGATGTAGACACGGTTACCGGTATTACTGCAGGGTCGGTAGACGTGCTTGTGCCTCAGCGTTTCCTCAAATACACACGGCTTGCATATCGTTCGAGTACACCGGGTGCTGCAACGACAATTGATGTGTTTTTCAACGGACAAGGAACATAAGACAGCCTTATTTCATATAGGTACAGGGAATCTCTATGCACGAAAGAGCCTGTACCTTTTTTTGCGTGTAAAGGAGGAAAGACAAGTTGAAACAGCCTACACTGGGTGTTCACATGATTATACGTAACGAGGAAGCACGTCTTGCGAATTGTCTTGCATCCATTCAGCCCATCGCGGATGAGATTGTTGTTGTGGATACCGGGTCTACAGACAGATCTGTGGAGATCGCCAAGCAGTTCGGAGCAGCTGTCGTATGCAGCACCTGGCAGGATGACTTCGCAAAGGCACGGAATGAAGGGATATCACTGGCAGGGACGGACTGGATTCTAGTGCTGGATGCAGATGAAGAGTTGACGGATGGTCAGAATGAGATCAAGGCTTTTTTGCAGGAGACATCTGCTGACGTCTGTACGATACAATTGGAAAATTGGACGGGATTGCAGCCTGAGGATCGAACGTTCTATGAGGCAGAGCGACTGTTTCGTAATCGATGCGGTTTTTATTATAAAGGAATCATTCATGAACAGCTTGTTCGTAATGACAACATGAGGCAAGAAGGAGGATTAAAAGCTCGTATCGGCAAAAGTCTGATTCGTGTGCAGCATTATGGCTATCTGCCTGCAGTTATACAGGAGAAACAAACCGCTCGGCGTAACCTTGGCCTCATTCAAAAAGCGTTAGAACTCGATCCAAAGGATACGTTCCATTTCTACAATCTTGGGGTTACCTGCTGTCAGCTTGGCATGTGGGAGCAGGCGAAGGAAGCCTTTGAGGTGTCACTGCAGGATTGTCCAGTATCTGCACCTTACCGTGCGACACTGGTCCGTGATCTTGCCAAGCTGCTGCATGCACTGGAGCTGTATGATAAGGGGAGAGCTCTGTTATTGACGGAGCTGCTGCATTATTCCGATTATGCAGAGCTGCATGTTGTGCTGGGAATGATTGAAAGGTCACAAGGCATGATGGATCTTGCCTATGCGTCTTTTCAGGCGGCGCTAGAGGTGAAGCCTGCCGGTTCCTATGTAACGGATGCGGGAATGAACAGCTATGTGCCACAGGTACATATGGCAGATATAGATAAGCATAAAGGGCGCTGGGCACGGGCCGAAGAGCGATATTCTGCCAGTCTTGAGGAGTGTCCTGGCTACATACCTGCCGCGATTGGCCTTGCAGATCTTCTGCAGCTTCAAGGGGAGAAAGACGCAACCATTGCTCAGCGCTTACTACAGCTCATGACACCGACGGATTCAATATTGCTGTACAAAGCAGCCTATGCCTTGAGCTTGTGCGGGGCATATGAAGCTGCGTTGTCCGTTCTGCCGGAGGACCGGATTCAAGCAAGTGATGAGGCTTGGGTACGTTTATGCCTCATGCAGACTGAACGTTACCCGTGGGCAGCCGGACGTGCACAGCAGCAGATCCGCTTGCTGCAGCAAGCACAATCGGCTGCTCGCGAGGAAGCCAAAGATACAGCCATGATCAGAACTGAAGGGGAAAGAGAAGCAGACACAGAGGCAGAGGCGACGATATTGGATATGGCAGTAATTGATTGGAGCTTATCCGAATGGCGGATAGGGGCCAGATTGCCGGATGCTCTTGTGACGGTACTTGGCGAACAATCAAGAGTGTATCTTCAGATGGAAGCTCGATTGTTTCACTACGGGCTGCAGAGCAGCGAAGATGGAGCGGATCCAGGTGCTGCGAATCCTGCAACGGATGAAGGAGGAGCGGCTTCAAAGGAAGCTAGAGCCAATGAAGCCGCTCTGTCCGCTCTAGCCGTCCGCTTGTGTGAACGGGCAGCAGAATGCGGCTGGAAGAAGCTTGTTCTACAAATGAAAGCGGCCGGACTTATCACGACAAGACAAAGCGCAGGTATTCTATATCGCTCTGGTTACCGCTGGAGTGCGGCAGACCAGTATCTGGAGCTGCTGGCTCAAGACCAGCTGGATGCCGATGGGGCATTTGAGCTTGCTGAATTAATGTACGATCAGAAGCTGTATGCCAAATCAGCGGCATTGTTCGATAGAGCGATTCAGCTGAATCCCCAGCATCAACCATCCCGTGCCGGTGCAGCAGCGAGTTACTTGCAGCTGGCCCGCAACACAGCGATCCAGACACTGAATTCAGCAGGGCAGCTGCGAGGGGCTTCCCAGCTTCAGAGTCATGCTCAGAAACTGAGCGATTCTACTCTTCAATTGATGGATCTGGGATGGCAGACGCAGCGATCCGGACGGGAGCGGAGGAATGAGCATGTCTAGTGGCCGAATCTCTTTATGTATGATCGTGAAGAACGAAGAACGGAGCTTACCTTCTTGTTTGAACAGTGTACGAGGGGCGGTTGATGAGGTCATCGTGGTCGACACGGGCTCCACCGATCTAACGGTACAGCTTGCGAGGCAGCAAGGTGCTGCTGTAATTCCGTTCGAATGGTGTGATGACTTTGCAGCTGCCCGTAACAGGGGGCTTGAGGCTGCAACAGGAGATTGGATTCTGTTTCTGGATGCCGATGAAATGCTGGATGACAGGGCGAGGGAAGAGCTCCCGCTATGGGCTGCACAGGAGGGAGTAGATGGATTTTTCCTGCAAATTCACAATTATACCGGCAACGGATCGGGCGGCGTCACCATTAATCCTGTACTGCGGATGTTTCGCAATCACCCGGAGCATCGCTTTGCTGGACGTATTCATGAGCAGATCGCGGAATCCATTGTGAATCACAACCCGCAGGCGCATTTTCATATGACAGACATGATCATTCATCATTATGGCTACAGTGAAGAGATTGTGCTGGAGAAAGACAAGGTCAGCCGAAATACAAGGCTTCTTCAGCAGGTGATTCGTGAGGATCCGGACAATCCTTTTCATCGCTATAACATGGGGGTTGAATGGCTCCGGATCGGCCAGCTGGAGGAAGCATTAAGCTCTTTTCGCAGGGCCTGGGAGGGTCTTGATCCGATAAAGGCCAGCTATGCCCATCTGGTGCTGAAATATGAAGTTCGATGTCTGCAGGCGCTCGGCAGGTGGGAGGAAGCGGAAGCACGGATTGCGAAGGGGCTGCAGCTGTATCCGAATTATACTGACTTATTGCACTGCCGAGCGTTGACCGAGGAGGCATTTGGCAGGGAGAAGCAGGCGGAAGCTGCGCTCAGGGAAGCGCTGCGTCTGGGCCCGGCGCCGGATCTATATCATACAGAAGAGGGAATCGGCACCTATCAAACGTATTACCTGCTGGGATTAAATGCAGAGAAGCGGGAGGCACTGGATGAGGCAGTTGACTGTTATGTGAAGGCCATTCGCTGCAAGCCCAGCCTAACTCCGCCGCTCTATCGAATATTTCGGATTATGCAGGCTGCGCTTCAAGAAGAGCATATTCCGGAACTGCTTCAGGCGCGGTTTTCCTTCTCGACACCGGAGAGCACATGGAAAGTGATTCATATTTTGAAGGAATGCGGCTGCTATTCGTCTGTAATCCAAATGCTGCATCAGCTGGAACGCGAGAGCCCTCCGCATGCGCGTAAGCAGATTCGAGTCCATCGGGTGGAGGCGATGTGGAAGGCAGGCGAATGGAAGCAGGCTGGCCGATTGCGGCGCAAAGCCCATATGCCGTCCTCCTCTTCTCTGTCTGAGCTTATGAGCTGGAGCATGGACAGACGGAGTAAGGATGAGCTGTATCAAGATCCGGCCATTCGGCTGCTTCAGAATAAACTGTCCTTGTCGGAAGCACTGGGCGGCAGAGCCGAACAAGGTGCAGCTGCCGCCGCCACTCGGGAGGAAATCCCGCAGCTCTGGAACTCATTCGCGAGCCTATGTCAGGCAGCAATGAATGCCAAGAGGCAGGAGCTGTTCTCATCGGTTCTAGAAGGCTGGATTGAAACGGTTGAGCAAGGCTTGCAAGAAGGAGAATTCACTTCTATGTCCGGCGTCAATATGCTGCTGCATACGATGATCAGCGCAGCTGACCACCATTTGGCCCATATGAGCACCCTTCAGCGTGAGCAGGAGCATCGAGGCAAGGACTGGCGGATCATCCAGCGACTTCGGCTTACATTGCCATGGAGTGATGGGCATGAATAACAGATTACCGATTTCCTTATGTATGATTGTTCGTGATGAGGCGCTGTTTCTGGAGCAGTGTCTGGCTTCGGTGT
This sequence comes from Paenibacillus shunpengii, assembly GCF_042684905.1. NCBI lineage: Bacteria > Bacillati > Bacillota > Bacilli > Caryophanales > Paenibacillaceae > Paenibacillus > Paenibacillus shunpengii. Next base: position 342,659 of record NZ_JBHUMJ010000011.1, on the reverse strand, counting down.
CGAGCGTCGTCTCCGAAATGATCATCGTCGATACCGGGTCCACCGACCGGAGTGTTGATATCGCTAGAGCGTATGGAGCAACGGTTGTCCATATGGAATGGCAATCCGATTTTGCTGCAGCTCGGAATGAATCACTTCGACATGCGGCACAGCCCTGGGTTTTGATTATGGATGCGGATGAACAATGGGTCGAAGGACAGCAGAGCCGGCTGTTTTCATTGCTTGAAGCAAGTGATGGGGTATATGGATTTGAGGTGGAGATCAAGAGTCTGCTTGGTCGTTCTGGAGAGGATTCTGTAACGGACAGTGCCTGCCGAATCTTCCGGAATGATGCGAGAATCAGGTTCAAAGGGCGGATTCATGAAGAAGCGGCCACTTCTATACTCGCACTGGGAGCAAGTACGCTTAGAGCCTCGGGGCTGCAGCTCCTGAATTACGGGTACCTTGATCACATCGTTAAACGGAAAAATAAAAGCGAACGGAATTTTCAGCTTATTAAAGAGGCTTTAATGCAGGAGCCGGATAACAGAATATTGCTCTATGCTCTGGGTACAGAATATTTTCAGCTGGGTGATTATGATGCTGCGGTACGCATACTGGAGCCGCTTCTGGATGAGTTGCCGACAGAGGCCGGATATGCCTCCGATGTATTTCTTAAGACGATATTTGCTTTACGGGAAAAGGGAGAGCTGCATCAAGCGGTAGAGAAGGTGGAAGAAGGGGTATCCAGGTATCCAGGGTTTGCCGATTTACAGGAGCTGAAGGCGGTTCTGCTTATGGATCTGGGGAGGGACGATGAGGCGCTGGGTGTACTGACTAACATCAGTCGTAGCAGGGAGTATACCTCCGTATCAGGAGCAGGTACGTATCGTTCCTCATATCTGACAGGAGTCGTCTATGAACGCAAGGGTGAGGGAAAGCATGCTTGTGAAGCTTATGAAAAAGCTGTGGAGGCGAACCCTGATTATGTGCCGGCGTGGCAGCGCTGGATTCCGCTCGCTGTATGCAGCGGTGAGCTCGCTCAGGTAGAACGTTGGATTGGAAAAAGGGGACTTACAGAGAAGGCGCAGCAGGTTGTTCTCCAGCAAATGCTTGATATGCAGCAATCTGTATGGGTATTGAAACAGAAATGCTGGCTGCAAGAAGCCTTTAGTAAAATGCCCTGGGCAGAAGCCATCCTGCTGGCTCAGCTTGGGGAACGGCGCGTTGCTGCAAGGCTGCTTGAACCTTGGCATACACATCAGGACATGGCGGCAGAGATCGGCATCTATCTGCAGGCGCTCTGCTCGGATGCTGCCGGCAGAGGGCAGCTGCGCAGCGGCGATCCTGACCGATCTGTGGCAATGGAGGATGCACGCTGGATGGGGAAGCAGGCTGAAGCATTCATCCGGCTGGGGGCATGGGCTGGTTTCGGTGCCTGGCTGCCAGAGGTGAAGGAGCCATCTGCTGTGCTGGTTCAGCTGTCTCCTTCTGCAAGAATAGGGCTGCTGCTTGCTCCGCTGTCCGTCCGCAGGCAGCTCTACTCCTGGCTGCAGGAGCAGAAGGAGGTTGACCGAGAAATGCGGGAGAGGACAGCGGCATCTGAACAAGCATACCTGAATCGAACGTCAGAACACGAACCAGACACCGCCCGACTGGAAGTAGATTCTTCCGACCGAGCGGTGCCGACTGTGCAGCTGTTTATGCGGCTTGCCTTGAGAGCCAGCTTCAAGGAGAAGGAGGCAGGGCTAGATCTCCCGAGCTATGAGCAAGAGACAGCACGGATTCTGAAATATAAGCCTGCATCTTCTATAGAAGCGGCTCAATACGGATGGAACGCCTTAGAGCTGTTCATGAAGCAGAATCCTCAGCGCACTGAAGACAGATTCCAAGCAGCAGCCCAGCTCATGCTGTTATAAAGTGATGAGGTGTGGCGGTCTTACCGTCACACATCATCCTTATGTCTTTTTTTGATAAGTGCCCGGAAGCAGTAGATGACTGGACCATACATGGTTGTGAATATCGCATCGTCAGGCCGTTCGGTGCTCAGCGGACCCACGATCATAAGACCTGCTTCAGACAGGAGAGCGGCAAGCTGTTCTGGTTCAATATCGGGCACATCCACAGTAAGCACAAGTCTGCCGTCGGGTCTCAGCACCCGGGCAAATTCCTTCAGCGATTTCAGCCGTGTGGGGTGATCTAAATGCTCCAGTACAGAAATGCAGAAGACCGTATCAAATTGCTCATCCGGATAAGGCAGTGCAGCTAAATCGGCCTGAGCCCGCTCCACATTCTCGATGTAGCGCTCTGGCAGAATTCGCGATATATGAATACCAAAATCGTCCGCGACTGCGGAACGGATCGCCTCATTGGATAAGATGCGCGGGTCCAGATCACAGGCATATACTTTATGCACACGGTCAACGAGCCAGAATTTAAAAGGATGAGGAATGCCGGAGGCAGCATCCAGCACAGTATCTTCCGCATGAGCGAATTGACGGGCCCAGGCATATTCATATGGTCTGCTCCACCAGGCTGGATGCAGTGGAACAAGCACCGTGTCCATTCGTTCATCATCACGCCGTACATATCTTGATTCGATTGTCATCGCAGCAGTATACGCTCCTTCCGGGCCTTGCGGCTGAGGTGGTGTTGGAGCACCGTTTTCCAAGCCAGCTCCCATTTGTGATCATCATAGGCAAGTGCAGTTTGTCTAGCCTGATTACCCATTCGCTCCCTAAGCTCATCATCATCGATCAGCCTGCATATGGCGGCGACTATGTTCTCTTCTACGGGAGGAACAGACAGTCCATTGAACCCGTCCTGGACGATATCATTTAATCCTCCGACATTGCCCGCGACAACGGGGAGCCCGCAGCTCATCGCTTCAAGGCAGGCATAGGAGGTTCCTTCCGAGAAGATCGTCGGAATGACAGCGATATCCGCCTGCTGATAGGCCAGCAGCATTTCATCAAATTTATAGCTCTTCGCATATATGCGATCTTTGTGCGGATGATGCTTTCTCCATATCTCGAATGTCTTCCCGATCGTACTGCCTTCAACCCGTTCACCTGCAAATTCAATGGTGAGTGTGGGGTAGGCGCCCAACAGACGGTCACTGGCCAGCATCATAGGAATGATGCCTCGTTCCAGGCTGATTCTTCTCGGGAACAAGAGCCGTATACTCTTCTGGTTAGAGCTGTCGTCAGCGTCCTGCAGGTCCGGTGCTTCTATTGCAGCGTTGAGATCGGCTGGAGAATTGAATTCCCCTTCGTGTTCTCCATCTTGTTGTTCTCCATCCTGCTCTTCATCTCCATGATGAAGGTAGGCCGTCCGGCCCTTCACTTTCTTGCGCAGTGCTTCTTCATCAATCGTCTTGTCGGCATCGGTGTCTCCGAGCATCAGGTGCACAGGCTTGAAATATTCTGTATCGACACTATTCGGAATGAGCACAACCTGATGGGGATCCTGATAGGTGCATGCAGCGCGGCAGTAGGTGAGAAAATGCGAATCTACCGATACAAGGGTGTCGAGCTGGTCCAGCGCCCTTTGAATCGAGCCGGCAATCTCGCGTTTGGCAGCCGCCGGAAGGTTGTGTCGATCCCAGTTAATACCGTGGCAGATACCGAGACTGCCTGGCGCATAGTTCAGCGGGTGCCATATACAGCTGGCGTAGATGAGTGGGCCACGGGCGCGAGAGGCCATTTCGTCAAAAGCTTGTGGGATGTGGTCCGGATCATAAGGGTAACCGAATACCTCAATCTCTTCTATCGTTCTATGGAATGCCTCGTAATAGGAGAGCTGGTGCACTTCCGGGATACGGCCGATATCACGTATGACCTGGCACAGCCGAAAAATATACCGTTCCAGTCCGCCGCCAAACAGCCGTTCGAAGTCACGATTGTAGCCATCTGCGAAGCTGTGCGTAAGCACACTGATATACCCCATGCTTAGATCTCCTCCTTCCACTCCACAAGGCTTGGGGATAGATCCAGAATGGATTCATACTGCGCGATATTCCCCCATTTGCCTTCAGGATCAAGCTTTTTGTAGCGGACGTACTTCTGAACGCGCTCCTCAAGAGGGCCGGCCCAGCCCAGATGCTTGATCCGCAGATCGGTCGTTAATCCCTGCAGCGCGGCACAGGTGGCGGGAAGGCGGGGTACATGATGCGCTTTTTCGGGATAGAGATAAGGGAAGCCTGGAAAATAGCGGACAAGCGTCATCGTCTGACGGCGATGCGCCTGCCATAGCTCATCCTCCCGATAATACTGTCTGCTCCCCCACATATCATATAGTCGGAAGCTGACCCAATCGTAACGATCCTGGTTAATCAGGTTCCGAATACTCCGCTTCGCACGCTCTTCATACAACTCATCGGCATCGACGGCAAGGATCCAGTCTGGTGAAGTGGAGGCCGTCGTCTGCCACAGGATCGAGCGGAGCTTCCACTCCTCATCAAACAGAGACGAAGCCAAAGTAACCAGCTTCTCTACCTTGTCGAAGGATCTGCAGATTTCAAGCGTGTGGTCTGTGCTTGCATCATCCACAATCACGATATGATCAACAAAGGTAGACAGATTCTCCAGCACTTCCTCCAAATATCGGCCCCCTTCGTTACGAACCTGAAGCATGGCCGTCAGCTTATTATTTTCCTTCTTCCTCACAGGAGATATAGGTGGTGAATTGGATATCGTCATCGTCTTTCGGCTCAGCTCCCTTGCTCCAGAATGCGAAGCTTCTCATCGAGTGCATCCAGTGCAATAATCTGCACAAGCACATCCTCATCGCTCTCGGCTGCTTCCATGAATAGGCGGATTGCGGTGTGCCGGTCACCTCTCATGGCTTCTACACTGCCTGACAGTATGCGGAATTCCCTTCGGTCCTGCTCCGTTTGCAGATCGGAGGCTGCAACCTCTCCGAGTGCTTTTTCGAGGCGGCCGGTTTCCCGGTACAGCTGAAAGGATAGATGTCTTGCATTCTGCTCTGGCAGCAGGTCCAGCATGGATAAGGCTGCGCGATAATCATCGTTGAATCGATAGATATGGAAAAGGGCAGTCGTCTCTTGCCCATCCGCCATTAACTGAAGAAGTGAGTGGTATCTGTTCGTGTCAGTATCACTATAGGCTGTAATTCCGTAGGTGCTGACAGCCTGAGTCAGATTGCCCTGCTGTGCCTGAATGGCCGAGAGGAATCTGTAATGCGTGATGAGGGCGTTATTTCTACCTTGCATGACAGCCTGCAGGAAGGCCTCCTCCGCATAGCGAAGCGCATTCTTATCCTCCAGCAAGTACCTATAGACGGACAGCAGGAAGGAGATCGTCTCATGAGGACCGGATTGTTCCCGTAACGATTCGTAATAGGCAGCTCGCTCTAACCACTGACGTCGATGAATGGATGTTGTCTCACTGTGGACAAGCTCATGGACGGCCTCCTGAAAAAGCACATCATAGACAGCAGATTCCTCCTGCAGGAGGAGGGCGGCACAGCCTCGGAAGGCCCAGTCCAGACATTTCATCTCGGAATCAGAGCATACAAGACTGGATATCGCCGTCAATTGCTGCATACATGCTTTATATAGTCCTTCATCTGATTCATCAAGATGGGCAGGCTCGTATGTAATTATGTACTTCGGATGCATGGATGCCGCTGCATGCACCCAGTATGGATGGGCCACGAAGGCGATGGTATTCTCATTCCAGAGCTGAGCCAGCGCGCTCCTGAGTACATAATTTAATTCCTCAGGTTAGGAGTGTTCGTGGAATTCCTCCTTTGGCCGGCTTGTAACATAGTATACAGGGGCTGACTCACAGAGAAGGGCCAGGAGTCGCTTCAGTATCGGATCTGCGATGTTGGGTGGTGGAAATATGACAAATTGAAGAGTGTCCAACTTCATCCGCTCCTTCAACAGCTGTACTGATACACAGGCTTCTGCCTGCATCTATATACTGTATGGGAGCAGAGGGCAGTTCATGAACAATTTCTTATGCTGGGCATATCGGACTGGCGGCTTCCAAGCACACAAAAAAGAGCATGATCTGAGTGGAGGAGACTCATGGATCATGCTCTTTTAAGATATAAACCTACGCTCTTAGATCTGTACCAGCATCAGAATGATCGAGGACAAGCAGAGACATACACTTACGAGACATAAGACGGCCAGAGTCTGCTTGTGGGTCAGACCTGCTCTGAGCAATCTGTAATGCGCCTGGCTCGCATCTGCCTGATAGATCGCTTTTCCTTCAAGGAAACGCTTGATGACGACGAACAGGTTATCGAAGATCGGAACACCTAATGCCAGAATTGGAATCAGGATGGATAGAACCGTTGCCTGCTTGAATGCTCCATCCAAGGCGATGACGGCGAGAATAAACCCGAGGAACGTCGCTCCCGCATCTCCCATAAATACTTTGGCCGGGGGTTTGTTGAATTTAAGATAGCCTGCAGTTACACCGACAAGTACGATCGCAAGCAAGGCCGAGTGGCTCTGACCCATCGTCAATGCCACAATGAACAATGTCGTGCCTGAAATAGCAGATAGTCCTCCCGCGAGCCCGTCCATTCCATCGGAGAAGTTAATAACTGTCGTAACACCGAAGATCCACAGAATGGTCAGTGTAAACTGCAGCCAGACCGGAAGTGAGATGTATTCCTCGCTGAAAGGGTTATAGAACCCGGTAAAACGAATGCCTGCTAAATATACAATAACGGCAGCGGATACTTGAACGAGCATTTTGGGCAGAGCGGGAAAGTCCTTGCCTCTGGTCTTGTACCAATCATCGACGGTTCCAATAACGAGCAGGAGCAGTCCTCCGGCAAACAAGGCTGCCGTCTGCCATGTATATTCGCCTGAGAACAGCAGATAGGCGATGAAAAATCCGGCAAAGATCGCATAGCTTGCGGTCAAAGGGATGGGCTTCTTGTGCAGCTTGCGCTCCTCATTCTCTCTAGGCTTGTCCACGAAATCAATCTTAAGAGCAAGCCTGCCTAATGGAGGGATGAGCAGCACAACAATGAGCAGGGATACGATAAAGGCACCAGCATACAGCATGGAACAGAAATCACCACTTTTCAGCATATTTTTGACAGAAAATGATTCCATTTATTCAAATTATAGCTTTTTTCTTCAGGGATTGTCGATTGTTTTCACGATTGTTTTCTTCAGCCTTTTATATTCCGAGTAACAAGAGCGTGTTAGTACAAAAGAAAAAATATTCCACTTTTTAAATAAATTTAGGAAAAAATCTTTTTTATTTTGGTTTTCTTTGCTATAATTTCCCACAAAGAGAAGCGAAAGGTAAAACTTCCGTGCTTTTTAACACATCATCACGTCTTTCTCTTCGCAAATGACTCTTGTCGATTATGAAGGGGGAAAAAGGAATGAGAAGAAGCAGAAGAGGTTTCAAGCTGTCGTGTTTAACCCTGTTGTTGCTATCCCTATTGCTTAGTGCATGCAGTGGCGGAGGCGGTAATAACGGAGCGGACCCTGCACCAACGCCTGCTGATCCGGGTTCAGGAGGAACAGAGGAAGCCAGTGAGCCGATTGAGCTTGAGTTCTGGACGATTGCCCTTCAGCCTACGTTTAACGACTATTTTAACGGACTGATTGACGAGTACGAGGCAGCACATGAGAATGTGACGATTAAATGGAGTGATTTTCCGTTTGATGCGATCACCCAGAAGCTGTTGACGACGACAGCCAATAATGAAAGTCCGGATGTCGTGAATCTCAACACCGAATTTGCGAGTCAGATGGGCACCAAAGGTGCGCTGACCGACCTGAACGAACACCTCACAGATGAAGAGAAGGCCGTATATTTTGACGGAATCTTCAATTCCACCATCATTAATGACAAAGCTTATGCCCTCCCATGGTACACCGGTACCGAAGTGCTGTTTATGAACAAGAAAATACTGGAGGAGGCGGGACTTGATCCGGCAAATCCGCCGCAAACCAGAGAGGAACTGGCAGAGTGGGCCCGTACGGTAAAAGAAAAGACAGGCAAAGCCGGTTACGCGGTGCAGCTCGTTTCGAAGCTTCTGCCCATCGACGGTATCCAGATCCTGAACGAAGACAAGACCGCAGCTGCCTTCAATACACCTGAAATGGTGGCTATGATCGAGAACCTGAAGGGGTTAATGGAAGAAGGACTGGTTGTGAAGGAGGATGCTGAATTCTCCAAGCAGATCCAGTTCTACTCGGCAGAGCAGACGGCCTTCGTACTCGCTGGACCAACCTTCATCAATTTTATCAAGACATCCGCACCTGATGTGTATGAGAACACGATTGCTGTATCTTTGCCGACAGGTAAAGCCGGCCTCAGATTGTCTAACTCTATGAACATTGTCGTCCCTTCCAAGACCGAGCATCCGGAGGCAGCAGCTGAGTTTGCCAAATTTATTACGAATGCAGCCAATCAAACCGCCTTCTCCAAAGTAGCCAATACACTGCCTTCCACGAAGGAGTCCGTTGAGGATCCGTTCTTCAAGGAATCTGATGGATCTCTTGAAGCTGAAGCGAAGCTGGCATCGAGCCAAAGTCTTACCGAAGCGACAGACTACATGGTCGGGGTACCAAATGCAGGAGATATTAACTCTGCAATCGCACGCGGACTGCAGGAAATCTTGCTGAACGGTAAAGAAATTCAGGCCACGCTGGATGCTGTAGAGGCCGAAGTGAACAATATCCTGAAGCAGTAGTGCCACTTGAGTGTAAGGAGAATTGGAATGCATTAAATGAGGCAAGAAATACGTTTCTTGCCTCATCTAATTCACAAGGGGGGAATGCAAATGAGGTGGGTTCGTTCTGAATCTTTTGCAGCCTGGGCATTCATGACCCCAGGTTTGCTCATTATTGCCGTATTTGTATTTTGGCCGATTATTTATGGAATACCGCTGTCCTTAACGAACTATTCCGTTATTGGGGAAACAAAGTATGTCGGTTTGGATAACTTCAAGAATGCGTTTCTGGATAAGAACTTCACCATTTCCTTATGGAATTCACTGCTGTACGTTATCGTGGTTCCGTTTATCCAGATCTTTTCTATCTTAATGGCGATTCTCGTGAACAGCCGTATACCTGGAATTAAGCTCTTCCGTGCGGCGTACTACATTCCTGTCGTTACCTCCATGGTTGCTGTAGCCCTGATTTGGAGCTGGCTGCTGAGCAGCAATGGGGTGGTCAACTACCTGCTGATGCAGGTAGGAATTATCAGTGAGCAGGTATCCTGGCTGTCGACCAGTGAAACGGCACTGGCTACGCTCATGTTTATTACGATGTGGAAAGCACTCGGCTATTACATGATGCTGTATCTTGCAGGTCTTCAGGGTATTCCGAATGACCTCTACGAGGCAGCGAGAGTAGATGGGGCCAACCGAATGCAGCTGATTTGGTCCATTACCCTGCCGCTCCTGCGTCCGCATATCTTTTTTTGCTCCTTGATCTCTGTTATGGGGGCGGTGCGCGTATTTGATGAGGTCTATATTCTGACCAAGGGTGGCCCAGGAACATCGACGCTGGTATCCAGCGTGTATATATTTGAAAAAGGTCTGGAGCAGTTCAATTTCGGCTATGCCTCTGCGCTGGGACTCATTGTGAGTGTACTGATCGGCGGACTCAGTGTCATCGTGTTTAAGCTGAATCAGAAGGGCGGTGTCAATTCATACTGATGGAAACAGTCGAGTTAACCCAAGCTGACAAGTTGATCGAGACGAGCAAGCGCAAGAAAAAAGTAGTCAACGGATTGCGGATGGCGATTACGTACTTGCTATTGCTCCTCCTGGCTATCTTTATGATGGGACCGTTCTTATGGCTGCTGAGTGTGTCACTGATGCCGGGGCGTAATATTTTCTCTTCGCCGCCTGCAATCTTCCCGACCTTTATTGATTTTGATAACTATGTGCAGGTATGGCAGTTTATGAACTTCCCAAGGTATATCTGGAACACGGTTGTAATTACGGTGCTGGGTGTAGTGTTCAATATTGTATTGTCATGTATGACGGGGTATCCGCTCGCCGTATTCCGATTTAAGGGCCGTAATTTCGTGTTCGTGACCTTGATTGCAACGATGATTATTCCATCCTCCACCGCGATGATCGTGCATTACCTGACCATTCAGGATTTGGGACTCGGCGGCTCGTACCTGGGTGTTGTGCTGCCTGCGGCGGTGTCTGTTTTTAATATCTTCCTGATGCGTCAGACGTTCCTGAATATCCCGATTGATGTGCGTGATTCCGGAAAGATCGACGGCGCCTCCGAATTTCGGATTTGGTGGCAGCTGATCCTGCCGCTGGTGAAGCCAGGGATTGCCGTTATTGCCCTGCTGGAGTTCATGTCGTTCTGGAACAGCTTCCTATGGCCAATGGTTATTCTGGATGACCCATTAAAGTACCCGCTTGCGTCCGCATTGACGACGCTGAACGGACAGTTCTCGTATAACTTTGGCTGGATCGCCGCCGGTACGATGATCTCGGTGATTCCGATCATCGTCGTGTTCCTGTTCACACAGCGATACTACATGGAGGGTATCGCCGGAGCAGTGAAGGGCTAAGGTTTACTCTATCCCGTAGGGGAGATAGAGGAACGCCGCAGGCTAAAGAGTTTTAAAGTAAGCCCTTCTGTCCCTCAACAAAGGGACAGATTACGCCGCAGGCTAAAAGGTTTTCATGTAATTCTGATCTTTCATCCCTTAACAAACTAACTAAATATCAAGGCAAGGGTGACGCGAAGCAACCCGCCACCCCTAAGCGCCAAGCGAGTGTTCTGGATTCTGAGCGACTTTTGGCTTTGAATGCATGAACAACTCCGAAGCAATCACTTCGCATTCAAAACAAGTCGGAGCGAAGAAGTCAGAACAGGAGCGTGATAACCATGCATACGATCTTCATCCCACTCGACGAAAGACCCTGCAACTACGAATTCCCGTACATGCTGGCAGAGGGCACGGAGCTTACAGTAGAGCGGCCACCATTGTCGATATTGGGACTTAAAAAAAGACCGGGCGATATTGAACAGCTGTGGACTTGGCTTGAAGAGAAGGCCGAAGGTGCAGGAGGCGCTGTCATCGCACTGGATACCCTTTTATATGGAGGAATTATTCCTTCGAGACTTCACGAATTCACGGAAGATGAGCTTATTGGAAGGCTAACAAGACTGCGCAAGCTCAAAGAGAAGCATTTGAATCTCAAAATTTTTGCATTTCAGCTCATCATGCGCTGTCCGCAGTACTCCATATCAGATGAAGAGCCGGACTATTATGCGGATTGGGGTCGTGAGATTTTCCGCAAAGGCTATACTAGTCATCGGAAGGAGCTGAAATTAGCTACCGAAGAGGAGCTGGAAGAGCTTCAGGACATTAACAAACGTCTGCCGAAGGAGGTGCTGGATGATTATCTGGGAAGAAGGAGGATCAACATCCAGGCTAATCGGGCCGTACTGGACTTGGTGAAGGATGGGGTCATTGACTTCCTGATCTTCCCGCAGGATGATTCCGCACCGTATGGTTATACGGCAAAAGATCAGCAGGTGGCGAGACAGCGGATCAGTGAGCTCGACTTGGAGCTAAAGGCGTACATGTATCCAGGAGCTGATGAAGTCGGCTGTACACTGATAACTCGGATGTTGAACGAGACGAAGGGAGTAAAGCCGCTTGTGTATCCTAGACTATCCTCTATACAAGGTGCATTTGTTACACCGGTATATGAAGATCGTTTTTTCTACGAGACACTAAAGTATCAGATCACGGCAGCAGGAGCCTTAATCGCTTCCAGTGCGAGTGAAGCAGATCTCATCCTGCTTGCCAGCACCCCGGGGGAGACGATGATGGAGGCAGTGTCGCAGGAGCATCCATTCTTCAGCTATGATGTGTACCGCAATTTAATGGAGCTGATCGAATACGGAAGCTACATGATGAAGGAACAAGGCAAGGCGGTAGCCGTTGCCGATGTAGGCTATGCGAATGGTGCGGATCTCAAGCTGGTCAAAATGCTGCGCCAAAAGGGCATACTGTTTGATCTGGCAGGCTATGCCGCTTGGAACACCAGCTCGAATTCACTTGGAACTGTTATCTCGCAGGCACTCATTTATACGCTGTACGGACGAACGCAGGAGCACCTCGATTTTCTCGCGCTACGTTATGCGGAAGATGCATGTTACTGTGCGACGGTCCGCAAGGAAATGAATGCAGGAGTTGTCGAGGAAATGGGTTACAATAAATTTTTGCTGGATGGGCCGCGTAGGAAAGTGGCGGAACGCGTCGAGCATCGGCTTACTGAAGTGCTGGAGGAGAAGATCAATGGTCCGGCGGGCCGAGTTGAGATTGTTGATTGTTACATGCCGTGGAATCGTACCTTTGAAGTTGGACTGAAAGTGAAATATCATGCTGTATGATTCAGGCAGGAGTAACCAGGAAGAGGGTGTATGCTAGTGATTCCCGTATTGAAGCAAATACGATATGGACTGATTGCATCATGCCAAGCTTTACCGGGTGAACCGCTTCATGGTTCGGAGACGATGGCAAAGATGGCCAAGGCAGCGGAAGAAGGCGGGGCAATCGCGATTCGAGCGAACAGTGCTGAAGACGTGAGAGCGATCAAGCAGGCAGTGGGCCTTCCTGTCATTGGAATCGTCAAAAGAGATTATCCGGATTCGGAGGTATATATTACGCCCACGACGAAAGAAGTCGATGAACTGATTGAGGCGGGAGCGGATATGATCGCTCTGGATGCTACGCGAAGAAAGCGGCCGGGCCAGGTTACGCTGGAGACGATGGTGGAGTATATGAAGTCTCAGAATATGCCGGTGATGGCCGATATCTCTACGTTAGCTGAAGGGCTGTACGCCGCGTCCCTCGGTGTCAGCTGTGTGTCAACCACCTTGTCGGGTTATACATCGTACTCTCCGAACCTCGCAGGTCCTCATCTTGAATTGGTCAAGGAGTCCGCGGAGCGGCTTGCCATTCCGGTAATCGCGGAAGGGAGAATCAGTGAGCCGGCTCAAGTGGAGGAGGTGCTTCGGCTCGGTGCATATGCCGTCGTGGTCGGTTCCGCTATTTCCCGTCCTCAATTAATAACGAAGCGGTTCGCGGAAGCCGCACGGAAGGCAGTGATTTCAATCCATGGAAATGAAAGATCGCATTAATACCTACTATCCTTCGCTGACCAAGTCAGAACAAAAAGTAGCAGAATGCGTACTGCAGAATGCCGATGATCTCATGTATTACTCTGTCACGGAGCTGGCCGATTTTGCCGGGGTGGGGGAGACAACGGTCATGCGTTTTTGCAGGAAGATTGGATTCAAGGGCTATCAGGATTTCAAGCTGTCGCTGGCTCAGAACGCCGGGGCGAAAAAGCCGGGGGAGCAGGACGAGGACAGCAAGGACTTCGTCCGTATGGTCTACGAGAACAATATCGACATTCTGCATTCAAGCATGAGTCTCTTAGACAGAAGTAAGCTGGAGCAGGCAATTGAATGGATCGATCAGGCTGGCAATGTACAGTTCTTCGGCGTAGGAGCCTCCGGTATTACAGCGCTGGATGCCAAGAACAGACTGCTGCGGATCGGCAGACGATCCGAGGCGGTGGCAGACAGTCACATTCAGGCCATGATGGCAGTCAGTATGCGTGAAGGGGATGTTGCCTTCGGAATTAGTGTGTCCGGCAGTACGCTTGACACCAACGATATGCTGCTTAAGGCGAAGCAGAGCGGGGCGAAGGTCATTGCCATTACGAACTATGCCAAGTCACCGATTACATCCATAGCTGACCTCGTGCTGCTGACAGCGGGCAAGGAGATGCCGCTCGAAGGGGGATCTATTGGGGCTAAAATATCACAGCTGTTCATTATAGATCTCATCTGTGAAGGTCTGGCAAGAACAAACATAGCAGAAACAAAGAAGATGAAGGAAAAGACAGCAAGGTCCGTTATAGATCGAAGCTATTGATACAGGCAGGGCCTTAAAGGAGAGGAGACCAGGAAATGACGTTAGTTTTACATGCAGATGTCATTGTAGTTGGGGCAAGTCTCGGAGGAACGATAGCGGCAAGAGCAGCAGCAAGAGCAGGCATGAATGTTATTTTGACGGAGGAAACAGATTGGATTGGGGGACAGCTCACCTCACAGGCCGTTCCGCCGGATGAGCACCGTTGGATTGAATCCTTCGGCTGTACAGCGAGCTACCGCGAGTTTCGGGACCGGGTGAGGGAGTATTACAGACGGAATTATCCACTCAACGATGAGGCGATGAACGATCCTGTTCTTAACCCGGGCAATGGTTGGGTGAGCCGGATTGCTCATGAGCCGAAGATTGCACTAAGAGTACTGGAAGACATGATGGCGGCATACGTCAACTCCGGACAAATTCGTATCCTCCATCATACGGTGCCGACTGGAGCGGATTGTAAGGGTGACCACGTGCAGAGCGTCAATGTAAGACAGGTGTACACTGGCGAGGAACTCGTGTTAACAGGTGAATACTTTCTGGATGGTACCGATAACGGGGATTTGCTGCCGATCGTGGGCGCAGAGTTTGTGGTAGGTGCTGAATCAGGTGAGGACACAGGCGAGCCGCATGCATTATTCAAGGCTGACCCCTGTGACATCCAGTCCATTACGCATGTCGCAGCGCTGGAATATGTGGAGGGCGGTGATTTTACGATAGAACGTCCTGTATCCTATGAGTTCTGGAAGGCTTATACGCCGCTGCCGGATCGGATGCCTCTATTCAGCTGGTACGCAGGAGATGCGAATGACACCACGAAGCAGAAACAATTTACGATGTTTCCCAATGATCAAGGAATTACTCCGTTATGGACGTACCGCCGAATTGTAGACCCATCCCTATGGCGGGAAGCGTTGCCGACAGGAGAAGTGACGCTGCTCAACTGGGCGCAGAACGATTACTACTTGGCACCGATCATTGGTGTTGGAGCACAGAAACAGCGGGAGCACGAAGAACAGGCACGGAATCTGACACGCTCACTTGTTTACTGGCTGCAGACAGAAGCACCTCGACTTGATGGGGGCGCAGGTTATCCCGGAGTCAGGCTTCGCGGCGATGTTCTGGGCACATCCGATGGTCTGGCCAAAACAGCATATATCCGAGAGTCGCGAAGAATCAAAGCACGCTACACGGTTACCGAGCATGATGTCAGCAAGGCGCTGCGCGGTGATCAAGGTATCAAACGATACAGAGACAGCGTTGGTGTGGGCAGCTACCATCTGGATCTGCATCCGACAACCAAATCGCTGAGATCCTTTTACATACCTAATTATCCTTATGAGATCCCGCTTGGCTCGCTCATTCCGATTCGTATGAAGAACCTGCTTCCTGCCTGCAAAAATATTGGGATGACGCAGATCGCGAATGGCTGCTACCGTCTTCATCCAACGGAATGGAACATCGGCGAAGCAGCCGGCTATCTGGCAGCTTACTGCCTGAGACAGGGCATCCATCCTGTTCATGTATATGAATCAAGCGAGCATCTGGAGCAGTATCAGCTTCTTCTTACGGAGCAAGGCGTTGAGCTGCACTGGCCGGATGAGGTATATGATACGATGTACTAAATTTGTATGGTAGACAACATGATAAGCGTCCCCACTTCAGCAGTAATGACGTGGGGACGCTTATCATGGTTTGTAGAATATTTACTTAATTCGATTCTATTAAGTTAGCTGCGAGATCAAGGTTAGTCCTTGATTGCTCCTGCCGCAATGTCTGATATGAACTGCTTGCTGATGAACAGGAACAGGATGATGAGTGGAACGATGGCCAGCAGTGTTCCGGCAATGATCATGGCATAATCGGTGTTGTACAGTCCATTTAGCTGGGATAAGGCAATTTGAAGGGTATACTTGCTCTCGTCCGTCAGCACGATGAGCGGCCAGAGATAATCGTTCCATACGCCAATGAAAGTAAAGGCACCGAGAAAGGCAAACGCAGGACGCAGAATCGGCAGAGCCACATTAAAGTATAGTCGGAAGAAGCCGGCGCCATCCATCCGTCCTGCATCCAGCAGCTCCTTCGGGATCGAGCCCTCTGCATATTGCCGAATCCAGAAGATCCCGAAGGCATTGACCATGCCGGGAATAATGAGTGCTTTGTAGGAGCCGACCCAGCCGAGCTCAGCCATAATAACGAAGGACGGTACGAGCGAGAGCTGGGTTGGTACCATCATCGTGGCAAGCAGCAGAACGAACAGCCACTTTTTGCCCGGGAATTCAAATTTGGCAAAGGCAAAGCCGGCGAGCGAATCGAAGAACAATACGAGAATGGTGACAACAGCTGAGACAAACAAGGTGTTAAGAAAGGCTCCGACAAAATCAATCTGTTCCATGACCCTCGTGAGATTGTTCCAGAACTCTCCCCCAAACCACAGCTTCGGAGGGAAGGAATAGATATCTGCCGTCGTTCTCGTCGACATGACAATCAGCCAGTAGAAGGGGAACATCGAGATAACGAGACCAATGGCTAAGCCGACGTATAGACCGATAGATTTGAGTCTTGCCTGTATCATGAAGCCTCACTCCTTCTAATTGGATGATTTGCCTTGAACGAGCTTCCAGTTAATGATCGAGAACAGTGCGATGAGGATGAACATTCCCCAGCCGACAGCTGCACCATATCCAAAATAGTTGTTAATGAAGGATTCACGGTACAGATACAGGACAATCGTCATTCCTGCTCCGCCGACCCCGCCATCATTGCCGAGCAGGATTTGCGGCTCGGTGAACAGCTGCATACCGCCGATCGTAGAGGTGATGACCGTGAACAGGATTACAGGACGGAGCAGGGGTATCGTGATACGGAAGAAGGACTGGATGCCTGTTGCACCGTCAATCTTAGCCGCTTCGTACAGCGTCTGCGGAATGGCCTGAAGGCCCGCCAGATAGATAACGGCATTGTAGCCTGCCCAGCGCCAGATGACCATCGAGGCGATTGCCGTCTTGATTCCCCAGCCGGTATCCAGCCACTGCACCATGGGAATCCCGAAGAGATTAAGAATGTAGTTGAATATGCCGTAATTGTTCGAGAACAGGGCGGCGAAGATAATAGAGACTGCAACAATGGACGTGACATTGGGCAGGAAGAAGCCGACCCGGAAGAAGGTCTTGAATTTAACGAATGGAGCATGAAGCAGAAACGCAATGACAAGGGCGATGAACAGCATTGGAATGGTGGAATAAATCCAGATAATGAAGGTGTTCCCAACCGCTTGCCAAAATTCTGGATCCGTCACCAGGTAGCTGAAGTTATTCAATCCGTTATACGTCATTTCACCGATGCCGTCCCATTTCTGGAAGGCAAGATATAGAGAGAATCCAATCGGGAATAGACCGAATATAGCAAACACAATATAAAAAGGCGAAATGGCCGTGTATACAGCTCGATTCTTCCAGATTTCAGACCATAGCGATTCTTTCTTGGCTGCAGGCACATAGGATGAGCCTGTTTTCGGTTCCAAAGATTGCATATCGGTAGCCTCCTTTTGTGAGTGAGGAATACGTGCAGATCTATCGCTTCAACTCCCGCTCGACCCTTTGCAGTGCTTCATCGAAGGCCGTTTCCTGATTCAGATTGGAGATGTTCTTCAGCCAGCGGGTCATGATGCCATGCACTGCAGGGTAGCGCTCGCCGAAGAAGGAGACTTTGACATTGTTCGCCGATGCAGCGAATACTTCTCCGGTAACCTGACCGCCAAAAAATTCTTCTTCCTTCTGAACCGTATCGCTGTCAAATACACCCGGTGTAGCAGGGAAGAGATTGAGGTTCGATAGGGCTGTCTCTTGGTTCTCTGGGTTTTGCAGCCATTTGATGACCTCGAAGGCTTCCTGCGGGTGCTCACTGGATTTAGGGATCGCCAGGAAGGAACCGCCGACATTTCCATCTCCGCCTGGTGCCCTTGCTACCCGCCATTTCCCTACGCTGTCTGGAGCCGCTTCAAGCAGTGGCTGCTTCATCCATACGGCACCGACATAGGAAGCAATCTTTCCTTTGCTGATTCCCGCATTCCATTCCGGTGTCCAGTGCTCAGCATTCGCAATGAGGCCGTTATTGGAGAACGCAACCGCTGTATCCCACGCGTATTTGATCACTTCGTTCTGATCCCCGATGTATTGCCCATCTTCGGTAAAATATTTCTGCTCACTTTGTGAAATGATCTGATTGTAAACGTTATCAATATTGTCGGTCATAAATACCTTGCCATCAAAGGTCTCCTTGACCTTAAGGCCTGCATCCATATAATCTTCCCAGGTTGAGAGGGCCTGGCTGACCTCATCCGGATCGGTTGGCAGTCCGGCCTGCTCGAATAGATCTTGGCGATAGAAGAGTGCGGTGGGACCGGTATCCATTGGAAACGCGATCATTTTACCGTTTGGCGTCACTCCTTGCTGCCACTTCCAGTCAAGATAAAGATCCTCGACCTCGGCAGCTCCGAGCTCATATAAATCGTAGAATCGGTCCTCACTTGGAAAGAGCTCCATGACCCAGTCGTTCAGGGCAACAATGTCGGGCTCTCCGGATTTGGCGGCTAGCGTCGTTTTCAGCTTCGATTTGAAATCACCGCCGATTTTTTGAGTGACCAGGTTAATGTGGGGAAATTGTTCTTTTGCTTTGGCGAGAAGTCCATCATCAATACTTCGATTCCAATACCATAATGTAAGCGTTATCTTTTTGTCAGATGCGGAAGAATCCTTAGATGCACCGAAGCTGCAACCGCTCATGACAAGCACAACAATGAGACTGACAATAATCAAGGACGTCCGTTTCATAGGTTTTCCCCCTTGGTAGTCTTCGTTTTGTTACTCGCATAACTATGGATATGAGACAAGAAGAAAGATATGAAGTTTTTCTGCAGAATCTATGATGTTTGTTACATAATACCATAAAATCCCCGAATTGTTCGTAACAGAATCAATTTTATATGCACCATTTTAACAATTTATAAAATATTTATTATTCATAGCAGTTTACTCTGTTTTATGTTGACAGTTATGACTAATCTATTCTATACTTACTTACGTAAAGTAACTAAAGGAAAAATGGCACATACCCTGTGGCGATTAATACGATAAATAAATGGTTCCAGCAGCGTACAAGTAAGACCTGAATAGGGGGAGCATAAATGATCACGAACGATACGATTCAAATATTGAAAAATAAAATAAAGATGATCAGCGGCAATGAAGGCGAGAAGCACATCTATCTGGTCGGTCCTGTACAGCTTCCGGTGAACATAGAGGATAATACACTACAATTTAAGTGGTACAGCTGGATTACCTCAGAGAAGCAGATGGATGAGCAGGAGCTCATCGCCTCTCTTGCCAATGCGCAGCTTGCTGATCAGCAGCAATCGAGTGTACTGGTATATGGGGATTTTGAACACCACCCGGATGCGATGATACGGATGCACAGCATTTGTCACACAGGTGATATCTTCGGTAGCAAGCGCTGTGACTGCGGCTATCAGCTGCATGAGTCAATGAAGATGATCGCTGCTCACGGGGCAGGCGCAGTCTTCTATCTGGCCAATCATGAAGGACGTGGTATTGGCTTGTTCAGTAAGACGATGGCTTATCTCCTTCAGGAGGAAGGCTATGATACGGTCGATGCCAATCTGGCGCTGGGCTTTGCCGATGATCAGCGGGATTACAGTGAGGCCATTCGTGTACTGAGAGCGCTGAGAGAAGAGCCGGTACGTCTGATTACGAATAATCCACGCAAGCTGGCATCGCTTCAGAAGGCGGGAATGTCGGTAAGCGGCAGAGTTCCGCTCTGGGGAGACCGCTCTGCCTATAATGATAAGTATTTGAAGACGAAGGTCAGTCGTTCCGGGCATCTAGAAGAGCATGCGGAATGGGTTCAAGATGTGCGTTTATCCTAATCATCCTATAGAGTTTCGAATAAGAAACAATGAAAAAAACCTGCTGAAAATTTCAGCAGGTTTTCTTATATTGAGGCTCTACATTTTTTTCTTGATTTCGTCCTTGAGCGCTTCAGATTGGGTACCGAAGATCACCTGAACAGCACCGTTGCCTAGACGCATAATTCCCGCTGCGCCCAGCTTCTTGAGCCCGGCGTCATTCACGACCTTCTCATCGCGAACGACAAGCCGCAGCCTTGTAATGCAGGCATCAATGCTCTCAATGTTATCAGCACCGCCGAGCTGATGAAGCACTTGATCTGCCTTAGTTTCTCCTTCTGCAGAGACAGAAGTTACTCCTGGCTTATCAGAAGCATCTCCCGTTCCTGTACCTTCTACAAGCTCATCATCATCTTCACGACCTGGTGTTTTTAAGTTGAATTTAACAATAACGAAGCGGAACAGGAAGTAATACACCACTCCAAATGCAAGCCCCACCGGTATGAGCAGCAATGGATTCGTTGCGAGCTTCATGTTGAGCAGGTAGTCAATTAAGCCTGCGGAGAACGCAAAGCCCAGCTTGACGTCAAGCATATACATAATTAATCCGGATAAACCCGTAAGAACCGCATGAATGACATAGAGTACAGGCGCCAGGAACATGAATGAGAATTCCAGCGGCTCTGTAATTCCTGTCAGGAAGGAAGCAATGGCCGAACCGATAAAGATGGAGCCTACCATCTTCCGCTTGGACGGTTTTGCGGTATGAATCAGCGCGAGTGCTGCTGCCGGCATAGCGAACATCATGATCGGAAAGAATCCGGACATGAACATCCCTGCCGTTTTGTCCCCTGCAAAGTAACGCGTCAGGTCACCATTCACAACCTCTCCAGCTGCATTCGTAAATTCCCCAATCTGGAACCAGGCAATGGAGTTCAGAACGTGGTGAAGCCCAATGGGAACAAGCAGCCGGTTGGCCGTACCAAAGATAAATGCCCCGATGCCTTCAAGACTTACTACCCAATTACCAAATGCAGCGATGGCGTCCTGAATCGGACTCCATATCATCCCGAGCAATGTGGCAAAGACGATGGTAGCAACTGAGGTAATAATCGGTACGAACCGTTTACCTGAGAAGAAGCCGAGCCATTCGGGAAGCTTGAGCGTATGGAACCGTTTGTATAAATAGGCAGCCAGCAATCCGGTCATAAATCCGCCGAGCACCCCGGTGTTGAGCACAACATCGTCCGGGATATAGCCGAAGACCAGCGGAACCTGCTCCAGAACCTTCACCAGAATGAGATAAGAGATGACGGCAGACAGCGCCGCAACGGCATCCCCTGCGAGACCAATAGCAACACCGACGGCGAAAATAATCGGAAGATTGCCGAAAATCGTTCCAGCACCCGCATTCAGAAAGGGGGTAATGAACTGATTGATGAAACCGCCTACAGCTCCGAGCGGAATATCCTGTTGGTAGTCTATTAAAGCAAAAGCTTGGAGAATACCCGCTGCAGGCAAAGTAGCGACCGGAAGCATCAGCGACTTGCCGAGCTTTTGAAGACCTTGTAACATGCTTACTGCACTCCTTTTCGATGAGGATTTTGCATAAATTAATTGAGCTTTCTAATTAGAGAGCTAAGCAAAGTCCTTAATAGATGAAAATAGTTTTCGTGAAAACGGTTAAAAAATAGAAAAATATTTTTGCGACACTTGCTATTATAACGATATTTGCGGAAGATGGAATAGGACTTTTGCATCTTGCAGGTGCCTTGTATTGACTTCTTCACTTCAACCGGATAGATTAACTATGAAAAAGATCACTAAAATCAAGGCTTTGCGCCCGTTTTCTTTGAAAGCGCTTCATGCGTATATGCCAACAATTACCTTTATTAGGGGGAGGGCATATGTCTTTTCATTCGCTGCCTATATTACCTGCAGTCAAGAGCATGAGAGAGCTGGAACGCGTATTGCACAGTCCTTATATGTATATTGTTCTGCTCGATTCTCATGTCGCTCAGCTGAAGAATATTGTCAAGCTCGCTGAGCAGCATGGCAAGAAGATCCTTCTTCATGCCGATATGATCAATGGGCTCAAAAATGACGAGTACGCTGCCGAGTTTCTATGCCAAGAGATTCGTCCCGCCGGTCTCATTTCGACCCGTGCCGGTGTCATCCGTGTAGCCAAGCAGAAGGGGCTGATCGCGATTCAACGCGTCTTTTTACTTGATACCATTGCACTGGAGAAGAGCTATGTACTAATTGAGAAGACCCAGCCCGACTATATTGAAGTTCTTCCTGGTATTATGCCCCATATTATCAAAGAAGTTTCATCCAGAACTGGAATACCTATATTTGCAGGTGGTCTCATTCGAACCGTAGAGGATGTCGACAATGCCATTCAAGCGGGAGCAACATATGTAACCACATCTAATCAGGAGCTTATCGCTCATTATCAAAAATAGCATTGGTTAACAGGAGGTAGAGCAGATGGAACAGTACATCATGTCATTAGATCAAGGAACAACGAGCTCGAGAGCCATTCTATTCAATAAAAAGGGGGAGATCGTATACACCGCACAGCGGGAGTTCCCTCAATATTTTCCGCAGCCCGGTTGGGTAGAGCATAATCCCAGTGAGATTTGGAGCTCAATTCTTGCTGTCATTGCAACTTGTCTGGCAGAAGCGGAGGTGAAGCCCGCCCAGATCGCCGGTATCGGTATAACGAATCAGCGGGAGACAGCGGTTGTGTGGGAGAAGGACACCGGTCATCCGGTATACAACGCGATTGTATGGCAATCCCGACAGACGGCTGATATTTGCGCGGACCTGAAAACGCAAGGTCATGAAGAGATGATCCGTCAAAAAACCGGACTGCTCATTGACCCCTATTTCTCCGCGACCAAGGTCAAATGGATATTGGATCATGTGGATGGGGCAAGAGACAGAGCAGAGCGGGGCGAGCTGCTGTTCGGGACAATAGACAGCTGGCTGATCTGGAAGCTGTCGGGAGGTGCAGCCCATGTCACCGATTATTCGAATGCTTCCCGGACCATGATGTATAACATTCACGACCTGGAGTGGGATCAGGAAATATTGGACCTGCTTGATATACCCCAAGCGATGCTGCCTGAAGTGCGCGGATCTTCCGAAGTGTATGCACATACGGTTCCGTATCATTTCTTTGGCTCAGAGGTTCCGATCGCAGGCGCTGCAGGAGACCAGCAGGCTGCACTATTTGGTCAAGCCTGTTATGAAGAAGGCGCAATTAAGAACACTTACGGTACGGGCTGCTTTATGCTGATGAATACAGGCGAGCGGGCCATCCATTCACAGCATGGGCTTATTACGACAATCGCCTGGGGGATCGATGGCAAGATTGAATATGCTTTGGAGGGAAGTATCTTTGTCGCCGGCTCTGCGATTCAGTGGCTTCGTGACGGGCTTCGCATGATCAAAGATTCCAAGGACAGCGAGTTGTATTCCTCCCGTGTGGATTCTACCGACGGCGTATATCTGGTGCCTGCCTTCGTTGGACTGGGCAGTCCGTATTGGGACAGTGAGGTTAGAGGCGCCGTATTTGGGCTGACACGCGGTACGAGCAAGGAGCATTTTATCCGTGCCACGCTGGAGTCACTGGCCTATCAGACCCGGGATGTACTGAATGCGATGCAGCAGGACTCCGGGAATCCCCTGGCTAAGCTGCGAGTTGATGGCGGCGCGGTGAAGAATAATCTGCTGATGCAGTTCCAGAGTGATATTCTGGGTGCTCCGGTCGAGCGGCCGGTTATTAGTGAGACCACGGCGCTCGGAGCGGCTTATCTTGCTGGTCTTGCCGTTGGATTCTGGAGCAGCCGGGAGGAGATCTGTGAGCAGTGGGCATCAGAGCGGATATTTGAGCCGGGGATGGCTGAAGAGCAGAGAGAGCGGCTGTATGCAGGCTGGCAGAAGGCTGTGGAGGCGGCGATGGTGTTTAAGATTTAGAGATAGTATTCAGTGTTAGCTGTTATCATATTGCTTCAGATTATCATCATTGGTTATTTGATTAAAATTGATGGAAAGCTTCCGAAGAGGGACGTTGTCGCCGATGCTGTACAAGAAGCAATGGAACGAGATGAGAAAATTCGTAAAGAAAAGGAACGAAGTCAATCAACAAATTGATATGGTATTGCAATGATTGGAAGATTGGTAGTGTGGCAGAGAGGCAGAGAGGCAGAGATGGCGGTTCTTGTGCTGCTTCGGTAGTGAATATTCCGTCGATCGTTCTTGGCCAGGGATGGCAGTGAATTGTCTATAAGGAAGCCATCCCTGTCCAAATACGAACGCTGCCGCTTCTCCCTGAATATTTCACTCCCTCCGCAAGTGGAACCGCAAGTAGAAGCAGCCCTCCCCTCTCAAACGGGAGGGGGAGTAGTAAGTCCGGCTTGGCAATTCGCGAGCCGGATTTTGATTTGGGTCGGTTTCATTGACTTGTGTAATGAAACCGGGCAGGGCTAAAAGAGTTAAGAGCGGTGCAAGGGCGGTGCAAGGGCCGTGCAAGAGCGGTGCAACAGATGGCGGTTCTTATGCTGCTACGCAAGTGGAACCGCAAGTAGAAGCAGCCCTCCCCTCTCAAACGGGAGGGGAGCGTAGTAAAGTCCGGCTTGGCAAT
>NZ_JBHUMJ010000011.1:0-318160 GCF_042684905.1 Paenibacillus shunpengii | reverse complement strand
TATTGGGTCGGTTTATTTGACTTGTGTAATGAACCTAGCAAGGCTAAAGATGGGGAAGGTTCATTTCTCAGTAATGGTTTATACCAGGAATTTCTTCTTAAGCTGTGTTCTTTCTTCCTCGGTAATGCCAAGACCGTCGTGAAGGTAGTTCTCGAATGTCCCATAGTTATCGTCGATCGCTTCCAGCGAAGCTCGGATAAAGGCAGCCTTCATCATCTCTGGAATCCCGTTTTTCAGTTCAGGCATTTGGTCCATGTATTGTTTATAATCTTCCTCTTTACTTGAGGACAGGAATCGCTGCATGAGTCCATCGAGCGCCAGGTTGGTAAGCTCATAATCTTCAATAACGACCTCGCGAGGCACCCCAAGCGTTAAGAGAATCAGTGCGCATACAACACCCGTACGGTCTTTACCCGCAGCACAGTGGAACAAGGAGGTGTCGCGATCTTCTTTCAGAAGCTCATGCAGGATAAGCGAGCATTTATCTGTGTTCAAGATCATCGCCTTATAGCCTGCATTCAGGTCAAGTCCAATCTTCTGCATTTCTTGCGGACTCGCTTCGGCCATAAAAGGGATATTCGTGTTGATCGCTTTACCGATGGCAGGGCTCGGGCGGCTCGCGACTTCAAAATCACTGCGAAGATCACAGATCCAATCAATTCCGAGAGCATCTGCGGTCTTCAGGTCCTGCTCACTAAGTTCATGCAGATCTGCGGAACGCAGGAGCATTCCCCAGCGGGTTGTCCGTCCGTCCTCTGTAAGATATCCGCCCATATCACGGAAATTGACCACTCCATCGGTGTGAATCATACGGTCGGTTACGGTAGTGACGGAGCCGTCATTAAACTTTACATGATAATAGCTTCGCCCAGGGAACGGCGTTCTTGTAAAGGATGCACCTACCGGCTCGATCTGAACATCAAGCGGTGTGCTGTTGTTCTCATCAAATTCAGGGCTGGCTGAGAGGTAGATCGCTTCGGCCTTCAGGCTCTCTGGCATACTCCAGGCGAGCGTAATGATATTATTGCTGGTATATTTCGCTTGTACTATCGGTCCTTGCTCCAATGACGGGTTAAATGTAGACATAATAAATCCTCCTTTAGATTTCGATGAACATAACAGGTTCAAAATTCATTAAACCAACTCATAAACTGAATCGATTTCACAACTCATTAAATTAAACAATTCGATCTATACATCCTCTGGATTAAAGCTATTTAATATAATATGGATTTAACTCTTACGTGTTTTCAATTTCATTTTATACCTATTCGCAATGAACTCCACGCTGAACACCATGACGAAGACGACCAGGCCGACAAACAAAGCTGCCGCAAAATTGTACGATTTCATCGCATGCGTCATTTCAAATCCGATCCCGCCGGCACCGACTGCACCGAGGATGGTGGATTCGGCAATACCGCCTTCGAGCTGGAGCACACACCAGGCGATGAACGCCGTTTTCACTGTAGGCAGAATGCCCTGCATTACGATCTGCAGCCAGCTGGCTCCGGTTGCCCGCATCGCTTCAAGCACACCCTTGTCGATCTCTTCAAGTGACTGGGCAAATACTTTGACGAGCATGCCTG
Organism: Paenibacillus shunpengii; assembly: GCF_042684905.1. Taxonomy (NCBI): domain Bacteria; kingdom Bacillati; phylum Bacillota; class Bacilli; order Caryophanales; family Paenibacillaceae; genus Paenibacillus; species Paenibacillus shunpengii. Next base: position 316,571 of record NZ_JBHUMJ010000011.1, on the reverse strand, counting down.
CGGCAGATATGGCGATGGCCAGCACACCTGGAAGCGGTCCAAGGCCGACAGACACGATGAAGATGAGCGCCCACACAATGGTAGGAATCGCACGCAGCAGAGAGGCTGCGCTTTGGATAACCCAGGCAATCAGCGGATGTGGTGTCAGGTTGCTGGCTGCGAGAAAGGACAGGAAGAACGCAACGACTATACCCAGCACGGAGCCAATAATGGCCACTTGCAGTGATTCTACGGCAGCGAGCAGAACATGCTTCCAATCGGAGAAGTCGGGAGGGAACATCGTCCCCATATAACCCCACAGCTTCGTGAAGCCCTCGGCAATCTTGGCATAATCAAACTGCAGCTGCAGGAGACTGAATATAAACAGTACAGCGACCAGCGGAAGACCGATCACAACCAGCTTATTTTTCTTCGGCTTCGGCGGCTCGACCGTCGATGTCAGCACCGTAAAGGATGGCTTAGGCCCGTTTAGCTGCATACTCATATGATCCGCTCCCTTACGCGATTGGTAATCGTTTCAACGACAAGGACGATGACGAGCACGAGCAGAACGGCCATGCTGGCTTCCTGGTACTGAAACAATTTCAATTTGGATTGCAAAATAAATCCGAGACCGCCGCCGCCCACCATACCGACGATCGTGGAGGCGCGAACGTTAATTTCAAAGTTGTACAAGGTCCAGCCGATAAAGCCAGGCAGGAACTGTGGAATGACGGCTTGAGACAGCACTTGAAAATAGCTTCCGCCCGACGCGCGGACGGCCTCAACCTGTCCCATATCAATCTCTTCAAGCACCTCGGCAAAAGAGCGGGTCAGCATTCCGATCGAGATCAGAATGAGGGACATCGTTCCTACGACTGCGCCGAGTCCAAATGCAGCGACAAGCAGGATCGTCCAAATAATGACCGGGATATTCCGGAAGAGCGACGTTGCCGCCCGAACGAATACCTGCAGGTAAGGATGCGGGCTCGTTGTCGCCGCAGCCAGGAAGGACAATAGTCCAGCAACGATTGAGCCGATCACCATCGCAACAACACTCATATATAACGTCTGCAGCGCAGGCTCTACGAGCTGGGACAGGGATGAGAAGTCCGGCGGCAGAAAGTCGAAAAAGATAAATCGGAAGCTCTCACCAACGCCTGCAAACAGAGCTCCGAGAGTAAACTCAGCACCGATGGAGGACCAGATGATGAGCGCAAGCAGCACGATAACAAACAGAATCGTTTGAGTGCGTTTCATTTTACGGGCAGATTGCATTTGTGCCGCATTCATGTCAGGCGGTCTCCTTCACTTGGGAATTGGTCTGGTTGTAGATCAGCCGGATCATCTCGTCCGTAAGCTCATCTGGTGTTCCATCGAATACTTTGGTTCCTTTATGAATGCCGATAATACGGGATGCATATTTCTTCGCGATATCTACCTGATGGAGATTGCATAGACAAGCGATGCCTTCTTCATTACAGATGGTATACAAATAGTTCATGATCGTTTCCGATGAAGCGGGGTCCAGACTCGCGATCGGCTCGTCAGCAAGAATCAGATCGGGTCTTTGGGCAAGTGCACGGGCGATACCTACCCGCTGCTGCTGTCCGCCGCTCAGCTCGTCGGCCCGCTTGTACATCTGTTCGAACAAACCGACGCGCTGCAGCATCTTCTTCGCCGCTTCTGTATCTGATTTGGAGAAGAGGCCAAGGGCTCCCTTGAACGCACTCATGTACCCCAATCGGCCATGAAGTACGTTTCTTAGTACGGACACACGGGTGACCAGATTATATCCCTGAAAAATCATACCCATATGACGGCGCAGCTCACGCAGCCTTTTGCCCTTGATCCCCATCGTTTCGCTGCCTTTAAACTGGATTTTGCCGTCCGTTGGCTCAATCATCCGGTTCAGGCTGCGAAGCAGGGTGCTTTTTCCCGCTCCGCTCGGCCCGATGACAACAACGAATTCTCCCGGATTAATTGTAAGATCGAGGTTATCAAGCGCCTTCGTGCCGTCTGGATATACTTTGGACAAACCTTCCACTTGTAGTAGTGTCATATTAAAAATCCTCCCCACTTTTCAAATACTCAGCTTATTTGAATCCAATTCATCGTCGCTATGAATTACGAAATTAATTATTTGCTTAACAGTTCTTCTGGAGACATATCAAGTGCCTTAGCTACATCACGAATGGGATCAAAGTCGCTGTCACTGCCTTCCACAAAACGAGCAGCGCCCACACTTTCCAGGAAACTAGGGTTTTTCTCATGGTAACCGACCATAAGCTCACGCAGCTGTGTTACTAGTTCTTCAGGCAAATCCTGACGATACAAGAGCGGTGCACCGCCGACAATCGGCTCGGATTCAGCAATCACACGGAAATCATCTTCACTCACAAGACCGGATTCTGCCATCATAGGTACCATGAGGCTTGAAGTACCGATCGCATCTGCATTGCCGTTAGCCAGCGCAAGCAGGGATTTGTCATGTCCACCGGAGAAAGCAACACTGCCGAAGAAGGAATCCAGCTCTTCATTCGTCAGGCCAAGCTCGTCCATCAGTGTTGCACGCGGGTACAGGTTCCCAGATGTGGATGCCGGATCAGCGAACAAGAAATCCTTGCCTTTCAGATCTTGTACCGTTTGATAAGGAGAATCCTTCTGAACCAGAATGACAGTATTCGATGGTTGATCACTTTCTGAACGGACAAGCAGCTTGGCGTTGGCGCGTTCTGTAGCAATAATATATCCGAAGGGACCGATCAACCCGATTTCAATTTTGCCTGCACGCAGTGCTTCAATAACCATGTTGTAATCTTCAGCTACAAAAATTTCGGCGGGAATGCCGGTTGCTTCTGTAATATCTGCGGCCAGCTGATCCTGCGAACGGTTCATCTCGCCTTCTTCACTTGGCATCATACCGATTCGAATGACCTCCGGCATGCCTCCCTCACCTTCACCAGAGGTTGAGCTTGCTTCGGCACCGCAGCCAGACAGAATAACGAGCATAAGTATAAGTGATACGATTAAGCTTTGATGACCTTTACGACCCCTATTTTTTAACATGTTATATCCTCCCGATATTGAAGTTCATATTATGTGGTACACAAGTAGGATACAAGTTGAGTGTAAGAAGAATGTATCGGTAATTTTGAAGATTTGTAAAATATTCGGCAGGGTTGCGGCCTTTCTTCGCGTATTGTTAATATGAGGTAAAATGATATCGAAAATATAGATATTTTGTTTGAACTGTGATAACAATCGAGTGTGAGTATAAGTCATGGGCAGAAAGGGACTACATAAATGATGAAAAAAAACTCGCTGGTTGATACGGCATACACGTTGCTGCGTGATCAAATCGTTCGCGGGGAATTAATGCCAGGGACGCTGCTGTCAGAGAATGAGCTGTCCGTAGATTTTCAGATGAGCCGGACGCCTGTAAGGCATGCCATCGCTCGTCTGGAGTCAGAAGGATATGTAACAGCACTCAAGAATCGCGGAATACTGGTCAAGGAAATGAACAGCAAGGAATTCATCGATTTGAATGAACAAATTCAGTCTATGCTCTTCTACTGCTTCCAGGTAATGAAGGACCGCAGCAGAGATATTTATATAGATCTAGAATCACTGACTGCCCATGTAGAGGCACAGCGGACTGCAGAGCAGAATAATGATTATGCGATATATATCGAGCATCACTTTCTGTTTATGAGGGAGATCGTAGCATCCATTGGCAACACTGTTATGCTGAGCACCTTTGATTCCTTTAAGGATAAACTGGGGATGTATGCGATTGTCCGGTTCAAGCTAACGCCTCACATCAAGCACTATAGCGCGATCGGCATCAACCGGGATACGCTGAAAGTGCTCAAGGAGCAGAATTATGAAGCTGCCCAGGAGGTTGTGCTGCAACTGGGCCGTATAACAAGGGAGAGAATGCTGGCTACTGGACAGTTTTAAGGAGAAGAGAGCCAAGCATTTATTTTTCGTCAAGAGGGATAGGAATACACAGATGGACAGATGGTTTAAGATATACAGTTAAAGGTTTGCATTACGGTTAACCCGTGTTATGATAGTCGTAACAAGTTAATAGTTGTCAGGAGACGAGGAGAGACCGCGAATACATTATTTGGCACCCTGCCATTGATGTTTATTTCGTGGTCTCTTTTTCTGTTTTCTGTGTGTAAATATAAGAAGCGGAGGTCATAGATATGACAGGATTTGCTGAACTGAACAGAACAGATGCCATAACGGCGATGAGTAAGGAGAACTTTGATCTATTGATTATAGGCGGTGGTATTACAGGGGCTGGTATTGCACTAGATGCCGTAACTCGGGGGATGAAGGTAGCGCTCGTCGAAATGCAGGATTTCGCCGCAGGTACATCCAGCCGTTCCACGAAGCTTGTGCATGGAGGGCTGCGTTATTTGAAGCAGATGCAGATCGATGTTGTGGCTGAGGTCGGGAAGGAGCGCGCCATCGTTTACGAGAATGGACCGCATGTAACGACACCGGAGTGGATGCTGCTCCCTTTCTATGAAGGCGGGACATTCGGTAAGTTTATGACATCCATTGGACTTCGTGTTTACGATTTTCTGGCCGGGGTGAAGCGAAGCGAACGCCGGGTCATGCTCAGCAAGGAGAAGACGCTCAGCAAAGAGCCCCTGCTGAAGAAAGAAGGAATGCTGGGCGGCGGCTACTACGTGGAATACCGGACGGATGATGCACGACTAACGATTGAAGTCATGAAGGAAGCTGTGAAAAATGGTGCTCTCGCCGTGAACTACGTCAAGGCAAATTCATTCATTTATAAAGACGGCAAGGTGTGCGGTATCCAGGCGAAGGATCTGATCGGAGGCACCGACTTTACCATACATGGAGCGAAGATCGTCAATGCAACCGGTCCTTGGGTCGATCAGCTGAGAGAGAAGGATCAATCGAGGCAAGGGAAAGTGCTCCAGCATACCAAAGGCATTCATCTTGTCATTGACCAAAGCCGGTTTCCACTGAAGCAGGCGATCTATTTTGACACACCGGATGGAAGAATGGTATTCGCCATTCCACGTGACGGCAAGGCGTATGTGGGGACGACGGATACGGTATATAAAGAAGAACTCGCGAATCCTACGATCGAAAAAGAGGATGCTGAGTATGTTATCAAAGCGATTAACTATATGTTCAGTGATCTGAACATTACGATTGATGATGTCGAATCCGGCTGGGCGGGGATTCGCCCTCTTATTTTTCAGGAAGGAAAGAGCGCCTCAGAAATATCACGGAAGGACGAAATTTGGCAGTCTAACTCCGGTTTGATCACGATTGCGGGAGGCAAGCTGACTGGTTATCGCAAGATGGCGGAGAGCGTTGTGGATCTGACTGCGAAACTATTGCATAACGAAGGAAAAGGGCCTTTCAAGGCATGCCAAACGGTTCGTATGCCGATCTCAGGCGGACATGTCGGCGGAAGCACGGGCTATCCTGCGTTTGTTCAGCGAATGACAGAAATCGGTATGCGGCATGGACTGACCCAAGCGGATGCAGCACGTTTGTCACAGATGTACGGGTCGAATGCAGAACGGTTATTTCAGCATACGGAAGGCAGTGAACCTTCTCTTGGCATTCATCTGCCAATCGAGGTGCTCATGCAGTTGAATTATGCAATGAAGGAAGAGATGGCGGTAACGCCAGCCGACTTTTTCATCCGCCGTACAGGGGCACTTTTCTTCCATATTGACTGGGTTAAGCAATATAAAGCTCCCGTCATTGAATACATGATGAAGGTGAATGGCTGGACAGACGTCGAGCAGCAGATCTACACACAGGAGCTGGACCAGCTTATTGCAGAGACTAAACCGGCAGCAGGCTGAGACAATTCAGAACAAATAATGATTAAGATGTATGCCCTCTTCAGGAGGGCATTTTTTTCGGTGGTTTAGATAGAGTTCGCCGGTTAAATTTGTTATCCTTAATAAGGAAAATGATGATAACATGCGGAGGCGTTTCATGGGTTGTGGTTCTCAGTGAAACCGTTATCTTAATTAGAAAAGGGGAATTGGCGAGATGACACTCAGAATTGGAATTATCGGCACGGGCTGGTTCAGTAAGGTGCACGCCGGGCTGCTGCAGCAGATGGAGGGTGTACAAGTTCAATCCATCCTTGGGACAAGCTCGGAGAAGGCAGACCGAATGGCAGCAGACTATGCTGCAAAGGGTTACGATCAGCTGACAGATATGCTGGATGCTGAACAGCTGGATGCCGTATATATTTGTGTTCCGCCTATGTCTCATGGGGAGATTGAGCTTGCGCTCATTGAGCGGAATATTCCATTTCTCGTTGAAAAGCCGCTGGCAACGGATCTTCTATTACCGCAGAAGATCGAGGCTGCCATTCGGGAGAAGGGGCTGCTGACATCGGTGGGCTATCATTTCCGTTATCAGGAGACGGTGGACCAGCTGAGGCTGGATCTGGCCGGACATACCATTGGCATGGCGAACGGAGCATGGAATGGAGGCATGCCAGGAGTCGCTTGGTGGCGGCGTCAGGAAGGATCAGGCGGACAATTTATTGAGCAAACGACACATATTGTAGATTTGCTGAGATATGTGGCCGGAGAAGTGGTGGAGGTTCAGGCTATGTACGCAAACCGCAGCCTTCACGAGCTGCATGAAGGTGTAAGCGTACCTGATGTAGGAACGGTCAATTTGCGGCTTGAGAGCGGAGCCGTAGCAAATATTTCCAACACATGTATTCTACCGGATGGTGTACCGGGTAGCAGTGGGCTGACCTTCTATTCATCTCATGGTGTATGGGATTGGAATCCGGAGAGGCTGCAGATTGCGCAGCCCGAACCTGCAGGGATGACAACAATAGAGAATAAGGGCAACGCATACTTGCTGGAAAATGAAGCCTTCATTCATGCCCTGCGTACAGGTGATCGAAGCCGTATCCGTTCCGATTACTCGGACGCGGTTCGTACACAAGCAGTCACCGTGGCTGCCCTGAAATCTGCGCAGACCGGAGAACGTGTTTCCCTTTTATGATCCTCATTAAACATACATGACAATAGCAAACAGCCCTGGGACAGATTCTTATCGATCGATTCTGCTCAGGGCTGTAACTCATAAATTTATATAATCCACTCGGTGGACCATTCGTAAATTTCTTTAATGACCGGTTCAATGGCATGGCCCTTATCCGTGAGCTCGTACTCGACGCGTGGAGGAATCTCCGGATACATCTTACGGGTGACAATACCAGCGACCTCCATCTCCTTCAGTCTTTCGGACAGCAGCCGCCCGCTGATAGCCATAGCTGCTTCCAGCTCCGTAAAGCGTTTCGGGCCAGATAATAAATGATACATAATGAGGACAGCCCATTTCTTGCCTAAGAGGTCCATTGCCTGGGTAATCGGGCATCGCTCGTTGTTTTGGGGCTCCATGAGATCACCTCGAATTATAATAGAACAGAATCATACTAATGGATATAACTCTATTATACCTCTTAACTCAATAAATTCGAGTCAAGCTGTGAATAAAAAAAACGAAACCCTCTCGATCTACCGAGAGGGTTATAGTAATTCATATTAATATGACTAGAGGAGCTTCTTGAGCTGAGATACACGGCCTTGACTAATACCTAACTTCTCAGCGATTTGATTCTGCGAGATACCTGGATTGCCTTCTATAATTTCTTTCATCCTGCGAAGCATTTGGGCTGTCTTGGGACGTACGTCACGGGCAAATTCATCCGATCCCGTTGAATAAAGATGTTTATGTACAGTTGATGATCCTGCGAATTTCGAATCTGTAAATGGGGATAAGCGGTGTTCTTGGTTGGAATTAGTCGAACCTTGTCGATCAGACTCAGGCATGTCCACCGAATGATCCGTGAATTTCAGTTCCTGAGCGCAGCTCTTACAAATAAATTGTTCCTTGAAATACATCTCCGTGTCCACATTTCCACAAAAAATGCATAGAGTAGACTTGTATTTACGAAGAATTAATTCTTTACCTTCAATAAAAAACTCCAGCGGATCTCCGATATCGATCTCCATGGTGTCACGCATTTCCTTGGGAAGTACAATTCGGCCAAGACGGTCGAGCGCTCTTTTCATACCGGTTCTTTTCATGGGTAATCTCCCCCGCTAATCAGCAGATATTATCATTTCTTCATTTTAAGGGAAGAATGTACTGCAATACAATAGGTTTTTTCAAAAATTAGCCAATATAATAGACTAATATTATAGAAATACCGAAAATAGGGGGGAGACCATGAGGGTAATGAGAGCGGCGAGAACCATGGATATACTCGAAATGGTACCTGTCAGCGGGCTGTATTCGAATGCTTTGGAAGTCCCGGTACCGTGCGCACTTGTACCAAAAGCGATTCCCCTGGCAATCTCTCCATCGATTTTCAGCCATTTTACTACATTGGGTCCGATCAGCAGCCCAGTGAGACCTGTAATGACAACGAAAACGGCGGTTATTTGCGGAATTCCGTCGATCATTGTCGAAATATCCATGGCTATCGGTGTTGTGATGGAGTGAGGGACGAGACTGGTTTCCAGCGCTGTGTCCAGATTAAACCATCTTGCGGTAACCATAGTGGAGATGATGGCGGTGAGCGAGCCGCTTGTAACTCCAATGGCGATCTCTCGCCAATTCTTCTTTAAAGCATCGAAATGCTTGTAGAGCGGTATTGCAAAAGCGATTGTAGCAGGCTGAAGCAGCAGTGTAATCAAACTGCCGCCCTCGTTATATGACTCATAAGACGTACCGGTTAGAAGCAGAACGACGACAATTACCGCAGGTACGATAAGCAGCGGGGAAAGGTAGACCTTAGGAAATTGTTTATACATTTTTTTGGCCAGCAGATAGATGGCTATGGTGAACAGGAGACACAGCAGGGCTGTCATAGGGTTTATTCTCCTTTCTCTTGGTGATTGCCTGAGCCGCAAGCCCGGATAGTGCCATGACGATAAATGTGCTGATAAGAATCACGAGCAGAATGCTGAGACCGCTCTGTTTCATGAGATCTAGATGGTTCATGATGCCGACAGCGGAAGGAATGAAGAATAGCAGCATTTCAGCCAGCAGCCAGCTGGCACCGGCCTCGATCCAGCGCAGCTTAACGATACCGGTCTTCAACAATATGAATAGCAATAGCATGCCAATGATGGAGCCGGGGATCGGCAGCTGTAAGAGCTGTACCAACCCATTCATCACAAATGAGATGACGAGCAGAATCACGACTTGAAATAGGATCTTTCCCGTTTGCTTCATAAGATGAGTCCGCCTCCTTTATATTAAAGTGATAATAATGTCTTCCATTCTCCTAGAATGTATACTAGTTGTTACTGAAATTTTACATGATTCATTTTCATGAGTAAAATGCATATTAAGCATGCCTGTCATTCCATTTTTCTATAGAAGGTGATTATTAATCCATGGATATTCGGCATTTGCAGTATTTTCTAGAGGTGGCGAGGCAGCACAGCTTCACGAAGGCAGCGCAGGTGCTGTTCATCACGCAGCCAACGATCAGCAAAACGGTAAAAAGTCTGGAAGACGAGCTTGGTGTGACCCTGCTTGACCGTTATGGCAAGAATGTGAAGCTGACCGATGCAGGTGAAGTATTTGCCCGTCAGGCCCAGGAGATTGTGACTTCATTCCACAATTTATCCTCTGAGCTGGATGACCTGATGAATTTGAAGAAGGGGCATATCCGGATCGGACTCCCGCCTATGATCGGCGCTTCTTTTTTTCCTAAAGTAATTGGTGCATTTTATAAGCAGTATCCGAACATTACAATTGAGCTGTTTGAGGATGGCGGGAAGAAGGTCGAGAATGACATTCTGTCGGGTGCGCTGGACGTGGGGGTGACGGTACTGCCTGCAGATGAGGATTTATTCGACAGCTATATCTTCGTTGATGAATCCCTGAAGGTCGTCCTTCACCCAACACATCCACTTGCAGAACAGGATGAGATTCAGCTCGCCGAGCTTAGCGAGGATGGATTTATTTTGTTCCGCGAGGATTTCTCACTGCATGACCGGATTATTGGAGCCTGTCAGAAGGCAGGATATCAGCCGCGAATTATATATGAGAGCGCACAGTGGGATCTGATCAGCAACATGGTTGCCGCCGGACTCGGGGTTGCTCTGCTGCCGGAGACGATCTGCAGAGAGCTTCGCCAAGAGGAGGTAAGGATCCTTAAGCTGAAGGAGCGGATTCCGTGGGATCTCGGCATGGTGTGGCGGAAGGACCGCTACCAGTCATTTGCGGTACGAGAGTGGATTGCTTTCTCAGAGAAAATGCTTAAGCCTAAGCACTAAACAGAAGGGATATTCCCTGATACAATGGCTTTGAAGTGACGATTCAATACTTAGACCATGACCCACATCGAACTTTAGATAAGTGAAGGAGGAAGCCCGAATGAAACTGCGTGTATCTGCCGTACAATACAAGCTTCAGACTATTACCAGCTTTGAGCAGTTTGCAGCCCAAGTGGAGCATTATATAAAGACAGCCGAGGAATTTGACGCCGAGTTTATCCTGTTTCCAGAGTTTATGACAACACAGCTGATGTCGATCGGCGATGAGAATAGGAATGCACTTGGGATCGAGGATTTGCCGAATTTTACGGAGGCTTACGAGGCTTTGTTTACACAGCTCGCCAAGCAGTACAATGTCCATATTATTGCAGGCACTCATGTGATCAAGAAGGATGACAAGCTGCTGAATACCGCACATCTATTTTATCCGAATGGCCTGATCGGCCGGCAGCCGAAGCTGCATATTACGCCTACGGAAGTGAAGGAATGGAATATGGGGGCAGGCGAGGGATTAACGGTATTTGAGACGGATAAAGGAACGATTGCCGTGCTGACCTGCTACGATATTGAGTTTCCTGAAATTGTTCGTATGGCCAAAGCCAAGGGAGCGGATGTGATCTTCTGCCCTTCTTGTACGGATGACCGTCACGGATTCTATCGTGTTCGATACACAAGCCATGCGAGAGCTGTAGAGAATCAAGTATATGTGGTTCTGACCGGAACGGTCGGAAGCCTGCCGACCGTTGACTTCATGCGGGCCAATTATGGTCAGGCTGCGATTATTACGCCGAATGATATTCCGTTTCCGCCGCGCGGAATTATGGCCGAAGGGGAAATCAATGACGATATGATCGTAACCGCGGATCTGGATCTTGACCTGCTGTATGAAGTGCGTGAGCGCGGAGCGGTAACAACCTGGCGTGACCGCCGGGTGGATCTGTACCCAGACTGGTAGAAAAGGCAGGTGAGCTTGGCGGTGTATCGTAAAGAAATGTATATCCTAAGTGAGGGTAAGCCGGTTCCTGCCGTCGTTCGGAATTATACCGAGACCGACTTTGATGAGCTGATTGCGATTCAGGCAGAATGCTTTCCGCCTCCATTCCCACCGGAGCTGTGGTGGAGCAGAGAACAGCTGAGCAGTCATATTACCCTGTTTCCACAAGGGGCACTTACGGTTGAGGTAGACGGCATACTAGCCGGTTCAATGACGGGGCTTCGAACGATGTTTGACCCGGCACATCCCGAACATACCTGGGCAGAAGCAACTGACGAAGGTTATATTCGAAATCACCAGCCGGATGGTGATACACTATATGTCGTGGATATCAGCGTCCGTCCTGCTTATCGCAAACTCGGCATTGGACAGCTGCTCATGCAATCCATGTACCATGTCGTTATACAGGAAGGTGCTCAGCGGCTTCTGGGAGGCGGCCGAATGCCCGGGTACCATAAAGTGGCGGACAGGATGAGTGCTGCGGATTACCTGTCTGCGGTCGCCTGCGGTGAGCTTCGTGATCCCGTCATTTCCTTTTTGCTGCGCTGTGGACGAACACCTGTGGCCGTCGCTGAGAATTACCTGGATGACGAGGAATCCTGTCACTATGGAGCACTGATGGAATGGCGCAATCCGTTTAAATAAAACTGAATTATGCGCAGAATCGTAAAATGAGAATGCGGGCTAGTTAATTAAGGTGAACGAGGAGGTAGTCATAATGGAATATATTCGTATTGTCTCGATCAAGGATCCGCTCTTTGCACAAATGCATAAGCTGATGCAAGAGGTGTTTCCCCCGGAGGAAGTGCTTGAATTCTCACTGTGGGAGGAACCATTAAAGGACCCGGGGATCCGGGTATTTGTGGCGGTGCTGGACGATCAGGTGGTTGGAGCTACGGAGTATCGCTATTATTCGGATTGGAATGTAGCGATGACCGATTTCACGATTATCGGGCATGATGGACTTGGGATTGGACCGTTTCTGGCCAATGCACGCCGGCGCGATCTGAGAAGCTTGGCGCAGGCGGAAGGCAAGGAGCTCTTCGGCATGTTTGCCGAGATTTATAATCCCTACATATCGGATGAGCATGAATTTGGCGGCATCAAGTCGATGAATCCTTATGTACGTAGAGAAGTGCTGTCTCATCTAGGTTATAAAAAGATTGATTTCCCTTATGTTCATCCTTCATGGCAAGGTGATGGACAGGCGGTCGGCGGCCTTGATCTGTGCTTCATGCCGACAGATGAATCACAGAAGGGGATCTCCAGCAAGCTGGTGGCGAACTTCCTGAAGCGCTATTATGCAGTGCTGCCTGTCAAGCCGGCAGAGTGGACTTCCATGGTGGATAAGCTGGAGGAGCAGGAGGAGCAGGCGCTGCTTCCGCTCTAATTGGGCTGACAATAGCGAAGCTGAATGATCTGCGGACAGTTATGACGCCTAGCTCGGAGCGGATGTCTGATCCGGTCCGCATATAGAATAAATATAAGCCTTCTGCCAGCGGCAGAAGGCTTATTTCTTATCATTATATATCTACTTAATTAAATTATTCCTCTATGTCAGAGCGCTCAGGCAGCTGTGACACATAGCTGTATGAATAATGCATTAGGGCAAGCGCTCGTTCGTACTGATCTTGGCTTACGTCAGGAGCTTCCGTTCCTGATGCTTCCTTCGCGAGCAGAGGGTCTTCAGGCGGCACAAGAGAATCTATAAATTCCTTTGATGCTGTTTCTTCAATCTCGGGCAGTTTATACTGCTTGCCATCCTCAAAGCCACTGCCGGGAATGAACATTCCCTCCTGACTGATGAATGATCCGGTTGGCAGATAATAGCGCTCAGGAAGCAGATTCGGCTGTCCGCTCAGCAGATCCTGTCCGAAATGAATATAATCGTCCATTGAGATGCCCAGCAGGCTTGCAACCGTCGGTACAATATCGACCTGCCCGCCAAGCTGATCTACTCTTGCACCTTCTACGGCACCTGGGGCGGAAATAACGAGCGGAATATTGATCATGTCTGCCGTGGAATATTCACGTCCGAATATTTCCTTCATCAGTGCTTTATCATCGGATTCAAGGGAATAGATGGGCAGACCCAGGTGATCGCCATACACAACGATGAGACTGTTATCCCAGACGCCGTTCTTTTTGAGCTGGTCTATAAATAGGCCGAACTCGTAATCGGCGTAATTCTGTGCTCGAATATAATTGCCGACCAGCGTACCCTCGAAACGTTCCGGCAGGTCCATCTTGTATCTGTCCTCAGGCAAATGGTAAGGATGATGGGCAGACATCGAAATCACCTGTGAATAGAAAGGCCGCCCTTCCTCTTGCAGAGCTGCCAGCTCCTCTGCTGTCTTACGGTACAGCACGGCATCTGATGCCGCGAATGCAATCATATCTTCTTCCCCGAAAAAGTCATATTCATAGTAATCTCCAAAACCGAGAGCCGAGTACATCTCCAGCCGGTTCCAGAATTCTACATGGTTTGTATGGAAAGTGGTTGTATTATAACCGTTCTCCGTAAGCAGTCTCGGCAGACTCGGCACCTCATAATCCGCATACTCCTGTGAGGCGGCTCCCCGCGGAGGGATGTAATAGGAAGAATTGACGACAAACTCGGCGTCGGATGTATTCCCTTGACCGACCTGCTGATAAAAATGCGGGAAATACAAGCTTTCCTGCGCCAGTTTATTCAGATTAGGCGTAACTTCTTGGCCATCCACATTCAGCCCGACCAGGAAATTCTGGAAAGACTCGAGCTGTATGATAATCACATTGCGGCCCTTGGCTGCATCCCAGTAGCTGGAAATGATGGACTCTGGTGCATCGATGCCTTTGAGCTCATTAATGCTCTCCTGGGTAATCTCCTTCTGAGGCACGGGGTCCTCAGGCCGGTCTGAGGCAATCAAGAAGGCCTCGTAATTGAGTATACCCATGGATTCCGCTTGATTCAGCTCATTCATACTTGCCCGGTTCGGCCAGATGTTAAATACGGTAATGATGGCCGAGATGACGAATATGCTGACAGCGGTTCTCTTTCCAAGCCGTGGCAGCTTCTTCGGGGTATAGAATACCTGCTTATTCTGACGAATGCGGCGCTGAATGAAATATACGAGCAGCACAATGATATCTACAAAAATAAGCAGATAATAAGGAGCGAGCAGTGAGAAGATACTGCTGTTGACCGAAGTTACCTGATTAACCTGGGCAAGAGCATGGTAGGTAACGATAACTCCGTAATATTTGTAGTACATAATAGCAGCAAAAAAGATGACCGTTATGATGAGATTCGTCATCATGTAATACCCGATCTTTCGCTTGTCAGCGAAGCGTTCAATGATGGCAAAGATCAGCCATACAAAAGGAATCTCAGTCAAGAGAGGTTGCCAGAATGGGATATCATCAAATATGGCGTACCAGGTAAGGTAGCTCTTGATCAGCATGATTAAGGTAAAGAAAACAAACGGCTTGGTTAAGAATGTCTTCCAAGCGAAGCGTTCCAAATGTACCGCCTTCCTTCCACTTGCAAGCAGTCTGCAATGTAAAATAATGGTATTAGTATACAATAAGATCGGGTGCTTGTTACAGCACTGCAATAAAATATTATCCTATGGATTTAAAAAGTTGTCAAAAGCCGCCAAGTGGGAAATGAATGTAAAATAGCCCGCATTCACCAGCCCTAAAGGATCAGGATCAGGTAATACGGGCTTACATGAGGATCGTGTTAGTCTTTCATCAGATTATTCCACCGTGTACGTCGTAATAAACGAAGGACGGGCAAAGATTGAAGGAGCTTGAGCCTTCAGACCTTCTTGAGAATCACGCTTCTGATGAGCATGGGCAAAGGCCTGGGATTGCTGCCAAGCCTCAAAGCTTGCTTTGGAATCCCATGCGGTAAGGATGACATACGTATCGCTGTTCAGCGGACGAAGCACGCGGATACCTGCAAAGCCTGGCTCATCTTCTACTTTTCGAGCACGGTTCATAAATCTCGCTTCAAATGCTTCTCTTCCATCGTCTGTGACCGGAATATTGTTCATGACAATAAACTTGCTTCCGCTAAGGCTTCCGCTTGCATCAATCGCTTCATAGGCAGGAATGGCCGGGTCGTTGTCGACCATAGCATCGAGTTCGATCACATAACGTGTGTCTTCATCATTCTGAAGCGTGAAATAAGGGTGCTCCTTAAGTGCATCCGATATTGGTGATGACAAAAAATATAGATACATCGCTTTAGACCTCCTGTTATTTAAAATGTTCAATATCCAATATAGCATAGCTTATTCTCTTCTCTATTTACTAAACAGATCAATGGAAACAATAACGATACAGGTATTATGAAATGGATTCCGGGTATATAACAGTAAACTCAAAATCTTTACATTCATATACAGCAGATGATGATAGGTCTTTACATTCTCCTGTTATGTTGAGGTAAAAAAAAGGAGAGGTGAGTCGGGCGTGGTCAAAACCTTGAGAACTTTGCTTATCGCTTCCATCATCGGAATTGGTGGAGATACAGATCATATTGCCGCTGCCAACTCGGCTGATCCGGTAGTTGTTGCCCATCGGGGAGCAGCGGGGTACGCGCCGGAGAATACGATGGCTGCTTTTGAATTAGCATACCGAATGCAGTCAAGTATGATCGAGCTGGATGTACAGCGGAGCCTGGATGGAGAGCTCGTCGTCATTCATGATCTCACATTGGATCGGACGACAAGTGGGACGGGAGAAGTCAGAATGCATACGCTGGAGGAGCTGAGAAGCCTGGATGCAGGAAGCTGGTTCGGAGGAGAGTATAGCAGCCAGCAGATTCCTACGTTCGAAGAGGTTCTGGCGCATTACAGAGGTAAGAATATCGGGTTTCTCATAGAATTGAAGGCACCTGAGCTGTATCCCGGCATCGAGAGACAAGTGGCGGACTCCTTGATCAAGTACGGATATGACAAAATGGGGCCCGGGCAGGTGATCGTTCAGTCCTTTAACCATGAATCCATGGCGACATTCCATGATATGCTGCCTACCGTACCGACGGGTGTGCTGATCGAGGATCCTGCAGATTTGGATAACGACAAGCTGGATGAATACCGAGCCTATGCTTCGTATGTAAATCCACATATCTATGCAGTAGAGCATTCACTTGTTCGTCAAATCCATGCTAGAGGAATGAAGATTTATGCTTGGACACTGCGCAGCCGAGAGGAAGCGGACTACCTGCTTGATCTAAGGGTAGACGGAATTATTACCGACTATCCCGATTACGTGCCTTATAAGGAAACGAAGAAGTAAAGTGAATTTAAGTGAATTCATGCGAATTGTTCATAGAACCCCTCTCTGGCTGCTATCGTTCAAGTGGTCGTAAGAGGGGTTTTTGTCGATCTTTTACGAATACGGATAAGCTGCTTAGAGAACTGGTATCTTCACCTTCATTTTGATACAGTGAGAAGACGAAAATGAACAGGAACGGGTGAAACGCATGCCATATGAAATTTCTATATCTGTCAGACCTCTGGTGGAGTATGTATATCGAAGCGGCAGCATTACGGGCGGATTCCGGACGAATGCGACGATGCACGAAGGGACCCGGATTCATCAGAGCATTCAGAAGACCTATGCAGATACGGATCAAAAGGAAGTATTTCTCAAGGGCCAGATCCCCTGCGGAGATCTTCTATTCAAGGTGGAAGGGAGATGCGATGGACTTATTCAGCTGGACGGGGCATGGACGATTGATGAGATCAAGTCGACAGCAGCTCCGCTTGAGGACTTGGGTGGCGGGCTTCCGGTTCACTGGGCACAGGGTAAAATGTATGCTTATATGTATGCCAAGGCAGAGGGACTCTCAAGCATGCAGATTCAGCTGACCTATGTACGGACAGGCAGCGGTGAGCAGAAGAGAATGCTGGTTACCCACTCTATAGAAGAGCTTGAGATCTTTGCACGAGAAGTTGTTGAAGCTTATGCGCCTTATGCGGAGATGCTGAGGGAGCATGAAGAGAAGCGCCAGCCGTCCATTGAAGCGCTTGGCTTTCCTTTTCCTTCCTACCGTGCGGGACAGCGCAAGCTGGCAGGTGCTGTATTCAAAACGATCTCCGAAGGTGCCGGGCTGATGGCGAAGGCGCCGACAGGAATTGGCAAGACGATGTCGACTTTATTCCCGGCTGTCAAGGCAGTCGGAGCAGGACATATCAGCAAAATCTTCTATTTGACGGCACGGACAACGACCCGGGCAACGGCGGAGGAAGCCTTTGCGCGAATGCAGGCACAAGGGCTGTATATGAACTCGGTGACGATCACCGCCAAGGACAAAATCTGCTTCAAGGAAGAGGAAGCATGTGATGCCGGGCAGTGCAGGATGTGCGAAGGATATTACGACCGGATCAACGGGGCGGTTCTGGATATTATGAAGCACGAGACGATCATGACTAGGCCGGTTATTGAAGCATATGCCCGCAAGCACCAGGTGTGCCCGTTTGAATATTCGCTCGACATTGCTTACGCGGCGGATGCGGTCGTATGCGACTATAATTATATTTTTGATCCCCGAGTGTCCTTGAAGCGCTTATTTGAGGACCAGAAGAAGCAGACGGCCGTACTGGTCGATGAGGCTCACAATCTGGTCGATCGAGGCCGGAATATGTTCTCGGCGGAGCTCGTCAAATCCGTCTTTCTCGGGATCAAGGATGAGTACAAGACGGCTAATGAAGGGGTATCCCGAACGGCCGGAGAGGTTAACTCGTTCCTGTACGCAGTCAAGAACAACTGTAACAGCGAGGGGCGGATCATTCAGTCTGAGCTGCCGGAAGAACTGATCAAGCGGCTGGAAAAGTTCGTAGAGACAGCAGAAATTGAGCTGGTCTCCGGCTCTTCTGCAGATCGAGTCAGTCTCGAAGCGCAGGAAGAGCTGCTTAGCACGTATTTCGCGGCCCAGAACTTTATTCGAATGGCTAAGCTCTATGATGATCACTACCTGACATATGCGGAGATCATCCGCAGTGACTTCCGAATCAAGCTGTATTGTCTCGATCCTTCGGAGCTGCTTCGGCAGGCAGGCAAAGGCTACCGGTCTATCATTCATTTCTCTGCCACGCTGTCACCGATGAATTATTACCGGGATATGCTGGGTGCTGGCGAAGAGGATTATACGCTCAGCATTCCTTCGCCGTTCAGCAAGGATCAGCTCGATGTACGGCTGGTACCGCTGTCGGTCAGATACAATGACCGGGAGAGGTCGAAGGGAGCCATCGCCAGACTTCTGCAGCGGATCGCGGAGGAGCGGCCGGGGACAAATCTGCTCGTCTTTTTCCCGTCCTATTCCTATATGCAGGAAGTGTATGAAACCTATACTCAGGATGAAGGCAAGGGTGTAGATGCCATCATACAGCAGTCTTCCATGAGCGAGGAGGAGAGAGATGCCTTCCTGTCCGGCTTCCAGCCGAATCCTGAGCGCACGCGGCTGGGGTTTGCAGTGCTCGGGGGCGTATTCTCCGAAGGGGTTGATCTTCCCGGCGACAGGCTGAACGGTGTAATCGTCGTAGGTACGGGTCTGCCTCAGATTGGACTGGAGAACAATATGCTGCGGGATTACTTCAACCAGACCGGGAGAAACGGGTTTAATTACGCTTATGTTTTCCCGGGAATGAACAAAGTGCTTCAGGCAGGCGGGAGACTCATCCGTACGGAGGAGGACGAGGGTGTGCTCGTGCTGGTCGATGACCGCTTCGCACAGGAGCCTTACCGTTCCTTGCTGCCTGAAGAGTGGAGGGAGTACAAGCAGATTAACCCTGCTTCGATCTAGTGTAGCTGTGGACGAGCTTGATGAAGTAGAAAAGGAAGATCCAGGGCAGGATGAATTTCGTCATCCACTCAACACAGCTCATTAAGATCGAGAGAGTTACTGCAATGTTAATCCCCAGAGAGCTCATGATAATACTTATGGTGAGAATGACCAAAAGAATAACGATCATGACCATGTAGAAAGAGTTTTTAGATAGCAGGCCTGTTGAAGTATGCTTCTCATCGGGGGAGTTCTGTGGATTATTGTTCATGCAGCCGAATCACCTCCAGCGGTTCTACGAGCTTGGACACAGCACCCTTGTTAAATTGTTTGCGGGCATCAGGTGACGCATAGCCGTCGTGGTAATGCATGAGCAGCGTTTTGGCCTGGATCGGCAGCGGTAGAGACTTGATGTCGTCCAAATGGGTATGCGATGAGATGGTCACGTCCTGCAGATGGCACTCATAGAAAATAATCTGCACATCATCAGCAATGCGCTCAAGCAGCTCGGAATCCATCGTCGCATCACCGCTGTAATAGAATAGCCCGGGAGCATACAATCCACAGCTCAGCATGCCGGGTACATGCTTCGTGAGCGTAAGCTCATATGTAACGCCTCCAATGCTGAAGGGCTTCTGTTCCCGCAGCGGAACCAGCTCGAAATAGTCTTCCAGGGTGCGCTCACCCTGTACGGTATAACGCATGCCAGGCTCTAGCGAGCGCCAGAGCTGCTCCATTAAATCTTCGTGGATGTAGAGCCTAGGCTTCTGCTCACCAAATACTTGCGCGTAATAACCGAGCTGCTGCAGGCCATTGATGTGATCATCGTGCAGATGGGTAATAAACACGTCCTTGATCTCATCCAGCTTGATTCCCATCTTATACAGCACCTTCGCGTTCGACTCAGGAAAGTCAATAATGAGCCGAGTGTCATTATACAGGATCATCGCGCTGTTGTGGTCTTGTTCGAAGCTGAACATATCTCCCGTCCCCAGAAATGTAATTTGCATTTGTCCGATACACCTCATTTTCTTTTTTCTTCAATTATACTGTTCCCAATATAGAAGAACGTTAAAATTCAGAAAAAGTTATTCACCTGAATCCATTTCATAATACCTTTAGCTGCTTCAATCAAGGGTATATAGATCATCAGAATCCCTCCCTGAAACAAAATTTTCTATATAAGTCCTTCGGTTTATATCATGCCGACATGTCAGCCAACAGTCATTTACATTGCATGAATTCACGAAAAATGTCAGTGAGCGTACGCACATGTCCATTCAGTATACATTTTTGTTAGCGTTCTCATTTTATTGTTGAACTTTCTTGGGAAAGGGTGTAGGTTAGAGTTTGAGAGCAGAAATAAACCTGAACGAACCAAAATCAACCTTAAGGGAGTGGGCAAGGAAGATGAAGTCTTTTTTGGATGAGCAATTTCTACTTACGAATGATACAGCGATTGAGCTGTACGAAAAGTATGCAAAGGATATGCCGATTATTGATTATCACTGCCACCTGAGTCCCAAGGAGATTTATGAGAATAAAACGTTTCGCAATGTAACCGAAGCCTGGCTGTACGGCGATCATTACAAATGGCGGCTGATGCGGGCAAACGGCGTTGAAGAGAAGTATGTAACAGGAGGCGAGGGAGTCAGCGATTACGATCGGTTCCTCGCTTGGGCAAGAACGGTGCCGATGACGATCGGCAATCCGGTATATGCGTGGTCACACCTGGAGCTGCAGCGTTTCTTCGGCGTCTATGAGCTGATTAACGAGAAGAATGCACCGGTCATCTGGGAGAAAGTAAATGCCAAACTGAACGGTGAAGGCTTTGGTGCTCGTGACCTGATTACCAAATCCAAAGTAACGGTAGTCTGCACGACAGATGATCCTGCGGATATGCTGGAATATCATACAGCGATTCGGGGCTTGAATGGTTTTGATACCGCGGTGCTGCCTTCATTCCGTCCTGATAAGGGGCTTGAGATTAACCGCGAAGGGTTCGGGGAGTGGCTCTCCCGCTTGGAGCAGACTGCTGGACGTTCAATTACGAACTACGATACGTTTCTTGAGGTGCTGGAGGCAAGAGTAGATTATTTCCATTCTGTTGGAGGACGTGTATCCGACCATGCGCTCGACTATGTACCGTATGCGGAAGCAACCCGCGAGGAAGCAGCTGGCATCTTCGCCAAGGTGTTAAATGGCGAGAAGGCTAGTCTGCTGGAGGAGCAGAAGTATAAGACTTACACACTGATCTTCCTCGGCAAGCTGTATGCGGCACGCGGCTGGGCAATGCAATACCATATCAATGCAGCAAGAAACAACAACTCACGTATGCTCGGACTGCTTGGCCCGGATACTGGTTATGACTCCGTCAATGACAGCCCGCTTGCCGGTCCACTGGTGAAGCTGCTGGATGGACTGGCTAGTGAGGATGCGCTGCCAAGAACGATTCTGTACTCTCTCAATCCTCGTGATAATGAAGTGCTGGCTGCGATCGCTGGCAGCTTCCAGGGTGACGGTATTCCTGGCAAAATCCAGCTCGGTGCGGCATGGTGGTTCAACGATACGAAGGATGGCATGCTCGCCCAGATGAAGGCATTGTCTAACGTCGGTCTGCTCAGTCGATTTGTCGGCATGCTGACCGATTCAAGAAGCTTCTTGTCCTATACACGGCATGAGTACTTCCGGCGCTTGCTGTGCAATCTGCTTGGAGAATGGGTAGAGGACGGAGAGGCGCCGCATGACCTTGAGCTGCTCGGCAGTATTGTACAGGGCATATCCTACGAGAATGCACGGACTTATTTTAACTTTGAGAGTGCATACAGCAAGGTATAGTAGAGTAAATGCTGGTGCTGAAATGAATGCGGTGAGCAGTGAGAAAAAGTTATGGATGACAGATCCGCGGAGGGACGGCTGTGGCTATAGAGCCACAGTCGTCTTTTTTTATATGGAATGAAGAGAATGTGACGGTCCAAGAACAGCCAATATATAACTTAAGGATCAGCAAAATCCTGCAAGGTTCCGGTTTGACACTTAGGCGTGCAAAAGCATATAATCTGCATGGATTTATAATTAATTAGGAGACCTAATTAATTCGATCTATCGCAATATCGCAATGATTTTTGTTCAAATAAAAAAAGTGGGTGAGGCATTGAAAGAGAAGGATATACTTGCACAAAATCTACTCTTTGCATTTATGAGATTTAACCGCAGCAATTGGAAGCAGCCTAAGACGGAAGGCCGCAATCCGAGCGAAATTGTGCTCCTGGTTACTTTAATCCGGGGGAAGGAAACGCCTGAGAAGCACGATCCTGCTGTGGTCGGGCGGATGATTACGGATTTTCAAGAGAATGGACCAACGACCAAGGATCAGCTTGAAGGGCTTAAGATATCCGAGATCAGTGAAATTATGCGGGTCAAGGCGCCGACCATTACTCCTGTCATTCAGGGACTGGAGGAGCAGGGCTTAGTCGAGAGAAGAATGGATGAAGCCGATCGCAGAGTGATGCGGATTACCATCACTGAAGCCGGGCGGGAGGCTGTCCGGGGTGTTCACCGCGAGCTCATTAGCAATATGAAGGAAATGATTGAATATCTAGGTGAAGAGGATAGTGCTCAATTAGCGAAATTACTGACTCGGGTGTACGAGTATAAGGAACAGAAGCGGACAAGCACTGACCCGCACTGCAAAGATAGATTTTCAACAAAAGGAAGTGATCACACATGATGAAACTGCTGCGGATGCTGAATCCGTATAAGGCGGGTGTATCGATCGTCGTTTTTTTGCTTCTGCTGCAATCGTTATCTGATTTATTCTTGCCTACACTAATGTCTGATATCGTCAATTTTGGAATACCAGATGGGGACGTTTCTTACATATGGAGTATTGGCGGTGTAATGCTCATTGTTGCACTGCTGGGTACTGTATGCTCTATTCTTGTAAGCTTCCTGTCCTCCCAGGTTACAGGCAAATTTGCACGTGATCTTCGCAGCCGTTTGTTTAGACATGTTGAGAATTTCTCTCTTCATGAGTTTGACCAGGTGGGAACAGCTTCGCTCATCACCAGAACAACAAATGATATTACTCAGGTTCAGAACGTGCTGCTGATGATGCTGCGGATGATGATTAGTGCACCGCTGATGTTTATAGGTGGTCTTGTAATGGCCATATCCCAAGATGCGAAGCTGTCTCTTGTTCTTGTTGTATCGCTTCCAATCCTTGCAGGAGCCATTGCCCTGATTGCCTTCAAGGGGCTGCCGCTCTTTAAGGCCATTCAGAAGAAGCTGGATCGTCTGAATCTCGTTCTGCGCGAGCAGCTGACAGGCATTCGGGTCATCCGTTCATTCAATCGTACCGGGTACGAGAAGGAGCGCTTCACCGAGGCCAATGGTGACCTCACAGATACCGCGATCAAGGTGAACAAGATTATGGCCTTTATGATGCCGGTTATGATGCTGGTGATGAACTTCTCTGTCATCGCTATTATTTGGTTCGGCGGTCTTCGGATCAACACGGGAGAGATCCAGGTAGGGAATATGATGGCGTTTATTCAATATGCCATGCAGATCATGTTCTCTCTGTTGATGGTGTCGATCATCTTCGTCATGCTGCCCCGGGCAGCAGCTTCTGCGGCACGGATCAATGAAGTACTGACAATGAAGCCGGAGCTTGCAGATCCTGAAGTGTCCAAGCCGGCAGGTCAGCTGCATGGAACTCTTGAATTCGATAACGTGTCGTTTAAATATCCAGGCGCTGAGGAATATGCACTTAAGGATATCAGCTTCACGGCACAGCCAGGAGAGATTACTGCCATTATTGGCGGCACAGGGTCAGGCAAATCCACGCTGCTTGCGATGATCCCGCGCTTCTATGATGTCACCGAAGGCAGTGTTCGCGTCAATGGCATCGATGTAAAAGATATTTCTCAGCAAGAGCTGCGCTCGAAGATCGGATATGTCCCGCAGAAAGCCGTACTATTCACAGGTACCATTGCAGACAACATCCGTTACGGCAAGGAGGATGCAACCGAGGAAGAGATTCGGCATGCTGCAGAGGTCGCTCAGGCCGCAGAATTTATCGGCGGGATGGAGGAAGGATATGAGAGTATCATCTCGCAAGGAGGCAGCAATGTATCTGGGGGACAGAAGCAGCGTCTGTCTATTGCGAGAGCCTTGGTGCGCAGACCCGAGATCTATGTATTCGATGACAGCTTCTCCGCTCTAGATTATAAGACGGATGCCAAGCTTAGAGCTGCTCTTGTTGACGAAACCGTCAACTCAACAGTCATTATCGTTGCCCAGCGGGTAAGCACGGTAAGAGATGCAGATCGGATTCTAGTTATGGATGAAGGCGTAGTCGTAGGCAGTGGAACTCACGACGAGCTGCTCCGAAATAGTGAGGTATACCGAGAAATTGTGTCCTCACAGCTGTCAGAGGAGGAGATTGCATGAGTCGTAAAAGTAAAGCTTCGCAAAACACGTCCAGCATGGCAGGGCCGAAGCATCCAGGGGGCCATCCCGGTCGTGGACCAGTTGAGAAGGCCAAGGATTTCAAAGGCACAATGAAGAGGCTGGTTCGTTATCTGAAGCCGCAAAACACTATATTAATCGTTGTGTTTATTATGGCTATTCTAAGCACGGTGTTTACCATTGTTTCACCTAAACTAATGGCGGTGGCGACAAATATTTTATCCGAGCCGCTGTTTGATCCGAATGCGGCTATTGATTTCGTAGAGATTGCCAGAATTCTGATGTGGCTTGGTGCCTTGTATCTATTGAGTTCGCTGTTTGCCTATATACAGCAGTATCTCATGGCCGGCGTCTCGCAGCGTGTTGTATTTGAGATGCGGGAGCAGATTAACGACAAGCTGTCACGGCTTCCGCTCAAATATTTTGATGGAAGAACACACGGGGAAATCCTCAGCCGGGCTACAAATGATGTCGATAATATCAGCAATACGCTGCAGCAGAGTCTCGCGCAGTTCATTACCTCGTTTGTAACATTGGTCGGTGTCATCGTCATGATGCTGACGATCAGTCCATTGTTGACACTGATTACAGTGCTTACACTGCCGCTCAGCTTAATCGTGGTTGCCGTAGTCGCTTCCCGGTCACAGGGATATTTTGTAGGACAGCAGAAGAGGCTCGGGGAGCTGAATGGTCATGTCGAAGAGATGTACACCGGGCATAATGTCATTAAAGCCTTTGGACGGGAAGAGCAGTCGATCCGCGATTTTGACAAGATCAATGAGGAGCTCTATGAGACTGGCTGGAAGGCCCAGTTTATTTCTGGTCTGATCATGCCGCTCATGATGTTCATCGGAAACATTGGCTATGTGCTGATCTGTGTGGTTGGGGGAATTCTCGTATCGACACGGTCACTGGATGTCGGAAGTATCCTGGCGTTTATTCAATATTCACGTCAGTTCTCTCAGCCGATCAATCAGCTGGCTAACATTGCGAATGTCATCCAATCCACGGTGGCTTCGGCCGAGCGCGTGTTCGAGCTGCTGGATGAAACAGAAGAAGTGCCTGAACAGGATACAGCCCGTATTTCAAGCAAGGTGCAGGGTGCAGTAACCTTCGAGCATGTAAAATTTGGCTACAGCGAGGACAAGCCGCTCATCACTGATATGAATGTCGATGTGAAGCCGGGACAGACGGTGGCCATCGTAGGACCGACAGGGGCAGGCAAGACAACACTTATTAACCTGCTCATGCGCTTCTATGAAGTACAAGGTGGCACCATTAGAATCGATGGTGTGGATATTACGGATATGCCGCGGAGCAGACTGCGGAGCATGTTCGGCATGGTGCTGCAGGATACATGGCTCTTCAACGGCACAATCTATGACAACATTGCATACGGCCGTGAGGGAGCTTCGGAGACAGAGGTGCGGCAAGCAGCTGTTGCAGCTAGAGCCGATCATTTTATCCGCACACTGCCAGATGGGTATCAAACGGTTCTCAATGAAGAAGCATCTAATATCTCACAAGGCCAGAAGCAGCTGTTGACGATTGCCCGTGCCATTCTTGCGAATCCTTCCATCCTTATTCTCGATGAAGCGACAAGCTCGGTCGACACCCGGACAGAGACCTTGATTCAGCAGGCGATGAATGAGTTGATGAAGGATCGCACCAGCTTTGTGATTGCCCACAGACTGTCAACGATTCGGGATGCTGACGTTATTCTCGTCATGAACCATGGGGATGTAATTGAGAAAGGGACCCATCAGGAGCTGCTTGTGGCAAATGGATTCTATGCAGAGCTATATAACAGCCAGTTTACAGAGGTAGGCTGATTAACGTAAATTTTGGCAAGCTTAGGCTGTTATGAGATGGATTCATCTCAATAGATAAAACACACTGTACTCTCTTGAATGAGCAAGAGCGCTCCTCCCAAGAGGTACAGTGTGTTTTTTTTGTTCTCGCAAGCAGCATGATTATGACGGACAGCTTGGATCAGGTCATACTTTAACCGTGTCTACAATAACAGCGTCTGCCGGTATTTCCAGCTCTTTCGCTCTTCTCTGCTCGATCAGCTGTCTGGCGACATTATAGCAATCCTCTACATGCTTATTGCCAACATACCGCATGGCAGAGAAGCTCAGCGCTGCAGATAAAGCGTGACCGGCGATCGGGATAATGCGTGCCGCTTGTTTGGCCGCCATCCGTACGCCAACCTTCTGGAGCAGCTTGATGACGAGCTCCCGGGTGATGAGCTTACCGATTACCGCGCTCCCCATGGACATAACAAGTCCATACACTGCAGCCTTGGATTCTGCATCCATACCGCTGAGCTGCTTCTCGGACAAGCCAAATTTATCATTAATGGCAGGCAGGAGCTGCATCAGCATGCCTACATCCGCGACAACATCTGTTCCGGGAATCGGTACAAGCGCAGTGCCGCCGGATGCGAAGGCTCTTGTATTTACCATGGAACGGCATTCTTTGCGAATGGCTTCAAGTTCTTCAAGCGTTGCTGGAATCATAGAAACACTCCTCCTCGTCGATGGACATCATTTTACAGCTTCATTACCCTATTGAGCGCTCTAAGACACGCTAGAAACAAAGAAAAAATCCCATTATATATTGGAACTATTCTGCTGCCGTGAGAGTCTACCTAAAAAAGGGGGATGATTAGGATGCTAATGACGAAGAGAGAGAAGGCAGTGAATCGATCGTTTCTGGCCATTATGCTTGTGCTCGGTTTAAGTGCTTGTGCACCTCAGGCAGACATGGGGGAAGAAATCCCGCAAAGCCTGTCCACGTTACCTGCTAAGGTCGATCAGATGAGTACAGAGGAGCGTGATCGGCTGGCTGCAGCACTAGATCCGGTACTGATTAAATCGCAGAATACACTGGGTATCCAGCTGATGGAGGAGCTTCGAGATCAGGAAGCTGCACCTAAGAATGTATTGATCTCACCCTACAGTATTGCCTCTGCCTTAACGCTTGCTTATACCGGCTCCAATGGTGTAACGGAGCAGGAAATGGCAGAAGTACTTGGGCTTACCGGCTTAAGTATGGAAGAGGTGAATGAGGCCAGCCGGATATATATGCAGCTTCTGAACAGCCCTGGTCAAGGGGTGGAGCTGATGACAGCAAACTCGGTCTGGGTAGATGCGGGCTATACCTTAAAACCGGCGTTTCTTGAAACGGCAGGAACCAGCTATGGAGCTGAGATCTTGGAAGCAGAGTTGTCTTCCGAGGAAGCCATGAATTCCATCAATACCTGGGTCAGTGAGAGAACAGAAGGTCTGATAGACAAGATGCTGAGCGAGCCTCTGGACAGCGCGGTGCGGGCTTATTTGCTGAATGCCCTGTATTTCAAAGGAACCTGGCTGTACACCTTCGATGAGAATCTAACCAAGGAGGGAGCTTTTACAACCGGGGATGGTACGGAGCTGAACATACCGATGATGCACGATACCAATCCGTATGGGTATAAGGAGTCAGAGGACTGGCAGGCCGTTCGTCTGCCTTATCGTGATTCAAGCATGAACATGCTGGTGATTCTGCCGGCTGAGGGCAAGAGCTTGGATGACACCATGAAGCAGCTGATACAGCAGCCTGAAGTATTTGCCGCTCCATTCGATGAACATCGGATTCAGCTCTCCATGCCGAAATACAAGGTCGAATATGAAGCAGGGCTTGTGGACCCATTCATGAATATGGGGATGAAGTCGGCTTTTGAAGATGCTGACTTCTCTCGGATGTCAGAGGGCGATTTATTCATCAGCGATATACAGCATAAAGCCGTGCTTGAAGTGAATGAAAAGGGCTCCGAGGCAGCGGCAGCGACTTCCGTGGCTATGGAAGAATCAGGGGCAATGGTCGCAGATACCAAAGTGATGAATATCAATCGGCCCTTCTTTACAGTTATTGAGGATGAGGATACGGGAGCCTGGTTGTTTGTGGGGTCCATAAATAATCCAAGGGGTGCACAATAAAGCGATCCGTTCATCGTCTGCAGCGCTGAGCTTGTTTTATTTCTTCCTCATTTAGGGTAGATATAAAAGTAAGATGTGATTTTGGTGGGGAGGAGATAAGCATGGATATTCAAAAAGCTCTCCTCATCCATAACGAAGCGGCGGGTTCGGCAATGAGTATGGTCGGCGGAGCGGTGTCTGCGCTGGCCCCTGTTATTCCAGAGCTTGTTGTCATGAAGACACAGGCAGCGGGCGATGGGGAGAAGATATGCCGGCAGCGGGGCGAAGATGTGGATGCGGTCTTTATTCTGGGCGGTGACGGTACAGTTCATGAATGCATTAACGGGCTGGCACAGCTTCATCGGCCACCTGTAGCGGGCATATTGCCGGGCGGGACATGTAACGATCTTGCACGTACGCTCGGTATTCCGATCCATGTGCCGGAGGCAGCGGAGGCTTTGATTCACGGAGATGCGGTAAGCCTGGATCTTGGAATGGCTAACAATCGGGTATTCACCAATTTTTTCGGTGTTGGAATCATAACAGAGACCTCTGCGAATATTGATCCCCTACTCAAAGGATCACTCGGCAAGCTCAGTTATTTCATCAGCACACTGCAGACGATTCGGGCTGCCGAACCTTTTCGTTATCAGCTGAAGACGGAGAGCACACAGATCGAAGATGAGGCTGTGATGATCTATGTATCGAACGGCAGATCTCTAGGCACCAGCACACTGCCATTTGCCAAGGATTCGCTTACGGATGGACAGTTTGATGTGCTCATCATACGCGAGGCGGGTATCCCTCTTCTACGGGAACTGCTGGCAAGAAAGCCCGAAGGCAGGTGGGAGCCGCATAATGACAGCCTGAAATATTTCAAGGCGAGTCATATTCATTTGGAGACAGAAGTAGAGATGCCGGCAGATACGGATGGAGAAGTCTATCTCTCTGCACCGGCTGAAATAAAAGTGCTTGAGCAGAGACTAAAATTTCTAATGCCAAGGAACGGAGACTCGTGATGAGCTCCGTTCTTTATTGCTGCGCAGCACCTTGCAGGAACAATTGAACCAGCGCTTGTGCAAGATCAAGCGGGGCTGGGTACTGGATTCTTGTGTCCTCCCGGTTGCCAAGCATCAGCATTGCAGTGAAAGCCTGGGCGAGAAGCATGGCATTGCCCTTCTTAAGCACACCTTGTTCCATAGCCTTCTCAAAATGAACAGACATCACTTCATAGATGCGGTGTTCTGCATCTCGAATTTCCTTGATCTGCTCTGGGCTCAAGAATGCCTCAGCTTCACGCATAATTGTTTCCATTTCGGCGTGTGGCCTAGCGATCTTGGCCTCGGCAACGCGAAGCAGCCCTTGTTCAAATGTATCGGCTTCTTCAAGGAACCTAGCTGTATGCTTGTACCCATTCGTCAGCATGGTCGTCACAGAGATCTTGAAGAGCTCAGGCTTGCTAGTGAAATGATAGTAAATGGATGCCTTGGTCACATTACATATTTTGGCGATTTGAGCAAGCGATACCGGCTCATAACCGTTCTCCATGAAGAGTATAGAGGCCGTCCTGAGTATCGTCTCCTGAATCGGAACTTGGTCATTGGTTTGCTTGGGTCTGCCCGGCGTACGCGGGGTTTGTGTATTTTTCATATGAAACCTCCTGTGAACAGTTTATGACAAGATGCGGATTTTATCAAAATTAAACTTGATAATTAACCTTCCGGTATATATAATTGCTTTGATCATATTCTTAATTGCTTCCTTATTCAAGTTAAATGAGTCGGTGTTATGAATTGAATTCAAAAAAAAGCAATATACAAAAAGGAGAGACTATAATGCATGAATCCGGCCCGAATTATGGTAAATGGGTTGCAGGAAATCGAAGCAAGTGGATTACGCTCCTCGTATGGATCGTCCTCGCTCTCGTTCTTAACCTGACGCTGCCTGCCGTAGGAGAGCGTGAGAATAACAATGCGGAGAACCTTGCCGATGACAAGGCATCCGTACAGGCTGAGCGCCTTGCTGCTCAGGAATTCCCGAATAATACAGGTGTTCCGGCACTAATCGTGTGGCACCGGGAGGGTGGGCTGCAGGATGAGGATTTAACCAACCTTCAGCAGCTTACCGAAGAACTGACAAGCGAGCCTGTGGCTAATCAGAGCCAGGTTGTTCCGCTGCATGAGCTGCCGCCACCGGCACTGGATGCCCAGCTGTCTGAAGACCGCAGCACGATTATACTTCCTGTGTTCTTTGATGAAGCTGCGGATGCGGCTGCTCTGGAGGAAGGAATCAAACAGCTGGAGGTCAAGGCTGAGGAGTTATATGGCGCGAGTCCTTTTGAAGCCGATATCAATGGTGACGAGCTGAGTGCACGTGTAACCGGACCCGTCGGCATCTCTATTGATGCTACCGGGTTGTTCGAGGATGCGGATGTATCCTTGCTCATCGCAACTGTTCTCATCGTACTGATTCTTCTGTTACTGATCTACCGATCTCCAATCTTGGCGATCATTCCGCTGATCGGTGTTGGATTTGCCTATTTGGTGATAAGTCCTTTGTTAGGTATACTGGCTGACCAGGGCATTATAACTGTGGATTCTCAATCCGTTTCCATTATGTTGGTGCTCCTGTTTGGTGCAGGTACGGACTACTGCCTGTTTATCATCTCAAGATTTCGTCAGCTGTTATGGCATGAATCCGATAAGAAGAAGGCTTTGTTCCGAGCGATTATGAATTCCTCGGGCGCGATCGCCATGAGCGGGCTGACCGTTGTTATTTCTCTGTTCTCGCTGCTTATCGCGGAGTATGGGGCCTATCAGCGTTTCGCGGTTCCGTTCAGTCTATCTATTCTGATCATGCTCATCGCCAGCCTGACGCTGATTCCAGCACTGCTTGCTATTTTTGGCCGGGTGTCTTTCTATCCATTCGTGCCAAGAACGCCTGAACTTGCTGCTGCTCATGCGAAGAAGAAGGGTAAGCCGGCTCCCGCTCCACGTAAGCAGAAAGAGAGCAAAATCGGTAATATTGTCACAACACGTCCTTGGACAGTTATCATATCGGCAGTAGTGCTGCTAAGTGTGTTCGCTGCCTTCGCACCGCAGGTGAAATATACTTACGATCTGTTGTCATCCTTCCCGGAGGATGTACCTTCCCGCGAAGGCTTTAAGATCATTGGAGAGCAATTCTCTGAGGGAGAGCTTGCTCCGGTCAAGATTATGGTGGATACCAAGGGAGAGGATGTAGACCTTCCTGATCGTCTGGCCGAGCTTGACTATGTGAACGTTGTTTCTGAGCCGCAGCAAGGGGCAGAGAACAGCCAAATTGCAGGGTATGATGTAGAATTGACGATCAACCCGTATTCCATGGAAGCCATGCAGCACATTCCGGATCTCAGAGCAGAGGCCGAAGCGTCACTTGCGGCAGCTGGCATATCTAACCCGGAGAACAACGTCTGGATCAGTGGACAGACCGCGATGCAGTATGATTCTGAGGTGACTAGTAATCGTGACTCCGACGTCATCATACCGGTTGTTATCGGATTGATCAGCTTGCTCTTGCTGTTCTACCTGCGTTCTATCGTTGCGACCATCTACTTGATGGCGACAGTTATTCTGTCGTACTTCTCGGCACTCGGCCTTGGCTGGATTATTATTCATTACGGTCTTGGTGCAGATGCGATTCAAGGAGCGATTCCGCTGTATGCCTTCGTCTTCCTTATCGCGCTTGGACAGGACTACAACATCTTTATGGTCTCAAGCATCTGGCAGAAGCGTAAGCAAATGCCGCTCAAACAGGCCATCAAGGAAGGGGTCGGAGAGACCAGCTCAGTGATTACTTCCGCTGGACTTATTCTGGCCGGGACCTTTGCTGTCTTGACAACATTGCCGATACAGGTGCTTGTGCAGTTCGGTATCATTACAGCAATTGGTGTGATGCTGGATACCTTCATCGTAAGGCCATTGATTGTACCGGCTATAACTACGGTGCTGGGGAAATGGGCCTTCTGGCCAGGCAAGCTGACTCGTGAGGAAGAGTCCCAGACGGCAGTTAAACAAAAACAAATGTAAAAAATTATATAATAAGGGGCATGTTAGCAGAAGTGTGAAGCTGACGTGCCCTTTTGCATAGGGTCAGGTAGGAATATCTGCTGAATGGTTGCAATTGCCTTAGGATAAGACTTAAGATGAATGAAGTTTAACCAGACATTTAAGCATCAGACTAGACAAGCAGGGGGATTTACAACATGACAAAGAAGGCAAAAGTATATCTTAACCATGACGGCGGTGTTGATGATCTTGTTTCACTATTTATGCTGCTGCAAATGGATAACGTAGAGGTAACGGGTGTATCTGTAATTCCCGCAGACGGTTATTTGGAACCGGCAACAGATGCAAGCCGCAAGATTATAGATCGATTCAGCACCTATCCGGTGGAAGTGGCAAAATCGAATTCACGGGGTAAGAATCCTTTTCCAAGCGACTGGAGAATTCACTCTTACTTCGTAGATGCACTTCCTATTCTGAACGAGTCAGGCACCATGGAGGCCCCGTTGTCGGAGCTGCCTGCACACAAACATATCATTGAGACACTGAACAATACAGAAGAGAAGACCGTGCTCCTCTTCACAGGTCCGCTAACAGATCTGTCACGTGCGCTTGAGGAGGCGCCGGAGATAGAAGAGAAGATTGAGCGTCTGGTCTGGATGGGCGGTACATTTGAGAACGGGAATGTTCAGGAGCCAGAGCATGATGGAACAGCGGAATGGAACGTGTACTGGGATCCGGAGGCCGCATACCAAATTTGGAAGACGGGCATTGAGATTGATCTTGTGGCACTTGAGAGCACAAATAAGGTTCCACTCACCCCTGCTGTGCGTAATCTGTGGGCAAAGGACCGTAATTACGAAGGTGTAGACTTCCTGGGTAACTGCTATGCCGGAGTGCCGCCGCTGGTATATAGCGAGACGAACTCCACCTATTATTTGTGGGATGTATTAACGACAGCGGCTGTGGGTAGAGAAGACCTGGTTACACGGAAAGTAGTTCATTGTTCTGTCATTCCAGAGGGTCCAAGTCAAGGACGTACCGTCATCGATCCGAACGGTAAGCCAGTAAATCTGGTATATGATACGAACCCGGATGCCTTCTTTGCCTATCTGGTAGAGCTTGCGAAGAAAGCAGCACCTAAGCGTTATTAATACCTGCTTTAGAGAATAAGAGTGCTGATGGTTCCCGAACTGGCTGTTCTTGGTCGGAATCATCAGCCCTTTTTTTTGTGCAAACCTAAGTCCTGGCCTCTCTATCATCTATGTTTTTACTCAAGGCACTGTTTTGGTAAAATGAAAGGATACGTCTTAAGCATCACAGCAGATTAAGCACGGAGCTGATGACGGGAAGTCACCTTCAGGTGTTGACGAGAAAGGATATTTTACGAAAAATGAATGATAAGCTAGTTATATGTATTCCAGGTCAGTGGAAGGATCGGGACAAGCTGAAGCGTTCGGTTCAGAAGAAGAGTCGGGGCGAGTATGTGCTGGCTGAAGATTTGCTGATGGATACGAAGCACAATCGTGCGTTTGAGGTTCGATTCCAGGAGCATGACGCCAAGCTGTCAGAAGCCTTCTATTATTCGGAACGAGGCATGATGAATGAGAAGGCATTGCATAAATTGGACAAGCATACCCATGTGCTGCATCTGATGAGCTATATGGGCAGCCTGGATGCTGTACAAAAAATCGTGCCGGCCGTGCAGCTTCTGTTGAAGAGCGGCGGGCTCGCGGTGAAGATTGAGAATTCAGGCAAAGCCTATACATCTGAGGAATGGGACAAGCTGACAAGTGAAGCTAGAGTCGACCAGCTGCTGCATACCTTTGTCAGCTATAGGCAGAATGAACAATACTACTATTCCTGCGGGATGCAGATGTTTGGCCTTCCCGAAGCAGCGATCAGCATAGATACGGATCCGGATGCCTCTATGCAGGTCATGTCTCAATTCTTGTATGGCCTGCTGACGCAGACGGAAGAAGAGAGCAGCGCAGGCAAAGAATTCAAGATTTATGGTAGAACGTATGCGAGCCAGTATGAACCCGAATGTTTTAATGAAGAAGAACCTTATTTGTACAACCCAAGTGGCATGTACGTACTTACTGAGGTCGGCTAAAGATTCAGGAATAAGTAAATGAAAACCTTCCATTAGAGGCACACTACATTTATGGGCACTAACGGGAGGTTTTCTTGGTCATAGCAAGAACCTTATAAAGTAGGCATGGGTAGCAGGAGTCCAGCGGTTCCGAATAAAATAAGCGAATGACCCTCGGCAATGTTCGTGTTTTAATAACCTTTTATGTAAAATATTCCTCATGTCTTGCTTGAATACGAATGATTATGTATAATCAAACCTGTGAGATGTCCGAATGTACGGTAGTATCTTTCGAATAGTAAAGGTGGTATCTGAATGCAGCTGGACACGAACGAGAACAAGAAGAAGATGTGCCAGATTTATAATGAAGTATCTAAGGAGCTATTCGGATTCGGCACGACCCTCCTGAAGGCTAGTGTTGACGATCGGATTGTTACCTTCTATGCGAAGCACCGCCGTTCACCTCGTTCGGCTGCTCTTGAAGGGGAAGCCCCTGAACTCAAGCAGGAAGTTGATTTTCGAATGTCTCTTCTATATAAGAAGATATTTCGGGACAAGCTTGAGGAGCAGATGAACCTTGAGATAGAAGCATTGCTGAGAGATTATGACGCTCCGACGCAGATTGCGATTACGACGCTGATCGTGCGCGAAGAGTCCTGACAATAGGGTGTGGATTGGGTCTACAACTCAATCAATTCCCATATATAACGGCAATCAACTTCGGATCAACTCTGGAGGAGAACCAGTGAATTTATAAGCGGGTGTCGCTATTTCTTTGTTTACGAAGAAAAGTGTTCTTGTACATTGACAAGGATGCTTTTCTTTTTTTTGTTTCATTTTGGGCCATATTACAAAAGACAAAAGATTCTGAGGGGGATATTTACAATGAAAAAGGTACTGACAGGAATTACGAGTGTTGCACTGGCTTCCATGCTGCTAGCAGGCTGCGGCGACGGCGGCGGAGCGGCAAAAGAAAAACTGGTCATATCGACTTGGGGCTTCTCGGAAGAATTCTTCAATGAGCAAGTATACGCTCCGTTTGAAGAAGAGCATAACGTTGATATTGTCGTTGAGGTCGGTAACAACGCAGAACGTCTGAATAAAATCCGTCAGGGGACTTCACAAGTCGATATCGTGTTCCTGTCTGACTATTATGCACAGCAAGGGATTGCAGAAGGATTGTTTGAAACGATCGACCGTGCGAACATCCCGAACATCGAACAAATCTATGATTCTGCCAAAGCACCACTGGGTGAAGATTACGGTCCAGCCTATACTGTTGGGCAGCTGGGCATTGCTTATAATCCGAACCTGATCAAGAACGAAGTGACATCCTGGAGTGATCTGTGGAGTGATGAATTCGCCGGAAATCTAACATTGCCGAACATCACAGCAACAGCAGGCCCTATGGTGCTTGATGCAGCATCCACCGTAGCTGGCAATACCGCATTCAATGAAGACGCTGCTTTTGCCGAGCTGACTAAGTTGAAGGATGGTGTGGTGAAGTTCTACAGCCAAACCTCAGAGTATGTGAACATGTTCGCTCAAGAGGAAATTGCGGGCGGACCGATCATGGAAATGTACTTCAAGGATATCCAGGCTGCTGTGCCTGAAGCGAAGTTCGTAACACCTAGTGAAGGCGCGTATGCCGTAATGAATACAGTAAATGTCGTAAAAGGATCGAAAAATAAAGAGCTTGCAGAAGAGTTCATTAACTGGCAGCTTAGCGAGGAAGTGCAAACCGCTTCTGCTAAAGCTAAGGTGGATTCCCCGGTTAACGTGAACGTGAAGCTGACAGAGGAAGAAGCAGAGGGCATCACTTACGGCGCAGACGTGGTAGATCAGTTGAAGCTTCTGGACATGGAGTTCGTTAACAACAATGCAGCTGTATGGACAGACCGCTGGAACCGTGAAATTGCTAACTAAGGAGGAGTCTTATGAATCCGATTCTGCTGGATGTAGACACAGGTATTGATGATGCACTCGCCATCATGCTGGCGGTTCAAACTCGCAAAGATGACATTGCGTGCATTACGACCGTATGCGGCAATGTGTCGCTGGATCAAGCTACAGAGAACACATGTAAAATACTTGAGTTCATGCAGGCCGATCAGATTCCTGTATATCGCG
This sequence comes from Paenibacillus shunpengii, assembly GCF_042684905.1. Lineage (NCBI taxonomy): Bacteria > Bacillati > Bacillota > Bacilli > Caryophanales > Paenibacillaceae > Paenibacillus > Paenibacillus shunpengii. The sequence continues at coordinate 279,782 of NZ_JBHUMJ010000011.1, read as the reverse complement.
GCTCGGAGAGCCCCCTTATCCGCAAATCGCATTATGAGCACCGCGTGCACGGACAGGATGGTCTAGGCGGAGCACTCAAGGAGTTCACAGCCAAGAAGCAGGCAGACAGCGGATTTGCGCCAGACCGTATCATCGAGACGGTCATGGAGAGACCGGGGGAAGTGACGCTCATTATGACAGGGCCACTGACCAATCTCGCGCTTGCGCTGCTCAAGAAGCCGGATCTCGTCAAGCATGTCAAAGAAGTGATCTTCATGGGCGGCGTCGTGAAAGGGATGGGCAATGTTACGCCGGTTGCGGAGTACAACACGTATGCCGATCCCGAAGCGGCTCGTATCGTACTGCAAGCGGGGTTCCCTAAGCTCACTCAAGTAGGACTGGATGTGACGCGCCAGACGCTGCTGACGGAAGCTCATATTGAACGTCTCACCATTCCAGCGATCAAGGATTATGTCGCGCAGAGCACAGCGATTTACATCAAGCGCTATGAAGAAATGAATGGAGTGCGTGCTTGCGCTCTGCACGATCCGCTTGCAGTAGGAGTGGCGCTTAATCCAGATCTTGTAACAAGGAATGCGTATTATGTTGACGTAGAGACGGCGAGCCGCTTGTGCGACGGACAGATGGTCTGCGACTTCCAGAATCGACTGGGGCATGAAGCGAATGTACTGGTCTGTGAGGAAGTGAATCAGGCTGCTTTTCTGGAACAATTTATTGAAGCACTTAACAAACCCATTGGAGCCTCTTAAATGAAGAATAAATATGCTTATTACCTTCTCTTGCCGGGTTTCCTGTTTCTGACGCTGTTCATGGTGGTTCCGATCGTGCTGACGATCGGCTCTACCTTTGTGCAGGATGGGAGCCTGACACTTGTGGGGTACCAACACTTTTTACAAGACACTTATTTTCTGAAAATATTGTGGACTACGCTGCAGGTCAGTGTACTGACGACGGTGCTATGTATTTTGCTCGGATTTCCGACAGCCTACTATATTGCCAAGCGCAGTGCCCGTAAGAAAGCGATCCTGATTGCACTGGCGATCTTCCCGATGCTGACAAGCCCGGTCGTTCGTTCCTTCAGCTGGATGATCATTCTTGGCCGCAAGGGACTCGTCAACAACGCTTTGATGGGTATGGGTCTGATTAATGAGCCGCTCGACCTGCTCTATACACCGATCTCGATCACGATTGGTCTCTTGCATCTGTTCCTGCCGATTATGATTATTTCACTGGTGGGTGTGCTGGAGAATATCGATACCGATCTGATCAAGGCAGCGGAGAGCCTTGGAGCTTCCCGGTTTACAGCGTTCAGACGCATCGTGTTCCCGCTGGCAGTTCCGGGCCTTGTGCTGGGTTCGACGCTTGTGTTTGTCGGCAGCTTGACGGCCTATACGACACCTGCGCTGCTGGGAGGTAAAGAACGGGTCATATCCACGTTCCTGTATCAGAATGCAATGACGCTGAATGATTGGTTCCTCGCGTCGGTTATCGCAACGATTATGATCGTCATTACGTTTATTGTCGTCGGTCTGATGAACAAGGCGGCGAACAAATTAAATCCGAAGGGGTAAACAACATGCGGGAGAAAAATATCGGGCTCAGCCTGATCAGTCTTGTGGTCTTCATCTTTCTGCTGGGCCCGCTTCTGATTATCGCTGCCAGTTCATTTGAGCCGGGGACGGTGCTGAAATTTCCGCCGGAGGGCTTTTCCCTCAGGTGGTATCAAAATATTTTTGAGCAAGGAAGCTTTGTACGAACCTTCATGATTTCGGTTATCATTTCGCTGGCGGGCAATGTGCTCGCACTGCTTATCGGCGTACCGGCCGCTTATGCAATCAGCCGGTTTCGGTTTAAAGGCCGGGATGCGCTGAATGCCATCTTCCTATCGCCGGTGCTTATACCGGGAATTGTACTTGGTTTTACACTCATGCGTTATTTGATCGTCGTGTATCAGCTTCCGCTGTATGCGGGACTGCTGATTGGTCATACGGTGATCATGCTGCCGTTTATTATTCGGGTGATCGGCTCCAGTCTGTCGAACTTCGATTTTGCGATCGAAGAGGCGGCACTGAGCCTGGGTGCAGGACGGGTTGCGACCTTCTTCAAGGTCGTTCTGCCGAACATTAAATCCGGTATTATTGCCGCGATTCTGATCGCCTTTTTGGAATCATTCAATAACGTTGACATTTCCGTCTTTATGACCGGCCCAGGGGTAAGCACCCTGCCGATCCAGATGCTCACATATGTAGAGAATTATTTTGACCCGACGATCGCGGCGATATCCGTGCTGCTGATGGTTGTTACCGGCGCATTTATGTTCTTGATTGAACGGATGATGGGTCTGTCCTATTTCACGAAACGCTAATGACAGGAGGCACTTCAGATTATGGCATTGCTAACTTTAGACAAAGTCTCAGTGGCCTATGACAACAATTATATACTCAAGGATTTTGATCTGGCGCTTGAAAAAGGACAGCTCATCTCCCTGCTCGGCCCGAGCGGCTGCGGCAAAACGACAACACTGCGTCTGATCGCAGGCTTCTTGGAAGCCAAAGACGGCAAATTTACATTTGACGGTAAGGATTACACACGGGTGCCGGTGAATAAGCGTAACTTTGGCTTTGTGTTTCAGAGCTATGCACTGTTTCCGCATTTGTCGGTGTATGAGAACGTAGCATTTGGACTGAAAATGCGGAAGGTCAAGGATGACGAGATCAAGAAACGTGTGATGCGTATTCTTGAGGTGGTCAGCCTGGCGGGATTTGAAAAAAGACTGCCGCAGGAGCTGTCGGGCGGTCAGCGCCAGCGGGTGGCGATTGCCCGTGCGCTCGTGATCGAGCCGGATCTGCTCTTGTTCGATGAGCCGCTGAGTAACCTCGATGCGAATCTGCGGGTAAATATGCGTGTGGAGATCCGGCGTATTCAGCAGGAGCTGGGGATTACGACAGTATATGTATCGCATGACCAGGAGGAGTGCTTCTCGATCTCCGACCGGGTAGCAATTATGAATAAGGGGAATGTGGAGCAGCTGGAGCGTCCGGAGACGATCTTTAAATATCCAGCGACCGAGTTCGTTGCACGGTTCATCGGCTTCCATAACTTTGTCGAGTTTGATGAGCGGAGCGAGCAGGATGGAGTGATCGCCCTGCGTGTCGGCGCTCGTCAGTTTACCGCAACGAAGAACCCGGGCACACTTACGCCGGGAGCGCGCAAAGGCGCAATCCGTCCGGATGATCTGATCGTAACTGCGGCAGATGGGGGAGAATTGCCTGCGAATGCACTGCCGGGTGTGGTGAAGGTGAGCACGTACCTTGGACGCAGCTATCAGTATGTCGTGGAGACCGAGCTGGGCGACTTTACCGCGAACCAGGAGATGGAGAGCGCGTACCTGAGCGGCCAACGGGTGAATTTGATCTTCCCACCGGAGAAGCTTGTGCTAGTGCAGTAATATTTTGAGTTTGGTTTAGCCTATTTTTATCTTTTGTTTTTGTCTCTTGTCTCTTGCCTTTCGTCTTTGTGTCAGTCGCATGACGAAGGAATGCCGCTGACACGCCGGAGGAAGCGGAGCCCGAAGGCACTCTGTTCTTGCACTTTTGGGACAGTCGAGCGAAGCTTCGCTGGCCCTCGCCGGAGCGGACGAAGTGCGGAGGCAAAAGAGATCTTTCCCGCGCTTGGGGGACAGAGAGCGAAGCTTCCTGGCCCTCGCCGGAGCGGACGAAGTGCGGAGGCAAAAGAGATCTTTAGCGCACTTTGGGACAGTCGAGCGAAGCTTCGCTGGCCCTCGCCGGAGCGGACGAAGTGCGGAGGCAAAAGAGATCTTCCCGCGCTTGGGGGACAGAGAGCGAAGCTTCACTGGCCCCCCGCCGAGCAGACGAAGTGCGAAGGCTAAGCGCCTCTACGCATAAGAGCCATGCGGCCAAGCAGCCTGACGGAAATATTCGTCAGGCAAGCTCGCATCGCGGCTCCACGCTCCATCGTAACCATAGCAAGTTTGAACTAAACTAACGAACCGCCAATTCCGGGTGTCCCAAAGGGAGGTCCCTTTGGGGTCCTCCCTGTCAGGGAGGGTTTGGGAGGGTGACCTTCCGGAGGGTGATTGTAAAAGGGGTTCCTGACGTGAGAATAGATCAATTAATCTTGAATGTAAAAATTTACAATAGTTACTATAAAGTGTTTGAAGAGGGCAGTGTGGCTGTATGCGACGGACGGTTCTTATATATCGGACCGCGCGGGGAAAAAATGTTCACAGCTAGCGAAATTGTGGATGGCCGCGGCCATTATATGATTCCTGGACTGATTGATATCCATCTTCACATCGAGAGCACGATGGTGACACCAGCGACGTTCTCCTACGGACTGCTGCGCTGCGGGGTCACGACGATTGTACCTGAGCCGCATGAGATGGCAAATGTATTCGGCATTGAGGGTGTGCAGGAGATGATGGAAGCGAGCAAGGAATGCGCGGTCGATATGTTCTATGCGATTCCGAGCTCGGTTCCGGCTACACCGATGGAAACAACAGGCGGCAGCATTGAGATCGAGGACATGGACAAGCTGATGGCAACAGGCGAGATTATTTGCCTTGGCGAAATCATGAACTATGTTGATGTCATTAACAAGCCGGACAGCAAGACAAACCGTATTCTGAAGCATATGAAGAAGAACTATCCCAAGCTCGTCATCGAAGGCCATACACCGAAGCTGATGGGACTTGATCTGCATCGTATGATCTATGCGGGTGTAGATTCTGACCATACACACCAGAGTATTGAAGGGATGAAAGCCCGTATTGCCGCAGGGATGTTCATTGAGCTGCAAGAGAAGTCGATGACCCAGGAAGTGATGGATTATGTAATTCATCATCCGGTATCCTCTCATTTCTGCTTTGTCACAGATGATGTGATGCCAGATTCCTTCGTGGAAAAAGGACATCTCGATCATATCGTGCGCAAGGCGATTCGGATGGGGATGAAGCCGGAGGATGCCATTTTTGCGGCGACCTATACGCCTGCGAAGCGGATGAAGATGGATGATCGGGGGAGTATCTCACCAGGCAAGATTGCCGATTTTATCCTTGTATCTGATCTGTATCAGTTTGATGTGAGGCAGGTATACAAAAGCGGCAAGAAAGTATTCGATCTGTACGAGAATGATGTGCAGAAGAGTGAGACCGGGGCGTTCCCTGCTCATTTTTACAGCAGTGTGAAGCTTGCGCCTCTAAGCCTGGAAGACCTGACAGTGAAGGTGGATGTACCGGATGGTCCTCATCAAGCACGGGCCATGATGGTTAAGAATGGTTCGACCTTCACTCAGGAAGCGCATGTCGATGTGACTGTTCAAGACGGCGTGCTGCAGTGGGAAGATACAGGCTATGGTCTGATTGCTACGTTCGAGCGCTACGAGAAGAACGGAAATCATGCATTTGGACTCATTGGAGGCGATACGATCAAGCGCGGAGCCATCGCGACGACGTATTCCCATGACAATCACAATCTGCTGATCGTCGGAGCCAATCCAGAGGACATGCTGCTCGCAGCGAACACGGTAATCGATAGCCAAGGCGGCTTCTGTGTGGTAGAGAATGGAGAAATCCTGTCTCATGTGGAGCTTCCGGTAGGTGGAATCCTGACGGAGGAGCCGCTTCATATTGTGGCACATCAGGTGAAGGAGCTGCGTGAAGCGATGCTGTCGCTCGGGTATGTGCACTATAATCCGATTATGTCGCTCAGCACGCATTCACTCGCCGTCAGCCCAGCGTTAAAAATTACGGATCACGGACTAATTGATGTAAACGAGGGTAAGATTGTTTCTTTGATCGTTTAAGCGCTGATCGGATTAGTCGTTAGCATTGTCGTTGCTATAGTGAACCGAGACAAAAAGAAATAGACCGCCCTTTGTGAGAGAGGATCACGGTCTATTCTTGAACTTGCGCCCACTGCCGACCGCTCTTACAGCGGTATGTTGTGCAGGGAGTCGTGTGTAGGAGCACGGCTCCCTTTTTCTATTCTTATCTTAACTTAATTTAGACTTCAACAAACAAAATCACCTCTGTTAAGATAAACTAGTAAAAAATATGGATCTGGAGGGACAAGCTCAGATGGAACACATCTGCACCGCAGCAGAAGCAAGCCCAGCAGCCAAAGCTGTATTTTTTGATGTGGATGATACTTTGTATGATCATCTTACTCCACTGCGAGAGGCTTTAATACAGAGGCTTCATTTGCCGGAGACACTGCCGTACGAGGAGATCTACCACCGATTCAGGTACTACAGCGACCTGTTATCGGCGGAAAAGAACCTATCCGCCGTCCCTACGCCAGAGGATATGGCAGACATGCGCAGACGCCGGTTTATGCTCGCCCTGGCCGAATTTGGAGAATTCATCAACGAGGAGCAGGCAGAGGCAGCGCAAGCGGCGTATCTCGATATGCAGTTTCAGATTAAGCCATTTCCGGAAGCTGTTAAGCTGATTCAGCAATTAAAGAACCATGGAATTCGGGTGGGTCTAATTACGAATGGGCCAGAAGAGCATCAGCTGGCGAAGATCAAGGCACTTCAAATGGAAAGGTATGTGGATCAGCAGCTGTTCTTCGTCTCAGGCGGAGTAGGGTATGCGAAGCCGGATGCGCGGCTGTTCCAGCATGTGAACAACGTTACAGGAACGTTGCCCGAGAACTGTTATTATGTAGGCGATTCATGGAGAAATGACGTCGTCGGTGCGATTGCTGCAGGCTGGACGGTACTATGGTTCAATCACCGGAGAGCAGAACCCGAGTCAGAGCATAAGCCGCACTTTATTGCTGATAACTATGAGCAGCTCGGAAATATGCTGAAGAAACAGCTGTACTAATAGAATGAAACTGAAATGGCAGATATGTATAAACATCGGGGCTTTCGCTAAAGAGTAGAGCGGGAGCGTCCGATGTTTTTAGTATAGCGGCAGCGCAACAAGAAAAAAAATTCTAAAATTACACGAATCAATTTCATATATCATTAAAAAAGGTAGAATTGAAACTATATATACTCTTGATTGAAGCAGCCAAGGTTATTATGAAATTGATTTACATAAATTATTTTCAATAAACACTTCCTTTTTCTAGAGAACATGTTATAATGATATCAGGATTTAGATTAAGTCTAAATTGAAATATAAAGTGATCACGAACATCGCAATAAAAAATTAGCAATGAAATAACTTACTTAGTAAATTAAATTCTAATTTAAAGGAGATAACGAATATGACAACAACTCAAACAAACCAAGCGAACCAAGCGAACCAAGCGAACCAAGTGAAAGATGAGCAATTTCTGCACAGCTCCCTGAACCGCCAAATTGCTGGCTGGTCCGTGCTCTATACGAAGCTTCACAATTTCCACTGGTATGTCAAAGGACCTCATTTCTTCAAACTGCATGAGAAATTCGAAGAGTTCTATAACGAAGCAGCAGAGAACCTTGATGTTGTAGCTGAGAGACTGCTGGCCATTGGCGGACGTCCAGCAGCTACGATCTCTGAGCACTTGAGCCTTTCTCCTGTTGAAGAAGCAGCACAAGGCTTGAGCGCGGAACAAATGGTTCAAGCGATCGTAGAAGACTATACTACAATGGTCGAAGCCATGGCAGAAGCGCAGGAAGCAGCGGAGAATCTTGATGACCAAGTGACCGCAGATATGCTGATCGGCATGCAGGCATCCCTGCAAAAGCAAGTTTGGATGCTGAACGCTTTCTTGGGTAAATAAGCAGGATCCTGCTCAATAAATAGACACATGAAAGTGTCCAACTGATGAACTTCCTCTTGCTCTTGTAGTTTCATGGATACCAGATGGGTATAATGGAACTAATTCAAAAGTCACGCTTGCCATTGAAGTGTTAGATGGTAAGATGACGGTAGAACGAGAGGTCGGCAGGTCGGATGACGAACAAGACTGCACTTATTAAAGAAGCGGAAGCTTTTATATATACAAGCTATGAAGAGCTGGGTCTGAGCCGTGATACGGCAGAGACCCGGCTTATTCGTATTCGAGAGGATATCGAAATAACAGGCACCTATAAGCATACGACACAGGAGCTGGAGTATGGAATCAAGCTGGCTTGGCGCAACAGCAACCGCTGTATTGGTCGGCTGTTCTGGGAGTCGCTTCGCCTTGTGGATGCACGTGATGCCACCACGGCCGAAGAAGTGGCTGAGCTGTTATTTTCCCACATCCGACAGGCAACAAACGGAGGCAAGGTGATTCCTATGCTCACCGCCTTCAAGCCGATGAATGCAGCTGGGGAGGCTCCGATTAGAATATGGAATCACCAGCTTATTCGATATGCTGGCTACGAGACAGAGCAAGGTATAATCGGCGATCCTGCTTCGGTGCAGCTGACCCAAGAGGCGCAGCGTCTCGGCTGGGAAGGAGAAGGAACTGCCCATGATGTGCTCCCGCTGATCATCGAGATCCATGGTGAGATGCCGAAGCTCTTCCCGATTCCGAAGGAGCTGGTGCTGGAAGTGCCGATCAGTCATCCGGAATATTCTGCGATCGCAGAACTCGGCATGAAATGGTATGCGGTTCCCATGATTTCGGATATGCGGCTGGAGATAGGAGGCATTCATTACCCGGCAGCTCCGTTTAACGGCTGGTATATGGGAACAGAGATCGGTGCACGAAATCTGGCAGATACGTTCCGTTATGACATGCTGCCACAGGTAGCGAAGCTAATGGGGCTGGATACCTCCTCTGAACGAACACTCTGGAGGGACAAGGCTCTTGTCGAGCTGAATCTGGCGGTGCTGTATTCGTATAGAGAAGCTGGAGTCAGCATAGTAGATCATCATACGGCAGCGAATCAATTTGCGAGGTTTGAAGAACGGGAAGCAAATGCAGGACGGCATGTTACAGGTGACTGGATCTGGCTTATCCCGCCAGTCTCGCCAGCGACAACGCATATCTTCCATAAATCCTATGACAACACGACGCTTAAGCCGAATTTCTTCTATCAACAGGCCCCTTATCCTGCAGATCGGGAAGTGGCAGACGATACAACACAACGGCAAGAGACTGTTTCTTCAGTAAAATGCCCTTTTCACTAGAACGGGCTCATTCTCATCATTCATTTGAACCGTCAGGTTTATTCCTGGCGGTTTTTTGTGTGCTCATCGTAGGGTGCGAAGGAAGCATGTCATTCATCGGCCTGTTTCGGAATAGATATAGTGGTAAGCTCTCGAATCACCTTACACGAGGGAGGGGCAAGGAATGGACAAAAGCCAGCTGATTTCTCTGATTAAAGTGCCCTTTGGTTACGGTGCGGGCCGAATGGGCAGTGAGCTAGGCCCTGAGCGTCTTCTGCGATGGGGTCTGATAGAGCAATGGAAGGAGCTTGGGTATGTGCTTGATGAGCCTTCCCGTATTTTATTAAAGGATCAATGGAGCGATAAGGCAGTGAGTGTACCTTTGAAAAATGCTTCTAAGGTGTTGTCCATATGTACGGCATTAGCCAGTGAGGTTAAATTGAAAAGAGACGAAGGACATTTTCCATTCATTCTCGGCGGGGATCACAGTATTGCAATGGGCTCACTTGCCGGGCTGACGGCGGATGGAGGGAGTCTCGGTGTCATCTGGATGGATGCCCATTCTGATCTCAACACGGAGGAGACGACGCCATCAAGGAATATGCATGGCATACCCTTAGCTGTCGGATTGGGCAGGGCTGCGCTGAGGCTGTCTCACATCTATGATGGCGCCGCAGACATTGATCCTTCCAAGACGGTGCTGATCGCGGCCAGAGAGCTGGATCCCGGTGAGAAGGAGCTGATTAAGGAGCTGGGAATTCATTGCTATACAATGCATGAGATTGATAAGCTCGGCATACAGAAGGTGATCGATGAGGCAGTGGATATCACTAGCAGCGGAACTGATGGTGTCCACCTCAGCTTCGACATCGACAGCATAGACCCGACAGAGGCACCGGGAACAGGTACGCCGGTCCAAGGCGGATTATCTTATAGAGAGAGTCATTTTGCCATGGAGCTGCTGTATGAAGCCGGGATCATTACTTCCTGCGATTTTGTAGAGGTGAATCCACGGCTGGATCGGAATAATCGGACCTCGAAGCTGGCGGTGGATCTGATCGGTTCGTTATTTGGTAAACGGATCTTGTAACCATTAATAACATTCAATTTCACGCCTGTGTCTTGTACTTGGGTTAGAGCATGTTAGAGCATCTCGTGGAGATTTAAGTCCATGGAGGTGCTTTTTTCTGCTTTTTTCTGAAAAATTTTCACGATTGGTCAAAAAAAGAGGTTGCGCATTGGGGTGGATTATATATAATGGTTTCGATGTGTGCCCGAACGGATATAATGACATATGCAAAATGAACTCGAAGGCGCAAGGCACATCCCCTCAAAAAAGGAGGTTTTTTATTACATGACAAATCAGGAGTCTATCATCCGGTTTGAGAACGTCACAAAACAATATGATAGCGACGATCCGATCCTTAAATCGGTCAGCTTTGAAATTGAGAGAGGTAAATTCTACACCCTGCTTGGACCCTCTGGCTGCGGAAAGACGACGATTCTTCGTCTCATTGCCGGATTTACCGAGCCGTCGGAAGGAAATATTTATTTTAACGGCAGCATTATTAACCGGGTCCCGGCGCATGAACGTCAGGTTAACACGGTGTTTCAGGATTACGCACTTTTCCCTCATCTGAATGTGTATGAGAACGTAGCGTTCGGTCTTCGAATCAAGAAGATGAAAAATGCTCAGATCAAGGAGAAGGTCAGCGAAGCGCTTCGCTTCGTCAACCTTGCAGGCTACGAGAACCGGGAAATTACAGAAATGTCCGGCGGTCAGCGGCAGCGTGTGGCGATTGCCCGTGCCATTGTCAATCAGCCGGAGATCATCCTCTTGGACGAGCCGTTGTCAGCGCTTGATCTGAAGCTTCGTACCGAGATGCAGTATGAGCTGCGTGAGCTGCAGCAGCGGCTGGGCATTACCTTTATTTTTGTTACGCATGATCAGGAAGAAGCACTTGCCATGTCCGATGAGATCTTCGTTCTGAACGAAGGTGTCATTCAGCAGAGCGGTACACCGATCGATATTTATGATGAGCCGATTAACCGATTTGTCGCTGATTTCATTGGAGAGTCCAACATTGTGGCTGGAAAGATGAAGGAGGACTATCGGGTCGAGTTTGCAGGCAAGATATTTGAATGTGTGGACAAAGGACTTAAGAAGGACGAGCCGATTGAGATCGTCATTCGTCCAGAGGATCTCGAGATTACGACGGCCGACCATGGTAAGCTCCAGGTACGCGTAGATTCTCAGCTGTTCCGCGGAGTCCACTATGAAATTTCCAGCTATGATGATGCAGGGAACGAATGGCTCGTGCACTCTACGAAGCGCGCTGTTGTTGGAGAGACCATCGGGCTCTATTTCGACCCGGAGGCAATCCACGTCATGCGTTTTGGCGAGACAGAGGAGGAATTCGACAAGCGTCTTGAATCCTATGGCGATCTGTCCGAAGGAATTCAAGGACAAGGAGTAAGCCATGAATCGTAGCATGGGAACCCGCAACTTCTACCTGATCCCTTATATGCTATGGATCGTGCTGTTCGTCGTTGCCCCGATTTTGCTGATCCTGTACTACTCCTTCTTTAATGTTGAAGGACAGTTCACATTTGAGAATTATGCCAAGTTTTTTACACCGGTTTATTTAAAAATGACACTGAGCTCGTTCTGGTATGCGCTGCTCATTACGATCTTCTCGCTACTGATTGCTTATCCGACCGCCTATCTGCTGACTCGGACGAAGCATAAGCAGCTGTGGCTTCTGCTGGTCATTCTGCCGAGCTGGATCAACCTGCTGCTGAAGGCGTATGCGTTCATCGGGCTGTTTGGAACGTATGGGTTCACCAATGCGCTGCTTGAGACGATTGGAATTGGAACACAGCAAATTCTGTTTACGGATTTCAGCTTTATTTTTGTCTCGGTATATATCTTTATTCCATTTATGATTCTGCCGATCTTTAACGCAATAGAGGAGCTTAATCCATCTCTCATCTACGCAGCAAGAGATCTGGGGGCATCGCCTTTTACCACGTTCCGGCGGGTGATCTTTCCGCTGACCTTAAGTGGTGTGAAGGCTGGTATACAGGCTGTCTTTATTCCCGCGTTATCACTGTTCATGATTACAAGACTGATTGCAGGTAACCGTGTGATCACGCTGGGTACAGCCATCGAACAGCATTTTCTCGTGACACAGGACTGGGGAATGGGAGCCACCATTGCCGTCTTCCTGATCATTATTATGATCGCAATTATGTTCATCAGCGGTCAAGGAAAGCGGGGTGTGCCTCATGGGAAGAAATAGTAAGCTCTCTAATCTGTATCTGTTTATTATCTTCGCCATACTGTACCTGCCGATCTTCTATCTGATCTTCTACTCCTTCAACAGTGGTGGAACGATGCAGAACTTTGAAGGCTTCACACTCGAATGGTATGAAGAAGTGTTTGCAGACACAAGGCTGCTGATTATTGTACTGAATACGTTTGTCATCGCCCTGCTATCCGCGGTAGTATCCACCATATTAGGGATTGCCGGCGCACTTGCGATTTATCAGGTTCGGCGCAAGCGCAGCAAGAATACCTTGCTCTCACTTAATAACGTGCTTATCGTGAGCCCGGATGTTATTATCGGTGCCTCCTTCCTGATCTTCTTTACAATGCTGGGCATTCAGCTCGGGTTCAGCTCAGTGTTGCTGTCCCACATTGCGTTCAGCGTGCCAATTGTTGTCTTGATGGTGCTTCCTAAGCTGCAGGAGATGAGCCCAACGCTAATTGACGCAGCGAGAGATTTAGGTGCCTCTGGCTGGCATGTACTGACAAGAGTCATTCTGCCGTTTGTTAAACCGGGGATTTTTGCCGGATTCTTTATGGCTTTGACTTACTCACTGGATGACTTCGCTGTGACGTTCTTTGTTACAGGCAATGGCTTCTCAACACTCTCAGTTGAGATCTACTCACGTGCAAGGCAGGGGGTATCGCTCTCCATCAATGCATTGTCGACACTGTTATTCCTGCTTACCATTGTGCTTGTTATTGGCTATTACTTCATTAACACCCGGCAGGCCAAGCTTCAAGGAAAGGGGCTGAGACCATGAAGCAGCTGGTACAGACGTTCAGTGTGGTGCTGATCGTTGCGTTTCTGCTGATGTACCTTACATCGGTTCTCAACTCCAGTGAAGGCTACTCCGGCGGCAATACCCTTACGATCTATAACTGGGGCGATTACATCGATCCTGAGCTGATTACGGAGTTTGAAGAAGAGAGCGGACTTAAGGTCATCTATCAAACGTTTGATTCCAATGAGGCGATGATGACGAAGATTCAGCAGGGAGGTACGACGTATGATATCGCGATACCCTCTGAATATGCCATCAGCAAAATGAAGGAAGATGATCTTCTGCTTCCGCTGGATCATTCTCAAATACCGAATCTGAAGTATATCGATGAACGATTTATGGATTTGTCCTTTGATCCCGGGAATGAATACTCTATTCCTTATTTCTGGGGGACGGTGGGCGTTGTGTTCAATCCGGAGCTGACAGATCTCACCTTCAAGAGCTGGGACGATCTATGGGATCCGAGTCTGAGGAATCAGATCCTGCTTCTGGATGGGGCAAGAGAGGTCATCGGGATGGGGCTCAACAGCTTGCATTATTCACTGAATGATACCAATGAAGACCATCTGCAGGAAGCACTCGCGAAGCTGTCCACCCTTACTCCCAACGTCAAGGCTATCGTAGGGGATGAGATCAAGATGCTCATCGCCGGCGAGGAGGCCGCGGTGGGTCTCGTCTGGTCCGGTGACGCATCCGAAATCATGAGCGAGAATGAGAAGCTCGACTATGTTGTTCCGGAAGAAGGGTCCAACCTGTGGTTTGATAACATGGTGATCCCGAAGACAGCGAGCAACATAGAGGGAGCACATCAGTTTATCAACTTCATTCTGGATCCCGAGAATGGGGCAAGAAATGCAGAGTACGTCGGTTATTCTACGCCAAATGCGGCAGCGCTTGAGCTGCTGCCTGAGGATATTTCTGGAGATGAGCGATTCTACCCAGATGAAGAGCTTACCGGGAAGCTGGAGGTCTACGATAACCTGGGCAGACGGATGCTGTCCCATTACAATGATTTATTCCTGGAGTTCAAAATGCATCCGAAATAAGCTTAAATACGAAGACCTGTTATCCACATGTGGATAACAGGTCTTTTTCTCTCTTTAACAACTGAATAATTATGCATTTATTGTATATGGCAAATTTAAGCTGCTATTTTGATCAATGGCTATCTATCAAATTTCTTATCCATCAAGAGTAATCTATTACACATACTTATTTTCACTTACTAAATATTATATAATAGGATTAATTTCATAATACCTTGAGCTGCTTCAAACAAGGGTATATATAGCTTCAAATCCACCTGGTTAATGATTTATGAAATTGATTCAATGAAGTACAAGCTTGTGGATACATATGAATCTTAATTTAAGAAAGTAGGGTTAACACAATGGGAGAGCTGCAGACGGTAATTAAAGAAAGGCGTTCCGCTATGAAGTTTAAGGAAGGAGCAGTGATTAGCAAACAAGAGCTTGAGAAGCTGTTCTCGCTCAATAAATTTGCTCCTTCGGCGTTTAACTTGCAGCATGCGAATTATCTGGTACTTCAGAGTCCGGAGGACAAGCAGAAGGCCTATGAGGCATCCGGTCAATATAAGACCTTGACCGCCTCCGCAGTCATTATCGTGCTCGGGGATACCAAGGCTTATCAACAGGTGAAACAACTGTACGAAGGAATGCTCGCACTTGGCATGATGACACAAACAGAATACGACTTAGAGACAAGCAGTGTGATCGAGATGTATGAGACGAGAGGGCCTTCCTTCCAGCGGGATGAGGCGATTCGTAATGCGAGCCTGTCAGCGATGCAGCTCATGCTGATTGCGAAGGATATGGGATGGGATACCTGTCCGATGATCGGTTACGATGATGAGCAGCTGGTATCACTGCTAGATATCCCGGAGGACCTTATTCCCGTTATGATGATTACGCTCGGCAAAGCGGATGAGGAGAAAATAAGACCGCGGGGATATAGAAAGCCTGTGGATGAATTTGTGAGTATCTATTAGGTCTTATAGGTGGATATCTCCTATTAAAGGTTATCAACATGTAAAAGGTCTGACCACTGCATTGTACAGGGTCAGACCTTTGTCGTTGTCGTTAAAAATTCATATAAATAAATTCCGTGGATTCTCCAGAGAAGAAAATGATCCCCAGCACGACGGCGATAATTACAAGTGCACCCGCAATGGATATCAATCCATAAGCTGCGATTCGAGCTGCGCGGGGAATGAGATCCAAGATATTGGGCTCTGTCCGCACTTTACTGCGCTGTAATTCCATATGGCAACAGCCTTTCGTATAAGATTTCCCCGAAGATTCGACTTCCTTCATCTACCATGTGGGAAGAGTCGTGATAGAACTCATGTGGTATCAGGTTACTTCCTCCCGCATTGAATTCAATGAAGGGATAGCCGCGGGATTCAATGAGCTCCTGGTAGGCCCCCATAACCGTAAAATAGTCTGTCCAATTCAGCATGTTGTGCCGTGTAATCAGATCCTTGTCTAGTGGAGCCGTATAGAAGACAGCCTGCTTGCCATGCTTGTCCAGCAAATCGAGGGTCTTGTTCATTAGGGTCAGTCCGAAGCTGCTCTCTGCATGAAATGGCTTGCTCCATGTATATAGATTGGTAAAATGATTGACGATGCCCGCCTGCTGCTCTGCCGTAAGCTGCTCATAAGGTGTATACGGTGGTGTGTAAGGTGTTACGATGCCTTGTCTTTCATTCCGTTCCGCAGCTACCTCCCTGCGCAGCTTCTCAAGTGAAGTACGTGTAGATAGCAGGCGATAAGTTAAAACATCGCGGTCATGATACAGCGGCCAATGGCTTAATATTTCGGTTGTCATGAAATCGTGGACGGCGTTAGGTACGGACTCCTCGTTCTTGACAGGAGAATGACGCAGCCACGATTTCGGAATATTCTGATCCAGCTTGCTGAGCAATGAAGGGTATACCGTTACTTCTGGATCATTATCTGTCAGTGGAAGTATGCCGTAATTGATCTCATAGATTACATAATCCACCTCATCGATGACAGAGGCGAGGATGGCATACGTTTCGGCCAGCCGAGCCCCCGTTAATCCGAGGTTCAGCACACGCTTGTCGTTCAGGTGAACCTGCATCACGCCGGAGGTCGTGTTACTGCTGTCTCTTACGGTGGTTCCGTACACGGTGGAAGCTCCGAACAGTCCGACCCATGGCTTATGGTCATCCGGCTGCGCCTGTAGATGCTCAATCCACAGCGGTGTATATACAATAGAATCATAAGCAGGCACCCTTAGCTCTTTTTCAGCGTAGGTTACGATCGCTTGCTCTGATTCTTCCACAGCATTGCCGGCCCATAAGGTTATGGCGCATAAACCAAGGACAGCGAGAGCCAGCATCGCCAGGGCCAGTTTTTTGATAGGAAGCTTGTTTAACATGATCTTACATCCTCACTCTCAGGAGCCAAGACCGAATAGTCTTAGCATTAAATCCATTCCATCCGATACGGGCAGCACGAAGAACACCCGGCTCAGGGTAACGCCAAAAAAAGTAATTCCAATGGCAAGCAGTGTCGTTCCGGGTTTAAGCCAGACCGGTACGGGCCTCATAAGGGGCTTAATTTCCTTAATAAAGAATCGATGAATACAGAGCATGATGCCATGAAACATCCCCCATACTACAAAGTGCCAGGCTGCACCATGCCACATTCCAGACACGGTCATCGTGCACATCAGGTTTACATAAATCCGTGCTTTGGATACACGGCTTCCCCCGAGTGGAAAATAGACGTAACGAGTAAGCCAGGAGCCCAGCGAGATATGCCAGCGGTTCCAGAACTCGGCAATACTGCGGGCGAGATAGGGATTACGGAAATTCTCTGGTATAACGATCCCGAATAAACGTGCCGTCCCGATTGCAATATCTGAGTAGCCCGAGAAATCAAAATAGATAACAAAGGTGTAAGCGATCAGCGATACCCATAATGTCCATGTGTCCGCGCCGCTTATTCCTTCCGGCGAATAAACAGGCTGAGCAAGAATGTCAAGGGAGGCGGCGAGCACCAGCTTTTTGAATAATCCAATCCCGATACGCAGGACGCCGATTCGAACATTCTTCCATTGAAAAGCGGCGGTCAGCTGAGGGTAGAACTGCTGAAACTGCTTGATTGGACCAGCCACCATCGTCGGGAAGAAGAAGAGAAATGCCAGGAAGCCTACAGGCTTATGCTGCGGCAGATTTCCACGTTTCTTCTCAATGACATAATGAATCAGCTCAAAGGTAAAATAAGAAATCCCAAGAGGCAGTATGAGATCATCTACGGTAGGCAGGGAAGGTTCGTTTATAAATCCAAACAAGCTGTTCACCATGCTGCCAAGCCGGCTGCCGTACTTAAAATATCCGAGTACAAGGACGATAAGAATAATGACCGCAGGATAGATCCGGCGCTTACCATGTTTAATGGATCTATGAATCAACAGGAAGGCGATGATCGCCTCTGCGAGCAGCAGTAGGACAAAGGAGCCTGCATAATAGGAATAAAATGAAATCCCTGCCGCAATGAGAATAAGCGGTCTAATCCGATGAGGGCTGATATAGTACAGGACAACTGCTGCGAGTACGAATAGCCAATATAGCCAGTCTGTGTACATCATGTTTTTCTGTTTCCACCATTTCTGATTGAGCAAGCTCAAATTGATCATGAATTCGTCTATAAGTTTACTTGATAAAAATTCAAATTTAAGGTAGGAAGTACCAAATATAAATTTTACCCCAAAGAGGGATCAGGTGCCAACCTCATTATATGGAATAACAGGATGGTTAGAAGAAAAAACACCAGATAAAGGACGGTTTTCTGCAGAAAAAAAGCCCGCAGCGTGACTGCAAGCTTGGTAAAGCAAAAAACCTCCACCCTAAAACGGGGAGAGGCTTGCCGATGTTATATGTAGTCATAGCCGGACAGAGATCTGTCAGACATCAATAGAAATGCGGCTTCTTTTTGCGGCGAAACAGGACCGATACTCCAGCTACGATGAGAATCAGGGCAATGAAGGGCTGGACAACAGAGAATTGATTCAGCATGGAGCCAAGTGAGAATGCAATGAAGAAGATGAAGGACAAGGCGGTCAGAATGTTGATAGGGATCAGCAAATATTTATTTCGCCCGCCAAACCAATACAGCTCAAACAGCCCGGCTGCCACTGCAAGAATAAAGCCTGGCCACATCGTGATCCAGCTGTCGGTTACTATAGCAATTTGGCAGGTCAGTCCTGCGACGAGCAAGATCCCTCCAGGTACAAGCAGCCCGATGCCTCTTCCGATCAGCGAGAAATATAGCCAGTGAAAAAAGATGCCCAGCGGGATGATGAAAAAGGACGGCCAGAAATAGGCGAAGATGGAGCCGGTTCCGAGATGATTACCTGAGTTCAGCAGCAGGAACACACCGACGATAATGAGCAGGGGGGCAAACAAACTTGCTTTGTTTTTAATACTCAAGGCGAGACACTCCTTCCCTCTAAATTTTATCTAACCAGAATCTTATCATACTTGTTATAAGCTGTAATCGGTCTTGAGAAAGTGAATCATACTGGACCTGAGTCTAGTATAATCTGGGATGAGAAGAAGAGAGGGTGCTCCTCTTTATTTGTATTAAAAAAAGCAAGCTGCCGAGGGCAGCCTGCTTCCTTATTTATTCGCTTCACTCCGGCTGAAGATGAGGTGCTGGTTTAACAAACTTCGTTAGCAAGAACCGTGAGATCGGTCCCACAATCAGCAGCTGTGCCGGGAGTGCAACGATAATATTTAGACCGACTGTTTTGAGGTAGGCTGTGAAAATAGAACCTTCGATTCCTACCATCATGGATTTCAGAATCATGCCATAGACAGACATGATGAGCACCATCATCGGGACCATACACACGGCAATGGACAGAATGATGTTCATGGGCTTCGATTTATCATAAGGCAGAGATAATGCCAATTTACGCGCCTTGGGTTCCACGACAGACTCTGCGAGAAAAGCGACAATAAAGGTTATGACAAATTGAATGGCAAACGTCTGGATATGAAATGTGGAGAATCCGACTAAAGCTGTGTTATACAGTGACATGATCAGGACCATTCCAAAACACATAAACAGTCCAAAGATCATTCCTTCTTTTTTATTACTAGGCAATTCCATACATCCTTCCTTTTTTAGAACAACATAAAGGTTATGATATATGATACGCAGCTTGCTTCATAAGTGACAATTTTGTGTCTTTTTTTAGAAGGATTAGTGCTAGCTCAGCTGATGGGAGGGAATTAGGCTTAAGTAGACATAGGAATAGACTTGAGAGTATGCTGATGTGTGTTTTAAACTGCAAACCCATATTAATACATGTGTATATATCCAAACCAGTAGTTAAAAGGAGGCTTGTATATGACATCACAAACTGCTGCGCATATTAAATTTCCATCGGGATTCTGGTCCGGACTTAAATCGTTAGGAATTGCTCCTCTGGATGTAGCTCGCAGAGCAGGACTGCCGCTTACGGTCATCACTGAGCCAAAAGTCACCACTAGCGAGTACTTTGCAATATGGCAGGCTTATTCCGATCTAGCAGGGGATACTGCCGAAAGTATCATTGGACTTGCCCAAGCCTTCGAAACCGCACAATATCCGCCGGCTGTGTTGGCGACATACCATGCCCGCAATTATCGAGATGCTCTATACCGCATGGCAAGGTACAAACAAATGTGTCCTCCTGAGGGCTTGCGTATTACCGAGGCAGAAGAGGACTGCATTGTCGAGCTGCAGTGGCAGCATACGGACGCGCCTGGTCCATCGGTATTGGTGGGTATTACGCTAGCCTACCTTCTGGAGCTGGGGCGCCGGGGAACAGGGCGTGAATTGACAGCACGCTGCGTTGAATTTGTACAGCCCATGGGTAATGTGCAGACATTGGAAGCTTATTTCGGATGTCCTGTCCGGGCAGGTAGAGACAGAAACCGGATTACGCTGTGGCAACGGGACTTGGATCTTCCTTTTACATCATATAACGAAGAGCTGCTCGATATCCTGACCCCGGTGATGGATCGAACGCTGGATGAGGAACTGCTGCACCGCCGCTCCCTTACTGACACCGTAAAGTGGATGATGAAACGGAGCCTTATGGGAGGCAGGCCCGACATGCAGACGGTGGCGAAGGAGCTCCATATGAGCGACCGAACACTTCAGCGGAGGCTTACTGACGAAGGTACGAGTTATAAGGTGCTATTAACGCAAACGAGACATGAGCAGGCAATCGAATATTTGGCCGATCCCTCGCTCGAGATCAAAGAAGTGGCGTTCTTGGTTGGATACGAGGACCAGAATTCATTTTATCGCGCTTTCCGTCAATGGGAAGGGGACACCCCTTCTCATTGGCGCTCCGAATATCTAAATGGCGGGAAGAAGATATTTATTGGCGTGTAATGCAAGAAGCTTGACGCCATGAGCTAGATGCATGACTAACTTCATAAGGTAATATAATCCCTATCGCATAGATGGATTTGCGAGTCTATGTCACCACAATTTTAGGGGAAATGCATTATGGATATGGGATTACACAACAAGACAGCTTTGATCACGGGTTCAACGAAAGGTATAGGGAAGGCCATTGCTATTGAACTTGCTAGAGAAGGCGTGAATGTACTTATTAATGGAAGAAATTACGAAGAGGTAGAACTAACCGTTAACGAAATTAGGTCGCAATTTCCAACGACTTCTCCTCAAAATGCGGCTGCCGATATGGTAGATATGAAACAAAGAGAGACTCTGTTTGAGAAATATCCACATGTGGATATTTTGGTTAACAATATGGGGATCTATGAAATTATGCAATATGAGGACGTGGATGACGCAACTTGGGAAAAATATTTCCGTACAAATGTACTTGCAGCCAACGGCCTGTCTAAATTTTATTTACCTCAAATGCTGAAAAATAATTTTGGACGCATGATCTTTATTGCGAGTGAGGAGGCCGTGATGCCTTCAGGTCAGATGCCGCAGTATTGCATGACCAAATCGATGCTGCTGTCCTTATCGAAAAGTCTGTCCAAATTAACGATAGGCACTGAAGTAACAGTCAATACGATTATGCCGGGACCAACGCTCTCCGAAAATGTGCAGCAGATCATCGAGGGGATTTATGCTGACGATAAGATGTCTTTTTCGGAAAAGGAGAGACAATTTATGGCGTCAAATCTGCCCCAATCGGAGATTCAGCGATTTATCAGACCGCTGGAAATTGGCAGACTAGCTGCATTTATATGCAGTCCTTATGCCTCTGCATTTAAAGGCTCGCCGATCCGTATGGATGGGGGTATGGTGCCGACTATTTATTAATGTAATGCCCACGATCATCGATTTCAGTGAATGAAACGACCTAACATTAAAGGAATAATAAAGCAGGGGGCAGCCACGGACTCTATCTTTCGTTCATGGCTGCCCCCTGCTTATTTTGGTGTTAATCCGTATGAAGAGGTCTGGTGTTCAGATAGATGCTGAGGTCTGGACTTGAGCCCTCTGTAATGACATCGGCCAATACTCTGGATAAGACGGCATTATATAGTATGGCTGTGTCGCCATAGCCCATTACCATATAAGAGTGCGGATACGCTTCATACCGGCCAATCATGGGAAGACCGTCATGCGTTACGCTCAAGAAGCCGCCAAGCCAATATTCAGGCTCTGCCGGGATATCTGGAAACAGCTTGTGGAAGGCTTCCATCAATTTGTCCCGGCTCCGCATGATTTTGGTATCTCTGGCCTCAGGGATGGTGGTATCTTTGTCCATTCCACCAATGATGACGCGATTGTCCGGTGTTGTCCGCATATAGACATAAGGACGTGCGGTTTCCCAGATTAATGTGCGCTTATACCAGCTGGAGAGGTCAGGCACTGGCTTGGTGATTACCGCGTAGGAGCTGATCATATCGGCATTCTTCTCCGATTGGAAATCACGGTTCTCATTCCCTGCAGCGATAATGACATGCTGGGCCTTGATCTGGTGCCGGCGAGGAGCAGCCGTATAAAAGACAGCTTCCTTCATATCCTTTCTTCTTCCTGTAATTTCTGTTTCACCGTAAATGGAGCCGCCGAGAGACTTCACCCTCTCCAATAATCCATACACGAATTTGAGCGGGTTCAGCTCTGCCTCGTTGTAGCTGTACAGTGCAGCCGGTTTGTCGAAAGGATACACAGCTCTGGTCTGCTCCCTATTCCACAACTCGACTGGAAGTCCAAGCCTGCTCAGGAAGTCATACTCCTTATGAATGGAAGGAATGTCTTCTGTAGAGGAAGCGTAATACAGGCTGTCTCTGCGAACAAACTGTGCATTAATCGGCAGCTTCGTACAAATGTCTTCAAGCTCATTCAGCGCCTGCCAGCACAGGTGTATATGCCGCGCGATGATCTGTTCACCATAGTGGTTGGCCAGTGTCACGAAGCTCTTCTCACCTGATAGCTGGATAACAGCGGTATTGGCACTTGTGCTGCCTTCTCCGATCCTGCGTTTGTCTACGACAGCAACCTTTAACCCCCGCTCAGCAAGATGATAGGCGCATAGAGATCCTGATATTCCCGCCCCGATCACTAGAACGTCACACTGAATGTCCTCTGCTAAAGACGGATAAACAGGAGGATTGCGGACCGTGGTTGGCCAGTATAATTTGCCGCTCTGCAGATCCATGATGCATGTCTCCCTTTGATGTTGACTAATGATATATTGGACTGTAAAAAGCACTGACTTAGTTGGCGGCTAACGGTCTGTTCTGCAGATAGATATCGAGGTCAGGGCTTGATCCTGTAACGATTTGGTCAGAGACAATTTTGGCTAAGACACCATTGTATACGGTCCCGTTATCTCCATAGGCCATAATGACATAACTGTGTGGATAACCTTCGTATTGACCGATGATGGGCAGCCCATCATGCGTGCCTCCGTAGAACGCTCCGAGAAAATATTCAGGTTCTGCATTCATGTCAGGGAACAGCTTGTTAAATTCCTGAATCAGCTTGTCCTTGCTTGCCATGATTTTGGAGTCCCTTGTTGCCGTATAGGTCGTGTCTTTATCCATACCTCCGATAATAATCCGATTGTCCGCAGTTGTACGCATATATACATAGGGACGCGCGGTTTCCCAGATCAAGGTACGTTTATACCAGCTGGTGAAATCGTCAATCGGCTTGGTTATGACAGCATATGAGCTGGTCAGAGTGGCATTTTTCTCCGTCTTGAAATCCTTATCCTCATATCCGGCAGCGATAATGACGTGCCTTGCACGAATTTTACGGCGTTCCTTGGTATAGAAGACAGCGTAATCCTGCTCAAAACGTTTGCCTACAATTTCTGTCTCTTCATAGATGCGCCCTCCCTGAGATTTGATGTTCTCCAGAAGCCCGTAAACGAACTTTAAAGGGTTCATCTCGGCATCATTATGATAATAGAGCGCAGCGTCCTTTTGAAAAGGGTAGAGTCCAGAAATATGCTTCTCATTCCACAGATCAACTTGAAACCCGTACTTTTGAAGGAGGGCATGTTCTTCCGCTAAGGCAGGGACATCCTCCTTGCAGCTTGCATAATACAGACTGTCTCGTCTTATAAACTCTGAATCGAATGGCAGCTGAGCGCACACCCGCTCAATATCGTTAATGGACGCCTCACACAGCTTGAGATGGCGTGCGGCGATCTCTTCACCGAAGGAGTTGCTCAGTGATACGAAGCTCTTCTCGCCTGCATACTGTATCAGTGCCGTATTGGTGCTGGTACTGCCTGCACCTGCTTTTCTTTTATCAACCACGACCACAGATAGATCGTGTCCAGCCAGAATATTGGCACACTGTGCGCCTGAGCTGCCTGCACCAATAATAAGTACATCACAGGATATATCCTCTTCCAGCCTGGAATAGGAAGGAGGCTGAACAACAGTTGTAGGCCAATATAATTTACCACTTTGCAAATCCATACCTAATCTCTCCCTTGCTATCATGAATTGATTCATGAAGTGGATTCATATAGTATGGATTTTTTGCCGGGCCTCAATGCAAGTTAATTGAAGCTTACGGCTGTTCGATTTGAATATCTCCGGAAGTGGTGCGCACTTTAATCAGCTCTGTTCCGGTTCTTGGTGATTCGGGAGCATGGATGCTTCCAGATACGGCCTGAACATCATAGAATCCGGCAAAATCAGGTGCTGCTATAACCTCCACATCGCCGGATACAGCCCGGATATCTAAGTTGCCGATCACCGATTGACTGACTTCCACATTCCCGGACTGTACTTCAATGCTGGCATCTCCGTGCAGATCGTCAATTTCAATATCCCCGGAAGTGGACTTGACCTCCAGCTGACCCTGTATTGCCGCCGCCTCTATACTACCGGACTGGAGCTTTACTGCAATTTGACTTGAAGTGAGGTCCTCAAGCTCAATATCTCCAGAGATCATCTCAAAGCTTGCACTGTCCTTGGCAATGACATTCTTCATATCCAGATTGCCTGAAGAGAGACTCACGGCCAGTTGACTGGCTTGAACATCTTCGAGCTCGAAATCGCCTGAGGTTGATGAAATAGAAACATGCTGTGCCTTGACTCCGGTAATATCGTTACTGCTTGATATATTGTCAACAATAAGCTCAACTAGTATTTTGTCTGAGGGCATCCGAACCTCGATATGATTGTCTGAGAAATCCAGATTAAAGGATAGGAATTGAAAAGAATCCTCCGCTGTCGTATCCATTGTAAGTGTGCTGCCCTCCGGCGCGGTCTGTTCAATTCGATCTATGGCATCCTGATGCCATTTGCCTGTGAACAATACGGTAATTTGATCCTCCTCAGTCGGTACAAACTTAATATTCGTACTGCTATCGGTCCGCATTACAAGTGAATGGATGCCTGCTTCCGGAAATGCGAGCTCTTTCTCGTATGCAATCCGGTCATCTCCAAATTCAAAACCGAATATGGACATGCCGACAACGCCGACAGCAATGCAGGCTATGCCAAATCTCAACCAGTTCTTCATTATTGGTTCCTTCCTTTCACCACTTTGACATTCCAGCTTACATAACTCCGTGTGAGCATTCCGAGCTTCTTGGCGGCCCACAGCGAGAAAATGCCGAGCAGGATACCTATGCCAAGCATGGCGATACTAACGGACGCTTCAGCCCAGATCACACGCTTCTCCTGGAACATAAAGTCGGCCAGGGCAAGGAATGGAGCCAGAACGCCAGCGGCTGATGTTACGGCAATAGCCAGCCACACGGACCATATGGTTGCAAAGATCGGCAGGGCAAAGATAAGATTCAGAAAGAACATGCCGATGGCAGAGAAAAAGCTGCCGAAAGCGCGGTGGCTTGATCTCGATTCTGTCATATAAGGCATACTCGCTGTGAATGGCACATCTGCATTGTTAGATGTACCATAGGCGTTATTGTAATTGAACCTAGGTGAAGCGGCCTCCCGTGCTGGGGGAGCATACCGATCACCGAGGGCTTCCAGCGCCAGCTCTCTTGGATGACCCAGCTCTCTAGAAATATCTTCTTCCGTCTTGCCTTCAGCCAAGCCCATTTCAAAATGCTGCTCGTAATCACTTAACAGCTCCATCCGTTCACCTTTGTCAAGCAGTCTAAGCTCGCGTTCCAGAGCCGTCATAAACATACGTCTGTTCATTCGCTATATCCTTCCTTCAGTAGATTGGTAACACTGGACACAAATACATTCCATTCAAGCTCCAAATTCAGCATATAGGCAAGTCCAGAATCCGTTAAACTATAATACTTACGCGGAGGCCCCTCGTTAGATTCACGCAGATAGGTAGTACAGTATCCATCTGCGACTAATCGGCGAAGCAGGGGATACAAGGCGCCTTCTGCAATCTCAATATGCCTGGATACGGCTTGAGCCAGCTCATATCCATAACGGTCTTTACGGTGAATCAGTACAAGAACGCACAGCTCTAATGCGCCTTTTTTAAATTGGATATTCACATTCAACCAGATTCGGGTCTCCTTTCTGTGGCCATCATTTTAAAAATAATTACTAAATTTAGATTAGTACTGTTTATTATATAGTAGTGAACAGGTAAATATTAACACTCAGTACTGAATAATGCAAGGTAGTGAAATTTATGAAGCGGCTCATCCGTTTGAAACTCTCCCCTACGGGTAAGGAAAGCAGAGAAGGAGAGGATCGTACATGAATCACAACCATCAAGAGGCGAAGGAGCCCAGCTCACATAAACAGGAGCATTCCCAGAAGAAGCATGCTAAGAAAAGAAGGATAGGTCTCCATTTCTATCGTAGAAGATCACCCCGATCTAGAAAAAGACTTCAGATTCGCAATCGTTATGAAATCGCGCATATGATTAGCGAAATTGCCACATCACTCTTGTTTCTTGCCGGCAGCTTCTGCTTGTTCTATCCGGAAGTTAAGCTGATCGGTACCTGTCTATTTATACTGGGAAGTATTCAAATGCTGGTCCGGGCATTAATTCGAATGTCATATATGCTTAAACTTAAAAAATGGGACTACATTGATGAAAATAGAGATCAGGAGCAGAACCACATCATGCACTAAAACTTCCGTCGAAGGTGGGATCATGTGTGGCACAAAAGAAAGACCGCCTGCAGCTGACTGGACAAGCAGCTGCAGGCGGTCTATTTACTTTCGGTTGATTACTACTGGGCTTGCTTACGCGGCGGCTTCGAGCGCAGATACAAGTCGAGGTGAGGACTGCTGCCCTTCGTTATCATGTCGGTGACAATGCGGGACAGGGTCATATTGTATACCGTCCCATTGTCTCCATAAGCCATGATGTGATAGCAGTTCGGGTACTCATCACTTCGGCCAATCATCGGAAGACCGTCAAGCGTTCCGGCAAAGAAGGCACCAAGCACGTAATCCGGTTCGGTCTTGATTTCAGGAAACATCTCGGACAGATTCTTCATCAGTTGATCTCGTCCGGACTCAATGTGCGCATCCCTGCTCACGGATCGATGCGTCTCCTGGTCCATGCCGCCGACAATAATTCGATCATCCGGTGTTGTTCTCATATACATGTATGGACGAGCCGTTTCCCATAGAAGCGTTCGCTTGTACCAGCTGCTTAGATCAGCAACAGGCTTCGTAATGACAACGTACGAGCTGGTAATTGTGGCATTGGCGTTAGGCGTCAGCTCCATCTGCTCGTAACCGGCTGCCATGATGACATACTTGGTGCGAATCTGGTGTCCGCTCTTAGTATAGAAGACGGCCTCATCTGAACTGAACTTCTTGCCGGTAATTTCGGTTCCTCCGTAAACTTTGCCGCCCATCCCTCTGACTTCTTCAAACAAACCGTAAATATATTTCAGCGGATTCATTTCCGCATCGTTTCTGTAATACAAGGCGCCGGATTTACGGAAGGGGTATTTCGCTGCAATCTGGTTCTCATCCCATAAGTACACATCGAATCCGTGCTTTTTCAGTAGAGCATGCTCCTGCTTAAGTGCAGGTACATCAGCTTCCGATGAGGCGTAGTACAGGCTGTCTCTGCGAACGAAATCAGCTGCATCCGGCAGCTGACTGCAGGCTTGCTCAATGTCGTCAATGGCTTGTCTGCAGAGCTTCAGATGAGCCGAAGCCTTCTCTTCACCAAAATCTGCTGCCAGCTCTGTAAGCATCTTGTCACCGGCATACTGAATGAGTGCCGTATTGGTGCTTGAGCTTCCGCCTCCAATCGTTCGTTTATCAACCACGACGACATGAAGGCCTTGCCTCGCAAGCTGATACGCACTCTGGGCGCCTGAACTGCCCCCGCCGATAATGAGCGCATCGCACTGAATATCTTCGGTGAGCGGGGGATAGATGGGAGGACTGCTCACCGTAGCAGGCCAATAGAGTTTGCCAGTTTGTAAATCCATATGAAATGCCTCCTAATCATAAGCTGAAAAAGTTCATGCTATCTATTGATATTATGAACTTAAGCTTTTTTCACTTAAGTTCATGCTATCTATTGATATTATGAACTTAAGCTTTTTTCACTTAAGTTCATGCTATCTATCTACCATGATTTCGCTTATTAGAAACAAGGCAATCCAGAAATTTTGAACAAGCCGCTAGGCCTGATGTGCATCAAGTTTAGGTAAAGGCTCCACTGCAGGTCCCTCAAGCACAGATCCGTCATAAGCAAACCGCGAGCCATGGCAAGGGCAGTCCCACGAGCATTCGCCCGAGTTCCATTCCACCTCACAGCCCAGATGGGTACAGGTCGTATCGACAAGATGCAGTGTTCCGGATTCGTCCTTATAGGCTCCCGCGCGCTTGCCGTCATTTCGTACAACAGCACCTTCACCAGGCTGAATATCCTCAATCTTCTTGTGAACGAGACCCAGCTTGCCCGAGATGAGATGCTTGGCTACATCCAGATTATCCTTTAATGCATTCTTGATCGAAGGATCTGCCTTGAACCGGCCGGGATCAACCAATTCTGTATAAGGATTGTGGCGGCCGACGATGAGATCCGTCAGAAGTCTGCCGGCAACGGTGCTCGTCGTCATTCCCCATTTGCGGAAGCCGGTGGCAACCAGCACCCTTTCGTAAGCTCCGCCAATTGGCCCGATGAACGGCATCTTGTCAATGGTGACTAGATCCTGTGCAGACCACCGGAAATGGACCTTCTTCACACCAAAATGCTGTCCGGCAAACCGAACCAGCTCCTCAAAATGCTGGTGCGTGCTGATTCCCTGACCCGTCTTATGATTCTCTCCGCCAATAACGAGGAGCTTCTTGCCATTGTACAGTGCAGAGCGGACAGAGCGCTCCGGCTTGTCGTAGCTTACATACATGCCGCCCTCAAACTCCGTTTCCGGCTCCACAGCAATGGCGTAGGAGCGCTCTGCATGCATACGGGCAAAGTACATACGTGGATCATGGAACGGAAAATGACTTGCCACGACCACATGCTCGCTTGTAATGTGATGTCCGCCTCTTTCCAGCATGACGGTCACCTTGTTATCCTCCTCTTTGAGGTCAGCAGCCGTCGTTTTTTCATAGATCTTAACGCCGAGGTGAATCAGCTCTTCAACCAGCTTCTTGAGATAAGAGAGTGGATGGAACTGTGCCTGATTCGGCACACTGATCCCCGCTACAGCCGGTACCGGAATCGGCAGCTTATCATGCCACACACCGGGAATAGCCAGCTGCTGATAGGCATCGAATTCGTCCTTCAGCTTCTTTAGATCATTCTCCGATTGAATATAGACATACGCGTCCTCTTCCGTCAGCTGACAGTCGATTTCTTTTTCGGTAATGACACTTCGAATAAAACGCAGTGCTTCCTCGTTAGCCTCATAATACAGTCTGGCCTGTTCATGGCCGAAGTGTTGAATGAGCTCGTGATAGATCAGGTTGTGCTGGGAAGTAATCTTCGCGGTCGTATGACCTGTCGTTCCATCCAGGATTGAGCCTGCCTCAATAAGGACAACTTTATAGCCTTCCTTGGCGAGAAGATATGCGGTAGTAATCCCCGTCATACCGGCACCAATAACTGTTACTTCTGTGTTCAGGTTCTCAGACAATCGTTCAAATGAAGGCAGAGAGACGGTTCCACGCCATAACGATTCCCGGCTCTTCGGCAGCTCTGCTGCAGTAAATTCCTGATTCATGTCATTCATATATTCAAATCCTCCTATTCAAGTACGGGCCTAATATGTTCCGATTTCTCAATTATTACCACCCGGCACCTGATAGAAACGCGCGTTAGCCAGAAACATTGCGCTTGGAAGCAAATTTAGGTGACCTCTAGGTATTCTCGAAGGAGCCATTCCATCGCTTTTTGCGTTTTTGTCTATTGCATTTGCGAAATGGTCAGTTCCGTTGAACAAAATAAACACTCCATTTGATGATTTGTACATATCGCGCTCTAGCTTTCATCCATTAATCTGTCACTACAGCAATTCAATTCAATCAAAGTGGGGGTTGGGTACATGAAACGTTGGTTTGCTTCTACGCTTGTGATGGCGCTGATGTCATCCTTATTGATCGGCTGTACTGGAAATGGAGGAAGTGCGGAGGAACCCAATGAAGGAGATCAAGAAGCTCCGGTGGTCACGGAAGAGACGACATATCCAATCGAAACCGATGTGACGTTATCCTATTGGGGCGAGCTTCCAGGGAACCTCATAGGAGTCAAGGCTACACACGATGAAGTTCCTTTTTTTCAGGAGTGGCAAAAGGCAACCGGAGTTCCGCTGTCCTATACCGCGCCTCCATCCGGACAGGCTCAAGAGGCACTCAATGTCATGCTTGCCTCCGGGGATCTGCCAGACATGATTGAGTATAATTTCCTCGGATTTCCGGGGGGTCCAGAGAAGGCGATCAAAGACGGTTACATTATTGAGCTGAATGAGCTTATTGACAAGTACGCACCCAATTTGAAGAAGTACCTCTCGGAGCATCCGGAGATTGACAAGATGGTGAAGACGGATAGCGGCAGTTATTATGCTTTTCCGTTCATTAGAGAGGACGAGTACCTGCGTGTATTCCAAGGGCCCATCATACGTAAGGATTGGCTCGATGAGCTGGGCCTTCCCATTCCAGAGACGATTGACGAATGGACAACGACGCTGCGCGCTTTCAAAGAACAGAAGGGTGCTGCTGCTCCTTTCTCAGTCGTCAGTAAACCGAGGTTCTTTAATGATTCAGGAAATGGTGCATTTCTAGGTGCATTCGGTGTCACGAGAGGCTTCTATCAGGTGGATGGACAGGTGAAATTTGGACCGGCAGAGCCGGGCTTCAAGGAGTACCTTCGCTTATTCAACAGCTGGTATACAGAAGGTTTGATCGACAAGAACGTCGCGACGACAGATTTGAAAGCGATTGACAGCAATATGGCTTCCGGTGAGACGGGAGCCACGGTCGGTAATACAGGCGGAGGCATCGGGAAGTGGCAGCCGCTCGTTGAAGCGAATGATCCGGACGCTGTGCTTGCTGCTGCCCCCTATCCCGTCCTAAACAAGGGCGAGGTGCCGATGTTTGGACAGCGAAATCAGGCATATTCGTCGGAAGGAACGGTTGCTGTTACTTCAACGTCTGAGAATCCAGAGCTGGCTGTGAAGATGCTCGACTATGGATACAGTGAAGAGGGGCATATGTTCTTCAATTTCGGCAAGGAAGGTGTCAGCTATAATCTGACGGAAGACGGATACCCGCAGTTTACGGAATTGCTGCTCAAGAACCCGGACAATCTGGCACCGGCTCAAGCCATCTCCATGTACGCACGAAGCAGCTACAACGGGCCTTTTGTCCAGGATAGACGCTATATAGAGCAGTATCTTGCACTTGAGACACAGCGTGAAGCGATAGAAATCTGGAGTAAAACAGATGCAGAGAAGTACAGTCTGCCGCCGATTACGCCGAACCCGGAGGAGAGCTCCGAGTATGCCACAATTATGAATGATATCAATACACTTGTGGACGAGATGACGATCAAGATCATTCTCGGAACCGACCCTGTAGATGAGTTCGAGAGCTATGTAGCGAAGATGAAGCAGCTGAACCTGGATCGGGCGATCGAGATTCAAATGGCCGCACTGGAGCGCTACAACAACCGTTAACCAAATAGATCAATAAACTCTCAAAAAGAATGAGGTGACTAAACCGCCCCATGGACCATTCCCGATCTTTCAAAAGCCGGTTTATCCGGGATTTCATGTTGAATAAATACCTTTATCTCATGATGCTTCCGGTCGTCGCGTACTATCTCATTTTTCATTACACGCCGATGTACGGTGCAGTCATTGCTTTCAAAGACTATACACCCATTAAAGGCATTCTCGGCAGCGATTGGGTCGGTCTGAAGCATTTCATTGATTTTTTTGACAGCTACTATTTTTGGCGGATTCTAAAGAACACGCTGCTGATCAGCCTGTACTCCCTGTTGTTTGAATTTCCGATGCCCATATTGCTTGCTCTGCTCATAAATGAGGTTCGTCAGCGGCGGTTCAAGCGGGTCGTGCAGACGATTACGTACATGCCTTATTTTATTTCACTGGTCGTGATCTGTGGAATTATTACGGATTTTACAAATGCGGATGGTCTGATCAATCGATTATTCATGTGGCTTGGCTATGATGGGCAGGCCATGCTCCAGAAGCCTGAGCTGTTCAGGCCGATCTACATTCTGTCCGAAATATGGCAGCGGATCGGCTGGGAATCCATCATCTACATTGCGGCACTTACAAGCATTGACCAAGAGCAGTATGAAGCTGCACGCATTGACGGAGCGAACCGTTTGAAGCAGATGTTCTACATTACCCTGCCCGGCATTCTGCCTACGATCACGATTATGCTCATCCTCCGGATGGGGAATCTTCTAAATGTCGGCTTCGAAAAAATTATCCTGCTATACAATCCGGTGACCTATGAGACAGCCGATGTCATCTCCTCCTTTGTCTATCGGAAGGGGCTTCTGGAATTCGGATGGAGCTACAGCTCAGCGGTGGGCTTGTTCAACTCCGTCATCAATCTGATTCTGCTGGTGACAGCCAACTACATTAGCCGAAGAGTCAGTAATAACAGCCTATGGTGAGGTGAAGCGATATGAAAAAGGAAACTGGCTGGTTTGACCGGATCTTTGATCTCATCAATTATACATTCCTGCTGTTGCTGGTTACGGCAACACTGTATCCCTTGCTCTATGTACTATTCGCTTCCTTCAGCGATGCGGCGAAGCTGCTGCAGAATGACGGAATTCTGTGGCGGCCGCTAGGCTTTAATCTGGATGCTTATCGAAGCGTGCTTGCTAACCCGGGGATTGGACTCGGGTTTCGGAATACGCTGTTCATTGTCGTGGTGGGGGTCACCGTGAACTTGCTGATGACTTCTCTTGGGGCGTACGTGCTGTCACGCAAAAATGTGATGTGGAACAAGGTGTTTATGTTCCTGATCGTATTTACGATGTTTTTCAGCGGCGGGCTGATTCCTCTCTATCTTGTGGTCAAGGGCGTCGGACTGCTGGATTCGCTCTGGTCTACCATTATACCGTTCAGCATCAGCACGTTTAACTTGATCATTATGCGTACGGCATTTATGGGCATACCGGACAGTCTGGAGGAATCGGCCAAAATTGATGGTGCCAACCACTTTACCATCTTGTTCCGCATTATCATTCCCCTGTCCATGCCGGTCATTGCCGTTATGATTCTGTATTATGCCGTAGATAAATGGAACGGCTGGTTCTATGCATCGGTGTTCATTAAGAGCCGGGAGCTGTTCCCGCTCCAGCTGGTGCTGAGGGAGATCCTGATTGCCAACTCAACAGACAGCATGTCCACCGGAGCTTCAGCCGGAGACCGTTTTCAGATTGGGGAAACGATTAAGTATGCCACAATTATCGTCGCAACAGTACCGATTCTGTGCGTGTACCCGTTTGTGCAGCGCTTTTTCGTCAAAGGCGTCATGGTAGGTTCGCTTAAAGGCTAGTATCCAAAAATTCAGCGGATGGAGGGATTGTTCATGGTGCAATTGCAAACAGCTGCAAATCAGGCGGTATGGGAACAAATCTGTAGAAAGGTCGATGCGGTGCTTCCCAGGATGGCTGGCAAATGTCCTCATGTGGCGAAGAGTGACGGCATCTACGATGATACGAGACTGGATTGGTGGACGTCCGGCTTCTGGCCGGGTATTCTGTGGATTATGCATGATATGACGGGTGAGCAGCGGTACAAGGATGCCGCCTGGAGCTGGGATGAACGAATGGAGCAGCTGTTCCTGACGGAGAACCGTTATGATCATGATGTGGGCTTTCAGTTTCTACCGACAGCGGTCATCAAGCACAAGATTACAGGCGACAAGGATGGAGCAAGGCGGGGGTTGTTTGCAGCCAATTTCCTCGCTGGAAGGTTCAATCTGAAGGGGAATTTTATTAGAGCTTGGAGAGCGGATAAGACAGGATGGTCGATCGTCGATACCGCCATGAACCTCTCTCTGTTGTTCTGGGCTGCGAAGGAGAGCGGCGATCCAAGATTCATGCATGTGGCCAGAGCACATGCGGATACGGTCGTGAGACAATTTATCCGGGAGGACGGCTCTACTTATCACATCGTCCGGTTTGACCCGGAGACAGGAGAGCGGGTAGATGCAATCGGCGGCCAAGGGGCAGCTCAGGAGTCGGCCTGGAGCCGGGGAGCAGCATGGGCGCTGTACGGGATGACGAATGCGTATACTCATACAGGTGATGAGACGTATCTTCGCGCTGCACAGCGTGTCGCCCATTTCTTCATCGCTCATCTGCCGGAGGATGGGGTTCCTTACTGGGACTTCAGAGCGGATGAAGAGGAAGGTGGTATTCCGAGGGACAGTTCGGCAGGGGCCTGTGCGG
This sequence comes from Paenibacillus shunpengii, assembly GCF_042684905.1. NCBI lineage: Bacteria > Bacillati > Bacillota > Bacilli > Caryophanales > Paenibacillaceae > Paenibacillus > Paenibacillus shunpengii. The sequence continues at coordinate 245,252 of NZ_JBHUMJ010000011.1, read as the reverse complement.
CTTCGGGTCTCATCGATCTGGCGGGACATCTTGGAGACACCCAGGGGAGAGGATATCGTGCAGCTGCTGAACATATCCTCGGTTCTCTATATCAATCTTACGGAACATGGGACAACACCGCTCATGAAGGAATGCTTCTGCAGGGGACGGGAAACCGTCCTGCGGATGAGAATGTCAACGTGTCGCTCATCTATGGAGATTACTTCTTCGTTGAGGCGACCGCCAAGCTGAATGGCTGGAAGCATCGGATATTCTAGCATTACTGGATATACAGCACAATATAGCGCAACACCCGAATGACAGTATTGCTGCTGCCCTTCGGGCTGTTTGCGTTCTTTTTTCATCATGACTCCAAGGGATTGTACGTTTTGCTCATGATATTGTACTTATTGTATATTCCGTCCCTGGCCTTGTTTCGTTATAATGTAATCCACAGTCAGTGGAACTTCACAAAAAAACGAATAATAGGGTGATGGACTATTGAGGAACATTCAACATTTGTGGCAAAAGCGTGAAAGCATCATTGTCACCTGGCTTGTTTCTTACACGGCAGTCCTTTTTATACCGATCATCATTAGTCTTGTCATTTACTTTCAGGCAAGCGATACACTGAAGGGCGAGATTGACCGGGCGAATGATTCGCTTCTGAAGCAAGTCAGATATACGATCGATAACCAGATTGATCTGATGAAGCGTCTGAGTATGGAGATGACCTGGAATTCGAACCTGCAGACACTGATGTACTCCAATATTTCTCCTGAGGAATCTTCCTATACTTCCTATCAATTAGTTCAGCAATTCAAGCTGTACAAGACATCTTATGCCTCAATCGACGAGTTCTACATTGTCCGGGACAGCGATCATTCTGTCCTCCGTTCCGGGAATGTCCGGGATATGGAAACCGCATTTAGAACGCTGCATGATACAGGGACTCTCACCTATGAGCAATGGAAAGATACCGTTCAGCTTCCCGGCTCAAACCGGTTCACGGTACTGCCCCATTTAAATAATACGGAGCTGCCGTCATCCATTGCCTACATAACACATCTGCCTAAGGGCTTGAATGGGAGAGATACCGGAAGCGTGGTCGTTATGGCCGATATGACCCGGTTTCAGAAGCCGCTGGAGAGCATTGCCGGCTTCAATGAAGGCCTGCTGCTCATTCTGAATGACAATAATGAGGTGCTTATGTCCACCCGTCCGGATGCACCGGAGCTTGCTCCATTCCTGAAGGGGCAGCGGGTAGAGCTATCCGCAACAGCAGAGGGGGAATCAGAAATATTCTACATTCCATCGGCCGTATCGGACCTAAAATATGCGCTCATCATCCCAAGCCGGATCTATTGGGAAAAAGCCGAGTATGTCCGCAGCTTCACGTATATCAGCATCGCGGTGAGCATCATCAGTGCGATACTCATCACCTGGTTTTTTATGAGAAGGAATTATTCGCCGATTCAGCAGCTGGTGCGTGCATTGACAGATCATACTGGAACGATGGAGCTCCAGGAGGGCAATGAGCTGCGTTTTATTCAGGAGGCAGTCTTGCAAACGAGAACGAAGCATGATGAGATCAGCATGCAGCTGCACAAGCATGAACAGGTGCTCAGGTCCAACTTGATCAATCGCCTGTTGAAGGGCAGACCCGATACACTTGTCCCGTATGAGGATGCCTTTCGTTCCTTTCACATGCCGCTGCAATCGCAGGATTTTGCTGTTATTTTGTTTGATGTAGAAAATGAAGAGAATTTGTATGAGAAGCTGCCGGGTATTGATATCAACGAACGAAGAAAGCTCATCCAGCTGATTGTTTCCAATGTGGTAGAGGAGCTGGTGCATACGCATCAGCATGTTGGATACGTAGCCGAGGTAGATGATATGATGGTGTGCCTCGTAAATTTGAAAGCGGATTCTTGTGAGGCGGCGGCTGATCTCCATGCCATTGCGTCAGAAGCGAAGCAGTTCCTTCATCGGTATGAGATGGAAATAACCGTCTCCATCAGTGGGAAGCACAGCTCATGGATTGGAATAGCTACAGCCTATCAAGAGGCTGTGGATGCAATGGAATATAAGATGGTCCTTGGCAAGAGCGGAATCATTCAGCATGAGAATATCCGGGTAGAAGGTGCCCTGGAAGATCAATACGGCTACTATTATCCGCTTCAGGTCGAGCAGCAGCTGATTAATCTGATCAAAGCCGGGGAATTAGATCAGGCAACCGATTATATGAGAGAAATAACGGACCGCAACTTTAACAAGCCGGTTATGTCCTTAACGATTGCCCGGTGTCTGATGTATAACCTTGCAGCTACCATGATGAAGGCGATTAACGAGGTGGATCAGAGCATCGTGGAGCGCAATCCACGCTTCATTGAACACATTACCGATTGTGATACCCTTCAGGAAATGCGTGAAGCGCTGGAGTCATTGTTAAAGGAGGTTTGCTCTTATGCTGCAGCCAAGCGAGCACACGGCATTACGCAGGAGAAAGAAGACAGCCTGGTGCGTTTAACGGCACAGGTTACGAGCTACATTGAAGAGAATTACCAGGATATGAATTTGAATGTTAATTCAATTGGAGAGCATTTTGAGCTCAAGGGGAGCTATCTGTCCAAGCTGTTTAGAACACATACAGGAGAAGGCCTGCTTGACTGCATTCACAAATATCGGATCGAGCAGGCCAAGCAGATGATGACTGCCAAGCAGGATTCAATCAATGAAATCTCCAAGCATGTAGGATATAACGATGCCGCAACATTTATCAGGGTGTTCAAAAAGTATGAAGGGATTACGCCTGGCAAATATAAAGAGCTCTATTAGAAAGGAGGCCTATGAATGGGATGCCGGCTCCTACGATATCAGAGAGGGTGGATCGCTGCTCTGGCTGTTTTAACCATGCTCATGCTGTCGGCTTGTATGAATACAGGGGGAAACGAATCTTCTCTATTGAGTGTGGCCGAATTTCAGCATACGGATTCGGATGATGTACTGGAAGACGAGGCCGATCTAACGTATTGGGCAGGTCTAAGCAATAACGCGGCAAGTATCAAATCCAATCTGGAGGATATTCCTTTCTTTCAAGAGTGGAAGCGGAGAACAGGGGTGAATCTTACATTTATTAATCCGCCCCTCAATCAAGGTAAAGAGGCGTTTAATGTGATGATCACATCCGGCAATTTGCCGGATATGATCGAGTATGAATGGATGAATTATCCCGGAGGACCAGAGAAGGCGATTCATGACGGCATTATCCTCCCATTAAATGAGCTCATCGAGGAGCATGCACCCCATTTCAAACAGTTTCTAGAAGACCACCCTGAAATCGATCGTCAAATCAAGACGGCAGATGGAAGCTATTACGTCTTTCCGTTCATTCAGGCAGAGGATAAGCTGCGTACCTATCAGGGTCCTATTATAAGGAAGGATTGGCTGGATGAGCTTAAGCTGCCTGTCCCGAAGACCATTGAGGAGTGGCATACCGTACTAACCGCCTTCAAAGAGCAAAAAGGAGTACCCGCCCCGCTTACGATTCTTGGTAATTCAAACCCTTTATCCGGAATTGAGGGCGGGGGCTTCGTGGGAGCCTACGGAATAAGAAAAGGCTTCTATATGGAGGACGGAGTCGTCAAATTCGGTCCGATGGAGCCGGAATACAAGGAGTTCCTGGCTTTGTTTCGATCCTGGTACGCAGAAGGTCTCATTGACCAGCATTTTGCAACAACCGATACCGAAACCCAGGATATGAACATGACGATGGAGAGGAGCGGAGCAGCGATATGGAATGCAGGAGCGGGCATTGGGACATGGCTTCCGAAGATCAGAGAAGTGAATCCTTCCGCAGAACTCATCGCCGCTCCTTACCCCGTCCTACATGAAGGGATGCGCCCCAAGTTCGGGCAGCTGGCTCCTGAGGTGGGCATCAGCGGCGGTGTAGCACTTTCAGGGAGCATTCAGAATGCAGAGGCTGCGATCCGAATGCTGGATTACGGATATGGAGAAGAAGGACATCTGCTGTTTAATTTTGGAATTGAAGGCTTGAGCTATGAGATGATCGATGGATATCCGACATACACGGATCTCATCCTGAACAATAAGGATAAGCTCTCTCCGTCACAGGCGCTCGCGATGTACACCCGTGCCAGCTATTTTGGCCCGTTCGTGCAGGACATTCGTTATTTGGAGCAGTATTACACATTGCCTGAACAGAAGGAGGCGATTCAGATCTGGGCGGATACGGATGCTTCACTTCACCTTCTGCCTGCACTTCCAAAGTCGGAGATAGAGAATGCGGAATTGTCCGCCATTATGCAGGAGGTCAACAAGCATGTCGACGAAGTGTCTCTCAAGATGATTATGGGCATTGAGCCTCTCTCCGAGTTTGAGAGCTATATACAGCAGCTGAAATCCATGAATATGGAGCAGGCCATTGCTATTCAGCAGCAAGCGCTTGACCGGTACAATAGCAAAGCCCGTATGCCTTAATGAAGCCTTAGTTCGTTATTAAACGAATTAAGGCTCTTTTTGTTAACCAAATGGTGACTCGTGATGTTACTTTTTGCTTTTTATTGGACGATATATTATTCATTGGTGCGTATGACAAATGAAAGAGGGAGTTTCATGGAATACACTGAACATTCGGTTGACCAATTGCTGGTTCTATTCTCATATCTGATCGCTGTAGTCTCATCCTACAACGTATTAACTTTGGCGGGAGCCCTTAGCAGTTCGAAGGGGGCAAACCGAGCCTGGCTTGTGTACGGAGCCGTTGTCTTGGGACTGGGTGTGTGGTCTATGCATTTTGTCGGCACGATGGCCGGTTCTACTCACCTGACCGTTACGTATGATTTAACACTTATTCTGGCTTCTGTTGTGGTCGGGATCGGAGCTTCCTTTGTCACCTTGTACCTTGTAGCATATGGATCATTGACCAGAACGCGATTATATCTAGGAGCGAGCATCATTGCAGCAGGGATCTCCTCTATGCATTACTTGGGGATGGAGGCCATGGCTGTAGACCACTATTACAACTGGATTTTTGTTGTCTTATCTGTTCTCGTTGCTTTTCTGGCATCGGTTGCTGCATTGTGGTTCTCGTTTTATTTTGTCAAGAATACAAAGTACTCGAAGAGCTGGTACTTGAAAAAACTCGGTGGTGCACTCTTCATGGGGGCTGCAATTTCAGGGATGCACTATATCGGCATGCTGGGAACCGAGTACGATATGAATCATATTCATTTGAACCGGTCCGGGGTTCAGCTGGATCAAACATGGCTTGGTTATCTTATTGCCGGCGGAGCCTTACTTACACTGGGTCTCTCTATGATCGGGCTATATGTGTCACGAAGATTTTCTAATCAGGAGAAGGAGAGGCGAGAGCAGGAACGATGGTATAAGTCCCTATATGATAACAATCAGGATGGGGTAATCTCGGTCAATTTGAGTCATTACATCATCGGATTTAATCCTGCTGTCGAGCGAATCACGGGGGTAAGAGAAGAAGAGCTGAAGAACCGGCATATTGAAGAGATTCTTCCGATTTTTGACCCAAGTGAGCGGGAGAGAGTCCGTGATATGTATAAGAAATCTGTAGCAGGAGAGAAGCTCAGCTATGAATCGGTCATCTATAACCGGGCGGGCACCCGTGTTGATCTTAACATGGTGCATGTACCCATCATTATTGAGGGGAAGGTTACAGGCCATTACATTATCGTCAGGGATGTTACCTTTGAGAAGCAAGTGAAGGAAAGAAATCAATTTTTAGCTTTTCACGATGATCTGACCGGATTGCCTAATCGACGATTGATTAATAATGTGCTTGCGGATCTCATTGACAGGGAGAATAGTGAGACACAGCCGTTTGTGCTCATGGTGATGGATCTGGATCGGTTTAAGATTATCAATGATTCACTGGGGCACTTGTACGGGGATCTCCTTCTGAAGGAGATGAGCAAGAGGATTGTCCATCATACCATGGACAAGAGTGTGGTGGTAGGACGCATCGGCGGAGACGAGTTCTCCATATTATTGCTCGACTATAACGAGGAGTCAGATGCTTCGGAGCTGGCTGAACGGTTAATGGCGGTAATCAGTGAGCCTTATGATATGAAGGGGAATAACTATTACGTCTCTACCAGCATCGGAATTACGGTGTTTCCCAGCCATGGGAAGGACGCGATCCAGCTTATGAAGAATGCCGATACGGCGATGTACGAGGTGAAGAAGAATGGCAAGAACGGCTACCAATTCTTCTCCTGTGAGCTGAACGCCCAGGTGGAGCAGCGGGTCGAGCTGGAAGCTGACTTGCGCAGAGCATTGGAGCGCGGCGAGTTCTTACTGCATTATCAGCCTCAAATAAGGGCTGATGACGAATCCATTATCGGGGTTGAAGCCTTGGTAAGGTGGAATCATCCGACAAAGGGCATACTGCCTCCCGGCATGTTCGTACCTGTGGCAGAGGATACCGGATTAATCATGGAGCTGGAGTCAAGGGTATTGTACGAAGCATGCCGCCAAATGCAGTCATGGCATGAATCAGGGGCGCCGCTGATTTCAGTAGCCGTCAACCTGTCATCTCATCAGTTCTATCATTCGAGCCTGACACAGCAAATCAAGGATGTTATTGAGCAGACTGGGCTTGAGGCCAAGTACTTGGAGCTCGAAATTACCGAAAGTCTGATGATGAATCCGGAGGTGTCCAGCACCGTGCTCAAGGAGCTGGCGAATCTGGGCATCAGAATAAGTCTGGATGACTTTGGAACCGGATACAGCTCGCTAAGCTACTTAAAAAAACTGCCCATCAACAAGCTCAAGATCGATCGTTCCTTTATTCAGGATATTGCTCACAATGATAGTGATAAAGCGATTGTTGCCAGCATCATTGACATGGCGCATCATTTGAATTTGAATGTCATTGCGGAAGGGATTGAAACGAAGGATCAGCTGGAGATTCTCAGCCAGCATAATTGCAGAGAGGTTCAAGGCTATTACTTCAGCCGTCCTCTGCCTGCAAGTGAGCTGGAAAGAGTGTACCTTCATCCGTGATCATTCAATTCGGATTTCTCAATCCGAATTTTGCATAGATCCTTATCCTTATAAATGGTGTTAAAGGAAATTTTGAAAATTTTTGTAACCTCTTCCCCTGTTCGTACGTTTAAAATTAAGCATAAACAAGAGGCCTGATCTGCAAGGCAAGAGAAGACTCAAGATGGGGGAAAGATGACAACATGCATGTACCGGTAATTTATGAGCACTGGTCTGAGTCGGATAAGAAAGTGATTGAACCGCTCACTCAGCTTCATGTGTCTCAAGAAGAGCTGTTTGTCCGCAAGCTGGTGAATGCAACGATCATTCGCGGCGAGTTGTATGAGCATACGGCTAACGAATCTGAAGATGGACATCGACATTTCATCTACGCGAAGAAATTCAATCCGGACGAATACAGTTATGGCAAAGCACTGTATGAAGCCGCATTCGATGCTTATCAAGTATCGTCAGGCAGTATCGCTTGTGAATATGTATTGTGGAAGGGGCGTTCCTTCCAGTCGTTCGAGCTGAATATCCCTCTGTCCTCGACAATGGATATTGCACGGCTCCTGCTGGATCATTATCTAGTTCACCGTGATGAAACCTATGAGAGTGTGTACACCGTATTTGACACCGATCGGTCCAAGGTTGTGCTGTATTTGAAGCGAGGTGAATTCTAAGATGAACGGACAGACAGAAGACATTAGGCTTAGAACGAATAAGCCCGATGCAGCTCAGAAGCCCAAAGCCCCTAAGAAAATTAACGCGCAGAAGATGGTGACCTTCTCTCTTCTCCTCACCCTTCCTGTAGCGCTGGCAGGCTGCGGTAATCAATCGGATGACTGCTACGATTATAATAATGATGGATATTGTGATGATAACAGCGGGTCGAGCGGCGGCGGAGCTTATTACTATGGAGGCAGCAGCGGATCAAGCTCATCTTCAGGCAAATCCTCTGCTACCTATAAATCAAGTTCGAGTTCCAGCTCCAAGGGCTTTGGCAGCGGCGGATTTTTCAGCTCTGGGGGATAGATCACATGAATCGAATTTTGCCATTTGATAAGCCGCATGATGGAATTTTTGCAGGGGAAAGAGCTGAACAGATTCCCTACCATCGGATGTACGGCAAACAGTATTGTCTCCCTGCTGCAGTACGTTATTCAGAAAAAGAAATCGAGCAGCTGATGTATGCCTCGGAGATGATCGACAGCATCTATCTGAGCACACTGCGTTTTGCCCAGCGATATTTGCCGGATGCCTTTCTTTCGCAGCAGCTGGGTGTTCCTGCAAGCCTTATTCCTGCAGCGCGAATGGAGGTCCCGGGACACGGGGTATCCAGGCAGGATTTTATTCTGGAGCCTGGCGGGCGGATCAAGTGTATAGAGAATAATACGGATACTCCAACTGGAATTCCTGAAGCCTCCTATCTGGCACGGGAGCTGATCGAGTGTCATACTTCCGGTCTGCAGGCCACTTCGGTGAAGATGAGGCTGCATATTGCTCAGGCTTTTCGCCTGCTGCTTGAGTATTATGAATCGATTGGACTTGGCGGCCGCGTTGTATTCACCTGCTATGAATGGCATGTGGAGGATCGGCGCAACACCGAGTACCTGATGGAGATCGTTCAAGAAATGGGGTATGAAGCCTGCTATGTTCCCCTATCTGAACTGGAAATCGTCCGAGGTGAGGGGCTGTATTCCAAGGGTGAGCGCATATCGGTGCTATATCGGCTGTATCCATTAGAGTATCTGGTCAATGACGAAGGTGAGGATACAGAGGACAGAATTGGAGAATGGATGCTTGAGCTGGTAAAAGAGGGGAAGCTAGGTCTTATTAATCCGGCTCAAAGCATACTCACCCAGAGCAAAGGCTTCATGGCTCTAATCTGGTCACTATATGAACGGCACGAAGAGGCAAGCGAACTGCTGGGTGAACCGCTGTATACGGGTGAGCAGCTAGAGGCCATACAGCAGTATCTGCTGCCAACCTATTACAGTCCCGCACTGTTTATTCAACAAGGTCAGGCTTATGTTGCCAAAGGATATTGGGGAAGAGAGGGCAAGGGGACTTCCCTGTTTGATGAGGCAGGCCAATTGACGGAGGCGGAATGGGGACAGAGCGAGGAAGACAGCCGTGAGGACATTCAGAACTATTACGGGAATCAGCCGCTTATCTATCAGCTGCGCTGTCAGATGGAGGATGTGCAGGTACATACGGAAGAGGGCCCTTTTTCCGGATATTTATTGACTGGAGTTTATGTTATTGGCGGCCAGTATTCAGGGCTGCTTCCACGCGTAGGCGGCAGAATTACAGGGGATATGGCTTATTATTGTCCGGCTGCATTTCCTATATATTTGAAGGAGGAACAATAGAAAATGGAGAATTTCGGAGTTGATTTGCTGAATGTGGCCATCGGGATTGTCCTGATCCTGGTTATCCTATTCGTCGGATATACCCTGTTCAGCAAGGTTACCCGGTTTGACGACGGGAAGGAAATTAGAGGCGGGAATGAAGCGGCCGGGGTATACATGGGCAGCAAGCTGCTGGGTCTGTGTATTATTGTGGCTATGGTCTCCTTCAGCTCGCATTCATGGGTAGATATGATTGTCTGGTCTGTAGTGGGTATTGCTGTACTTATTCTTGTATATCTTATATTTGATTTTATAACGCCGAAGTTCAAAGTGTGTGAAGAGATTGAGAAAGGCAATATGGCAGTGGCTCAATTGCTTCGCTCCATTATTATCGGAGTATCGCTGGTCATAGGAACGTTTTTGTTATAAAAGATGCATAATCCGTTATCCGGTACGCTTGGAGTACCGGATTTTTTGTTATTTATTTATGCTTATAGGAATTGTCGCGTTCCTTTTCATTTTAAGGCCGAAGGTTTATATTAAAAAGGAAACAAATACATATTTTTCAAGGGAGGAATGGCACGCATGAAGTACCGGAGATTAGGTGGCAGCGGTGTGAAGGTCAGCGAGATCAGTCTTGGAAGCTGGCTCACGTATGGAGGATACGTTGAGCAGGAGAATGCGGTTCGTTCCATTGAAACTGCATATGATGCGGGGATCAACTTCTTTGATACAGCCAATGTATATGAACGCGGAGCAGCAGAAGAGCTGCTGGGCAAGACACTGAAGAATTACGCAAGGGAATCCTATGTGCTGGCTACCAAGGTATTCGGCAAGATGGGCGAGGGTCCGAATGATCAAGGCCTTTCACGGAAGCACATTATGGAGCAGTGCGAAGCAAGCCTTAGAAGGCTCGGCACCGATTATGTAGATATCTATTATTGCCACCGGTTCCATCCCGAAACGCCACTGCTTGAGACACTGAGAGCGCTGGACGATCTGGTTCGTCAAGGCAAAGTGCTGTATGTCGGAGTCAGCCAGTGGACAGCAGCTCAGATGGAGGCCGCGCTGGGTCTTGCAGACCGGTATTTGCTTGATCGGATCGTCGTGAACCAGCCGATCTATAATATGTTTGAGCGGTATATTGAGGATGAGATTATTCCGCTTGGCGAGCAGAAGGGGATCGGACAAGTCGTCTATTCTCCGCTGGCACAAGGGCTGTTGACAGGTAAATATAACGATACAGGCAGCATTCCAGAGGACAGCCGTGCTGCAAGGCTTGGATGGGATGACAAGAAAATGAGCCCTGAGCGAATTGAGAAGGTTCGGCAGTTAATTGACATTGCCGGCGAGCTGGATATTAAGGTGGGTCAGCTGGCCCTTGCCTGGATTCTGCGTCAGCCGAATGTATCCAGTGCACTCGTGGGTGCAAGCCGTCCGGAGCAGGTCAAAGAAAATATCGGGGCCTCTGGAATCGAATTAGAGGCGGAAGTACTGGAACGGATTGAAGGAATTCTCTCCGGATCGTAAATAAGAGGTTAGTATAAATCAATAAATAACACAGCGAATATAAGCACAAGCTTCCTGAATATGCAGGAAGCTTTTTTGTCGTTTTATAAATCCATACATAAAGTAAATACTGGATGGTAAGAATCAGTATATACGTTTTTTGGAAGTGAGGGGAGCAGCTTGAAACGTCATCGTCGCAGTGAATACTTAAAAAAGCTCAAGCCAAAATCGTCCAGTGACCAACCTGCACAAGATACGAGCGAGGACCCAGTCCAAAATACGGAGCAAAGTACCGCTCAGTATATAAATAGCGATTACAGCCAAGATCAAGCTCCTGAGTCATCGGATCAGCAGCAGCCGGAAGTGGCTTCTGCAGGAAGTGAATATGCCTCAAACGGCAGTGACCAATCAGACAAGAATTCTGACAGCTCTAATAGCGAGGCTTCTTCTGGATCACCCGTGTCTCAATCTTCACAAGCACCTCAGGCTAAGCTTGATGAGCTCAGCGGAAATCTTCAGCAGATGCTGGATGGTATTCTAATCCAAAATGGGAACAGTAGTGATATTACAATTAGAAAGCTGGAAATAGGAACGAGCCCCAGTATTTCTATTGCTATCGTATACATCAGCAGTTTGGTAAAGGAAGACACAATTAACGACTTTATTATTCGTTCCTTGCTGAATTCTGAATTCAAGCTGGATAAAATCACAGACGGTAAAGACAGCAAGAGCATTCTGAAGGAAGGACTGACGAAGAAAGTATTCAGTCTGGGTACCGTGGAGTACTGCAAAGACTGGGAAGATATGATGGACAAGCTGCTGCTCGGGAACACGCTCGTATTGACCGAGGACAGCACAGATGTGCTTCATATCGTTACAGCCGGCGGAGAATTCCGGGCGATTACAGAATCGCAGACGGAGTCTGTCGTCCGTGGACCCAAGGAAGGGTTCGTTGAAACACTGTCCATTAATGTCTCCCTTCTGCGGAGAAGAATTCATAGTCCGGATTTGCGAGTGACGTATCAAACGATCGGCTATAAGTCCAACACACGTGTGGCCGTTCTTTATATGGACGGGATTGCAGATGAAGATGTCGTGGCCGAGGTCTTTCGGAGACTGGATGAAATTCAAATTGACGGGGTCTTTGACTCGACCAATATAGAAGAGCTTATTCAGGATAAGGCAATAACCCCGTTCCCGACCGTATACAGCACAGAGCGGCCCGACACGACCGCAGTCCGTTTGCTTGAAGGAAGGGTCGTCCTTGTTGTGGATGGGAGCCCATTTGTCCTGATCGTACCTACCGTGTTTATACATTTTTTTCATAGTGCAGCAGATTATTCGGATCGGAACGATATTGCGACACTGCTTCGTCTGCTAAGAATCATCAGCTTTATCATTTTGCTGCTGGGACCGTCCTTATATATCGCCATGACGACCTTCCATTATCAGCTGATTCCAAGTGCACTGTTGTACAGTCTTATAGCACAGCGAGAAGCGATTCCCTTCCCCTCCTTCGTGGAGGCGATTATTCTGGAGACGATATTCGAGCTTCTGAGAGAAGCGGGGGTTCGAATGCCGCGCGTGGTAGGTCAGGCAGCAAATATCGTCGGCGGTCTTGTACTGGGACAAGCGGCAGTAGAAGCCGGTATTGTGAGTCCCCTGCTCACGATTGTTATCGCCATTACTGGCATCGCGAGCTTTGCGATTCCAACCTATACCATGGCGATCGCAGGACGTATATTTCGGTTCGGGTTTATCGTACTTGCTGCGACGTTTGGCTTGTACGGCATCATGCTGGGGCTGATCGCGCTGCTCGCTCACATGAATAGTCTGAGATCCTTTGGTGTTCCGTACATGACCCCGTTCAGTCCCTTCGTATTGAAGCAGCAGAAGGACGCGGTTCTCAGACTTCCCGTTTCCTTGATGAAGCAGAGACCAGGCAGCCGGAGCGGTGAGTATAACGTCGTAACCGAGGATGGGCCTGTTACCGCGGATAAAACGGATGATAAGAATGAAAGTGCAAGACAAAACAAACAGAAAGGATCTTGATATGAAGCGGAAGCTGCTGCTTATCACTGTACTAACCTTGGTGTCCATGATCCTCACGAGCTGCTGGGATGCCGTAGAGCTGAAGGATCGCTTGATTCTTTCCGGCTTTGCAATGGACCGTGGCAATGCTAAGGGAGTATACGAATTCTCATTTCAGGGTGTTGTATCCAATGAGGTATCGGGTAGCCGGAAAATTGGTTCCACACCCTCATTTGTATTCTCGGATCAGGGAAGAACCTTACAGGAAGTCGTCAGCAAAATGTCTCAGAAGATTCCGAGGCGATCGTCAGGTTCTCATGCTGAAGTCGTGATTATCAGTGAAGATCTGGCCAGGGATGTAGGCATTGGCCGATTTATAGATCTCATTGAGCGAGATCCCGAGACGAGAATTACCATGCAGATTCTTATTGCTAGAGGCTCAAAGGCCAAAGACGTGCTCGCCATTACAAGTCCAGTAAGCCCAATTACAGCCAACAATATAGCGGAAAAGGTCAGATTCGCCTCCAAGCAATATTCGCATAACTTCTCGTCAGAGGTGGATGAAACGATCCGGGGGATGATTGTTCCGGGTGGCGGCCCCACAATCAGTGGTGTGGTGGTTAAAGGAGACAAAAGCGCGGGCACAGAAAGAAAAAATACCGAAAGCTCTTATGTGTCTGCTTACACGAAATTGGATGGCATGGCCATGTTCAAGGGAGACAAGCTGGTAGGGTGGATGGAAGGTGATGAGCCGCTGGGTCTTGCGATTATCAAGAATAGATCGATGAAGTCAATGGTTAATTTGTCCTGCCACATCGATCCCGCGGAAGTTGTCGGGATTGAAGCCTATTTCTATAAGTCCAGTATTAAAGCATCGGTCATCGATGGGGTACCTCATTTTCATATTGATGTGAAGCAGGAAGGTACGATTAATGAGGTGACTTGTCCGCTGAAGCTGGATGAAGGGGAGGTCATTGAGATCTATGAGAAAACCTGGAGTGAGAAGACCAAGGAGATTGTCATGTCAGCTGTAACCGCAGCACAGAAGGCGGGTACGGATGTGCTTGGTTTTGGCTATGTGCTGGAGAAGAACCGCTCTCCTGAATATAAGCAATGGGAAGAAAGTGATGACTGGTCTGAGAAATTTTCGCAAAGTGAAGTGGAAGTCGACGTACAGTCCGTCATTATGAACACATTGACACGTACCAATCCATATAGCAGCGGAGGGGAGGATTAGAGATGAATAGAAACCAGATCAGTACGGGGCAAATGATTTCCTTGATGCTTATGTTTGAAATAGGTGTTGCTGCGGTCATCAATCTAGGCTTTTCGGCAGGCAGGGACGAATGGATGGCCTCGCTGATCGGTATGATCCTTGGGGCTGTATTGTTCTGGTTCTATACCTCTATATCCAGACATTTCCCTACACTTCCCCTGACAGCGATCAGCCGGAAATTACTTGGTAAATATGCGGGTGCTGCGGTGGGTTTAATGTATGTGATCTATTTTATGTACATTGGCTCCCGTAATTTGCGGGAAGGCTCCAATCTCATAAACATCGTTTTGCTGAATAATACACCCCTTGTCGTCATTACTACACTCATGGTTTGTTGTGTGGCATATGTGACCTATTTAGGCTTTGAGGTATTGGCTCGCACAGCTGTATTATTAATGGTTTTTATTTTCTCTATTGTTTTGATTATTAATGTCTTGCTGTTTGCTTCGGGTTCAGTCCATGTTGATTATATCCTCCCCATACTTGCTGATGGGATCGGGCCCCTATGGGAGGCAATTACGACAGATACCCTTATCGTTCCTTTCGGCGAAATGATCCTCTTCTTGATGCTGCTGCCGTATATGCGAAGACCTGAGAAAGGCGGTTATATCGGCGTAATTTCTATTATCATCGGAGGTTTGCTCATCACTCAGACGATGTTTTTAAATGTAGCTTCATTGGGGCTCAATATCGCGAAGGGATCACCATTTCCCGTTCTATCCACAATTAGTACCATTCAGATCTCTGACTTTATCCAGCGGGTAGACATTCTGGTCGTGATGACAATGATTATTACTAATTTCTACAGAGTCGCATTGTATTTCACAGCTGTGCTGATCGGTGCATCAGATATTTTCAATATCCCTTACCGTAAACTGGTCATTCCTGTGGCCTTTATCTTTCTAATATGGTCCTATAGTATGGCGAGAAATTATATTTTTCAAATTGAGTTCGGTGTTCTCGCCTTCTATTATGTTCATCCTTTATTTCTGTTCTTTTTTCCCAGCCTGCTGCTTGTAGCCGCTTGGATTCATAAGCGAAGACAGAGGAGGAGCACCACCATCGCGTAAAGGCTTGTTAATAAGTGTGAATAGTTTAAACAGGCCTTTTCCAATCGGCTTGCCGGTAAAGTATAGAAAGACGACAGACCCTACGAGCATCAGCGTGTTTATTTCCGCCGGGCGGAGAATGTAATTATCAAAGTTAAAGGCAGAGTCAATCGAGCCGTGGCCGAAGAAAAAATCAGTAGCCATATCAAACGCTATGGTAAGCACGGATAAGACAATAAAAGCGCCTGCAGCCTTGAGCATGTATATGCCTCCCTATATAAATTTTTGGTAAAGCAATCTGGGAAAAAGACAAAAGCTATCGTTTGCCGGGTGGTTTTCACCCTATTTTTAGTCCATGCATTGGAATTTATACAGGGATTGACTGCCTATGACTTTAGATTTATACTTAATCTAAAAATAAGTTCTTTTCATATAGAAGGAGATCTGATGATCTTATGGCTAAAACATTAAATTTAACGACTCAGCGTCAAGCTGTTTATGATGTCGTCCGCAAATCACATAATCACCCTACAGCAGCAGAAGTGATGACCATGCTGTCCCAGGAAGGATATAATCTAGCATATGGTACGGTATACAATTCCCTTCGGTATCTGGTGGAGAAAGAGTTGATACAAGAGCTTAAGCTGGGTGAAACCGCCAGCAGATACGATGCCAGAACAGATGACCATCAACATATTATTTGTGAAGTGTGCGGTAAGGTTGACGAAGTGATGACAGATGTACCTGAGAGCTGGACGGAATTGGTAGCACAAGAGACAGGGTATGAAATTGATCATGCACATGTTGTATTTGGAGGTGTATGTCCGGAATGCAAAAGCAAGCAGAAATAGCGAACATTAATCAGTATCCTTATGCTTCGATTCGTATCTCACAGGACAAGGCCGTTCAGATGTTTAATCGAGCCGAGGAGCCTGTGGTGCCGTTCTGTGCAGTAACGAAGCGTATACTGCTCGTAAGTCCCCTGCTGAATCAAGTTCATGATCTGGTGAAGCTGCTGACCGACCGCTGTTTTGACGTGATGATGTTCCACCGGCTTGAGCCAGACTTGTACGGAAGCATTCCCCATGATCTTCTGATCTATGATGTGACGTCATATGATGAGATGGATGCACTGGATCTGCAGCTGAAGCTGAAGAATTCGACCGCTGGGCAGACCTTGTTCTTGGTTAGTGAGAACTTCATTCGAGGGGCAGCTCCGGAGCTGCTTCAGGAAGAGCTGCTTGTATGGCCTGGACGTCCTCATGAGGCACTGTATCATGTTCAGCGGATTATTAGCCGAGGTACATCTGGAAATAACCAAGCAGTGAATCCGAACAGAAGTGATTGCCTGGTCTTCAAGGACCTCAGAGTAGACACAGAACGCATGCTTGTGTATAAGCAGGACAATCAGATTCATCTGACCAAGACCGAATATGATTTGCTGCTTATTCTCATGAACGCGAAGGGTTCTGTCATTTCCCGCGAGGAAATGCTATCAAGAGTATGGGAGACGGACTTTACCGGAGGCAGCAATGTTGTGGATGTCCATATCAAGAGTCTGCGCAAGAAGCTTGGGGATCAAGCGGCGGCACCTAAATATATCATTACTGTAAGAGGAGTCGGCTACCGGCTCGCGGACTAGAAGGAAGTCTTTAAATGACAGTTCATCGACTGCTCATTTAAAGACTTCTTTTTATTTTGGGGAATTCATGAAATTTCCATAATCTTCACAGTTCTTCATCTGATGTAAATAAGGTTCATGTGACGCTCTCAAAAGTTCATTTGTTCCTCATGCAAGCTGATCGGATGCCATGCTACAATCTATACATAAATTTAGATCAGATCTAAATACACATATAAATAGACAAAGATTAGAGAGGTGCAGCAAAATGACAAACCAACGTTTAACGACGAGCTGGGGTGCTCCAGTGGGAGACAACCAAAATTCAATGACTGCAGGCCATCGCGGACCAACTTTGATTCAGGATGTACATTTGCTTGAAAAATTGGCTCATTTCAACCGTGAGCGCATTCCTGAGCGCGTCGTGCATGCCAAGGGCGGCGGCGCATTCGGTACATTTAAAGTGACGAATGATATGTCAGAGTATACAAAAGCAAAATTGTTCAACGGCGTAGGCAAAGAAACAGAGATGTTCATTCGTTTCTCCACTGTAGCCGGTGAGCTTGGTGCAGCTGATACTCAGCGCGATCCGCGCGGATTTGCTGTCAAATTTTATACAGAAGAAGGGAACTACGATCTTGTTGGTAACAACACGCCTGTATTCTTCATCCGTGATGCGATCAAGTTCCCGGATTTCATTCATACACAAAAGAGAGATCCGCGTACACACTTGAAAAATCCGAACTCGGTTTGGGATTTCTGGTCGCTATCTCCTGAAGCTTTGCATCAAGTCACAATTCTGATGTCTGACCGTGGTATCCCTGCAACCTGGAGACATATGCATGGATTCGGAAGCCATACCTTCAAATGGGTGAATGCTGAAGGTCAAGCGGTATGGGTTAAATATCACTTCAAAACGAACCAAGGAATCAAAAACCTGGATAACGCTACAGCAGAGCAAATTGCAGGCGTGAATCCTGATTATCATACAGAAGATTTGTTCAACGCCATTGAGAATGGGGACTTCCCTTCTTGGACGCTGTATGTTCAAATCATGCCGATTGAAGATGCGAATACGTATCGCTATGATGCGTTTGATGTGACCAAAGTTTGGTCTCAAAAAGACTATCCACTGATTGAAGTAGGAACGATGACGCTGAACCGCAATCCAGAGAATTATTTTGCTGAAGTAGAGCAGGCAACCTTCACTCCGGGTTCATTTGTACCTGGTATCGAAGCGTCCCCTGACAAATTGCTTCAAGGACGTCTGTTTGCTTACGGTGACGCACACCGCTACCGTGTTGGTGCGAACCATAACCAGCTGCCGGTGAACAGCCCAAAATGTCCGGTTCATCATCATCAGCGAGACGGCTTCATGGCGACAGGCGATAACGGCGGCCGTTCCATGTACTACGAGCCAAACAGCTTCGGCGGGCCATTCGAGGATCCGAGCGCGAAGCAAACTCCGTTTGAAGTAACAGGCGAAGCAGCACAAGTATCCTATGATAGTAATGATCATTACTCTCAGGCAGGAGATCTCTATCGTCTGTTAAGCGAGGATGAGCGTGCTCGCTTGGTCGCAAATATTGTAGGTTCGATGATGCCGGTAGAATCTGATGAGATCAAACGCCGTCAAATCGAGCATTTCTACAAAGCCGATTCAGAATACGGAACACGTATCGCTGAGGGTCTGGGTCTGTCGGTTGAATTGAAAGTAACAGAAGAAGTTTAATCCAAATATATTTGAATCAATCTCCTATCTATGTGCTAATGGTAGAATGAGATTGATTCCTTGCTAATCATAGCCATGCGGAATTCAATTCCTGCATGGCTATTATTGTTTATCTTCTATGGTTGACAACAGAACATATGACATTACAATGAGTAGTGTGGAAGGGGTGCGCCATGAAGATAAGTCACTTTAAAGTTGGAGAGCAGGGACTGAACCGATTTTTTGGACCGCTGGAAGCAAGGATTATGGAAGTATTGTGGAGTCAGGGACCGCTTAGCATCAAGGAAGTACAAATGAAGCTGGGTGAGGATAAGGTGATGAACTTCAATACGGTGATGACTGTCATGAACCGGCTTGTCGATAAAGGTGTGCTTCTGAAGGAAATGCAGGGAAGAACATCGATATATACTCCTGCCGAGAGCAGAGAAGAGTTCATGAACACAAAGTCCAAGGAGCTTACACAGGAGCTCATGGATCAGTTTGGTTCTATTGCTGTAGCTCATATGCTGGATGCCGTCGAGGAGGCTGACCCGGATCTTATCTCACGGCTGGAGCAAAAGATTGAACAATGGAAGAAGGAGATACAGTGATGTGGTCCTCTCGTTCCCTCGCGTTGTTCTCTGTCGGCATGGGGATCATGGCTGCTATTTTCACACAGATGGGGCTGTACAGTGTCCATATGATCTGGAATGTTCCGATTACATTTAATTTGTTGACCTGGTGTACACACTGGATGAAAGAGCTTGGGCTATGGTCGCTTATTCACTTGTTGAATGTATTGGTATTAAGCACGTTCTTACTCATGCTGCTCTATATCATCAAGCATGCGGTCAGAACAATGAATGTGCATAAGTACATACGGTGGCTTAAGGATGATAATGCGTCCAAGAAGCTGGCTTCACGGTATAAGCATCTTCACCTGGAGCAGCAGCTGATCGTCATATCGGCTGCCGAGCCTGTTGCGCTTGCTTTTGGCATGTTTCGCAGAAGAATTGTGTTATCTACCGGGCTTATGGATATGCTCGATGAGCATGAATTAAACGCAGTACTCTATCATGAGTACTATCATCTGCGTCATTATGACCCGCTCAAGACTTTTTTGCTAACACTCAGTGTATCCATCCTTGGATATGTACCTATACTAAAAAACATATTAGCCAATTATAAGATGGTCAGAGAGATTCTGGCCGATAATTATGCGATCAAGCAGTCAGGCTCTGCCTTGGGAATCGGAGGTGCACTAATCAAGCTGATTAAATCAGGTGCAGCTCGCCGGAATCACCGGATGTTTACTGGAGCCGTTGTTTCACCATTCGCCGCGGATGTCTCCATTAATGACCGAATCTCCAGAATTTTGGAGCCTGACAAGGAGCTGCTGCTTCCTTATTCCAAATGGAATATCGCCATATCTTTTATCGTCATGACGGCCTTATTCTTATTATTTAATTACGCACATTATTAAAATAGCAATTAGAAGGAGGAAGTAAATCAAATGTATAATAACAACAATTATAGTCAGATCCGCAGCATGGAGATTGGTTTGTTGATCACCCGGCTCGTGCTGGGACTCATCTTCATGGCACATGGAGTTGTCAAATTTCAAGGAATGGAAGGGACGGAGAGCTACTTTGTGAGCCTTGGCCTTCCTGGTTTTATGGCAACTTTGGTCGCTCTGGCTGAATTTTTCGGCGGGCTGCTTCTGATCATCGGTCTGTTTACGAGATGGATCAGCGTTATTTTTGTCATCCTTCTGGTTGTAGCGATCTTTACCGCGAAGGCGGGTGCTCCGTTTGTAGGTGGGTATGAGCTCGATATCGCTCTAATTGGGATGGCGTTAACACTCGCGGTAGCAGGCAGCAGATATTTGGCAGTGGACAGCCTGTTTAGAAGACGAAGCCGCAGATAAGCAAAACTTGATATAAAGAAATGAGAGGCTCTGCATTGGCAGAGTCTTTTTTATTAGGATTTTGTATCGTTCCATTTTGGGATGATGCAAAATCCTTTTTTGCATAATTTGGTGCCAATGGTTGCATGCTATCTTTCAGAAAATGGATGGAAGTTAACCTTCGCCGGAACAAGAGAGGTGAGCAGTCATGAGCAGTGAGAAGGAAGAGCTGAAGCAAGGCTCCGAGGATCAGACACCTGACAACCAAGGGCTTGAGAAAAAGCAAGAGTCTGATGAACAACAGACGGAGGCGTCATCCGGAGAACAAGAGGGGAATCAGCAGTCGAATAAGCAAGATTCAAAAGAATCAGGAGATTCAGACGCAGACGATCAGGAGGACTCGAAGCCATCGGGGGATACCTCATCAAATGAGGATAAAGCGGTTCCCGAGCTTCCACAGTTGAAATTACCGATTGTAAAGGATTTGAAGTCGAACCTTGAGGTCCTTCAAGAGGTGTTCAAGGATTGCTCTGACTTCGTGTTCCGCGAGATTAAGCATGAAGGGTACCCGGACGTATGCCTGTCCTACTTGGAAGGCATCGTCATCTCTCTTGAAGTGCAGGATCATATCATATTACCTCTCGTAAGAGGCGTTGATCTAGCAAATGTTCAGGGAGCATCAGAGGATATTGAGCTTGAGAAGGTTCCGATCTCGCTGTCTCATGTGAAGAAGGCCAAGACCTGGCGTGAAGCTGCAGATGGTGTAACCGATGGCTGTGTACTTGTGCTGGTTGAAGACAATGACGAAGCACTGCTCTTCGATCTGAAGGGCGGGCTTCGACGTTCTGTGCAAGAGCCTCAGACAGAGGGGGTTGTCAGGGGACCGCGCGAAGGATTTACCGAAATGATTCGAGCGAACACAGGGCTGATCCGCTTCAAGCTGAAGACGCCGATGCTCAAGATGGAGAATTTCACGCTCGGGACAGAAACGAAGACAAGTGTTGTGCTTGCTTATATCAAAGGGATCGCCCGTGAGGAGCTGATCGATGATGTGCGGCAGCGCATTAAGAAGATCAATATCGATGGAGTGCTCGAATCCGGCTATATCGAGGAATTGATTGAGGATCATCCCTACTCTCCGTTCCCTCAGCTCCATTACACGGAAAGACCGGATACCGTGGTTGCCAACCTGCTGGAAGGACGATTTTGCATTTTGGTGGATGGAACTCCCTTCGCCTTGCTTGGTCCTGTAACGATGTGGCAGATGCTTCAGGCGAGTGAGGATTATTATGAACGATTCTTTATCAGTAACTTCTTACGGTGGATCCGTTTGTTCTTTATGATGGTGGCATTATTTCTTCCTGCCTTATATATTGCGATAACTACCTTTCATCAGGACATGCTGCCGACCACGCTCATCATCAGTATAGCAGCTGCCCGTGAAGCCATTCCTTTTCCGGCCCTGGTCGAAGCAATGCTGATGGAAATTTCATTCGAAGCCTTGCGGGAGGCAGGTGTTCGCTTGCCTAAAGCAGTCGGTCAGGCGGTAAGTATTCTCGGGGCGCTTGTTATCGGACAGGCGGCTGTGACCGCGGGTATCGTGTCGGCTCCGATGGTTATCATCGTATCCATGACAGGGATCGCTTCCTTCACCATTCCAAGGTTTAACTTTGCCATTACGCTTCGGCTGCTGCGGTTTCCGATCATGATCCTCGCTGGAACCTTGGGTCTGTTCGGGATTGTCATTGGTACAGTCCTGATCTCAGCACATCTGACACAGCTCACTTCATTTGGACAGCCCTATCTGCTTGGTGTGAGTCCGTACCGTAAAGGCGAATCGAAAGACATCATCATGCGGGTGCCTTGGTGGAAGATGATATTCAAGCCATCATCAACCCCCAATCATGAGCGTAAGCGGATGGACAAAGGAATGAACGGGTCTCCTAACTCGGATGAAGGGTGGTAATTGATCTGATGAACAGAGTATCCAAATCCGTAACAATCCTGCTGCTGTGCCTCCTGCTGACAGGCTGCTGGGATCGCAGAGAGATTAACGATATTGCTTTTGTAGTCGGCACTGCGCTTGATAAAGAGGAGGATAAGTATAGAGTTACCCTTCAAATTACCATTCCTGGTATGCTCGCAGGATCAAATGGCGGGGGTGGAGGTGGAGATAAGAACCCTTGGTTTCTAAAGTCAAGTGTCGGTGAAACCGTAAGAGGAGTCACCTTAAAAGAACAAACGAGCACATCCCGTAAGCTGTATTTCTCCCACCGCAGGGCTCTGCTCGTGGGAGAGGCGATGGCCCGTGAGGGCATCGCAGAAGCGCTTGATTCCATCGGACGGCTTCCGGAGAACCGGCTGTCTGCTCTGCCTGTCGTAACCGAAGGTCATGCCTATGAAGTACTTAACGGAGAACCAACCATTGAGCAATATCCCGGTGAAGTGGTTCGTGAGCTTGTCTTCTCGTATCTCAGCAAGCCATGGACGCTCAAGACTGTAGTCAATCTGATGCTTGAAGACGGGATCGATCCGATTATGCCGCTAGTGGAAACGGTAGATAGTGTGCCCGAGAAGATCGACAAGCCTCATAAAAATATCGGGGTTGGTGGACTGGCTGTATTCCGCGGCGATAAATTGACCGGAATTATTAAGAAGCAGGATACACATGGCATTCTTGTGGCAATGGATCAAGCAAGAACACTGGAGCTCCCGATTACAGTTCCCCGTGGAGAAGGGAAGATTTTTTTCTTAATCAGATCAAATCATACGAAGATCAAGCCGATTGTGAACGGAGAAGATGTTCGGTTTCATATGTACACGGGTGGCAGGATGTCCATTACGACGAACGAGTCCAACTTCGATACCAATAATGAGAACAATATTATAGAGCTTGAACAGAAGATGAATGAATACATGAAAGCAAAGATCACTCAGGATCTCAAGCTGCTTCAGAAATATAATTCGGATGCACTTGGCTTCGGTAGAATTATTAAGACAGAAAAGCCGCAGCTGTGGTCAAAATTACGAGAACGCTGGTACGAAATATATCCGAATATCACTTTCGAGGTAGAAGCCGATTATCGGCTTGAGAATAATGGAGCGGCTACAAGTCCATTCGCAGTGGAAGAGGAGGATATTGCGGAATGAATCTCATGGCCTTGTCGGCAGTCCTTGTGTTTAGTCTGATTATCGTGCTGAAGGATCACAAAAATTTAAAAAACTACAAGCCGATTAATCGCATCTTATCTTACGTGATTATAGGACTCGGCATCGGGATATGGATCTACACACTATCGCCGATTCCTGTAATTCATCCGACATATCTAATCTCGCAGTGGATGTATCCCTACATTCCTGTTCCGTCTGAGTAAGAAGAAAGGCAGGTGCATAATTATATGAGTGGAGCAACCAAACAGGTTAAGAAACATGATGCTAGACCATTGACAGAGCGGCAGCTTGTTCTCATGATTATCATGATTACGCTGCCGATGACCTTGGTTCATTCTCCGTCCGATATTGTGCAATTTGGCCAGCAGCATGCTTACTTGTGCATTATTCTGGTGTATCTTGTACTCCTGATCTGCATCTGGCTGCTGTCCCGAACACAGCGCCGCTTCGGCAGCCAGAATTTGTTCCAGGCGATGATTGGTCGCCGGCCTTTTGTCGGAAGAGTGATTGTTGGGATGTATGTCCTGTACTATTTTTATATTCTGGCAAGAGATGCAAGGCTGCTGACGGAGTATGTGGATACCACGATACTCCCGCTTACTCCCGTCATGATCATTCTGCTGTGTATCTTTGTCATGTCGGGATTCATTATTCGGGGAGGCATGAAATCAGTCGTCAGCATGACTGAGATTTTTATGCCGATTCTGATTCTCACCATTTTTATGATCCCGCTGTTTGTATCCGGCGCGCTGGACTTTCACTACTTAAAGCCGTTTTTCCCTGTGGATCTGATCGGTGTCGGGAATGGAACATGGTACTTCTTCTCCTACGCAGGAGAGATTATTATATTGCCGTTCATTTTCGGAAAAGAGACCTTCAAGCTGAAATCCGCTGTCAAAGGCTTATCCTTCGCTTTTTTTCTTCTCGTTATCGATATCATTATGATGATTCTGATCATTGGGCTGCCGATTATTCCAAGAATATCCTATCCGTCCCATGAGCTTGTCCGCCAAGTGCAGATTAGTGACTTTCTGGACCGGTTCGATATGTTTCTGGCCGCTGCGATTCTCCCTATACATATGACGAAGGTTGCATTTAACACTTATGTGGTGTGCTACGGTATGGGCTGTTTAGACAAAAACATATCCGGACGCATGATGCAGGGGCCGATCATATTGCTCGGATATGTGTGTGCCTTCTGGTTCTTCAAGGATTCTATTCAGCTATTCAAGTTCGATCGGGAATGGTCAGCAATCGTGCTCTTCTTCACGCTAGTTATGCCGGTGCTGATCTACCTGATCTTCAGGCCGTCCAAGAAAAATAAGACGGATGGGGTGACTCAGAACAAGCAGTCTGCACAGAACGAGGAATCCCAGAATGGGTCATCTTCTCAAGAGGGAGAACCTACCGAAACGGAGAAATCCAATCAAACTGGGAAGTCTGCTCAAGCGGAGAAATCCACTCAAAAAGCGCAGTCTGCTCAGAATGAGTCTTCTCAGCGTCGGAGCTCCGCCCAAAAAGGGGGGAATTCGCAGAATGGGAACGCAGGCTCGGCAGAAGGCTCCTGACGCAGTAAGGAATCCATATAGAAATTGTGGGATTACTTTCTTCTGGGCCAAGCTCCTTATATACTAGATACAATATCTCGTATAGTGGAGAGGAGTTAGGCATATGGCTCAGAATTTGCTAGGTAAAAAAGTAGCGCTGGCAGGTCCTCGAAAGTCAGAGGAAATGTCTATGATTATTGAGAAGCTGGGCGGAACCCCCGTGCTGCGGCCGGCGCAAGGCACGGTGTTTCTCGATGACGAACATCTGGAGAGCAGTATAGAGGCCTGGGTGAAGCATCCGCCTGATTGGACTCTGCTCACCACAGGGATGGGCCTGGATGCGATCTTCAGTAAGGCAGAACAGATGGGTGTAGAGGAAGCTCTGACTTCGGCGCTGTCACAGTCCCAAATCGCTGCAAGAGGATACAAGACCGTGAATGCACTACGCAAAAGAGGGCTAAAGCCGGTAGTAAGGGATGATGATGGAAGCACTTCAGGCCTTATCCGTGAGCTTGAAGCCTATTCGCTTGAAGGAAGCAGGGTCCTTGTTCAGCTGCATGGCGAATCCGCGCCGCGCCTTATGGCATGGCTCTCAGATCAAGGTGTACAGGAGATTACGCAGGTGTTGCCTTACCGGCATGTGCCGCCTGAGGAGAGTGACCTTGCACTATTGTTGTCTGACATCCTGAATCAGCAGATTGATGCGATCACCTTTACCAGTGCACCACAAATCCGTTTTCTGGTGGAATATGCTGAACAGCACGGGAAGCTTGAACAGATGAAGCAGCGGCTTGAACAAGACATCGTGGCAGCGGCTGTAGGCAAGGTGACAGCGCAAGCGATGATCGAAGAAGGGGTTGAACCCAAGGTCGTTCCTGCCGAGGAGCGTATGGGCAGTATGATGGTCGCGCTTGGCAAGTATTTTGCAGAGCAGAAGACAGTATAAGGAAGCAGGCTTTGTCACATGCTATTCCTTAAGACACCTTACCTGATGCATGACGAGGTGAGGTGTTTTCTCTGTGTTTTCGTTTAAAGATTCCGTGTTTGTGTTTAGAAAAGAGTAAGACTTAGAATTAATTTCTCCTAATTAATTGGAAAAATTGTACATATGTTGGCGGATGACCTGATCTATTCGATATAGGCACTGTCCGATTTATTGATATCTCTTGGGAGGTGCAACCCTTGTTATTTGACATCATCGTTATCCTCGTGCTGCTTGTGGTCAATGCTTTTTTTGCCGCATCTGAAATGGCACTGATCTCCATTAATGATAATCGCATTCGGGTTCTGTCCCTGGAAGGAAATAAGCGGGCTCAGAAGCT
Organism: Paenibacillus shunpengii; assembly: GCF_042684905.1. Lineage (NCBI taxonomy): Bacteria > Bacillati > Bacillota > Bacilli > Caryophanales > Paenibacillaceae > Paenibacillus > Paenibacillus shunpengii. Next base: position 218,738 of record NZ_JBHUMJ010000011.1, on the reverse strand, counting down.
GGAGAAATTAGTTGAGGAGCCGACAGGCTTCTTGTCCACGATCCAGATCGGGATTACACTGGCGGGATTCCTGAACAGTGCCTTTGCGGCCGATAAATTCGCGTCCTTGCTGGTTAATTACTTGATCTCGATCGGAGTGGACGTTGCTCCTTCTGTTCTGTCTTCGATCTCGGTCATTGTCATTACACTTATTCTGTCTTACTTCACGCTCGTATTCGGTGAGCTTGTGCCGAAACGTATTGCGATGAAAAAGGCGGAGGCGATCGCCCTTGCCGTCGTTGGGCCGCTCAGCTTGCTGTCAAAGATCGTAGCCCCATTCGTCAAGCTGCTCACTGCATCCACGAATGTAACGGTGCGCTTGTTCGGTATCGATCCGAATTCGGAGGAGGAGGAAGCCTCTGAGGAAGAAATTCGGATGCTGGTGGATACGGGTCTTGAACGGGGCACCATTCAGCAAAGTGAGAAAATGATCATTCACAATATTTTTGATTTTGATAATAAAACGGTATCCGATATGATGACACATCGCACAGACATGGTCTCCATTTCCGTGGATACGCCTTTTGATGATGTGCTGGAAATGGTTCAGTCTGAGCAGTATACACGGTTCCCGGTGTTCGAAGAACGAATTGATAATGTCATCGGAATCCTGCATGTGAAGGATCTGATTATGCAGTTTAATAAGAACAATACGAATCCAAGACAGCTGAAGGATATCATTCGGCCCGCTTACTTCGTCTCAGAAACCAAAAAGGGTGATGATCTGCTTGAAGAGCTTCAGCAGAATCATGTGCATATGGCCATCGTAGTTGATGAATACGGAGGAACTGCCGGTATTATCACAATTGAGGACCTCATCGAAGAAATTGTAGGCTTGATATACGATGAATATGATGAGGATGAATCCATATACGAAGCGATAGATGAGGTAACCTACTCGTTTAACGGAACAGCTCGTCTGGATGAAGTGGCTGATATTGTGAGAGCCAGCCTGCCTGAGGATGAGTATGAGACCCTTAGCGGCTTCATGATTGGGACACTCGGACGGATTCCGACCAAGCAGGAGCGTCCGGAATTTGATTATCGCGGATTTCGTTATAAGGTCGAGGAAGTGGGCAAGCAGCGCATCCGCAAAATTCTTGTCAAGAAGCTTCCCGATGGTGATGTGGAGAATGAACTCGTAGAAGCTTGAAGGGTGAATTCATAGAGATTAGAGGAATAAAGGCTTGCTTCGCGAACTTAGATACGAACCGGCTCAGGCAGTAAGCCCGGCCTGGTTCGTATTTTTATGTGATTATTCAGTGACAGCCGGCTTGATTCTAGGAGATAGAATGTGTGGATTTAGCTCATCGATTGAGGCTATACTAGGCTCTATGAGCTAAACGGCTAAGAAAGAGCAAGGAGGAAAGAAGGATGGAACGAAAGAAAGCATTGCTGTTAGGAGATTACACACATCCGATGTATCATCCATTGCAAGGTGTGGATGAGGAGATTAGCCATATTTTGCAGGATGTGATGACGGTTCAGTGCAGCGAGAATCGAAACTTGCTGCTTGCTGAGCACTTATCCGGCTACGATCTGCTCATTTCCTATGTGGATGATTGGAAGGGAGCCATTGCACCCCAGCAGACAGCGGGTCTGCTCAGCTATGTAAGCGGAGGAGGAGCGCTGCTGGTGCTGCATAATGGGATCTCGATGCACAATCGGTATGAGATCGCTCAGCTGCTCGGGGGAAGATTTACAGGACACCCGGCACCACGGAAGCTTGAATTTAAAGTGGCCGCGGAGGGTCACGCCATCGTTGAGGGGGTAAATCATTTTACAATGGAGGAAGAACCGTACCGATTCGAATTCGATTCATTTTCGGAGAAGACGGTCTTGCTGGAATATACAGATGGTGAAGGCACGTGGCCTTGTGCCTGGGCCCACTCTTACGGAATGGGGAGAGTCGTATACCTTATGCCGGGACATGATGTTCCTTCCTTCTCCGCGGAGCCCTTCCGCAAGCTGATCGTTCAGTCTGCAATGTGGGCGACGCGTACAAAGATGAGAGTATAAGACGGCAAAAGCAGATATAATAGAATTAATTTCATAATAAATTGATTCAATAAAGGAAAATAAAGGAGGCCATCGTAATCATGAGCGACTTGTTCAAGAAGGCAGTATCCCTTGGCGTAGGATTTACTCTTTACAGTAAGGAAAAGATTGAAGGTGCTGTAAATGAGCTTGTTAAACGCGGAGAGCTTGCTCCGTCTCAATCCAAGGCAGTTATTGATAAGCTGATGGAACGCGGAGCCGAGGAATCGGCCGGGATCAAGAAGGCGATTACGGATCAGGTGGAGAAGGTGCTTGTAGACCTTGGTGTGCCGACAAGAGCAGATGTGGCGAGATTGGAGAAGCGTATCGCTGAGCTAGAAGCTCGGGCTGCACAGCAGAAGCCCGCAGCAGATCCGGAATTGCCGAATAAGCCTCTGCCGGAAACGCCGGTGCTTGATGAAACAACGCCTGATATGCAGCCTCCTACCAAAGAGATTGAATAATGGCTGTTCGTGTACAAAATGCAGGACGGTACAGAGATATTGCCATGGCGCTGATGCGTCATGGCTTCGGCTATATGGTGGAGGAAATGGGCTTCTTTCAAGCGTTATCACTGCCTAGACGGTGGATTATGCGGGAGGGTATTCCCGAATCCAAATCGCTGGGTGAACGAATACGGCATGTGCTGGAGGATCTGGGTCCTACCTTTGTGAAGCTGGGCCAGCTTGCAAGTACCCGCTCGGATCTGCTTCCTGCGGGTATCGTACAGGAGCTGACCAAATTACAGGATCAGGTTCCTGCCTTCTCGTCTGAAACGGCAAAGGGCATTCTGGAGCAGGAGCTGGGAGTACCGCTCGAGCAGGTGCTCAGCCATTTTGATGATACGCCACTGGCAGCGGCCAGCATAGGACAAGTCCATATTGGCAAGCTGGTGACGGGAGAGAAGGTAGCCATCAAGATACAGAGACCGGGCATTGCTCCGATTATTAGACGAGACCTTGATATACTCAGAGACTTTGTGGCACTTGCTGAGCGCAGGTGGGAGTGGGTGATCAGGTATCAGCTTCGGGAGATGGTGGAAGAATTCGCGGATTCTCTGCTCGCCGAGCTTGATTACAGCCATGAAGGAAGAAATACAGAGAAAGTTGGGCAACAATTTATCGATCATCCGCAAATACATATCCCGAAAATATATTGGGACTACACGAGTGCCAAAGTGCTGACGATGGAATACATGGATGGAATTATGCTGAATCAGCGAGAACTGCTGCTTAGCCGGGGGTATGAGCTGAAAGGGATCGCCCAGAAGCTGGTTGACTCCATGCTGAACCAGATCTTTATTGAGGGCTTCTTCCATGCTGATCCCCATCCCGGAAATCTCATGGTTATGAAGGATGAGACGCTGGCCTATCTCGATTTTGGCATGGTGGGGCGTCTGCATGGGGATATGAAGGAGCACCTGGCATCGCTGATTATCGCATTGATGCGTAAGAACACAGACAGCATGGTTCGAGCTATTGATAAGCTTGGCATGATTCCTGAAGGAATCAATATGAGCGTACTGCACGGTGATCTAGACCGGCTGCGGGATGAATACTATGACATTCCATTCTCCAGAATCAGCATAGGCAAGGCACTGAGCGATCTGTTTGGTGTGGCGCAGCGTCATCAAATCACACTTCCCCCGGACATTATCCTGCTGGGCAAGGCACTGGTCACTTTGGAAGGGGTTATTGAGCACCTGGACCCGAGCATCAGCATTATTGATATGGCCGAGCCCTTCGGTCGCAAGCTGGTACGTGAGAAGTTCAATACAAGACGCCTTCGCGGCAAAGTGTTCAGCGGTGTGAGCGACCTTGTGGAATCCATCATTGAATTGCCAGGGCAAGCCCGGCTTCTGACCTCGATTATTAGCAAAGGGAAATTAAAACTCGAGGTGAGCGTCCCAGAGGTTGAGCAGGTGATGAAGAAGCTTGATCAGATCAGCAATCGGCTGTCCTTCAGTATTGTACTGCTTGCGTTCAGTATATTGATGGTTGGGCTTATCGTCGGGGCTGCCTTAAGTGAACAGAAGTGGAATATTCCAATTGTTGAGATTGGGCTTGCGGTAGCGGCTCTTATGGTGGTGTGGTTCATTATCCATATTATTCGCTCAGGTAGATTTTAAAGTAAGGGTGGGGTTGTCACAAATGAACGGAATCCATGAGATTGTGCAGAGACAAAAGGATTATTACAGCAGCGGTGCGACGCGCAGACTGGAGTTCAGGCTGGAGCAGCTAAGACTGCTGAGAGAAGGTATCGTACGACGCAAGCCCGAGATTCTGGAGGCCGTTAGAATCGATCTGAACAAGAGTGAGCAGGAAGCGATCATGACCGAATATGGCATATTGCTGGAGGAGATCGATTTTATTAAGAAAAGGCTGAAGGGATGGATGAAACGGAAGAGAGTAAAGACAAGCCTGAAGACGCACATTGGAAGCAAAGGCTATATTGTGGCCGAGCCATACGGAACAGCTCTCATTATCGCTCCGTGGAATTATCCCTTCCAATTGGCCTTGTCTCCGCTGCTAGGAGCTATTGCTGCCGGTAACACAGCGGTCATCAAGCCGTCAGAGCTGACACCGCATGTTTCCGCTGTGCTCAACTCCTTGATCGGAGAGCTGTATGACCCCGCTTATATCACAGTGGTTGAAGGCGCGGTGGAGACCAGTCAGGAGCTGCTGCGTCAGCCTTTTGACAAGATCTTCTTCACCGGCAGTGTCGCGGTGGGCAAGGTCGTCATGAAGGCTGCAGCCGAGCAGCTGACTCCACTTACGCTGGAGCTGGGCGGCAAGAGCCCCTGCATCATTCATCAGGACGCCCATGTGAAGCTCGCGGCCAAGCGGGTTGCCTTCGGCAAGGTCACGAATGCGGGACAGACCTGTATAGCTCCCGATTATCTGCTTGTGCATGAGGGTGTCAGGGATGCCTTTGTAGAGGAGTATGCGAAGGCGATCAAGTCTTTTTACGGCAAAGAACCAGTGGAGCATCCGGATTACGGAAGAATCGTATCTCCCAAGCATTTTGAGCGGCTGCAAGCATTTCTACAGACAGGCTCTATTGTGCTGGGCGGCGAAGTGCGCGAGGAATCCCTGAAGATTGCACCTACCATCCTGGAGGAGATCAGCTGGGAGGACCCGGTCATGCAGGAGGAGATCTTCGGACCGATTCTTCCTATGATGACCTATCAGCATCTCGATGAGGTGGTGCATATGGTCAATGCGCGTCCTAAACCGCTCGCCTTGTATCTATTTACAGAGAATAAAATGGTGCAGGAGCGCATTATTGAACAAATTTCTTTTGGTGGAGGCTGTATTAATGATACACTGATGCATGTTGCCACACCGCATCTTCCTTTTGGCGGAGTCGGAGAGAGCGGGATGGGCAGCTATCATGGAGAATCGAGCTTTGCTGCTTTTTCTCACATGAAGAGTGTGCTTAAGCAGACCAATAAATTTGATATCAAGATGAAGTATCCGTCAAAAAACAATTTGAAAATCATACGCAAAGTGATGAAATAAGTCTTTTTAGCGAATGGATATTATGAGGTGACTATTTTGAGTTTTGAACAATTAGGTATTAAGCCGGAATGGAGCGAGGTTCTGCGTCAGCAGGGAATTGCTACCCCAACACCGGTTCAGGAGAAGTCCATTCCGCTTGCCCTTGCGGGCTCGGACGTGATTGCAGAGGCACAGACAGGAACAGGCAAGACGTTTGCATTTATGCTGCCTATTCTGCAGCGTATCCATGCGGAGGATCGATCCCCACAGGCTCTAATCATTGCACCGACCCGAGAGCTTGCGCTGCAGATTACGACCGAAGCGAAGAAGCTGACGGAAGCGAACGAAGCCATCCGAGTGCTTGCTGTATATGGCGGTCAGGACGTGGAGAAGCAGCTGCATAAGCTGAAGGGCGGAGCCCAAATTATTATCGGTACGCCAGGAAGACTCATTGATCATCTGGGCAGAGGAACGCTTGCGCTGGACAAAGTGAAGATTCTCGTTCTAGATGAGGCCGATCAAATGCTCCACATGGGATTCTTGAACGAGGTGGAGACGCTCATCAAGGCATTGCCTTACAAGCGTCAAACGATGCTCTTCTCTGCAACCATGCCGACGGGCATCCGCAGACTGGGCCGCACCTACATGAAGGAGCCGATTGATGTTAAAGTCAAATCCGACTCTGTCATTCCTATTAAGCAGATTCGTCAGCTGGTCGTAGAATGTACGGATCGTACGAAGCAGGAGGCGCTCATTGGTGCGATTGAGCAGTATCGTCCATACCTGGGCATCATCTTCTGCCGCACCAAGCGCCGTGCGTCTGCGCTGAATTCAGCGCTTCAGGACTTGGGGTATGCGAGTGATGAGCTTCATGGCGATCTGTCCCAAGCGAAGCGCGAGACGGTGATGAAGGCGTTCCGAAATGCCAAGCTGCAATTGCTTGTCGCGACAGATGTAGCAGCCAGAGGACTGGATGTGGAAGGGGTAACCCATGTGTTTAACTATGACATTCCACATGATCCGGAGAGCTACATTCACCGGATCGGCAGAACAGGGCGAGCAGGCGGCAAGGGACTAGCGCTTACCTTTGCCGCACCGAAGGACAAGCCGGAGCTCGCACGTATTGAGCAGGGCACAGATCAGCGTCTGGACCGCATTGGCTGGCAGAGCGGCTATGCCGGCGAGCCGGGCTCGCTCCAGAAGTTCAGCGGCGGAGGAAGCACAATCGATACACGCAAAGTGCGTTCGGATGCGAAGCGTGACGGTGGCCGCTCCGGCGGACAGGGCAGCGCACGTAAGTCAAGAGACGATAGCGGAGATCGCGCTCGCAAGGGCACAGGCGGGCGTTCAGGCGAACGCCAGGACAATGCGCGCGGATCACGCAGTGATGGCGGATCCGGCGGTCGTGGAGGTCAAAAGCGAGCGGATAAGGATCGCCCATGGCGTGCAGACAGCAAGCCGAGCTCTGGCCGAGGCAGTGGCAGCAGAGATGGACGAGGTGGTCCGTCCTCATCGGGACGTTCCGGCAAGCAGACGGGAGGCCGTCCAGGTCCGAGCTCTAGCCGAGGAGGCTCTGCTGCAGGACGTGACAGCCGCAGGGGCGGAGGACGCAGAGGCAGGTAACGCTTTGTTAAATGAAATAACCATATAATGTGACACACCTTCTAATTCCAGGCCTAAGATGAACTCTTTAGCTTACACTAGAAGGTGTGTTTTTTGTGTGAGCATCGATCACAGTACTTGACAAATGATAATGATTATCAGTATCTTTAAATAGAGTTTTAATTTAAACGCTTATTTTCATTGATCACTCATTTGATCTTCATACGAAATTCATTTCATTTACATACATCCAAGATTTACGCTTCTGATGTGACAACCATTCTAAGGAGATGATCGCTCATGTTTCGTTTAGAAACGACCGGACTGTCTATAGCCTATGAGGATAGACTTATTGTTGAGGATTTGAATATCCAAATACCACAAGGGAAAATCACAGCCCTTGTTGGAGCTAATGGATCGGGGAAATCGACAATTCTCAAAACGATGGCACGTTTAATGCAGCCGAAGGCGGGTCAAGTATTATTGGACGGCAAATCCATCCATAAGCAGTCAACGCGTGAAGTGGCAAAGCAGCTGGCTATTTTGCCGCAGAATCCTACAGCTCCGGAAGGTCTGACGGTAACTGAGCTTGTATCCTATGGTCGTTTTCCATATCAGAAGGGCTTTGGTTCACTCAAGGAAGAAGACAAGAAGATGGTCGAGTGGGCCATTGAAGCGACAGGCTTGAATGAATTTCATGATCGTCCCATTGACCAGCTGTCCGGTGGTCAGCGCCAGCGTGCATGGATTGCGATGGCACTTGCTCAGGATACCGACATCTTGTTCCTGGATGAGCCGACAACCTTCCTTGACATGGCGCATCAGCTAGAGGTGCTTCAGCTGCTGGAGGAGCTCAATATCAGCTCACAGCGTACAATTGTCATGGTTGTGCATGATCTTAACCATGCTACACGCTATGCCCATCATATGATTGCAATCAAACAGGGTAAGGCAGCGGCGATCGGATCTCCGCAGGAGGTCATGACGTCAGATGTCATGCGTGAAGTGTTCGGGATAGAGGCCGATATTATTACTGATCCGCGTACAGGCGTTCCGCTCTGTCTGCCATATGCACTTGCAGGTAAAGATAATGCGGGTCTTGTGGGCGCAACGAATTCGATTCATACCCAGATTCGTCAAGTGGCGGGTGTGTAAGGCACCAGACCTCGTGAATTTTTGAGTCTAGGGAATTTTCGAGTCTGGGATTAAACCATTCATTAAGGCTTTCCTTGCGGGAGGCCTTTTTTGTTTCACGTCTGGATTTGGTATGATTAGAGCTGTAAGACGAACGGGTAAATATTAGATGAGATTAAGAAGGAGGCACAAGAACATGTCAGTATATGGTTACACTGCAGTGACAACGGCCAATCAGGAGGTCCCTCTTGATATGTACACTGGGAAAGTGCTGGTTATTGCGAATACAGCGAGCAAATGCGGGCTGACGCCGCAATACGGTGAGCTTCAGCAGCTCTATGACCGTTACAAGGATCAAGGGCTTGTTGTACTTGCATTTCCTTGTAATCAGTTTGGCGGGCAGGAGCCGGGAACCAGCGGCGAGGCAGAAGAGTTCTGTCAGATCAATTACGGTGTGAATTTTCCGGTCTTTGCAAAAGTAGAGGTCAATGGAGAGAACACACATCCCTTGTTCCAGTATCTCAAAGAGCAAGAGCCTGGTGCTGGCGAGACCAGCGACATCCAGTGGAATTTCACGAAGTTTGTCATTGATCGGGATGGACAGGTGGTTCAGCGGTTTGAGCCGAAGCAATCTCCAGAAGAAATGACCGAGCTCATCGAGAAGCTGTTGTAGGTAAATTTTATATTATTTTGAAAAAAACGAAGCTTGTCACCCATTGATGGAATCAAAAGATTCTATGGGATGACAAGCTTTTTATATTGAGATCATGCTTTCCATATATCGTGCTGAATTGAAACGGCTGATTTGTAAATGCTAATACCGATCCACCTGTTTAAGTACAGGTGAAGAAGATTTGGTAAAGGCATAATTGCTGCTTCGCCTGCTGCGAATGATCATCCAGGCAGCGATAAGAAGCACGAGTCCATTAAGGACGAAGATCCAGCGGATCGGCATCAGGCTGCCAAGCAGACCGCCGATAATTGGCCCTGCCATGGTCGCGAGCTGCGAAGCGGATTGATTGAGGCTGAAGGCTCTTCCTCTGAATGCGGAATCCGTCGTTTCCACGATGAGTGCATTAATGGTTGGATACACGGCAGCAAAAAACAATCCGTATCCGAACCGAAGCAGGCCGAAGCCGACATAATCGCTTACAAGAATCTGAAGCATGTTGCCAAGTCCGCCGCCGACAAGTCCAATAATGAGAATTTTGGAGTAGCCGATTCGCTGTCCAATCTTGGCCCACCTAGGAGCCATAATGATGGTCGCGATGCCGACGGAAGAGAAGATAATTCCAGAGGTCAGGGAGGCTTCATCAACCGATACACCCATCTCCATGACGTATACGGTAAGAAGCGGCTCCAGAATCATGACAGAAAAAGTCGTCACGGCCATAATGGCGAGCAGTGCCATGAATGGTTTATTGGCAGATGCCTGCTTAATATCATCCCGTACTCTTGAACGGGCGGCAGAACGATTGAAATTATGCTCTTTGACAAAGAAGGTAGCAATGAGTGCGGACACCAGCACAATCAGGGCAGAGAACAGAAAAGCATTGCGGTTACCGTAGTAATGGCTGACAACTCCGCCAATCAAGGGACCGATGATGCTGCCGGTAGCTCCTGCGGTCGACATGATCCCGAGAGCATATCCGGTTTTGGCCTCCGGTGTGTTTGTGGCTACGAGCGCAATGGAAGCAGGCACAAAGCCTGCAAGCAGCCCCTGGAAGATGCGAACCGCAATAAAGACATAAGGATCGCGCACAAAGTAGCTGATTAAATACAGGAAGGCAAGCGCAAATCCTGAGCGAATGAGCATCGGTTTTCGCCCGTATTTGTCAGCAAGAGAGCCCCAGTAAGGGGATATCAGTGCACTGGCGAGAAAAGTAATCCCAAAAGCAACCCCGGCCCACAGCTCGATATAGTCTTCTCCGACATTCAGCTCGGTATTCATAAATATGGGCAAGAAGGGGATGGAGATGGAATAAGCTGTGCTGCAAAAAAAGACACCGACCCATAGCACAAACAAATTCCGTTTCCAAGAGAACTTCATAACGTGCAGCTCCTTTCCTAATAAAATAAACCGTATTTCGCGGCTGATCCGCTAACAGGTCTCATTCTACTCCTAAAATATGGAATCGCCAATGGCAGCAGGGAGGTCCAGCTGTCTTTCGGGGAACGAAGGAGCACGGTCCAAATGTATCAATTCCCTTTCTAATCAAGGCTTTCTGAGTTCATTTGTTTTCTTTAGCGGCCTTATAAACAAAATTTTTTGTGAAAAGTTAAACTTGGGCTTGAATTGTGAAATGTGTCACATTATAATAAAGACATAGACATAGTGAAATAAATCACATTCAACAAAGATAGGATGCTACAGGGCAGTTTTTCGATGGATGGTTATTACCTTAGCTTAACGAAATAAAGCCCTGGCATCGTTAACCCTATAGTAGTGAAATATTTCACATCACAACCATAAAGCTCTTTTTTAACCTTAAGGAGGTATTTTAGAATGAAAGTAGCCGTTATTGGATGTACACACGCTGGGACAGCAGCCATTATTAATACAGCAAAGCTTTATCCAGATGCCGAAATTACCGTTTATGAACGCAATGACAATGTATCCTTCTTATCCTGCGGGATTGCACTATATGTTGGCGGGGTCGTTAAAGATCCTCACGGATTGTTCTATTCTTCACCTGCACAGCTGCAGGAGCTGGGTGTCAAAATGCGTATGCTTCATGAAGTAATTGAAGTGGATACGAAGGCTAAATCGCTTAAAGCACGCAGCTTGAACACAGGCGAGGAGCTTGTGGACACTTATGACAAGCTGATTGTGACGACTGGATCCTGGCCGATTATTCCGAATCTTGAAGGGATTGATCTGAACAACGTGCTTCTGTGCAAGAACTATGAGCACTCCAATACGATTATTGCCAAATCTCAAGATGCACGCCACGTAACCGTTGTAGGTGCAGGCTATATTGGTATTGAGCTGGTCGAAGCATTCCAGATGAATGGCAAAGAAGTAACGCTGATTGATGCAGAAGACCGCATTCTAAGCAAATATTTGGATGCTGAATTTACCGACCGTATTCAGTCCGACCTCACGGACAAGGGTATTCAGCTTGTGCTTGGTGAGAAAGTGAGCCGCTTCGAAGGAGAAGAGGGCAGCGTGCGTAAAGTCGTTACCGATAAAGGCACTTACGAAACCGATCTGGTCATTCTGTGTATCGGCTTCCGTCCGAATACCGAGCTCTTAAAGGGCCAGGTTGACATGATGCCGAACGGAGCGATTCTGGTGGACCGCTACATGCGCACAAGCAATCCTGATGTCTTTGCAGCCGGAGACAGCAGTGCGATCTATTACAATCCAACTCGACAAGCATCCTATATTCCGCTCGCAACCAATGCGGTGCGCATGGGTACGCTGGTTGCCCGCAACCTCAAGGCTCCTGTGACACGCTACATGGGAACCCAAGGTACATCAGGGATCAAGATTTATGAACAGAACATCGCGGGAACAGGCCTGACAGAAGCTGGGGCAGTAGCAGCGGGACTTAAGGTCGAGAGCGTTACTCTCGAGGACAGCTATCGTCCGGAATTCATGCCTACGGCAGAGAAGGTTTTAATTAAAGTGATATTTGAGCAGGAATCCCGCCGGATTGTGGGGGCACAGCTGATGAGTGAAGCCGAGCTTACACAGTCGATTAATACCTTGTCCGTATGTATCCAGAATGAGATGACTGTAGATGAGCTGGCGTTTATCGACTTCTTCTTCCAGCCGCACTACAACAAGCCTTGGAACTTCCTGAACAGTGTCGGACAGAAAGCACTGAAGCCTGTGGATGCCACAGCTCAAGAGAAGAAGGAAGAGGTTCTCGTTTAATAATCCTATATTTGATTGGACTTATGACCGTCAGCGCATTTTGCTCTGGCGGTTTTTTCATACGCTAAGAATTGCAGTTTATTCTAAATCGTCTTATCTGCAAGTGAAGACTACGAATAAGAATACCGATCCAGTATTTATGTTTGTGAATTTATTAACAATCGAGAGCTTGAAAAAGCGATACAATGGAGGTATGGGTTAATGTAAAAGAAATAAGGGGGATGGCTCATGGCAGCTCAGAAACCTAAAGACATTGCTGAACTTACAGCGGATACCGGCTTTGCCAAAGCCCATAATCCACTATCTGTCGTCTTGATCCTCGGCTTTTTGGCGGGTGTATATATATCGCTTGGATTTCTGCTCTATATCCGGGTCACCGCAGCGGCTCCCGAGGCTTGGGGCAGTATTACGAATCTAATTGGGGCGCTTGTATTCCCCATTGGCCTGGTGCTGGTATTGATCGCCGGAGGAGAGCTCCTGACGGGCAATATGATGGCGGTATCTCTGGCAAGATTGCGAGGGCGGATCTCTACACTTCTGCTCATCCGAAACATGGCGCTTGTCACGTTGGCAAATTTCGCGGGGGCCATTTTTGTTGCCTATTTTTTCGGTCATGTGCTGGGGCTGACAGGTGAAGGCGTCTATCTGGATAAAGTGGTAAATATGGCGGGACATAAGCTGGAAGACAGCTTCCTGCAGGCTTTTATTTCGGGAATAGGCTGTAACTGGCTTGTGGCACTTGCGGTGTGGCTGTCTTATGCAGCAGATACGATGAGTGGAAAGGTGCTCGGGATCTGGATTCCGACAGCGGCGTTTGTAGCCATTGGCTTTCAGCACGTTGTCGCGAACATGTTTCTCATACCCGCCGCCATATTTGAAGGACATTATTCCTGGAGTATGTACCTGACTAATTTCATTCCGGTTTGGCTGGGCAATTTTGCAGGTGGAGCCGTGTTTGTAGCAGGGGCCTACTATTTGGCATATCTTCATGAACAGCCGCATGGCAAGCCTCTTGCACAGGGTGCCAAGGACAATACTAAAATTCGCCATGTCTAGGTTCGGGGGAACGAAACCTTTACATGACGAATTTTCGGGAGTGGTCTATGATACGGCACTTGGAGGAGGGGTCTTCCTAACTCCTAACTGCCTTGATTTTTATTACCCTTGCATGGAAATGATGAAACAAGCGAAAAAAATATTTTTGATTAGATCAGCTCGTGTGAAAAGCGGTTACTGCCAGTGGCGGGAACTGCTTTTATTTTTTGTCACACTTTGACGATTATGGAATCCGGAATTATGATAAAAGAACTGGTTTGAGCGACTTTGAAACTTAAGAAGTGCTATGAGAAAGGAGAGGCAAGCTGTGATTAATGAACAGAATGGAATATTTCCTGCCGTATGTCCACTGGATTGTCCCGACACCTGCGGACTGCTCTTGCATAAGAAGGAAGGCAAAATTGTGAAGGTGACCGGCAACCCGGATCACCCGATTACCAAGGGCGCCATTTGCAACAAGGTCCGAAACATGACAGAACGTATATATGATGAGAAACGTCTGAAGTATCCTTTGCGGAGAACGGGTCTCAAGGGCGAAGGCAAATTTGAGCGGATATCCTGGGAGGAAGCGATCAGCGAGATTACGGAACGTTTCAAGGCTATATCGCAGAAATACGGAGCAGAAGCTATTTTGCCATACTCTTTCTATGGAAATATGGGGATTCTCGGTGTAGACGGAATGGATCGGCGCTTCTTCCATGCGCTGGGTGCAAGTCAGCTGGAGCAGACCATATGTAATGCAGCCGGCACTACCGGATGGAAATATACGATGGGTGCGAACCGGGGGACTGTGCCGGAAGAAACAGAGCATGCTGATGTCATTATCGTGTGGGGCGGAAATATTATCAGCACGAACATGCATCAGGTAGTCCTTGCAGAGAAAGCGCGTAAAGCAGGTGCCAAGGTCATTGTCATTGATGTTCATCGCAACCGCACGGCACAGTGGGCGGACTGGTTCGTACCGCTGTATCCCGGAACCGATGCCGCACTCGCACTCGGCATGATGAACGTGCTGTTCGAGAAGGGGCTTGTAGATGAGGCGTTCTTGCAGCAACAGACAGTAGGTCACGAGGAGCTTCGCGAGCATGTTAAGAGCTATACACCAGAGCGGGTCTCTCTCATTACCGGTGTTTCTGTGGAGGATATTGTGAAGCTGGCAGAGACCTATGGTCAGGCTAAGGCTGGTTACATCCATATTGGGAATGGCCTTCAGCACCATGATAACGGGGGAATGAATGTAAGGGCTGTTGCCTGTCTCCCCGCGCTGACAGGAGCTTGGGCGAAGCTGGGGGGCGGAGCCTCCAGATCCAACGGAGGCTACGCGAGCTTGAACAGCGACGCGCTGGAGCGTCCAGATCTCAGAGAGAATCCGAATGCACGAAGCATTAACATGAATCAGATTGGCGCAGCGCTTCATGATGAACAGCAGCCCATTAAAGGGATGTTTGTATACTGCTCGAATCCGCTCGTGGTCGCTCCAGATACGAAGCGGGTAGAGCAGGGGTTTGCGAGGGAAGATCTGTTTACGGTGGTTCACGATCTCTTCATGACAGACACAGCCAAATATGCAGATATTGTGCTTCCGGCAACCTCTAATTTTGAGAACACCGATTTGTACAGCTCGCCTTGGCACCAATATGTGCATATCCAGGAGCCGGTTATTGCACCGCTAGGCGAAGCCAAGAGCAACGTAGAGCTGTTCTCACTGCTTGGACAAGCTATGGGGTTTGATGAAGCAGCCTTCAGTGAGACAGAGCTGTCCATGATCGAGGGAGCACTCAATTACCCGGATAATCCATACTTGAACGGGGTGACGCTGAATAAGCTGAAGGAGCAGCGATTCGTGAAGCTGGATATGTCTGAGTATGAACAGTTTCTTGATCATCTGCCTACTCCTTCCGGCAAGATTGAGCTGTATTCCAAGGTGATGCTTGAAGCAGGTCTGTCACCTCTGCCTGTCTATGCGCCGCTTCATGAAGGATATGACGGCGAGCATCCGGCAGGAAGGGAAGACAAGTATCCGCTCATGTTTCTCTCGCCGCCGAATCATAACTTCTTGAACTCGACGTTTGCAAACGTAGAGAAGCATCAGAAGATGGAGAAGCAGCCTATGCTGCATATCCATCCACGGGATGCTGAGCATAGAGGCATTGAGGAGGGAGATCAGGTCGTTGTATATAATGACCGGGGAACTTATCAGTTAACAGCCAAGTTAGGTGAAACCATGCTGCCCGGTACAGTCATCAGCCAGGGTCTCTGGTGGGAAGGAGCGGACGGCAGACAGCGTGCGAACGTGCTGACTCCGGACCGATTATCCGACATGGGCAGAGGGGCTACCTTCTTCTCAACAACGGTTCAAGTCATCAAGCAAGAAGTTTAATCATACAAAGTTAACGACAACGTGGGAGAACAGAACATGAAATGGCTTGAACAATATCCGAAGGAAGTCAAAGTATTCTTAATTGCCAGCCTTGTCAATGCAACCGGCAGTTCATTAATGTGGCCGCTCACCACAATGTATGTATTTGATGAGCTGGGCCGGAGCATGTCACAGGCAGGCTTTGTCATATTGATTCAATCCCTGGGCGGCATATTCGGTCAGCTGCTCGGCGGAGGCTTATACCATAGAATAGGTGTGAAGAAGCTGATCGTTGGTTCGCTGCTGCTGAACGCCATGGGACTGTTCACACTGCCATGGATCAATGAAGTATGGTGGCTGTTTGTGGTCATGATGGGCTTGATCGGGCTATTTAACTCCTTGTCTCTTCCTGCCATTCAAGCCTTTGTCGGCTTTCGCTTTGCTGATCGCAGAGGCGAGCTGTTCAACGTCATCTATGTCGCTCAGAATATCGGGGTTGCGCTCGGGACAGCGCTCAGTGGATTCCTGGCCGATATATCCTATCATTTGAGTTTTATTATGAACGGTGTCACTTCAGCTATATTTGGCGGGTACTTCTTTATGTATTTGAGCAAGGTGGATCGGGAGCAGGGGACGGCCTATGTACCGGCACAGCATAAGAAGGTGAAGCTGCCGGAGGACAATACCTGGTATTTGCTTCGCAACGTTCGGCTCTACCTATTTATCAGTGTGGGTTCCTTGTTCATTCTGCTGGGCAACTCCATCTGGAATACAGGGGTGTCGCCCTTCATCATTGAGGAAGGGATGGAGAAAAAAGCGTACAGCCTGCTGTGGACAATGAACGGGATCCTTATTTTTGTGGCTCAGCCTGTTACCTCTCTGATCAAAAGATGGTTTGCTCAGACTTCGTCTGCCCAGCTGATTGTAAGTGCGATATTCTACACGGCAGGCTTTGCGGTTATTGCACTGTTCCAGCATTATCCTGGTATGATTCTGGCGATGATTCTCATTACGCTTGGGGAGATGCTGATCTCACCTGCTACACCGGCGTTTATATCTGAGTATGGAGGGAAGGCAGCACCGTTCTACTTGGGTGTATCCGGAGGTATTGCTGCGATTGGACGAGTTGCAGGTCCCTATGCAATGGGAATCATGTATGATGCAGGAGGACTATCACCCGTTGCCTGGTTCGCCGCGATTACAGCAGGAATCAGCATTATCGCTTTTGTGGTTCATGCCAAAGTGAACGCATCAAGGAGACTTGCTCTACAAGAGGAATCCGCCGTTCTGTAAGACTAGCAAAAAGCATCCATAGAATCAGACTGTTTCTGACGAGTCCGCCGGACTTTCGGGAACAGTCTTTTTTTGTGCGGAAAATCACACATTTTTCACCCTCTATAGCAATAATTTATCCCTTATCTTCCCTATCGTTTGCTGTTTAAATACTAGGTGAGGATTTGTAAATTCCCTGTTAAATTTGGATGAAGGACCGTCTGTGAATGAAGCGTCCAAGGGAAGGGTCCGACCCTTTTATGAAAGGAGTGGTGTAATTCACCTAAATAGCACAGTTTGTTCAGACTCTTTTTTCTAAAACGATGTAAGCCCACATGAGCACCAGGAAATCCTTGTTATGCTCGAAAGATTAATAGAATAAGTACAGGAGGGATTTAACTTGAATCAGGCTGTTCAATTCCGCCGTGTAATGACAATCGCTTTGGTCATTCTTCTCATTCTTCCGTGGCTTACACCAAGAGCTGACGCTGCTGCCCAGTGGCAGGCAGGGACCGCATACAAGAAAGGAGATATTGTCACATATCAGAACAAGAATTATGAATGTATTCAGGCTCATACGGCCCTAACCGGATGGGAGCCGCCGAATGTGCCGGCATTGTGGAAGGATGTCGGAGGTGGTACGGGAGGAGAGAACCCAACCCCGGCTCCGGATACGATACCGCCTTCCGTTCCAACGGGACTCGCATCAACACTTATAACGGAGACATCCGTTCAGCTGATCTGGAACGCCTCCACAGATAATGTAGCCGTAACCGGATACGAAGTGTACCGGAACGGCAGCCTTGCAGCCAGCACTTCCTCGGCATCTGCTGTTATAAGTGGACTTACCGCCGGTACTACCTATGCTTTCACCGTTAAGTCCAAAGATGCGGCAGGTAATCTCTCCGCTGCAAGCAGTCCTCTCAGTGTAACCACCTCTACTGGCTCTACGAATCCGGGTCCTGCTCCGACAGGCAGCAAATGGCTGATCGGTTACTGGCATAACTTCGACAATGGATCTACCAATATTAGACTTCGCAACGTCTCACCAGCCTATGACATTATCAACGTCTCCTTTGCTGAACCTGTCTCACATGGCAGCGGAACTCTTGCATTCACACCCTATAACTCTACCGTAGAGCAATTCAAATCCGATATCGCTTATCTCCAGAGTCAGGGCAAGAAGGTCCTTCTCTCCATGGGAGGTGCAAACGGGACGATCGAGCTCACCGATGTGACTAAGCGCCAGCAGTTTGAAGAATCACTCAAATCGATTATTTCCACTTATGGCTTTAACGGGCTTGATATTGATCTCGAAGGAAGCTCGTTATCTCTTAACGCGGGAGATACGGATTTTCGCAATCCGACAACCCCTAAGATCGTGAATTTCATTAATGGAGTCAAGGCAGTCAAAGCCCATTTTGGTGCTGATTTTATCCTGACTGCTGCACCTGAAACGGCTTATGTACAAGGCGGATATTTGAGTTATGGCGGTCCATGGGGCGCATACCTGCCGGTCATTCACGCCCTGCGTAATGATCTGACGCTCCTGCATGTACAGCATTACAACAGCGGCTCGATGGTGGGCTTGGACGGACGCTCTTACTCCCAGGGGACAGCTGATTTCCACGTTGCCATGGCTGAAATGCTGCTGCAAGGATTTCATGTTGGCGGAAGCGGAGGGCCTTTCTTTAGTCCACTAAGACCAGACCAGATCGCGATTGGGGTCCCTGCTTCCCAGCAAGCGGCAGGAGGTGGCTACACCGCGCCAGCCGAGCTGCAGAAGGCGCTGAATTACTTGATTAAAGGTGTTTCATACGGTGGTTCTTATACCCTTCGCCAGCCTGCAGGCTATGCAGCGATTAAAGGGATTATGACCTGGTCTATCAACTGGGATGCCTATACGAATAATCAGTTCTCGAACGCGCATCGTCCGTTTCTGAACGGATTTAGCACGCAAACAACGAAGGAGGCCGTGTACTAATGCCAAAGTCGTCTCGTCATCGTCATGCTGCTGCCAGAGCCGCCAAATTATTTTTAGGATTATCCATGCTCTTATCTATTTTCATTCCTTCGCTTGCATTAACCTCAGCTAAGGCGGAGGCCGCTGATGCTTATAAAATTGTCGGATATTATCCGGCCTGGGCAGCCTATGGCAGAACTTACAATGTAACGGATATCGATCCAACCAAGGTGACGCATATCAATTATGCTTTTGCTGATATTTGCTGGAATGGAATTCACGGAAATGCTGATCCCACAGGCCCGAATCCAGCAACCTGGAGCTGTCAGGATGAGAAAGGGCAGGCGATCAGCGTACCGAACGGTACGATTGTGCTTGGTGATCCCTGGATTGATACCGGTAAGCAGTTTGCAGGAGATACATGGGATCAACCCTATGCCGGCAACATTAATCAGCTGAATAAACTGAAGCAGATTAACCCTAATCTGAAGACAATTATTTCCGTTGGCGGCTGGACGTGGTCTAATCGTTTCTCCGATGTCGCGGCAACCGCGGCAACTAGAGAGACCTTTGCCAATTCGGCGGTAGATTTCCTGCGGAAGTATAACTTTGACGGTGTAGATCTGGACTGGGAATACCCGGTTTCAGGCGGACTTGAAGGTAACAGCAAACGCCCTCAAGACAAACAGAATTACACGCTCCTGCTTAGCAAAATCCGTGAGAAGCTGAATGCAGCAGAAGCAGTGGATGGCAAGGATTATCTGCTGACGATCGCAAGCGGAGCCTCCCCGAGCTATGTAGCCAATACGGAGCTGGCGAATATCGCATCTATCGTAGATTGGATCAACATTATGACATATGACTTTAATGGTGCATGGCAAAAGATCTCAGCACATAACGCGCCGCTGTATAATGACCCGGCGGCTGCTGCCGCAGGTGTGCCTGATACCAGCACGTTTAATGTCTCGGCTGGGGCACAGGGACATCTTGATGCAGGCGTGCCTGCAAGCAAGCTTGTACTGGGCGTGCCATTCTACGGCCGCGGCTGGGATGGCTGTACACAGACGAGTAACGGACAGTATCAAACATGCTCGGGTGGTTCTTCCGTAGGAACATGGGAGCCAGGCTCATTTGATTTTTACGATCTGGAAGCGAACTACATTAACAAGAACGGATATACGCGTTACTGGAACGATACGGCTAAGGTTCCTTATCTGTACAATGCATCGAATAAGCGCTTCATCAGCTATGATGATGTGGAATCCCTCGGACACAAGACCGCTTATATCAAGAGCAAAGGACTTGGCGGAGCGATGTTCTGGGAGCTGAGCGGAGACCGTAACAAGACGCTCCAGAATAAGCTGAAGGCAGATCTGTCTACCGGAGGCACAACACCGCCTCCTGCGGATACGACTGCACCAAGCGCTCCAGCGAATGCTCGATCGACGGCGGTTACGGCAAGCTCCGTGACGCTCGCATGGAACGCTTCCACAGACAACGTGGGGGTTACCGGCTACAACGTGTATAATGGCGCAAACCTGGCAGCAACCGTTACAGGTACAACGGCTACGGTCAGCTCGCTTGCGGCAAACACTTCTTACACCTTTACAGTGAAGGCGAAGGATGCAGCCGGCAACTTATCTGCTGCCAGCAATGCAGTAACTGTGAAGACTTCCAGCACGACACCGCCTTCCGATTCGACGGCTCCAACCGTACCGGCTAATCTGACCTCCACAGCCCAAACGACCTCCAGTGTCTCACTGAGCTGGGCGGCTTCCACGGACAATGTCGGTGTGACAGGGTATGAAGTATACAATGGAGGGAATTTGGCAACGACAGTAACCGGAACTACAGCGACAATCAGTGGTCTTGCGGCAAATACCACATATACTTTCACAGTGAAAGCGAAGGATGCCGCCGGCAATTTGTCTGCGGCAAGCAGCGCGCTTAGTGTGAAGACCAAGGCGGAAACAGGTAATCCAGGTGCTTCACCTTGGCAATCGAATACAGCATATACGGTTGGTCAGCTGGTGACCTATAATGGCAGCACGTATAAATGCCTGCAAGCCCACACGTCCTTACCTGGCTGGGAGCCTGCGATTGTGCCGGCCTTGTGGCAGAAGCAGTAGCAATGATCAGCCGCAGTACAAACGGCAGTACAACCATTTAGCACAAAAACAGCTTCAACAAGGCGCTCAGGTGGCGGCCAGATCAGGAGGAGTGTGATGATTCTTTCCATTTGGTAAGCCAACCCACTGCATTGAATTCGTTGCTATAATAACCGTAATCAAGACGCTTCCGGTTTTTTCTCGGAGGCGTCTCTTTTTTACGTCTTATGCACGTTGAAATACAGCGTTACATGTCATTTCATCTGTGATTCTGTAAAAAGCCTGTGATAGAATAGGAAAAAACGCTTTAGTCAGGCGCATTCGCTGAAAGAGCGTCAATAGAAGGGTTGGATTCATGTGATTATTATCCAGGAGGCCATAGAGGTCCGGCTATCGCATCTAAGAGATGCAAGACAGCTTATGGATCTGGATGCACTTGTATGGGACGAGCATACCGCACCTGGACCGGTCCAATGGACATCGAGGGAGCAGTATCTGAACGCTTGTCCACCAGGCAGTCAGATGATTGCGGTTATGGATACTCGCGTTGTCGGCTATGTTGGATTCAGAACACCGACTGGACTGAGGAGTAATTCACATGTATTGGAGATTCATATTGCTGTCCATCCTGCCTACCAGAAGCAAGGAATTGGCAGCATGCTCATGGATGCGGTGAAAGAGCTGGCGAGAGAACAACAAGTGAGGAAGCTCCGTTTAAGAGTGCTGTCCCATAATAGAAGGGCGCTTGCATTCTATCAGAAATGCGGCTTTATTGAGGAAGGCCGTCTGCTGAATGAATTCTGTATCGGCGGTAAATACGTTGATGATATATTGATGCGCTATTTGTTGAAGTAATGGATGGACTGCGTTCCTTATTAATTGGAGTGAAAAATTAGGCGACCGTCTGATTCTTATTGTAAGAAGCAGACGGTTTTTTTGCTGTGGTGAGAAACCGACAGGTGATAGAGAAATCATTGAGAAATGAACCGATTTTTGTTCTCAATTGTCTATATAGCATCAGATAAAGAGAGGGGTGAAGTCATTGACCGAACGAGAGCTGTTTGACTCGTACCATAAGGACGTGTACAGAACATGCTACTACATGCTAAGGCATGCACAGGATGCCGAGGATGCGTGCCATGATATTTTTATTACGGTATTCCGTCAGCAACAAGACTTTGCAGGTAATGGGGAAAACAAAAGGATGGATGTGTACGAGAATTACCAGGAGCGAATGAGCTCGAGCTTTATGCTTATATGTACGGTATCGAGCAGCCAGAAGCTGTGCTTCGTGTAGCTCTCACTGACGGCGAATAAACATACTGATTCATAGCTATTCTAGATGCAGCAATAGGAGAGTTCATTCGAATTCAACATTAAGCGAGGCTGTCCGCAAGCAGGACAGCCTCTTTGTTCATATTCTTATATTAGAGTTAGCTTATTCCCGATATTTTGTTTCGTGCACTGTCTGCGGCGCCTGCTGAGGTCCGAACTCCACCTTGGCGGAGATTCTTTTGCTTGATGCCTGTGTGTTCTCTGTGCCTGAATTTAGCTGCGCTTGATTGCTGTATGGACTTGCATTCAGCGCCATTCCCATCGTTAAAGTCATCGCAAGTGAGCTGGACATCACCCATTGCGACATCGTCTTATTCATGTGTTCATACCTTCCCTTCCTAATGTGGGGACATGTATACTTTAACCAAACGGGATGAAGTCAGGATGAAGAGAAGCTTAAGCTCACATTAAAAATAGAAAAGGCCTATCTGCATAGGCCTAATCATGTTCATTATGTAGTATAGATCGTTACCGGAGCAGCTTCCATTCGCTTTGGAGCATGCCATACACGGCATGGTTCACATAGCCCTGCGGCAGCTTCTCTGCCTCCCGGACAATCCCTTCGAGGACAAATCCGAGTCTCTCTGGAATTCCGCGGCTCTTGTGATTACCAGTAGCGCAGCGGATCTCCACCCGGTTCAAATCAAGCTCAATGAGCGCGTAATCTACAAGCGCGCGGCAGGCCGAGCTCATGAGTCCCTGACCTTCATGATTTTTGCCAAGCCAGTAGCCGATGCTCACAGATCTGTTATTCCAATCAATTTCATGAAAGCCGATCACGCCGGCAAGCTCATCTTTGACCCAAATTCCAGCTGTGAATCCACCATTTTCAGAGCCTTGCTTGAGCGAATTTTTGATGAAATTAACGGAATGCTGTTGTTCAACAATCTGATCTACCCATGGCAGCCATTCGCGCAGCCGCTCTCTGGATCGATCTGTAAGATTAAACAATGCACCAGCGTGCTCGAGTGACAGGGGTCTTAATTCAATATCTTCATCGACCTTGTATGCAAACATCATCAAACCTTCTTTCATCCATAGAGTAAAATAGATAGATCAATACTTTTATATGAGTTAGATTTATCTAGATAACGGGATTTTTTGCTCCAGTGCATAGATATCGTCTTCCATGGATACCATCCGCTGATTGACGAGTGTGCGGCAGTCACTTAGTGCCTGATTATATATATAGGGAGAAAGTGATGTCAGGAAGAAATCAAGCATGCTGTCTGCTGCCAGCTCACCGATGGTTTCTCCCCGCTCTTCTTCAAAATGCTGCTGGATTAGACGAATCATGTGCTCTTTCTGCTCTTTGGGCAATTTTGTAGCCTTCATCAAATATACTCCTTTTACACCTCATTTTCCTTCATGCTACCTTATATTAGGCGAACCGTCAAAATGACATTTACAGATCAATAACAAGCACATTATGTAGAAAGGAGGTGCCGAATATGCCCATGCGTTCCTTTACCAAAGTACTGCTCTGGCTGTCGATGATTAGTATGGTGGTCACTTTGGTTATGCTGTGGATGACAAGAGAAAATATATTAGCCGTCCTATTTATCCCGATGATTGCAGCGACTCTGTATGCTCCGAATGGCATGCTCAGCAGTACGCTCTCCTGGGTAATTCTTGTATCGGGGTACCTGCTGCTATTCGCAATTCTCATACTGGATATGTACCTTATTCGGTTTATCGCCCGTATTTTACAAAAAGCAATGAGAGGGAATTCCCATCTTTAAAGAAATGTAATTGTTATACTGGATTCGATATGTCAGAATCATTGCGGTGCGCTGAAGTTAAAGGTATATTTATTAGATCAGGATTATGCATTATTCGATCATATTTAAGGTATAGTCGATACAATTTACGAGAGAAAGGTTGATAATTGTGGAGAAGTCCTTAACCCCCTCCAATTTTATAAAAAACGTGATCTCCGAGGATCTTCGTGCAGGTAAAGTGAAGGAAGTTGTCACTCGGTTCCCGCCCGAGCCGAATGGATATCTACATATTGGACATGCCAAGGCCATTTGGATTAATTTTGCGCTTGCTGAAGAATTTGGCGGCAGCACCAACTTGCGCTTCGATGATACGAATCCGGCAAAGGAAGACGAAGAGTATGTGAAATCCATTCAGGAAGATGTGAAATGGCTCGGCTATGAATGGAAGGAAAAAAGATTCGCATCGGATTATTTTGAACAAATGTATGAAGCGGCAGTCAAGTTGATTAAGAAAGGTCTTGCTTACGTCGATGATCTGAGTGCGGACCAAATCCGCGAGCTGCGCGGAACATTGACTGAGCCAGGCAAGAACAGCCCATACCGTGATCGCAGCGTTGAAGAGAATCTGGAGCTGTTCACACAGATGCGAAACGGTGAATTCAAGGACGGCGAGCGTGTGCTGCGTGCCAAGATTGACATGGCCTCCCCGAACATCAATCTGCGGGACCCTGTTATTTACCGGATTGCTCACGTCACTCATCACAATACCGGAGATCAATGGTGCATTTATCCGATGTATACCTTTGCCCATCCGCTGGAGGATGCGATCGAGCATGTGACCCACTCCCTCTGTTCCCTGGAGTTCGAGGACCAGCGTCCGTTCTACGATTGGGTTATTGAGCATTGTGAAATGGATGCAGAGCCTCATCAATATGAGTTCGGTCGTCTTAATCTGGCCCAAACCGTAACGAGTAAACGCAAATTAAAGCTCCTCGTGGACGAAGGGCATGTCGATGGCTGGGATGATCCGCGGATGCCGACCATCTCGGGACTTCGCCGCAGAGGCTATACGCCGGAAGCGCTGCGGGAGTTTGTCTATGAGACAGGAATCTCCAAGAGCCAAGGCCTGGTTGATCTGCAAATGCTGGAGCACTTTATCCGCGAGGACTTGAAGCTGAAGGCACCTCGTACAATGGCTGTGCTTGATCCGATCAAGGTGGTTATTACGAATTATCCAGAAGGTCAAACCGAAATGCTGGAGGCAGAGAACAATCAGGAGAATGAAGAGATGGGCACTCGCCAAATTCCGTTCTCCCGCGAAATCTACATTGAGCGCGAGGACTTTATGGAGGATCCGCCGAGCAAATATTTCCGTCTGTTCCCTGGGAACGAGGTTCGTCTAAAGCATGCCTACTTCATTAAATGTAATGATGTTATCAAGGACGAAGAAGGCAACGTTGTTGAGATTCACTGCACCTATGATCCTGAAACGAAGAGCGGTTCCGGCTTTACCGGCCGCAAGGTCAAAGGCACGATTCACTGGGTGGAGGCAAGTCAAGCGATTCCGGCAGAATTCCGCCTGTTCGAGCCGCTGATCAACAAGGAAGAGCCGGAAGGCGATACAGAGCTTGAGGAGGAAAAAGAAGCTACGGTTGCAGCACCTAAGTCATTCCTTGATGAGCTGAACCCGAATTCGCTGACCATCGTTCACGGCTATGTCGAGCCGAATATGGCGGATGCCAAGCCGCAGGACAAGTTCCAGTTCTTCCGCCATGGCTACTTTAATGTGGATTCCAAATATTCGGAGCCAGGCAAGCCTGTGTTTAACCGGGTTGTATCACTGAAGAGCTCCTTCCATTTGCCGAAGGCGTAAAATGGAAGGAATGAAAGATCATGTTGAGGCTTATGGCCGCTCCGGCAGCAGATGATCCCTCTGGTCGCTGTTGCTTTACGAATTTGATGATTTGATTAACATAATGCTGGGCAAATTCGAAAGCAAAGGCGAACGCTAACGCTCCTACGTGATCATTCTGCTTCCTTCGCTTAACGCCTCAAGTAACTATTTTCAATCTTCCACTCTCCGAAAAGGAGAATGGAAGGAGTGGGATAGATGTAGGGGGCGCTGATGCTGCTCAGCGTGATGAACTTCAAATAATCCATTTTCCGCTCTTCTCGGGCGGAGATATAGGAAACGCCGTTCTCTAATGTACAGAGAACGGCGTTTTTTTAGCTTCCGACCTTGTAGCTGGAAGGCAGTGGAGGCTGGTATCCGTATTTCTTCACGATATAAAACATGATCCCAAACCCGATGATGCCGATCACGGACAAAATGACCCCATACTGATACATGACAGATGCGCCGAAGTTCTGGAACATGAATCCCCCGAAGATTCCGGCGATAACGCCGGATACGCCGCCCCAGGAGAGCGTATAGAGCGCCTGCCCGGATGAACGATAAGGTCTCGGGATGAAGAGCATCGTCAGCTGGGTGCCTACATAGAAATACCCTCCGAAGGTTACCGAGTGAAGCAGCTGAATGAATGCGATCTGCAGCGGATCTGTCGCCAGCGCCATCAGCTCCCAGCGTACGGCGAAGAGGATGCTGACCACGGTCAGACAGCCCAGCATAACGGTCATCTTACGCTTTAGAAACCGATCAAATAAGAGGAACACTGCCACTTCCAATATGGAGGACATAAATACGGCAAGTCCAACCATCTGCTTGCTTCCTCCGAGCTCGGTAATGTACAGCGAGACGAACGCACTGTTCATCGCATTCGGCACGGAGACCAGAACACCGAGGATAATAAAAGTCATGAAATAAGGGTTAAGCACCACTTGACCAAACCCGCGCATACTGACGACCGGACCGTCCGAGGTTCGCTGCAGCTGCGGCAGAAGAACAGCGAAGAAGATGGCCGTCAGCAGCAGCACACTGAATACGATCGATATGCCGCTGTCACCGAGCCGATCCATGACTGGACCTGCAGCGACAGCAGTCAGCGCCCAGCCGAGAGATCCCCATAGACGAAATGAGCCAAATTTATGGTTCGTCCCATCAATGTATACCAGGATCATGCTGTTGGTTTGTGCGAATAAGGGACTCTGGAAAAAATAGAAGAAGATCATCGCTGCAAAAATAAGGCTATACGTCGGAGCAAGAAATACAGCCTGTACGAATACCAGCGTCCCTGCTAACATGAGAAGAACCGTCTTACGGATATTTTGCGAGCGGTCGCTCATGAAGCCCCAGAAGGGGTTGGCGAAGAGGGACACGAAGGGGCCAATGGCCATAAGTGTTCCGATCTGAAGCTTGGTTAATCCATTATTTTGGAGATAAATTGAGAAAAAGCTGGTGAACACGGCGACAGCACCGTACACGAAGAAGTTATACAGCTTCAGCTGCGATAATGTATGCAAAGGGATGCCATTCCTTTCATTTCAGGTGGACCGAGCTAGGGTACTGCACAAGCAGGACAACTTCAAACCGATGGGTTTGACAATCCAAGAATCCCTCGCCTCTTTAGGTGGAGGGAGTGTTCAATACACTGTAGCATGTACTTGTAAGGGGATACAATCATTTTTGATACACATTTGCATTATTTTCGTGAGAGCGGGTGGATTTAATGAGAGTTTCGGGAATTATTTTGGCAGGCGGACTCTCCAGCAGAATGGGGACAGACAAGGCACTGCTGCCACTGGGAGAAGCCAATGTCATTCAGACGATCGCCTCTGAATTAGCTAGAGCTGTAGATGATGTCCGTATTGCCGTCGGCAAAGAATATAAGAAGGAGTATGCAGAGCTTGGGTATAGGCAGGCAGCTGATGTATACCCGGGAGGCGGCCCGCTTGCAGGATTGCATGCAGGCCTGACAGCACACCGGGGTGCCAACTCCTCCGGGGTAGGAGGCTGGAGCTTATCTGTTCCGTGTGACACTCCGCTTGTCCGCTCCGAGCTGTTCAAGGTATTGATCCAATATGCAGAAGAGCAGGAGAACTCCGGCTATCAGGCGATCGTCCCTGTGATTGAAGGTCAGACGCATCCCCTGATTGCGATGTACCACGATTGTGTCATCCCTGTACTTGAGCAGCAGCTTGAGACGGGCAAGCGAAGGGTCATGGATTTTCTTTTTCAGATCCGTGTTAGATATATCACAGCGCATGAGCTGGCAGCAGAAGCTGGAGTGCCATGGACAACGTCCGAAATTTCAGAGATGTTTACTAATATGAATCAGATGGAGGATTATGAGCGAATCAAGGAGCGCTGTCGTCTGTAGCGAACATAGCGGACAATTCAGTCTTGATTTGCTCTATAATCTGTTCCTTCTGATCTTCTGCGGCATCATCCATATCGCCAAACAATAGATGACCTACGGGCTGTGTACCCACGAACTCCAGTATGCCTGCACCTGCGGTAACCCTGAGACCGTCTGTCATTCCGATCTGGTCGTAATGTGCAGCGGATGAGCCGTGAGTATTAATAATCAAGCTGTGCTTGTCCGTGAGCATCCGGATCAGCTGGCCGTCCTCGTTGTAAGCATAGGCAAAACCATAGGAGAACACGCGGTCAATGTAACCCTTCAGTATAGCTGGCATGCCTGCCCACCATATAGGATAGATAAAGATAAGCGAGTCAGCGTCTAATATATATTGCTGCTCCTTCAGTACGTCTTCCTTCGGTGCTTCTCCAGCGTAACAGTCAGCCATTTCCTGCTCGCTGAGAACAGGGTCGAAATTCAGTCCATACAGATCTCTCACCACAACCGTGTGGCCTGATTTTTCCAGTGTTTGTTGCACCGTTTGGCATATTCGATGATTAAAGCTGTCCTGAACAGGATGCGCATATATGATCAGATGCTTCATTGTTCTATCTCCTCCCAGCCCACAGAATAGGGTATAGCGAGAAGGGAGATTCACGATAGAATCCCCCCTTCGCTTGGTATAGATCCTCGATGTAACGTCCCTGCTTATGTGCCTTAGCCGGGGTTCATCCTCTACTTTATTAGAAATTGAAGTTGTCTGGATCGGCTCCAAAACGTTCATTTTTGTTAAGTCCGTTAATCGTATCCATATCCATAACTGTCAGCTCGAAATCAAAAATATCCGCATTCTCTTCGATTCGGCTTGGCGTAACGGATTTAGGGATTGTGATGGCACCCTGCTGAATATGCCAGCGCAGAATGACCTGAGCTACCGATTTATTATATTTATCAGCGATGACTTGGATCGTCGTGTTGTCCAGCAGCTTACCGTTGCCGAGCGGTGACCATCCCTCGAACAGAATACCCTGTGCTTTACAGAAGGCACGAAGCGGCTCTTGAGAGAGCTGTGGATGAAATTCAACCTGATTGACCGCGGGAACGACAGTGGCATCCGCGAGCAGGTCCTCCAGATGATGAATATGGAAGTTGCAGACGCCGATCGCACGTACTTTACCATCTGCATAGAGCTTCTCCAGTGCCTTCCATGTATCTTTATATTTGCCTGCTACCGGCCAGTGGATGAGGTAGAGGTCAAGGTAATCAAGTCCAAGCTTCGAAAGGCTCTCATCAAATGCACGCAGCGTGGATTCGTAGCCTTGGTCACTGTTCCATACTTTGGTCGTAATAAACAACTCTTCGCGAGGAACGCCTGAATCCTTGATCGCTTGGCCAACGCTCTCCTCGTTCTTGTAAGCTGCAGCGGTATCAATGGCACGGTAGCCATGAGTAATCGCATGCTTAACCGCATTATAGGCTTCATCACCTTCTTTTACCTTCCATACACCTAATCCAAACTGCGGCATTTTAACTCCATTATTCAGTGTGACGGTATCTTGTAGATGTGCAATAGTCATTGTTAATCCCTCCGCTTTGTAGTTTTGTTTGGAATTCAGCCAGATTGCTCAGCTTGAGAGGCGAACACCATAATTCATATTACACGGAATCAATCTTCTAAAACCGTTAATTTGCTCTAGTGAAGAGCATATCGTTTCGAATTCACCTGATAGGAAAGTGATGAGATTGACTCAACCCCTATTCTAAAATTTTTAACGGGTGAATAGCAAGCAGCTGCATTTTCGAAAGGCCATAGAAATGGCGAAATCTTCATCAAGACACAGCGAGCTCACGCATAATTCGGGCGAGTGTTGTGATTCCGGCTTGAAGTTCAGAGAGCGATGCAAAGGCGTAGGACAAGCGAATATAATCCTGGTCCATTCGGTCATATATACTTCCGGGATTAATCAGAATCTGCTCAGCGAGCGCTCTCCGGAACAGTTTGTCAGAACGGATGCCGCTGCTGAGCCTGATCCACATATAAAATCCCCCCTGCGGAACATTCCATTCAGCCAGATCGGCACAATGCAGCTGCAACAGCTCGAGAACATAGTCACGTCTATGCTTGAGCGCAAGTCGAATCCGATGTAAGTGGACATCATGATATCCTTCTTTAAGCCACAGCTCGGCAGCATCCTGGGCAAGACTGCTTGCCCCATAATCGGTTTGCATTTTTAGATCGGCCAAGCGTTTAATAACGGGCAAAGGACCTGTGACCCACCCGATTCGCAGACCTGGGCTCACGGTCTTGGACAGTGTTCCCATATGAAGGACATAACCACCGGGATCAAACGCTTTGAGGGAAGGAGGAGGCACTGTCTCAAACCATAACTCGCTATAGGCGCTGTCCTCCAATATAGGGAGCCCCGTATTCTGGGCTGTATTCATTAATTGGCTGCGTCTATCCGCGCTCATCACCGTTCCTGTCGGGTTCTGAAAGGACGGGATCGTATAGAGCAGGGAAGGGTGATACTGCTGTACATAATGCTGCACACGATCTGCTCTCAAGCCTTCATGGTCCATCGGCATGCCAATCATGCGTATACCTGCCGACTGAAAAGGATGAATCGAGTATAGATAGGACGGCTTCTCGACCAGGATGGAAGCATTCCTTGGCAGAAGTCCAATCGCAATGAGCTGCATCGCTTGAATGGAGCCGGACACGACGAGAATCGAATCCGGAGAAGCAGTGATGCCTTGTGTCGCCAAATGAGAGGATATTGCTTCACGGAGTCCTGGGGAGCCTTGAGGTTCAAGATATCCCAGGTGATGAGCCTGTCGTCTGGCTAACTCTGCATAGATGGAGCTGAATTCAGCATTCGGAAGAAGTTCAGGTGATAATTCCCCTGTTCCGAGCCGGTTCATGGCTTTGCTAAATTCGGTATCGTTAATTTCCTGAACTTCAGGAAGGTTAGGGTAATGCGTTCCGCTCTCAGCGTAATCCTCCCAATCCGGAACCGTTACAGGCATCCCATTCCAGCCTGCCCGTGATACAATCGTCCCTCCGCCATAATTTCCTTCGATGAAACCGCCGGCTCGAAGCTCATCCAGGGCAGCGATAATCGTACTCCGATTGACCTTGAAGGCTGCGGCCAGTGCCCTTTGAGAGGGCAGCCGCATGCCCTTGGTCCACTCTCCCTGCATAATCTTATCTTTGATATATTGTTCAATCTGCTGATACAGCGGGATGGACAGCTCAGGATCGGGCTGCCAATGGATATCCTGTGATCTCATGAGGAAGCAGACTCCTTTTGGTCATATGATGTGTAACTATATCATTTGGCTGGGTATAGCATCAACCAAATGGCTGGGTACAATTCAGCAGTGATGCTGTAGGATGAATGAGAATCAGAGAAGAGAAGGGCAGGAGAACATTTGAAATGATGCAGGAAGTCATAATCCATGCGGTGCTATTGGCATTTGGGCTTATATTGCCGCTGGGAGCTCAGAACCTATTCATCTTTAACCAGGGAGCAACCCAGTCGAGATGGATCTACGCTTTGCCTTCGGTCATCACGGCGGCAATATGCGATACCATCCTTATTGTACTTTCGATTGGGGGCTTGTCCGTCATTCTGGCGGGGCAAGAGGGGCTCACCGATATTATTTATATTGGGGGCTGTGTGTTTCTCTTATACATGGCCTGGACACTATGGCGGTCAGACAGCAGGCAGGGCGCCGAGAGAAGAGCCTTGTCTCCACGCAGACAAATTCTCTTCGCGGTATCCGTATCTGTCCTTAATCCGCATGCCATTATAGACATTCTGGGAGTAATCGGTACGAATTCTCTGGAGTATGAGGGAACCGAGCGGATTACGTTTACAATCGTAACCATAATTGTTTCGTGGTTATGGTTCATCCTGTTGTCTGCAGCAGGGAGACTCATGGGCAGATGGGATGAGAGCGGTAAGATCTCCTTTTATATGAATAAAGCCTCCTCAATGACAATGGCATTGCTCGCGCTGTATATGCTGTACAAGATTGTCTGAGGCAGCTGTAACCATTGAGAATTCAGTTAGATCTCTCTGGTATCTGCTTGGCATAAGGAATAGATTCGGCGTATTTATAAGTTAATCAAAAAAAGGGGATGGTCACTTAAGACCATCCCTTGCTCTATTTATCCGCCAATTTGAGACATTCGTCGAACGGTCGGTGTATGACTCTGTGCCTGCTGCTCCAGGGCGAGCGCCATCTCGTGGTTCTTCGGCTTGTTGCCAAGGGCCTTCAGAAATAACGCCGCTGTCGCCGCTGGATCTCCGGCCACCTTACGGACATTATATTCATCAGACCAGTAGAGACAGGCCTTGATATGTCCATCTGCTGTTATACGCAGCCGGTTGCAGTTATCACAGAAGTGATCACTGACAGGGTGGATCAGGCCGAAGGTGCCCTGGGCTCCCCGAAGCTTGCGATATTCGGAGGGGCCATTCCCGTT
Organism: Paenibacillus shunpengii; assembly: GCF_042684905.1. Lineage (NCBI taxonomy): Bacteria > Bacillati > Bacillota > Bacilli > Caryophanales > Paenibacillaceae > Paenibacillus > Paenibacillus shunpengii. Next base: position 185,978 of record NZ_JBHUMJ010000011.1, on the reverse strand, counting down.
CGGACCCGACGTGTCCTCTACTTCCCAGCCTGCTTCGGTACAGGCATTCAGTACCGTAGACAGCGGAAGGTAGGATTTGCGCCATGAATCATTGGCATGACCTATCGGCATATATTCAATAAATCTGACATGAAGCGGAGCATCCTTGGTCAGTGCAATGAAGTCCTTGATCTCGTCGTCATTGATGCCCTTCATCAGTACGACATTCAGCTTGATGGGATCCAGCCCAGCCGCTTGGGCAGCTTCAATGCCGCGAAGGACTTTGTTCACGTCACCGCCGCGTGTAATCATGGAGAAGCGATCCTTGCGCAAGGAATCCAGACTAATGTTAATTCGGGTCAGACCGGCGTCCTTCAGCAGTTGAGCTTTTTTCTCCAGAAAAATAGCGTTCGTTGTCAGGGCGATATCCTCGATCCCGTCAATCGCGGATATCATGGCGACCAGTTGTTCCAGATCTTTGCGTACCATGGGTTCACCGCCAGTCAATCGGACTTTACGAAGACCCATAGGTGCAAGCACCCTCAGAATTTGCGTAATTTCTTCAAAAGTCATAATGTCTTCATGAGGCGCGAATTCCATGCCTTCCTCAGGCATGCAATAAACACAGCGTAAATTACAGCGGTCCGTAACCGAGATTCGTATATAATCGTGAATCCGGCCAAAAGGATCTTGCAGCAGTTCCATTCCAGATCCACCTTCCTTTAACGAATAATATTATACGCTTTGTAAAAATCAATCTATAATATTACCATAGCATACAATGCCCGTTCATTTATAGACAAGGATTTTCATTTATGAGGAGTGGAAGTGTGACTGTGAATCCGATACAGGTAGGTATTCTGATATTTGATGATGTAGAGCTGCTCGATTTTGCGGGACCGCTTGAGGTGTTCTCTCTGGTCGCTACGACGAAGGCGAGTGGACAAGATTACTTGCTGGAGCCTTTTCATGTGACGACGATCTCGGAGCACGGGGGACAGGTTGCAACTCGGAACGGTCTCAAGGTTATAGCAGATTACAGTCTTGAAGCTGCGCCTGAATACGATATCTTGATTGTTCCTGGAGGTTATGGCACGCGCAAGCTGGCACAGAATGTTAAGGTTCTTGAATGGATTCGCCAGCAGACCACGAAGGCGAGCTGGGTGGCTTCCGTATGCACAGGGGCATTTGTTCTTGCCGAAGCGGGCCTCCTGGATGGCAAACGCGCAACCACAGGCCAAGCGAGCTTGGAGCGGATGCGCATGACGTATCAGGACAAGGATATTCATATCGAAGATCGCGTCAAATATGTGGAGGACGGAAAGATCATCACTTCAGGCGGAATCTCGACCGGTATCCCGATGGCCTTGTATCTCGTTGAGAAGATGCTGGGCATTGATGCAGCCCTGACTGTCGCAAGAGATATGGAATATGATCTTACCTTGTTTGAAGATAGAAATTTAGCATAAGCCTCATATGGAAACAGGAATTCAGCTCGAAATGAGTTGAACTTCGATCTGCTGCTCCAATGCTTCCACATCAGCAGGCGTTACGACCCCTGCCATCTTATGAAGAGCTGCTGCTGTACCGCAGGCGGCTCCGTGCTTCAGAATAGCAGGCAGATCGCCCTCGTGCTGAAGGGAAGCAGCAACGAGCCCTGCGACCATCGCATCCCCGCTGCCAAGAGGGCTGACGATGCGTACATTTGGAATCGTAATGTGATATACTGCCTCTCGTGTAGCAGCGAGAGCGCCCTCTGCACCGAGCGAGACCACAGCGAGTCCTGCTCCGGCTTGGACAAGCATACTTGCTGCAACCATCGCGGTATCCGGGCTCGCTACCGGCATCCCGGCGAATTGGGCTGCCTCATCGGCGTTCGGCTTCACAAGATCCGGGCCGCCAGCAAGCCCTGCCGCCAGTGCCGCACCGCTCGCATCGAGCGCGGTGCGCGCACCCTGGGCCTTCGCCAGCTGAATCAGCTCGGCGTAAGTGGCGGGCGGGCAGCCCTCCGGAAGGCTGCCCGAGAAGATGACCCAGGCGGAGTCCCGCGCCAGGGTCTCTACCTTGCGGCGCATCGCCGCAAGCTCATCGCCGGCGATACAGGGACCCGCCTCGATGAGCTCGGTCTGGGTGCTCGCCACAGGGTCGAGCACCGTAATGGCAAGCCGCGTTTCTCCGGCCGCGGCTGCCACGGGGTCTGCTGCAATCCCTTCGGCCTGCAGCAGATCCAGCAGTTGCCGGCCCGTGTGTCCGGCAACAAATGCGGCCACGCGCACCGGAACGGAGAGCGCGTGCAGTACTCGGGCGGCATTAATGCCCTTGCCGCCCGGTACGGTGACCGCGCTGCCGATACGATGCACGCGGTCCAGGGCATATTGCGGCACGGTGTACACCTTGTCCAGTGCCGCGTTTAGCGTAACGGTGGTCACCACGCCGTTTCGATACACATCCTTCATTTTTTTACCTCCTTATGTCCGAGCCTCGAAATCAGGCTGGATTATTGTCGGTTTCTTGCTCTGCGTAAAGTTTTTTCTTCCCTTAACACTATACTTTACTCTTCCTTTCTCATATAAAAAAGCTCCAAGAAACAGAGGAGACCCTGTTCCTTGGAGCTAACATGACAGATTGATCGTTCATAATGCTGCTATATGGGCTTGTTCTAGAATGAAATGTTTAGATTAAGCTCATCTGCTCATTAATCGTCAATCCGTTTTTTCTTGAACTTGGACAGAATTTCATACACAATCGGCACGATAACGAGTGTCAGCAATGTGGAGCTGATCAGACCGCCGATTACGGTAACGCCAAGTCCTTTAGAGATAATACCCGCGCTGTTTTCCCATCCGAAGACGAGCGGCAGAAGCGCACCAATGGTCGCAAGTGCAGTCATCAGGATCGGACGAAGACGAGTGGTTCCCGCTTCAAGCAAGGCTTCTCTAGTGGACATTCCTTCATTTTCTTTATGAATAACACGGTCGATCAAGACGATCGCGTTCGTGACTACGATACCAATCAGCATCAGTCCGCCCATGAGGGACGATACATTGAGTGTCTCGCCTGTAATGAGCAATCCAACAAGCGCACCAATAACGGTGAACGGCAGGGAGAACAAGATTGCAAATGGAGCTAGACCTCCGCCGAAGGTTACAACGAGTACGAAATAGACAATGGCAATCGCCGCCAGCATGGCAAGGCCAAGCTGTGAGAAGGTCTCATTAATCTGCTCAGTTACACCGCCGAATTCAACATGAACGCCTTCTGGCAGCTCCATATTGTTAACGGCTTCCTCTACAGTAGCTGAAGCAGCACCAACGTCAGCGGACAGGATGTTTGCTGTTACCTGTACCACAGTCTCCCCATCAATCTGCATAATGGATGCCGGGGTTGTTCCTTCTTCTACAGTAGCCACTTCACTGATTGGAACCTCAATTCCAAGTGGGGAAGTAAGAGTTTCTTCTTCAATTTCCTTAATACTTGCGTATTGCTTTTCTTCTGTTTCGATATACACGTTATAGTTCTTGCCGTCAACTTCAACTTCGGTCAGGACAGGACGCTCATTTTGCGGAGCAAGCGCCATCGCCAGTTGACCTGCTGTCAGGCCAAGGGAGCTCAGTTTTTGCTGATCGGCTACAAGTGTATATTGATCATAGCCTTCTTCAAGGGTGGATTCTGCTTTTTCGAAGTTCTCAGTATCCGCCTTAACGACTTCGAGAACGTCATCTGCGACAGGCTTAATCTGTTCCACATCATCACCGAAGATGCTGACGGTCAGTGTGTTTCCACCCATGCCGGCTGCCATATCCAGAGTGGACCATTCACCTTCTGGCACACGCTCCTGAAGTCCTTCAATGATCGGTTCTGTTGCTTCAGATATACTTACGCCATCTTCAAAGATCAGGTAGAAGAGACCGGAGTTGGACGATCCGCCCATCGCTGCCATCGGGTTACCGCCGCCTACGGAGTACTGCATGCTCTTCACGCCTTCAGAATTCAGGATGAATTCTTCGACTTCAAGTGTACGCTCTTCAACCGTTTCCTGTGTTGCACCTGGCTCTGGGCTGTAGGTTATCAGTGTATAGTTGGTACCTTGTTCAGGGATGAAGCTGGTTCCAATGAAGCGGGTCAGGAACAAGCTGCCTACCAGCAGGAGTACAGCTGCAATAATGGTAATGGACTTGTGGTTCAGCGTCCAATTCAGAATTTTCTTATATCCGCCAGCCATTTTGCCCGGCTTCTCATCATGATTAACCTTGTTCTTAAGTCCGCCTCTGAAGAGGGAATGTGCCATTGCCGGAACAATTGTAATCGCCACAACCAAGGAAGCCAGCAAGGCAAATACCATCGTCAATGCAAACGGCATAAACAATTCACCGACCATACCGCTGACAAGGGCAAGCGGAAGGAACACGGCAATCGTAACGATCGTTGAAGACATGATCGGAACGAACATTTCACGCGTCGCGGAGAGGATCAATTCACGACCCTTGAGCTTCTCACCGGAATGTGCCAGCCGTCGATATATATTCTCGATAACGACAATGGAGTCATCGACAACCCGGCCGATCGCTACAGTCATCGCACCCAGGGTCATGACATTAAGCGTGATATCCATCAAGTTCAGTACTGTAAGTGCAATAAGCAGAGACAGTGGGATGGAAATGACGGAGATCAGCGTTGAACGCCAGTCGCGCAGGAAGATCAGAATAATAATGATCGCAAAGAGTGCGCCGTATAATGCTTTGGAGAGCATCGTATGAACGGAATCCTCAATCGGTTGACCTTGGTCAAGCAGAAGATCCAGGTTGATGTTATCGTACAGTCCTTCAAGGTCAGCAGAAGCGTCCTTAATACCATTGACTACATCAACAGTATTGGCATCATTTGCTTTTACGATGGAGAAACCAAGAGATTCTGCTCCGTTGGTACGAGAGATCGACTCGGCCTGACCGATAACTTCTATTTTAGCAATTTCACTAAGCTTAACAGTAGGTATTCCTGCTGCGGCACCCGCACCCGCACCAGCGCCAGTACCTGCACCGGCGCCTGCACCAGCACCCGCGCCCGCGTCAGCACCGGCGCCTGCACCAGCACCCGCGCCCGCGTCAGCACCGGCGCCTGCACCTGCGTCGGCACCCGTACCAGCGCCAGCACTCGCGCCCGCGCCAGCACCCGTACCTGCACCGGCGCCTGCACCACTAGGAACAGCTGGAATTTCAATGTTCTCCAAATCTTCAATGCTAATGATGTTGCCGTCTACAACGACAGCCTTCTCGGCATCATCCAGGTTAAAGAGTCCGAGAGGAGCGCGCATAGAGGAAGCTTGAACGATATTTTGCACCGTTTCTTGGGTAAGTCCAAGCTCTGCCATCTTGGCATCATCGAAATTCAGTGTTACTTCTCTCGCATATTGACCCGAGATTTGAACGGAAGCAACGCCATCCACGTCCTCGAAGGCAGGGGCGATGTCATTCTCGGCAATACGAGTCAAATCCTCCAACGATTCTCCGTTCTTCCCAGATAAGCTGATCGAAGCAACAGGGAAGGAGTTAATGCTGAATTTGGAAATGCTTGGCTTCTGTGCATCGTCTGGAAGCTGAACATCATTCAGCACCTCGCGTACAGCAGCCGTCGCATTATCCAGATTGGTTCCATAATCGAATTCAATATTAACAGAAGCAACATTCTCCATAGAGGTGGATGTGATATTCTTGATCCCCTCAACATTACGGAGTGTTTCTTCAAGCGGCTTGGTCACTTCTTCGACGACAGCCTCAGGGGCTGCACCTGGATACACGGCATTGACGCTCAGGAAGGGTACGTTGATATTTGGTATCGTTTCCTGCTTCATCGTGAGACCGCTGTACAAGCCGGTAAAGATCAGGATGATCGTCAGAATCCAAATCGCTAATTTGTTTTTTAGCGAGAAGTTTATAATTCCTTTCATTCTTAAGTTTCTTCTCCTCTCTCTTTAGCACAAAGTTGTAAGCATGTTTCTATTCTCTCCACTTCAAATACATATCGAACACTAGCTGTAGCTCCTGGACAAGCTCTTGAACACCAGTCACTTGCTTCAGATTGGCAATCATACCAAGAATGATGGCACGTCTGGGCTTAAGCTCGAAGAACTCGTCTTCCAGTATAGAAAGCGAATCAAGCGTGTCCTCACGCAGGCGTTCCTCCAGTTCTTCACTGCTCCGAACCGCATGTCGAATTTCCTTGATGAGGAACAGAGGGTGCTTTCTGGAGTCATGCTTGTGGAGATTTTCTTCCACCCACGGAAGCCATAGATCTTTTGGAATAAAAGGCTCACGCTGATCGCGAATTTTGGCCTCGGCAATAATATCCAGCGTTTCTACCAGATACTCAGCCATCCGGTGTAGATGAATGGATAACAGCTCCGTAACAATCAGCTTCAAGTAAGATCCCATCATACTATGAAGCTGGAGCGCAAGATCAACCGAGTAAGGAAGCACTTCTGGACCATATATATCGACCATCTTCTGGCTGAACAATTTCATGGCGTGGGCGAGCATGCCCTCGGGCCATTTCTCCAGAGGAAATCCTTTATCTCCCCGGTTCGCCATATCCAGCATCTGAGCAATGAAGAACTCTCTGAGTTCAAGGAAATTCTCCAGCAGAATTTCAATTTGTCTGCGCAGCTTATCGCGTGGAGGCAGCTCCCGTTCCCGTTCCACTACGGCAATCTTGTCGTAAATCGTTTGGATGCAGTAGCTGACTACACTTTCCTGAAGCTCTTCCTTGGATTTGTAGTGGAGATACAGTGTCCCTTTGGAAATGCCGCACAGCTCCGCGATCTCCTGCATAGACGTTGCAGCAGGGCCTTTCGTAGAAAATAGCTGCAGTGCAGCGATTAGAATATGTTTTTTCTTATCCGTGGTTGAGTTCGACAATAATAGGATCACCTCTTTTCAGAACTCCCCGGTTCTTAATCTGACTAATGGGTCAGAAAAATTATATCTTAAAAAAACAGGAGAAACAACTCTTTGAATATGTATTGTGCTCGTCACAAAGTATTTTGAAAAAAGACAAGGGTGCATCAGGAAATTTCTCCTGTAACACCCTTGTCTTTCACTGATTCTTAACCGATCAGCTTTAGTCCGACAGCGGAGCACAAGATCATTGCAATAAACAATACGCGCTTCGCTTCTTTAGGTTCCCCAAAAATGAACATTCCAACAATAGTACTTCCGACGGTGCCAATTCCGGTCCATACAGCATATGCCGTACCCATAGACAAAGACTGCATTGCATAGGAGAGGAGGGAGAAGCTCAGCAGGAAGCTTACGCCCATCAACAGGAAGTATTTTTTTCCTTTCCCCGATGACATGCCTTTGATCCCAATAACACCAAGTATCTCACTCAGACCTGCAAAAATAACTGCTGCCCATGCCATTTAGGTCAGACCTCCTTTCGTTTCTTGCTTCGACGATTGATCCGTTACCAGCTTGAGTCCGACTACACCGGCTAACAATAGTGCGATTAAGAGTACTTTGGATAAGCGGAAGGGCTCTCCGAACAAGAGCATTTCCGCAATGACGGTACCTGCGGTACCCAGTCCAGTAAATACGGCATAGACCGTCCCGACAGGCAGCCGCTTGGCAGCCTGAATAATGAGCCAGAAGCTCACGGCAATCGATACTACAGTAGCAATCCACTCCAGCGGTGTTTCCGCGTGCTTTAGGCCAGAGACCCAAATAACCTCGATGACTCCTCCGAGGATAACAAATAACCAGTTGCGATTCATGAAGATGACTCCTTTGTATGAAAAAGTTGAAGACCATGCCAGAACACGGGCCAGGCGGCTTCGACACGTTTCTGATAACGCTCCATGCCCCCGTAGAGCAGCTCAACCGTCGTGCCGTCAACCAGCGTCATATAGCTGATGGCGATTTGAGCTGCGTGAGTGCGTTCATAAGATTGACGCACCAGAAATTTGGCGAGCACTCTCTCCAGGCCATCCAGAAACGGATACACCATATGACTAACCTCATAATTCAGGGATGCCGGCGGAAAATAGCTGACTCGCATGAGCAGCTTGGCGGCGTCCTGAGATTCGAATTCTTTCCCAAACCAATCGAAGAACCCATGAAGGCATTCTTCAAGCGTACTATGCTTATTGGACTGCTCCTGAAAATAAGTCAGGATTCGTCTGCGTTCCAGCTGGAACACATACTCCACGACATGGATGAACAGGTCGTCCTTATTTTTATAATGTGCGTAGATCGACGGCTTCTTGATTCCGACTTCATCCGCAATTTTGCGGAGGGAGGCCCCTTCATAGCCCTCGAGTGCAAATTGACTTAGCGCGGCTTCTTTTATCTTGTCTGAACTCATTGTCATTCACCTACCTAACGATCGTTAGTCTAACGTGGTTAACGTTCAATGTCAACTAGTTATGCTGATAATATGGGCGATAGGAATACAGAAATAACCGCTGAATGATCATTCAGCGGTTATCAGATCAACGTTTATCAGAAAGTAGTGAAGCCGAGAGCATATTGAATCTTGTACAGAATGCCGGTCCAGAACGTAGTAGGGTCCTCATATGCCGATAGATCAAGAGTGAATTCGCCGTCCTTATTGCTCCATAAACGTTTAAAGTATTGAGATACATCAGCAGCAATCTTGCTGTCCGAAGGAGCTTCAATCCATAGATTGTTTTCTAGATTGTAGTCATTTAAATTACGGGGAGTGAAATTGGTTGATCCCCCTAGCATCATATGGTCTCCAGAACGGCGCTCCAGATACAGCAGCTTGGTATGATATTGTTCCTTGGTCGTGTTATACCATCTGATCTTGATCCTGCCCTTGGACTTCTCAGTCAGCTCTTCGGCAACCGGGCGGTTAGGGATACCGATCTTCTTCTGTCCAAAAGCATTCTCGTTCGGATCAAGAATGATCCTAATCTCAACTCCCCGCTCCGATGCTTCCAGCAGGGCTTCCTTCACCGCTTTGTCCGCCAAGTAAAACATCCCCATCCATAGGGTATCTCCAGACTGAGACTGCTCGATTAAAGATATCGCATGCTTCGCTATTTTCCCTTCGGTCAGATAGCGCACCCGAATAGGCCCTGACTCAGCATTCTCTGGTGCAGTATATTCGGGAAGCTTGCCTGCGGAGGATAAATCCATGGCAGCCTGTTCTGTCTTGAGAATGTCTCCGATAATCGGACCTGAGACCTCAAAGGCAATGTTGGAGTGATAGACGCTGGCGTCGTGAATATTGGCAGAAGCAACGATAGCTGTCTGTTCGCTGGCTACAAGCTTGCGGTGATTGGCTTTCACATTCAGCAGCTTGAGATAGGAGCGGAAGGTCACATCAGGACCGTTTGTGGCCATGAGATTCGGCAGCCAGCCGGTTCCCTGTTCACCAAACCATTGAAAGTATGTACGCCATACAGCAGAGTAGAAGGGGGTTGAATCCCTGAGCGGATCCACATTGGTTACGACTACCCGGATTCCACTGGCTTTCATTTGCTCCAGCAAGGCGTTGGGGTGAGAGTTGTAATTGGTGTTGACTTCATCTGTAATGAATACGATATACATATCAGGATTCGCTTGCTTTTTCTTGATCAGCAGGTTGGTGAAACGCTTGCTCACTTGGGGAAATGTCTGGTTTGCGTGCTCATAATGGTTAAACAGGAACATATCGATGACAAGAAATTGTTCTGCCTCTTGAACAATTTGTTCCATCCGCTTAATGATGCGTTGTTCATGTCGTTCGGTACCCTCCGGCGCTTTCGGATCGGGATAGGTCAGATCAGCAAAAAACTCGACATGCTCTACATGATGAACAGGTCCCTCGAAGGATACACCTTCAGGCAGAGGTTTATTCATTTGATACACAATGACACCTGCAAGCCATAGTATGTTAAGGATGATAAACCACAGGAGGAGCTTTTTTATAGAGAATTTTTTCTTGGAAACAGCTGAGCTCGATGCCTGCGTATGATGCGGATGATGTAGATTGTTCATTGATGAAGACGCCCCTTCAAAAGTAATAAATATAAGATAGGATGATGGGTCACATATCATGATTTCTATATCCTGCACATTATTAACGCCAACATACGGGAGATGAAGCAAATCAGCCGGCTTAGAGGCATCGACAAGGGTAATCCGTTTATGTATAATAAATGTACTTTATCTTTACCGAACGTCATAATATATAATGTCATTCATTATACGGGTAGTCCAAACTGCATAAGTCTGATTGAATAGATAAAAATCTTGCTATAAAAAAGTTTTTTATTTTTTTTGTTTAATAATTAACCTACCGGTGTAAATAATTATTATTGCCTTTATACTGGTTATCTAACTTTTAGAAAGTATATTTTGGAAAGTCTATGAATATTGTCTAGCATAACCGCCAATCTTAATAAATACATAGAAAGGTGTGCCTAAAACATGAAGCCTGTACATAAGAAAAAGCAAGCCATTGTGATTGGAGCTGGACCCGGCGGTTTGGCAGCAGCGATGCTGTTATCAGGGCAAGGCTATGAAGTGGATCTGTACGAGAAGCAGCCTGTGATCGGGGGGCGTTCTGCGAGATTAACGCTGGGAGAGTATAAATTTGACCGAGGTGCTACTTTCCTGATGATGCCTCATCTAATAGAAGAAATGTTCACACAAGTCGGGCGTTCACTCCATGACTATGTGGATATGCAGCAGCTGGACCCGCTGTATACTCTTCATTTTGGGGACAAAGTGTTCGCTCCTTCGAGTGATGAAGCGAAGACCGCGAAGGAGATTGCCCGTGTGTTCCCTGGGGACGAGGACAATTATCTTCGATTCATGAAGGATGAGAAGGCTAAATATGAGAAGGTGGAGCCGCTATTACGCAGACCTTTTGGCAAGCTGACGGATTATCTTAAATCGGACGCAGTCAGAGCCCTGCCTTATTTGCATTTGAACGATACCGTGTACGGGAGATTATCCCGTTATTTCAAGGATGAACGTCTTCGCTGGGGCTTCACTTTTCAGGCAAAATATCTAGGTATGTCTGCTTGGGATTGTCCTGGTACCTTTACGATTCTGTCTTATATAGAGCATCATTTCGGGCTTCATCATCCGCAGGGCGGTGTGAATCAGGTGTTTCGCGCCATGGAGGAAGTCATCAAGGAGCACGGCGGCCGGATTCATACTTCGAGGCCCGTGCAGAAGATTTTGGTGGAGGAAGGAAGAGCAGCAGGGGTACTACTGGATGACGGACAAAAGGTATATGCCGATCATGTGGTACTGAATGCTGATTTTTCCTCGTCTATGGTCAAACTGTTTGAGCCTGGTGTACTGAAGAAATATACGCCTGAGAAGATTCGTAACAAAAAGTATTCCTGTTCAGGTGCGATGCTCTATTTGGGTGTGAACAAGAAGATTGATCTGGCGCATCATTCCGTCCATTTCGCAGCGGATTATCGGAAGAATGTCGATGAAATGACAGTGCACAAAACGCTGTCTGCAGATCCTTCTATCTATATACATAACCCGTCAGTGCTGGATCCGACACTGGCTCCTCCTGGAAAATCTTCGCTGTACGTGCTGATGCCGTCTCCGAATACGACAGCAGACATTGACTGGGAAGCGCAGAGGGAAGAAATCAGGCAATCAATGATGAACCGCCTCGAGCAAATTCCTGAGCTGAAAGGGCTGTCCGAGCATATTGAGGAAGAAATGTTCTTCACTCCCCTTCAGTGGGAAGAGGAGCTTGATATCTATAATGGAGCCTTATTTAACCTGGCCCATGGGCTTGATCAAATGATGTATCTAAGGCCCCATAATCAATTTGAGGAATTGGAGAGTCTCTACCTGGTTGGTGGAGGAACGCATCCAGGCAGCGGGCTGCCTACGATTTTTGAATCAGCCAAGATCAGTGTTAGGCTCATTCAGGAGGCTGATGCACGCAAGCATCCAAGGAAGAACTATATGGGCAAAGCTAGGGAAGCGGGGCAATTGTCATGAGCACAACCAAGAAAATAGCCGTTATCGGCTCAGGTGTTGGAGGATTAACGACCGCTCTGCTTCTTACAAAACAAGGGTTTGAAGTGACGATCTACGAGAAGGCCGCTCGTGTAGGAGGCCGCCTCGCATATGAGGAAGAGGGACCTTACCGGATTGACCAGGGTCCTACGATCGTCCTCCTGCCGGAGATGCTGCTCGGCATTCTCGAGGAAGCGGGTATTGATAGATCCCGTATAGATCTGATCCGCTGTGATCCGATGCATCGATTCTATTTTGAGGACGGTAAGGTTCTGTCGAAGTGGTCTGACCGTGAGGAACAGATCGAGGAGATTAATCGTGTGTTTCCGGGTGAGGGTGCCGGCTTTCAGCGTTTCATGGAGGACATGGACCCGCTCTTTCCATCAGGAGTAAGTACGATCCTTGAACGGCCGTTTCCGAGAAGGAGAGACTTCTATACACGGGAAGTCACTCGGCTATTGAAGGATATGAGGGCATATACCAGCTTAAGATCTGCGATGGGCCGTTATTTTAATAACGAGCAGCTCAAGGATGCTTATTCGCTGCAAAGCTTGTATATTGGGGGCTCACCATTATCTACCCCTGGCATTTATACGCTGCTTCCCTATGCGGAGCATCAATTTGGAGTCTGGATGGTAAGAGGCGGTTACGCTTCCCTTGCTTCTCTGCTGGCGGATGAGCTGCTGGCACGGGGCGGGGAGATTCGGCTGAATGAGGAAGTGGAGACGCTTATTGTGGAGAATCGGGAATGCAAGGGTGTCATTACTCCTCAGGGCCCTGCCTTATATGATGCCGTCGTTTATAATGGGGATTTTCCCGAAATATCGAAGCTGATGAACGGGAAGATCCGAACTAGAAGAAAGTATACCGCTTCGTCTGGCTGTCTCCTCGTCTATCTGGGGGTAGATAAGAGATTTCCTGAAGCAACGGCGCATCAGTTCTTTCTGCCAGATCGTTTTGTATCCAATATGAAGGAAGTGTTCCTGAAACGATCATTGCCGGACAACCCTTCATTCTATGCATTTAATCCGGTTGCTGTGGATGAGACAGCTGCACCTGAAGGACACAGCGTACTCTACTTCCTTATACCTGTGCCCAATGCTGAAGGAATAGAAGATTGGAAAGATGCGGAAGCTATAGTGGATAAAGTGCTGGAAGCTGCTGAGATGAAGGCTTTTTCCGGGCTTCGAGAAGCCATCCGATGGCGCAAGATTCGCACACCAGAGGATGCCAGACGAGACGGGTTATACGGCGGCGGCAGCTTCGGCATAGCTCCGGTCTTGTTTCAATCCGGCGTCTATCGGCCACAGCCCAAGCCGTATCCGAACATTCGAGGCTTGTTCGCAGCAGGAGCCTCTGTTCACCCAGGCGGTGGAATACCGATTGTTATGCAAGGCGCAAGGTTATGTGCAAACGAGTTGATAAAGGAGATGGGATAAATGAATGAAGCGATTATATCACGCTGTGAGGAAATGATACGAAAGGGCTCTGCTTCGTTTTACCATGCCTTTCGCGGTTTGCCCAGCCCAAGACGGGAAGCGGTCTTCGTTATCTACGCCTTCTGTCGTCTGATCGATGACAGTGTAGATGAGCCGGACCAAGCGCCGTATTCCATTTTTCAGCTGCAGCATCATTTGAAAGAGCTGGATCAGGCTGAGGGACATTTCATATGGCCGGCCCTTCGCTGGCTGTTCGGAGAATTTCCGAATCTGACGAAGGAGCCCTTCTTCCGCCAAATGGAGGGGCAGATCTCGGACCTGACTCTAACGCACTATTCTACGATGGAGGAGCTGGAGCATTACTGCTATCTGGTAGCAGGCACGGTAGGAGAGATGCTGCTTCCTGTTCTTCGCGATGATAACAGTGTATCCGCCATGACTTCGGGTATTGCGCTTGGCAAGGCGATGCAGATTGTGAATATTATACGCGATGTCGGTGAGGACAAGGCTCGTAACCGCAGATACATTCCGATGGAGCTGATGGTCAGACACGGTTATACGATGAAGGATTTTGATGAGGGAATTGTGGATGAACGCTTTATCTCCGTCATTCGGGAATTACAAGAGATCGCAAGCCGGTGGTTTGAAGAGGGGCTGGCCGATGTTGATACGTATCCGCCGCTCAGCGGCTTTGCTGTAGAGCTGGCAGCCTCGTTCTATGCTTCCATTCTGGATGCGGTAGAGGTGAATCAATATGATGTGTATACCAAGCGGGCATTTGTAACAGATGAGCGAAAAATGAAGCTCTTCCTTAAGCTTGCGGCCAAGCATAAGAAGCGCTCTGGCAAGCGTAATAAAGCAGCGGTGTCCTAAGATGATTCAGATTGTATATTGGATATGGTACAGCATTGGTGCAGTGCTGCTGCTGACCATTGGTGTTCCTGAATATTTGAACTTCTCTAATGGATTATTCCTCGTCTTCTACGCATTGTGTGCGCTCAGTCTTGTGTTTGGTAGACAGCTGAACCCCGCCATGTCTAATCAGCCTCATGAATGGTGGAGAAGACCTGCTGTATGGCTAATTGCCTTCCTCATGTGGCTAGGTGGAATGGGCGTAGAGTGGTTGGGAGTCCACAGCGGCTGGCCATTTGGTGAATACAGCTATTCATTTCTGTTCGGCTTCCATGTATTTTCGGTGCCGTTCACACTCGGTTTTGCATGGATTGCTGTAGTAGGAAATGCTGCGCTGCTGAGCGGTGGTGGTCATGGTGTAAGAGGTAGACTTATTCGAGCACTGAAGGTCGGAACATGGGCTCTTGTGATGGATCTGGTACTGGACCCTGTTATGCATCAGCGGGAATTTTGGAGCTGGGAGGGGGTGGGCGGATTCTACGGGGTGCCGTGGACGAATTTTTCCAGCTGGTTCATTATGGGCGCAATTTTGTCCCTGCTGCTGCCTCCGATTGACTACAATCCGTCTCTCCAGCGCAGAGGGAAGCTGCTGTACCAAATGTTCATTTTATTGTTTGGGCTGCTGGCGCTTCAAGATGGACTGTACGGTTCTACCATCATTGCGGCTGTTGCCATCTTTGTAGCAGAGGGGAGTCATCAATATGCTGTCCGCAAACAAGTCCCGATTCTTTAACAAGCTGTTCTCGATATACAATGAAAAATACTTGCTTGAGCGCAGATTCAGCTATATTGGTATTCGCGGACAGCTGGATCCTGCAGATTCCAAATTGCCTGTCCTCTACATCATGAATCACAGCTCTTGGTGGGATGGACTGCTTGTGCACCATGCGCTGCAGCGGCTGTCTTCTGGTGAGCACTATGTGATGATGGAGGAGGAGCAGCTGCACAAATTTGCGTTCTTTCGGAAGCTTGGCGCCTATTCGATACGCAAAGGCGATACGGGGGAAGTGCGCCAAACGTTAAACTACACACGTGAGCTGTTATCCGCAGGTCATAGAGTCTGGATCTTCCCGCAAGGGGAAATCCGGCATCAGGATGTTCGTCCGCTTGGCTTCGAGCGCGGGGTCGGACTGCTGCTGTCGCGCTTGCCCAACACGGCTGTAATACCGGTAACTCTTGTACACGGCTTGTACAGCCGGGATAAGCCTGAGGCGTTCTTGAATGCCGGGCACCCGATTATAGAGAACTGGTCCGATTACACCAGTCGTGAAATTACGGGGATACTGGAGGACGTGCTTACTGGGCAGCTGGAGAGACAGAAGCGCGAGATCATGGCTGCTCCTCTCGGACGGCCAGTAGAATACATATCTTTGATACACAGCAAGAGGTCAACGAGTGAGCGATTTGAGAAAGTGTTTGTGAAGCGGGGGGAGCAATAGACATGAATGTGCTTGCATATCTGCTCATGATTCTGTGCGGTATTTTGACTGTACAGCTGGTCTTCTCGATATGGAATAAAAGGCAGCTTCCGCGTCTTGGCGATGCAGGGAGCTCCTCTGCATTACACGGCTCTAAGCGTGCAATCCAATCCGGTTCCATAAAGGAATCGGGAGCCGCGAAAGGAAGGGCTTCCGATGTGGTCAAGGTCTCGATCCTGATCCCGGCCCGTAATGAAGAGCGGCATATCGGAGACTGTCTGGCCAGCGTGCTTGCCGCAGATACAGAGGGTATCCAGCTGGAAGTGCTTGTCCTCAATGACCGGTCAGAAGATGCGACCGGGCGTATACTGGAAGAGATGGCTGCGCAGGATTCTCGACTTCGCATTATAGATGGCAGGGAGCTTGCGCCCGGGTGGATGGGCAAATCCCATGCATGTCATCAGCTTGCTGAACAGGCAGCCGGGACATGGTGGCTGTTCATGGATGCGGATGTAAGGCTTGAGCGCCATGCGATAACTGCAGTTTTGAACACCGCAGTACAGCAGGGGACAGGACTTGTTACGGGCTTTCCTAGACAGGTTACAGGTACATGGCTTGAGAAACTGGTCGTACCGATGATGAAATTCACGATTATCAGCCATCTTCCGATTCGGCTTGTACGAGGCTCGGGTGACGCCAGATTTGTTGCGGCGACCGGAGCTTTTATGTTCATTCATCGCAATACCTATGAGCTTGCCGGAGGGCATGCCGCAATTAAAGCGGATCTGCTCGATGACATGCAGCTGGCCAGGGCAGTAAAACGCGCAGGGGAGCCGGTAACCTTGGCTGATATCCATCAGCATACCCATACCCGTATGTATCAGAATGCACGGGAGGTATGGAACGGATATAAGAAGAACCTGTTCGAGGGGCTGGGGCGCAGCGGTTTCCTGCTGACTCTCGTGCTGCTCATGTATGCCCTGCTGTACCTGCTGCCGCCGATGGGCCTTATCATAGGTATACTGACAGGTGATCCTCTGGTCATCGGCTATGGATTAGCTGCCACTCTGCTCGGCATGGGTGTGAAGAGGGTGGCCGACCAGGTGAACAGCCAGCCGCTGTGGCTCATGTTTCTGCATCCGGTCAGCATCGCCTGTGTCATTCTGATCGGAATATCCTCCTGGCTTGGAGCAGTCACAGGCAAAGGTTATGTGTGGAAAGGGCGGAGGTACAACTAATGAAGAAGAAGGCAGTCATTATCGGCGCAGGATTCGGAGGGCTGTCCTGCGCCATTCGTCTAGCATCGGAAGGAATGGATGTTACTGTGCTCGAGCGGCAGCAGCATCCAGGCGGCAAGCTTCAGAGAATTACGGAACAGGGCTATACCTTTGATCGAGGACCCAGCACAATCACGATGCCGCATGTGTTCCGCCAAGTGTTTGAGCAGTCCGGGGTCTCAATGGAAGACTACGTTCGGTTATATAACCTTGATCCGCGTACACGTAATGTTTTTGCGGATGGCAGTGTAGTGGATTTAACGAAAGACCGGGAACAGATGAAGGGGCAGATTGCCGTCTACAGTTCGAAGGATGCGCTGCGATATGAGGCATTCATGGAGGAATCCCAAGCACTGTACAGAGAGGCGGAGGGCAAGTTTCTGAATCGTCTGCTGCTCACCCCCAGAGACAAGTACAGCCTGTCCATGTTAAAGAGCCTTCTGCGAGTAAGGCCGCTCGTCAAGCTGGATACGCTGCTGCGTCGATATTTTGAACATCCGAATACACTGATGATGCTGGGGAGGTATGCTACGTATATCGGCGCATCCCCTTACAGTACACCGTCGATCTTCGCCATGCTGGGTCATGTGGAGGCCGATCTTGGTATTTACGGTGTAGAAGGAGGGACCTCTTCCCTCATTACGGGGATGGTAAAGCGGGCAGAAGAGCTTGGGGTACGCATTCATACTGAGGAGCATGTGAGTAAGCTGATTATCCGAAATGGGAGAGCGGCAGGAGTCCAGAGTGACAAGGGGGAATACACCGCAGATGTCGTGGTCGTAAATGGAGATGTGCTCAGCATGAACCGCCTGCTTATTCCTGAGCAATATCGCCCGTCTATGAATGATAAGGCAATCTCCCGGTACGAGCCCTCATTATCTGGCTTTGTAACGCTGTGCGGCGTGCGTAAGCAGTATGAGCAGCTGCTGCATCATACGGTGTTTTTCCCTGAGGTCTATCAGGATGAATTTACGGATATCTTTCAGAGACGACAGGCGGCGCAGGATCCGACACTGTATCTGTGTTATTCTGGTTACTCTGAGAAGGGAATGGCTCCGGACGGAAGCAGTAACTTATTTATACTGGCCAATGCCCCGTATGTGTCTGAGGGTTGGAGCTGGGAACAGCATACAGACACCTATCGGCAGCTGATTTTTGATAAACTCGCAGCAAGAGGCTTAGATGGACTGGATCAGTCCGAAGTTATCATCCATTACAACCCGGAGCAGATCGAGCAAGATACACTTGCCTATCGCGGCGGTATCTATGGTATATCCTCCAACACGGTGAACCAGACCTTCTTCCGGCCAGGTAACAAGCACAAGGATATTGAGGATTTATGGTTTGTCGGAGGAACGACACATCCAGGTGGAGGAACGCCGATTGTGACGTTGTCCGGTCAGCTTGTTGGAGAGCAGGTAGCGGGTAAGTATATAGGCTGAGATATTAGTGATTATGAAAAAAAGATGAGCAAGCTCACATCGATAAGCTGTATTCATTTCGTTATAATAGTTCAGGATCATAAAGAATGTGAAATCAATCTCACAACAACTCATGGGAGTGATGAGAGGAGAAGAGGAGAGTATGCAAAGACGACCCGATCAGGATCATGAAGACAACAAGCGCACAAGCACAAATGAATTTCGGGTTAGCGAGCATCTGCTGCCTGAGATCCCAACCGGAGAACGGAAAATGGAGCATGTCAGGTTATGCCTGAATGAGGATGTGAATGGTCAGGGGATATCAACTGGATTTGAGAAATATCGATTCCGCCATTTGGCACTGCCGGAGCTTAGCTTCTCCGATATCCGTCTTGCCGCCGCCTTCCTAGGGGAAGAGCTGCGTACACCGCTGCTGATCAGCTCCATGACCGGTGGGAGCAAAACGACAGGCTTAATCAATGAACGTCTTGCGGCGGCGGCAGAAGCGAGAGGCTGGTCACTCGGAGTGGGTTCCATACGTGCAGCTGTGGAGAAGCCGGAGCTTAGTGATACCTTTGCTGTCCGAAGAAATGCGCCTACCATACCTGTCATTGCGAATCTGGGAGCGGTACAGCTGAACTACGGCTTCGGTGCAGAAGCCTGTCAGCGGGCAGTAGACATTGCGGGTGCATCGATGCTGGTCCTGCACCTGAACAGTCTGCAGGAGGTTTTTCAGCCCGAAGGAAACACGGACTTTAGCAGCCTGCTGCAGCGAATTGAAGCTCTATGCAAGAAGCTTGAGGTACCGGTCGGTGTCAAGGAAGTGGGTTGGGGAATTGATGGAAGCACAGCAGCCCGGCTGTATTCTGCTGGAGTTTCATTTATTGATGTTGCCGGAGCAGGAGGGACAAGCTGGGTTCAGGTGGAGAAGTATCGCAATCAGGATCCCATGCGCAAGGCCGCAGCCGAAGCATTTGCTGATTGGGGAATTCCTACTAGCGATTGCATCCTGGAAGTTCGTAAGTACAACCCTGGCAGGGCGTTGATTGGCAGCGGCGGACTGACGAATGGAGTGGATGCAGCCAAAGCAATTGGACTGGGTGCAGATCTGGCCGGGTTCGGGAGATCCCTGCTTGAATCCGCCGTCCATTCAGAAGAGGCACTTCATGAGAGATTGGCGCAGGTTGAATTCGAGCTGCGTGCTGCCATGTTTGGTATAGGCGTAAGAACGATTGCAGAGCTTCAGGGCACATCAAGACTCATCAAACATTGAATCAGCAGGAAGGTGAATTGGATCGTGATTGAGCTTAGTGCAATGAATAAATTGCAGTTTGAGGATTTTATGTCCTTTACTCTGAAACAATATGCTCAGGAGAAGATTACAGCCGGAACCTGGCTGCCTGAGCATGCTGAGAGCCGGGCGTTAGAGGATATGCACCGGATTCTCCCGGAGGGATACCTTACCCAGGATGCTTATTTTTACAACTTGATCGATTCAAGTGTAGGTGATGGACAAGTCATCGGATTTATCTGGTTTAATATCTACTTGCGGAATGGAGTAAGAGAGGCCTTTCTGTATGACATACATATAGCCGAGGAATATCAGGGCAAGGGCTACGGTACGCGGACAATGGAGCTGCTGGAGAAGGAAGCTCGCAAATTACAGGCTGAACGGATTGGACTTCATGTATTTGGTCATAATGCCCGGGCCATGAGCTTGTATACCAAAATGGGCTATGAGGCGAAGAGCATTACCATGTATAAGGAATTGTAGGCTTACGATTGGTGCTGGCAATTATGTACAAACGGGAGACTTTAGCCGCTTCTTGTCTTGATGGTCTACCGCTTCTCATATATAATTAGTGGGATTGTCACGAAAGTTTATACACGTAATTTGCATACATTTCGAATGAATTTCATGATATCTTCGTTTATAACGAATGGATTCATACCATTATGAAATACGTTCTTCTCAGCGAATACGCTCGCTGCAAACAAATATTTATTTGAGGAGTTGTAGGAATACATGGCTTTGAAAGCAGGGATTGTCGGACTTCCGAACGTAGGAAAGTCGACCCTTTTTAATGCGATTACCCAAGCAGGCGCGGAGAGCGCAAACTATCCTTTCTGTACGATTGATCCGAATGTCGGTGTCGTTGAGGTTCCTGATGAGCGCCTGGACAAACTTACAGAGCTGGTACAGCCGAACAAGACCGTGCCTACGGCATTTGAATTTGTCGACATTGCAGGGCTTGTCCGCGGTGCGAGTAAGGGTGAAGGGCTTGGTAACAAGTTCTTGGCTCATATTCGCGAAGTCGATGCGATTGTGCACGTTGTACGTTGCTTTGAAGATGAGAATATTACGCATGTGGATGGCAAGGTCGATCCGGTATCCGATATTCAAACGATCAATCTCGAGCTGATTCTGGCTGATATTGAGAGTGTTGAGAAGCGCATTGATCGTGCCCGCAAGAATATGAAGGGCGGCAACAAGCAGGGCGCTCAGGAAGTGGAAGTTCTGGAGAAGGTGAAGGAAGTGCTGTATGAAGACAAACCAGCACGCAGCCTGGAGCTGACAGAAGACGAACGTCTCGTCGTTCGCGATCTTCACCTGCTGACAATGAAGCCCGTACTATATGCGGCAAACGTTAGTGAGGATGAAGTGTCTACTGCGGACGAGAATCCGTATGTGCTGCAAGTGAAGGAATTTGCTGCCGCAGAACATGCTGAAGTGGTACCGATCAGTGCTAAAGTAGAGGCTGAGATCGCAGAGCTTGAAGGAGAAGACAAGGAAATGTTCCTTGAAGAGCTGGGGCTGGAGGAATCCGGTCTTAACCGCCTGATTAAGGCAGCTTATCGCCTTCTTGGTCTGTACACTTACTTTACTGCAGGTGTTCAAGAGGTTCGCGCTTGGACGATCCGCAAAGGTACGAAGGCGCCGGGCGCAGCAGGCGTGATCCACTCTGACTTCGAACGCGGCTTTATCCGTGCTGAGGTTGTATCCTATGCTGATCTGATGGCTGCAGGCTCCATGAACGGAGCGAAGGAGCGCGGTCAGCTGAGACTGGAAGGTAAAGAATACATTGTGCAGGACGGCGATGTGATGCACTTCCGCTTTAACGTTTAATCATGAAGAGGCCCCTGCCTTTCCTTTGTTGGGAAGACAGGGGCTTTATTGTGGAATCATGGATAGGCAGAATAATTGCCTGATTCATAACCTCGCTTCTTAGCTTCGGTACATCTAAGTAGCATGCGTTATAAAAAAATTACATCCTCAAGTATATCTTCAAATATCTTCAAATACATCCTCACAGCAGTATCTTCTCAAGCGCTTTGCCGTATGATATAATAAAGAGTCGACAGACTTGCTTTAACTGTATGATTATTTTTATTAATGACAAAGGATTGATGACGTTGTAGCGATACCCTCATTACAACCTTTTAAACCTTATAATATAATGTCGGATACGAACGAATGTGAAAGATGCTTAAGAAGAGGTGATTACTATGTTGGATCGTTTACAGGCCCTTGTGGATCGTTATGAGAAGCTTAGTGAGCTGCTGTGTGACCCGGATGTGGCGAGTGACAGCAAGAAGCTGAGAGATTATTCGAAGGAACAATCGGATTTGCAGCCTGCGTATGAGGCTTATACCGAATATAAAACTGTCGTTGAAGAGCTCGATGCAGCGAAGCAAATGCTGAACGAGAAGCTTGACGATGAGATGCGTGAAATGGTGAAGATGGAGATTGATGAGCTGGCTCCCCGCCAGCAGGAACTCGAGGAGAAGATTCGTATTCTGCTTCTGCCGAAAGACCCGAACGATGACAAGAACGTGATTGTCGAGATTCGTGGTGCGGCAGGCGGTGACGAGGCTGCGCTGTTCGCTGCAGATCTATACCGGATGTATACACGTTATGCAGAATCCCAAGGCTGGAAGGTCGAGCTGATGGATGTGAATGAGAGTGACCTTGGCGGATTTAAAGAGGTTATCTTCATGATCAATGGCCGCGGCGCTTACAGCAAAATGAAATACGAGAGCGGCGCTCACCGGGTACAGCGCATCCCTGCGACAGAATCTGGCGGACGGATTCATACCTCTACTTCTACCGTAGCGGTTATGCCTGAGGCTGAGGATTTTGATATTGAAATACATGACAAGGATATTCGTGTTGATACGTTCTGCTCCAGTGGTGCAGGCGGTCAGTCCGTTAATACGACGAAATCGGCCGTTCGGGTAACGCACGTACCAACGGGCATTGTCGCTACATGTCAGGATGGCAAATCCCAGAACTCCAACAAGGAAAAGGCACTTCAAGTGCTGCGTACTCGGATCTATGACATGATGCGTCAAGAGGAAGAGGCAAAATATGCAGGTGAGCGGAAGAGCAAAGTTGGAACGGGCGATCGGAGTGAACGGATTCGTACCTACAACTTCCCGCAGAGCCGTGTAACGGATCATCGGATCGGTCTAACCATGCATAGACTGGATCAAGTGATGAACGGTGAGATTGAAGAAATCCTGTCCGCCCTGACCATTGCAGAGCAGGCAGAAATTATGGAAAAAGGGGAATAAAGCTTTGATGCGGTTGCAATTTCAATTGCCGCAAGGAAGCAGCAATCGGGAAGCCTTTCTTAAGGCTTCCTCTTTTTTAGAAGACTGTGGTGTGCTGGAGCCGCAGAATAATGCGCGTTTGCTGCTGGAGTACGTTCTGGGGCTCGAGGGGGCTGCTTATTATATGGCGCTGCCGGATGCTTTTCCGGCGGAGCGGATTTCGGCATTCGAAGAGGCTGTGAATCGCAAGGGCCAGGGGGAACCGGCCCAGTATATTATAGGGCGGCAGGAATTCTACGGCCTGCCGTTTATGGTAAGTCCCGCCGTGCTGATCCCGAGGCCCGAGACGGAGCTGCTCGTCGAGGCGGTCATGCTGCACGGCGACAGGCTGTGGCCCGGCGGAACACCGCTGGCCGCAGATATTGGCACAGGCAGCGGCGCCATTGCGGTGACGCTGGCGGTGAAGCGGACGGGCTGGCATGTCGAAGCAAGCGACATCAGCCCGGAGGCGCTCGCCGTAGCTGCACAGAATGCAGCAGCGAACGGCGCAGCCGTGCAGTTTCGCGAGGGCGATTTGCTCGCGCCCTTCGCGGGGGAGCGGGTCGACATCCTGGTGTCGAACCCGCCTTATATCCCGGCGGATGATATCGCCGGGCTGCAGCGTGAGGTGCGCGAGCATGAGCCGCGCACTGCGCTGGATGGAGGTCCGGATGGGCTCGGCCCTTACCGGACCATGATGGCGCAGCTGGCCCTGCTCGCTGCGCCGCCGCGGCTCGTTGGCTTCGAGCTTGGCCAAGGCCAGGCGGAGGATGTGGCCGATCTGCTGCGTGTGGCCGGCCACTGGGATGAGATCATTGTTGTGCCGGATCTCGCTGGAATTGATCGTCATGTTATGGGAATCAGAAATAAAGGGTAAAGCTGGAAGAGGGATTACGAAATTGTAATCCCTCTTGATTTTCTTTTTCCGAATCTATCCCTTACAATAGATGAAGTGTGTAATATTATGTCGAATTAAAATTGTGAATTGTGAAATGCGCTGATGGTTTCATACACGCTTTATCGTGTCGAACCGAAACAGGATGCGTTTTAGGGGGACGGCTTCATGCTGCAGAAGTTTAAAAAGATGGATGCTTCCATCCTGGTTATCATCTGCCTGCTTATGGTCATTAGTATCTTGAGCTTGTACAGTGCCACGCACGGCACGAAACTAGAAGGTCATCATCTTCGGATGCTGGCTTATTATGTGCTGGGCTTCGGAGCAATGTTTGCAATTACGCTGGTCGATTATCGGCTGTTAGTCAAATATGCTTTGTATATCTATTTCTTCGGACTGGCTACGCTGCTCGCAGCGAACTTCTTCGGAAGTAACCTGAATAATGCGACCGGCTGGATTCAGCTCGGACCGCTGTCTATTCAGCCGGCAGAGCTCTTCAAGCTGGTACTGGTTATTTTCCTCGCCTCTGTGCTGATTAAACGGGACAAGTCGAAGCTGGATTTTTGGAAAGACGTTGTGCCAATCGGCCTTCTGACTTTTTTGCCGTTTGCTCTTGTCATGCTCCAGAATGACCTTGGAAACGCGCTGGCCTATGTGGTGATACTGATTGCTCTCTTGTGGATCGGGAATGTTAAAGCGTCTCATGCCCTCATTGGTTTTGTCATTGTCGCTGTTATAGTGGGCGGCGGCATCAAGCTGTATACGGTATACCACGACTCGATCTATGATTATCTAGACAAACTCGGCCGTACGCACTGGGCTGAGCGTCTCGACCCTTGGCTCGTTCCCGAGAAGGCGACAGCCAAAGCCTCCTGGCACACCGATAATGCCAAGCTCGCCATCGGATCTGGCGGGATTACGGGGAAAGGCTTCATGGACGGCTCCTCAGTACAATCCGGACGAGTTCCGTACACCTACTCCGACTCCATATTTGTGCTGATTGCGGAGGAATTCGGGTTTGTAGGTTCATCGGTACTGCTGCTGCTGTACTTTATACTGATTCACCGCATGATCTTGATTGCACTGGAGACGAAGGAGAGGACCGGGCCGTACATTATTGTCGGTGTGGTGGCGATGTATTTGTATCAGGTGTTCGTCAATATCGGCGCCTTCATTGGGATCATGCCGCTGACCGGAATTACACTTCCCTTCATTAGTTACGGGGGAACGTCACTTATGATTAATATGGCAAGTATCGGCTTGATCATGAGTATTCGGGTGCACGGACAGGAGACCGATGATGATATCCCATCTCCATCGAGCAATGAGCAGAAGAAGCGCTCTTTCAGCCGCAAGGAAGCTAGAGCCTAGTAAGTAAGATAAGAATCAGGGAAGTACGGACTGTCGCAGAGGAGCTGCTCTGCACAGAACTGTGCTTCTCTTTTTATTTTCACAAGTGCGGACTTCCCTTTCTATGAACTCTATCATCCCATCTCTCGATCCCCTTATGTGCAGTCTCATTTCTACGTACGAGTTGGCGTTATTTACGAAATGAATCGAATCTCTTAAATTTTCAAATGCTAGGTTTAACTCTAGCAAATGGGGACATACTGATAGACATGAAGAACATGGCCTAAGGGGGAGACGGGTATGCGGAAGAGTATGAAGCAGTTTCTAATGATCGTGGTGGTAATGATGATTGTCATGATGAGCTGGGAAGGTCAAAAGATGGATGCTGCGCTTCATCAAACTCTTATTCCGCAGGAGTCCATCCGGCTGCGTATACTGGCTAACTCAGATATGCCGGGTGACCAGCTCGTCAAAAGAGAGATTCGGGACGCTGTCGTCATGCAGATGAATGAGTGGGTCCCTGAGCTCGACAACCCGAATAGTCTGAATCAGGCAAGAACGATGGTTCAAACGCATATTCCTCAGCTTAAAGAATTGGTAGGCGAGGAGCTCGCTGCACGCGGACTGGATTATGAGTATAATGTAGAGCTGGCGGTCGTCCCTTTTCCGACAAAGATGTACGGCAAGCTGATCTATCCGGCAGGCGATTATGAAGCGGTTCGAATTACGCTCGGTAAAGGCGAAGGTCAGAATTGGTGGTGCGTGTTATTCCCTCCTCTATGCTTTGTAGGTGGCAGTAACGGAGATCTCGCGGATAAGGATACAGCGGATACAGGGAATTCGGCGAATGGAAATGAACAAACCACAGAGGTAGCTGCTGCAGAGGGCACTTCTGAGCCTGAAGTCCGATTTTTCTTATGGGATTTATTGGTTAAAATATGGGACTGGGCAGACAGCATGTTTGCTTAGCAGATCGTAGTTAACGAGGGAAAAGTGTGAGGCGGGTGCCGTTCACCGGAATCGAATAATGGCATGGCCATCTCATCGAAAACTCAACAACTATGCTATACTATAAACATTTACGAATACAAGATGAGGCTGGATGATTACAAATGACAAACAATTCAAATAGAACAGATAAGGAACAGCCTGTTATCAAAGCTAGTGGAGGAGACGCGGGAATGGAGACCTCTTATTGGCAGGTGTCGCCGCAGAACAGCAGTGTACAGAATGGCTGGCAGGAACAGCATACGATACAAGCGATGGAACATCTGGAAGAAGCTGCTCAGCTCCTTCGGGACGGTTCCATTGTTGCGTTTCCTACAGAGACAGTGTACGGGCTGGGTGCGGATGCGAGAAATACGTCAGCGGTGGAAGCGGTGTTTGAAGCCAAAGGGAGACCTTCAGACAATCCGTTAATCGTGCATATTGCGAATCGGGAGCAGCTAGTCGAATTTGTAAGTGAAATCAATGAAATATCGGAAGCGCTGATGAATGCTTTTTGGCCGGGACCGCTTACGATTATTCTACCGCTTAAGCCAGGAGTCTTGTCAGCACGGGTAACTGCGGGCCTCGACACGGTTGGCGTTCGTATGCCGGACCATCCTGTGGCTCTGCAGCTCCTGGCCTTGGCGGACTGCCCTGTTGCTGCTCCAAGTGCGAATCGCTCAGGAAGACCCAGTCCTACACTCGCGGAGCATGTTCAGGTTGATCTGGATGGACGCATTGCCGGGATTGTGGACGGCGGGGCTACCGGTGTTGGGGTGGAATCAACGGTCGTGCAAGCAGATGCGGATGGAACAGTAACGATTCTGCGTCCTGGTGGAATTACGGCAGAACAGCTGAGGACGGTTGCTTCCGAGGTTCGCGTGGACCCGGGTCTTGCTGCGGATCACAATGAGAGCTTGGTTGCACCCCGTTCACCAGGTATGAAATACACGCATTATGCCCCCAAAGGTGCACTCTGTATAGTCGATGGAGATGCTTCTAAAGTAACGGATTATATCTCCAGCAGGCTTCACGAAGCCAAGGGACGCGGGGAAGTAACTGCGGTTCTAGCCTTCAGTGAGCATATCGGTCAGTATCAGGCAGATGGTTTGTTCTCGCTGGGCAGTATGGACCGGCTGGCAGAGGGAGCTCATCTGCTATATGCCGCACTCCGAAGCTGTGATGAGATGGGCGCATCCTATATTCTGGCTGAGGCATGCCCTTCCACGGGGCTTGGTGCAGCGATTATGAATCGTCTGTTAAAAGCAGCCGGACATCAGATCATCCATGTGACGTAAGAACCTCATACTTGTCATGTTTTACTTCTTGTCCGCATATCGTGTACAAGACTTATAGTGAACATGGGGGTATGAATGAATGCTGGTCGCACCTGCTGAACTCGGCCATCTTATCACAATTATGATTATGGCTGTTGCTCTAGGAATGGATGCATTTTCGCTGGGTATCGGAATAGGCATGAAGGGGATTCGGCTTCTGCATGTGCTTCGGCTGAGCTTGTTGATATCGCTGTTTCATATTCTTATGCCTTTGATTGGTTTCTACACAGGACAGTATGTCAGCTCCTTTCTGGGTCAGATTACTTCATATGTAGCAGGAGGCTTGCTTCTTGCACTCGGTGCACATATGATATTTAACGCCTTGAGACCTGGGGAGTCCAACTTCATGGACCACCGGACGTTTGCCGGGACGATGATATTTGCGGTTAGTGTCAGTATTGATTCCTTCTCCGTTGGTGTAACCCTCGGTATGTTCAAGAGTGATTTATGGCTGACCGTTATCGCCTTCGGCATCTGTGGTTTCGTGATGTCGATGGTCGGTTTATTAATAGGCAGAAGAGTGAGCCGTAATCTCGGAGAATACGGAGAAGCTGTAGGAGGGGCCATATTGCTGGCTTTTGGCATGCTGTTCATCTTCTAGCTCGATTTTTCTCTTTTGCATATTGAGACGAAGCGTCATACAATAGAATTCATCTCATAGGGAACTTAATGACAATGGATTTCATCCAGTTATACAGACGACGGAGGTGACAATATGAAGAATATTCTATTCGTATGTACAGGCAATACATGCCGCAGCCCGATGGCAGAGGGTCTGTTTCGCAAAGCTGCTGCTTCAAGAGGTATTGATGTCGAAGTTCGATCCGCAGGAGTGTCTGCGATAGATGGAAGTACCATCTCTCGTCATGCAGCTGCTGTGCTCAGGGATCACGATATTCAGGATGTCATAACTTCATCCTCGGTCAATCGCGATCTAGTCCAATGGGCAGATCTTATATTAACCCTAACGGGTTCACATAAGCAGCAAGTCATTCATCACTATCCTGAGTGTGCTGATAAGATCTACACGCTGAAGGAATATGCAGAAGATGATCCGAAAGTCCTGGCTGATCTTAAGGAACGGGATCGATTGTATGCAGAATGGCAAATGAAGCGTGCGCTTGGACAGGAAGTGCTGGACTCGGATCGTCAGCGTATTATCGAAATCCAGCAGCGAATTCCAAGCTTTGATATTTCAGACCCTTTTGGGGGCAGCAGAGAAGATTATGATGTGACGGCAGCGGAGATCCGTTCTGCGGTTGAGCGTGTACTGGATAAGCTCAGCTGATTTTTTTGGTGCAGCACTCTAGAAATAGTTGATTTCTAACATCTGATGTTCTATGATGAAGAAGATAAATGAGATTCCGGTGTAACTGGCGACAAGTGTGGATTAAACCACGATGGAGCATCGGAGATAACGGCCGGTCGCCTGGGCAAAAGAGCATTTCTTGCACGCAAGGTATACTTGTGTGGGAGACTGCTCTTTTTTCGTATTTCGTCATATTTTTCGGTATAATAAGACTCAAATGATCTTGGCAGATCGCAAAATAGGGCGAATTAGACGATTCTCATGAGTGAACAACTCTTTCTTGCGATCGTTTTGAAGTCACAAACGGAAGGGGAGGGTTCATTAGGCTATGGAACAGAACAGCAGTCACCCGGAATTGGACCAAATTACGGCACAGACAGCTGAGGTGCTGGAAGAGCTTGCGATTGAAGGAAAGCTTGGTCCAGGTAAAGTCGTCGTCATTGGCACCAGTACAAGCGAGGTAGCAGGCAAGCGCATTGGGACAGCTGGAGCCTCAGAGATTGCACAAGCATTGCTTCAAGGTATAAATGAAGTGAAGAATGCTTACGGTTTTGAGGTTGCTGTGCAGTGCTGCGAGCATTTGAACCGAGCATTGGTTCTGGAGCGTTCGCTGCTTGAGAGGCTTGGACTTACGGAGGTAGCAGCCGTACCGGTTCCGAAGGCAGGAGGCTCCATGGCCGCCGCAGCTTATCGATCTCTGCAAGAACCCTGTCTTGCCGAAACGATTGAAGCGCATGCGGGCATGGATATCGGTGAGACACTCATCGGCATGCATTTGAGGAGAGTTGCTGTTCCTTACCGTACAGCAAGGCGTTATATTGGGGAAGCACGGGTGACTACCGCATTGTCGAGGCCGAAGCTTATTGGCGGAGAGCGTGCGGTGTACCAGCTTGATGTAATCGGCAACACTTCAACTTGTGATTGAGAATTTAATTAAAACAGCTATCATATGGGAGGAATTCAAGTTATGGATCAATTGCGCAAAGCAGACCCGGCAGTACTCAATGCGATGGGATTGGAATTAAAGCGTCAGCAAAACAATATCGAGCTGATCGCCTCTGAGAATATCGTCTCCGAAGCAGTTATCGAAGCGATGGGCTCCGTACTTACAAATAAATATGCTGAGGGCTACCCTGGCAAACGTTACTATGGCGGATGCGAACATGTTGACGTGGTTGAAGATATCGCTCGTGAGCGTGCCAAAGAATTGTTTGGTGCAGAGCATGTCAACGTTCAGCCGCACTCCGGTGCACAGGCGAATATGGCTGTATATCTTGCTGCGCTCAAACCGGGAGACACTGTGCTCGGGATGAACCTTGCACATGGTGGTCATTTAACACATGGCAGCCCGGTGAATGCATCGGGTCTTCTCTATAACTTTGTTGCTTATGGTGTTCAGGAAGATACATTCCGCATCGATTACAATGAGGTTCGCAAAGCGGCGTTTAAGCATCGTCCTCGTCTGATCGTAGCAGGCGCAAGTGCATATCCGCGCACCATTGATTTTGAAGCACTTGCGAGCATTGCTAATGATGTAGGCGCATTGTTCATGGTGGATATGGCCCATATTGCAGGTCTCGTGGCGGCAGGTCTGCATCCAAATCCAGTGCCTCATGCTCATTTTGTAACGACAACAACGCATAAGACACTTCGCGGACCACGCGGTGGTATGATCCTTACGCGCAAGCCATGGGCTGCTGCGATTGACAAGGCTGTATTCCCAGGAAGCCAGGGCGGACCTTTGATGCATGTTATTGCTGCCAAAGCGGTTGCTCTGGGTGAAGCTCTTCAGCCTTCTTTCAAAACCTATGCACAAAATGTAGTCAAAAATGCTCAAGTTCTTGCGGAAACTCTGATTGCCGAAGGTCTGAATATCGTTTCCGGCGGAACGGACAACCACTTGATGCTGATTGATACCCGTAATATCAACATTACAGGTAAAGATGCCGAGCATGTGCTGGATTCGATCGGTATCACTGTCAACAAAAATGCGATCCCGTTTGATCCTACAAGCCCGTTTGTTACGAGCGGTATTCGGATTGGTACGCCTGCAGCAACTTCCCGCGGTATGGACGAAGAAGCGATGGTTGAGATCGGTAAAATTATCGCCAAAACGCTGAAGAACGCTCAAGACGCTACGGTGCTGGAAGAAGTGAAACGACAAGTAACTGCATTAACTGACAAATTCCCGCTTTATCCGGAGCTAAAGTACTAAAATGAAACAAATTTTCCTATACTAAGAATTAGCTGTTTCGGCTATTTTCTTGAACAACAGACCGGACCGCTGTCGTAGTGGTCCGGTCTTTTTTATATTGTTCGAAGGATACAGCCAGATGAAGGTGCATTTTAAGGATAGGGAATGATATAATATACAGGATTTATCGACTTGCCTGTCTATCATTGCATAGATTGGGCTGTTGATGATGAATGAAGAACCTACCGGAGGGACAAGCAATGGGAAAATTGGTGGTATGTGATCACCCGTTGATTCAACACAAATTGACGATTATTCGTGACATGCGCACGAACACTAAGGATTTTCGTGAACTCGTAGATGAAGTGGCAACTTTAATGGCATACGAAATAACACGCGATATTCCGCTCGAAACGATAACTGTACAGACACCTGTAGCCGAGACAGAGGGCAAGGTCATCTCAGGACGTATGCTGGGACTTATCCCGATTCTGCGCGCCGGGCTTGGTATGCTGGATGGCGTCGTGAAATTGATTCCTGCGGCCAAAGTAGGCCATGTTGGACTGTTCCGCGACCCTGAGACTTTGCAGCCTGTGGAGTACTATACGAAGCTGCCTACGGATGTAACAGAGCGCGAGCTCATTGTGATCGATCCGATGCTGGCGACTGGCGGCTCTGCGATTGCGGCGATTGATGTGCTCAAGAAGCGCGGCTGCACTCAGATTAAGATGATGAACCTGGTGGCTGCACCAGAAGGTGTCAAAGCGGTTCAGGATGCGCATCCAGATGTGGACATTTATGTGGCTGCACTTGATGAAGGTCTGGATGACCACGGTTATATTATTCCTGGTCTTGGTGATGCAGGAGACCGCTTGTACGGTACGAAATAACAAATCAATCTGATACAAAGGGGCTCGAACGCGAATGTCGAAGATTAAAGTAATGACGGTTTTCGGAGTCCGCCCGGAAGCGATCAAGATGGCGCCGCTTATTTTGGAGCTGGAACGTCATCCGGATGAAATCGAATCAATTGTATGTGTCACAGCCCAGCATCGTCAGATGCTGGATCAAGTGCTGGAAGTATTCAACATTACACCGGATTATGATCTGGATGTCATGAAGGATCGTCAGACACTGAACGAAATTACGGTAAGAGTCCTTCAAGGACTTGAACCGGTACTCCAGGAAGCCAAACCGGACATTGTGCTGGTTCATGGAGATACCTTGACCACATTCCTTGCCAGCTATGCGGCATTTTTGCAGCAGATCAAGGTTGGACATGTGGAAGCAGGGCTTCGTACGTGGAACAAGCTGTCACCATTCCCTGAGGAGATGAACCGACAGCTGACAGGTGTGCTTGCTGACTTGCATTTTGCACCAACAGATATGTCTGCGAACAATCTCCTGCGAGAAAATAAGCCGGAGTCAAGTGTATACGTCACAGGCAATACGGTCACGGATGTGTTTCAATATACGGTACGGGATGATTACACGCATCCGGTGCTTGAATTTGCAGAAGGGAAGCGTCTGATTCTAATGACGGCTCACCGCCGTGAATCCCAAGGCGAGCCTCATCGTAACATATTCAGAGCCGTCAAGCGCATTGCAGATGAGTTTGAGGATGTAGCCATCGTTTACCCTGTGCATCTGAGTCCTGCAGTGAAAGAGCCGGCATACGAAATTCTGGGAGGACACCCGCGCATCAAGCTCATTGATCCGCTGGACGTTGTGGATTTCCACAATATTTATCCGCATACGCATCTGATTCTAACGGATTCAGGCGGTATGCAGGAGGAAGCGCCGTCCTATGGAGTACCTGTTCTTGTGCTTCGTGATACAACGGAGAGACCTGAGGGGGTTGAAGCGGGAACACTGGAGCTTGTCGGTACGAACGAGGAGCAAGTATATTCCAGAACGAAGGCATTATTGACCGACTCGGAGCTGTACGCATCAATGAGCGAAGCAGCGAATCCATTCGGTGACGGACGTGCTTCTGAACGGATTGTCAGTGCGATTTTGCACCATTTTGGCAAAAAAGAAGAGCGCCCTGAGCAATTTCACAGAAAGTTCGAAAAATAATTATTTTTATTATGTGATGAAGTGAACAGTACAGCATACAGTCAAACTGTACGGTTTACGTGGCTTTGAGAGATATTGTGAGATTTTTTCACTGTTTTTCAAGGCCTTTTTCATAGCTGGAGCAAGGAATCGACCGATTGACAAACAGTTTACCCATTCAGTAAGATAATTGGGATTGGACAGGCCAGATGCATAATTCATCGTTTTTACGGAGTATTCGTGAAGAACGAGATTTTGACTCATTTTCCATATACAGCGCTTTCTAAGGGATGGGTTGTGTCTACGATGAACCAAGATAAACCGTGGTTAATTGCTCTTGCAATCGGTGGTTCCGGCATCCTGCTGGCTACGTACATAACCATTGGATTCTTTGCAGGCAGGTGGCTGATGAATCTCATAGACGGAGAGGCATATATAATCGCGATTGGTTGTATGGCCGGGCTCGTGCTGGGGGTTCTGAATATAGCTATGTTTATTAAGAAGTTTTTGGGGGCACAAAATGATTAGTTTGTCTTCCATCGTGAATGCTGTGACAAGATTGGCATTTGTACTCTTGTCAGTATCGCTGTTCGCTTGGGTGCTTATGCCCGAACATCGTCCGGTGTTTCTTGGACTTACCATTGGATTAGCTGCAGGATTATTCAATTTTCGATATTTATCGGTGAAAATCAACCAGGTGTCGGAAAGCGCCGCAACGCCCGGAGGCAAAAGAGTCAACTTCGGTTTTTTGTCACGAATGTGCATTACTCTTTTGGCGATCATGTTTGCAGTGCGGTTTGAGCAGGTATCCATGAGCTTCACTATAATTGGGCTTTTCTTAGTTCAGGTTCTGGCTATTCCGGTCAGTATTATCTTGAACGCCAGAGCCGGCAAATGAAAATACTTTTGGAAAGGGGTGAATAAATCACTATGCATGACTCACCGATAATTAAGCTCGGAGGATTGAACATTGACCTTTCCGCTGTAATTATGCTCACAGTGACGGTGCTCATTGTGTTCATACTCGCCCGACTGGCAACTCGCAATCTATCAGTTGAGAATCCTGGGAAGGTTCAGAACTTCATGGAGTGGGTTGTCGAGTTTGTTCAGAATCTTATTGCAAGCGCCATGCCGCTCAGCAAAGGGAAGGCTTATATCAATCTTGGCCTGACTTTGATTCTGTTCATCTTCGTCGCTAACTTGCTGGGGTTGCCATTCTCTGTTATCTCTGAGCATCATCATGAATCCAATGTGGGTCCATTCGTCATTGAGGCGACCAGGGGGTTGACGGAAGATCATCATGCGCACATCCTATGGTGGAAATCACCTACGGCTGACATTTCTGTGACTGCAGGTCTTGCGATCGTCATCTTTATTCTAATGAATTATTTAGGTTTGAAACACAACCGCAAGCATTACCTGAAGCACTACATCGAGCCGTTCCCGGTTTTCCTTCCGCTTAACATTATTGAGAACCTGGCGAAGCCGATCGCGCTTGCAATTCGTTTGTTTGCAAACATCTTTGCAGGGGAGATCCTGATCTCCACCATTTTGAGAATCGGATGGTTGGGAATCCCGGCCATGATGGCGTGGCAAGGCTTCAGTATATTCGTAGGTGCACTTCAGGCCTTTATCTTTACCATTCTGTCAATGGTATACATTGCACAGACAACGATTCATGAGGAACACTAGCAAGGTGGTAACTTCTTATGCGAGTTTACTCGCTAGAAGATTATTATATTAAACAGTTTTTAACAAAAAAATGTATATATATTTCGAGGAGGAAATTTAAAATGGAATTTTTAGCAGCAGCTGTTGCAGTAGGTTTGGGTGCACTTGGTGCAGGTCTTGGTAACGGTATGATTGTCAGCAGAACGGTAGAATCTATCGCTCGTCAGCCAGAAGCTCGCGGTCAATTGCAAACGACAATGTTTATCGGTGTTGGTATCGTAGAGGTTATTCCTTTGGCAGCTACAGTTATCGCGTTCTTGATCATGTTTTCTTAATATCACATTTAGACGGTTTGGCGGGGAGGGCGATGCCATCCGCGCCTTCGTTTTGTTACGATAATGGATTGAACGGAAAGGAGTGACGTGAGTGAGTATCTTATGGGAAAATATCGCAATTACGATCGTTGCATTTCTAATTCTTTACTTCCTGCTATCTAAATTTGCTTTCAATAAGCTGTTTGGGATTATGGAGCAGCGTCGTGAATTGGTAGCGAAGCAAATGGAAGATGCAAAGCAAACCCGTGAGCAAGCGATTCAATATGTTGAAGAGCAAAAGGCGGCTTTGCAAGAAGCACGTCAAGAAGCACAGGGAATCATTGAGCAATCTCGCAAGACAAGCGCAAGTCAGGCTGAGGCGCTGCTGATTGAAGCGAAGCAGCAGACTGAACGCATGAAAGATGAAGCTGTACGTGAAATTGAAAGTGAGAAAAACAAAGCAGTTGCTTCCTTGCGGAACGAGCTTGGTACAGTTTCTGTACAAATCGCATCCAAGATTCTTGATAAGGAAGTTAAGCAGGATAAAGCTCAAGAAGAACTGGTTGAGAAGTATCTGAATGAAGTAGGAGGCAGACCATGAGTCAGGATACGGTAGTTGCTAAACGATATGCCAAAGCATTGTATGATGTGGCGATCGAGAAACAGTCCGTCCTGGAAGTGGAAGCCGAACTTCGCGCGGTTGCAAGCTCCATTACGGGAGATCGCGACGTTTTGAAATTTATATCTTCTCCGAATGTGAGTATTTCAACGAAGCTGAGTGTTCTGGACGCCCTGAAAGAGAAAGTATCAGAGCCGGTTCTCAACACAATCAAGCTGCTCATTGAGCGGGGACGGATTGAGGTGCTGGATGCTGTTGTAGACAGCTATCTTGATCTTGAAGCCTCATCTCTGGGTATGGTGAATGCTCGTGTGTACTCTGCTTATGAGCTGAGTGAAGAAGAAAAGCAAGCGGTGTCGAAAGAGTTTGGAGATCGTATCAATAAACAGATCCGCATTGAAAATATTGTCGATAAGAGTTTGATCGGCGGACTGAAGGTCGTCATCGGCGATACGGTTTATGATGGAAGTCTCGCAGGTCAATTAAAACGGATAGAACAGTCTTTTAATAGACGAGTATAGTTGTGAGGGGTGAGGACACTTGAGTATCAGACCTGAGGAAATCAGTACTTTAATTAAAAATCAGATCGAACAATACAAAACTGATATCGAAGTTAGCGAGGTTGGTTCTGTAATCGAAGTCGGGGACGGTATCGCCCGCGTATATGGACTCGAGAACGTAATGTCCGGTGAGCTCGTTGAATTCTCAACTGGCGTACTGGGTCTTGCACTGAACGTAGAAGAAAGCAACGTAGGTATCGTTATCTTGGGACCTTACACGGATATCCGTGAAGGCGATCAAGTGAAGCGTACAGGTCAAATTATGCAGGTTCCTGTTGGTGAAGCAATGATCGGCCGTGTTGTTAATGCACTTGGAGAGCCTGTCGACGGCAAAGGACCGATTGAAACGAATCAGTTCCGTCCAGTTGAGAATAAAGCTCCAGGCGTTATGGCACGTAAATCCGTTCACGAGCCAATGCAAACAGGGATTAAGGCAATTGATGCGATGGTTCCAATCGGCCGCGGTCAACGTGAGCTCATCATCGGTGACCGTCAAACAGGTAAAACGGCGATTGCAATTGATGCCATCCTGAACCAAAAAGGCAATGGAATGAAATGTATCTATGTAGCGATCGGACAGAAGCAGTCCACCGTTGCACAGGTTGTTGAAACACTGCGCCGCAACGGTGCAATGGAGTATACAACTGTCGTAACTGCATCTGCATCTGAGCCTTCACCGCTCTTGTACATCGCTCCATATGCAGGTTGTGCGATTGGTGAGTACTTCATGTACAAAGGTGAGCACGTTCTCGTAGTGTATGATGATTTGACTAAACAAGCATCTGCATACCGTGAGCTGTCCTTGCTGCTTCGTCGTCCTCCGGGCCGTGAAGCATATCCGGGTGACGTCTTCTATCTGCACTCCCGTTTGCTGGAGCGTGCAGCGAAGCTGAACGACGAGCTTGGCGGTGGTTCATTAACCGCTCTTCCATTCATTGAAACACAAGCTTCTGACGTATCTGCTTATATTCCTACAAACGTAATCTCGATTACAGACGGTCAGATCTTCCTGGAGGCAGACTTGTTTAACGCGGGTCAACGTCCAGCGATCAACGTAGGTATCTCGGTATCCCGTGTCGGTGGTTCCGCTCAGATCAAAGCCATGAAGAAGGTAGCAGGATCCCTGCGTCTAGACCTGGCTCAATATCGTGAGCTTCAAGCGTTCTCCCAGTTCGGTTCTGACCTTGATAAATCCACGCAGGCTCGTTTGAACCGTGGTGCGCGTATGATGGAAATTTTGAAACAGGATGTACACAAGCCGCTCGCAGTTGAGCTGCAAGTCATCAGCTTGTACGCAGCGACGAAAGGCTACCTGGATGAAATTCCAGTTGGCGATGTAACTCGCTTCGAGAAGGAATTCCACAGCTTCATGGTGAGCAACAAGCCAGAAGTCCTGGAATCGATTCGTACAACTAAAGAAATTACAGCTGACAACGAAGCTGCATTGAAGGATTCAATCGAGACCTTCAGAAAGAGCTTTTCTACATCTGCTTAAGTAGATTAAGTGCTTCCAGCGAGTTGAATGAGCTTATAACCTTTGTGCAAATAGGCTGCGCGACTAACGTACGCCGCAGCCTCTCTTGCATAATGGTATATATATTTGAATGTGAACGGATTGGAATTGACTCAGTCATTGACTACGTTAAAACCAAGTTTACGCTTACGAAGTTAGTTTTGACTCCGTCAAAACTAAGTTAATGCTTACGATGCTAGTTTTGACTCCGTCAAAACTTTAAGGTTTATGCTTACGATGCTAGTTTTGACTACGTCAAAACTTTAAGGTTTATGCTTACGATGCTAGTTTTGACTACGTCAAAACTTTAAGGTGGTGAAAAAAATGGCAAAAGGCATGCGCGAAATCAAGCGCCAAATCAAAAGTGTTCAAAGCACGAAGCAAATCACCAAAGCAATGGAGATGGTCGCTGCCTCCAAGCTAAGAAAAGCCCAGGAGAAAGCAGAAGCTGCTCGCCCATACTCCGAGAAACTTAAGGAAGTCGTAACAAGCATCGCATCTTCCTCCAATGAGGTCAGTCATCCGATGCTTGTCTCACGTCCGGTTAAGAAAACAGCTTATCTGATCATCACTTCAGACCGTGGTCTTGCGGGTGGATACAATGCCAACATCCTGCGTCAAGTCACACTTACCCTTAAAGAACGCCACTCCTCCCAGGATGAGTATGTTCTCTATGTCATCGGAAGAAAGGGTCGTGATTACTTCAGACGCCGGGAACAGGCCATTGAGTTGGATGTAACGGATCTATCAGATTCGCCTTCTTTTGCAGACATCAAAACCATAGCGAACCAAGCTGTAAATGGATTTGAGGAAGGTAAGTTTGATGAGATTTATATCTGTTACAGCCGTTTTGTGAATGCACTTACTCAAGTTCCAACCGTTGAGAAGCTTCTGCCTATGGAAAGACCAGAGAAACAATCCACGGGTGCTTCTGCTCAATATGAGTATGAACCTTCTGCGGATGCTGTGCTGGAAGCTCTTCTTCCACGCTATGCAGAAACGTTGATCTACGGTGCGCTCTTGAACGGTAAAGCAAGTGAGCTTGGTGCCAAGATGACCGCCATGGGATCTGCGACGAAGAATGCCTCCAAGCTTATTGGAGAGCTGTCTCTTACGTATAACCGTGCTCGTCAGGCTGCGATCACGCAAGAGATTACGGAAATCGTTGCGGGAGCTAACGCTCAATCTTAAAGTCATGTACGGAATAATATAAATCGAAGGCTAATCAGGGATTAATGTTAATGGAGAAATAAATATTTCTTTGGACTTTTTGATCTGTTATAGCTTGTAGGAGGGAACTAAAAGATGAATAAAGGACGCGTTGTCAGCATACAGGGTGCGGTCGTTGACGTCGAGTTCGACCGCGGCGGACTCCCGGATATTAATAATGCGATTACGATCAATACAACTACAGACAGCGGCACCGAGATCAATCTGACTCTTGAAGCAGCAAAACATCTTGGTGATAACCGTGTACGTTGTATTGCCATGTCTTCCACAGACGGTCTTGTACGCGGCATGGAAGCAGTGAATACAACACAAGCAATCTCCGTTCCTGTTGGTGAGGCTACTTTGGGACGTGTATTTAACGTATTGGGCGAGCCGATTGATAATGGAACAACGATTCAAGCCGACGTTACTCGTAACCCGATTCACCGTCAAGCACCTAAGTTTGAAGAATTGTCTACACAAGCAGAAATGCTGGAAACAGGAATCAAAGTTATCGACTTGCTTGCTCCTTATGCTAAGGGTGGTAAGATCGGTCTCTTCGGTGGTGCCGGTGTAGGTAAGACCGTTACGATTCAGGAGCTTATCAATAACATTGCACAAGAGCACGGTGGTATCTCCGTATTTGCCGGTGTTGGTGAGCGTACACGTGAAGGTAATGACTTGTACCATGAAATGACGGATTCCGGCGTTATCAGCAAGACGGCAATGGTATTCGGACAGATGAACGAGCCACCAGGTGCACGTCTTCGCGTAGCGTTGACAGGTCTGACAATGGCAGAATATTTCCGTGATCAAGAAGGAAGAGACGTACTTCTCTTCATCGATAACATCTTCCGCTTTACTCAAGCGGGTTCTGAAGTATCCGCTTTGCTCGGTCGTATGCCGTCTGCGGTAGGTTATCAGCCTACACTTGCAACGGAAATGGGACAATTGCAAGAGCGTATTACTTCCACGAAGACAGGTTCCGTTACTTCCATCCAAGCGATCTATGTACCAGCCGATGACTATACGGATCCGGCTCCAGCAACAACCTTTGCTCACTTGGATGCAACGACAAACCTTGAGCGTAAAATCTCTGAGATGGGTATCTATCCTGCGGTAGATCCTCTTGCTTCCAGCTCCCGTATTCTTACACCGGACGTTGTGGGTGAAGAGCATTACAATGTGGCACAAGGCGTTAAGCGTATCTTGGCTCGTTATAATGAGCTTCAAGACATCATCGCGATCCTGGGTATGGACGAGCTTAGTGAAGAAGATAAAATGCTCGTTGCACGTGCACGTAAAATTCAACGTTTCTTGTCCCAGCCGTTCCACGTAGCAGAAGCATTTAACGGTATTCCGGGTAAATATGTTCCTGTTAAAGAAACAGTACGCAGCTTTAAAGAAATCCTCGACGGCAAGTACGATCATCTTCCGGAAGCTGCATTCTTGTTCGTGGGTACTATTGAAGAAGCTGTAGAAAAAGCAAAATCAATGGAATAGTTCTTAAGACTTAGAACTAATGATCCACACATGAAGTGAACTATCCCTTGCGGATAGTGTTCAGGAGGGATGACAGTGAGCACCTTTTTATTGGAAATCGTAACTCCGGAGCGACTCATCTACTCTGAACAGGCTGACAGTCTGGTTGTACGAGGTCTAGAGGGAGAACTGGGTATTTTACCTGGTCACGTACCCTTCGTGACTCCATTGCAGATTGCCCCTGTAACGATTAAAGCGAACGGTAAAGAGCAAAAGATCGCCGTTGCCGGTGGATTTGTTGAAGTTCGCAAAGAGAAGGTCGTTATTCTGGCTGAAAGTGCGGAGCTGGCTAATGAGATCGATGTTGATCGTGCAAGAGCTGCGAAAGAGCGTGCAGAAACACGTCTATCGAGCAATCGGGATCAATTTGATCACAGACGTGCTGAGCTTGCACTGCAAAAAGCCATGAACCGACTTAAAGTTTCCGGTCAGTAATCAATAAGTTAGAATGAAGCTTTGAGATCATTCTAAATATATATGAACTGAAGAAGGATTTGGGGCATGAATGTGTCCCAGATCCTTCTTTTAATTTTTTGATATTATTTCCGAGGAAATGACAGAGAATTGCTCGGACAAACAGGAAATGTGTCTGAAAGAGAACAATTTTGACGGAAGTGACGTATATTGGCAGTCAGATAAGGTATTTGGCATGTTGACAAGGGGACGTCTACCGACTATGATTTCTCAGTGTGTGATTTTCTGATGTTATGATAAAGGCGGAGGGTAGGATATGGATCAATTGGTGAACGACCAGCTTAATCAAGCGGTTAGTGTGAATGGTCTGGTAGCGATGATCGTTTCACTCGCCTGTGTTGCCTTAGCTTGGTGGTCATTACAGCATTTGAAATTGGATTTATTCGTACGTCACCCGCAGAGTCCCCAAGCAAGGATGCTGCAGCTGTTAATCGCAATTGTCATTGGTCATTTCGTATCTGAGTTCATACTAAAGTATTTAAGCTGGACTCAAATGCTGAGATATCTGTTCTAGTGAATTTACATAAATTCACTTCGCAGAATCAATTTCATAGTATAAGTTGTTCAAGAAATTGATTCAGTCATGTGAGATTTAATCAAATGTGCTGTTCAGCTTGTTTTCGACCAGGAATTACCATAAAGCAAGGTGAAGAATAATTTTATAAAAATCTTGTTTTAAAGATATATAAAGCTGGTTAATCTCTGTTAGGCAAGAACAACACGGCTTTTGTCGAATAACATCATGTATTTATGTGAACAATGAAAGTAATGAATGTCCTTGAATAAGATGGGTCAAACAAGTGTTAATGGAAGTTGGAACTTGAATATTCTGCCTTAATTGAAAAAATGCTTGTCTCCTTTATTTATAAGGTGTTATGATGGAATTTAGGGGATTAGCGAATGACTCGCTTTTTCTTCGATTTGTAGTGTAGTTATGATCAAATTATTCTAATAACAATGAAAACGATTCTTTTCTGAAGAAAGACATCTTGACGAACATTAAATGATGATGTCGAATTTTCCGATTCATTCGGGCAAGCAACGGATGATCTGTTTTACAGGATCTAAGATTGTAAGCAGAAAAGGGAAAAAAACGCGCGGAGGGAACCATGATGAGCAAATTTATCGTCCGCGGAGGCAAGAGATTGACCGGAAGTGTCAAAGTCAGCGGCGCTAAAAATTCAGTTCTTCCGATCATCGCCGCCTCTCTCTTAGGGGAAGTAGGAGTAAGCACAATTATTGATGCACCTCCTCTCGACGATGTGATGACTATTAACAAAGTACTGGAATCGCTAGGAGCGGAAGTACAATACCAGGATGAGGTAATTACTGTAAATGCAACGAATTTAACTTCGTGCGAGGCCCCTTACGAATGGGTTACGAAAATGCGGGCTTCCTTTTTGGTTATGGGTCCTTTGCTAACTCGGATGGGTTATACAAAAATATCTTTACCAGGCGGATGCGCCATTGGTACTCGCCCGATTGACCAGCATCTCAAAGGGTTTGAAGCGATGGGTGCGGAAATCAGCCTTGGTCAAGGTTATATAGAAGCACGTTCTAACGGCAAGCTGCGTGGAGCTAAGATTTATCTGGACGTAGCCAGTGTGGGAGCGACAGAGAATATCATGATGGCAGCTACACTTGCTGAAGGAACAACGACGATTGAGAATGCAGCAAAAGAGCCTGAGATTGTCGATCTTGCTAACTACCTCAATGGAATGGGTGCTAAGGTTCGCGGTGCGGGTACAGGTGTCATTCGTATTGATGGAGTTGACAAACTTCATGGCGTGAAGCACACCGTTATTCCTGACCGGATTGAAGCAGGTACCTATATGGCGGCAGCTGCCATTACAGGCGGCGACGTTTATGTCGAGGGAGCGATCTCGGATCACCTCGGTCCGGTTATCTCCAAGATGGAAGAAATGGGCGTAACCATTATTCCTGATGAGAACGGTGTTCGTGTAATTGCGGACGGTCCTCTCAAAGCTGTAGATGTCAAAACCTTACCATACCCAGGTTTCCCTACAGATATGCAATCGCAGATGATGGCGCTCTTGCTTAAATCTGAAGGAACCAGTGTTGTAACGGAAACGGTGTTTGAGAATCGCTTTATGCATGTCGATGAGTTTAATCTGATGAATGCCGAAATTAAAGTAGAAGGCCGCTCTTCTATTATTACGGGCGGTGCTAAGCTGACCGGAGCCAAAGTCACATCGACAGACCTGCGTGCAGGGGCGGCTCTGATCTTGGCTGGATTAATTGCTGACGGTACGACAGAGGTCGGTGGTGTACATCATATCGATCGTGGATATGTTCATTTGGCTGAGAAGCTGAATGGCCTTGGTGCTGACATTTACCGTGTATCTGTGGAAGAGCCGAAGCTGGAGAACAAGGCAAGCGAGAAGAAGGCGGAAGAAACACCTCTCTTCAAAGTTCAATCCAGTCTGGCATAAGGATAATACAAATATATGCAACAGTGTGTTCGAACAGAGAACCAGGCTCCTAGCAGCCCTGGTTCTTTTTTTTGATTTTATATTGATTAAAGTAAGTTACTAAAAGTGTAATTCTACGAATTTGGAAAAAGCAAGGATTAGAGCCTGTGTTATCTACTATTAGTAGCAGCTTCTAATATGAAGCGGTAACAGCTCCTATATGGAATGTTTTTAAAATGATTATAATGACGCGCTGCATGCGCATTTAGGGTTTGAATACGATGTAAGATCACTCTATAACGACCTGCTAGTC
Source organism: Paenibacillus shunpengii (assembly GCF_042684905.1). NCBI lineage: Bacteria > Bacillati > Bacillota > Bacilli > Caryophanales > Paenibacillaceae > Paenibacillus > Paenibacillus shunpengii. The sequence continues at coordinate 142,166 of NZ_JBHUMJ010000011.1, read as the reverse complement.
TCTTCATTTCGATTCTCTTATTTGGTTCTATCAGATGGTGGGGACTCATATGTATAGTCTATGAAGTCTCTACGAGCCTTGTTTGAAACATGGACAGGCAAATAGAACGGAGGGAAACACGAAGATGAGCAAGATACGCAGCAATACATCTTATAAGAAAGAACGAGTACGCACTTATCGAAGAAGCCGGATCGTCCGAATCCCATGGCCAGATCGTCATTCTGTTAATTCTAATCCCACAGAGCAGGAAGAGGTGGAATCTACTCCGTACTTGATCTCAAAAAAGAAGCAGAACGCACCTGACTCTACCCTAATAGATATCAACGTGATACAAAAAAAAGAAGAAAGTAAAAGGTTAAAAAAACTGAATCATCAGATTACAGCTGCTGAGGAGGCGCCCGTCAAGCATGACTTCAATGAGAAACATGCAGGACATCAATCAGGGTTGAAGCAGACGGCTTCTATCAGAAACAAGCTGCCTGAGGTGTTTTTCTTCGGTACGGCAGGAAAAACAGCGGCTGAATCGGAGACGGATCCAGGGGGTAAGTTGCAGCCAGGGGTGGGGCCGCAGCCGGATCGTTCGCCGGCTGCTCACGAAGAGGACGGGCCGGCTCCCGCCACGGCCCGTTACGTCTGGCGCCGCGGCAGCAGCTCGCGGCGCCCCCCTCGGCGGCGCTTCGCACCTGCCGCCGGCCTCGCGGGGCTGGCCCTCACCGCACTGCTGATCCCAGCAGTGCTCGCTTGGCCCCGCGAGGGGACCCCGCCGCAGCCAGCGCCAGCGGCGGAGCAAACCGCGCCTCCCGCCGGCAGCAGCACCGGCGGGAAGGCGCCGCAGGAGGCAGCAGCTCCGCCGGCTGCCTCAGCGCCGGATACACCTGGGCCGGCCGTTACGCAGCCGGCCCAGGTGTATCCCGAACCCACGGTGCGCGTCTACCTGGCGGAGACGGGCACCATTGATACGGTGACGCTGGAGCAGTACGTCACCGGGGTACTGGCGGCCGAAATGCCTTCGGACTTCGGCCTCGAGGCGTTGAAGGCGCAGGCCATTGCCGCGCGCACTTATATCGTGAAGCGTCTCGCCGCAGGCAATGCCAGCGGCGTTCCGGTCAGCGGTGCTGATGTCACAGATACTGTGGATCACCAGGTTTATCATCCGTACGGCGGTCTGGAAGACAAGTGGGCCGAGCTAGGCAAGCAAGAGGAATGGGCCAAGCTGGAGCAGGCTGTCCGGGAGAGCAAGGATTCGATTATGACGTACAAAGGACAACCGATTACGGCCTCCTTCTTCTCCACCAGCAATGGATACACAGAGAACTCCGAGGAAGTGTGGCAAGAGGCGGTTCCTTACCTTAGAAGCGTGGCAAGTCCATGGGATGCCAAGATTGCACCTGGATTTCAAGAGAGTGTGACAATGACGCGTGTGGAATTTTTGAATAAGCTGAATGTCATTCCGGATCCGGTGCCAGTGTCTACGAATAACGCAGGGGTCAAGCCTTTTATCGAAGTCATCTCCAAGACCGAGGGGAATCGGATCAAAGAGATTCGTGTAGGCAGCAAGATTTTCTCCGGACAAGATATAAGAGAGCTGCTGGGGCTTAGATCTAGTGAGTTCAAATGGTCTACCAAAGGAAATGAGATTACGATCACGACGATCGGCTACGGGCATGGCGTAGGGATGAGCCAGTGGGGGGCGAACGGCATGGCTATGGAAGGATATACAGCAACAGAGATTCTCAAACACTACTATACAGGGATATCGTTCGGACGAGCCTCTGAGCTCTTATATAAAGAGAAATCCTGAACTCTCAAAAAATTTCATAAATATTTTAATAGGCGAGTATAAAAGAGTTGCGCCCGGTAACACTTGTTACTGAGGTGATAGAATATGAATGAACAAAACAAAAATCAAAACCAAGAAGATGCTCCAAAATCCAATCAAGGAGCACAAAGTTCACAACCTTCATCCTGGAAAAGGCTGTTGTCCAAACGGTGGGTATACCCGGCAGCTTACATTGCCGCAGCAGCTATTATACTAACTTTAGTGTGGGTCTACCAGGACACAACCAGACAATCTCTAGTGAATGAGACCGTAAATGAGGTTTCAGAAACAGGAGAATCCGTTCCTACCACTGGAGTGAATCTAGAAGAAGAGCCTGCTAGCAGCGGTGAAGGAGAAGGTACAGCCGAGAATCTCGCATGGCCGGTTGCAAGCCCAGCTGATGTAAGTGTCGTGAAGCCTTTCTATGATTCAGAAGCTTCGAATGAAGAAAAAGCAAGTGCATTGCTAGAGTATGACCAAACGTTTTTTGCCAATGTCGGTATTGACCTCGCAAGAGCAGATGATCAGAGCTTTGAAGTCAAAGCAGCAATGAGCGGTACCGTAACTCGTGTTGAAACACATCCGTTAAACGGAATGGTCGTTGAAATTACACACGACAACGATCTGAAGACGGTATACCAAAGCTTGTCTAACGTAACAGTGAAACAGGATGATAAGGTCAAACAAGGTGATATCATCGCCTCATCCGGAACCAGCGAGCTGAAGAAGGATCTTGGCAACCACGTACACTTTGAAGTATTCGAAGCAGGAAAACCGGTTAATCCAGAGCAGTACCTGCCACAAAAATAATAAAAGATCTATCTTTATAAAGCAGCGGGGAAACCCGCTGTTTTTCTTTTTTGCCGCTTAAATCGCGGAAATGGACAAACCTGTGGATAATGAAAATGAAAATAAATCCATCTACCTAAGCTTGTCACCCTTTGAAACCGTGAATATCTAGGCACGCCCCTCATATAATGTACCAAACTATCCACAGTAGGGAGGCGGGAGCGTGCACGATTACATCAAGGAACGGACCATTAAGATTGGACGCTGCATCGTTGAGACGAGGCATACGGTCCGGACAATCGCCAAAGAATTTGGCGTTTCAAAGAGCACGGTGCATAAGGATTTGACCGAACGGCTGCCGGAAATTAACCCTGATCTTGCCGATCAGGTAAAGCACATTCTTGAGTATCATAAATCCATCCGTCATTTGCGGGGAGGAGAAGCCACCAAGATCAAATATAAGAAATCGAGCGGAAAAAAACGGGAGGTGCTCGCCTCCAGCAAATCTTGAGACCACCCTGCTTAAGATAGGACCAGAAGCATACAAATGCATTGAATACCTCCCCTGAAGTATGATATGTTAAAAGATGGGATTACGTCGAAATATGACTAGTATACGATTGAACTTTCACATAAAGTTGCTGTCTTTTGTCGAACAATAGCTATATGAGGGATTAAGCATTCATTTGAGTCATTCGAGTGGTGCGAGATTCGATATGCAGCAAACAACGTATTTTCATGAGGATTTTGCATAAATCCATTCGTTAACCATTCACCTTATGCAAAATCCCGGACCTATAAAATATCACTTTGGGGGCTCTTTTATATGTTTAGCAAGGATATCGGCATTGATCTTGGCACAGCAAATGTGCTTATTCACGTGAAAGGAAGCGGTGTTGTGCTTGACGAGCCTTCTGTCGTTACGATTGAGAGCGGGTCCAAGAGAGTCCTCGCCGTTGGAGAAGAAGCAAGACGTATGGTAGGGCGTACACCTGGGAACATCGTGGCTATCCGGCCTTTGCGTGATGGGGTCATTGCTGATTTTGATATTACGGAAACGATGCTTAAATATTTCATTCATCGGGTTGGCGGCAAGAATTGGTACAGCCGTCCCCGTATTTTAATATGTGCACCAACCAATATCACTTCTGTAGAACAGAAGGCAATTCGTGAAGCGGCAGAACGTAGTGGGGCGAAGGAAGTATTTCTGGAGGAGGAGCCCAAAGCGGCAGCCATTGGCGCAGGCATGAATATCTATGAGCCGAGTGGAAATATGGTCGTCGATATCGGCGGGGGGACAACGGATGTCGCTGTACTGTCGATGGGTGAGATCGTTACCTCTTCTTCTATTAAAATGGCGGGGGACAAGTTTGACGAAGCTATACTGAAGTATATCAAAAATAAGTACAAGCTTCTGATCGGAGAGCGGACGGCAGAGCATATTAAGATGATGATCGGTACGGTACATCCGAATGGTGAGCAGGCTGAGCTCGATATTCGCGGACGGGACATGGTCAGCGGCTTGCCGAAGACGATTATGGTCACATCAGGTGAGGTTCAGGAGGCATTGTCCGACCCTGTAGAATGGATCGTCGCCTCTGCCAAATCGGTACTGGAGCAGACTCCGCCTGAACTGGCTGCGGATATCATTGATCGTGGAGTGATTTTGACCGGTGGAGGTGCACTGCTCAAAGGATTGGACGAGCTGCTCGCAGAAGAGCTCAGAGTTCCGGTTCTGGTGGCGGAGGATCCGATGCACTGCGTCGTCAAGGGGACGGGCCTGATGCTTAATCATTTGGATCGTTCCCTTAAGAAAAAGTTCTAATCTGCCGATATAGCAATAAGCAGTACATAAATTAAATTGATAACTTATCAAACAGCTGGTCTTTAAATAATATATACAAATATGCTGACAACATGAAGGAGGAGTAAGGTTGATTCGTGGTCTTTATACAGCGGCAGCCGGAATGGTAGCCCAGCAGCGCAGACATGATACCGTGACGCAAAATATCGCCAACTTGAATACAACAGGATACAAGCAGGTGGAGAGCGTGACTCGTTCTTTTCCCGAAATGCTCTTGGAGCGGACAGGAGATGCTTCCTCGCCCGGCAATAAGAAGGTAGGTCTGCTCAACACAGGCGTATATGCGGAGGAGAGCTTGTATTCGAATATCCAAGGAGCGCTTACGCCAACGGAGAACAATATGGATTTTGCGCTGTATTCCGATCTGAATGTGATTGACCCGAATACAGGCCAGGCTGTACCCTTTGATGCGTCAGGTAAATATATTAGCGATAACGGCAGCGTCATTTATCAGCCGCAGGCTTTTTTCACCGTACAGGACAGTGAAGGCAATGTTAAATATACACGGAATGGTGAATTTAGTGTGGATGCTGAAGGGAGACTTCTTAGTGCAACCGGCTACGAAGTGCTGTCAGATAATGGCGAGCCGATTGTGTTGACAGGATCCGTAAATCAATTTAAAGTGGACGAGCAAGGACGTCTGGTGAATGCCGTGAACGGCACCCCTGCAGGGCTTAGTCTAGGAATTTCCATTATTGATCAGCCTCACCAGCTTGTTAAAGAAGGTAATGGTAACTTTGCATTGGATCCTTCTAGTGAAGGGGCGGCAAGGCAGCTGGCAGATGGGGATAATGTACAGGTTCAGCAAGGATTTCTGGAGCAATCTACGGTTGATGCGTCTCAGTCTATGGTAGACATGATGGCGGCGCTGCGACTGTATGAAGCGAATCAGAAGGTAATACAATTCTATGATAAAAGCCTTGAAAAGGCTGTGAATGAGATTGGTCGTGTCTAAATGGATACGGCTAGAGCTTTACATATCTCTTAAGTTTGGGGGGATAATTTATGAATAATTCGATGATAAGTGCACTCGTGTCTATGCAAAGTCTGCAGCAGCGCCTGAATGTAATTGCTGATAACGTTGCGAATGTAGATACGGTGGGATATAAGAGCAAGCAGGCTTCTTTTGAAGATGTACTAACCACGTTCCAGCAGCAGGCTTCACCACTGAACCGGGATGGCCGTGCCACGCCACTGGGCTTTACGCAAGGCTACGGCATTCAGATGGTTTCACTTGCGCAGGATATGACGCAGGGCGAAATGAATGCAACAGGCAATCCGACCGATCTGGCTATTGAAGGCAACGCCCTGTTCGCTGTTGAGGTGAACGGAGAGAAGGCCTGGACCCGGGCAGGGAATTTTCAATTTGTTCCCGACCCAGCAGATCATGAGCGGATGAGACTTGTTACCGCAGAAGGTTACGCTGTTCTCGGCAGAGACGGAGAAGGGATTACCGCACCGGTAAATTCATCTGCTGCTGTAGATGCAAGCGGGAATTTGCTGGTCCGTATAGGCAACTCGCCTAACGCAGCGATTGCAGGTCAGCTGCAATTTGTTGAGCCAATGAGACCGGAGGGGCTCTCTGCAAGTGCGGACAACCTCTATACACTAGCACCGGGAGCGACGGAAGCAGAAGTCTTTGGAGAGAATGCAGCGGCTCGTGTTCCTGCGGGTGCCTCCATTCGTTCCGGTTACCTGGAGACTTCGAATGTGGATCTAACCGCAGAGATGACCAAGATGCTGGAGGTACAGCGCACATACCAGCTGGCTGCGCGTGCACTCAGCTCCAGTGATACCATGTTAAATCTCGCGAATAATATGAGGGCATAGGTGAACGTAATGACTCAAGAAGATACAGCTGTGGTGAAGAAGAAAGGATCTGGGAAGAAGGTCCTGCGCTGGTGGCTCATCCCTATGCTGTTCATTCTGGCACTCGTCGGCGGTATGATTGCGGGTTATGTGGTCGTTGGTGGACAGGATATCGGTTCAGCCTTTGATTATCGTACCTGGAAGCATATTTTTGATCTGGTATTTGCACCATAGACGTTTAACATTTAAAATACGGAAAGCTCCTGTTTAGCAGGAGTTTTCTTTTTGTTCCCGAAAAATGTATAATGATGGGGGACTTTGTGCGTAAAGCAAGGCTCCATTTAACAACAACAAAAAAGGGCTTCTCTATAGCAGGGCAAGCAGCCCATAAGGCTGTTTACGGTTCTGCAAGCGGTAGAGAAACCCCCTTATCTTAACCTTCACTACTGCAGATGATGAAGGATAAGAATAGTTTTGACGAGAAGCTGAGATGTTATGCATAGAATGGAAGGAGTTTTACCAATAATGCTCGATATTAATCAAATTCAAGAGATTATTCCACACCGTCCTCCGTTTTTGCTGGTGGACAAGATCGTGGAGATGGAAGAGGGCAAGCGTGCCGTTGGCATCAAGAATGTGACCATGAATGAACCGTTTTTTACAGGCCACTTTCCCGGTTATCCGGTGATGCCGGGTGTGCTCATTACCGAAGCACTGGCTCAGGTCGGAGCGGTTGCCATTCTTAACGTTGAAGCCAACAAGGGCAAGATCGGATTTTTGGCTGGACTGGATAACTTCCGTTTCCGCGGACAAGTAGTGCCTGGCGATACGCTGGAGCTTGAGGTGGAGATTACCCGTTTGAAGGGCTCCATTGGCAAGGGAAAAGCAACGGCTCGCGTGGAAGGCAAAGTGGTTGCTGAAGGCGAAATCATGTTTGCGTTATCAGATCCTAGATAAATTGGTTAATGATTATATAGTAATAGCAGCTCTAATGGTTGTACTTACTGGATAAACACATAGAGAAAATAATGATCATGGCCGGAGGGAGAAATGATGGTAATGTTAAGTGAAACAGCAGAACGCAGTTTGAATCAATGGCTTGCGGATCCTTCAATCGATGAGGAGACGAAGCAGGAGCTTAAAGAGCTTTCGAATGACACTACAGAATTGGAGGACCGCTTCTACCGAGAGCTGGAATTTGGTACAGGGGGTCTCCGTGGTGTAATTGGAGCAGGAAGCAACCGCATGAACCGTTATACGGTTGGTAAAGCGACGCAAGGATTTGCCAAATATATTCTTGAACAGCATCAAGGCGAAGGGCAGCCTTCTGTTGTCATTGCACATGATTCACGTCACTTCTCACCTGAATTTGCCCTGGAGGCTGCGCTGGTCCTTGCAGCGAATGGGATTGTTGCTAAATTGTATCCATCACTGCGCCCTACGCCGCAGCTGTCTTTTAGCGTAAGACATCTTGCTGCAACAGGAGGTATTGTCGTTACAGCGAGCCACAATCCGCCAGAATATAACGGCTATAAAGTGTACAATGCCTCAGGTGGACAGCTGGTACCGGACGAAGCAGAACGTGTCATCAGCTACATACAGGAGATTTCCTCACTTAGTGAAGTGAAGAAGCTGAACCAGGCTGAAGCCGAGGCTGAAGGACTGCTGGTATGGCTTGGCGAAGAGGAGGATGAAGCGTTTATTGAAACGGTTGCTTCTGTAAGCTTGAACCGTGATCGCATCGCTTCCGAATACGCGAAGGATTTCAACATTGTATTCACGCCGCTGCACGGGACAGGCCATCATCCGGTTCGTCAGGTGCTTGAGCGGATCGGGTTTACGAACCTGCATATCGTACCTGAGCAGGCAGAGCCGGATGCCGAGTTCTCTACCGTGAAATCTCCAAACCCGGAAGAGCGAGAAGCCTTCACCCTGGCGATTGAGCTTGGAGAACAAGTTGGAGCCGATATTCTGATTGGTACCGACCCCGATGCAGATCGGATGGGAGCGGTCGTGAAGGATAAGAACGGCAAATACTTCGTATTGTCCGGCAATCAATCCGGGGCGATTATGACCCATTACCTGCTCAGTCAGATGAAGGAGCGGGGAGAGCTGCCTTCGAACGGTGCGGTTGTCAAGACGATCGTAACGAGTGAGATGGGGGCAGTAATTGCCGAGCATTACGGTGCACAGGTATTTAATACACTGACCGGATTCAAATATATCGGTGAGAAGATGGATGCTTTTGAAGCGACGGGCAGCCATACGTATCTGTTCGGCTATGAAGAGAGCTACGGCTATCTTGCCGGTAATTATGCGAGAGATAAGGATGCGGTCCTTGCAGCGATGTTGATCTGTGAAGCGGCGGCTTATTACAAAGCCCAAGGCAAGACGCTTTACGATGTACTGCAGGAGCTGTACGAGCAGTTCGGCTACTTCCTTGAAGCACTGCAATCGAGAACCTTGAAAGGTAAGGACGGCGTAGCGCAAATCCAGTCCAAAATGACAGATTGGCGTACATCCGCACCTGATCAGGTTGCAGGCATCCGAGTGGCAGAGATGCAGGATTACTCCAAAGGCCTGAACGGTCTGCCAAAAGAAAATGTACTGAAATTTATCCTTGAGGATGGATCCTGGTTCTGCCTTCGTCCATCAGGGACGGAGCCGAAGATTAAGGTTTATTTTGCGGTACAGGGTACTTCTTATGAAGATGCACAAGCACGGATTGATCGTTTGATTGAAGCTGTAATGGCACGTGTGGATGCATAAGGTCAAGGAGTTAACATAAGCAAGACTTTAATTGTAGAGAGCCTTTCCGCACCGTTACGGGTTGTTTGGCGGAAAGGCTCTTCCTATGTCAGCAGATTGCAAGTTTGGTTCAGAAGGAGAATTTTCTGGTTCCTTAGGGCATGATATGAAATGTATAAAAATATGAGGTCATTTTTCACCCTATACACTTATTACCCTCCATCGTAACGATGTATCATGCGATTATAGAAAATTATTATACTTATTTTCTTCAGCTGAATTCATTTCCTTCATTTCTACCGTCTCTGTTCATTATCTTTAATTTATTTTGTTTAGGAGGTACTTTTTGTGCGTCAAAAATGGCAGTATTGGAACACCGTATCCCGCAAATGGCTCTGGATCCTTGTTATTATCGGACTCATTGCCTCGATTCCCATCATTGCAGATCGTGTGAAGACAGAATCAAGCGCGAAGAACGTGGAGCTTGCGTTCGATTATCGGGATCTTGTCGAAGTAGCCGCTTATCAGGTGCATCCACAGGATTTTATTGACCAGAAGCTGACCGAGCTGAAGGATGCTGGTGTCATCACGATGGCAGTGTACGAGAGCACATTGGAAGAATTCCGCAAGTCAGAGAGGATTACAATCTATGACAGCGTACAAGCGGCCAACCTGACAGGTCAAATCCCACCGGTTAATGAGAACTACACGTATATTCTCTTCACATCGGATGAGAGCCGGGAGGCTTTGTCTTCAATTATCGAAGATACTTTCGAAAGACTCGATATTCCCGTGAATCCATGGACCTATTTGAATGAAGAAGGACTGGTTCTTCAGACTCCGACGGAAAATGCGAAGCTGAAGCCGATGCTTCCTGATCCTATTGCGATGGCGGAACTCCATGAGCGTGGCTTCAACATCATGCCTCGTCTGGGTGATGCACTGCCGTATGATCAAGAAGCGGCTGCTGCGATGATGGAGACCTTTGAGCAGTATGGTGTATCACGGATTCTGTTTGATGGCGATAAAGTTAAGGGTTATAACGATAACGAAGACATGAAGAGTCTGTCTGCCTTTGCAGAACTAATGAACAAGCATGGGATTGGGCTTGCTGCCATCGAGAATCTGAAGAAGCCTCAGAGTGGATTCAGCACCCTTGCATATCTGACGGATTATAATGTCACTCGTCTATATTCACTCAGTGAATCGGATGCAAACCTGGATGTGAACGTGATCTCAGATCGATTCGCACTGGCAACGAAGGACCGGAACATCCGAATGCTGTACCTAAATGCCGCTCCGGCTAGAAGTGCACTTACGGCTCAAGTAACGGATCCTTTGGATAACCTGATGGATGCATTGGGTGAAGAAGGAAATGCGGTTCAGCGAATGGAAGACAACGGTTTTGTAATGGGCAAGGCAGAGCCTTTTGATGTTGCAGAAACGGGCGGTGAGAGATACTTTAAGGCCGTCGTCGTTGTCGGCAGCGTGGCAATGATTGCGCTGATGATATCCTACTTTATTCCGTTCCTGACTCTGCCGGCCTTTGTTCTCGGACTGATTGGAAGTGCTGGACTGTTCCTGCTTAGACCAACACTGCTTGAACAAGCGTTAGCTCTCTTGGCTGCGATCAGTGCACCAACCGTTGCGATGATCCTTGCGGTAAGAAAGATTAATGCTGCACAGGTGAGAAAGCCTGACTTATCGGTGAAGAGCCGGTTATCGAAGAGCATCCTGCTGTATGTATGGACATCTATCCTATCCTTCGTTGGTGTTCCGTTCATGATTGCACTGCTTAACAACATTACGTATTCACTCGTCATCGATCAATTTAGAGGCGTAAGCATACTGTACTCCGGACCTGTTTTGCTCGTTGCCATCTATGTATTTTTCTACCTGAAGTCCATGTCAGTCGCATCAATTCGCCAATTGCTGAACCGGCCGATCACGATTTTGATGATAGTGGCAGTGGGTATTGTCGGTGTGGTAGGCTATTACTATATGACTCGAACTGGGAACGCCGGAACGGTACTGCCGTTTGAAGCACAGCTGCGTACATTCCTTGAGAATACGTTTGGCGTACGTCCGCGTAACAAGGAATTCCTGCTGGGCCATCCGATGTTCGTGGTAGGAGCATTTATTGCTCTTAAATACCGTCATGGGATTTACTTGCTAATCATTGCAGCTATTGCACAGCTATCTATGGTGGGCACCTTCGCTCACATTCATACACCGGTGCATCTGTCACTTATTCGTGGACTGCTTGGTCTCGGACTGGGACTGATTGTTGGACTGATTGCAATACTGGTGTGGCAAGTTCTGGAAGGATGTTGGAAAAAATGGTCACCAATACTACTAAGAAAATAGTTATCTCAGGATATTACGGCTTTCGTAACAGCGGAGATGAAGCGGTACTTAAGTCGATTCTTACAGCGCTTGAGGAACAAAGCCAGCGTTCGTCTATTGAAATTGAGCCCATCGTCTTATCAGGTGATCCTGAATGGACACAGCAGACGTATGGCGTGAGAGCTGTACATCGGATGAAGCTCGGAGAGGTTCGGCGGGCCATTAAGGAGAGCGACGGTCTGATCAGCGGAGGCGGCAGCTTGCTGCAGGATGCAACGGGCTGGAAGTCCATTCCTTATTATCTGGGTATTCTTAAACTGGCACAGAATATGAAGAAGCCGACGTTTATATATGCGCAGGGCGTGGGGCCAGTGCACCGGAAGATTTTTCACCCGATGATCCGTGGTGTCTTCAAACACTGTGAGTATATCTCAGTACGTGACGAGGATTCAGCCAAGCTCATTCAGAGCTATGGGATTCAGTGGAATGATGTCAAGGTCGTCCCAGACCCTGTCATGGGATTACCACTGCCCGATGAATCCAAGGTGAAGAAGGCCGCTGCGTATGGCGGAGGAAGTGCAAGAAGAACGACACCAAGACAAGAGGAGGAAGACCTGCCTGTAATCGGGGTGTCGGTTCGTTTCTGGGACAAGGAGAGAAGAGAGCTGGATGCCATCGGCGAAGGACTCAAGAAGCTCGCGGAGCAGCGCAAGGTGCATATCCGGCTGCTTCCGTTCCATCTTCCTTCGGATGAGGAAGCCTCTGCTTATGTGAAAAAGAAGATCGGGCATTTGAATGGGACAGGCAGCAAGGTGAGTATCTGCTCCCAGCAGACCGATCCCCAGATGATGCTGCTGGAGGTATCCCGATGCAAGCTCGTCCTCGGGATGCGTCTGCACAGTCTGATCTATGCTGCATCACAGCGGGTACCGCTCGCAGGTGTATCTTATGATCCCAAGATCGATGCATTCCTGCAGCGGCTGAACAGTGAGCCTGTCGGCAGCACAGAATCACTGGATGCAGACAAGCTGCTTGCTGCACTTAATGACATGCTGGATTCTCATGCAGAGTGGCTTGCGGACAAGGAAGAGGCGATCGCTGCGCTGAAAGAGCAAGCTCAGGAGCCTGCAGCTCACATTCTAAAATTTCTTAGCGGCAAAGGATGATTGAAAGTCATGATAGAGCGTAAGGAACAAGCGTCTGGCGGGACGGCAGATCAAACTCAATCCCCCGTGAGAACCGTACCGACGGTGCCGATCTTTGGCATTCCGTTTTCGCGCATGAATATGAAGGACACCGTGGCTTATCTGACCGAAGCGATACAGGCCGGTAAGCCCCATCAGATCATTACAGGCAACCCGATCATGGTCATGGCAGCGCTGAATGATCCGAAATATATGGAAATTATGAAGTCGGCCGAGCTGGTCGTTCCAGATGGTACCGGTGTAGTCTGGGCAGCCGAATACTGCGGTGTTCCTGTAGCAGAGCGTGTTGCCGGATTTGATCTGTTACATGAACTCATGCATGTTGGTGAATCCTATCAGTGGAGAGTGTATTTGCTCGGTTCTACAGAAGAAGTGATTCAAGAGACAGCAAGCAGGTTACAAAAGCAATATCCTGGCATCGTGGTGTGCGGATATCGCGATGGCTTCTTCGGTGAGCCCGAAGATCCGGAAGTCATTGCGCAGATTCGTGCAGCGAGCCCGCACCTGCTGTTTGTAGCCAGGGGGGCAGATACCCAGGAGCCTTGGATTGGTAAATATAAGGAGCAGCTCGGCGTTCCGCTGATGATGGGCGTGGGCGGCAGCTTCGATATTATTTCCGGCAAGTCTAAGCGTGCACCGGTCGTATTCCAGAAGCTGAGAGCGGAATGGCTGTACCGGCTGCTCAAGGAACCGAAGCGGGCCAAGCGCATGCTTGCCTTGCCGCAGTTTGTACTCAAGGTAAAACGTGAGAAAGAAAACGTGACGAAAATAGTGTAAATCGTGTGAAAATACAGGAAGATCTGTTAAAAACAATGTTTTTTGCTAGAAAAAAAGAATAGTAATTCAGAGGTCAAGAGAGTATAATGCTGTTCAGTTGGGTCATGGACAGATTCGTGAAGGATTCTTTGTTTTTAAAAATTGGGGGTTGAATGAACAAATGTTAATGTTCTATATCTTGGGATTTATCGTGGCTCTCGGACTTGCGGTAGGACTTACGCCTCTCGTGAAGAAGTTTGCGGTAAATGTGGGAGCCGTTGACGTGCCTGATGCACGGAAGGTTCATACCAAGATTATGCCTAGACTCGGTGGTCTCGGTATTTTTCTTGCTTTCATGGTCACGATGCTGGCGCTGCTTCCGTTTGTTTCGGAATACTTCACTGCAAGAGATTCCCGATTCATCCAGGCTTTTATGATTGGCGGTACAATGATTGCCCTGATCGGTGCGCTAGATGACCGGTTCCAATTGTCGGCCAAGGTTAAGTTTTTAGCTCAGATTATTACGGCGTGTGTCGTTGTGTTCGGATTTCAAATCCGTATAGATTTTGTAAATATTCCTTTTGCTGATGCTTACTCATCACTTGAACTATGGATCTCGATTCCGCTGACGATCTTCTGGATTGTCGGTGTGACGAATGCGATCAACCTGATCGATGGACTCGATGGTCTTGCCGCAGGTGTGTCTGCCATTGCGATTGGTACGATCGCGGTGATGTCCTTCATTATGGGCAATGTTACGACTGCACTCATCTGTCTTGTATTGCTCGGCAGTATTATCGGATTCTTGTTCTTTAACTTTCATCCGGCCAAGATCTTCATGGGAGATACAGGATCACTGTTCCTGGGCTTCAGTCTTGCTATGCTCTCACTTCTTGGATTTAAGCAGATCGCTGTCGTATCCTTGATCACACCGCTGATTATTATCGCTGTGCCATTGTCCGATACGCTGTTTGCGATTCTTCGCCGCTTCCTGAACAAGAAGCCGATCTTCGCACCGGATAAAGGTCACTTGCATCACCGTCTGCGTGAGCTTGGCTTCAGCCACCGTCAAACGGTGCTGATTATCTACGGTATTGCCGCATTCTTCGGCGTGCTTGCCGTGATCCAGTCTTCTGCGACGATGCATGAAGCGAACTGGGTTACCTTTGTCGTGATCTGTGTCATGATGTTCTTCCTGCAGATCGGAGCAGAGGTCATCGGCCTGATCGATAAAACCAAGCGTCCGCTGATCAACTTCTTTATGAAGCTGAGAGTGAAGGCGTCCGAGTCTCGCACGAAATAAGAAGTGAATTGAACAGCCATTATATCATCTATAATTTAAACCTTTGAACTATTATTAACCAGCCTTGTTCCTATTTAGGGAATAAGGCTTTTTTTGTTGAAACTTCTTCATATTTAACCCAGGCCATCCGATATAAGAGGTAACTATATTTAAAGGAGAGATTATATGCAGCGCATCAAACGGCCGATGGTATGGCTGCTGTTAGTAACACTTATTGTTTCACTGTTCCCCCCTGGTTTGATTAATAAGGCAGAGGCAGCGGACAATGTATCTACGAGTTATTTTGCTCCGGATATCGAAACGCTGAAGAATACCGTTCAGTTGAAGCTCGAAGGAACGGATAAATTACTGAGTAGAGAAAATGCATATAAAGTAACAAATAAAATGCTAACAGCAACAGGTACCTATACCAAAGTTACAGGCTCAACACTCAGTGCCAGCATTCAGCAATTAACATGGGATCCACTCACCTCGAAGTGGACTCGTGATACTTCAAAAGTAACTCCAGGAACCATTCAGCTTGATTTAGACAGCCCGGAAAACCGTTTTACATCTACACTTACGCTGTATCCAGGTATGAATGAAATTACGTTCTCTGGAACACAAGGCAATATGACACGGTCGGAGAGCTTCTATGTATTGTTTGACCAGGTTCCATATGTAGAGAGCTTAAGTGTACTAGGCTTGTCCCAACCTGTTACCTTGAATGAGGGGACTCAAGTGGTTATCCCAAGAAAAGATATTACCCTTCAAGGTAAAATTCAAAATGCGACGAGAGCAACGGTGGCTCTAAATGGCGGGTCAGCACTAGCAACGACATTATTGTCGGATGGGACGTTCTACTCTCCACAATTATCACTGAATCCTGGACTTAACAATATTGTTCTCGTTATTGAGAATGGTTCAGATCGAATTACGGTAAATCACTCACTGTATTACTTTGATACGAGCAATCCGATCGTTTCTATGTACTTAGCTGACTCCGATCGTAATGCAAACAATTTATTAACAGGAACACCAACATGGACAGGAGCGGAAGATACAGCGACATTGTATGTTCAAGCTTTAGTTCCTGATGAAGGCGATGCTGTGAGTAAGTCAATTAAGCTTAATGGTCTTGATGTAACTCCGGTATACTTTTCTTCCCTGTCACTAGACAGCTCAGGCAAGCTGGTTACTGCAGGTAATAGCGATGTTGTTATTCAAGGTGTCGAAGGGGCCACTTCGGCTTACCGGCTGATTACATTTGCAGTTCCGAACTTTCCTTTTCTTGACGATACAAGTGGGACTACAGCAAAAAGCCAAAGACACACATTAAATATTACCTACGGTTCAACAATAGTGAACAAGGCTGCAAATTTCAATTTTGCTCAAGGTGAAGTCGTAATTAGTCAGCTGTATCATTTGAAAGGCTATACAGTAGGCACAGATGGTAAAGCAACATATTCCAAAGAGAATCTTAACGGAGCAAACGTAGATTCCAGCGATTATTATATTTCCGTTAAGACGAATTCTCCTGTCACAGATCCTAATGCCCTAACAGCAAAATACTTGCCCGTAGGCAGCAACATGACAATCAATTATGTGGGACCGGTAGAAGGTTCAACAACAGAGTATATTTACAGAATTTCTGGTTTCCAGAACGGGAATCAAACCGTTCGTTTCCAATATTCCGGATCCACGCAGTATAAGGACGCTGTCATTTCATTTGTTTCCAAAACTTATATTTATGTCTCTAACCTGACGGATGGTCAGACGGTGACCATTGATTCGAATCAGACAACAAACCTGCAGGTCTCAGGGGAGTATATCGGTTTTGATCTGAACAGCACGGCTTTCAAAGGAGAAGTGTTCGTTAACGGAACAACACCATCGGGTCTTGGAACTTGGCTGACAAACGGAAAGTTTAATCTGAATCTGCAAGTCAATGCAGACACCGGACCTTTATATTATGGTGAAAACAGAATCGTATTTACCGGAACGGTTGCAGATGATAACAATCAGTACCGGGTTGTAAGAAAAGAAATCCGCATCTATATTCTGGATGAGAATGTTTCCAACATTGATAAATTTCAGCCGGCTGTAGGCAATAACAGAGTTACCTTCCCGCTGGAATATACAGATAATGAACAATGGGCGAAGATTTTCAATCTGACTCCTGATTTCATATACAATGGCGGAACGTATACAACGAGTCTTCAAGAGCATGACATCGTTATTCGCGGTAATGGAGCATCCAAGGTGAACTTGAATCTAGGATCACAGAATTTATTCTCCTTGGATGTCACAGATACAATTATTAAGCAGACAAGCGAGTTTACTTACAACAATAAGACATACGCCTATGAATACTTCGGCAGTTCAGCTGAATTTGTTATCCGTGTGCAGAATTTGCCTGCTGAAACGCCTGGAACCTATGTATATAATCTGGAATTGATTAATAGCACTGGGGCGAAGACAAGCCAGCAGCTCCAATTGGTCCGAGAGGTTAAGCCTTATCGATTGTTAGCACCACAGCCGACGGTTGATGGAGCCTATGTTGTGAATAAGAATTTTGTTCGCTTTGATATTGAAGCAGAAGGTGCCACTGAAGTATTAATCGATGGAGAGCCTGCGGTAAAGAGAACAGATCTCGGTGATGATCGCTTCTTGTATGATTATGTTGGCCTCAAGCAAGACAAAGCAAATGATATTGATATTGAGATCGTACGTGGAAGTACAACACTTGAAGACACGATATCGGTGTATTATACAGGTGCAGTCGCAGTTGATTCCCAGTACATGGCTCCAAAAGTCGCTACTAAATACAGTGTATTTAATAAGAGTCTAGAGCTTGAGTTTCCTAAGGGAACTATTATGCAATCTACAGATTCGAGAGGGATTAATAAATATTACCCTACAACACAGCTGCTATTCGGTCTAGCAGATCCAAAAGACGGCGTAGTGGAGCGCAGAAATGATTATGGCAACATTATCGGTTTCCCGAACAACGGTCTTTCTAATGAAGAAACAGGATTTCCGGTATGGGATATCCCGGATGAGTACTTCCTGCGATTCGGAGCTTCCTCTGGAGATAAACAGAATTTTACGACGATCTCTAATGTTTACTGGATCAGTGGAGGACTTGGAGAACGCGGAACATTAGGTTCTGCAGATTACTTGCCGCCTACCAATGGACTTGCTCCATATTCGATTGAAGGCTTGTATGGTGATCCGACAATTGCAGCTGAACGTGAGGTTACTCCGTCGCAGCGTGGGGAACTAACACTTACTTACAACAGCAGCGTGGTTGATGAAGTGGGTTCTACAATTACCGTATTTAAATATACCTCTGATCGGGAATGGATCAATGTTGGTGGTATTGTCGACGCGAAGAACCATACCATTACTGTTCCTTTCGATGAGTTCGGTTATTATGTGGTAATGAAGCTGAGCCGCAGCTACACAGATATTACGAATCACAATTGGGCTAGAAACGTCCTGAACGCGATGTATTCTAAGGGCTTGATGGAGAATATTCGATTTGATCAGTTTGGTACTGATGATCGCACATCGCGCGGAGAATTCGCTACGCTGCTCGTTAAGGGTATGAATCTGCCTTTGAACTATGACAATAATCAAACCTTCGTGGATCTTGTGCCTGGGGCACGAAGCGAAACATGGGATTACGAGCATATTGAAACAGCAGCAAGAGCAGGAATTGTGACAGGACTAACGGAAGGGGTATTTGCCCCGAGCCAGCCTCTGACCCGTGAACAAGCGGCTGTGATGATCGCCCGTGCAATGAAGCTCAAGCTAGCTGCTAATGACAGCAAGCTAACAGACAATCTGGCGAAGCTGTATGTGGATTCGGGCAGCATTAACTATTATGCGAAGCCGGCCGTCCTGGCAGTGAACAAAGCAAAAATCATGACAGGAAATGCATTAACGGTTGCCGGACAGAGCAAGCCGCAGTACAGTTTTAATCCGCAGGGCTTCCTGACACGTGCAGAAGCAGCTAAAATTGCTGTGGAGCTGTTCAAAAAGAGCAACAAACTTTTTCCAATTAATTTAAGTTAAAATCTTCTAACAGAGAAAGAACTGCTCCTCTGAGGCGCAGTTCTTTTCTATCTATAGAAAGAATCATTCACTAGATTTTGTAATTTAATAGATTATAAGATACAATAGCGTTAAAATACACATTTTGCTAAAGGGTGAAGGTATCTGATGAAAGCAATCTATTCGAAAGCTCAGCTTGGCTACATGAAGGCAAAGACACAGTTTGAGAAACAAGCAGCGATTCTAGAAGTAGAGATTGAGAAGACACGCAAGACTCAGGAGATCTCGCAGGAAGTTATGGAAGGTCTTGTTATGAAGACTGGATTCCACGATGCATATAATAATTTGATGGCAGCAGAGAATGAGCTTATTGAATGGTCCCATGTTACGATCAAGCATGAGAAGACATACCGCGATAACAAGAAACCAATCGAGGATATGTATGAGAATTTGAATACCGATCCTAAGCTGCGTGCTCGCATCATTGAACTGGCAATGAAGATTAAGTAAATCAACTGGATAACTTAAGAGATGAAGGTGCCGAAATTCGGCACCTTTTTTATATTTTTATCGTTCTATTAGTTACGTTGCTGTTTCACCTGAGGGGATTTTGAATTTTTTTTGAAATGTTACTTAAATTGAAGTATATTCCAGTATTATTTGTGGTTACATATAACATAGAGTTTACGCGCTATTCATCATCAATTAATTGGAACCGATATTCTATATTGAAGGATGAATCCCATCATTTTTTAATTAGTGGAAAATTTTTTTCGAAACTTCGCAACTTTTTTGAAACTACTGCGTTTAAGATGTAGAGCCAAAACGATGGAGGATTTAGGAAAGAGATTCATGGAGAATTTTGTCTATTTATTAGAAAAATTTTCTTTACGTCTTCTAAACCGCATTGTATAATACGATAGGTAGGATTAGGAAACTACTCTATTTTTTCTTACCCTGGCTTATATTTACTAGTTTCTGTGATCTATCACAGACATCATTTTATATGGATTTACTTGCTCAACTCTGGAAAGGGGGTGTATCGGCTAATGAGTAACACGGGCAACCCATTTACTAGTACTAGCAATCATAAAGAAAATAATCATGTGATGATTTCTCGAGGAGGAGAAAAAAAGGTTATGAAGAAAATTTTATCCGTGGCTTTGTCTACAGCAATGGCATTCTCCATGTTTGCTTCTGTAGCATTCGGTCAAACTGGTCTTACTGATGTAAACGCGCAATACAACTACTTGAAAGATAAAGGAATCTTCTCTGGATTCCCAGACGGTCAAGCACACCTTGACAGACAAATGACTCGCGCTGAGTTCGCTAAAGTCATCACTAAAACTTTGGGTCTTAAAGAAGTAGAAGGCGTTTACTCCTTCAAAGACAAAAACTACGGTGAGAAACACTGGGCAGCTCCTTATGTAGAAGCAGTTTACGCTGCAGGTATCATGGAAGGCGTTAACTCTACTAAGAAAATCTTCGGAGTTTCTAACCCAGTAACAATTCAAGAAATGGCAACTGTACTTGTACGTGCGCTTGATCTTGAAGTACCAACTGAAACTAACAACTCTGCAACAACATGGGCTAAAGGTTATGTTCAAGCAGCAATCAACGCAGGTCTGGTTGACGCTAACGCTAACTTCCAATCCAACGCTACTCGCGAACTTCTTGTAGGCGCTGCTTACGCAGTTGATCAAGAATTGAGCCTGTCCGTAGAATCCTACACTGTATCCGAAGCTGGTAAAGTTGTAGAATTCAAAATGACTGACGGCGAAACTGTAAAAGTAACTTTGGATAAAGCTCTTGAAGCTAACAAAGAAACTGAAGTTAAATTTACTTACCAAGAAAAAGAATTCACTGAGAAAGTTACTTACGTAGTTACTTCTGCAACTAAAGTTGAAGGTGCTTCTGCTAACAACTTGAAACAAGTAGTAGTGAATTTTGACGGAGAAGTTGACGAAGAAACTGCAGAAGAAGTTACAAACTATTCTTTCTCTAAAACAATTGATTCCGCAGTATTGTCTGCTGATAAGAAATCCGTTGTTCTTTCCTTGAAAGGCGAAAATCTGTCTGATACTAACAAACTAGAGAACCAAAAAGCTATCAAGATCAAAGTTGACGGCGTTAAAAACGCTGATAAATCTAAAACTTTCTCTGAAGAAGTAACATTTACTCCAGTAGACGTTACAATTCCTGAAGTTGAAGAAGTAACTGGTCTTGGTACTAAAGCGTTCCAAGTAGAATTCTCTGAGCCGGTTGACCGTGCAACAGCGATCTCTACTGCAAACTACAAAATTGATGGTAAATCCATTGCTGGTTCTGTAGAATACGTTAACTCTTCAACAGTGATCGTTACTACTGAACTCGCTACAGGAGATCACAAACTTACAGTAAATGGAGTTAAAGATTTTGCTGGTTTCGTAGTTACTCCAGTATCCTATGACTTCACTGTAGCAGTTGATACTGAAGCTCCAACTGTAGTGACATCCAAATCTTCTGATCTTACAAAAGTGGAAATCGAGTTTAACGAGCCATTGAGATCCGTAGGTAAAGTTTACAACGGTGTATCATCCAAAACCGGTACAGTTACTCGTTCCGGTAACAAAGTTACTGTAGTATTCACAAAAGAGAACGCACTTGCAGTTAATGAGAACACAATTGTGATTGAAGGTGCTACTGACTATAGTGGTAACAGTGCAAATCGTGAAGTTAAGATTACTCCTACTTTAGACACTGCACGTCCTGAAGTTACTTCTCTTACTACAAGTGTTAAAGACAACGGAGATATCTCAATTAAAGTGAAATATTCCGAAACAGTAAACTATGCAACTAATAAAGATAACTACACTATCAAAGATAAAGACGGCAAAGTAGTTACTGGAAATGGACTTGATTCAGCAGGTCATCCTGTAAGAGAGGTTGCTCTAAGCGCTGATAAAACAGAAGCTACAATCACTCTTTCTAGCACTTTTAAACAAGGTACTTATACACTAGCAGTTGCTGGAGTACAAGATAATGCATATGTTCCTAACACAATCTTGCCTTACACTGGTACATTCGAAGTAGGCGATACAACTACTCCGGAACTGAAAACTGCTTGGGTTGAAGAAGGTACACCTAATACTAACGGTGCGCGTGATGTAAGCTTCTACCTCACTTATAATAAAGAAATGGCTACTGATGGTTCTGGAAGCGTATTGGAAAGAACTAAGTATAATGTGAAGTGGACTGCGGCTTCCAGCACATACGAAGCACTTCCAACTAACGCAACAGTAGAAGCTGTTACAGCCGACACAGTGAAGATTACAGTTCCTAGCACGACTAAACAAGTTTCTGCTAATGGCGCTGAGCTTAGAGTGACATTGGTAGCAGACAAAGCTGGAAACTATGCTTATAAGAACAATGGTTATGTTGGTTATGTAGTTGTTAAACCAAGTTCAGCAGTTCAAGCAACAGTAGCAAATGCTGTATCTAACACGAAAATTGCAGTTGAATTTGATGCGAATCTGTCCAGCATTGATGCTAACGATTTTGCAATCAAGAACACTGTAACTGGTGACACTTACGAAGTTTCTTATGATGGTAAAACTTCTGATGCTTACAACTTCGTCTTAAGAGGAGACAAAGTTCTTCCTGCTGATGCTTCAAATTATGCATTTGTTGTAGATGCAACAGAACCTAACTCCGCAACTGAGTTTGGAGTTAAAGTACAAACTGGATTTACAATCAATCTAACTGATAAGATTGCTCCTGCTATTATTTCCGAAAACCCATTGAAAGTTACTGGAACTGGTACTTCTTACGAAGCACGTGTGACTTTCGACGAAGCAATCGCAGCTGTTTCCGGTACTAACGTAGTATCTGCATCTGTTACAGGAGTAACTGTGAGCAACGTTCAGTACAGCGCTAGTGGTAAAGATTTGGTAGTTACATTTACTACTGATAAAGCTTTGACTACTGACTCTGTAGTAACTATTGAACTGAACTCCAGCAACGAAAGCTCTAAAGTTATTAAGGATACAACTAAAGGTAATGCTGCAAAAGCATTCTCTACATCTGTAGTATTCAAATAATTAGTTGAGCAGAAAAAACAGTGGGGGGAACCCCACTGTTTTTTTGTTTATATCTATAGAAACTTTTCCTACTAAACCAGCGTCTATATAGTAACTTCAAAATAAGGAAACAATTGGAGGTACAGACGTGGATCATAAACATACTCAAAAAGCCTTACTTTGGATCACCGCTGCCGTACTTATTATCGGGCAAGGCACTTCCGTAGGTGCTATATCAGATGATTCCAGTGATTTAACAGGAACACAGGTTACTTCACATCCTCACTCAGATCAAGTAGTACAAGCACTGCCTATTCATCCATTAACGTCCACTTATTCAGACACATCCACATTAACACCGTCGCACTTACTGTATAGCGGACAGGTGCCAAGAGCACAACTACTTGGAGCAGGCTTGATGAATGGCAACTCCGATCTAAATCAAATCGGTGCCTCGGCCAGTAACTCAAAATCAAATTCAACTGTAAAGAACTCCTCAACAAGCAAAAGCTCCAATGTATCATCGATAAAAAGTGACAAACCCATACATACACTTAATAACCTCAAACCCGTCAAGTTAACCTCTAAGAGCAATGTTAAACTTACCGACCTCAATGTACTTACACAAGAAGATGGCAAGACCCTCACCTACACCCTGACCTATCAGAATAATGACAGCAAGACATTAATGCTTATTGATTATTGGACCAAAGTGAAAACCAAAGGTGGAACGTTGTATTCTCCGAACCTCATCGCACGCGATCAGGAGAAGAAGAGTGTAGCCGCTGGCTCGTCCCTTGCCGTTACCTATATTGTGAAGGTTGGAAAGAACGTAAAAGTCAGTGATCTTCTGTTCCAGATCGTGAAATGGGATTTCAGCAAACCGAACTATGAGAGCCATTTAGGGCATTTTAATGTGCCTGCATCTTATACCTTGTCTACACCAGTCAAACAATCCAAGACCATACGTCTCAACGATATACCGGTCAAGATTAAAGTATCGAAGTTTGAGTTCCATTCGGGTACGGATTACAACTATGCAGAGGTCAGTGTGAACCTGCATAATACGGGCTACAAGCTGCTGGAGAACCCTACCGCAAAATGGATTCTGAGAACAGCAGGAGGCAGCAACTATCCGCTGCTCTTGGATTCGGCAGAAGCTACCTTTAGTATTCAGCCACAGGAGAATAAGACATTGAAGCTGCTCTCCAGTATCCCGAAGTCGGTCAAGCTGGCAGGAGCAGAGCTCATTGTCGTTGAAGAGGAAGGCGAGGCCAAGACGGTGCTTCCGCTTGCTACCTTACAGCTGCCTGCAGCAAGTACGACACAGACTGTATCGACGCCGCCTTTTAAACCAAGACAAGTCACGGTGGAGAATTTGAAGCTGGAAACGACGCTGGAAGCAGCGACGGTCAGTCAGAGCTATGGCAGCAATGATTTGTCCTTAAGCTTCAAATTCAAGAACATCAGCAAAGAAACTATCATGGTGCCTAAATACGAATTTCTATTGAAAAGCGGTAATGGCAACTCCTATCCGATGACAACGAAGGCGCTAGAGAATCTATCTTTACAGCCAGGTGCAGAGAAGACGATCAAGCTGGATATCTCCGTATCCTATGAAGTGGCTCAAGGTGCGCTAAAGCTAATCATGAATACACCTAAATCGGAGGATCCAGAGAGCAAAGCACCCGCTTACAGTTATCCCGCAGGAATCTATATACTTCCTCAGCCATCTTCATTACAGAATACGCTTGGGCGAGAGATCTCTGTAAAGAATGATAGCGGAACCTATGGTGTGACCTGGTCTTCCATTCAACGTTTACCTTGGACAGACGGGGATCTGCTCTCTGCCAAGCTGACGGTCAAGAACACGTCGGTGAAGACACTTCGTCTTCCAGATCTGCAAGGTGTATATACCATTGATGCAGCGAAGGACGCAAGCAGCACGAAACTGATTAAGAGTCAGGCTGCTTCACTGCTCGGACCAGGGCAGGCGGTAGATATGTATTTGGTAACGAAGATTCCGACATCGCTAGATATTGCTCAGCTGCAAGTAGCACTTGAAGAGAAGGTAGGAGAAGAGTCAACAGAGTGGATCAAGCTGACGAATATTGGAGCCATCCCAGAGGTGCCGGAGATTGAGAAGGATGAAGCTTACACGCTAACCACACTCGGTAAAAAGGCGGAAGTCAAGACACGAAAATCCGTCGTTTATCCAGGGACAACGACAGATCTTGTGTATACAGAGCTGGAAATGACCAATATGGAGAATCGTCAGGCAGATCTATCTCAACTCAGCGGATACTATATGTCTTCCAGCGGCCTTTATTTCAAAGCGAACGTCAAACAGATTGATTACCCGGCTGGCCCTGAAGACAAGAGCATCGTAACCATGTGGACCAAGATTCCTAAACGAGTCACGGTTTCTGATATGCGACTAATCGTCGGTGAAGGAATTACGGAGGATAAGCTTACACCGGTGAAAGGAGAGTCAAGTGGTTACGTTAATGCGGCATCTCTTGAAATTAGCCCGCAGCAGATAACTGCACTGACAACGATCCAAAATTTTGAGCTGTTCCCATACCAAGTACAGACGCATACCTTCGATGCATACCTGTCAGGTGGTTCCAATGTATCTATTGAATGGTACTATACACTTAGCCAAAACAACGAGTATAGCCTTCCTGAGAATGAGCACAAGTTCATTGTCGAGATTAGTGACTCTACGGGCAGAACCTTTGCCAAGGAGCTCGTTCCGGGCACAGACATGAAGCTGGGAGGGAACCAGCTGCTATCCTGGTCTATAGATGATCAAATCTTCGAAGATCGTAGAGCGGGAACCTATCAAATATCCATTTATGACGAGTTTCAAGGGGAGAGGTTAAAGATTGCTGGTCAGTCCATGTACTATAATCCCAATCGCCTTCCTGCTGTAATTCCAGAAGAATAGTTTTTTTCTTATTACCAAGTTCTTCTTGTCTATATGGCAAAATCACTCTATCATGATAATTATGGGATTGATAGATTAGAGGAGGAACATCATGAAACGCATGTTGAAATTAGTTATGGCTGCCGTTGCGATCGGTGGTGGCATATGGATTGGATCAGTTATGAATATTACTGCGGACGGTGCATCAGTGAATACCCAGCCGGGTACAGCGGATGATCCAGTCGTTACAAAGAGTTATGTAGATCAAGCAATACAAAATGCACTAAATGGCGGGAGTGGAGAGGGTCCATCTGAACCATCCACCCCAGCTGCAGGTGAAGAACTGAAGATCGTTGTTGTGAAGCCCGGACAGCGTCTTGTTGCGGGAGCAGGAACTGAGTTTATCGTTCGTAGTGGGAAGGCCGTTATCTATTCAGCAGATGCGAACGGTGTAGCCGATCTGACTGCAGGACAGGACTTGACCAATGGAACAGCAATTACGAACAATCATCTGCTCTCTTTCCCTCGTGAGGGTAGAGGGATCGAGGTTGCTCAGGGCAATAAATATAATCTGACGGTTATGGTTCGCGGTAATTATAATCTTTTCTTGGTTCCTTAAGCACTGAGCTTCTTATTAGGGTGTACAAAAGCTAAGTCATATTTTTATAGCCCGTTACTTATAAGTATGCGACGTTTCGCTTCATATTATATATGAGGCGGAGCGTCTTTTTTCGTGAACGAGATGGATTTGCTTATTGAGTGTCATTTTTCCATAAGTAACAATGATTCGCCAGTCTACAATGCGGCCGAGCTGCAAACAATATTTCTGCAAGAACAATACGCAGGAGGTGCATAGAATATGGCGAGAAACAAAAGCAAGCTGGTTCCGGAATCCCGTCAAATGCTGGAGCAAATGAAATACGAAATCGCAGCGGAGTTTGGGATATATACCGGCGGTTCCCATACAGGGGGGGCAGACACAGAGTTTGGTGATGAGCTGGGCTCAACAACGGGTCATTCCTCGTTTGCTGGATGGGGATATTTGACCTCTAGAGAAAACGGATCGATTGGCGGAGAAATTACGAAACGACTTGTCCGATCTGCGGAGTCTAGTGCGTTCCAGATTCCTAATCTGTAGGAAGCATAAAACTGCATTTTGTCTGTAAAAAAGGCAATAAAACCGTAATATCCGACTGGAATATTCATACTTTATCTGATTGACACGGATTGACAAATACGTTAACATGTCGTATGAGGATGTATTGCAACCTTTTCCATGGTGGAAAAGGTTCGTTTTTTGTTTAAGGATAAACGTATGGGGGAAAGACCATAATATCCATATATGTGGGAGGTTGATTACTACAATGTCTGTTAAAGGGCGTCACTTATTCACATCAGAGTCCGTAACTGAAGGACATCCGGATAAAATCTGTGATCAGATATCAGACGCAGTACTGGATGCATTTCTTGAAGCCGATCCAAATGCCCGTGTAGCATGTGAAGTATCTGTCGCGACCGGACTTGTGCTGGTTATCGGTGAGATTACTTCAACAGCTGATTATATCGACATTTCGGCCATTGCGCGTAACACCATTAAAGAGATCGGATATACACGCGCGAAATATGGTTTTGATTACCAGACTTCCGCTGTACTTACTTCCCTGAACGAGCAGTCCAAGGACATTGCTCAGGGTGTTAATGCGGCCCTAGAGAACCGCGACCCGGCTCTAATGGAGAAGGAAACGGAAAATATCGGTGCGGGAGACCAAGGTCTGATGTTTGGTTTTGCAACCAATGAGACCCCAGAGCTTATGCCGCTCCCGATTGCTCTGTCTCACCGTATTGCTCGTCGTCTGGCTGAAGTTCGTAAGGATGGTACACTTGGATACCTTCGTCCGGACGGCAAGACCCAAGTCACGATTGAATATGACGGCAACAAGCCGGTTCGTGTGGACACCATCGTAGTATCTACACAGCATGCCGAAGATATTACGCTGGAGCAAATTCAGACTGACATTCGTGAGCATGTGCTGTCTCCTGTCGTTCCGGCAGAACTGCTGGACAATGAAACAAAATACTTCATTAACCCGACAGGCCGTTTTGTCATCGGTGGACCTCAAGGGGACGCAGGACTTACAGGACGGAAGATTATCGTGGATACATATGGCGGCTATGCGCGTCATGGCGGCGGTGCTTTCTCCGGTAAGGATCCTACGAAGGTAGACCGTTCTGCAGCTTATGCAGCGCGTTATGTAGCGAAGAATCTCGTTGCAGCGGGACTTGCTGACAAGGTGGAGATTCAGCTTGCATATGCGATCGGCGTAGCGAATCCGGTATCGATCAACGTCGATACATATGGCACAGGCAAGATCAGCGAAGAGAAGCTGGTTGAACTCGTGCGGAACAACTTCGACCTTCGTCCGGCGGGCATTATTCGTATGCTGGATCTGCGTCGTCCGATCTACAAGCAAACAGCGGCATATGGCCACTTCGGCCGTACAGATATCGATCTGCCATGGGAACGCATGGACAAAGCAGACGTATTGAAGAGCCAAGCTGGTCTATAATTAGCAAGCAGAACGGATTGAATAAGCTCGATATGAGAGAGCGACCAAATTTAAGCCTTCGATGGGTAACCATCGAGGGCTTTTTTTAAATGTCAAAATACATACTTTGTAGCATGTGATTGATTTATTATTAGCAAAGAAAATTAACCTCGTAACCTGGACCCAATCTATTCTGAGAGCATTTCCGTAGCATCGGCTAAACTATATTTTCCAACTGACCGATGAAAAGAAGAGGTCTATACTCATATTTTTAAGCTACTCTTTATCTAAAATGCTGGAAGGAGGAATTACTTTTCAATGAAGAAAAAACTATCACTACTGCTGACAGCTGCTTTATGCGCACAAATGGTGTTCAGCTGGGGTATAGAGAAGAACTACGCGGCAGAAGCAGTAGTGACACAAGCATCTACGCAAATTGAAGATGTAAAGGATATCAGTCCATATTCCGGACAAGTTGAAGTGGCTCAGAACCCGAGCCTAACGATGGAGTTAACCCAGCCGGTCAAAAAAGGGGAAGGCTCGATTCGCATTCGCTCTTTGTCTGATAATAAGGAAGTGAAAGCATTTGATTTAGCAACAGAAGTAAAGATTTACGATACTAAAGGAGGAAATGAGGTTTCTCCTGAGGGGTACGGTACATACATTACGATGAATTTGGGCACTACCCAGCTGCAAAGCGGCGGCTATTATGTGCTGATTGATGCAGGAACGTTCACGAAAGAACAGGGGGTACCTTTTGCCGGTATTCAAGATGCGAGCAAATGGCGTTTCTGGACAGTGGGGATGGGGGAAGTATCTGTCATTGAGAAATTGCCAGCGAACGGAGCGTCAGGGATACTCCCGGCTTCAACATTGACACTCCAATTTGCGAAGGAGATGTATCCGGCGGCAGGTACAATTCAGATCATTAACCGTAAGAGTGGTCAGACCGTTGAAACCATCTCGTCCACATCCTCTAATGTCAGTGGGGGAGGTACCAATACAATCAAGATCAAACCTTCAATTTCGTTTGAAAATAATACATCATATGAGGTTCGGGTAAGTGCTGGAGCCTTCTGGGATGCGCAGCAGAACAGAAGTGCCGAAATACGTGAGGGAGACTGGCGTTTCCTGGTATCAACCGATACGACCGCACTCACAGTCACTTCCTTATCTCCATATGACGGAAATATGAGCGCACCCGTGGATCAACCGATAACACTAACTTTTAATAAAGCACTCGATATCAATTACAGAGGGAACGTTACTCTACGCAAAGCGGGCGGCAGCGTCGTAAATACGACGACCGCTATTAACGATAAGAATCACAGGCAGCTCGTGATTAGCCCTGTTGCTCAGCTAGAACACAATACGACGTATCAGGTTGATGTACCCGGTGGTGTGTTCAGAGATGCGGCAGGTAATACATTTGGGGGGCTCGTTGGCAGCAACTCCTGGAGCTTTAAGACCTTTACAAAGGATACTACGGCTCCTGTATTGCAAACGTCCAAAATGTACAGTAACACGCTGATCCGTCTTACTTACGACGAATGGTTGAATTCGAATACGAGGCCATTAATATCAAGCTATTCGGTTACGGTCAACGGTGAGATCAGAGGTATCAGTGATGTCAGCATTTCAGGAGACAGCGTCTATATTATGCTCGATACGGGAGTAGCCGTAGGTCAGGTCGTACGTTTATCCTATACGCCGGGGATCAGGCCGCTGCAGGATGATGCGGGGAATGCCGTTGCCGCTTTTTCCAGCAGAGAGATCATAAATGATTTGGATTCTGTTCTATCTAAACCGAGGGAAGGTACGGTATACGGCAATACACTCTATTTATATTTTACGGAAAGTGTAAAAGTGACCTCTTCCTCAGCTAAAGATCAGTTTGTGGTAACAGCAGATGGCAGCAGTATCGGAATAAGCAGTATCTCCATAAGTAATGGTTCCGTTGTTACACTGACGCTTGATCGATCGGTAAGAGATGGCGAAGTCATCCGGGTGAACTACACTCCGGGATCTTATCCGCTGAAAGATAACAGGGAGCAGTCACTTGCAGGGTTTACTGATTTTTTTGTAAGAAACAGTAACGATACAAAAGCTCCGGAATTGCTAGAGGTAACCGCTAGTGGGAATAAAATGTACGTTCGGTATAATGAAGCGCTTCGTACGAATGATTTACCGCTAAAAAGTCAGTTCTCTGTGCTTGTAAACCGAGCGCCGTTGTTTGTTAACGCCGTGGAAGCAGAGGAAGATACGGTTACGCTCACTCTTGCCAATACAATACAAATGAATCAAGACGTAACTTTATCCTATATTCCAGGTGTTAAGAGGCTGACGGATCTTAATTATAATCCGGCTGGTTATATCAATCTGGTGCCGGTTACGGTGTACGGCAGCGGTAGTGTTCGACAGGCTGAGGTTCAAGGTTCAACCGTACTGCTGACGATGACCGAGGCTATGCAAGGATCGGGGACAGCTTCTTCCCAGTTTACGGTAAATGCAGGCGGACAAAATATGCAACCGACAATGGCTGCAGTTCAGGGACAGACATTAACATTAACGTTATCTAACCCTGTATTGACTGGACAAGCGGTTACGATGATGTACACACCAGGTACAACGCCGCTTCGAACAGCGGCAGGGGAATTGATCGCTGGCTTTGGGCCAATCACTCTGCAAAATAAAACGACAGGCAGCACCAACCCAGGCAGTGGCAGCGGAGGCGCGGCTGGAATGCCAAGTGGATTATCCGTGCTAAACTCCGGGTTGTTTAATGAAACAGGCTATGCGCTTAGCACGGCGGCTACCAAGAGAACGACAGCTTTGTCTAAATACAATCGGGCTGTGGGTTCATATACCGTCAGTGCGGACACATTAAAACAGGCATTCGCGTTTGCAAGCTCGGCTTCTGGAGTATCCAAGATGCTGGTTGTAGAAGTTCCAGAGACGGAAGCTGCGGCAATGGTTGGTTTTCCGGTACAGACGCTGGATGAATTGAAACGTCAGTATCCTGATGCGGTGATTGGTGTCAGATATGGAGACCGAATATTCACTGTAAGTGTGTCCGATCTGGATCTCACCTCTATGGCTGCACGAGTGTACAGTGACATCACGAAGACGACGCTGTATCTTCAGATTGAAGAAGTGCCATCCAGCTCGTCGGTCGCGATGGATACCATGCTGTCTCAAGCATCAGCAACGAAGCTGTCCGCTTATACAGATGTCAGCTCCTTTATCGTAAGTGATACCTCTACTAAGGCAGAAGTAGCACTCAAGGGACAGCTTAAGCTGCGACTCAGCAGCATGACAAATAGCAGAACGCTTGGCGTAGTGAAGCTGGATAGCACGATTCAAAGACTGAGTCCGGTGCCGAGTAAAATTTCGCAAATAACGGACGCTGTGCTAGTACAAGCGAATCTTTCAGAGAACCAGGCATTGATTGCAGCGAATCATCCAGTACAGTATATGGGCTTATATGGACACTGGGGTAAAGAAGCGGTTGAAGGTCTGGCAGCCAAGTGGATTATTGATACTGCAGCAGGCGCAGAATACGGTCCAAATACCGCGATTACACGTGCCGAATTTGCTGGCATGATTGCAAGAGCATTAGGTTTAAATGGGAGCTGGGATACAACGCAGCAATTTGGCGACGTACCTTACAACGTATCGGGTGCCTATATTGGTGCGGCAGCAAAAGCGGGCATCATTACAGGTCATCAGGATGGAACCTTTAAGCCAAATCAGCTGATCACGCGTGAGCAAATGGCGATCATGATGGTTCGTGCTCTGCACTATGGCGGTCATGATTCCGGACTTAATGGTTCAGCGAACAGTATTCTGAGCAAGTTTAAGGATCGTGCGTACATTCAAGCACCCCATATCGTGGCTGAGGCTGTCCAGCAAGGGATCATTGAGGGGATGACACAGAATACATTTAAACCGGGTGGAAATGCGACACGTGCCCAGGCAGCAGTCATGATTACTAGAATGCTGAGCATTTATACTGAATAAGAGAGTAAAAGTTAGAGCAAAGGAACCGAAGTCTAGTGGATAGATGAAATAGATGCGGATACCTTTATGTATTTTTTTCAACAAAACCGATGGATATGTTCAACTTGCTAGATTCTATTGATAAAGTTAGAGAAAGAGCGTAACTTTTTCCATTTTTAGCAGTCTATTATTGAGAGGATGTTCGTGTCTTCAGCTCCGTGAATCTCTATGACAGAGACTTGCGGGGCTGAACTCATTAATAGAAAGCACATAGGATGGGAGAGGCGCTTTTTTTATGAGCAAAGAGAGGAAGCAAACGGGGAAACTGGCGGCAAGGTCAGGCAAGAAGTGGATGATTGTGACGATCGCAGGCGTATTATGGGTGACCCCCGTTCTTGGAACAGGACAGGTTCTGCAGGATACCCTTCAAATATCAAGTGTGGCCATGGCGGCAAGTACAACCAAAATATCAGAAGAGATGATCACGGCGGGAGCCAAAATGATCAATTATCGATATACAACAACGCGTTCTGGGGCTTCATCAAACGTGCTGGCGAATGTAATTCAAGTGGATTTGAATAATCCGAATGTGAAATTGGATGTGATGACAGGTAAACAAGGCAAGTTCAACAGTAAACAGAGCACTGGGGGAATGGTGAAGGAAACCGGCGCAGTAGCCGGCGTGAATGGTGATTATTTTAATGTGAGCGGGGAAGGCGCACCGATTGGCGGGCAAGTCATGGATGGAGTGTTGATGTCGACTCCTTCTGAGCTGTCGGGGATGCAGGCTTTAACGGTGACCAAGGACGGCAAACCGATGATTGATGAATACAGCTTTGAAGGCTCGGTTACGGCTTCTAATGGGTCTACCTTTAAGCTGAGAGGCATGAATAAGGAAGATTACACTCTGGAGTCTGGGTCTGTTAAATACAGTCATGCAAATTCGATGTATATTTATACATCCGCATGGACTTCAGTGAAGCGGCCGAATGACCCGGCAACCGCTGCTGCTACAGAAGTGCTGGTACAGAACGATGTCATTCAGCAAATTTCCTATAAAACTCCACTTAACACGACCATTCCGGAGGGTGCGTATATTTTGCGCGCTCATGGTACGGCAGGAGAATGGATTAATACGAATCTGGCCGTCGGACAATCCATTCGTGCGGATTATAAGCTGATCGCGAAGACCACGGGACAAACCGTGAACCCGAACAATCTCGATATGATGATTGGCGGACATACCCTGCTGGTAAATGGGGGGAGAGAGGCTTCCTTCTCCAGAGATGTGTCCAGTATTGGAGGGTACCGAGCCCGTACGGCAGTAGGGTATTCCCAAGACGGCAGATATGTGTATTTAATTGCAGTTCAGGATAACAGCTCAAGCTCGGGAATGTCACTGTCGGAGCTGCAGAAGTTCATGGTAAGTATTGGCGTGTGGAAAGGGATGAACCTTGACGGCGGCGGATCGACAACGATGATCACGAGACCGCTTGGTGAAATGAACACAGGCCTTGCTTTTGCAACGGAATATGGCACAGAGCAGCGTGCTGTTATTAATGGTCTGGGTGTATATTCTCTGGCACCACAGGGGCAGCTAAAGGGACTAACGATTAGCGGAACGTCCTCTATGCTCGTTGGACAGGAAGGAACTTACAGCCTCAAGGGCTACGATACGTATTATAATCCTTATGATATGAGCGGCGCTTCGGTCACTTGGAAATCCAGTAACGGCAATGTCATCAGCACTAGCGGCGGCAAAATAACTGCCACAGGCGGCGGTACAGCAACCCTGACCGCAGTGAGCGGCTCGGCAAGTGCGAAGATGCAGATCACCGTTGTGGGCGCAAGCAATCTGAAGTCACTTAAGGCTGGAGCAGGTACAGGTTCGCTGCAAAAAGGAGCGGCCATTGCTATTCCGATTACCGCAACGACCAAAGATGGACAATCCGTCTCCCTGCCGGCAGACAGCTTGAAGTGGGAATTCGTTGGATTTAAGGGAAGTGTATCGGGTGATACACTCACTGTATCCTCTGTAAATTCAGGCACATCGGTGGGCTATGCCATTGGCCGTTATGACGGCTTCAGCACGGTCGTTGTCTTGACGACTGCAGGACAAACGATGTGGGAAAACTTTGAGAATGTAAGCTATCCAATCAGCTTCACGACGAATGCATCCGGCGTCACCGGAGCAGCACGCGTTGTTAACGGAACTGGCGAGAAGTCCGGCTCCAAAGTGCTGGAACTGAGCTATGATATGAACGGCGGAAGTGGTAAAATGTATGCTTATGCACAGCTTAACGGCACTTCCGGCAAACAAATCGAGTCCAGTGCTACGGCGCTGTCTATGGACGTCCTTGGCGATCACAGTCTGAATTGGCTGCGGGCAGAAGTGCTTGATGCAAACGGCAAAACGGTATACATTGATCTTGCCCGTAATATCAACTGGACAGGCTGGAAGAACATTAGTGTCGATCTAAGCGGTTCAGACATTGCGTATCCGGCGAAGCTGAAGCGGTTATATGTCGTCAATCTTGAGGAAGGTCAGGATGAGAGAGCGATGGCAGGAACAGTAGCCTTTGATAATATTGCTCTAACCATGCCTTCCCTATCTAGTGAAGCAGGATTACCAACAGGAACTGCCAAGTTTGTCATTGGACAAAAATCGGTCACCTTCAATGGAACGAAGAAGGCAATCGATGCAGCGCCTGTACTGAAGAATAATGCAACCTATGTACCAATCAAGCATGTGCTGGATGCGTTCGGAGGCAGAGCAACCTGGGACAGTAAGAACCAGCGTGTGACGATTCTCCGCGGCGGCAAGCTGATTGATCTTACAGTAAACGAGAAGGAATTTATCCTTAACGGGCAGCGCCTAAGCGCGAGTGTGGCTCCGTATATTTCCGGCGGTAGGACTTTAGTCCCGCTCAGACTAGTATCTGAACAGCTTGGCCTTACCGTAAAATGGGAACAGAAAACGAAGACCGTCACTATCGACTCGTGATATGGTATGATATATCCTGGAAACGTTAGGAATGGAGTCGAACATTTGTGGACTTTCAAGCTGATGCTCTTGACCGCGTCATAAAAAACGCCATGCAGGTCATGGAAAGTAGTAAATATCAGATTTTTGAAATAATGGACTCAGCTCGAACCGAGCTGAAGACGCTCAATCAGGAGATTCAATCCATCCTGAAAGAGACGGCGGAAACGATCGAGAAGGTCGATCAGCTTGAGCTTAATTTCCGCCGGTCCCGAATCCGGCTGACAGAGGTCAGCCGGGATTTCGTCCGCTTTTCCGAGCATGACATCAAGCAAGCTTATGAAAAGGCGACACAGCTTCAGCTGGATTTGATGATTTACAGAGAGAAGGAAATGTACCTTAAAGCACGCCGCGACGATCTGCAGAAGCGTGCGAGAAGCATTGAGGAATCTGTGGAGCGCGCAGAAACCATCGGTTCACAGATGAATGTCGTTATGGAGTACCTATCCGGCGAATTAGGTCAGGTAACCCGAATCATCGAGTCTGCCAAGAATCGACAAATGATCGGTTTAAAGATTATCCTGGCCCAGGAAGAAGAGCGCAAAAGAATCGCCCGGGAAATCCATGACGGCCCTGCGCAAATGCTTGCAAACTTAGTGCTTAGGACGGAAATTGTAGAAAGAATGCTGGTTAAGCAGGATTTTAAGATGGTGCAGGCCGAAATAGTAGATTTGAAGAAGCAGGTTCGTTCAAGCCTTGGAGAAATGCGCAAAGTTATTTTCAATTTGCGTCCAATGGCACTAGATGACCTGGGCTTAATTCCCACGCTTCGAAAATACGTGCAGGATTTTGAAGAAAAAACGAAGATTCGCGCGCTTTTTGAAACCAGAGGGAAGGAACACCGTTTGTCTTCGGCTATGGAGGCTGCCGTTTATCGTTTAGTGCAAGAAGGCTTGTCGAATGCAGCCAAGCATGCATACCCGACCTATGTCGTGGTGGAGATTACTTTTCAGGCACAGCTCGTCAAGATTGTTGTACAGGATAACGGGCTTGGCTTTAAGCCCGAACTGCTGGAACAGAAGAGCAAGGACCATTCACACTTTGGTCTGATTGGGATGCGTGAGAGAGTCGAGCTGCTCGAAGGCCGAATGGAAATTGAATCAGGAGAGAATCAAGGCACCAAGATTGTGATTCATATCCCGACAAACGTGGAAAAGGGAAAGGAGTAGCAGGATGGAAAACCAGAACATGATAAGGGGTAACATTAAGGTATTGCTGGCTGATGATCATCAGCTGTTTCGTGAGGGTCTGAAACGAATCTTGAACATGGAGGACGATATCGAGGTCATTGGCGAATGCGGCGATGGCATTCAGGTATTGGAGTTCTGCAACCAGAGTAAGCCGGACATCGTTCTTATGGACATTAATATGCCTGTAGAAAATGGGGTTGAAGCGACGGAGAAGCTGAGAGAGCTGTTCCCGGACGTGAAGGTTATTATTTTGTCTATTCACGATGATGAGAGCTATGTATTCGAAACATTGCGCAAGGGCGCGAATGGTTATCTGCTGAAGGACATGGAGGCAGAGTCGCTTATTAACGCGATCCGTTCTGTGCATGAAGGCTATGCCTTTATCCATCCAAAAGTAACAGGCAAGCTCATTATGCAGCTGCGCCGGATGACATATTTGAATGAGACAGGCGCTATGAATGAAGGCGGCGTGAAGGAAGCGGGCGTTAAATTCGTTGCAGGCGATAACAATCCGCTGACCCGCCGTGAAGCCGAAGTGCTTCGTTTGATGGCGGAAGGTAAGAGCAACAAGATGATTGGTGAGTTCCTCTTTATCAGTGAGAAGACAGTGAAGAACCATGTCAGCAGCATTCTGCAAAAAATGGAAGTGGATGACCGTACACAAGCTGTAATCAACTCCATTAAATATGGATGGGTTACCCTGTAAAGGGAACGTAGCCTTCGGTATAAGGGAAGTGTGATCTGCCGCTTGCCCTGGGGGAACTACTGAAGTCATGCGTACAGCTAGTGGTCTCTGGTACTACATAGGAAGCATGTACGGGGGAGCGTTTCTTGTGCTGTATATTCATACTGCCTTGAAGCGTGAGAAGATATAGGTTGATCTAAAGTTGAGGACGCTAACGTTGATTTTGTCGTATTTTTAATCTGATTACGGATGTGATTCTGATTCGAAGGTTACGGCAAGTAACAAGTTAGCTTTTACTTTAGTTCGATTATATAGTTATGGAATTTTTGAAAGCGCAAGAAAAAATAACATTTCTTTTCATAAAGATAGGATGTTACATTTCTATAGTATAGTAAAGAACTAAAGCACAGAATTGAAGATGCTTTAGTTCAATGTATGCTTGATAGAAAGATTTGAAATCGCGCAGTACGGTCTATCTTCGCTATTGTTGGCTCGCACCCAATCATAACGAATGGAACTGTCGCTCTATCTGCTCAATCTATCGTGTTAGTAAAAAATAAGATTTATCATATGTTCTGCTGGTTCATTTGACTGTGTCACCGTCCCGGGTATCCGCATATATTGGCGGTATAAACAAGATCCGCCGGCTGGTCATTCACACGGCTGCTGTGAAGTGAGTAGTTTTGCGGTTAATTGCATCCATGGATGCAATAGGGAGGTGTAGTCGTATTTGATCGAACATTTGATATGGATTGCGCTTGTCTATGGCTTAACAGCCTTATGCGTTCGGTATTTATACGCACGTTCACAGACCAAGCAGCAGCCTGCCGCCATACCCGTTCACTATGTTCTCATCACATGTAACCATGGGCTTCAGCTGGAGTGGATTATCCGCGGATTGTCCATCGACGCTCTGTTTCGAGGTAGGAGTCATAAAGTAACTGTGATGGACCTTGATTCCAAAGATGATACTCTTCCGCTTCTCTACCGGCTCGGTAGTATTGCAGGCGTAGATTTGAGCATTGTCTCAGCAAGTGAGGAGCCGATGAGCACCTTATTCGCCTTACAGCCTGCGGCGTACGAAGAGGTCAAGTTCGTTGATCTTCGCAACGATGCAAGTCTAACGGAATTTCCGTTCGTAACTAAACATTAATCATATTATAAGACGAATATATCGTTAAAAAGTTGCGGTATTGTCATTAATATTGTAAATATAGGATCTTTTTGGTTTAATTTAACTGTAGATGAAAAGTATGAAGCACATACTTCGGCAAATACGCCGGGTATGTGCTTTTTTTGCGTTCATATATGGGTGTTTGGTCGAAATTGGAAGGACGAGAAATGAGGGGATGAGATGAGAATTGGGATATACGCAATCCGATTATGTGCGGAGTCCGGAAATTACAGGGAGTGGAGAATATATCTGTCACTTCATTTGAGTGTAGATTGGCTGTGGTGGAGAGAGCAGCTCCGTGAAGCATCTCCATCAGACATATGGCAGGTGGTTATGATCTCAGAGGCAATGCCGTTATCCTGGGCGTATCGGGTACAGGAGGGATTATTTAAAGGCGGGACGAGGACTTTGGGAATTGAGGGATCAGAGAGAACTGAAGTTCAGTGGAGGGAGATGGTGAAGTTTTTACTTGCCCCGCTGATCAGTGCGGAGCCTGGGGAGCAAGGAGAGCGGATGTTACGAGAGTGTGTGGCGATAAGGGAGTTCCGAATTGGGCATAGCGGGCTGGAGGACCGAGGGAAGCGGAAGTTAGGAATTGTTGGTGATTTAGCAAAGGGGCAGAGGACTGAGTCAGAGGGTGAATTGTACAGAGAGAGGGGGTGTACAGAATCTGCCGACCCTGCTGCAACAATAGTGCCTGGAAAAGCGATGCTTAGACCAGGAGGAAGACCAAGAATTGTGATGGGTGGGATGTTGTATGAGCATTGCATGAGTACAGAGACGGCAGCCCATGGGAGCGTAGAAACACGGAGATCTGAGTTGAGGGACAATTCACATACGCAGGGAGTTGAACCGTATAGAGTGGTTGCGAGTACAGAGGATGGAGATCAGAGGAGAGCGGGTAGCCAAAGGTTTAATTCAGTGGATGAGTTATACCAGCTGAGAGTGAAGACAGAGCGTGTGGCACAGCAGCTGGCAGGAAGACAGCTGCTTATGCCGGAGGCAGAGGCACTGCTTGCGGAGACCGCTCCCGAAGTAGGGAGCGAATGGCAGGCTGCAGTGCAGCTGGCGTATCTGGCGGGGCGGGTTAGATACGTGCCCGCCCTTGCCCCGCCGCAGGCGGCGCGCTTTGCGCGATTCGTCTGGCCTTGGGTCAGACGAGAGCAGCTGCGCTGCCGCCGATGCGGCAGCATGGCCGCACAGCAGAGTGCGTGTGCGGCCTGCGGGTCTGCGGCGTGCGCCTATTGCGAGGTCTGCCTCGCGCTCGGGCGCAGCCGATCTTGCGCGCTGCTGCTCGTAGGCGCAGCGCTTCCGGCCGTGCGGGGCACGGCCGGGGGTTCCCCCACCGATCTGGTGAGTCGGTGGGGACTAAGCCCCGCGCAGAGCGCAGCCACAGGCGCGGCGCTTGCGTATTTGGCCCGGCGGCGTGAGGACGCCCGGGCGAAGGGCCGGTTCTTGCTCTGGGCCGTGACCGGCGCAGGCAAGACCGAGATGACCTACCCGCTGCTGGATTACATCCTCGCAAGCGGGGGCAGCGTGCTCGTCGCCACACCGCGCCGCGATGTGGTGCTCGAGCTCGCACCGAGGGTGGCCCGCGCCTTCCCGGATACGGCGCGGGTCACCCTCTATGGCGGAAGCAGCGAACGCTGGCAGCGAGGGCAGCTGACCCTCGCTACGACCCA
Source organism: Paenibacillus shunpengii (assembly GCF_042684905.1). NCBI lineage: Bacteria > Bacillati > Bacillota > Bacilli > Caryophanales > Paenibacillaceae > Paenibacillus > Paenibacillus shunpengii. The sequence goes on along the minus strand of NZ_JBHUMJ010000011.1, from coordinate 102,183 downwards.
TCAACTGCTGCGCTTCCGCCACGCCTTTGACCTGGTCATCATCGATGAACTCGATGCCTTTCCCTACCACAACGACCCCATGCTTGCCTATGCGGCCGAAGCATGCTGCAAGCCGGGAGGCAGCTTCATCTATCTATCTGCCACCCCGCCTGCACAGCTGCAGCGGGAAGCAGCCCGGGGCAAGCTGGCTCATGCCAGAGTACCGGTTCGCTTTCATCGTCACCCGCTGCCTGTTCCGATATACATGAAGCTGCCGTACGTAGCGCAGCAGATTAAGCAGCGTAAGCTGCCACGCGAGCTTCAATTGAGGCTAAAGCGTTCATTGGAGCGAGGGGCGCAGGTGTTTCTATTCGTTACACGGATCTCACAGATCGAGTCCTTCGTGGTGCTTCTTCGAGCAAGCTTGCCAGGTATTCGTGTCGAAGGCACCTCTTCCGAGGACCCTTTACGGGGCGAGAAGGTCATGTCTTTTCGCGATCGAGAAATTCGCCTGCTCGTAACAACAACTATACTAGAGCGTGGTGTGACCGTCCCCATGAGCGATGTCTTTATTCTAGATGCAAATACGCGGCTGTTCGATGACGCATCGCTTGTGCAGATGGCAGGTCGAGCGGGCAGATCCAAGGATGATCCGGCCGGGACCGTCATATTCGGCGCTCCAGAAGTGAATCGTGCGCAGAAAATCGCCGTCAACCAGATCAAAAGAATGAATGCCATCGCTCGCCGTAACGGTTATCTAGTAGATTAACCGCACCGCCTCTCTTTACACGCGGCGAAGTTAGAGGCTGCCGGAGGCGCCGGATGCCAGAGGGGGGCGACCGTCGAATGTTTCAGTTAGATTAAGTGGATTACATTCCAGCTGAAACAGTGATTTTTACAGCTGCATAACACCGCTACAATCATAGACCAATGAAATGAGGACGGCTAAGGGAATGAACATTGTAAACCGTATATCTGCATTTATGCATAGCCTGGCATCCCCTTCCGGGAATACCTGTCTCGCCTGTGGTACATATGCTCCGCTATCTAAGGAACTGCCCGGTATTTGTCATCGCTGCGTTCGTTCTATACCTTGGATTACTCAGATTCGCTGTGTTACATGTGGACGGGCAATAGGCTGCCCTGACTGCTCCAGAGGAGATCATAACCGCAGATCCTTTGAGTGTAACCGAAGTGCTGTAGTATATGATTCTTTAATGAGAGAATGGCTGGCGGTATACAAGTACCGGGGGAAAGAAAGATTCGCTCCGCTATTCGGGGCCATGCTTAATAAGGCGTATTTGGGAATGCAAAGAGAGTATTCCGCACAGCTGCTTCGAGGTGACATCGGTCGGGTGGATGAGCATGAGGGTGAGAGTGCAGAACAATCTAAATATAACGAAGGTAAGGTTTCTATTATCCACCGCCATGATTTATCCATAAACAAGCACAGACCAGATATCTGGCGAGCCGATGCGATTACTTATGTGCCTGTAAGCCATGAGCGACTAATAGAGCGAGGATTTAATCAGGCCGAACGGATGGCCGTTGAGCTATCGAGGTATCAGGGGTTACCTGTAATTCCGTTACTGCAAAGAACCAAGCATACAGAGAAGCAGAGCTTCAAGGGTAGAAGAGAAAGAGAAATCTCGATACAGCATGCTTTTGACCTGCGTCCGGACACGGAACGAATCCTCAATTTTCTAATAAGTGAAAAGATGAATGGCAAGCTTCATCGAGACAAGAATCATACTATAAACGATAAGGTTCAGATGAAAATCCTGCTGGTAGATGATGTCTACACGACAGGCAGCACCTTGGAAGCATGCTGTAAAGTAATTAGAGAATGGGGATCAAAGAGAGACATTCATATTTCAATGTATACTGTTACTTGGGCTAGATCTTAATAGGAAGAATATTTGATAATGAGGAACTAAGATTAATTTCTGAATCAATTTACCGATATATAAAGTAGGAAGTAATCTGAAAGCTCGGGATATAGTTTTAGGGATAGATGAGATTCAGAATAGAATTGATTTTACACAATCATGCAATGGTCATCTGTATGTAACAGAGTACTCCTATCCAGATGACAAGCTATTTTAAGGTAGGTTATAATGACGAAAAGTAAATGGTTTTCATGCAGAAGGGGGCGTAAAGAGGATGAATGTCGGGAACTGTCCTCGCTGCGGCAAGCTATACGTGTTAAACGTGTTGGAGGCTTGTCCTGCTTGTCTAAAAGAGGTTGAGCAGCAATATTATGAATGTGTGGAGTATTTACGCAAAGAGAAGGGCGCAAACATACAACAGCTATCGGATGCGACAGGTGTATCCGTTAAACAAATAACGAAATTTATCAAAGAGGGACGCATATCGGTGAAGGATGCACCCAATTTGACCTATCCCTGCGAGGTGTGTGGTACTTTTATTCGAGAGGGCCACATGTGCGACGGCTGTCGTGCGCGTTTGACCAAGGAACTGACGGGTGCAACCCAGGAGGTTAGTCGGAAGGACTCCTCCACTTTAGGCTCTGGTGCCTACAATGCAATCGACAAATTCAAGCGTTCTTAGGATGCATGACTCATTTCAGACATAGTCTATAAACAATGTTTCAACCTCTACCGATAACTTTAGTAAAGATTATCGGTTTTTTATTTTAGGACGATTCTTGATCCTAAATTCTTATGAAAGCAGGTGTTCATTATGAAGATTAATGAATCCGGACGAATTGGAGCGATTAACTCTTATTCGAGAAATATAGAATCCGGTCAACAGACCGAAAATAAGAAGAGCAAGCGTAAGGATGAGGTATCCATCTCGCCTGAAGCTATGGAAATGCTCAAGCAGCAGGAACAAGTGAATAGCAGCGAACGCGCACAGCGCATTCAGGAACTGAAGCAACAGGTCGCTTCAGGAACATATAAGGTCGACACAGAACAGCTGGCAGAACGCATGATGCCGTATTTTAAACCGAGCTCGGAGAAATAGGAGAAGCCAAACAATATGTCCTTAAATCAATTGATTGATGCACTCCAGAAATTAATTGTCACTCATCGTCAAATGCTGCATACGGCCGAAGTGAAACGAGAAGCTATTGTAAAAAATGATACGGATACGCTCATCAAGCTATTGAATCAAGAATCGATGATCCTGAAGCAGATTCAGAGTCAGGAGGCTGAGCGGAGCGAGGCTGTAGGCGCTTTTTTACTGGAACGGGGAATCAAATCAAAGCTGAATCTTAACATCTCCGAAATCTCGCGTCTCGTCTTTGATGTAGAGGATAAGAGAAGGCTACAAGAGGTTCAGAATGAATTAAGCAATACCTTAAGAGAGCTCAAGGAAGTGAATGATCTTAATCAGAGATTGGTAGAGCAGTCCCTTGCTTTCATTGATTATTCGCTGGATGTGCTCGTAGATAAACCGACCCAGGCACCAGTATACCAGCACCCGGATCAACGTCAGAGTACGATGGGGCAATTCGGATTATTTGACTCTCGTGCTTAAATAGGAGGATTATACAATGGTTTCAACCTTTCATTCATTAGAAACAGCCAAACGGAGTTTATTTACACAGACCGCTGCACTGAATACGACAGGCCACAATATTGCGAACGCGAATACGGAGGGGTACTCAAGACAAGTCGTCAAAATGACAGCCTCTTCCCCAATGGAACCGCTTGCGTTTCTTAGGTCTACCAATCCGGGGCAGCTCGGATCTGGGGTCGAGTTCTCCGCGATTGAGCGTGTTCGCCAAGGGTTCTTGGACAGCCAGTACCGCAGTGAGAACTCCAGTCTAGGAAATTGGGAAGTTCAGTATGATACGCTTGATAAAATTCAGGGGATTATGACCGAACCTTCAGATACAGGGCTCCAAACTGTACTAGACAACTTCTGGGGTGCGTGGTCTGATCTGAGTAAAGACCCTGAGAATCTAACCGCCCGTAATATTGTCAAAGAGACTGCTCTTGCCTTGACTGATGCTATGAATCTAATGAGCAATCAGCTGAGCGGGTTAAGTCAGGATCTCACGAATAATGTGGGGGTTAAGGCGCAAGAGATTCAAGGATATATTACTTCCATTGGAGAGCTTAATCAAACGATTAGCCGGATCGAATCACTTGGAGATAATGCAAATGATCTTCGAGATCAACGAGACCTCTTAACAGATAAACTGTCCAAGATTGTGAACGTTACAGTAACCGAGAATGATCAAGGGTATAGCATCTCCTTAGGGGGACAAGAACTAGTGAATGGTACAGCTGTTACTCAGGTGACCAGCGACATTCTTACCGATGCTTATGCCGCTGGTGACCTTACAGGCGGGGAAGTCTACGGGATGATCGTATCCCGGGAGCAATTTGTAACCGGCTTTCAGAATGATCTGAATCAGTTGGCGAATACCATTGCAAACGGAGATGTCACGGTTAAGATTCCAGCAGGCTCTTCCATTCGTGAAGGTACAGTGGCCAGTGAGGATACAGTTATTACCGTAAATGGTGTGGAATCTACTGTTACTGCGGGGCAGGCTTTTCCGGCAGGAGCTGTTCTTAAGAACGAAACACCGCTTACCGTACAAGGAATTAACGGACTGCATCAATTGGGTTATGCGTTGGATGGTTCCGCAAGTGCAGGCATCCCATTCTTCACATCGACGGACGGGGGTCCGATTACCGCAGCAAATATCACCCTGAATCAAGTTATTCAGTCTAACCCCAACGCAATTGCTTCATCACTACGTGTGGATGCTAATGGCAATGCAATCAAGGGGAATAACTCCTTGGCTAACCTGATGGGAAGCTTGAAGGATCAGGCTTTTACCGTACCCGGTGGAACAGACTCCACAACGATTAATGATTATTACAAATCCATGGTCGGTGAGCTCGGAATTCAGACACAGGAGGCTTACCGCAAAGCCACGAACTCAACATCTCTGGTGATCCAAGTAGAGAATTCAAGACAATCTGTCAGCGGCGTGTCCTTAGATGAAGAGATGAGTAATATGATTAAATTCCAGCATGCGTACAGCGCATCTGCTAGATTTATGACTACTTTTGACCAATTATTGGATAAGTTGATTAATAGTACAGGAACTGTAGGAAGATAAAGATTGATAGTAGGAGGGCTTTACTATGTTTAGAGTGACCTCGAATATGATGAGTAGTACACTCATGAATAACGTAAATCGTAACGCAAAGCAAATGAATGATACACAGATTCAAATGTCCACAGGCATGAAGATTAACAAGCCTTCGGATGATCCAGTAGGCATTACATACGCATTGCGATACCGTACGGAGCTAAATTCTAATGAGCAGTATCAAAGTAATGTAGATTCGGCAATTTCCTGGTTGGATTATACCGATACCGTTGTTTCGCAAACAAACGAAGTGCTGCAGCGGATGCGTGAGATAACGGTTACTGCATCTAATGGTACTAATCCTCAGGAGTCACTGGAAAGTATTCGACTTGAGGTTGGTCAGCTTAAAGAGCAGCTAATTGAAATTGGGAACGGTCAGCTAAACGGCAAATATATTCTGAACGGCCAAACGTATAATCAGAAGCCTTATGATTTTCCGAAGAATGCAGAAGGAATTTCTGATACTTCCGGATTTGCTACAAGCATAATCGACACAGGTAATGTAAATTATGCTGTAGGCAGCGGGATTGAGCTTGCAGTTAACGTAAACGGAAACGTAGTGTTAGGAGCTGCGGGAGAAATTGATAATGTGTTTGCGATCGCTGACCGTTTGAGTCAAGCACTGGCAGATGGCAAACTTGAGGATATTTCAGCTGAATTAGGTCAGATTGATACTCGTGTAGATAAACTTCTTGCTGCGCAGGCAGGAATCGGTGCGAAGATGAACCGAGTAGAGTTGATGCAAAATAGACTAGGTGATATGGAATACAACTTAACCAGCTTGCAGGCAAAGACCGAAGATGCGGATTATGCCGAGCTTGCCATTCAGTCACAGATTCAAGAAAATATTTATAACGCAACTCTTTCTGTCGGTTCTAAGATTATTTCATCTTCTCTGGTTGACTTCCTAAGATAAACACAGGGAGGGAATCTTAAATGAGCACAATCCCTATACTGCAGATTAGACAGCATCAAGGTCGTATCGGCCTTGATGCAGATCCAGGACAGTATTCTATTAGTCAGCCAAAAGCTGATCTCCAGATCCAGAGTAAGCCAGCTGTTATAACAATTAATCATCACCAGCCTGAACTTATCGTTGATTCTTCTCGAGCGAGAGCTGCTTATACGGGCGGTCCTCATTTAGAGATGACACAGCGGTTGTACTCTAATATAAAGCAAATCTTTCTTGAAGGAATTGCTAAGCGAGTCGAACAAGGCAACCGGATGGCCGAATTTTTTAAGCCGGGTAATACAGTTGCCGAGGTTTATGGTAAGAGTAAGCCGCTACCGGGATTAGGAGAGTTCAGAGGCGAGGCATCAATTGATAACGTAGATGTTCGGTTCAATGTAAGACCGGTGGATATCGAAATTGTGCGAAGTCCTGTTGAAATCAGTGTACAGGTCAATAAGCCTGAGATTGAATATAATAGAGGGAAACTTGACATTTATATGATGCAATATCCTTCTGTCCAGTTTATACCACCCGAAATGGATCAAACCGTGTAATATAAGAGCTATGGAGAGGCGATGGCCATATCTGTAGCTCTTTTAGTTTATGTACCAAAGGAGAGAACGACATGACAATGATAATTGAAACCTCATCTTGGGGGAAGATTGAAGTGCAGGAAGAACAGATTATTCATTTTAACAAAGGGATACCAGGCTTTGAGGAAGAAACGCAGTTTGCAATCATTCCTTACGGAGATAACAATCCATTTAGTATGATGCAGTCGATCATGGAGCCGCAGCTTTCGTTTCTAGTTGTGGATCCTTTTACACTTGAGCCTAACTATGAATTTGAGCTTCCAGACCATGAGTCTTTGGAACTGAAAATCGAAAATAATGTTAGCGTATTATGTATAGTCACACTTCAAGCTTCACTTAGAGAATCCAGTATAAACTTGCTTGCCCCAATTGTTATTAACCCGGTTACTAATCAAGGAAAACAGATTATTCTTCACGATACAGAATATGCTACTCGTCACAAGCTCAGTGAACTTTCAGGAGCGGAACGGCTACTTGCAAAGGAAGGTGAATAATATGCTGGTGCTATCCCGAAAACGCGGAGAGTCCATTATGATTGGAGATCAAATCGAAATCACGGTGCTTGGAGTTGAGGGCGATAACGTAAGGATAGGTATTTCCGCTCCTTCCGAAGTTGATATCTTCCGTAAAGAGGTCTATGTCTCTATACAAGAAGCCAATAAGCAATCAGTTATTCCAACAAAAGATCATGTTCAGGTTCTAATGAAGCAATTTCAGCAAAGTTCATTTAGTAAAAAAAATGAGTAAAGTTTGAAATTACTATTAAAAATAGTGTGATAGTAGTCGATATATGTTATAAGCGCTTAGGATAAGGGCGGCCGACCTTTTGACTTGGCGTTCCACATGGACGTGGGATATTACTTATTTCAGGGAGGAAATTATAATATGATTATCAATCACAATATTTCTGCAATGAACACACACCGTCAATTGTCGGTAAACACAGACAACACTAATAAATCCATCGAGAAATTGTCGTCTGGTCTTCGCATCAACCGTGCTGGTGACGATGCAGCAGGCTTGGCAATTTCCGAAAAAATGCGTGGACAAATCCGTGGTCTTGATATGGCTTCTAAGAATGCTCAAGATGGCATCTCTTTGATCCAAACTGCTGAAGGTGCATTGAACGAAACACACAGCATCCTTCAACGTATGCGTGAACTTGCTGTTCAATCTTCTAACGATACAAACACTGATTCCGATCGTACAGCTCTTCAAAATGAAGTAGACGAGCTCGCAAAAGAAATCACTCGTATCGCGAATACGACTGAATTCAATACCAAGAAATTGTTGGATGGATCTGCAAGCGTAAGCAGTGGTGTAACAAGTGCGGCGAACCTGACTTTCCACATCGGTGCAAATAAAGATCAAAATATTACTCTTACAATCACAGCTATGGACGCTGAAACATTAGGTGTAGCTGGAACGAATTCAACTAATGCTGCAGCATCTGGTGCTACCGGTGCTGTTACAAACGATGGTATCAGCATTTCTTCTGCTGCATCCGCTAATGCTGCTATTGAAACTATTAATACTGCAATTGAGACAGTTTCTTCTGAGCGTTCTAAATTAGGTGCTTACCAAAATCGTCTAGATCATACAATTAATAACTTAGGAACAACTTCAGAGAACCTTTCTGCAGCTGAATCACGTATTCGTGACGTGGATATGGCAAAAGAAATGATGAACCAGACAAAAAATAATATTCTTGCTCAAGCAGCTCAAGCAATGCTGGCTCAGGCTAACCAACAACCGCAAGGCGTATTGCAATTGCTTCGTTAATAGTCTTTTTATAAGAAAGAACCCTTTGGGGTTCTTTTTTTGTTTTGTGTGTAACTAAGTGGCGTCTGTTATCCGATAAATAGTACAAGCACACTTTACGATATGAAATGTGAGGAATGATGATGCAGAAGAAAACAATATCGCTATGTATGATAGTAAAGAATGAGGAGGGAAATATTAGACGCTGTTTAGAAAGTGTAATCAAAAAAGTGGATGAGATTATTGTAGTAGATACTGGATCTACAGATGATACATTGAATATTGTCAGTGAATTTACATCCAATATCCATACTTTTGAGTGGTCTGGTGATTTTTCTTCCGCAAGAAATTATTCAATACAGAAAGCGACGAGTGATTACATTTTGGTACTAGATGCTGATGAGTTTCTAGAATTAAACTGTAATTTACAGAATGATATCCAATCAGGTCTAGATTACTATCTTCTGAAAATTAAGAATGAATTGTCCTATGGCGGTGCGTTTACACATAGCGCTGTGCGTTTATTTGCAAATTCTAAAGGCTTTAGATATGAGAACCGTTTACACGAACATTTGAACATACAAGATGAAAACCATAGATTTATTGGGGGAGAGGGCAAGTCTATTATTCATCATATCGGTTACACCAATGAGGTGATGGATGGAAAGGATAAGGTAAGAAGGAATCTCTCTATCATGCTTAAAGAAGTTGAGGAAAACCCCAATGCATACAATTTGTTTAACATGGGAAAAACCTATATGTCAGCAGGCGAATACGAGAAAGCTATCAAATATTTTAAGAAGGCCTATCCTTTAAGCTCAAATCGAGTTTTTATGCCTGAATTATTGTGTAAACTAGCTCAGTCTCTAGGACACCTAAAAAAATTTGAGGACGCATTAAATATACTCCACGATGCTGTAAATATATATCCTACCGATACTGAATTAAGATATATACAAGGTGTTCTCTTTATGGACGCAGGCTATAATAAAGACGCCGAAAACACTTTTAATAAGTGCTTGGAACTTGGAGATCAGGGGATGATGGTTACTGAAGGTTCTGGTGGTTATTTGGCCTATTATAGGTTAGCTGAATTGTACGAAAAACAAAAACAATTAGGAAAGAGTTTTAATGCTATTGTAAACGTTATAAGAGAGAAAAAGGTGTACGCTCCAGGACTTCGCAGATATTTTGATATTGTGTCAAAATCAAATATAAGCGTTGAAGAAGTAAAGAAGAATATAGAGAACATCTATGATATATCTAGTATTAGCGATCTTAAACTATTACTAGATGTCTTATATGGAATTCGTCATCCTTTACTAGAAACATATATGTCCCAATATAACATTAATGTACAATCTAATGTGACTGCCTCGGCCAAACAATATAGCGGACAATATAATAAGGCGAAGATCATATGGGATAATATGGATGTAATACCTGAGGAGAACTACTTTGATGTTCTGTTACTAGCAATAATTTTAAAAGATAATGGTCTATATCTGCGAGTTAAGGAAGAATTAAACTTTAGTCAAAAAGAACATAAAACTATAAAAAAAATAGTCAACCGTGAGGATGAAGTCTCTAGTTACTTGTTATTAACTCCTTTAATAGAAAACGTTCTTATTGAGTTCTCTTCAAAATTGATTATTCTTCGAGAATACGATGTCTTTGAGTATGTATCAAGTGTTCTTTTAAAAGGAAATGAAAAAACAAAAATAAAATTATGTGAGGTTTTGATTAATTACAATTTTTTTGAAATAGCAATTGATCTTCTAATTCCTTTGCACAATAGCATGCCTAATAACATTAAAGTAATTGAGTTGCTGGGAGACCTTTGTTTAAATAATAACCATTTAGATGATGCTATTGTTTTATATAGTAAGTTGATGAAGATATCTCCTAGATATAGTACATTGGAAAGATGTTACAATGCTTATAAAAAAGTTGGGGATTCAAAATCTATCCAAGTAATAAAAGAAAGAATAGAAAAGAATTATAAGTATGTAAAATGGATTAGCTGAAGATATAAGTGTTTGCGGAGGGCATATAATTGAAAATACTAGTGGGTAGTCCTGTTCATCAAAAACCTAATATATTGAATCATTTTTTAAAATCATTACTAAATTTGAATAAAGAAAATATAGAACTACACTATCTGTTTGTAGATGACAATGAGTCCATTGATTCTATGCTGATTTTAGAACAATTCAGTAAACTAGAGAAAAATGTAACGATTTACAAAAGTGAGTCTAGTGAGCATTATGACTGTAACGAAGAAACTCATATATGGAATGAGCAGCTTATTTGGAAAGTAGCAAATTTTAAAAATATGATATTACGTATTGCGGAAGATTTCGAATTTGATTACTTGTTTTTGATAGATTCAGATTTAGTGCTACATCCTGATACTCTCCAACAGTTGTTAAGAGTAGAAAAGGATATTATTTCCAATATATTTTGGACTAAATGGCAGCCTGATTTTCCAGAGCTTCCTCAAGTTTGGTTATTCGATCAGTATCAACAGTATAATTTTTCAAGAGGAGAAGTGATCACTGAAAAAGAGTTAATTGATAGAAATAAAGAATTCTTAAGTATGCTTAGAAACCCAGGTGTTTATGAAGTTGGCGGCCTTGGTGCCTGTACTCTAATAAGTAAAAATGCAATTAAGAAGGGTGTTAATTTTAGCGAGATCAAGAATATATCATTCTGGGGTGAAGATCGTCACTTTTGTATCCGAGCGCAAGCTCTTGGGATGAAATTGTATGTAGATACGCATTACCCTGCTTATCATATATATAGAGAATGTGACTTAATAAATGTTCCTGAATATAATCTGTCTTTAAATAATCAGACTGAGGTTGCGTTATTGGAGGATTTAGTAATAAATGGGATGGAGTCGTTAGGTACATTTCATTATAAGAATGGGTACCCACATGATTGGAAACAATATTTTTCTGAGGAAATAAAAAGTAGTTTACTCTCTGAAATGGATAAAGAATACAAAAATACAGTCGAAAACAAAATTATAGTCAATGCTACAATTCTAAATACAGATATAGAGATGGATGCTAATAGGATTTATGCTAGATTTTCTATGATGAATGACGGTGTACAAAACGGTTTGCATTTTATGGATGAAGTACAAGGAATAATTTATTTTTCAAAGGGTAACAATCAGCAATGGCTGATTGATAGTATTGCTATAGAGGAGAATTGAAGTGATAAGTGTAATTATGCCTGTTTATAATGTGGAGAGTTACATTAAACAATCCGTAGAATCGATTCTCAACCAAACAGAATCTAATCTTGAACTTATAATTATCGACGATGGGTCAACGGATAAAAGTGCAGAAATCATTGACACTATTAATGATGACAGAATTATATTGATTCATCAGGAAAATCAAGGAGCAGCATCTGCAAGAAATAAGGGCATTGATGTTGCAAGCGGAGATTATATTGTTTTTCAGGATGCAGACGATGTTTCTCTTCATAATAGGCTTGAAATCTTAAAAAGACAATTTACATCATCAAATATAGGGATTGTCCATTCGGACATGTTAACCGTAGATAAAGATGGCAGTCCAACGGGATATTGGCAATCAAGAAGTATGGAAAAAAAACGCGTCCTCAGATTTTTTCTGAAAATTGGTACATTTATAAATGGAGCAAGTATGATGCTTCGCAGAGAAGTTTTTGACGATTTAAGGTATGATGTGAATTTGAGAATAGGCGAGGATACTCATCTGATATTAAAGGCTCTAAAAAAATGGGAAAGCGTTCATGTGCCAGATCCATTGTATATTTATAGGAAGCATGATTCTAATACGACCCAGGAACTTAATTATGATATTTTAACGCAACACATTAGGCAAATTATTCACGAACACTCAGTAGAAGAGTTAATTCCAGAAGCTTTTAATAATGTAGGGCGCAACGGAAAGATAAGAGCCTACGCCATATTAAGTTTATTTTTGTTTAGGAGAAATATGGCTCCTGATGCAGTAAGTTGGTATGAAAAAAGCATTACTGAATGTAATAGTATAGAAGATCAATACTTTATATACGCTATTAATGAGATTATAAACAATAACTATACAGCTGCATTAAGATATCTTTATAAATGCGAATCTAAAGATCATATTGTGGAAAATTATATTGGAGAAATCTTAACCATATTGGGTGATTTTGACTTAGCTTATTATCATTTCAAAAATGCAATCGTTCACTACCCGAATTATGAAGAAGCTCTTGAAAATATTAAGAGTCTGGGGGCTAAAAAATCATATAATCTCCTAGACACTTCTTGGCTGAAATTTAAGTCGGTATAGCTGGATTCATCAACGGAGGAATGTAATAATGTTCGGAGCATATATAGGTAATGGTAAAATGTTAATTAGTTCAACCTGGGGTGGAAAATTAGTTGCTCCTTCGAATGACTATAGTTTGATGCCTGATTTAACGATACATGGTATTTTTGACCCTTCACTGACAAAGTATCTAATCAATACACTTAAAGCAGGAAATAAAGTAATAGATGCTGGAGCAAATATTGGTTATTTTACTGTACTAGCAAGTTATTTAGTTGGTAGCACGGGAAAAGTTATTTCTTATGAAGCTAATCCATCGACCTTTAATTTATTAATGGAGAATATAACCTTAAATCTTTGTCAAAATACTACCGCATTTAACAAAGCCGTATATTCTCATAACGATCTACTCTCGTTTTATGTATCTGAGAGATTCTCAGGGAACTCATCTTTGTATGAGCCAGATGATGCCTATATTAAATATTTCATCTCTGATAAGGTAAGTAAAAAAATTGAAATTGAAGCAGAACCGCTTAACGAGCTTCTAGAGACTTTAGGGCATATCGATCTTATTAAAATTGATGTTGAGGGTGCTGAATATCAAACATTTTTAGGCATGGATCGTTTAATAATGAATTCTTCTGTATCTCAAGTTGTTTTTGAATTGAATAGGTTAAGGATGAAGAATGACTGGGAGGATATGAAGATGTTGCTTAATAAATTCCAATTTTTATATGGGGCTGAGTATTACATAATTTTACACGATGGCACCCTACAAAGTATACATGTAGATAAAATGTTCTCAGCCGATTACATTGAGAATGTTGTGATAAAGTTCAATTAAAATAAGCAATAGGCAAGTTATTTTCTTTAGACGGATTGTAATATGAAGTGCGACACCTAGTTCAAAAAAATAAAAAATGGCCCATGGCCTGATTCGTGTAGAATAAAGTTACCACACCAATTTCACACAGGAGAATCAGTCCATGAGCTACTCACATCTTACCATAATAGAACGTTGTAAACTAGAAGCACTCTATCAACTAGGACTATCTGCTCGAGCCATTGCTCGTGAATTGGATCGCCACCACTCTACAATCAGCCGAGAATTAAAACGAAATCAAAGTTCAGATGGTTATCAGGCGGTAGCTTAAGATGAGCGGTATCATTGTCTTCGTCAAGCCCAAAGTTCACAAGGAAAGTGGACGGGGACGCTTGGTGAAGAGATAGAGAAGCGACTTCATGAAACCTGGTCTCCTGAGCAAATTTCAATGAGCTATCCTCTAAAAGACAAGCCCATGGTTTCGGTTAAAACGATCTATCGGTGGCTGTATGAAGGCCGTTTAACTCGTACTACAGCTCAGCAGTTAAGACATAAAGGTAAGAGACAGAAACCCCAGGAGAAACGGGGGCGCTTCCCTGTAGGCACTTCTATTAAACAGCGTCCTAAAGAGATTCGTTCACGCAAAACCTTCGGCCACTGGGAACTGGATACCGTTGTCTCCAGCCGGGGGAAAAGCAAAGCGTGTGTCGCCACATTTATCGAGCGAAAGACACGGCTATACACTGCCATTAACATGCCTGAACGTACTGCATTGTCCATAGAAATTGCTGTAGGCGTAGCCACTGCGCAGTACCCTGTGGGTACCTTTCAGAGTGCTACTGTAGACCGTGGTAAAGAATTCGCATGGCTTTCGAGATCTAGAAGAAACACACGGTATGAAGGTGTATTTTGCAGATCCTTATTCCTCCTGGCAACGATGATCCAATGAGAATGGAAATGGCCTCCTTCGCGAGTTTTTTCCAAAAGGAAAGGACTTCGCAGAGGTATCTGACGAAGAGTCAGAACACGCTCTCCATCTCATTAACAGCAGACGAAGAAAATGTTTAGGCTGGAAAACAGCCCACGAATCTTTTGAGTATGAAGTGTCGCACTTGGCTTGACAATCTGTCTTGAATAATATTTTGGGATAACTCTTAAAAATTTAGAGTTATCTCATTTGCATTTAGTATTTTTTTGAACATTTAGTAGATACATAGAATTCACTACTACATCTTTTTGAAGTTAATGCTACTTAATGTTGATTATAGTTCTGAGACATCCTAATTATTAGTTCCTCTATAAATATTAATTGGTGTCTATGAAAATTGTCTATTATAATATTAAATTTTCTGTTCACCTTCATATAAGGTGAAAAAAGACCGATAAATTAAGTGAATATGCCATCGGAGGTTTTAAAATGAACCTACAATCATCTTCTATATCAATCAACGCGGTGAGCAACAAAACAGTCGAATTGGGTCAACAGGACAGTTTAGTGACTTTAAACCAAAAACCCGCCCGAATTATTACAGCTAGAAGTACTGCCGATATTAATATTTTAAAGAAGACAGGTGTTCAGATTCCAATAGGCGAAGAGAAACTAATACTAGCAATTGAGAAAGCAGCCAAAATTTTAGCAGGTCCTACAACTACACTAGACATAAGTGTACACGAGAAGACCCATCAAATTATGGTTAAGGTTCTGAATAAGGAGGACGGGTCCTTGATTCGTGAGATACCTCCTGAAAAGACGCTTGATTTAGTAGCAAAGATGATGGAGATTGCGGGAATAATCATAGACGAGAAGGCATAGGGAGGTAAATAATGAGGGTTACAGGATTTTCTGGAATGGATATAGACAGTATGGTGACATCGTTAATGACTGCTCAACGAGTGCCACTTGATAAATTAAATCAGCAAAAGACTTTATTAAATTGGACTCGAGATAGTTATCGCGAGATGAATAGTAAGATTGTTGATTTTAAAAATAATAAGTTGGCAACCTTTAAGTTATCTTCTTCGATGAATACAAATCAAGCAGTGGTTTCCGGCAATACAAATGCATTTAGGGCTAGTGCTACTGCAAGTGCAGTTAAGTCGGATATGACTGTTGATGTGAAAAGCATAGCTACAAAATCCTATATAGCGTCAAGTCAGATGACGGGTGTTTCACTAACCACGAAACTAGGAGAACTGCCAAACGGTACCGCCAATGTAGATGGAGAAGGGAATTATTTATTAACTATAAATAATCAGGAAGTAAAATTAAGTAAAGATCTAACAATTTCTGACGCCATTAAGCAAATTAATGCTACTCCGAATATTAATGCTGTTGCAAGTTTCAATGAAGTGAGTGGACAATTAAATATTACAGCGAAAGAATTCGGTAAGGATATTACTCTCAATAATGGGGATGGGGGTTCGTTCTTGAGTCTTATTGGGTCAGGAACAAGTCCGGTTGTTGCCAGTGAAGCCGGGGAGGTTATTATTACCTCTGGTGGAGTGGAAAAAACATATAATCCGACAACTAATTCCCTTACAGTCAATGGCGTCCAATTAACACTATTAGCTGCAAGTGGAGATACAACTTCAACTATCTCGATTCAAAATGACCCTACGATTGCCGTTGATACTATCAAAAGTTTCGTAGAAAGCTATAATGAATTGCTTAGTTTATTTAATACAAAAATAGGCGAAGAGAAGTACCGGGACTATGCTCCGTTATCTGATGAACAGAAAGAAGCTATGAAAGAGAATGAGATTACTCTTTGGGAAGATAAGGCAAAGAGCGGGCTCCTTAAGAATGATGAAATTTTAAGAAGTTTAGTGACATCCATGCGTTCAGCAATTACTGGTCATCTCGGGGATCTAAGTTCCATAGGAATTACTACCGGCCAGTACTATGAAGGCGGCAAGATGTATATTGATGAAGAAAAGTTGAAGGCTGCATTAGAAAGTGATCCAGAGAAGGTTATGACTGCCTTTCAGGGATCATCTGATGGAACTAACAAGGGAATATACTCCCAACTTGAGAGTGCCTTTGACACTGCACTTAACAAATTGGTGGAGAAGGCAGGAACCTCTAAGTTCTCTTCGGATATTAATAGTATCTTTAAGGAAGAGAGCGTAATGGGTAGACGCTTAAAAGATTACAATAACAGAATTTCAACCTTGGAACTCAAGCTGCAAAATCTTGAGACAAGGTATTATAAACAATTTACAGCAATGGAAACAGCGATGAGTAAGTATGAATCACAATCTTCAAGCTTGGCAGGCTATTTCGCGTGATTTTAAGGAGGATGCCTAATGGTTGTAAATGCATTTGAAAAATACCGTCAAACATCGGTCCAAACTTCAAATCCTGCTCAACTGGTTATTATGTTATATGATGGTGCTATTCGTTTTATTAAGACGGGGATTCAAGGGATTGAGAATAAAAATTTTGAACATGTAAATACGAACTTCGGTAAAGCACAGACGATAATTAGCGAACTTATGTCGACTTTAAATCACAAAATTGAGATTTCTAGGTCATTATATCAGTTGTATGAATATATGAACTATACGCTAATTCAAGCAAACATAAAAAAGAAAGCAGAGCCAGCAGAGCAAGTCTTAGAGATGCTCACTGAACTACGTGATACATGGCACCAGGCAAGCAAGTCGCTTGCAAAAGGATAAGCTAATGAAAGAATTAATTGATGAGTTAGAACAGATTACTGATGAATTTATGGAAGTTTCTGATGATCTTAGCTACGAAAGAGCTGTGGAATTTGTAGATAAACGACAAAGAGTTATTGACTCTATCTCGGTCGAATTAAATAAAGTGAATATCACAAAAGAAGATAAGATTAGAGTTAATAACTTGTTGAAATATGACAAGATAATACTAGATAGTTTGGAAAGACTTAAATTAGAAGCGAGAGATTGGCTGCAGCAACGAAGTCGTATAAAAGCACAACATAGTGCTTACGATCATCCCTATAGTCCGGGCAGTATTTTAATGGATCGTCGAAAATGAGGAGTGAAGATTCTGCTGTACTTTAATAATTGTAGGGCTTATAAAACTGCTTGCTTGTTGAAATGAATTGATAAAAAATGACGGTGCCAAATGGTTCACTTTGCACCGTCATTTTTTTCTTAAGGACTATTACTGTTTCTTAAAAAGTATACTTTCACCAAATGAAGATGGGCTTCCCTAAGCAATTTAAGACCAGGGATAGCCCGTTTTTTTGCATTTAAAGACGTGAGATACCTTCAATGATCATCCAAAATAATATATTTTTTGACAACATCTAGCACAAGTAAAATTAAAATGGTATTATATTCCTAGATGAGTAGTTCATTAGACTTAGTTCTACAGATATAACTATATCTCTCATATCAGAGAAATTAGTCTCTAGGACCTGAGTTTTAGCTGTTCCAACTTTAATTCTATATTCAAACATCTGGGAGGAATAAAAGTGAGTAAGAAAGTTCGGGGTACAGTCACAGGGTTATTGAGTATCAGTATGGCACTTAGTTCATTGGGAACTGTAGGAGCTGCACAATTAGGAAAAGACTTGGAAGGACATTGGGCGGAGAGCCAGCTTCAAACCTGGATTAACCAAGGGAACCTTAATGGATATGCAGATGGAACGGTTAAGCCTAATCAGTCGATTTCACGTGCTGAATTTGTGTCTTTAATCAATCGGAGCTTTGGATACTCAGCACAGGCGCCAATATCTTTTGAGGATTTATCTGTATCAAACTGGGCATATACCGATATTGCCAAAGCCGTTGAGGCCGGATATGTACAAGGATATGAGGACAATACTTTCCGACCTGGTACAACCGTAACTAGACAAGAAGCAGCAGTGATGATTGCTAATTTACTAAATGTAAAAAGCAGTGATTATAATACACTGAATCAATTCACAGATCGTAACAGTATTGCTGGCTGGAGTAAAGCAGCAGTTGCTTCCGTAGTAGAGCGAGAAGTAATGAAGGGATATCCGAATGATACGTTTGCTCCTCTCCGTTCTTTGACCAGAGCAGAAGCAATAGTTTTGATTGATAACGCGATAGCAAATGAAAAAGAGTTGAATACGATTACATATGACGAAGCTGGAACATATGGCTCTGATGAAGAGAAGACAGTTATCGAAGGTAACGTCATTATTAGCGTGCCAGATGTCACGCTCGTGAACACCGAGATTAAAGGGGATCTTCTGTTTGCTGAAGGTATTGGAGCAGGAGATGTCACAATTCAGAATGTAAAAGTGCATGGTACAACCAATGTAGAAGGCGGCGGTGAGAACTCCATTCATTTTGTGGATTCTGTACTGCTGAACGTTGTAGTAAATAAAAAAGACGGTACTGTTCGCATCGTTGCGGAAGGATCCACAACTGCATCGAACGTAATTGTTCAGTCATCAGTGAAGCTGGAAGAAGATAATGTTTCAGGAAATGGATTTACTGATGTCGAACTGTCCGATGTACTCCCGGCAGGCAGTAAAGTAGCATTGAACGGAACGTTTGATGATGTTGATTTGTACGCTGCTTCCATATCAGTTGAGTTTGGGCGAGGTTCTATTGAAAATTTCCTCGTAGATCCAAATGCACGTAACAATGAAATCACAGTGAGCAGCAATGCTCGAATTGCTCAGCTTGTACTTGATGCGATTACGAAATTGCTAGGTTCCGGGACAATTAGTAAAGCTACCGTGAATGAAGGAGCAGAGAGATCCTCCTTCCAGACTAAGCCAATCCAAATAGACGGTTCTCAAAAAGATAATGTGATCTTACCAGCGATTCCTCCGGCAACAAGTGGTGGCGGTACAAGTAGCGGTGGTTCAAGTGGTGGGGGATCTGGAAATAGTAATCCTCCAGAATTATCGGCAGATCAACTGGCAGCGAAAAATGTTGCAGTAAAAATAGAAGCTTTGCCTGAAGCAGTAACACTTGAAGATAAGCAGGCTGTGGAAGATGCAAAGCAGGCTTTTTCAAATTTAACGGATGCACAAAAAGCGCTTGTTCCTAATTTGAGTAAAACAAAACTAGAAGCAGCAATAGAAAAGATTGCTCAACTAGAATTAGATAATTCAGCTGCATCCAATGTAGAATCACAAATTAACGAACTGCCAGCAGTCAGTGAAGTTGAACTAACAAACAAACTAGAGATTGAATCAGCAAGAGGGAATTATAATTCTTTAACAGAAGCGCAAAAGGAACTAGTAGATGAAGAATTCGTCACAAAACTAACAGAGCTTGAAGAAATCATCATACAGTTGGAAACAGAAGCTGAAGAAGTAAAAAGACAGATAAATAGTTTACCTTCTCCAGAGGCAATTGAATTGACACAGAAGGAAACAGTACAAACTGTAAGAGAAGCATACAATGCACTTGATGAGGCACAGAAGGAGCTAGTAGGGGCAGAATCAATAGAGAAGCTGGTTGCTGTAGAAAATGCAATTATCGCTCTGGAAGAAGCTCAGGAAAATAAACCAACCATTACAAGCTCACTCCCGACTGAAGTCACAGCGTCCAAAGAGTATGAGTTTGAAGTAAGCACGACTCAAGGAAGTGTACCGGACAACACCATGGTATGGGTAGAGCTGGAGCTGGAAAATCCAGAGCAGCAAGGTGCAATCCAAATGCAGTACCATGAGATCCGAGATGGAAAATATTATCCACTCCCATTCAATCAAGAAGGTCTGGTGAAATACGGCCCAGCAAGCGGATTCCCACTGCAAGATGCAACCAGCAAGTTCAAGGTAATGTTTAGTGAAGCTGGCACCTATGAATATACGGTGCGGATTGTGAGCGAGAGTGGCACGATCGTGGAAGAAACGTACACTGTTGAAGTTGCCGAAGCAGAAGTAAAACCAACCATTACAAGTACACTCCCGACTGAAGTTACAGCGTCCAAAGAGTATGAGTTTGAAGTGAGCACGACTAAAGGAAGTGTATCGGACAACACCATGGTGTGGGTGGAGCTGGAGCTGGAGAATCCAGAGCAGCAAGATGCAATCCAAATGCAGTACCATGAGATCCGAGATGGAAAATATTATCCACTTGCCTTTAACGAAGGTAGAGTGAAATATGGCCCTGAAGGCGGGTTCCCGTTCCAAGATACATCAAGCAAGTTGAAGGTGAGTTTCAGTAAATCGGGCACTTATGAATATACTGTACGAGTAATGAGCAGTGATCGTGCAATCGTCGAAGAAAAGTATACTATCGTCGTGGTCGAGACAGAACCAACCATTACAAGCACACTCCCGATTGAAGTTACAGCGTCCAAAGAGTATGAGTTTGAAGTGAGCACAACTCAAGGAAGTGTTCCGGACAATACTATGGTATGGGTGGAGCTGGAGCTGGAGAATCCAGAGCAGCAAGATGCAATCCAAATGCAGTACCATGAGATCCAAGATGGAAAATACTATCCACTTGCCTTTAACGAAGGTAAAGTGAAATATGGTCCTGAAAGCGGATTCCCGTTCCAAGATACAGCAAGTAAGTTGAAGGTAAGTTTCAGTAAATCGGGCACTTATGAATATACGGTACGAGTAATGAGCAGTGATCGTGCAATCGTCGAAGAAAAGTATACTATCGTCGTGGTCGAGACAGACCCAACCATTACAAGCACACTCCCGATTGAAGTTTTAGCCTCTAAAGAGTATGACTTTGAAGTGAGCACGACTAAAGGAAGTGAACCGAACAACACCATGGTATGGGTGGAGCTGAAGCTGGAGAATCCAGAGCAGCAAGGTGCAATCCAAATGCAGTACCATGAGATCCAAGATGGAACATACTATCCACTCCCATTCAATGAAGATGGTCTGGTGAAATACGGCCCAGCAGGCGGATTCCCGCTTCAAGATGCAACCAGCAAGTTCAAGGTGAAGTTTAGTAAAGCGGGCACCTATGAATATATCGTGCGAATTGTGAGCGAGAGTGGCACGATCGTGGAAGAAACGTACACTGTTGAAGTTGCCGAAATTAAACCAATCATTACAAGCTCACTCCCGATTGAAGTTACAGCCTCTAAAGAGTATGACTTTGAAGTGAGCACGACTAAAGGAAGTGTATCGGACAACACCATGGTGTGGGTGGAGCTGGAGCTAGCAAATCTAGAGCAGCAAGGTGCAATCCAAATGCAGTACCATGAGACTCGAGATGGAAATTACTATTCACTCCCATTTAACGAAGGAAAAGTGAAATATGGTCCTGAAGGCGGATTCCCGCTTCAAGATGCAACGAGCAAGTTCAAGGTAAGTTTCAGTAATTCAGGCACCTATGAATATATCGTGCGAATTGTAAGTGGTACGGGAGTGCTGGTGCAAGAAACTTACCTAGTCGAAGTTATAGAAAATGAAACAGAATCAACAGAAACGGGCGAAGCTTCTGATAGTCAAATTTTATAGTGAGTTCACTCAATACAACAATTTTCGACAATATATTAACATTCATATGTTATTTATTTGAAGGTAATCATTTTCTTTTCCAATTGACAATGGATAAGTTTGGATGGTATAGTCGGAGATGTGAGCCAAGCTCACTTCATTTGATGACGAAGGGAATGTTCGTGCATGCAAGGTAAAGTTAAATGGTTTAACGCAGAAAAAGGTTATGGTTTCATCGAGACTGAGGAAGGCGGCGACGTATTCGTACACTTTTCCGCAATCCAATCCGAAGGCTTCAAGACTTTGGAAGAAGGTCAATCCGTAGAATTCGAAATCGTCGAAGGCGCACGTGGACCACAAGCTGCTAACGTAATCAAATTATAATCATCCCGGCTTAGCCCGACCTACATATAACGGTTAGATGGTTAACAATTGAGTTTAGCTAGCGTCAACCTTGAGACAGTTGTCTCAAGGTTTTTTTTGTTCCCGCTGGAAGGGTTGATTTCTCATCCTTGTTTAGTTGGAGTACCAAGTTACACATGGAAGGACAAACACAAGCATGGTCTCGTTGGAGTATCCAATATCAAATTTTGAACCTCTATCCACAATTCATTATTACCCATTGCAAAGCCTCGTAGTTATTCATGCAGGATTGTGGATACCTCACTTTAGTAAATACCTAAATGGATTGTAAATACACTTTACTCATAGTACCTCTTAGATTTTGTTATCACTCAAGATATGTGCCTTCTTAGAATCTCAGCCCCATGCAAGACAACTTCAACCTTATCTCACCGAGATCTAAAGCTTATTTTCTTGCATAACCAGAAATTTTAATTTCACATCATATTAAATTTCCGACAAAATAAGCGGAAGTCTCCGTCAAATTCCGCAGATTTCTTCTCATTTCACAAGGCTAACACAGTATTTTAACCGATTCCTGCCCGCCTCAAACGCTCCTCATACAATTGTCATAACTTTGTGTTATATATGTGTAAAACGCCGTCATTCTTTTTACATTCGCCTAACAAACATGTTATAATCGAGGTGCAAAGGAAAAGGAGGAATTGCCCTATGAATTTGAGTATTCGAGGTCAACAAATCGAGGTTACCGATGCTTTGAAAGAATATGTCGACAAGAAACTTAGCAAGCTAGAGAAGTATTTCGATGAACCTCTAACCTCTGATGGCAATGTGACGCTCAGCGTGAATGTTAACCGCGGGTTCCACACTGTTGAGGTTACGATTCCGATGAAAGGTCTAGTCCTTCGCGCAGAAGACGAGAGCACTGACATGTATGCGTCCATTGACGCTGTGGTGGAGAAGCTTGAGCGTCAGATCCGCAAGCATAAGACGAAGATCAACCGCAAATTCCGTCAAGAAGATAATCTGAAGACGTTTTTTGTTGAAAATGTTCCTGCCAGCCCGTCCCCAGTTACGGATGAGGAGCTGGACAGTGAGTATGATGATCTCGAAGTGGTCCGTACGAAGAGGTTCTTCCTGAAGCCGATGGATGTGGAAGAAGCCATTTTGCAGATGAACATGGTCGGCCATAATTTCTTTGTATTCTCCAATATTGAGAACAATGAGGTCAATGTCGTGTACAAGCGTAATGACGGCAAGTATGGTTTGATTGAACAGGAATAAGCAGCCAGAATGATGATGGCTGAATCGTGCAGGATTTGTGCTGTTAAGGTTTGAATTGAGAATTTGGATGAACTGGAAAATAACCCGGAGCCCTCTCTTTGATGAGCAGGGGCTCTTTTTTGTATTTTTCCACATAATGTCTTCGTCAAATAGCGAAACTTAATATTAGGCTCATGCGTCTATATATACAGGGTCTTGCCGGAAGAAGGGATAGGGCTGTGATGTGTTTCACTGCTCTTTTCAATCGCGGAATTCGGTGAAAATAAAGGGCTTGCCCTTGTTGCGACTGCCTTGACAAACTGTTACAATTTAGGCAAAACCATTTTTATGTATACTACTGAATCAAATTCATCCTTGTACTGAGTTTTGAAATGGATTCACCGCATTTTGGATATGCATAAAAATTTAATGATTGATTCGATATGAACATCAGCTTGTGCATGTAAGAACTTTGAATGAATAACGAACCACTCAAGTTCCTAACATTTACCCTTTGCATGCCGAGTTTGATTCTAACATCTGTTTTGCACGAAAGGGGTTAACCATGCTAGGACTAGTGAAGAAGATCTTCGGCGACACCAACGAGCGTGATGTCAAACGTCTGATGAAGACGGTCGATACGATTAATAAAATGGAACCGGAATTTGCCGCGCTTTCCGACGCTCAGCTCAAAGGGAAGACAGAGGAGTTCCGCGCACGGATCGAGAAAGGGGCTACTCTTGAAGAACTGCTGCCGGAAGCTTTTGCTACTGTACGGGAAGCATCGAAGCGTGTTTTGAATAAGCGTCACTACGACGTACAGCTGGTTGGCGGTATTGCACTGCATGAGGGCCGTATTGCAGAGATGAAGACAGGGGAAGGGAAGACGCTTGTCGGAACGCTGCCTGTATATCTCAATGCACTTCTTGGCAAGGGTGCTCATGTGGTTACGGTCAATGACTATTTGGCTCAGCGTGACAGCCAAGAGATGGGACAGATTTATGAGTTCCTTGGCATGACTGTTGGAATTAACCTGAGCGGTATGGATCATGCGTCCAAGCAGGCTGCATATGCATGTGATATTACTTACGGAACGAACAACGAGTACGGGTTCGACTACCTGCGTGACAACATGGTTCTTTATAAGGAACAGATGGTACAGCGTCCGCTGTATTTCTGTATCATTGATGAAGTGGACTCCATCCTCGTTGACGAAGCGCGTACACCGCTCATCATTTCCGGACAAGCCCAGAAATCGACAGAGCTTTATTTTGCAGCCGATCGTTTCGTGAAGAAGCTGGTCGCTGAAGAAGACTACACTGTAGATATCAAGGTCAAGTCCGTAGCGCTGACGGAAGCAGGGGTTGCGAAGGCGGAGCGTGCTTTTGGCATTGATAACTTGTACGACCAAGCCCATGTCACGTTGAATCACCATATCGTGCAGGGGCTTAAGGCGAATGTCATCATGCGTCGTGACGTAGATTACGTCGTTGCCGAAGGTGAAGTTGTCATCGTTGACGAATTTACAGGCCGTCTGATGGCGGGTCGTCGTTACAGTGATGGCCTGCACCAGGCGATCGAAGCGAAGGAAGGCATTGAAGTTCAGAATGAGAGCATGACGCTCGCGACGATTACCTTCCAGAACTATTTCCGGATGTACAAGAAGCTGGCAGGTATGACCGGTACGGCGAAGACGGAGGAAGAAGAGTTCAAGAAGATTTATGGACTTGAAGTGCTTCAAGTACCGACGAACCGTCCGAACCAGCGTCAGGATATGGCGGATGTAGTCTACAAGAGCGTAGACAGCAAGTTCAGAGCCGTGGTGAACGAGATTGTAGAACGCCATGCGAAGAAGCAGCCGGTGCTCGTGGGTACCGTATCCATTGAGAACTCAGAGGTTCTGTCTGAGATGCTGAAGCGCAAGGGCGTGAAGCATCAGGTATTGAACGCGAAATACCATGCAGAGGAAGCACAGATCATCTCCGGCGCAGGTCAGGCTGGAGCAGTAACGATTGCGACCAACATGGCTGGACGCGGTACAGACATTATCCTCGGTGAAGGCGTAGCGGAGCTTGGCGGATTGCACATTATCGGTACCGAGCGCCACGAGTCGAGACGGATTGATAACCAGCTGCGCGGTCGTGCCGGGCGTCAGGGTGACCCGGGTTCGACGCAGTTCTATCTGTCGCTTGGCGATGAGCTCATGAAGCGCTTTGGTGCGGACAACGTACTGAACATGATGGAGCGTCTTGGCTTCGAGGAAGATCAGCCGATCGAGAGCAAGATGATTACGCGTGCCGTAGAATCGGCTCAGAAGCGTGTTGAAGGCAACAACTTCGATATGCGTAAAGTCGTTCTTCAATATGACGATGTGATGAATCAGCAGCGTGAAGTCATCTACAAGCAGCGCCGTGAAGTGCTGGAGTCCGAGAACATTAAGCAGATCGTGATGGAGATGATCCGTGGAACGATTCAGCGTAATGTGGAAGCTCACTGTCCGGATGATATCCCAGAGAACTGGGAGCTGCAGGAAGTGGCAGATTATATAAACAGCAAGATGCTCGAAGAGGGCGCAATTACCCGCGATGATCTGTGGGGCAAAGAGGTTGAAGAGATCGTTGAGTTCATCTTTGGCAAGGTACAGGAGAAGTATGATGCCCGTGAAGAACGCATTGGGGAAGAAATGGTGCGTGAGTTCGAGAAGGTTATTGTGCTTCGTGCGGTAGACAGCAAATGGATGGACCATATTGATGCGATGGATCAGCTGCGTCAAGGGATTCACCTTCGGGCGTACGGCGGTACAGATCCGCTTCGCGAGTATCAGTTCGAAGGATTTGCGATGTTCAACGAGATGATCTCCACGATTCAGGAGGAAGTCGCGACTTATGTCATGAGAGCTCAAATCGAGAGCAACCAGGAGCGTCAAGCGGTTGTGGACGAGAAGCAGATCTCGACAAGCGGTGAACCTGCGGAGAAGCGTCCCGTGAAGGTAGCAGACCAAATCGGACGCAATGATCCTTGTCCTTGCGGCAGTGGTAAGAAATATAAACATTGCCATGGTCAAACTTCTTAATTCGGCATAGAATATAATATAAATTAAGGGTTTTGCTCAGAATCCCACCTGTGTGATGGGAAGAATACGTGCTATAGCGTGATGCATAATCCAAAATAGATTTTATTTAATAATACAGCTCCTTGAGACTTGCCCGTATTCATGTACGCAGGTCTCAGTGGGGCTTTATCATACCCTAGCGAGAATACTTCTCTTCAAGCACTTGAATAGGGGGAGCGACTTTTTTGCCCACTAGACGAACGTATGTGCTACAATGTGTCTAAGCATCCAGATAAAGGAGGTTTTGGGCATGTTGGTAAAAAAGGCTTTCAAGTATCGCATTTACCCTAACAATGAACAGCAGTTGCTTATTCAAAAAACGTTGGGCTGTTGCCGTTTCGTCTTTAATCACTTCCTAGAACAGTGGAATACAACTTATGCTGAAACAGGCAAAGGGTTGTCTTACAGCAAATGTGCCAAACAACTGCCTGTATTAAAAACCTCACTGGAATGGCTTGAAGAAGTGGACAGTACGGCGCTTCAAACTGCCGCACGCCATCTTGCAGACAGCTTTAATCGTTTTTTCAAGAAGAAAAGCCGTGCTCCGCGTTTCAAAAGCCGCCGCAATCCTGTTCAGAGCTACACGGCTAAGCATACGAATGGGAATATTGCGATCCGTGGTCATGAGATCAAGCTTCCCAAGCTGGGGTGGATGCGCTTTGCCAACTCCAGGGCATGCGAAGGTCGTATCATTTCAGCGACCATACGGCGCAATGCATCAGGCAAGTATTTCGTCTCCATCCTTTGTGAAGTGGAGCAAGAGCCGCTCCCTGCCGCACATAAGCATATCGGCATTGACTTGGGCTTAAAGGAATTTGCCGTCTGTTCAGACGGGCTGCGGGTAGAAAGCCCGAAGGCATTTCGCCGCTATGAAAAGAAGTTAGCCTTCTGGCAACGCCGCATGAGCCGCCGTACAAAGGGAGGCTCAAATTGGCATAAAGCCAAGATGAACGTGGCTCGCATCTATGAGAAGATCGCGAACATTCGCCAGAACTTCTTGCAGCAGCTGACAACCAAGCTGATTCGTGAAAACCAAACGATCAGCATAGAAAGCTTAGATGTGGTGAACATGCTTAAAAACACCAAACTTGCGAAATCGATAGCGGATTCGTCGTGGGGTGAATTTGAACGCCAGCTTACCTATAAAGCGAAATGGTATGGACGAACCTTGAAGTTTGCGGATACCTTCGCACCGACAAGCCAAACCTGCCATGTATGCGGCTATGTAAATCCAAAGATCAAACTTCTGTCTATACGGGAATGGAGTTGTCCATCCTGCAAGACGAGCCATGATCGGGACGACAATGCCGCTCAAAATATTAAGCGAGTCGCTATATAGCTGCTCGCACAGACAAGTTGTGGGAACCACAGCTTCTCTTGGGGTACTGCACAAGCAGGACAGTTTCAAACCGATGGGTTTGACAATCCAAGAATCCCCCATCTCTTTAGATGGTGGGAGTGTTCAACTACAAGTAAAGAGAGGAATCAGTGAATCATGATTGAACCAAGCATTAAGCAGGATTTGCGCGAGATCAGCAAGAAATTAACCAACCTTAGGGGGTCTCTTTGACTTAGATCTGAAGAATGAAATGATCGCGAACTTCGAAGAGAAGATGTCAGCCCCTGATTTTTGGGATGATAATGATAAAGCACAGGCCCTCATTTCCGAGATGAATGCGGTGAAAGGCTCTGTCGATCAGTATAAGAAGCTGCAGCAGGAATATGATGATGCAAGCATGATGATCGAGCTGGCCGAAGAGGAAGGCGATGAGAGCATCGCGGCAGAGATTGGCGAAGCAATCACAGCCCTGGTGAGCAAGCTGGAGGAATTCGAGCTGCAGCTGCTGCTGGATCAGCCTTATGACAAGATGAACGCCATTCTGGAGCTGCATCCAGGAGCAGGCGGTACCGAATCTCAAGACTGGGGACAGATGCTGCTTCGGATGTATACCCGTTGGGCAGAGAAGCGCGGCTTCAAGGTGGAAGTGCTGGATTACCTTCCTGGGGATGAAGCAGGCATCAAGAGTGTGACCTTGTCCATTAAGGGCTATAACGCTTACGGTTACCTCAAAGCCGAGAAGGGTGTGCACCGTCTGGTACGAATCTCGCCATTCGATTCCTCTGGGCGCAGACATACCTCCTTCGTATCCTGTGATGTTGTACCTGAGATTACAGAGGACGTGGAAGTGGACATCCGGACGGAAGATCTGAAGATCGATACGTACCGTGCGAGCGGCGCCGGCGGTCAGCACATCAATACGACGGACTCTGCTGTACGGATCACGCATATTCCCACTGGTGTCGTCGTTACTTGCCAGAATGAGCGTTCTCAGATCAAGAACCGTGAGCGTGCCATGACCATGCTTCGTTCAAAGCTATATGAGAGAAAACTGGAAGAGCAGCAAAAACAACTGGATGAAATCCGAGGAGAACAGTCGGATATTGCATGGGGCAGCCAGATCCGCTCCTATGTATTCCATCCCTATAGTATGGTAAAGGATCACCGTACATCCGTGGAAACGGGGAACGTAGGTGCAGTGATGGACGGCGATCTCGATGCTTTCATTGATGGATACCTCCGCAAGCAAATTAAGGTGGAGTCTGAATAATTTATATGGAATTCCTACATGGTAAGGGTAAGTATAGCCGTGTAGGAATTTTTTTGGTTGTCTTTAATTATGAACTTTTGTCATTGATCATCTATTTAAGGGGAGACAGTAATCAAGATGCAGCACGCACAAGAGCGCAAGAGCAGGAACAAACGAGCTTCAAATCTCATTCCGGTAGACGGTCCGCTGCGAGTGGCCGTTGATGCCTTTTTCATCATATTCGGGGCATTTGTCATGTCGATTGCCTTTAATTTGTTCCTCGTGCCGAACTTAATCGCCTCAGGGGGTGTATCGGGGATCTCGATTCTGGGGCAGGCGGCCTTCGGATTCGAACCGGCATTTACACAGTGGGCACTGAACATTCCATTATTTATTGCAGGGTATTCGATACTGGGAAGACAATATGCCATCCGGTCTCTGCTGGGAAGTGTCATGCTTCCGTTGTTCGTTTATCTAACCAAGGATTGGACAGTGCCGACCAGCAACCCGCTGCTGGCCTCGATCTTTGGCGGAATTGGTGTTGGACTCGGAATTGGTATCGTATACCGCGGACGAGGATCAACCGGGGGACTGACGATCCTTGCGCAAATTATTCAGAAATACAGTGGTCTCCGGCTGTCGCTGAGTGTCATGCTCTTAGATGGAGCGGTTATTGTCATAGCGGGGATGCTGCTGTCACTAGAGAACTCACTGTATGCGCTTATCAGTTTATATGTCACGGGAAAAGTGATCGATGCCGTTGAAATGGGATTTGGTACGTCCAAAGTTGCTTATATCATATCCAATTTCACAGAACCGATTAAGCAGGCAATATTGCACGATCTGGACCGAGGAGTAACAAAGCTCTCTGCCCAAGGCGGTTATACGGATGATGAACGTACGGTGCTGATGGTGGTTGTGGGTCAAAGTGAGATTGCGAGATTGAAGACGCTCGTTCGTTCGGTGGACCCGAATGCATTTGTGACCATTACGAACGCCCATGAGGTGCTGGGAGAAGGGTTCAAGAAGACGTTCTAGACACAGAGCTGGGCTTTAGCTGTTTATTTGCAATTGTACTTTATAGACGCACTGTGGATAAATGAAGTGTAAGAAATCGTTCGATCGTTGCAAGTACACATGTTGATGAATAGATGTACAACTACAGAGGTCTAGGCAGACCGAGTGAATCAATTTCATAATACGATCATTTGCTTCAATCAAGACTATATAGTTATGGGTTATTATTGAAATGACAAAAGGGAGTGACCTCACGTTTAAACGGAGGCACTCCCTTTTTCTCTATTATAAAGCTATAAAATAGGCGACAGCAGCCGGGATATCGATTCCTTGAACCGAATCCAGAGTGAACGCTGCCGGTAGTGTTCTGCCGTCATCTCGGCAGAGAGCTGCATATCTTTTTCAAAAGCATCCGTCAGCTCAAGCGCAATCTTGGTATCATAAATGAATGCGTTAATCTCGAAGTTAAGCCGGAAGCTGCGGACATCGAAGTTGGCTGTACCAATGGTCGCAATTTTCTTATCCACGACAATCATTTTCGTATGCAGGAAGCCATTGTCATAGATATAGATCTTGGCGCCAACCTTAATAAGCTCACCGACATACGAGGTGGTTGCCCAGTAGACAAACATATGGTCCGGCTTATTCGGAATCATAATACGCACGTCAATTCCTGACAGACAGGCGATCCGCACCGCATCGAGCATACTGGCATCAGGAATGAAATACGGCGTCTGAATGATGATGGATTTCTTCGCAGCAGAGATCATTTTGATATAACCATTCTTGATATGCTCGATCTCGGCATCAGGCCCGCTCGTTACAATCTGCATACCGACATGATCCTTGCCTTCGGGCTCGGGAAAATGTTCGGGCACAAATGTAATGTCATGATAGCGGGACGCTTCATTCCAGTCCATAATGAACCGGGCCTGCAGCGTGGAAACCGCAGTTCCTTGAATTCGCAGGTGGGTATCGCGCCAGTATCCAAACTTTATATCCTTGCCGAGATACTCGTCCCCGACATTAAACCCGCCAGTATAGCCGATAATTCCATCAATAATAACGAGCTTGCGGTGATTACGGTAATTGAGACGCAGGTTGATCAGCCTGAACTTCGATGGGAAAAAGACCTCGACCTTCCCGCCGGCGGCAACCAGCTCCTTGAAGAAGCTCTTCTTCATGCTCCGTGAGCCGAGCGCATCATACAGCACCCGCACGTATACGCCTTCTTGGGCTTTTTTGATCAGCGCATTTCGTATGCTTCTCCCCAGCCCATCTCCTCGAAGAATATAGTACTGGATATGAATATGATCCTTTGCATTTTCAATGTCTTCCATAAGCTTGTTGAATTTATGATGTCCGTCGCAGAAGATTTCGACACTATTGTCTTCCGTAAATAATGCACCGTTCTGAATCAAATGCATATAAATAAAATCCTTGTACTCTAATGTGTCTTGTTTGCGGAATGGGAAATCCTTCTCCTGCAGGTGGCGAATCTGATCGATGACCATCTGGTCGATGTTGAGCTTGGCGCGTTCCTTCCATTGAAAAAGGCGGTATCTTGTAAGATTCTGCCCGAGCAGCAGGTAGAGCACGAACCCTACAATCGGAATAAAGGTAAGCACCAGCAGCCAGGCCCAGGTGGAAGAAGCGTCTTTGCGTTCCAGAAATATAAGAGCGGCCGCTAGTAACATGTTAATGATGATCACTACAATGTAGCTGATATGGTTGATATCCAAGTGAGTTGTTCCTCCAAATTCGATGATATCTATGTAGCTGGGCCTAATAATCAATCTATCTTAATTAACCCTATTATGCATCATATCACTCAATCGGAATCAACGAAAAGAGATTTCATAGCCTGTCATCATTTTTTTGAGCTGAGGAAGAAACAGGAATGAATAATAACAAATAGAAATCATGCATAAAGTGTTGTATTTATATAAGCGTGGATGTATAATAATTCACATCTATTAAAGAGAACGTATCGTTAAATGGTTTGAGGAAATCGGATAATAGTAAGCAGAAATTCAGCAATTGCCGATATGACAGGCACCGTCAGATAGAGTGCTGCATACATAGAGAGCTGCATGAACTGTGAGCTCAGCTGAAGAGAGAAGGGGAGACATTATGAAGGACAAATTAAAAGTCGCAATTGTGGGTTCCACTGGGTACGGCGGAGTGGAGCTCATTCGTTTTTTACAGCATCATCCGAACGTAGAGATCACTTCCGTCATTTCGTCATCAACGAGCGGAGTATCCATAGCAGAAGGGTTCCCCCATTTAAATACCATTATGGAGCAGACACTGGACGGCATCGACGTAGCCCAAATGGCAGCAAATGTGGATCTGGTATTCACCGCGACTCCATCCGGCGTAAGTACACAGCTCGTTCCTCAGCTCATTGATGCGGGTCTCAAGGTCATTGACCTGTCAGGCGACTTCAGGCTGAAGGATGGAGCAGAGTATGAAACATGGTATAAACACGCTCCTGCAGAGAATCGGTATTTGGAGCAGGCTGTTTATGGACTGAGCGAAGTGTACGGAGAGAAGGTTCAAGGTGTAGACTTCATCTCTAACCCGGGCTGTTATCCGACAGCAACGCTGCTGGGTCTGATTCCTGCCATCGCAGCAGGCATGATTGATCCCGCAAGCATCATTATTGATGCGAAATCCGGTGTATCCGGAGCAGGCCGTGGCACAAGCCTGACTTCTCATTATGCTGAAATTAACGAGAATTTCAAAGCCTACAAGGTTAATAAGCACCAGCACATTCCGGAGATTGAGCAGGTATTAACCGATATTGCAGGTCATAAAGTAACGGTCACGTTTACAACACAGCTCGTACCTATGACTAGAGGGATCATGAGCACGATTTATGCATCCCTAAACGGAAATTATACAGACCAGGATTTCATTGATGCATACAACCAGTACTACGAAGGCAAGCCGTTCGTTCGAATCAGGCAGGCGGGCAGCTGGCCGGCGACGAAGGAAGTATTCGCATCCAACTATTGTGACATTGGCTTCTCAGCCGATTCGCGCACAGGAAGAGTTACCATTTTCGCTGTTATTGATAATGTCGTGAAGGGTGCTGCTGGGCAGGCCATTCAGAATTTGAATCTGATGATGGGCTGGGATGAAGCGACAGGGCTTCAATTCTCACCAGTATACCCATAAATAGAAGGAAGCATAATCCGTGCATGTCCGGCTTTTCATATTAACTTGGATAGGATGGGGAAGAAATCATGGGACAGGTTGCAATTCAGGCTTTTAGCATCGTGGATAACGGATCGATCGTATCGCCATTAGGGTTTAGCGCAGGAGGTTTGCATTGTGGACTCAAAAAGGCGGAGCGTAACGATCTTGGCGCCATCAAATGTGATGTCATCGCGAATGCTGCTGCCGTGTATACAACGAATGTATTCCAAGCAGCACCGCTTCAAGTGACAAGAGACAGTCTGAAGAATGGCAAGCTTCAAGCGATCATTGTGAACAGCGGTAACGCAAACGCCGTGACGGGCAAGCAGGGAGAAGAAGATGCATACGCGATGAGAGCCGCTGCTGCGCGTGAGCTGGGTGTGGCTGAAGCGGATGTGGCTGTTGCATCTACCGGAGTTATTGGTGAACTGCTCAAGATGGATCGTGTGCACGCGGGAATTAAGGCGATGCCTGCGAAGATCGGGAAGGATGCAGAGGCGGCAGGTGAGTTCTCTCAAGCGATTCTGACCACCGATCTTGTGAAAAAAGAAATCTGTGTCACGACTCAAGTGGACGGTAAACAAGTCACGATTGCCGGAGCGGCAAAGGGTTCAGGAATGATTCATCCGAATATGGCGACGATGCTTGCTTTTGTAACCTGTGATGCAGCGATTGAACAGCAGGCATTGCAAGGGCTGCTGGGTCAATCGACAGATGCGACCTTCAATATGATTACAGTGGATGGCGACACCAGTACGAATGATATGCTGGTTGCGATGTCCAGCGGCCTGGCAGGCAACGATACACTGACTCCGAAGCATAAAGACTGGGCGTCATTTGCAGAGGCTTTCAACTATGTATGCGAAGTGCTGGCCAAGGCGATCGCGAGAGACGGCGAAGGAGCTACGAAGCTGGTTGAGGTGAACATTCAAGGTGCAGACACAGATGATTCTGCCAGAGCCATCGCGAAGACGGTCATTGGTTCCAGTCTGGTCAAGACAGCGATGTTTGGCGCAGATGCGAACTGGGGACGAATCATTGCTGCCGTTGGTCGTGCAGGCGTGCCGCTGAATCCAGAGCAGGTTGATGTGAAGCTGGGGGATATTTTGGTGCTGCAAGGCTCTCGCCCTGTGACATTCAGTGAAGATGAGGCACTTGTCTATCTTCAAGGAGATACGGTTCAGATCTATGTTAATCTTCATGGGGGTACAGGTAAGGCGACTGCCTGGGGCTGTGATCTGACTTACGATTATGTACGGATTAATGCAGCTTATAGAACTTAAAGATACTTGGAAAAGGGGAGAGGGGAATGACGCAGGCAAGCACAGAAGTGAAGAAGAGCTCGACCGGGCATACAGCAGGAGCGTTTGTCATGAAATGCGGAGGCAGTACACTTGCGGCGCTGCCGGCTTCGTTTTTCGAGGATTTGCGTGATCTTCAGGCTGAAGGCATAGCACCGGTTATCGTTCATGGCGGCGGTCCGGCGATCTCGGACAATCTGGCGAAGCTTGGTATTGAGACTGAATTTGTCGGTGGACTGCGCAAGACGACAGAGGCAGTGCTGGATGTTGTGGAAATGGTGCTGGCAGGCAGTATTAACAAGCAGATCGTCCGTCTTATTCAAGGGACTGGTGCAAGAGCAATCGGACTGTCCGGTGTGGACGGTGGTCTGATTCAGGCGAAGCCGGTGAGCAACAGCGCTGAGGTCGGTCATGTAGGAGATGTCACTCAGGTAGAGTCTTCTATTATAGAAGGAATCGTCAATCTGGGATATATGCCGGTGATCGCGCCTATAGGTGTTGATGCAGCAGGACAACGCTACAATATCAATGCAGACACGGCAGCTGGAGCTGTCGCTTCCCACCTTGGCGTGGACCGCATGATTGTCGTCACCGATGTGCCCGGGATTATGAAGAATGTCGATGGAGTGAAGAAGGTGCTTCCTTCAGTTACAGTGCAGGAGATTGAAGACATGATCCAGAGCGGCGAAATATACGGTGGAATGATTCCAAAAGTTAGAGCCGCCATTCAATGCATTCAAGGCAAAGTGAAAGAGGTCGTGATCGTGGACGGCAGCGAGCCGAAGATCTTGAGCCGGGTGCTTGAGGGAGAAGTCATTGGCACAAGAATCGTACGGATGTAACGATGACAGCAAGAAGATCTAGGTGTATGAACGGACAGCTCGCAATTAGAGCAACGAATGTTTTTTATTAAAACGGCGCATGCGCCAAAATCAGATGGGAGTGTAGATGATGACCGTTACGAATCAATCACAGCAGACACAAGCGGCAGCACCTGATAAGCAAGTGACGAATGAGGCAGGGAGCTCGCTTTTTCCAACCTATGCACGGTATCCGCTTAGCCTGGTCAAGGGCAAGGGCAGCTACCTGTGGGATGACAAGGGCAATAAATATTTGGATTTCATGAGCGGTCTCGCCGTCACCAATCTGGGTCATGCGCCGGATAAGATTGTGAATAAAGTGAAGGAACAGCTGGATGAGCTGTGGCATGTATCGAATCTGTTCACCATTCCTGGACAGGAGCAGGCAGCGAAGCTGCTGACAGCAAATACTTGTGCTGATGCGGTATTCTTCTGCAACAGCGGGGCAGAGGCTAATGAAGCGGCGATTAAGCTTGCGCGCAGATATCAGCAAAAAGTGCTTGGCAAAGGCAAGTTTGAGATTATCACCTTCAAACAGTCCTTCCATGGCCGGACACTAGCGACGCTCACTGCAACTGGACAGGATAAAGTGAAGGAAGGCTTCCTTCCGCTGCCAGAAGGCTTTGTTCATGTGCCATTGCATGATATCCCTGCACTGGAAGCAGCAATTACACCGCATACGGCGGCGATTATGCTAGAGCTGATCCTGGCTGAAGGCGGCATTCATGTCGTCGAGCCGGAATTTTTGAGAAAAGTGAAGGCGCTCTGCGAGGAACACGGCTTACTGCTGATTATGGATGAGGTGCAGACAGGCATGGGCAGAACAGGCAAGCTGTTTGCTCATCAGCATTATGATGTGGAGCCGGATATTTTCACTTCAGCCAAAGGGATCGGCAGTGGATTCCCGGTTGGTGCGATGCTGGGTAAAGCTTATTTGCGTGATGCATTTACCCCAGGAAGTCATGCGACTACGTTCGGGGGCACACCGCTGGCGATGGCAGCAGTCAATGCAACGATCGAGACGATCATTGAAGAGAAGCTGCCTGAACGGGCACAGCAAATGGGAGATTACTTGATCGAATCCTTGCGCAAGGAGCTGGCAGGCATTTCATTTGTAACCGAGGTACGCGGCCGAGGTCTGATCGTTGGGATTGCATGTCAGGGACCGGTTGGCGATATTGTCGCAGCAGGCCAGAGCAGAGGCTTTCTGTTCGTGAATGCAGGGCCTGAAGTGATCCGCTTCCTGCCAAACCTGTACGTGACCACAGAAGAAATTGATACAGCAGTGGCTCTAATCAAGACGTTGATTGAAGAACACATCGCTGCGAACGAAGTTTGAAGGAGGATGAACACATGACAATTACACAGCTGAACCTCAAAGGCCGGGATTTTATTGAATTTACAGACTATAGCAAAGAGGAGATTGAATATCTTCTCCAGCTTGCTATTGATATCAAGAAGAAGCAAAAAAGCGGTGAGGTCTATCAGCCTTTGAAGGGCAAGACCATCGGACTTATTTTTGAAAAATCATCGACACGTACGCGCGTATCCTTTGAAGTAGGGATGTTCCAGCTAGGCGGGCATGCGCTGTTCTTAAGCAAAAATGATATTCAGCTTGGACGCGGTGAGACCATCAGCGACACAGCTCAGGTGCTCTCTCGTTACCTGGATGGGATTATGATTCGGACGTTTGCGCACAGCAATGTGACGGAGCTTGCCAAGTATGCGGATATTCCCGTAATCAACGGGCTGAGCGACGATGCGCATCCTTGCCAGGTGCTGGCTGATTTCCAGACGGTGCTGGAGCACAAGGGACAGCTGAAGGGCCTTAAGATGGCCTATGTAGGCGACGGCAATAACATGGCTCATTCCCTGATGCTCGGTGCTGCCAAGCTTGGTATTCATGTATCGGTGGCGAGTCCTGAAGGATACGGACCGAATTCAGCGATTGTGGAGAAGGCGAAGAGCATTGCACAAGAGTCGGGTTCTCAGGTTGTCGTGACCCGCAGTCCAGAGGAAGCAGTGAAGGATGCGGATATTATCTACACGGATGTATGGGCAAGCATGGGCTTTGAGGAAGAGCAGCAGGCCCGTGAAGCTGCTTTTGCTGACTATCAGGTTAATGAAGAGCTCATTAAAGGAGCGAAGAAGGATTATATCTTCCTGCACTGTCTTCCAGCACACCGTGGTGAAGAAGTAAGTGAAGGGGTCATTGATGGACCGAACTCGGCTATTTTTGACCAAGCGGAAAATCGTCTCCATGCCCAAAAAGCACTGATGGCTGCCCTGATGGGGTAATGAAGAGATTTTTATATACTCTTAAGTTAAGCAGTTGAAGGTATATGAAATGGATTCGTTAATGTTAAAATAAATTGTAGATATTGGAATCTATATGGACTATTGTTCAAGCGACTAAGGAGGACATTATGGCAAAAGAGAAAATTGTACTGGCCTATTCCGGCGGACTGGACACTTCCGTCATTCTAAAATGGCTCAAGGAAACTTATGATGCAGAGATTATTGCGTTCACAGCAGATATCGGACAGAAGGAAGAGCTGGACGGATTAGAGGAAAAAGCACTCGCAACAGGTGCCTCCAAAGTATACATCGACGATCTGCGGGATGAGTTCGCCAGTGACTTCATTTACCCGATGTTCCAGGCGGGTGCCTTGTATGAAGGCCAGTATCTGCTCGGCACCAGTATCGCGCGTCCGCTGATCGCGAAGCGGATGGTTGATATCGCGATTGCTGAAGGCGCGACAGCCATTGCACACGGTGCAACAGGTAAAGGGAACGACCAGGTACGTTTCGAGCTGAATGCTGCTGCGCTTACACCAGACATCAAAGTGATCGCACCATGGCGTCTGGAAGAATTCCGCAATCAATTCCCGGGTCGTGCGGAAATGATCGCTTATGCAGAGCAGCATGGTATTCCCGTAACGGCATCGGCAGCGAAGCCGTATTCCATGGACCGCAATCTGCTGCATATCAGCTATGAGAGCGGAGTGCTTGAGGATCCTTGGTTTGATGCGAGTGCACCAGAGAACAAGGAAATGTTCCTTCTTAGCAACTCACCAGAGGATGCTCCTGACGAAGCGGAGTACTTGGATCTTGAGTTTGAAAAAGGGAACTGTGTAGCTCTGAACGGTGAGCAGCTGAGTCCGCTTGAAGTCATGGAGAAGCTGAATGAGCTGGGCGGTAAGCACGGAATCGGCCGTGTTGATATGGTAGAGAACCGTTTCGTTGGCATGAAGAGCCGCGGTGTGTATGAGACGCCAGGTGGAACGATTCTGTTCACTGCGCATCGCAAGATGGAATCCATCACCATGGACCGTGAAGTGATGAACCTGCGTGACAGTTTGATCACACGTTACAGCACGCTCGTATACAATGGCTTCTGGTTTGCACCGGAACGTCTCGCACTGCAGGCACTGGTGACGGAGAGCCAGAAGAATGTAACAGGAACGGTTCGCGTGAAGCTGTACAAAGGCAATATTATTGCGGCTGGCGTGAAGAGCCCTGTTAGTCTGTACAATCCGGACATCGCGACGATGGAGGCAGATCCTACCCAGGCTTATGACCAAGGGGATGCAACAGGCTTCATCCGCCTGAATGCTCTGCGTCTCAAGGTCGGATCGGGTGTAGCACAGAACCAATAATGATGTGCCCTAGAAGTAATGTGGCATGATTATAGATGAAGCAGCTGTAAGCTGGTAAGGAAGCGTAAGGCCGTTCCTTGAAGAGAACTCAGGAGCGGCCTTTATCCATGAGATGTGAAAGGGAGGAAGGCACAGACATGAGTAAATTATGGGGCGGGCGTTTCACAAAACAGACGAATCATTTGGTGGAGGAATATACAGCATCGATCAATTTTGACAAGGCCCTCGCAGAGGAAGATATTCAAGGCAGTCTGGCACATGTGACAATGTTGGGTAAATGCGGAATTTTGCCACAGGATGATGTGGAGAAGATCAAAGAAGGCTTGAATACGGTTCTCGGCAAAATTCGTGAAGGCCAGATTGAGTTCTCAGTCTCAGATGAAGATATCCATATGAATATCGAGAAGAATCTGATTGAGGAGATCGGACCGGTGGGCGGTAAGCTTCACACGGGACGCAGCCGGAATGACCAGGTAGCAACCGACATGCATCTCTACTTGCGGTCTCGCGTTATCGAGATTGTCGGGATGCTGCATGCGCTGCAGGAAGCACTGATCGGACAGGCCAAAGAGAATCTGGATACGATTATTCCAGGCTATACTCATTTGCAGAGAGCACAGCCAATTCTATTCGCTCATCATCTGATGGCGTATGTCTCCATGTTCCAGCGCGATGCCGAGCGTCTGATCGACAGCTACAAACGGATTAATGTGCTTCCACTGGGTGCAGGCGCACTGGCAGGAACAACCTTCCCGATCGACCGTCACTTTGTTGCTGAGCAGCTTCAATTTGACCGGGTATATGAGAACAGCCTTGATGCGGTAAGTGACCGTGACTTTATCGTTGAGTTCCTGGCGGATGCTTCCCTTATTATGATGCACCTGTCTCGTCTGAGTGAGGAGCTCGTATTGTGGAGCAGCACGGAGTTCAATTTTGTCGAGCTTGATGATGCGTTCTGCACAGGCAGCAGCATTATGCCGCAAAAGAAGAACCCCGATGTGCCGGAGCTTGTCCGCGGTAAGACAGGACGTGTGTACGGTAACCTGATGGGTCTGCTCACCGTGCTTAAATCCCTTCCGCTTGCGTACAACAAAGATATGCAGGAAGACAAGGAAGGCATGTTTGATACTGTGGCAACACTCGAAGGAGCACTGCAGCTGTTTGCGCCGATGATTGCTACGATGAAGGTGAACAAAGGGCGGATGCGCGAAGCCGTGAATCAGGACTTCTCCAATGCGACCGATATTGCCGACTTCCTCGTAGGCAAGGGCCTTCCTTTCCGCCAGGCACATGAAGTTATCGGTAAAACGGTGCTGTATTGTATCCAGAACGGAAAATACTTGCTTGATCTATCCCTTGATGAGTTCAAGCAATTCTCCGAGCTGTTCGATGATCAGATTTATGCGGTGCTCCAGCCGGAAGCGGTCGTCAATGCGCGTAACGTTTACGGAGGTACGGCTACTACTCAAGTGGCCGATGCGATTCGCCGGAGCGAAGCGATGCTGGGTCTGACCACGCAATGGCTTAAAGAGCATACAGAGTAACTAAGATCGTTCTAAATGTAAAAAGGGATTGCTTGAAGGAGGCTAAGGCTGCCGTCCTTGAAGTAATCCCTTTTTTATCACATGTTCTATTATTTCTGCAAAGGAAGCCACTCCAGAACATCCTGAATGCGTGCATCCCAGTATCCCCACTCATGTTCTCCCGGTCCTTCGGTATAAGTGAAGTCAAGATTGGTTTGTTCAGCTGCCGAACGGAAGCTGAGATTATCCTCATATAGGAAGTCCTCTGTTCCGCAGCACTGGAACAGCTTAGGCTTAGGACCTGGCTGCTGATCGCACTGTTTCAGAAGATGGATCAGATCATTTTCTGTTCCTGCAATGATGTCGCCGAAGATCCGTTTGAATTCCACGCTGCGCGCGTCATCCTGAGCCTTGAGATTGTCATAATGGGCCGCCATATCGACAGCACCAGAGAGGCTTGCTGCAGCAGCATATTCCTCTGGTCTGGACAGTGCAATCTTCATAGCGCCATATCCGCCCATGGAGAGCCCGGCAACAAAGTTATCCTCACGTGCAGAAGATAACGGGAAGAAGGATCTCGCCAGATTCGGAACCTCTTCCGTTATGTACGTGTAATACTTACTTCCTTCAGCCATATCGGTATAGAAGCTGCGATATGCGTTCGGCATGACTACCGCAATTCCTAGCGCGGAAGCATAGCGTTCGATGGAGGTCCGGCGCATCCAGATGGAGTCATCATCGGAGAGACCATGCAGCAGATAGAGTGTCGGGTAGGGCCCTTGTCCCTGCTTCGTATCCACTCCAATCTGAGAAAAAGTCTGCTGGGGCAGAATGACGTGCATCGTTGTATTCAGTCCTAGTACTTCGGAATAAAAGTGACATTGCATAAAGGCCATTAGAAGTGCTCCCTTCAAATCGAGATGAATTGTCGTCATTTCTATTATAAAGCATGTTCGAATAAAAAGCGGTTTCATTTTTATCGTAACGATTCATTTCAATCAGGGCTGATACCATGAGTGGGGAGTGGAGAGTTTAAAAAGGGGCCTGATCTCGGTCTTGTATATTGCGTGAGCGCTGAACGAAAAGTTATCAACAGATACCAAAATGTTGATAACTTTCTGTTGAAAATGAATTTATGGTGAGTCTTATTCACGATTCGGGGTAAAATCATGCGTTTTCATGTGCATAACATTGTGTTATACACAGCGCGCACGAAATAACGACAATTTTTTCACGTTTATGCACATTTCTATACACATTACTCACAGACAGGCAGAGACACTATCCTTATTCTGCGTGAAAATGTGGATAGAATGAAGAAGTGTGAGCATGTTATTCACGGTTATCCAACGCTTAGAATGCCTATTCCGCAGGCAAATTACCGCCCTTAAGGAAAATGTGCTGCTCTATTTCATTTACAGCGTAACAATGTTATGTTACATTGTGTTCAGGAGGTTGATTTCACATGCAGGAGGACTTGATATCGAAGAAAGATCTGCTGGAGATCACCGGTATTTCATATGGACAGTTATACCGATGGAAGCGGAAGAATTTAATTCCGGAGGATTGGTTCATTCGCAGATCTTCCTTTACGGGTCAGGAGACGTTTTTCCCCAGGGAGAGCATCTTATCACGAATTCACAAAATAAAAAACATGAAAGATGATCTATCTCTGGATGAGCTCGCAGATGTGTTCTCTCCATCGGTCAGCACGCTTCTTCTGACACAGGAAGAAATCATGCATAGACAGCTGGTTACACCAATCACCATGCAATTGTACATAGAGCAAGCGGAGCTTCATGAGACAGAGCAGCTGGAGTTTGAGCAGCTACT
Source organism: Paenibacillus shunpengii (assembly GCF_042684905.1). NCBI lineage: Bacteria > Bacillati > Bacillota > Bacilli > Caryophanales > Paenibacillaceae > Paenibacillus > Paenibacillus shunpengii. The sequence continues at coordinate 59,515 of NZ_JBHUMJ010000011.1, read as the reverse complement.
TTGCCTTTATGTTCTGGATCAGGCTTTGTCCAGTGGACAAATGACCCGAGATGAGGGAGCGCTTCTCATTCGTACGTTTCATCATGAATACAGGAAGTTCGAGGATAAGGGCTGTGACATCATTCTGATCCGCAAAATGGGCGTGCCGATTCTTGTGATGGTCAGTGCAGGAAGCGGAATATATTACGATATAGGCGTTAAGGAAGTTCTGAGGTTACCAATTGCAGTTTATATAGAACAGCTGAAGGTGCATTTAAATCGATCTGGAGGTTATCGCTATGAGTGAAGCAGAAAGACGGAATCGGAATATTGCGGGAATTTGCAGTACTTCAGGGGGGATCTACCAGCATGTCAGAGCAGATGGGATGGCCAAATTTTCCAGTGATATCGACTGTATCAGTTATGAAGTGAACGGAACCGCAAGTTTGAATGGTGCTCTCAAATGTAATCGCTACTTCGTGAACGGGCTATCAACGGTGAATGGTGACATCTCTGCAGAAGAAATCATCGTTAACGGCACAAGTAAAGCAAAAGGGAATGTGGGAGCTGACCGAACTCGAGTGGATGGTGTCTTTTCGATTAGAGGACAGCTGGATACAGAATCGCTTGTCGTCAACGGCAAAGCTAACGTAGGCGGCAAACTCATTGCCAGCAGCGTAGAAGTAGCAGGAACCCTGTCTGCAGACCGGGATGTGGAATGCGAGAAGCTCGAGGTACAGGGCGGCTTCAAGATCCATGGGCTGCTGAACGCGGGTGATATTGATATTAAACTGCTTCTGGGCTGTGAGGCGGAGGATATTGGCGGAGAACGTATTCATGTGCGCCGTGATCACAAGGTAAAGCTTCTCGATGATTTTGTGCCAGGACTCGCGCCTAAGCTGAAGGCCAAAGTGATTGAAGGAGACGACATCTACTTGGAGCAGACCTATGCTCAAACGGTTAGGGGAAACCGAGTGGTTATTGGCCCAGGCTGCCAGATTGGTCTTGTGGAGTATAAGGAATCCTATTATCAGGATGAGGATACGGTCGTCGATCGCTACATTCAAACGTAAAGAGGTGAATTGTTGTGATTACAGGTAACCGTGAGCTTAACAGCGATTGGAAAAGTGACTTTAGAATGATTGGCGAAGGGGAGTCAGCTGGAGGAGCATTTCGGAAAATAAGCATTATGGGTCTAGGCCGAATTGAAGGGGATGCGAGCTGCGAGCTGTTTCGCTGTATGGGGGACGCCTCTGTACAAGGGCAATTAGATGCATCCTCATTCAAACTCTTGGGAAATGTGCATATAAAAGGCGGATTATCCGGTGATTCGGCATCAACGCTGGGGGAGCTTCGTGTAGATGGAACATTGCAGATTCGTCATATGAAGCTGCTCGGGGCAATGAAAGTAGGACAGAATCTCCGCGGTGAGAAGCTGAAATGCTCAGGGCAGCTGCAAATTCAAGGAGACTGTATCTCTGAAGAAGTGCGCATACGAGGTGTGATTACGGCAGAAGGAGCCGTGAACGCGGAGCATATTCGAATTAAACTGAATGGTCCGAGTCGTGCAAGGGAATTATGCGGGGCACAGATTGATGTTGGGCAGGCGTTTTTATCCTGGTTTCCGCACTTCCTTAGTAAGGGAATCAACAAGACCCTGTCGGCTGATCTGATTGAGGGTGATAACATCAGGCTTGAGCATGTGGAGGCAAAGGTTGTGCGAGGACGGCGAGTCACGATTGGTCCAGGCTGCCGGATCGGGCTGGTTGAATATACGGAGAAATACAAGGAGCATCGCACTGCGAAGGTAGACAAGAGCTTGCGTCGCTAAAAATAGGATGCAATGAACTCAAGAACTAAAAGCGCTTAGGAACTGAAGACTCATGGACTCATGAACCTGCATCTTACAGGCCCATGAGTTTTTTTGTTTATTTAAAAGGCTTCAAAGAATAGGGCAGAAGCTCCTGCAGCTCACAAATCAACATCAATCTCCGATGGCTCCCTGTGTACGTATACCGTCCTCGACCGGAGGAGCAGGGTCAAATGGCGCAGGTTCTGAGCGGTCTTCTGTCTCAGAGGAAGGGTTGTCTGGATTGGCTGCAATTAGACGCGCTTGTGGACGATAGGTGTCCTTGGAGATCAGAGTGCGGGAGACGATATCGCCATCGATTCGTTTAATCTGATAGGTCTCCACAATATATCCCGGTGCTCCTTCTTGGACTACGGCCTGCGTATTTACCGGCAGAGAAGAGTCATTCGTAAACTCTGTGGGTGCAGGGAGTGTTTCAAGGAGAAGTGTTTCGAGCTCATAGGTTACATTCTCCGGCATGGTTCCAAAAAACTTTACAACCAGCTCGCGATTCTTAATCTCTGCTTTGATCAGCAGCGATTTGCCCGTAGTATTCTTGAATCTGAAATTGATGTAGTCCGTCGCGAACGTAGCATCAAGGCCTTTGGGCATATAACTGACTGGCAGTGAATGATTTCTCCGTTCCACAATGTGAAGCCCTGTTCTGAGTGCCGCATTATAGAGGGTGCTTGAGACCTGGCAGATGCCCCCGCCGATACCTGGAACAAGCTCTCCGCCTACAATGACAGGGGCTTCCTTGAAGCCGCTGTCCTTCTCTGCCTTCTTGACAATTTGTCCATAGTTGAGCTCATCTCCCGGCTTAAGTATCATACCATCCACCGCTTTGGCGGCAGCCGTTACGTTGTAGGTTCTACCTTCTCCGCTCGTGCCGAGTGGGGTAGAGACTTGAATGATTTTTCGCTGAATGCCAGACTGTCTAAGAGAGTCAATTGTTACCGAGGGGTTCATCACTTGGAGGGGAAGGTCGATAACAATAGTAGGTCTGGGTTCTATTGGATTCATAAGTCGTGTGAAATCGGCCGGAACAGCATGTTCTATACGCCGGGTCATCTCCGTCCAGTGAATCCTGTTCGCGCTGTGCTCAGGTATAAACTCGATTTCATCCAGCTTCGTAATAAGGACCTTAGCAGGAATCAAGTCACCAAATTCAGATTGTTCCCAGGCAGGAGACAGATAGCTTCGCAATTTAGCACGATCATAGCTGTAGGAGATGCTCCATTCTTTTTGAAAACGAAGTCGGTTGAAGAGTCTTTGAACCATGTTTCCTTCGGACAGACCCGCTGCGGCCTGTTTAAACTCATTCGCGTTATACCTCACTCCGGCATGCTGCAGTGTCAGCTTGGGGGTGGATAGGGTGCGATTGCCTTCCTTTAGCTGTAGAGGCAGGTCTTCTAATGCCTGGAGCTTCTGATCAAGCTCACGAATTACTGAAGGGATATCTTGGCCGCCGACAGCCCAGCCGGAGATGGTTACTTTTGACGGGAGCTTCGCTTGGTGAGTATACATATAAATCCACACCAAAAGGGTGGTGAAAAAGAGGGCAAATAGCACAGAAATGATGGCGAAAGTGTGAATTTTTTTCATGGGTAACTCCTTTCCTGCTTCTTGTTTCCCCGGATTACAAACACTTTACATGTATATGTTCCGGAAGCGGAAATCTTTCGGCTACTCAAAAGGTAACAAATTTGTTACAATGGGAAACATCTTGATGAAATTCGAGAGATTTTAAAGGAAATCAATGGAAAGTGTCGAAATGATAAAGGCTACTATGCAACGGGAAGTGATCATGTGATTGAATTACAGGACGTGTGGAAGACCTATCCGAATGGGGCACATGCCTTGCAAGGTGTGTCGGTAAAGATCGACCGCAACGAATTCGTTTATATTGTCGGACCGTCTGGTGCGGGGAAATCGACATTTATGAAGCTCATTTACAGAGAAGAAGTTCCGACAAAAGGACAGATCTCAGTTAACGGATTTAATATCGGTAAGCTGAAGCATCGCAAAATCCCTTATGTTCGGCGTAATATCGGCGTTATTTTTCAGGATTTCAGACTTCTGCCGAAGATGACGGCGTATGAGAATGTCGCATTCGCAATGGAGGTTGTTGAAGCACCGAAGAAACAGATTAAGAAGCGGGTTATGGAAGCCCTGGATCTTGTCGGACTTAAGAACAAGGCAGACCGCGAGCCGAACCAGCTGTCAGGCGGGGAGCAGCAGCGTATTGCGATCGCAAGGGCGATCGTGAACAATCCGTCTGTCATCATCGCGGACGAGCCTACGGGTAACCTTGACCCTGAGACGTCATGGGGAATTATGCAGCTGCTGGATGAAATCAATTTCCGAGGAACAACAATCGTGATGGCAACCCATAACCGGGATATTGTAAATACCATGCGTAAGCGGGTTATTGCCATTGAGCAGGGACATATCGTCCGAGACGAAATGAGAGGGGAATACGGCTATGAATTTTAGTACCTTCTTGCGCCATATGCGGGAAGGGTTCAAGAGCCTATTCCGTAACGGCTGGATGTCCATAGCATCTATTACGTCGATTATTGTCTCATTGTTGATTCTAGGCGTGTTCGTTCTGCTCGTGGTGAACGTCAATTCCATGGCGGATCAGGCAGATGACCAAGTGGAGATCAGTACATTCCTGCAGCTTAATGTAGATGAGGCGCTGCGCGGTAAGCTTCAGGACGAGATTGGAGCCATGCCGGAAGTGAGCAAGATTGAATTTGTTCCTAAAGAGCAAGGCTTGGCAGATTTTAAAGAAGAGCTTGGAGAAGATGGTCAGGAGCTGCTTGAAGGCTTCGACGAGGATAACAATCCTCTCCCGGATACGCTCAGGGTAGAGGTTATTGATCCGAGCACAGTCAGCTTTGTAGCTGAGAAGATTGAAGCGCTGAACGAGGAATACCCAGAACAGCCCATTATGAAAGTGAACTATGGAGAAGACACGGTGGAGACACTGTTCAAGATCACTCGTCTGATCCGGACGATCGGCGTTGTTTTTGTAGCAGGTCTTGCACTCATGTCCATGTTTTTGATCTCTAACACGATTCGCGTAACGATCCTGGCACGCCGCCGGGAGATCAGCATCATGAAGCTGGTAGGAGCGACAAACTCCTTTATCCGCTGGCCGTTCTTTGTTGAAGGGGCCTTGATTGGATTCATTGGATCTATTATTACGATCGCTATACTATTTATCGGATACAACCAGCTGCTGAACTCGATTCAACAAGATATTATCATCCAGATGCTTGATCTGGTGCCATTGTCCAGTATATGGACTTGGTTTGGCGGATCACTGCTCCTTATGGGAATGCTCGTGGGCATCCTGGGAAGCACGTTGTCTATTCGTAAATCTTTGAAAGTGTAAGGTTTTCATAGTTTTCGTAGTTTGTAGTTTCGTATAATCATGTGGCTGTCCTTATCGGGCAGCCCTTAAGTAAGAACATAACTCGTCATGGATTGATATATAAAATACTTACGAAGAAGGATGGGAAACGAACTTGAAAAAGACGGCCACTGCAATAGCGTTAAGTTTACTTACAGCCACAGTGCTTAGTCCTGGATACGGAGTCGCTGCATCAAGCATCAGCGATATTGATAAAGAGCTGGATCAGCTGGAACAGCAGTCCGAATCTGCGAAGTCACAGCAACAGAAGGCGGAACAGAAGAAGCAGGAAGCAGAACACTACAAGCAGAAGCAAGAAGCCTATCTCGAAGCTATTATGGAACAAATTGAAGCCGTAAGTAATGAGCTGGCGACCGTGTCTTACCGCATTGAAACTACGGAAGAGAATTTGCGGAACACGAAGAAGGAACTGCAGGCAGCAGAAGAGAGAATTGCAGCCCGCGAGGAGCTGCTCGAATCGCGTGTTCGTCTGATGTACACAGATGGAACAGTTTCCTATCTGGATGTATTGCTGGCTTCTACAAGCATTTCCGATTTTCTGGAGCGTGCAGATTCATTGAAGATGATCGTGGATCAGGATCAGAATCTGCTCGTTGAACATAAGAAAGATAAGCAGCTTGTTGTAGACAAGAAGGCAGAACTCGAACAGCAGTATGCAGAACATAAACGTCTATATGCTGAGAAAAAAGAACGCAAGGCAGAGCTGGATAGTAAAGAGCAAGAGAAACAGACGCTCATTGCAGGTTATGAGGAAGAAATCCATGTGCATGGCGAGCTTAGCGAGGAACAGGATCGCATGCTCGTAGAGATCGCATCGAAACGTTCAGCACTGGTTCAAGAGAAGAACAAGCTCAAGGCAGAGCAGGCGGCAGCAGCGGCAAGAGCGAAGGCGGCAGCGGAAGAAGCAGCAAGAAAGGCTGCTCAGAAGAAAGTAGCCAGCTCGAACTCCAGCTCCAGCTCTTCTGGTTCTAGCTCTAGCTCAAGTGAAACCATGTCTTCCAGCGGCAGCGGTGTGCTGGGAATGCCGATCTCAGGCGCGCGTATCTCCTCAGGTTACGGACCGCGTATTCACCCGATCACAGGTGAGGTTGGTAAGATGCATACCGGTACTGACTTTGCTGCCCCTCAAGGAACAAGCATTTATGCCGCTGAAGATGGCGTAGTTATCATGGCAGAATGGTACAGTGGTTATGGCTATACTGTGATAGTCGATCACGGGGATGGACTATGGACGCTGTATGGACACATTCGCGAAGGCGGCATCAAGGTGAGTGAAGGAGATTCTGTAAGCCGTGGTCAAAAGATTGCCGAAGTCGGATCCACAGGAAACTCTACGGGACCTCACTTGCACTTTGAGGTTCGTGTGAATGGAAGTACGCAAAACCCGATGAATTATTTGTAAGCAGAGGTCTATTCTGGACATATTCCGTACAAGCTTTACATATACTCTTGCTGGTATATGGTTTTATGTGTGGGGATGATTCAGACAGCGGATATACGAACGATTGTCTGAATCATCCGGGGATGAATCAGGCAACGAACATATAGACGATTGACTGAATCATCCGGGGATGAATCAGGCAACGTAAAGCGTTCGTGTGCTGTTTCATCCACGGATGAAACAATAAGCGCAACACAAACGTGTGCTGTTTCATCCAAGGATGAAACAATAAGCGCAACACAGTCGTGCAGTGTTTCATCCTTCAGCGAAATATGATACAAGTAAATAAGGAGCTTGTTTTATCCAAGGATGAAACGGATGGCGTAACATAGCCGCCGACGGTTTCATCCAAGGATGAAGCAATAAGCGTGACACGGTCGCGCAGAGTTTCATCCAAGGATGAAGCCGGGCTCTAAGTTGACTTGTATCCTATTTACATCCAAAGCAAGTAAGTCGGAATAGAAAGGGCGGTGACGCTCATGATGAAGAAGCGCTCTGCTATACTGCTGGTGGTTCTTGCGCTTCTGGGTGGAAGCTTGCTTACACTGGCTGTTGTAAATTACCCGGGGCTGAACAGCCAGGGCGGAGAAGGGCTGCTTGCCAGTGTAACCGGCAGCAATCAGAAGAATGAACTGCAGAAGATTGAAACCGCACTTGACCTGATCGAGGCTAACTATTATCAAGATGTGGACCGTACTAAATTAATTGATGGCGCTATTAATGGAATGATGGAGGCCCTCGGAGATCCTTATTCTAATTACATGGGTCAGGAAACAGCTGCTCAATTCGAAGAATCGATTGAAGGTTCATTTACAGGTATTGGCGCAGAGGTATCCTCACAGGATGGCAATGTTGTGGTGGTATCACCGATCAAGGGCTCTCCCGCTGAAAAAGCAGGAATACGGGCTAAGGACGTGATCCTGTCTGTCAATGGTGAATCTTTGCAGGGGCTTGATCTCAATGATGCCGTCTCCAAGATCCGTGGACCGAAGGGCAGCGAAGCCAAGGTTCAGGTTCAGCGTTCTGGATCCAATGAGCCGCTCGAGTTCAGTATTATACGAGATGACATTGATCTGGAGACCGTGTATGCGGAGATGAAGGAAGATGATGTCGGCGTTATTACGATAACGCAGTTCTCTTTGAATACAGCTGAACGGTTCAAGGAGGAGCTTGCTAAGCTTGAAAGCCAGAACATGAAGGGGCTTGTCATCGACGTTCGTAACAATCCGGGCGGCGTACTGTCTGTCGTCATTGATATCGCAGAGCAGTTTGTTCCTTCTGGAGAACTGATCGTGCAAGTGGAAGACAAGAACGGAACTCGGGAAACAAATAAGTCCAAAGGTTCAGCGAAGGATTACCCGGTGAGTGTCCTGATGAACAAAGGAAGTGCGAGCGCATCTGAAATTTTGGCAGGCGCACTGCAGCAATCCGCTGGAGCGACACTGCTCGGTGAGCATTCCTTCGGTAAAGGAACGGTGCAGACCAGCTTTGAACGTCAGCTTGGTGACGGAAGTCTTGTGAAGATTACGATAGCCAAGTGGCTTACGCCAAACGGTGATTGGATTCATGAGAAAGGAATTGAGCCTGATATTAGTGTAAGTCAGCCTGATTATTTCTCCGTGGCACCAATCAATAAGGATAATCTTCCATTGAAGTACGATACCAACAGTACGGACGTGAAGAACGCCCAAACGATGCTCGAGGGTCTCGGATATAAGACGGATCGCAAAGACGGATATTATGATGATAAGACCGTAGAAGCCGTCAAAGCTTTCCAAAGCTCACAAGGACTGAGCGTGAGCGGAAATATCAACGAGGAAACGGCTGCAGCACTTGAGACGGCGCTCATTGAACGAATCGGCGATCCTGCATACGATACGCAGCTCAAACAGGCTGTTTCCAAGATGAAGCAGGAGATCTCTTCAGCAGCGTCGAATTAAGAGAGAAAAACGACCCGAACATCAAGCGTTCAGAATAAGTTTTTCTTGTCGATATTAGAAAAACAGATGAAAGAAGGCTGCTTGTTCAGCCTTCTTTTTTTACTTGGATCAAGTATTTGGAGAGGGCATGCAGCAGTTGAATTATGAGGGGGCGTGAGCTAACTTGAATGAAGTCATCACATGGCTATGGCTTGTTGTGGATGCATTAATCGCTTTGCTGACACAGCCATTTTATTACATAGCCATCGTATTATTAGCGCTCAGTTACCGTCGTCAGGGGATGCTAGAACGAAGATTGCTCCACACACGCCTTAATGGGTGGCCGCTGTTAACATTGCGGGCTATTTTTACAGGTATACTGATTGGTCTTATTGTATCTGTCGTTTATTTATTCCTGGGAATTGAAATGACAGCACAGGCTGTGCTGGTGATATGGGTAACATCGATTATACTGATGCTGCTGCGGATCAGATACCTGAACGCGGTATATGCAGTGGGTTTACTCGGTAGCATACAATGGGTGCTTAAGCTGTTTGGCAGCTGGGAGCCTCAAGGCTTCCTCGAAGCCGTCGTCTCTACAATCCGTGATCTGCCGATTCCTCAGCTGCTGGTGCTAGCAGCAGTACTGCACTTGACTCAGGCTCTGTTCGTAAGGCTGCAGCAGCGGCAGAACGCTTCTCCTGTTTATTTTAAAGGGAAGAGGGGCAAGCTTGTCGGCGGTTATCAGCTGCAGTACTATGTACCGGTGCCGCTTATGCTGCTTATGCCCACCAATTCGGGAAGTGGAGCAGATTTAGCGTGGAGTCCGCTGATTTCCGGCGGTGCCGATATGTATATGCTTTTTGCTGTTCCTTTTATTGTCGGATTTAGTGAAATGACAAAAAGTATGCTGCCTGAAGACAAATCAGCGCTTACCGCGAAGCGGCTCCTGCTGTATGGAGTCATACTGCTCGCCTTGAGTCTGTTGTCCGTGTGGTGGAATCCGTTGTCTCTGGTGGCTGTGCTATTTGCTCTTCTAGGTCTTGAAGCGATATGCTGGATCAGTTCGTCGGAGGAAGAAAATCGCAGCCCAATCTATGTACATCCTAAGCAGGGACTGCAGGTTCTGGCCGTATTGCCGGGAAGTCCTGCGGAGGAGCTGGGAATCCAGACGGGTGAGGTTATCTTTCGAGTGAATGGACAGCATGTCAACTCCCAAGCGGAGCTGCACAGCGCGCTTCGTATGAACCCTGCATTTTGCAAATTGGAAGTACGCAATATTGAAGGCGAGAGTAAATTCCTGCAGCGTGCGATATACGAAGGTGAGCATCACCAGCTCGGAGCACTGCTTGCGCCAGATCCGGATACCGGCTTTGCAATCGACGAGCGTCCTGCCTCGTTCTTTCAGATCGTCGGGATGAAGGTGGATACACATCGTACCGATAAGCCAGCGCCCGATCCTTTCAGTCACGAAGCATGAGGGGATAGAAGCTGAAATTACTTTAAGCAATCACACGATAAGCTAAGCCGGAGAAGGGGAACATCTACACACAAGCTTCTCTGCACAAAAAACAACCTCCATCCTGCCTATAAAGCAGGGTGGAGGTTTTACTTTTTTATATTCAAATGAGATCTAGCTTTACTCACTTTGCAGCTGGCGCAGAACAGTGATTTCCACTCTGCGGTTTTGTTGTCTGCCAGCGGCGGTCGTATTCTCTGCTGCAGGCCGGTTATCCGCATATCCGGCATATTGGAAGCTGTTCGGATCCAGTCCTTCCTGCTCAATAAAATAACGAAGCACAGAGAGTGCGCGCTCACCGGAGAGTTCCCAGTTGTCCCGGTATTTGGAGCCCGATGTCACTGGGGTATTATCGGTGTGACCCTCGATTGAGATGGTTGTCGCAAGATCCCTAAACAAGCTGGCTAATTGAGACAGAACGGGGCCTGCACCCTCCATTAAATTTGCATCCCCAGTGCGAAACAGAAATTGTTCACTCAGCGTAATGGAGATCCCTTGAGGCTTGTCCACTACAAAAATAAGATTCTCAAGCTCATGGTCTCTTATATAATCCTCGATCAAGGCCATCAGATCCTGAAGCTCTTTTTCTTGCTCACGGAAGGCAGTCTCTCGTTCGGTCAAAGGTCCGCTGTCTGCCTCTTGTTCCGTATCTGAACCGGCTCCGCCCGAACCGGGCTGGTTTGCTTCACTGCCTGTCTCGCCATTTTGACCAGAGGGGTAGTCAATTACGCCATTTCCTCCGTCAAGAATTCCGCTTGAGCTCTGAAAGGTAGTCTGCAGGGAGCTGGTAACTTCCTCATACTTGTTTGCATCAAGCCGGCTCATCGCATACATCATCACGAAGAAAATGAGCAGAAGTGTTATGAGATCCGCATAGGTGATCATCCAGCGATCATGCGGAGAGCCGGAGGAATGCGCGGACTTTACATTCCGTGTTCGCCTATTCCGCTGTCTCATGCATGACATCCTTCCTCGGGCTTAATGAATTTGGCAGTGAGGTAATATAAGTGTTCAGCTTTTTGCGAACGAGCAGCGCATTATCACCATTTTGTACTGACAATACACCTTCCAGAATCATTTCCATGCCCATAATTTCCTCTACGCCCTTGGCTCTAATCTTGGAGGCGATGGGCAAGAAGATCAGGTTTGCGCTGGCTACCCCATATAAGGTCGCGATAAAAGCAACGGCGATCGATGGACCGAGCTGACTCGGATCTGTCAGATGACCAAGCACCTGAATGAGTCCCATAACGGTCCCGATAATCCCCATGGTCGGCGCATAGGAGCCTGCAGATTCAAATAGCTTGGCATAGTTATCATGCTCCTGTTCCTTGGCATCGATATCCAGCTCCATAATCTGACGGACGATCGGCTGATCTGTTCCATCCACAACTAACTGAATGCCTTCTCTTAAGAAAACATTAGGGTGATCAACGACCTTCTGCTCCAAGGCTAGAACACCTTCACGTCTTGCAACCATGGACATCTCTACGATATCCTCCAGCCACTCCTTTACTTCAGACCGATTCGGCTTGAAGGCCAGTTTAATGCCCGCAGGCAGAGTACGGATCCGGTGCAGTGGATAGCTGATGAGCACGGCTGCAATCGTACCGCCGAAGACGATAAGAGCAGCCGTCCCTTGAAATAGTCCTGTTATTTGTCCCCCTTCCCATAAAAATCCTCCAATGATTGCGACAGCTCCGGCCATAAGGCCGATTAGGGTCGCGATATCCATCAAAAATTCCCTCCAGTCATTTGCTTTCTATATTTGCATCCAGGACATGAACCGAGTATAATAAACGGGAACAAACATTCTTATAAACGCTTTTGCTTAACTCACGAACGAAGAGCCGGTGAAACAGCCTGATGAAGAGCTTCATTCCACTTTTTGAGATGGGTTCTTTTTTATTTCGGCTGAGGAACTTCATTTGTTTAATGTTAGGGAAATAAGCAATGCAGTATATAAAATGGTTTCCGAATGTTATATTTTCGGTAAATCTCGACATATATAAGGATATTGCACAGCTTGCTATGGGCAGTTCTTACAACAATATCTAGGTTGATTTGAAGTTTTTGAGTGTAAGTATGTACATTGATGACTTCATTCTATCTGGATATTTGTAGTTTCTTAGCGAGAGAGATCGAAATTTGCATAATCCTGGTGTAAAACTATTTTAGACGATGAAGGTGAGGTTGGGCAATGAGCGATATTGTCATGAGCAATAAAGGATTTGAACTCGTATCGGAATTTGAACCTCAAGGGGATCAGCCGCAAGCGATTGTAGAGCTGGTAGAAGGGATCCGGCAAGGGAAGAGGCATCAGACATTGCTTGGTGCTACAGGTACCGGTAAGACGTTTACCATTGCTCAGACCATAGCGAAGTTAAATAGACCCACGCTTGTTATTGCACATAACAAGACGCTTGCGGCACAGCTCGCAAGTGAGTTCAAGGAGTTTTTTCCTAACAATTCGGTAGATTACTTTGTAAGCTATTACGATTACTATCAACCAGAAGCCTATATTCCTTCTTCAGATACGTACATTGAGAAGGATTCAAGTATAAATGAAGAAATTGATAAGCTTCGGCATTCGGCTACAAGTTCTTTGTTCGAGCGCCGAGACGTTATTATTGTTGCGAGTGTATCCTGCATCTACGGTCTCGGTTCTCCGATCGAATATTCCAATATGCTATTGTCGCTTCGTGTAGGGATGGAGAAGTCTCGCAAGGAGATTTTGTCACGTCTCGTGGATATCCAATACCAGCGCAATGACCTTAATTTTGTCCGGGGGACATTCCGTGTGCGCGGAGATGTCATTGAGATTTTTCCGGCATCTAAAGATCAGCACGCGATGCGAATCGAGCTTTTTGGAGACGAGGTTGAGCGCATCACAGAGATTGACGTGCTGACCGGCGAGCTGATCGGTGAGCGCGATCATGTGGCCATATTCCCGGCATCTCACTTCGTTACGCGTGAGGAGACGATGAGAGTAGCGCTTGTTAATATTGAGCGTGAGCTTGAGGAACGTCTTGCTGAACTCCGTGAACAGGGCAAGCTGCTCGAGGCACAGCGTCTGGAACAGCGGACACGTTACGATATCGAGATGATGAAGGAAGTGGGATTCTGCTCCGGGATTGAGAATTATTCTGGTCCACTGACCTTCCGTGAGGCAGGAGCTACACCGTATACACTGCTCGACTATTTCCCTGACGATATGCTGGTTGTCATTGACGAGTCGCATGTAACGCTGCCTCAAATTCGCGCGATGTACAACGGTGACCGTGCGCGGAAGACCGTACTCGTAGAGCACGGATTTCGTTTGCCGTCCGCACTGGATAACCGTCCATTGCAGTTCGAGGAATTCGAGAAGAAGACGAAGCAGCTCGTATACGTCTCTGCCACTCCAGGTCCTTATGAAATTGAGCATACCGAAGGAGATATGGTTCAGCAGATTATTCGTCCAACAGGTCTGCTTGATCCGATCATTGAAGTGAGACCAACCAAAGGTCAGATTGATGATCTGATTGGTGAGATTCGGGACCGTGTAGAGAAGGATGAGCGCGTGCTTGTTACGACACTGACGAAGAAGATGGCAGAGGATCTGACCGATTACTTCAAGGAAGTGGGCATTAAGGTCAGATATATGCACTCAGATATTAAGACGCTGGAGCGTATGGCCATTCTGAGGGATCTCCGGCTCGGCACATTCCATGTACTTATCGGAATTAACCTGCTGCGGGAAGGACTTGATCTTCCTGAAGTATCGCTTGTTGCTATATTGGATGCTGACAAAGAGGGCTTCCTGCGTTCTGAACGCTCACTTATTCAGACTATTGGACGCGCTGCCCGGAACAGTGAAGGTAAAGTTATCATGTATGGTGATAAGATTACGGACTCCATGGATAAAGCGATGAAGGAGACGGAACGTCGTCGTGCGATTCAGGTCGCTTATAATGAAGAGCATGGAATCACACCACAGACCATCCGCAAGAAGATTCGTGAGGTTATTGAGGCAACGAAGGTGGCCGAGGCGAAGAGCGATTATCTGACAGGCGGCACAGAGAAGATGTCGAAGCGCGAGCGTCAGTCGTTGATGCAGCGTCTTGAGGCTGAAATGAAGGATGCAGCGAAGAACTTGCAGTTCGAGCGTGCCGCAGAACTACGAGATGCCCTGCTTGAATTGAAGGCTGAATAAAATAAGAAGAGAACGGCCGAGGGGTCGTTCTCTTCTTAAAGAGTGCATAAGGTACGTTGCTGTTTCTGTACTCTTTAATTTCATAATTGTATTTCGTTTAATAACGTTGAAAGCTGATCATAAGGGCTATACTTATTGATAAATTGATATATTGTTTAATTTAGTAGAACAAGGACCGAGCTCGGAGAGCAATGGTCCGCCCGTGGGATGAAGCGAAGCGATCCCACGCAGGAAGTTGCACTTGAAGGACCGAGCTCGAAGAGCAATGGTCCGCCTGTGGGATGGAGCGAAGCGATCCCACGCAGGAAGTTGCACTTGAAGGACCGAGCTCGGAGAGCAATGGTCCACCTGTGGGATGAAGCGAAGCGATCCCAGGCAGGAAGTTGCACTTGAAGGACCGAGCTCGAAGAGCAATGGTCCGCCTGTGGGATGGGCGAAGCGATCCCACAACAGGAAGTTGCACTTGAAGGACCGAGCTCGAAGAGCAATGGTCGGCCTGTGGGATGATGCGAAGCAATCCCACTCAGGAGCGTGCACTTGAAGGACCGAGCTCGAAGAGCAATGGTCCGCCTGTGGGATGGAGCGAAGCGATCCCACGCAGGAGCGTGCACTTGAAGGACCGAGCTCGGAGAGCAATGGTCCGCCTGTGGGGTAGAGCGAAGCGATCCCACGCAGGAAGTTGCACTTGAAGGACCGAGCTCAGAGAGCAATGGTCCGCCCGTGGGATGGAGCGAAGCGATCCCACTCACGGTCCGCCTCGTATGTGAAGCATGTTCTGGACAACCAGATGGGTTGTCTAGAACGAATGCGGTCCAAGCACAACAACCAGCTGTAAATAACCACGAGCCCAACTACTTCGGCCAATTTCCGGTTTCCAAAGGGAGGTCCCTTTGGGGTCCTCCCTGTCAGGGAGGATTTAGGAGGGTTCTTTTAAGGAGATGAGAGTGTGGCGAACGAGAGTATAATCATTAAAGGCGCAAGGGCGCACAATCTGAAGAACATCGATGTAACGATCCCGCGCGACCGTTTTGTCGTCCTGACCGGATTGAGCGGATCCGGTAAATCATCGCTGGCATTTGATACGATATATGCCGAAGGTCAGCGCAGATATGTAGAGTCACTGTCCGCATATGCCCGTCAGTTTCTAGGTCAGATGGAGAAGCCCGACGTAGATTCGATAGATGGACTGTCTCCTGCGATTTCGATAGATCAGAAAACAACAAGCCGCAATCCGCGCTCAACGGTAGGAACCGTTACCGAAATTTATGACTATTTGCGTCTATTGTTTGCACGCATTGGTCATCCGCATTGCCCGGATCATGGTGTGGAGATTACTTCCCAGACCGTAGAGCAGATGGTTGACCGGATCATGGGCTACCCGGAACGGACAAGACTGCAGATTCTTGCGCCTGTTATTTCGGGCCGCAAGGGTGAGCACAAGAGTCTGCTGGCAGATATTTCGAAGCAAGGCTTCGTACGGGTAAGGATTGATGGCGAGCTCCGTGACTTGTCGGAGAACATTGAGCTTGAGAAGAACAAGAAGCATACGATTGAGGTCGTAGTGGACCGGATCGTCGTGAAGGAAGACATTCAGTCACGTTTGTCCGATTCGATTGAAACCGCGCTTAAAATATCCGGCGGTCAGCTGCTGGTTGATATCATTGGAGAAGAAGAGCTGAGATTCAGCTCCAACTATGCCTGTCCGATATGCGGATTCAGCATGGAGGAGCTCTCCCCGCGTATGTTCTCGTTCAACAGTCCATTTGGTGCCTGTCCGGATTGTGACGGCTTGGGAACTAAGATGATTGTCGATCCTGATCTGCTCGTTCCCGATCGCAGCAAGTCGATCGAAGGCGGTGCATTTGAAGCTTGGGCTGGAGGGACGTCGAACTACTACCCGCAATTTTTACGTTCCGTATGTGAGCATTACAAGATTCCGATGAAAGTTCCTGTCAGCGAGCTGTCACCAGATCAGATGAACAAGCTCCTTCGAGGGACGAATGGTGAGAAGATCCGTTTCCGTTATGAGAATGATTTTGGCCAAAGAAAAGAAGCTTATGTTGTATTTGAAGGGATTATTCCCAATCTGGAGCGCCGGTATCGTGATACGGCTTCGGAAGGTATTCGTGAGTTCATCGAAGGCTTTATGGGCGAGAAGCCGTGTGGAACATGTAAAGGTCATCGTCTCAAAAAAGAAGTGCTGGCCGTTACTGTCAATGGCAACAACATGGCTTATGTGACCAATCTCTCCATTGGAGCGGCCATGGAATTCTTCAGCAATTTGCAGCTCTCCGAGAAGGAACAGGCGATTGCCCATTTGATTCTCAAAGAGATCAACAGTCGTCTGGGATTCCTCGTAAACGTCGGGTTGAACTACCTTACTATGAGCAGAGCTGCAGGTACATTATCCGGCGGGGAAGCACAGCGTATTCGGCTTGCGACACAGATCGGCTCCAGTCTCATGGGTGTATTGTATATATTGGATGAGCCAAGCATCGGACTGCATCAGCGTGACAATGACCGTCTGATTGCAACACTGGGTCATATGCGTGACCTCGGAAATACGCTCATTGTCGTAGAGCATGACGAGGATACGATGATGGCAGCGGATTATATTATTGATATCGGTCCGGGAGCCGGAATTCATGGCGGTCAGATCATATCGCAGGGCACACCGCAGGAAGTCATGAATGATCCTAATTCATTGACGGGCAGCTATCTCAGCGGACGCAAGTTTATCCCTGTTCCTGCCGAGAGACGGAAGACGGATGATCGCTGGCTGGAAATTCGCGGTGCGAAGGAGAACAATCTCAAGAACATTAATGTGAAGATTCCACTAGGTGTATTTACAGCGGTTACTGGTGTATCCGGTTCAGGCAAATCTACCCTTGTGAATGAGATCTTGTACAAAACACTGGCACGGGATTTGAACCGGGCAAGAGTACGCCCAGGGCAGTATAAGGAAATGAAAGGCTTGGAGCATATTGACAAGGTCATTGATATTGATCAATCTCCAATCGGCCGTACACCTCGATCCAACCCGGCAACGTACACGGGTGTATTTGATGATATTCGAGATCTGTACTCTCAAACGAATGAAGCCAAGCTGCGCGGCTACCAAAAGGGCCGATTCAGCTTTAACATCAAGGGCGGCAGATGTGAGGCGTGTAAGGGCGATGGAATCATTAAGATCGAGATGCACTTCCTGCCGGACGTTTATGTACCTTGTGAAGTCTGCAAAGGGAAACGATATAACCGGGAAACGTTAGAGGTTAAATACAAAGAGAAGAACATTTCTGAAGTACTAGATATGACGATTGAAGATGCGGTGGAATTCTTCCGCAACATTCCTAAGATTCATCGCAAAATTCAAACCCTGCTGGATGTCGGCTTAGGATACGTCAAGCTCGGACAGCCGGCAACAACACTATCCGGGGGAGAGGCACAGCGCGTCAAGCTCGCATCTGAGCTGTACCGCCGCAGTACCGGTAAGACGATGTATATCTTGGACGAGCCGACCACCGGTCTGCACGTGGATGATATTGATCGTTTGCTGACGGTACTTCACCGACTGGTGGACTCTGGGGAAACCGTGCTTGTCATTGAGCACAATCTGGATGTCATCAAGACGGTCGACCATATTATCGACTTGGGACCGGAAGGCGGAGACGGCGGCGGTACCATTATCGGTACAGGTTCTCCAGAGCAAATCGTCAAAGTGAATGAATCCTACACAGGTAAATACCTGAAGCCGGTGTTGGAACGGGATACCGAGCGCAGTCAAACCCTGGTGTTAAACCGTTCATAGCTGCTGCATGAAGAGCTGGAGGAGATACATTTATCTCATCTCCAGCTTTTTTTAAAGTAATCCGTCATCATTAGAGCGACGTGGTTATATCGAACTCTCTATTATTCATGCTATCTAAAAAATAGTTGTAACGGAGGATGACTGTCGTGAGAAATGAACAAGAGATGATGAAGAAGCTGATCGATTTTGCCAAAAATGATGATCGAATTCGATTGGTTACTTTGGAAGGGTCCCGAACAAACCCCAATATTCCTCCTGATCCATTCCAAGATTATGACCTCTCATACTTTGTAACGGATATGGATTCTTTCAAGGAGAATGATCAGTGGCTTCAAGTATTCGGAAAACCTGTTATGATGCAAAAACCCGAAGATATGGAGCTCTTTCCGCCGGAGTTAGGTAATTGGTATTCATACTTAATCCTATTTGAAGATTGGAATAAGTTAGACCTGACACTTATCCCAGTCCACGAGGCTAACGATTATTTTACCCACAGCGATGGTTTAGTTCAGGTGCTGCTTGATAAGGACAATCTCGTTAAACACGAAGTAATCGCAAATGATCATCAATATTGGATTAAAAAGCCGACAGCAAGAGAATTCGATGATTGCTGTAATGAGTTCTGGATGGTTTCCACATACGTGGTTAAAGGGTTGGGGAGAAAAGAAATCCTATTCGCTATTGACCATCTGAACGAGATCGCAAGACCGAATTTATTGAGAATGATGGCTTGGAATATTGGATCAGAGCAAGGATATCATTTTAGTGTAGGGAAGAACTATAAGTTTATAAATCGCTACCTTCCTGATGCAGATTGGGAAAAACTCTTGTCCACTTATGTGGAGAATGGCTATGAAGAAATGTGGCAGTCTTTATTCACTTGTTATGAGTTATTTAGAAATTATTCAAAAGCGGTGTCAGAGAGTTTCGGATATAAGTATCCTGATTACGATGAAGTCATTACTAAATATACGAAAAGTATTTATAGGAATTGAATTGGATTATTTTAGATTTTCTGGATGAAAAGTCTTGCTAAACCGGGGCGATGAAGATAACATATAAGAAGGTGTAAACGCTTGTACGTATATGATATCTCGTCATAAGGGGGCGCATGTATGCTGCTATTAGCGGAAGCTGGAGGCACAACTTCTAAATTTAATGGATTTGATATCTTCGTCATTCTATTTACCATTATTATCTTCATCGGTGTTGTTCGACTGATCAAGGCACCCAAGAAGAATTTGTTTGCCATTGCTTTTGGTGTAGTCAGCTTAATCGTATTTCTAATTACCGATTATGCGATGATCAAGCATTGGTTGAGCTAGACGGTTACATACAACATAAGTAGATTTGCAGAACACTTTCCCCTGTGTGAAGGGAAGGTGTTTTTTAATCCTCTTTTGAAGAAAGAATGCACCTGGCGTATGGATTCAGAATGTCACATAAGAGTAAGAGAATGATAGATTGGGAGAGGAATCGGTGAAGCCATTTGGAACGTAATAATATAGATAGAACTAGAGCTAGAAACGCAAATAACGATAGAATAACGGATAGAAACAAGGACACAAATCTCAATCTAAACAAGGTAAGAACAAAAATGACAACAGCTGCTGTCATGGCAATCCTTATGCTTGGGGCAAGTGCGATTAACCCGGCAGTAATCGAAGGCGCTAGTGTTAAGCTGAATGCGAAGCTACAGGATGATCAAATATACATAAATTCAAAAGACCTTATGAAAGCGTTAGGCGGTACAGGTCAATATGACACGAAGACAGGAACATTCATTTATACAGCAAAAGATGAAATACCGGAGGTTGTCAAGGCCGTATCCCCTTCTGTTGTTGGAATCATAGGACGCCCGGATGCAGGTGCAGAAGGAGGAAGCTCTGATCGTTACAATTTGACGCACGGAACGGGTGTCATTATCAGATCAAACGGATGGATTGTGACGAACGCCCATGTCATTGACGGTTTATCCAATGCAGTTGTAGTCACATCCGATGGTAAGACCTATAAGATCACTGACAGTTACAGCGACCCGACCAGCGATTTAGCACTGATTAAGATCAATGCGAAATCGTTGAAAACAGCGAAGCTGGCCACTTCCTCCTCCCATATGCGGGTGGGCGAGACCGTCATTGCGATCGGCACACCGGTGTCTTTTTCCCTGCGGAATTCAGCTACAGTAGGTGTGGTCAGCGGGCTCAATCGGGGAGTGAATGCATCCTATCGTCTGATTCAAAGCGACACAGCCATTAACCCGGGGAACAGCGGCGGTCCGCTCGTAAATCTAAAGGGTGAAGTGATCGGGATTAACACGATGAAGTATGCAGCGGTTGGAGTGGAGAATACAGGCTTCTCGATCCCTGCGGAGACGGTACATTATGTAATCCATCATTACTTTAAATATGGCGAAGTCAAGCGCGCAAGTCTGGGGCTTACGCTGGAGGAGAGCTGGTCGGCCATTGTGGGGCTGCCAACTGATGATCCTTTGACCGTTACGAGTGTTCATACGAATGAAGCAGAGAAGGCCAAAATCCAAGAAGGTGACGTGCTGTACAGCATAGATGGGGTGCGAGTCACTTCGGTTGTCGATATTAATGAGCTGCTTAAGAAGTATCTGCCTGGCCAGAAAGTGAAGCTGCTCATGCAGTCAGATGGAGACATCGTAACTCGATATCTGGTATTGACGCAGGGTGAAAATTCGGTCGTTTCAGTTGAAGACGAAGCATGGGATGAGGTAGATCGATGAATACAAGAACGGTACGTACCATTACAACGGCGCTATTGACGGGCATCATTGTGTTAAGCAGTGCAGTACAGCCGGCTGCAGCTTCTGATCTTGTGGAAGAGCTGAGACTAAGGACGGGAAGCCAGACGGCAACCATTAATGGAGAGAAGCAAACGATTCATAAGCCCTATGTGGAGCAGGGAACGCTGATGGTTCCGGTAGGGGTATTCAAAAAAGCTTTCCATAGCGAGATTCGTCTATCCGGGGAAGATGTCGTCAAAGTCATGGATGGTCCACATACGGTTGCACTTACCATCGGGAGCAAGACCGCCTGGATCGATGGGGAAAAAGTAGAAATGGCTGCTGCACCCAAGATGGTGAAGGATGTGCTTATGGTCCCGCTGCGCCCAGTAGCTGCAGGTATTGGAGCCACACTTCATAAGTCAAATCAAGGTGAGCTGGTTATTCGTATGAAAGCGAATGGTGCTGAAGCTCCTCAGGAAAATCCGGAGAACGAAATTGATAGCGATCTAGGCAAGACAAAGATAGGGAACAGTTACTACGAATGGTCTATGAATTATCCAACCGGACTGATTGTGGGAGGATCCTACAATGAGAGTGAGGACTTTACCAGCTTCATGAACGCCGAAGGCACATATTATCTTGAAGTGCTGGTCAGTGATCAGGAAGTAGAGCTGGATGCGGAGGATATGCTGCAGCAGCTTGTTCAGGACGCCAAGGATATGGGCGAGACCGTCATGGATCGTGAAGCCTATGGAGAGGCTGTTACACCTTATGCCCGTATCGTGACCAAGGATGGCGACGGTATGTTCTGGGAAGCAAGACAATACTACGATCATGGGCGCCTGTATGAAGTCTATTTTTCCGACTATGAGGCTGTCAATTACAAGGATCTGCAAAAGCATGCCTCACTGCTGAATTCTTTCCGCACTTCATTCAACATATCGGATACGACAATGAAGGATTTGTCCACGGTTGAGAATGGCATGACGTCAGTGTATAACGAAGATTATGGTATAGCCTTGTCAGTGCCCGCGGAGTGGGACAAGGATAATCAGTCCCTGATCTATGAGAGTAAGGAAGGGACGCATTTATCCCTCCAGGTGACTTCGGCGCCGGAAGGCGCATCACTTAAGGATTGGAGCGACAAGCTGAATCAGTGGATGCGGGATGTGTTCGTGGAGGATGCTCACCGGGAGGTCGATTCCTACACGCTGAACGTAGCGGGTAAGGATGCTCAGGTGAACCAGTTCCAATATGATTTTGGAGATGGCTGGACAACGGAATACAATGTGCTGATTCAAGAGAACGGATATCGTTACTATTTGGAATACGCTGTACCTGAGACGGCGGCAGGAGATGAGGGCTTGTTCGAAGAGATCCTCGCTTCGCTCGAGATTGATTATGATACCGTCTCCGAAAATTTTGGCAAGCTGGGCGAAGATCCTTATTTAGTGAATAAGTCGAGTATGATCACCCGGACTTCCAAAACATATGGCTACACGCTCGATATACCGAGATACTGGACTCCAGTGGAGAACCGATTTGAATCCACGATTGTAGCGTATCAGTTTACAGGAGGGTTTTTCTCCATTCATGTGGATAAGGAGATATCCGTAGAGATGGCCGTCAGTCAGCTCCGCGAATCTTATGCTGAAGCGGCCCAGAGCCGCAAGGATTTCCGTGTGACGGATACAAAAAATGTGACCTTTGCAGGAGAGCCAGCGACAGAGTTCACTTATCATGAAGTCGAGAAGGGAGTTCCCATGCAAGGCAGGCAGCTTGTATTTGAGCATGACGGCATAACTTACACCGTAACCGCAGCACTGAATGATGCGAATCGAACGGAAGTACAGCTGAATGCTCTTTCGAAGACGCTTGATTCTTTTTCATTCAATAAATAATGAATACGGTGAAGAACCGGCAGAGCTAAATTTATTTGGCATGCGGGTTCTTTTTTTATAGAGTTAAAGAAGGACCCTTGTTACACTGTTGATAGAAAAGTCCATGGAGAATGGACGGAAATTTCGGTTTTTTCAGGAAGTAGTAGAGGAAAGAACAAGGATTTGATACACTATTATAGTTGTTTAGCAGAATGGCTACACTGATAGAGTATTTAGTTGATCATTTGAACGATGTATTAGGATATAGGCAAAGTAAAAAGAGCCCGTTTAGGAGGATATATGAATACAAAAGCATTGAGAAGAGAAGATGTCGAGCTGTTAGCACCTGCCGGCGATTGGGATTGTATGCGTTCAGCAGTAGCGAATGGCGCAGATGCAATCTTTTTCGGTGTGGAGAAGTTTAATGCTCGCGCAAGAGCGAACAATTTCCGGATGGAAGAGCTGCCTGAGATTATGGCTTTTTTGCATAGCTATGGAGTCAAGGGCTTTCTGACGTTTAACATATTAGTATTTGAAAATGAGCTGGCGGACGCCAAAGAATTGGTTGATGCTTGTGTAGATGCAGGTGTGGATGCAGTAATTGTGCAGGATCTGGGTCTAGTGAAGCTGATCCGCGAAATCTCGCCAGATTTCCCAATTCACGGTTCAACTCAAATGACGATTACTTCGCCGGAGGCGGTAGAGTTTACGAAGCCTTTTGATATTGAACGTGTCGTACTAGGCCGTGAGAATAATCTGAAGCAGATTCAAAAAATCGGGGAGCAAGCGAAACTGCCGATGGAAGTATTCGTGCATGGTGCACTCTGCGTTTCTTATTCAGGTCAATGTTTGACTTCCGAGATGTGGGGCGGACGCTCTGCGAACCGCGGTGAGTGTGCACAGGCCTGCCGTCTTCCTTATGATCTGATGGTGGATGGCGAGCAGAAGCCAATGGGTGATGTTGCTTATCTGTTATCTCCGAAGGACCTGGCTGCAATCGACATTATGCCTGAGCTGATTGAGGCCGGTGTTACTTCCTTCAAGATAGAAGGGCGTCTGAAGACACCGGAATATGTAGCGAATGTAGTAAGCAAATATCGCAAAGCCATTGATGCCTATTTTGACGGGATTAAGGATCCAATTAGCTCTGAGGAGATTCGTGAGCTGCAGCAGAGCTTCTCCCGTGGCTTTACGCATGGCTTCCTTGAAGGGACCAACAACAAGAAGCTGGTGGACGGAACGTTTCCGAAGAGCCGCGGAGTATACTTGGGCCGTGTAGAAAAAATACTTCGTGACGGCGTCGTATGTAAACTGGAAGCCCCAGTGAAGCGTGGAGACGGTATTGTATTTGATGCCGGCGATCCGACCAAACGCGAAGAAGGCGGACGTGTCTATGATATTCGTCGTAAAGGCGTGAAGATTGAAGGCGAAGCAGGCGAAGGCTGGATCATCGACATTGTGCCTGGCCGCAGTGATGTGGATCTGCGCCGTCTGCATGAAGGCGATCGAATCTGGAAGACCAACGACCCAGCGCTGGATAAGCGTCTGCGTCAAAGCTATGAGACAGAGAAGCCATATCGTGTGTTCCCGGTTCATGTGAAGGCGGTAGGAAGACCAGGGCAGCCACTCGAAACCTGGTGGACCGATGTGCAGAAAGGCACTACCGTTCAGGTGAACTCAGAGATGGAGCTTGAACTAGCGAAGAAACGCCCGATGAATGATGAGCTGCTCGAAGAGCAGTTTGGACGACTGGGTGGTACAGTGTATCAGCTCGAGGAACTGGATGTACAGCTGCATGGAGATATCATTATTCCAATGCGGGAGCTGAACAACATTCGCCGTCAGGCAGTGGAAATGCTGGCAGGAGAACGTCCGAAGCCGCCGGTATATGTGAAGCGTGAAGTGGAGGTTTACGGTGATTCCGTTAAGCCAGCTCCAGCGGTGAAGCGCGGTGCAGCGGAGCTTACCGCATTATGCCGCAGTCTGCCTCAAGTAGAGGCTTGTCTTGAAGCGGGAGTAGACTTTATCTATGCAGACTTCGAGTTCATCAAGCAGTTCCCGGCTGCGGTAGAGATGGTGCATGCTGCAGGCAAGAAAATTGCACTCGTTACACCACGCATCCACATGCCTGGTGAGAACGGCTACCATAACAACATCCTGCGTCTGAAGCCGGACGCGGTGCTGGTTCGTAATACGGGCGCACTGTATTTCTACCTGCGTCATCGCATGGAGAACCCGGAGGCGAATCATCCGGAGCTGATCGGTGACTTCTCGCTGAACATTGCTAATCATAAAGCGGTTGAGCTGTTCCTTGAAGCAGGCTGTGATGCGGTTACTCCGTCTTATGACCTGAACATTCAGCAAATGGTCGATCTGCTGGAGCGTTCCCGTACAGACAAGATGGAAGTCGTTATTCATCAGCATCTGCCGATGTTCCATACAGAGCACTGTGTGTATTGTACGTTCCTCAGTGAGGGAACGGACTACACGAACTGCGGACGTCCTTGTGAAGATCACAGCGTATCCCTGCAGGACCGTATTGGCATGTCCCATCCGGTACGTGTCGATGAAGGCTGCCGGAACACGGTATACAATGCCGTCGAGCAATCCGGTGCCGAGTACCTGACGAACTTCATGGATCTGGGTGTATCCCGCTACCGCGTAGAGTTCTTGGAAGAGACACCGGAGCAGGTACGTGAGGTGCTTGGACTGTACAACCGTGCACTGCGCGGTGAGATCAGCGGTACACAGGTATGGAAGACACTTAAGGCAACCAACCAGCTAGGCGTAACACGCGGGCAATTGGTGAAATAAAAATGAATTAGAGCCGCTCTCTTTACAATGAAGAGGGTGGCTCTTTTTGCTAGTGAAAAATTTATTATATGAACATCATCATGTAGAGATATTAAAGCCATGAAAAGCTTCCAAGTATCAAAGCAATTCCATACTCGTCGTTGTTTTAATGAGTTATGAAATTGATTCTGCTTAGAGAAGTTTCCAGTTCATTCCTTTATAATGAATTCATATCTTAACGAGGGAGATCTCTGAATGAAGATTCGAAAAGCGATAATTCCTGCGGCTGGACTAGGTACACGATTTTTGCCAGCGACCAAAGCAATGCCCAAGGAAATGCTGCCGATCGTAGACAAGCCTACGATCCAATACATAATGGAAGAGGCGGTAGCCTCCGGAATAGAAGACATTATTATCGTGACAGGTAAAGGAAAAAGAGCGATCGAGGATCATTTTGATAACTATTTTGAACTGGAGCATAACCTGGCATCAAAACAAAAATGGGGGTTGCTTGAAGAAGTTCGTAAATCTTCTGAGATGGCAGATATCCATTATATTAGACAAAAGGAACCTAAGGGACTCGGGCACGCAATCTGGTGTGCTCGTAAGTTTATAGGAAATGAGCCGTTTGCCGTATTACTTGGAGATGATATTGTTGAATCTGATCCTCCTTGTTTGCAGCAGATGATGGGTATATATGAGCAGCATGAACAGCCTGTAGTAGGAGTTCAACCCGTTCCGTGGGAACAAGTATCGAGATATGGAATTATAGAAGGAAATCAAATCGAAGATAGAGTATATACAGCCAATAATTTAGTAGAGAAACCACCAGTAGGAAGCACCCCATCTAATCTGGCGATTATGGGGCGTTATATATTAACACCAGATATATTCAATATCCTTGAGAATCAACATACGGGTGTGAATGGTGAAATCCAGCTGACGGATGCGATTGCTACACTTGGTGCCAGCAGAGACATTTTGGCATACCATTTCGATGGAACTCGTCATGATGTCGGAGAGAAGTTAGGATTTATCCAGACCACTCTTCATTATGCGATGCAGCGTGAAGAGCTTCGTGAAGGATTAAGTGAATATCTGGAGGAGCTCTTGAGCTCTTATCGGACTTTGAAATAAGCAAGGATTATCGATCTAAAAAAGCAGCGAGCTGAAGACAACTCTTCAACTCGCTGCTTTGTTTGTATTGCTAGAAATTTAAAGAGGCTAACTGATCGATTTGCTCATCTGCTTCAGGCTGAATTCCAATTAACTGATTGTAGACCTGTTCGTCGGTTTGGCCTGCTTTTTGTAATGATGCCAGATACCACCGGGCTAGTTCTTGATTGGCAGGGTCATTCATATCTTCTGTCAAACCTTGCTTTAAGGTAGCTGCGCTTTCAGCGGATTGATTCTTCATAAATTGTATCTTACCTGCATTCAGAGCAATAGCGGGTGTGATTTCAAATGCACGCCCTTGGAGCTGTCCTTCAGGCAGTGTCTTCAGATGCTCGATACCCTCTACTACATGCTGGTAAGCTTGTAATCCTGCTGCGAAGTATTCGTCCTTCTTCGCTGTATCCTGATTGCCAAGAGCTTGGTAACCATATTCGAAGGCTTGGCTGATCAGCGTCTCGTACCAATCAATATCCCAAGCAAAGTTGGCGGCTTTTTCTTCCTGAATAGCAAATGCTTGCTCATTCTCCCCTTTTGTCTGGAGAAGAGAAATCTTGCGTTTTAGCATATTTTTATTATAAGGCTCCTCTTCAAGCCCGTTGTTAATCCATGCCATTGCCTCATTGTAATACTGTTCATCCTGAGTCTGTGTATAGACCTGCTGGTAGATCTCTGCCATCAGCAGCAAGGAATCCGGGTGAGTGTCTCGGATGGACAGGTCCTTATCCAGCGCTGTCTTGATTTCATTAAAATCCTGACTTTTCTGAACGACTTGCTGTGCATCGACAGCAGCGTAGCTGGACTGCAGATAACGAACCGAAGTAAATAGTACAAAGATAGACAGAATACCTACAGCCCCGACATATAGGTAACGAATACCTGCTCCTTTGAAGCTGAGCTTCTTCAGGGGCTTATTATCCATAACCGCGGCCATACCGCCGAACCCGAGAAAGACGAGCATACCTATAAATGCATAACTCATATTAAAGTCTAGAATACTATGAACCAGGATTGAGAATGTAATGATGAAATACAGGAAATGGGACTCTCTGTCTTGCTCCGACTGACGAATGTACCCTCTGATATATTTCCAGATAATAAAGATCATAAAGGCCATAAAAATAATGAATCCTAGAATACCGACCTCTACGAGATATTGCATGAAAAAGTTGTGCGCTTGGCGACTCGTGTACGGGTTATTCTGGTACGTTTCATATAAAGCCGCCCAAGCTCCACCGCCGGCTCCAATGATTGGATAGTCGGCTAGCAGCTTCAGTGCATCCCGATAGAACGTAAATCGCTCGAGCACACTGTGCTGGTTAAAGTTGATGTTCTCCAAACGAACTTGAATGCTGTCGGGCAAAATGTTTTTGAGACTCGTAAACAGAAGCAGCAGAGCTGCAATAATGGCAACAATGGAAGATCCGATGGGAATCCATAGGCTCGATAATTTGCGATCAGACCAGCGCTGTACTCCGTTTGTCAGGCGGGAAGCAGCATAGCTCTGAATAACCCAGGCAAGAACTGCCACAGCAATAGATGCAACAATCAGGTAAATCCAGCCGTTTAAAGCTGTAGATGCTGAATATTGTTCATGCAATGCCAGACCTGCTGAAGTAATAGGATTAAGTACAATTACCGTCGCTGCGCCCGCTATGAGACAGTATATGATCCATAAAATTTGTTTTGCAGGCTTGAGGAACAGCAATAACACAACAAAAACAACCGGGAGAAGAACAAGACCCGTTCTCGACAAAGTCAGCATAATGGAGACAATGATCGGAACAAGCATAAATCCATGAGTTAACTGACCGTACCATTTATTAGATCTAACTAAGCTAAAGATGGATGCAAAGAGCAGAGCCATGAGAAATGCTGCATATGTATTAGCATATTGGAATACTGAGGTAAGCCTCGGACCGTTAGAATCAACCATCACGGCATCGATGTATTTACCATCTTGTACAGCGCTCGTAAACCATCCGACAAGATTCGCTGCCAGATTCGGCCCTCCCAGCCAGTTCAATAGACCAAATCCGACAATAACATATGAAATACCCAAAATTGCCAAATGTATGATATGATTGATTTGTTTGCTTTGGAGAATATACACTCCAATGGCAAATACAACCGCATAAATGCATTGAATGAGTACCATGTTCGTTGCAAGATAGTGGGAGGCTGCCGATATAAGAGAGATGACATAAGTTAATGGAAGCAACAGGACAGCGACCAGCAGCCAATCTCGTTGTGTCTCCAGCTTAATTTCTTTGTAATAGCTGGCGATCCATAGGAACATTAAGAGAGTTGAGATGAGTACTGCCCAATAGATTGGCTGCTCGAAATTTAACATTTGTCCATTAAAAAGGGCAATCTGGAACGGAGCCCACAACAAAAATAAGATGAAGCCAATGACTAGAATCCATCGTGTGACACTGATTTGGTTCTTCGGATCAATACCGCTCGATGGCTTAGCGGATTTACCGTATACTGGATTCGACAAGGTAGAATTCTCCTTTTCTAGTAGATACGACAATTATTTTATCACATGATTAAATTTGTTAACACTTGGTACAGTAGAAATTTTCATATAACCGGCTTATTTTTTTTAGAAAGGGCCGATCAATTTATATCATCTTTAGTGAGGAAGAGAAATGTTAATAGATATGAAACATAAATTCAGCCTATTTAAAGACTTAACGAAAAATGATTTTAAAAAACGTTATCTGGGGTCATACCTTGGGATAATTTGGGCTTTTGTACAGCCTTTAATATCCATATTGCTTTTTTGGTTTGTATTTCAAGTAGGATTTCGTAGTACTCCAGTAGATAATGTTCCGTTCATTTTATGGCTTTGTTGTGCTATTATCCCGTGGAATTTTTTCTCTGATGCTGTCCAATCATCGACCAGTGCAATAACTGAAAATGCTTTTCTAGTAAAGAAAGTTGTTTTTAGAATTGAGATATTACCAATAGTTAAAATTTCATCAGCATTATTTGTTCATTTGTTTTTTCTAGTATTTTTATTCGGGATGTTTCTCATTTATGGGTATGAACTGTCAATTTACCATTTACAAGTAATATATTATTTGTTTGCGTCTATAGTTCTGATTTTAGGTATCACATGGATAACTAGCTCTTTGGTTATTTTCCTGAAGGATATTGCACAGATTGTCGCTATGTTTATGCAATTTGGTTTTTGGTTGACCCCTATTTTTTATCCATTAGACATGGTTCCGATTAATCTGCAGTTTCTATTTAAATTGAATCCGATGTTTTATATCACAAACGGCATGAGAAACACATTTATTGATCAGCGATGGTTCTGGGAAGATAGTATCTTAACTAGTTACTTTTGGATATTCACATTAGTTACTTTTGTTGTTGGATATGTACTTTTCAAAAAGCTTAAACCTCATTTTGCAGATGTGTTGTAAGGAGTAGAGATATAATGAGTTCAGAAATGGTAGTAGAGGCTAAGAAATTATCCAAGCAGTACAAATTATATAGCAGGCCTACCGATCGCCTTAAGGAAGCATTGTTTAGAAAAAAACGTCATCTGGATTTTATGGCTTTAAATGAAGTTTCATTTTCTATTTCAAGTGGTGAGTGTGTAGGGATTATAGGAAAAAATGGATCTGGAAAATCCACACTACTAAAATTAGTAACAGGAGTTCTAAGCCCAACCTCAGGCACGATTAATATAAAAGGTAAAATATCAGCACTGCTTGAACTGGGGGCAGGCTTTAACCCGGATTTAACAGGATTAGAGAACATATATTTGAACGGAACAATCATGGGCTACTCACGAAGTGAAATGGATCTTCGGCTTAATGAAATTCTTGAGTTCGCTGATATAGGTGAATTTATCAATCATCCTGTTAAGACTTATTCAAGCGGTATGTTTGTAAGATTAGCATTTGCCGTGGCTATAAATGTGGATCCTGACATATTAATTGTTGACGAAGCATTGAGTGTAGGGGATATAAGATTCCAACAAAAGTGCTATAGAAAAATAGATGAATTGAAAAAGGAAAAAACAATCATAGTGGTATCCCACGATATGTCTGTTATTAATAAGTATTGTGACAGGGTGATATGGATTAACGAGGGAGAGCTTATAGACGAAGGAACACCCAAAGAAATATCCAAGAAATATCAGGCGTTTATGATCGGAGCAAATTATAAAAAATACAATTACAGTCAATCGGAAGAGAGGTCCATAGACCTTAAAAACTCGCTGATTAACGATATAGATCCCTTGGCAGATGAACTGGATGTAATGGGGGACGATTCTGCATTGATTACGGGAATTTCCGTAGTAGAAATACGATCAAGACAGAAAGTAAGCATTGTAGACCCGGGAGAGAGAATAAGGGTCCTCATCAGGCTGGACGTGTTCCGTGAGATTGAAGACCCTATTATCGGATTTTCTGTCAAGGATCGACTTGGGACAATAATTGGCCAGACGAACAGTTTTGTCATTGGAGAAAGACTTTACCCAATCAAGGCGGGGACAAACTATATTTTTAGTTTTGAATTTGACTTTCCAAGCTTAAATCATGGGCAGTACACGATTTCACCAGCAATCGCTTCTGGTACACAGGAAGAGCATCGGCAACATAGCTGGGTGCACGATGCTTTTATAATAGAGGTTCTGCCTCAAGGAAAAGACACATTGAGTGGGATCATTCAATTAGATGATGTGTCATTTACAGTTCTGTAAGAGAAGGTAGGGTAGCAATAATGAAATTTACTGGAGAAAGATATATCCCGGACATTGAGGATAAGGAACTGCAGATTGAACATATTCAGAGATATCAATCAGTTTCTGAGCTAGTACGTGGAAAAAGAGTGCTTGATGCAGCCTGTGGTGAAGGGTACGGTTCCTATATTTTATCTCAGACTGCTTCTTCTGTTCACGGAGTAGACATAGACAATAGTACCA
Organism: Paenibacillus shunpengii; assembly: GCF_042684905.1. Lineage (NCBI taxonomy): Bacteria > Bacillati > Bacillota > Bacilli > Caryophanales > Paenibacillaceae > Paenibacillus > Paenibacillus shunpengii. The sequence continues at coordinate 27,814 of NZ_JBHUMJ010000011.1, read as the reverse complement.
TAGCTGAGGCAACGGAAAAGTACGGAAATATGAATACCAAATTTTTGGTTTCTAGTATAGAAAAGCTCCCTTTTGATGATCAACAATTTGATGTGGTAATTTCATTTGAAACCTTAGAGCATGTAGATGAAACGATTCAGCTCCGATTTCTTGAAGAGATCAGTAGAGTTCTGAAACATGATGGAGTTCTGGTCATATCGACACCCAATAAGTTACACTACAGCGATAATAGCCAATACAAAAATCCCTTTCATATTAAAGAGCTTTACAGGGAGGAGTTTACAGAATTATTAGGACGTTTCTTCAAACATACGCACATTCTATCTCAACGGTTTGAGGTTGTTTCAGTGCTTGATTCCGTTGAAGGACACCATCCATATAGAAACCTGAACGATCCTCAGGAAATTCAATATGAAAAATATATGATCGCTGTATGTTCTAATCTAGAGATTGCCGACTCACAATTTTACTCAGCCAAAGGCTATCAGGGGAAGTATATTTCTATTGTAGATAGAATAAACTCCCTGCAAAATGAAGTAGAAGAAAGAAACGATCACATCAGGTTATTGGATCAGGAGTTGGGATTTTTACGAGATCAATACTCTCAGATGGAGCAGCTGCTTAATGATAAAAAAGAATTACTATTAGAAATTCAAAAATATAAAGAAGAAGTTACGGCAGAAAAAAAGAAGAGCTCGAGTTTACTGACTCAGATTGATGAAATTTACTTGCAAAGTAATGATGTACAATCTCTCAATGAAAGATTAGTAAGTCAAAATAAAAGCCTGGAAGTAACAATTACGAATTTGAAAGGCCATGTAGATTTGCTATTAGAACAAGAACGCCGACTCCATAATATCTATAATTCTTCTGGTTGGAACTTACTAAATAGCTATTACAAAATACGAGACAAAATGATTCCTCGTGACAGCAGAAGAAGAGTGTTGGCCAAATTAATTGCCAAGACAGTCAGAAATCCTAAGCAAATGCTTGGGAAACTTAATAAGACAAATATTAAGAAGCTTAAGTATTATTTGAACTCAGAAGAAGCGAAGCAGTTAGAAAGCAGAATAGATAATTATATGGAACGCCATACTCAAGAAGTTAATCGACCTGAATTGCAGCTCTATCAGAATGAAGATTTTCAGCATATTGAATTTGATCAGTACAATGAGCCTTTAGTTAGCATTGTTATTCCAGTCTATAATCAGTGGAATTATACTTATGCTTGCTTGGCATCAATCAAAGACAACACACAAGGCATAGCCTATGAAGTCATTCTAGCAGATGATATGTCAACGGATGAGACAGTTAATGCTTCTGCTCATATATCTAATATTCAAATAGTACGAGATGGGCACAACAGGGGATTTTTATTGAATTGTAATAACGCAGCTAAATACGCGAAAGGAAAATATATCTTTTTCCTCAACAATGATACTAATGTTCAGCCTGGATGGCTTGATTCATTGGTAGACCTTATTGAATTTGATGATTCTGTAGGAATGGTTGGCTCTAAGCTGATTTATCCAGATGGGAGGCAGCAGGAAGCTGGAGGCATTATTTGGAATGATGCGAGCGGATGGAATTATGGAAGACTTGGTGATCCAGAGCAAGCAGAATTTAACTACGTTAAGGAAGCTGATTATATTTCTGGAGCTGCCATCATGATTCGCCATGATTTATGGAAGAGGCTAGGTGGTTTTGATGAGAGATATGTACCCGCTTATTTTGAAGACACCGATCTTGCGTTTGAAGTGAGAAGGCTTGGATATAAGGTGCTATTCCAACCGAAATCTGTAATCGTCCATTTTGAAGGGATTTCACATGGGACAGACACTAACACCGGTATTAAAAAGTATCAACTAGAAAACAAAGAAAAGTTCATGGACAAATGGAAGGAGACATTGCTCACGGAACATTTCGACAATGCAGAGAATGTCTTTTGGGCAAGGGATAGAAGTCGAACTAAGAAAACCGTTGTTATTGTCGATCATTATGTCCCTCATTTTGACAAAGATGCGGGAGGAAGATGTACTTATTTTTATACCAAACTTATGATCTCAATGGGATTTCACGTTATATTCATTGGTGATAATTTTTACCGTCATGAGCCTTACACGAGCAACTTGCAGCAGCTTGGAGTAGAGGTGCTTTACGGTAACTACTACGCGAAGAACATCAATCAATGGATTAAAACGAACGGACAGTATATTGATTATGTCTATTTGAATCGTCCTCATATTTCGATTAAATATATCGACGTGTTCAAGAAGTATAGCGATGCCAAAATTATTTATTTTGGACATGATTTACATTATCTCAGAGAGTTACGGAACTATGAACTTACACAAAACCCCAGCTTGTTAAAGTCTTCTGAAGAGTGGAAGGAAATTGAGTTTAAATTATTCCGATTGGCCGATGTGGTCCATGTTGTTGGTTCATATGAACAAAAAGTGCTCATAGACCAGCTGCCAGATAAGAAGATTAGAAACATTCCATTGTTTCCTTATGAACATGTGTTTGGGGACCAACACGCAATTGTAAATTATCGGGTTAGAAAAGATTTGCTCTTTGTTGGCGGGTTTAATCATAAACCCAATTATGACGGAGTTATTTGGTTTCTAAATGAGGTATTCCCTCAGGTAAAGAGATCTATCCCGGAAATTAGACTGCATGTTGTTGGATCGAACCCTCCTGATGATATCAAGGAGAGACAAAATGACAGTATATTAGTCACAGGCTATGTTTCAGATGAAGAGTTAGAGAGATATTACGAAAGCTGTAGTGTAGTTGTGGTTCCTCTGCGTTTCGGAGCAGGAGTCAAAGGAAAGGTAGTAGAGGCATTACAATATCAAGTTCCTGTTGTGACAACTTCAATTGGAGCTGAGGGGATATTTGAAGCAGATAAAGTAATGATAATCGCCGATGCCCCTGAACAATTCGCTAACGAGGTTATCGATTTATACACCGATGAATCCAAGTGGAACGCATACTCTGCGACGTCGGGAGAATATATCAAGAAATTCTTCACCGTTAAAGCTGCTCAAGATATTCTTGCGCTTGACATGGAGAGTTAGGAGACACATTCAATGATTAACGTAGTGCTATGTGGTGGAAATGGAACGAGGTTATGGCCTCTGTCAAGAACACTATATCCTAAGCAATTTATCAAAATACTTTCTGATCAATCTTTATTTCAAATGACCATATTGCGCAACAAGCCTTTTTGCAGTAAAACAGTGGTTGTTTCAAACGAGGAACAGTACTTTTTGGCATTGGATCATTTACGAGAGATAAAAGTTGAAGCTGATAGATTCATCCTTGAGCCGATTGGAAGAAATACCGCTCCTGCGATTGCTCTCGCCTGTTTATCTGTACATAAAGACGAACTGGTGATGGTTACTCCTTCTGATCACATTGTTAAGAACGAGACGGAATATGCTCGTTGTATAAATAAGGCAGAGATGTTGGCTAATAATAACCATCTTGTTACGTTTGGTATTACACCTTATTATCCTGAAACGGGCTACGGATATATAGAGTCTGATGGAGTTGAAGTTATTTCATTCAAGGAAAAGCCCGATAAAATGACTGCAGAAAAATATATAGACAGAGGTAACTTCTATTGGAACAGCGGGATGTTCATGTTTAAGGCGGGGGTCTTTTTGAACGAACTAGAACAGCATGCTCCTGAAATTTATAAACGTTCTTTAATCGCTTTTGAGGAGTCGCAGTTACATTATGATACGGTTCGTGTTCAAAAAGAGCACATGGAGTCTATCCCTTCAAACAGTATTGATTATGCAGTTATGGAAAATAGTCAAAGTGTAAAAATGGTCCCATCGGATATTGGTTGGTCTGATTTAGGCAGCTTTGAATCACTGTACGAAGAGCTGCCTAAAGATGAAAATTTTAATACAATTTCTGATAATTATTTGGGTATAGATTCAGCTCACAATTTGATATTTTCGGAGGACAGAACGATAGCTACGGTAGATGTAGATGATCTTATTGTAGTTGATACTCCGGATGCGCTGCTTATTGCAAAGCAAGGTTCGTCACAAAAGGTGAAGGAGATTGTTGGCGAACTAACAAATAAGAATTCTCAATTGCGGCATAACCATGTTACAAGCTATCGGCCATGGGGGCATCAAACAGTTCTGGACTCAGCACCACAATATAAGATAAAGAGAGTTGTAGTGAAGCCTGGGCAGGAGCTCAGCGTTCAAAAGCACTATCACCGAAACGAGCATTGGATTGTAGTCAGCGGAACGGCGCTTGTTAGGATTAATGATAAGGAGTCCCTAATAAGGACAAATGAATCTGCATTAATTCCTATGGGGAAAGAGCATTCAGTTATGAACCCGGGGAAGATTGACCTTATATTAATTGAAGTTCAGGTCGGCGAATATGTGGAAGAAGATGATGTGGTGAGGAATGACAATTAAAGATTTCCTAAATTAAAACTAACGTAAGATATTTTAAAATTCTGAAGAGGTGTGGAGTTTGAATAGAATATCGCTATCAATTAAAAAACACCCGATTTTTTATAGTGTATTTTTAATGGTGCTAGTATTGTTGATAACCTATGTTTCAATTTTAAGCGGAAAGCTATGGCTGAAATGGGACGTTTATGCTGCAGCATTTCCACTATCTGTTGCAATCTCAGATGCTCTGCAACATGGTCAACTCCCTCTCTGGGAACCTTTTTCATATAGAGGAGTGCCTTTGTCACATTTAATAGGAGTTTCAATATGGTCTCCACTTACCATATTGTTAGGCTTTATAGGCTACTCTCAGTATTTAATGCAAATTCAATATATTCTACTGATTCTGTTTGCTGCTCTGTTTATGTATATATCAATATTTATAGCCTTCAGAAACCCTTGGATTTCTATGGTTGGGGGAGTAGCTTACGCAACATGTGGACAATTTGTTAGTAATGCTCAACATTTAACTTTTCTAGTACCTATGGTTCTTTTTCCATTATTACATCTTTCGTATAAAAAATGGTCTCTTGAAAATAAATACAGGTGGAGTATTTTACTCGGAGTTACCATAGGAATGTTAATATTAAATAATTATCCTCCATTTCTATTCATGAGTGTATTTTTTATCCTTATTGAATACATATTTGATATTAAAACAGCCTTTGGTGGCAAAAAGAAAGCAACAATTGCACTTGAACATTTTAAGCATTTTCTTGTTGCTTTTATAGTTGCTTTCTTTTCAGGATTTGTAAGTATAGTAACTACTCTTGAGATAATATCCCAAATAACAAGAGGAGAGCTTTCTTGGGAACTATCGACTGCTTCATCACTAAATCATTGGTATTTTACTAGCTTTTTATCTCCTGTTTTGGTACAAATCTTACATGCATCAAGATTAGACATAGATTTATCTATGAATAATATTTATATGTCTTTACCAGTTATATTATTAGTGTTTGTAACATTTCCAAAAAAAAAGTTTGAATACATGATGATATTCTTAATAATTTTATCTATTTTCACTACTATGGGTAACTATGGACCAATATATAGATTTTATTATGAGTTTATGCCAAGTCTTGATTCTTTTAAATTCCCTACAGGTTTTAGATATTTATATTTCTATTATTTAACTTTCTATGCAATGTACAATTTTAACAAGATTATCAATAATAATAACTTAGAACTAACAAAAAGACTGAAAGAGAACACTAAGTTGGCTCTTTATGCGCTAACAGTTTTGATTAGTTTTCTAGTAATGATATATATATTTAAAATTAACACTGTAAATATCCCAAGATTCACTGTTATGGAATTATTGGGGACTATAGTCATACTTTTCTTATTTAAACGCCTTCTTTCTGTTGACAGTAAAAGGAATTTACTTCTCATTTGTGTTTGTATAATCATTTTTGGAGCATTAGGAGTATTAAGAAATGAAGAGTTTACTATTGGCACTTCAGAAAAGCCTGAATCTTATGACCATTATATTGAATCAAAATACAACAACTATCCGAGAGAGATTGGTAACTCCTTCACAGATCCTACCCCTCTCAACGTTATAGGACATACTATTTTAACTAGAGAATTTCAAACCGGAGGATACGTTGGCAGTTTTGAATTATTAAAATTTAAAGAAGCTTATGACCAAGGGGAACTACCTAACAAGGGGGATCCTGTTGTATTTGCAGTAAGTGAGAAGAATATCTCATCGGATATAGATACTCCACTTAATATCGAGAACAAAGATAATGTCTTAATTCCTGAGTATATTAGCTATACTCCTAATAAATTTGAAGTTCAAATGACATTGGATGAAACGAGCTACGTAATTTTAGAACAGACCATTTTCAATGGGTGGGTTGCATCAGTAAATAATTTGAAAACACCGATACAAGAGTTTGAGGGTGGAGTAATGGGGATTAAAGCGGAAAAGGGTGTTAATCACATTACATTCGAGTTCAAACCAACATTAACTATAATTTCTGCGTGGATTACTTTTTTATCATGGATTATCCTTATTGTATTTGGATTAATACTCGCATTTAGAAAATTTTATTCCTATCTGAGTAAATCGAATAAAGCGAGTGTTTAGTGGAAATGGCATGTGAAAAATCAGGTTAGAGCATAGAGGACAGGGGAAAGTCATTTTATGAGAGTTACCAGATTCATAACTTAAAACAAACTAATTTTGCTGGGTTCTATTATTTTGTTTTGTTTCTATCTGTTTCAAAACTATGATGTGAATTACTACGACGAAACAGGTTACATCCATGTTAGTAAGATGATCCTTACTGAAGGTTTATTTAATGTAGCTGAACCTTTAAGGACTTATCTATACCCATTAATAATCTCTTTATCTAGCATTTTTCGAATGGAAATATTGAGATAATTAAGATTATTGCAAGCTTCTTTCAGTTTGGAGTATATGTTTATACTATATACGCTATTCTAGGGGAGTTTTCCAAGCCTGTGGTCAAAAAAACCGTTATAACTTTTGGACTTTTAAATCCTTATCTTGTTCAATCAACAACTCTTTTCTTAACGGATCTTCTTGCGACGTATGCAATTATTTTATCATTGCTCCAAGTGATAATCGCTGATTTTACTAAGCGAAGACCATACTATTTATCTTTTATATATATAGTCGCTGCAGTAATGATAAGGCCTTCTTCTCTGGTAATGGTCCCAGTTATAGGGCTTATATATGTCTTAAAGAAAGTTTTGCTAAAAGACATAAGTTTTTGCGATGTATTTTGGCAGGATTAGTAGCATTGGTGCTCATGATTTCACAATTGTACAACAATGTTACACAGTATGATGACTGGACTCCATTAATTCATGAAGATTTATATGAATTCCAAAGCCAGCTAGCGGCAAGTTACCTTAAATATGGAACTGTGGTCATTCCCGATGAGGAACCTGGACTCGTGTTTAAATCACCATATGCTATAAATTCAGGCGAAAATAAACGATTTAATACTTAATAAGCCTCATATTTTCCTAGCAACTTACTTTACTCATCTTTTTGGAGCAATTGATTGGGGTTATATCGATACGTATATTACTGAGTGGTATCCAATAAGCAGGCTGTTAGGCTCGATATTTATATATTTGTATTGGATTATTGCCCTTTATGGGGTTTACGCATTCTTCTCCAAAAAAAACAAACAGGCTCATGAGTGGTTCTTGGGGCTTTCACTCATGATTTCCTTCATCATTTACTGGCTTTTCATAGGTTCAACTGTAGTTGAATCGAAATTTGGATATCCGTTGTTCATGATAATGTTGCCTTTCTCTGGATTAGGAATAGGAAAACTAATTTCTGAATGGAATTTATCAAATTCTAAATTCAATAAAAAAGCAATGCTTATATTCTCATATATCTTCATAACGCTTGTACTGTTCTACTTATCCTTTACTTTAGATGAACGGGCAGGAAGAATCGATTGGTTTGCATATTTTCTAAGCTAATAGGAGGCTGACATGAATATTATTGAGAGCAGTGAGCTTATGACTGTAAATGAACTCGGCGATGAGAGAGGGTTATTAACAGTAATTGAGGAAATGAAAACCATCCCTTTTGAGATAAAGAGAGTTTTTTATATTTATGGGACGAAGATGGGAGTTCGAAGAGGCTTTCATGCTCATTATAAAACAAGACAAGCTCTAATTTGTGTTTCCGGCAGCTGTAAGGTTTATTTGGATAATACCCATAGAAAAACAGATGTTTTACTAGATTCCCCAACCAAAGTACTCATATTGGAACCGAATGACTGGCACGAGATGTATGATTTTTCAGAAGATGCTGTACTGCTCGTACTTTCATCCCATCTCTATAATGCAGAGGATTACATTCGCGATTATGATAAGTTTTTAGAGGTGTATGGATCATGACCAATTATTATACTCATCCGCGATCTATAGTAGAAACGAACAATATAGGTGAAGATACCCGAGTTTGGGCGTTTGCTCACATCCTTCCAGGAGCCATCGTAGGAAGTAATTGTAATATTAATGATCATACTTTTATTGAGAATGATGTGGTCATTGGTAATAACGTAACGGTCAAATCCGGAGTATATCTATGGGATGGACTGCGCGTAGGGGATAACGTATTTATAGGCCCGAATGTCACGTTTACAAACGATATGAGACCAAGATCTAAACAGTATCCATCAGAATTCTTAAAGACACATCTGGAAGATTGGGCATCCATTGGAGCTAATTCGACGATCATTGGCGGCGTCAAGATAGGGAGATACGCAATGGTAGGTGCAGGCTCGGTTGTTACGAAAGACGTACCCAATAACACTCTCTGGTTTGGTAATCCTGCAAGGTTTCAGTCATACATATGCAATTGTGGCGAGAAGCTTAATAAGCAATTGGAATGTGAATCCTGCGGTAAGGAATATATGATTAACGAAGGTATTATTAGCGAAAGAGACACCAAAGACTCCTAAGGAACAGGTGAATATAAAATGATTCCATTTTTAGATTTGAAGAAAATTAACCTAAAATATGAAGAAGCAATTGTAGAAGGTGTTAAGAAGGTTTTACATTCAGGTTGGTATGTACTTGGTGAAGAAGTAAGAAAATTTGAGCAGGCATTTGCCGAGTATTGTGAAACAAAATATGCAATTGGTGTCGCCAATGGCCTTGATGCATTGGAACTAATTATCAAAGCGTATGATATTGGTCCGGGTGACGAAGTCATCGTTCCTTCGAATACGTATATTGCATCTATTCTGTCCGTTTCTGCTAACGGTGCAAAACCTGTCTTAGTAGAGCCCGATTTAAGAACGTATAATATTGATCCGCACAAAATTGAAGAAAGTATCAGTCCCAGAACAAAGGCTATTATGGTTGTACACTTGTATGGACAAGCATGCAATATGAATCCCATCTATGAAATAGCGAAAAAACATAATCTTAAGATAATAGAGGACTGTGCTCAAGCACATGGGGCTGTTTATCACGATATAAAGGTTGGCAATCTTGGAGATGCTGCTGCTTTTAGTTTTTATCCAGGTAAGAATTTAGGTGCATTAGGTGATGCAGGGGCAATTACAACGAATGATGATGAGTTATACAAGACAATTATCGCTTTAAGGAATTATGGCTCTCACAGAAAATATGAAAATATGTATAAAGGGTACAACAGTAGACTGGACGAACTCCAGGCGCCCATATTGCAAGCAAAATTAGAGCAACTGGACAGCGAGAATAACACTCGGAGAGACATAGCCCTCTATTACCTGAATCATATTACAAATCCTCATATTATATTGCCTTTTGTTGAATATCAGGAAACCTCTCATGTATGGCATGTTTTTGTAATACGTACAACGAATCGTCAGGATTTTGTTGATTATATGGGCGAAAACGGGGTTCAGACCATGATCCATTATCCTATAGCGCCTCATAAGCAACAAGCATACAAGGAATGGAATGGAGAAAGTTACGAGCTCTCAGAAAAGATCCATTCTGAAGTGGTCAGTCTGCCGATCAGTCCGGTAATGGAGATGAAGGATGTGCAACGAGTGGTGGAGGTAGTCAATGAGTACAAACCGACTTAAGTTCTCAATTGTAGTGCCTGTGTATTTTAATGAATTAAACATACCTCACACTATACCGCGATTACAAAGCTTAGAACGAATCATCCCGGATTGTGAATTTGAATTTATATTTGTGGATGATGGTTCTAAGGATAAATCACTCAGTTTGCTGTTAGAGGCGAGAGAAGAGGATTCACGTATTAAAGTCATAAAGCTAAGCAAAAATTTTGGCTCGATGTCTGCAATAGAAGCAGGTTTGAAATATAGTACTGGTGACTGCGTGGGAATTATAGCTGCCGATTTGCAGGATCCTCCAGAATTGTTTAAAGATATGATAGAGCAATGGAGAGTCGGTAAAAAGGTTGTATTGGGGACCAGATCTGATAGAGAGGAATCCTTTTCCCAAAAGCTCTTCTCCAATACGTATTATGCTTTGTTAAGAAGGTTTGCTTTAAAGGGTTACCCAGAGGGTGGATTTGACTTTTTACTGATAGATCGGCAAGTTGTTAAGGAAGTACTGGACATACATGAAAAAAATACAAACATAATGAGTCTTATCTATTGGCTGGGACATGATAGAGCTGTTATCCCTTATGTGAGACAAGAGCGCAAGTTGGGAAAATCCAAGTGGACTCTTGCTAAGAAGGTAAAACTGTTTGTGGATTCTTTTGTCAGCTTCTCCTATGCCCCTATCCGATTTATGTCATTTATAGGATTGCTCACTGCGGTGTTGAGTATACTTTACGGGGGGGTCGTTATAATTAGTACCCTCTTTGGTATCATCGATTTGCAGGGCTGGACTACAATTATAGCGTTAATTACTTTTTTGCTGGGAATTATCATGGTTATGCTAGGGATTATTGGTGAGTATCTTTGGAGGATATTGGATGAGAGCAGAGAACGGCCGTCATACGTGGTTGACGAAACTTATCAGTAAAGAGTTCTTTAAGTTCGTGATAAGTGGTGGGATTAATACACTAGTAACCTATATATTTTATCTTCTATTACTGATGTTTTTGGGATACTCGCTATCTTATACCATTTCGTATGTCTCAGGAATCTTTCTATCCTATTATTTGAATTCGGTCTTCGTTTTTAAGGAGAAGATATCTTTTATAAAGTTTTTGAAATTTCCTGTCGTGTATTTGATTCAGTATCTAATTAATATTGTTATGGTATATTTATTCGTCGAGAAACTGCAAGTTTCTCCTTTGCTTGTACCTCTAATCGTTATTATTATTTCTATGCCAATAACTTTTGTCATATCTAAGCTTATAATTAAAGGAAAAGGAAGGGAAGTGCACGAATGAAAGGTATAATTCTAGCGGGAGGAACAGGCTCAAGACTGTATCCTTTAACAAAAGTAACAAATAAACATTTGCTCCCTGTTGGTAAATATCCAATGATTTTTCATAGTATACAAAAACTAAAGGAAGCCGATGTTACAGATATCCTTGTAGTGACAGGAAAAGAGCATATGGGAGATGTCGTTAACCTACTTGGCAGTGGGCGAGAAATGGAAGTTAATTTTACATACAAGGTGCAGGATGAGGCTGGAGGAATAGCACAAGCTCTGGATCTTGCCGAACAATATGTTGGAAATGATAAGATGATCGTCATTTTAGGGGATAACGTGTTTGAGGATGACATCTCGCCATATGTTGAAAAGTTCAGGAATCAAGGAGCAGGGGCAAAATTATTGCTTCAAAAAGTTGATGATCCGCATCGATTTGGAGTTGCTGAGCTTAGTGGTGATAACATTATTTCGATTGAAGAAAAGCCTGCACAGCCAAAGAGCGACTTTGCAGTAACTGGAATATATATGTTTGATGATGCGGTATTCGATATTATTAAGACCTTGAGGCCTTCAAGTCGTGGCGAATTAGAAATAACAGACGTTAACAATGCATACATTAGAAAAGGTCAGTTAACATTTGATATACTTCAAGGATGGTGGACTGACGCAGGTACACACACATCATTATCACGAGCAAATGAGCTAGCGAAAGATATCACATTTGGTGTGGAAATGGGGAAATTGAAACTATAAGGAGAAAATAAAATGAAAGTGACTCCATTAAAATTGCAAGGTGCATTTGTAATTGATCCTATTGTGCACAAAGACAATCGAGGCTTTTTTATGGAAAGCTATAATCAATATAATCATCAAAAAGAAGGGTTGAATTATTCATTTATACAAGATAATCATTCCCTATCTAAAGAAGTAGGAGTCATTAGAGGTTTGCACTATCAGTTAAATCCAAAATCACAAACAAAATTAGTCAGGGTTACATCAGGCGCAATTTATGATGTTATTGTGGATATTCGGAAAAATTCCGGTACTTATGGAAAATGGATCGGTATTATCTTGAGTGAATATAATTATCGTCAGTTATTGGTCCCACAAGGATTTGCACATGGTTTTTGTACTTTGGTGCCTAATACTGAGGTTATTTACAAAGTGGATGATTATTATTCGCCGGAACATGACCGAGGCATCCTTTGGAATGACCCGGATTTAGAAATAGATTGGCCGACATCTACACCTATACTGTCCGATAAGGATAAGAAACATCCATGCTTGAAAGATGCAGAAATTAATTTCACTTAGGGGGAAAACGATGAAGGTTTTAGTAACCGGTGGAGCTGGATTTATTGGTAGTAACTTTGTCATATATATGCTTAAAAAGTATCCAGATTATCAAATTATCAATTTGGATGCATTGACTTATGCGGGTAATTTGGAGAATCTTAAATCTGTAGAAGGTAATAAGAATTATAAATTTATTAAGGCAGATATTACAGATGTGAAGTCTGTAGAAAACGTCTTTTCAGAAGGTGTTGATATAGTCGTCAATTTCGCTGCCGAGTCGCATGTGGATCGAAGCATACTCCAGCCAGATATTTTTGTGAAGACCAACGTTCTTGGAACACAAGTATTGCTGGAGGCTTCCAAAAAATATGGAGTTAAAAAATATGTTCAAGTTTCAACGGATGAAGTGTACGGATCATTAGGGGAAACAGGATTATTCTCTGAAGATACACCGTTATCACCAAACAGTCCATATTCTGCTAGTAAAGCAGGTGGTGATTTGCTGGTTAGGGCTTATCACGAGACCTTTAATTTACCCGTCAATATAACCCGGTGCTCTAACAATTATGGACCTTATCAATTCCCTGAAAAGTTAATACCGCTGATTATTTCCAATGCTTTAAATGATAAGACGCTTCCTGTTTATGGGGATGGGCTTAATATCCGTGACTGGTTATACGTTGAAGATCACTGTAGCGCTGTTGATTTAGTAATCCACCAAGGACGTAATGGAGAAGTATATAATATAGGCGGCAATAATGAACGTACAAATATTTATATTGTAAAGGAAATCCTTGCTGCTCTGAACAAGCCGGAATCTCTTATCAGTTATGTTGCGGACCGACCTGGGCATGACCGTAGATATGGAATTGATGCAACTAAAATTACGGATGAACTAGGCTGGCAGCCAAAGTATAACTTTGAAACGGGCATCAAAGCAACGATAGCGTGGTACCTAGACAATAAGGAATGGTGGAATACCATTCAATCAGGACAATACAAGGAATATTACGACAAACAATATTCTAAACGACTTGGTGAAATTTAATGAGAGTGCTAGTCACTGGAGCATCTGGTCAGCTCGGAAGAGAGGTTGTTCTTGCATTAACTAATGCCGGTCAGAATGTACTGGGCTGTAACCGAGATGAATTAGATATCACAGATGAAGTAATCTGTGATAGGAAAATTCAGGACTATAGACCGGATGTAGTAATACACTGTGCAGCGTTTACGGCAGTTGACAAGGCAGAAGAAGAAGCGGACTTGGCATACAAAGTGAATTGTATAGGAACACGAAATATAGCGATTGCTGCTGAGAGCGTAGGAGCTAAACTGGTATATATAAGTACGGATTATGTGTTTGATGGATTATCTTCAAATACATATGTTGAATATGACAGTACAAATCCGAAAAGCGTGTACGGTAAAACCAAGCTTGCTGGAGAAGTCGTGGTACAAAACTTCTCGACGAAACATTTTATTGTTCGAACTTCCTGGGTCTATGGTTTGTATGGCAGTAACTTTGTAAAGACAATGCTGCAACTAGGGCAGAATAAACCCGAAGTAAAGGTTGTAAACGACCAAACGGGATCTCCGACTTATACGCTAGATCTAGCTAATTTTATTATCGAATTGATCCTAACAAATAAATTCGGGATTTATCATGCATCTAATAGTGGTAAATGTACGTGGTACGAGTTTACTCAAGAAATCTTCTCTGAAGCCAAAAAGCTGGGTTTTCCTATCAATGCTAACCTAATTCCTTGTACTACAGAAGATTTTCCTCGGCCGGCTCCTCGACCAAAAAACTCAGTCATGGAGCATATGGCTATTAGAGCAAATGGATTTTTGGATATCAGATCTTGGCAAGATGGTTTGAGAGCATTCCTTTTCGAATTAAAAAACTAAAATAAGCTGGTTTCGGTGCTTACTGGAACCAGCTTATTTTAGTTATAAAATTATTTAATCCTCGTCAATAACAAAAGATGCTAAAGAGTCTCTTCAGTTATAAAGATATTAAATCTCCATTCTCATTTTAACGATTCAAATATGCAATGAATGTTTGCGTGACGTACAAACTCGTGCATAAGTTTTACAATTTTACCTGAAATCACGTAGGATGTGCTATAATTGTCGATATATTAGTACAATTTGTCAGGAGATTTCTCATGGATCTTAGCATTATCATCGTGAATTACAATACGAGGCAGCTAACGCTGGATTGCATTGCATCTGTATATGAATCCAGAACGGAGTATGCCTACGAAATCATTTTAATAGATAACCATTCTAGCGACGGTACCGTTGAAGCAGTTGCTGAACAGTTTCCAGAGGTTCGCCTAATAGCCAACCAAGAGAATACAGGATTTGCGAAAGCGAACAATCAGGGGCTCGCGATAGCTAGTGGCCGATATTCACTTCTGCTCAATTCGGATACCGTCGTACAGCAGGACACTTTGCAAACGATGCTATCCTTCATGGATGCCCCGGAGAATAAGAAGGTAGGAGCAGCGGGCTGCAAGATTATTTTGCCGGATGGATCGCTGGATAAGGCCTGCAAGAGAGGCTTCCCGACGCCTTCTGCGTCATTCTATTATGCATTTGGCATTTCGAAGCTGTTTCCCGATAACCCGAAGTATAATCAATACCAGCTGGGACATCTGGACCCGGATCAAGCTTATCCTATCGATTGCCTAGTAGGGGCATTTATGCTGGTAAGGCGAGAAGCTATAGAGCAGGTGGGAGGTCTGGACGAGACCTTCTTTATGTACGGCGAAGATATAGACTGGTGCTACCGGATCAAGCAAGCGGACTGGGACATTCACTACTACCCATATACATATATTATTCACTACAAAGGCGCCAGTTCTCGAAGAAAGCCAGCCAAGATCATCTACGAATTTCATAGAGCTATGTGGATATTTCATCAGAAGCATTACCAAGCGAAATATAGTGTAGTGACAAATGCAGCCGTGTATAGCGGAATTGGCGTCAAACTCGCAGCATCTTTCTTTAAAAATGGATTGGCCCGGTTTGTTAGCAGGGGAGAGTCAGAGCCTCAATTAACCGGAAAGTCTTCTCGCAATGAGGTGAACTTATGATCCGCAGAAATCAGCAGTTGTTAACACAGCTGTATGTCGGTGTGGATTTCTTCATTATACAGCTTTCTTTTTTACTCGCCTGGTGGCTGAAGTTTGAGAGTGGATTGCTGCCATACGATGTGTCCGTACCTCTCGAAACTTATACGCTGTGGAGCCTTGTATATGGAGCAGTTGCCATTATCATTGGTTTTCTAGTATCTTTATACACGCCTAAGCGTAAGAAGCGGTATGCCGAGGATTTTTGGAAAATTATCGAGATTCATTTAATCAGCTTATTCATTTTGTTAAGCTTGATGTTTTTCTTCAAAGAAGTGGATATTTCCCGTGCCTATCTGGGAATGTACATGATCGGGAACATTACCTTTACCCTGCTGTACCGCTATGTATTAAAACAGATTCTTAAGTCCTTACGTCAAAAAGGGTACAATCGTCAGTTTATGCTCATTCTAGGAGCGGGCTCTCTTGGCCGAACATTCTACAATAATTTGCGACAGTATCCTGACTTAGGTTATGAGGTCATTGGCTTTCTGGACGATTATCGGAAGTGGGATACGGACGAGCAGAAGCATTTCAAGCCGATTCTAGGCTCGATGGATGATCTGTCAGCCATTCTTACTAAACATTTGATCGATGAAGTTGTACTCGCTCTCCCGCTGGATGCACACAGCAAATATCCGGAGATTATTAACACATGTGA
Source organism: Paenibacillus shunpengii (assembly GCF_042684905.1). Classification (NCBI taxonomy): domain Bacteria; kingdom Bacillati; phylum Bacillota; class Bacilli; order Caryophanales; family Paenibacillaceae; genus Paenibacillus; species Paenibacillus shunpengii. Next base: position 11,372 of record NZ_JBHUMJ010000011.1, on the reverse strand, counting down.
AAAAGCAGGTGTCCGCACCTTAATCATCCCGGACTTTTTTGATTATTTGCCAGCGCGCCCGATGTTTGATTACTTTGCCGGCATGCCGCTTATCAACGTAAGAGACATTCCGCTCGATCTGACGATGAACCGATTGGTCAAGCGGGTGTTCGATATCGTCTTTTCCATACTGGCCATTATCATTACCCTCCCATTGATGCTGCTTGTTGCGCTGGGGGTGAAGCTGACTTCACCTGGACCGATTATTTTTAAACAAGAGCGTGTGGGCCTGAACCGCAGAACATTCCATATGTACAAGTTTCGCTCGATGAAGCTGCTTCCAGAGGGAATGGTGGACACCGGCTGGACTACTCGCAATGACCCGAGACGCACGAGATTCGGCTCCTTCATAAGAGCTACGAGTCTAGATGAGCTTCCACAGTTCTTCAACGTACTGCTCGGACATATGAGTGTGGTTGGTCCGCGTCCGGAGCGTCCGTACTTTGTGAATCAGTTCAAGGAGGAAATTCCAAAATACATGATTAAGCATCATGTGCGTCCAGGGATTACTGGGCTTGCCCAGAGCCAGGGACTACGTGGAGACACTTCTATTCAGGACCGGATCGAGCAGGATATTTTCTATATTGAGAATTGGTCCCTGCTGTTTGACATCAAAATTATTTTTAAGACCATCCTTAATGGATTTAAGAACGCATACTGAAAGCTATGAAAAAAGATGGCAGACTCTTGCTCCAAGAGAACGCCATCTTTTTTTACCGTCCTTATTACTTGCCTCTATCTAAGTCAAAATATCTCCCTCTACCTATTACCTTAAACTGTCGGCCTACTTCACACCCACTTCAAGAATAATGCCCTTCTCTGCAAGATTATCCAGACACTCCTTCATGTAGGCATCGTCATGCTCATCATACCGCGCATGGGACATCACATCGTATGCTTCCGCCCAATCCCAAGAATCGGTCTGCTTTCCGCGATAAGCGGGATTCTCCCATAGGCTGTCTACGTTGTATCCTCGGTTTTTCATTTCTTCCATAATTAAAATGTGGTAACGAACCAGCTTCAGCGGATGATAGTTAAACACATAATTCACGGTCGCGTGTTTCTTGCCCCATCCGCCGCCCCGCAGGGCGCAGCATTCCCGGTGCTGTCCCAGCAGCTGGGGTCTCGGGAGCACACGGATTAGATCTTCATGCCACAAACGCATTTATATTTCTCACCCAATCATCGTTTATTTCTATTTATATAAGCATAGGCGAGAGGATTTAAGCAGGTCAATGGCAAACATCTTCCTATGGGGTTATTTGAAAATCTATCGTTTTTTCGACAAACATTGTTTATACTGAAAGAATTGGATTTTGATCTATATTTTTAATTTTATAGGAATAGGGAGGTTCGTGGATATGACAACCATTATGGAACAGCTCAGAAAAGAAACGGCGGAGGATCATGATCAGATTGAGCAAAATGATTACGCCACAGCCATTATGAACCATACCCTTACTACAGCCGAATACCAGGCGTATCTAGAGAAATTTTACGGCTTTATTCTGCCGATTGAACAGCAAATTGCAAAGATAGATGGTGTCCAGGAGCTCGGCATCGATATGAAGCACCGTGCCAAATCACCACTGCTGGAGCAGGATCTGGCATTCATCTCTTCAAATAGAGAGCAGATTCCCATCTGCCATGACATTCCCGAGATCGCTTCAACCGAACAGCTGCTGGGTTATCTATATGTCATTGAAGGCTCCACGCTGGGAGGACAGATCATCACCCGTAAGCTGAAGGACCATCTTGCCCTGGAGCCAGGAGCGGGACTCTCTTATTTTAATGCTTATGGACAAGATACACGTACGCAGTGGAAAGAATTAAGTGAGACGATGAACACGGCTGTTGAAGCCGGTGCGGATCGCGAGATAATCGTTGGTACGGCAAAAGAGACCTTCCGATTGCTCAATCAATGGCTTATCAGCCGTACTGCTGGTAGCCAATTATAAAGGGAGGATCTTACGACAATGTCAGGAACCGGGGATTACCAGGATGACCAGTTATTGAATCGAACACTGTACAATTCACAAGAGGAACTCGATCCGGGTGAGCCTATAGACCTGACCAATTGTGAGAAGGAGCCGATACACATTCCGGGAATGATTCAGCCGCATGGGGTTTTGATCTCCGTGTTGGGTGAATCTCCCCATACGATTGTGCAATGCAGTGCCAATACCTTTGAATTTTTCGGACGAAAAGCGGAGGAGCTGATCGGAACACCGGTTGCAGATCTCATTGGCGGGGAGTCACTGCAAGAGCTGATTGATCGTAATTTAAGCGCGAGTGATACGTCAGATCTGCAATATATGAGTTTAAAGATTAACGCTGGTGATACAGATGATCGTTTCTTTGGCATCGCTCATTCCAGCGAAGGTCTGATTATATTAGAGCTTGAGCCGGCTCAAGAAGAGCCGTCTACGACGAATGATTATAACTGGATTCATAACTTCTTCAGTCGAGTTAAGCGTACCAGTACGAGATATGAGGCCAGCCAGGTGGTTGCTGAACAAGTGAAGGAGATGCTTGGGTACGACCGGGTCATGGTCTATGAATTTGATGAGCAGTGGAATGGTAAGGTTATAGCGGAAGCGAGGGAAGTGGGGCTGGAACCTTTTTTGGGTCATCACTATCCAGCCTCCGATATTCCGAGACAAGCCCGTGAGCTCTACCTCCGCAACTGGCTTAGAACGATTGTTGACGTAGATTATGCACCTGTGCCGATTGTGCCGACTGTGCAGCCATTGACAGGTAAACCGCTGAACCTCAGCCTGTCTGTGCTCAGAAGTGTATCTCCCATGCACATTGAATATCTGCAGAACATGGGAGTCCAGGCCACGGTAACGATATCTCTGATTCATGATGGCGAGCTGTGGGGACTGATTACGTGTCATCACTATTCTCCTAAATATGTGCCCCACCGTATAAGGAACCTGTGTAATTTTTTGGGTGCTTTCTTCAGCAGTGAATTGGTTCAGCGTCAGCAGCTGGATGATTATCAGGAAGAGATTAAGCTGAGACAGACCGCTTCGCGAATTGTGCAGATCTTTATTGGCAATACAAGCTCAAACCGTGTGATTGCGGATTTGGATAAGGAGCAGGAGTCTTTGCTTCATCTGATGAAAGCATCAGGAGTGGTCGTATCGTATCAGAATGATCTCATGTTTTATGGGAAGACGCCTTCTGCTGAACAGGTTCGAGATCTGGCAGACTGGCTTTCGAGTCAAGCGAAGGACTATACCTATCATTCTTCGAAGCTGAGTGCAGAGTATCCTCCAGCTGAGAAATACAAAAAAGTAGGCTCTGGAGTGCTCTATCTGTCTATGGACCAAATGCATCGGGATTATATCATTTGGTTCAGAGCCGAGGTGCTTCAGACCGTGGATTGGGCAGGCGATCCAGCGAAAGCGGTCATAAAAGCAGACGACGGATACCGCTTGTCTCCCCGCAAATCTTTTGAAAAATGGCGAGAGGTAGTAGAATCAACTTCGTATCCTTGGCTGAGCAAGGAGCTGAATATTCTCCCTGAGCTAAAAAGTATTGTTCGGAGCCAGACAGAGAATCAGCTCAGACAGATGGAAGTAGAAGCGATTCAAAATGCCCGCATTCTTCGAGATAATGAACACCGGTATTTGCAGCTGATGGAGCTGTCTCCGGTCGGATTTTTTACGGTAACCCAAGGCAAGATCATATACTGTAATTCTAAAGCAGCACAGCAGCTTGGCTACGAGTCAACAGAAGAGCTGAACGGCAAAGCGTTTCATCATTATATCGCTGATTCATCAAAGGATGGTTTTCATCAGAAGATGGAAGAGCTTGATACGGGAAATACTGAGCTGATTACAGGCAAATCTTATTTCAAACAGGCTGATGGTGATTCACTCCTTCTGGAGTATACGCTGGCTTCTGTTATGCATGGGGGCGAGCCGTCCTTTATGATTCTAATCCATCAGGGTGTATCCAGTAGTGACAAAAAGGAATATGCGGAAATGACAGATCAGCTCAAAAGCTATCTTGTTACCGATTCGCTCACAGGACTTTCGATCTGCTCTGTTTTTGATAGAGAGCTGTGTCAGGAATGGGAGAGCTGTATAGTAGAAAAATACTCCATGGGGCTGCTCATGATTGATGTAGATGATTTTCGTACGTACAATCTTACCCATGGGCTTAAGAACGGAGATCTCTGTCTGCAATGGGTTGCTGACGTCCTGAGAGTACTTGGAGAAAGGGAAGAATATCATGCTTCCATTTGTAGAAGAAGCGGCGGCAAATTCAGGCTGCGGCTCAAGGATGTGACCAAAGAAGTGATGCTGACCCTGGCAGAAGAGATCAGACAAGGAGTAGAGGCGCTTCAAATCCCTGTACAACATAGTCTACATGAATACAATCATGAATGGTTGACCGTAAGCGTTGGTGCAGCGGTCATATTGCCCGATGCAACGACTCATCCTGATGTTTTGTTCGAGCAAGCAGAAGCTTCCCTGCGTTCAGCCAAAAACCAAGGTAAGAACAATGTTACGATGCTATAACGGAACTTATTTCATAAATGATTCATTCAATTCTATTTCATCATGAATGAGTTACTACATTAATTCACGATGAATTTAAGGTTCTCTATAAACTTTTGGAAGTATTTTGCAGATAATTAGCTTAGGGGCTGTCCTTAAGCACACCATTCAAACTCGCTTGGAAGGCTGCTTAGATCGCGCCTCTTAGCGGGTCTTTTTTGATAGCTCGGAAGAATCATATAAATTACATAAGCGTAAGTGAGGTTTTAGGATATGGCAAAAGCAACCCGAAGACCCAAAGAGTTTACACAGGCCCAGCTGTATGAGCTCAGACATAATCCGAATGTGTCCAGTATAGAGGGCAGGAATATTACATACACACCCGTTTTCAAAATTGCTGCGATACGGGCAGATCAGGACGGCATACGGCCAAGGGAGATTTTTATACGCGGCGGCTTCTGCTTGGAAGCGATAGGTACCGATACTCCGAAGAGATGCCTGCAGCGATGGAGGGCGATCTTTGATAAGTATGGAGAGAAGGGGCTTATGAATGAGGGCAGACAGCGACATAACCGTAAGCACTGGACCTTGGAGGAGAAGCTGCAGGATAAGCTTCATGTTGCGGAGGAGCAGATTCGTCTACTGAAGGATGAGAATGCTCAATTAAAACGGGAGCTGAGAGAATTGCAGAAGCTCTACGCGGAGAAGCCCAAACAATTATATGTCCGCAATCGGGTAAGTGAGTATTGAGGCAGGATTGTGTCATAAGTGAATGATTTAATGAGTGAATGGTTTAGAGCACAAATGTTTAATCCGGTTAAATTAAATCAATGACAGCGTAATTAAGGCAGCTCCCTATCCGTGGCTTCCTAGTTCCTGTGTAAACCTGCTCTTTCGCGAGAAAGGCGCAGGTTTTTTGGTATTCCATCCTCCGTTTCCAGCTAAAAATCTTGTTCGCCTCGCATACGAACATTGACTTACCTTATCCCCTATCATAGACTTGTTTTAGTAGTGATTTGCTCGCGTGGAGGAATGGAATTTTGAAGGAAATGATCAAGGAATGGAAGCATATTTTCAAACTCGATCCTGACCGGGAACTGACGGATGAGGCGCTTGATGCGGTATGCATGTCTGGATCCGATGCGATTATGATTGGCGGCTCTTCCGGCGTCACGTACGATAACACGGTGGACCTGCTGTCCAGGGTGCGGAGATACGAGCTTCCATGTGTGCAAGAAATTTCTGACCTTGAGGCGGTTGTCCCGGGATTTGATCTGTACATGGTCCCCATGGTGCTGAATGCACAGGATACGCGCTGGATCACCGGACAGCATCAGGCCGCCATTGAGCAGTTTGGGTATATGATTCCTTGGGAGCTTATTGTGTGTGAAGGATATATTGTATTGAACCCGGATTCAACGGTAGCGCGGCTGACTTCTCCGAATACAGACCTTGAGGCCGAAGGGGTTGCTGCTTACGTACAGGTAGCGGACAGACTGATGAATCTGCCTGTTGTGTATATTGAATACAGTGGAACCTTCGGTGAGATGGAAAAGGTAGAGGCTGCTCGCCATGCAGCATTCCAGTCTCAGCTATTTTATGGCGGCGGAATTGTTGATTATGATACAGCAGCTCAGGCGGCAAAAGCAGCACACACTATTGTTGTCGGTAATGCCGTTTATTATGATCTGCCATCAGCGCTTGCTACGGTTCAGGCTGTCAAACCGGGTGAGAACAAACAAACCGGGTGATGCACTTTTTTTACTTCAATAACGAAAGGGGCTTGCATGTATGCAATCCATTAATATACAGGACGCTGTTGCACGTCTGAACCCTCCGCAGCGGGAGGCTGTTGTTACAACAGAAGGGCCGCTTCTTATTATGGCCGGCGCAGGCAGTGGTAAGACGAGAGTGTTGACCCATCGTATCGCTTACTTGATTGCCACTAAGAAAACAGCACCTTGGGGCATTCTCGCCATTACATTTACGAATAAGGCAGCACGGGAGATGCAGGAACGGGTATCCAAGCTCGTCGGCTCTGAAGGACGGGATATATGGGTATCCACGTTTCACTCCATGTGTGTGCGGATTTTGCGCCGCGATATAGAACGAATCGGATTTACTTCGAACTTTAGTATTCTAGACTCGGCAGATCAGCTGTCGGTTATTCGTAATTGCATGAAGGATTTGAACATCGATACGAAGAAATTTGAACCCAAAGCGATTCAGTCTGCCATGAGCACCGCGAAGAATGAATTGGTCACTCCGGCACAGTATGAAGCGAAGATCGGCGATTATTTTGAAGGTATTGTGGCGAAAGTATACACGATGTACCAAAAACGGCTGAAAGCGAACAACTCGCTTGATTTCGATGACCTCATCATGACGACCATTCAGCTCTTCAAAGAAGTGCCTGAAGTGCTTGATTTTTATCAGAAGAAATTCCAATACATCCATGTGGACGAGTATCAGGATACAAACCGTGCACAATATATGTTAACTCGGATGCTGGCGGACAAGCATCACCGTATATGCGTTGTAGGTGATAGTGACCAGTCGATTTATCGTTGGCGCGGTGCGGATATCAGCAATATTTTGAACTTTGAAGAGGATTATCCGGAAGCTCGTACGATTCTGCTGGAGCAGAATTATCGTTCCACCTCTAACATTCTGGACGCAGCTAATGCTGTCATCGCACTTAATTCGGGACGCAAGCCGAAGAAGCTGTGGACGGATAAGACGGGCGGAGACAAGATTAAGGTCTACCGTGCAGATTCCGAGCATGACGAAGGATACTTTGTTACGTCAGAGATCAGTAAGAACGTCAATAAGGGCAAGAGCTACCAGGATCATGCAATATTGTATCGGACCAACGCACAGTCCCGGGTAATCGAGGAAATATTGATTAAGTCCGATATTCCTTACCAAATCGTCGGCGGGATTAAGTTCTATGACCGTAAAGAGATCAAGGACGTCCTTGCTTATTTGCGCCTTCTATCGAACCCTGATGACGATATCAGCCTCACGCGAATTATTAATGTGCCTAAACGCGGCATTGGTGATACGACCGTTGGCAAGCTCGCTGCCGCAGCAGGGGAGAGAGGCGTGTCCATTTTCAAGGTGCTTGAGGTAGTTGATGATCTGGGGTTTGCTGGACGTACACGCAATGCGCTTGTTGAATTTTATGATATGATTGCGGCCCTGCATCGGATGGTTGAGTATCTATCGGTAACGGAGCTGACGGAAAAAATACTGGAGATGAGCCAGTATCGTCTGGAGTTCCAGAACGAGAATACACTGGAGTCCAAGGCCAGACTTGAAAATATAGATGAGTTCCTGTCTGTGACGATGGAATTCGAGAAGAACAACGAAGATAAGTCGCTCGTTTCGTTCCTAACGGATCTTGCTCTGATCGCTGACATTGACAGCATGAATGATGATGAGGAAGAGCAGGACGATGCAGTCGTTCTGATGACGATGCACAGTGCCAAGGGGCTTGAGTTTCCGGTTGTCTTCATTATCGGGATGGAGGAAGGTGTGTTCCCGCACAGCCGGACCTTTATGGATGAGGAGGAGCTTGAAGAGGAGCGTCGCCTTGCCTATGTAGGGATTACGCGTGCGGAACAGCAGCTCTTCTTGTCCTGTGCTCAAATGCGGACGTTGTTCGGACGGACGACAGCGAACCCGCCTTCTCGCTTCCTGGATGAGATTCCGGAAGATCTCAAGGAGGATACGAAAATAGCCCAGGACCGCTATCGCCGCGGAGGAGGCACCAATGCTGGCGGTTCCTATGGAGGACGCGGATTCTCTGGAGGGGGAAGCAACTTTGGAGGGTCACGAACCAGCACAGGCTTTGGTGGTTCCACAGCTTCGGCAGCGGCTTCCAAAGTATCTGTTACTACGGGGAGATCAAGTGCAGCTGCAAGTACGGCAGGCAGTGGCTCGAAGGACTTCGCCGCAGGAGACAAAGTACAGCATGGTAAATGGGGGACAGGAACGATTGTTTCTATTAAAGGTGCAGGCAATGACATGGAGCTGCAGATTGCTTTTCCTGCCCCGGTTGGTGTAAAACGTCTGCTCGCCGGTTTTGCGCCGATAACCAAAGTGGAATAATAAGGGTGGCAAGGCTGTGTGCGCATAGCTTTTTGCTGATTAACCGTTCAAGCTATAGAATTTAAACTGAACATCATAGGTGAGTTCACCATTTAATGAAGGTACCCGTGAGAAGGCAATATCTGTAGGGCAGAATGAGATTATCTAGCAGCATATTCTGGCAGTGCATGAGTTTGGCTTCTCACGGACCTTACATAATTATTTTAATTTATTTTCACGGAGGGATAGCCCTACATGGATCCAATGCATCGATTGGAGCAGCTCGTAAAAGAGCTGAATGAGTACAACTATCACTATTACACGCTGGATAAGCCCAAGATTAGTGATAAAGAATATGATGTTTTGTACGATGAGCTGGTATCGCTGGAGACGCAAAGCGGGATTGTACTGCCCGATTCTCCGACTCAGCGTGTGGGAGGCGAGCTCCTCAAAGGCTTCAAGCCTCATCGCCATTTATCTCCTCTATGGAGCTTGGACAAGGCACAGAACATTGAACAGCTTCGAAGCTGGAACGGCAGAGTGCAGCGTCTTGTTCAGGATTATAACAGCAAGAATCCCGATACACCGCTTCCGGAGCCGGGTTATGCGATTGAATTGAAGTTTGATGGTCTCACATTGAATTTGACCTACACGGATGGGCAGCTTGTTCAAGCCTCGACCCGGGGAAATGGAGTTACAGGTGAAGGGATTTTGGCGCAAGTAAAAACGATCAAGTCTGTACCGCTGACCATTCCATACACCGACGGTACGATTGAGGTTCAAGGTGAAGGGATTATGAATCTCTCCGTGCTGAACAAATATAACGAGACGGCAGCCGATCCTCTCAAAAATGCGCGTAATGCCGCAGCAGGCGCCCTTCGAAACCTGAATCCCAAAGTAACAGCAGAGCGCAGGCTCAGTGCTTTCTTCTATAATGTGGGCTATTCGGACGCAGTTCAATTTGAGAGTCATGAAGAAATGATGCAGTTTCTGCGCGACAATCATTTTAAGGTAAATCCATATATCAGCTACTTCCAAGAGTTTGACGATGTGATGGAGCGTCTCGCGGAAATCCAGGAGAACCGTGATAAGCTGGACTATCTTATTGATGGAGCGGTGATTAAGCTTACAGATATGCGTACCCGGCAGGTATTGGGCTATACAGATAAATTCCCACGGTGGGCTGTTGCCTATAAGTTTGAGGCGGAGGAAACAACGACGGTACTGAACTCGGTCAGCTGGAATGTGGGACGAACAGGAAAAGTCACGCCGCTGGCTCGTGTTGAACCGGTTGAACTAGCAGGAGTAACGGTATCCAACTGTACACTGAACAACGTTGGCGATATAGAGCGTAAGAACTTGAAGTTCGCACTCGGAACACGTGTCTTTATTCGCCGATCGAATGATGTCATCCCGGAGATTTTGGGCAAGGTGACAGAAGAGGCAGATGGAGAAGAGATTGTGTATCCTACAGAATGTCCTTCTTGCGGGTTCCCACTGGAGGAGCGCGGTGCACATTTATTCTGCAACAATAAAATGAACTGCAAGCCGCAAATCGTAGCCCGAATCTCTCATTTTGCTTCCCGCGATGCCATGGACATTGAAACGTTCAGTGACAAGACGGCAATTCAGCTTCATGATGAAAAAGGCTTAAAAGAAGCGGCAGAGCTCTACACCCTGACTTATGAGGATCTTATTGGGTTGTCCCGATTCGGTGACAAGAAGGCGAAAAATCTGCTGGCAGCCATCGAAGAGAGCAAAGGCAGAGATCTAGCATCCTTCTTATATGCCTTGGGTATCCCGAACACCGGAAAATCAACCACCAAAATGCTCGCTGACCATTACCGCGATCTTCACCGCATTATGAATGCGACAGTAGAGGAACTGGTGGAGCTTCCTGATGTGGGACTTATCGTAGCAGAGAGTATCGTATCCTTCTTCCAGGATCCATTTATACAAGCAAGTATCGAGAAGATGCTGTCTCTTGGAGTCGAGGCCAAAGCACCTGAAGAAGCACAGGTCGTTGTGACCGACTCATTCTTCAGTGGGAAGACCGTTGTACTTACAGGAACCTTGCATCAGCTAACGAGAGAAGAGGCTACCGAACGACTTGAGGCGCTGGGCGCAAAAGTAACGGGAAGTGTATCGAAAAAAACAGATCTCGTCATAGCGGGGGAAAAAGCCGGAAGTAAGCTCGCTAAAGCTCAGCAGCTAGGTATAGACACCATTGAAGACGAAGATGAATTCGTTAAGCTTCTGCAGCTTAAGTAGAATTCTATCGTTAACCAGCATGTATTGTTATAGATGTGGAAGCGCAGTCTGTCGTATTGATCTTTGTCGACAGCTGCGTTTCTTTTTTCTCAGTTCCGTAGAATGAAATTTAATTTATAAATAAGGGTTGTCAAAATAATTTTAACGTGTTATATTATTTCTTGTCGCTTCAAGCGATACAAAAACATTGTCGAAAGATGTTGAAAAACGTCGAAAAAAGATGTTGACAACAACGACAATGAAATGATATGATAAATATCCAGTCGCGAGAAATTAGCGACTAAGATAAAGGAATCAAGTTCTTTGAAAACTGAACAAATGGATGATGAAATTTAAGAGAACATTACGTTCTCGTCAGTTTTTCTAAATGAGCTTAATCGCTCTCTTTTTTGGAGAGTTTGATCCTGGCTCAGGACGAACGCTGGCGGCGTGCCTAATACATGCAAGTCGAGCGGA
>NZ_JBHUMJ010000010.1:0-79455 GCF_042684905.1 Paenibacillus shunpengii | reverse complement strand
ACTCCGCTCGACTTGCATGTATTAGGCACGCCGCCAGCGTTCGTCCTGAGCCAGGATCAAACTCTCCATTAGAGAGCGATTAAGCTCATTTAGAAAAACTGACGAGAACATAATGTTCTCTTTATTTCGCTCGGTTATCATACCGTCTGACGACTTGTACCATAACCTCGCGTTTAGAATTTTGCAGTTGCAAAATTCTACTCACTCGTTGTTCAGTTTTCAAAGATCAACTTCGTCATCCACACTCAATTTCTCTCAGCGGCGACTTTTATAATATATCATAGATGATGTTGTTTCGTCAATAGTTTTTTAAAAAAGTTTTTCTATGAAACTATCAATTTCTCAACGCTCATCCCCGTCAACGCGACAGGAATTATAGAATACCACATATAAAAAACTAATGCAACACTTTTATATAAAAATTAAGCAGCTCATTATGAGCTGCTTAACCTAGACACTATGTTATCTCTTAAGCCATGGATTTCTACGTGCCTTTTTTAATCCAGATCCTTTGCTGCTTTGATTTCGATTGGACGAAGTACGCTTCCTGGCACTGGATGATACCATCACTTTCTTAGCCTTAGTCTTTCCGATTGTTGTTTTTGCTTTAGTAGAGGTCTTTGCATCCTCTATCTTTGGGAGATCGCTTAAGCTATCTAAGTTGATACCTGCTTGCTGCTCGATAGCATCATTCTCTCCACCCACAAAATTCTGTACAGCTGCTTGTGCTTCAACATTATTGTAGGGGTTATTGTAATAGTCTACATACGGAACTTGAGGTCCGTATTCATTAGGTCTGTAATAGTTCGTGTAGTGCGGCTGATGTCCGTACGCTTGCGGATGCATTTCGGGCTGCTGATTCTGCGCAGTTGCCGCCTTCCAATCCGACTCCGCTTGAGCATAGCTGTATGGCAAGGCTACAGGCTGACCACATCCGCAATCTCCATATTGGTCTCCATGTACAAGCATATAATCTACAATATATCCGCCATGCTCGTATGTGGTATAAGATCCGTCCGTCTGATCATATGCTCCTTGCACTATAGGTGATTGATCACCATAAGGAACTGCACCCTCATGAGGACCATGATGCCCCATTGGAGCAACTGGATGCTGACCATATGGCTGATGGAATCCCGGCCAGTGTCCAGCATGCCCTTTTCCATAATGCTTATCTTCATAAAATGGCATCATCATTCCGTGTGATGGGTAACAAGGATCGCAATAACCGTAGTCTGGTTTTTTAACGGGTGCGGGCAGCGGCATAGGTTTAACCATTTCAGGCTGTTTTACAGGCTTAGGCAAAGGTTTTGGCGGCGGGGCTACTGGCTTGAATTCTTTCTTAGGTGGCATAGGCTTTGTCATCTCAGGCTTTGGAGCGGGAGCAATCGGTTTTGTAATTTCGGCCTTGGGTGGCACGGGTTTCGGTTTAGTCTCTTCTGCCTTGGGAGGCGTTGGTGCAGGTTTAGTTACTTCTGCTTTTGGCTGCTCTGGCTTTGGTTTGGTTAACTCGGCTTTGGGTGCAGTTGACTTTGGCTTCGTTAATTCGGCCTTTGGGGCAACTGGCGCTTCTGGCATCGTTGGAAGTTCAGGAAGCTGAGGATAGTTAGGCAATGCATCGAGCGGAACGATCTCTTCTTTTACACCTGTATACTGCTCGCTTCCCACTGTCGTTTTTGGAGATGTACCCATGTGGGTGGGATTTGTTTGTGTACCCGTTCCCATATCCTTATTAGCGGATACGCCAGCAGGAATGTTCACCTTTTCCCCAACTAATAGCACGTTCGGATTTTTTAACTGCGGGTTGGCAGCAATTAAATCCTGCAGAGGAACCCCCCATGCTTTAGACAATTTCCACAGCGAGTCTCCTTGTACTACGGTATGGGAGTGTATAATCGTATTTCCTGGCGGTGTAGTTACCGGTGCAGATGGAATCTTGACTTTCATCCCGATCGTTAATTCATTGGGATTTGCAATTTGCGGATTTGCACTTATCATCGTTTCTAAAGATACATTATATTTTTGGGACAGCTTATATAAGGTATCTCCTTCTTTGACAATATGGATCTTCACAGGCCCAAAACCTCCTCACGTTTCTTCAGGCATGACATTCGCCCGTTCTTTCGTTACTCTCATCCTATGCAGCATCCGCCCAAATGACATCATTCTTATAAAAAAATCCTCTTCTAAGCAGCAATCCCTTTTAAAAAAAGAGATCACATGCTAAGAAGAGGATCTTATCTGCTCATTTAGAGCAGCACTACTCTGCAAATACTTTATACCCGTCTTTGTCTACAATTTGGCGGAACTCCTCAAGCAGCTTGAGTGTAATCGGACCCGCGACACCGTCTCCAATCGTTCTGCCATCTACCTCATAAGCAGCAATAACCTCAGCAGCTGTGCCCGTAAAGAACACCTCATCTGCTACATATACATCATGCAATGTGAAGGGTTGTTCCTTGAAGGGCAGACCTATTTTGTCTGCGAGTTCAATAATAGCATTACGAGTAATGCCTTCTAACGCGCCCAAATAGCATGGTGGAGTGATAAGAACCCCATTTTTGACGATAAAAATATTATCTGATGAACCTTCAGTAACGTAACCTTGCGAATTCAGCATAATTGCTTCTCCGGCACCCGCGTGATTCGACTGAATTTTGACAAGCACGTTGTTTAAGTAGTTTAATGACTTGATCTTTGGATTAAGTGCATCCGGAATATTGCGGCGCTGCGAAACCGAGATTGTTCTTAAGCCTTTTAGATACGCTTCCTCCGGGTAGATGGACAACTCTTCCACAATGATGACGACACTTGCCTTCTCACACCGGAGCGGGTCAATTCCAAGGTTACCGTAACCCCGTGATACAACAAGACGAATATATCCATTTCTCATTTCGTTACGACGAATGGTTTCAGCCATGGCCTCCCGCATCTCATCATAAGACAAAGGGATATCCAGCATAATGGATTTGGCGGAATCGTAGAGACGATCTAAATGCTCCTTGCATTTAAAAATATTCCCGTTATATATCCGAATCCCCTCAAAAATTCCGTCTCCGTATAGAAAACCATGATCAAAAACAGATACTTTTGCATTTTCCTTCGTAACATACTGACCATCTAAATAAATCCACTGTTCTGCTGTCATAACAAGTTACACCTCCGCATTATTGTCCTGTATATACATAGCAAGGATAAGAACCCAGTACACGAACCTGGCATCCCAGAGCTTCAATCTCTGAAATAGCTGCCGGCAGAAGTACCGAATTCATTGATTCCATGACATCAATATAAAAATAATAGTTACCGAGTTTCTTCTTCGTTGGTCTGGACTCGATTCGAGACAAGTTCAGTCTGCGCCAAGCAAAGGCGGATAATACTTGATGAAGCGCTCCAGGAAAATCTTCCGGAGGGGTGATAAGTATGCTTGTCTTCTGATGATCAGCCTCTCGCCGCAGATTAACTGCATCCGGACCAATTAACACAAACCGAGTGTAGTTGTTATCATGATCCGTGACCCGTTCCGCCATAATATCCAATCCATGCTTCGCCGCAGCCAGTCTCGTAGCAATGGCCGCCCAGCCTTGTCCCGGGTTCTTCTTCACAATCTCTACAGCCTCTGCTGTACTGCCTACACTTTCAAGCTCTGCTTGAGGAGCATACGTGCGGATAAACTGCTGACATTGAGGGATTGCCACGGGATGTGACATGATTTTGCGTATCTTGGTAAAGTCTAGATCTCCCGCTGTATTCAGAAATTCATCTCGATCACCAATTAAATTCTGAATAGAAGGATAAACCCATTCGCACTGCATAGGGATATCCACTTCATGCACAAGCCAATCCATATGTAGACTAACCGATCCATCTATCGTATTTTCCACGGGTATGACACTATAATCACTTTCTCCACGTTCTGTAGACCGAAATACATTCGATATCAGCTTGAAGTGTTTGCCTTCATACGGCTCGCCTGCGAGCAAAAAATCGAGCGCTTCATGTGACACTGTGCCCTCAGGTAATAATGCAACTCGTTTCATGCTTTTACTTCCCCTTTTATCATATCCATAAATGTGCCCTGATGCTCGTCAGATACAAGCTGTGCACCCGTCAGATCTGGCTTAATCCACATTGTATCTGCTTCAATGCCTTGGGCTCGCATGGTCTCAATCATATAAGCTTCAAGACCTTGCTTATCCGCCTCTTCTTGATGTACGAAAGCAAGTACCGTCGGACCCGCACCGCTAAGAGCTGCTCCGAGAGCGCCTTTGCTTGGGGCCTCCTCCAGTATTTTGGCCATTCCGGGAACAAGTGCAGCCCGGTAGGGCTGATGGAGCTTATCCTTCATCGCTGCACTTAACAGATCGTAACGACCACTCGCTAAGGCACCAACCAGCATTGAGGTCCGCCCAATATTGAAGACCGCATCCTGAAAAGAAAGCTCGCTCGGCAAAACTTCTCTTGCCTTGGTTGTCGACAGTTCAAACCGCGGTATAACGACAAGCACTTCCAGATGTTCAGGCGGATCAAAGGATAGATGATGTGCGGTACTACCATCCCATGCACAGACAGCAAATCCGCCAAAAAGCGATGCTCCCACATTATCCGGGTGCTTCTCCATTTGTGTAGCCATTGTGAACAGCTCTTCCCGCGTCAAAGGTGACCCGATAAGTTCATTAGCTGCAACCATAGCACCTATAATGGTTGTCGCGCTGCTTCCAAGTCCTCGTGTAAGAGGAATTTCGGAGTACATCGAAATCTCAAGCTCAGGAATATGGATTCCTGCTTGTTTAAATACAGCTTGTGCCACTTTATACACAAGGTTTGTCTTATCCGTAGGAATCCCCTTCAAATGCTCGCCATACAGAGAGATAGAGGTATCATCCGCCCTCTTCATCTCTATATAAGAATATAAGCTGAGCGCCATACCCAATGAATCAAAGCCTGGGCCTAAGTTCGCTGTGCTCGCCGGGATTCTTACTCTTACGCTGTTCTTCATTGTGTTCGGTCCTCCTCAAAAGTGCGGGGGAAGCTCATCCCTCTACCCGGTAAACACTCTTCACTTTACGAATAACACTAAGTGTTTCAAAGTGCTTCAGTACTTTATCCATACTTGCTTTGCTGGCATTATGGGTAACAATAATGATCTCGGCATCCGGATTCTGTTCATTCGGCTGCTGGACCACAGAAGCAAGGCTCACGTCGTACTCCGCAAATATTTGTGTAATTTGAGCAAGCACACCTGCTTTGTCATCGACATGCAGCAGGATGAAGTTTTTATATGAAATATGCTCATCTTGGATCAGATGTTTTTCTTTATAAGGGCTGATAGATTTCAGACCGCTTACTCCAAGCTTCAAATTACGGATCACCGATACCAAGTCAGCTACGACAGAGGTAGCCGTTGGCAGCTCACCTGCACCTGCTCCATAGAACATCGTCTCGCCAACCGCTTCACCGTGAACGAATACTGCATTAAATACGCCGTTAACAGAGGCCAGAGGATGCTGCTGTCTAACCATCGTTGGCTCTACACTGATTGAGATTTGGTCATCTTGTCTCTCTGCAATGCCTAACAGCTTCATTTCATATCCAAGTCTCTTGGCATAGGCAATATCCTCTTTGGTCACACTAGAAATCCCTCTGACAGACACATCTCGAAGTTCAACATTCGTATGGAAGCCAAGCGTACCGAGTATGGCCATCTTACGCGCGGCATCCAAACCTTCTACATCCGAGGTCGGATCGGATTCTGCGTAACCAAGTGCCTGAGCCTCTCTTAGAACTTCATCATACGAAGCTCCCTCCTGACTCATCTTGGTTAATATAAAGTTCGTGGTCCCGTTCACGATTCCCATAATTCGTGTGATTCGATCAGACGAGAAGCTCTCAATCAGCGTACGAATAATCGGAATTCCTCCGGCAACACTCGCTTCATAATAGACGTCACAGCGCTTCTCCTCCGCCTTTGCCAAAATCTCTGCACCATAGAGCGCCATTAAATCCTTGTTTGCCGTCACAATATGCTTGCCCCGCTCCAGCGCTTCTAGAATGTATTCTTTTGTTTTCTCCACTCCACCCATAACTTCAACAATCACGTCGATCTCCGGGTTAAGAATAACCTCCCATGGATCTTCTGTTAATTTATCCGCATCCACGGTAATGTTACGAGCCTTGACCAGATTTTTTACAGCTACTTTTTCAATAACGATAGGAGAGCCGACTTGACTGCTCAGATCCTCCTGGTTCCCCTCCACGATTCGTATTACACCTGTGCCTACAGTTCCTAATCCAAGCAAACCTACCTTAATCGGTTTCATCTTCTCATCCCCTTTATGTACCTAAAGTATCTCCTCTACCCCTGACCAATCAAGCGTGTGCGTTTGACTCCCGGAACCTGCGCGAATTGCTCCATCATCTCACCAAGATCTCCGCTGAGCCGAGAAGTCTCCACTGAAATTACAACATTGGCACGCCCTTGAAGCGGAATGCTCTGATGAATGGTAAGCACGTTGCCTCCATATGATGCCACATGCGATAACACTTGGGACAGCATTCCTGACTCATGCTCCAGATCAATGGAGATGGTGACGATTCGCTCTCTCTCCAGCTGGTTGACCAGATGAATTCCATCCTTATATTTATAAAATGCACTTCGGCTTAGACCAACACGCTCAGCCGCTTCATGGACAGTCTTCACTTCACCGGAAGCAAGCAGCTGCTTCACCTGCATCGTCTTCACCACAGCTTCTGGCAATATATCTTCACGTACTAGATAGTAGCGCTCTTTCAAAAACGTCCTCTCCTCAAAGACTATTGTATTCATATAGTGGACATTATATCGAATCGTATCGAAAAGGGCAATAGACAAATGGAGTCTCTTGTTGTCCATATTCCAAAAAACCGTGGATATCTAAGGAAGATACCCACGGTAAATTTCGTTTTATTTATTAATAGTAGCTGCTGCTCTCTACAAATTCAAACTCAAAATCGGCAATACGAACGATCGTACCGTCCTTCGCACCACGTTTTCTAAGTTCATCATCAACACCCATATGGCGAAGGGTACGTGCAAGCTTCATAATTGCCTCATGCGAATTCAGCTGCATTCGTTTCATCATGCGCTCGATCTTCGGACTTTCCACAATGAACATCTCATTCTCGCGCACAATTTTGAAGCCTTCCTCTTCTTCTTTATCCAGCTTGTAAACTTTGCGTTCACTTACTTCTGCCACTTCTTCCACATGCAGCTCTTCCGGCATTTGATCCAGCATATCTGCTGCCTTGTAGAGAAGCTCCTTCACACCTTGACGTGTAAGGGAGGAGATTGGCATAATCTCTATTTCGGGATGAGAAGCAGCCAGCTGCTGCTTAAAATTCTCCAGGTTGTCTGCCGATTCCGGCATGTCCATTTTGTTCGCAGCCACAATCTGTGGACGTTCCATCAATTTAGCATTGTACTGACGAAGCTCGTCATTGATTTTGACGAAATCCTCATACGGATCTCTGCCCTCAGATCCAGCCATGTCGATGACATGAATGATAACGCGGGTACGCTCAACGTGTCTCAGGAACTCATGGCCCAGTCCAATACCTTCACTCGCCCCTTCAATCAGCCCAGGCAAATCCGCCATAACAAAGCTGCGGCCTTCCCCTACATCAACAACACCGAGATTCGGCGTAATCGTCGTAAAATGGTATGCCCCAATCTTCGGGTTAGCACCGGATACGACGGACAAAAGCGTAGATTTACCTACACTCGGAAATCCAACCAGCCCTACATCCGCCATGACCTTCATTTCCAGTACAATGTAGCGTTCTTCCCCTTCTTCACCATTCTCGGCAAGCTCAGGTGCTGGATTCTTCGGAGTAGCAAATCGAATATTCCCTCTTCCGCCTCGACCACCTCTTGCAACAACGACCTGTTGGCCATGGCGTGTCAAATCAGCTAGTACCTCGCCCGAATCCTCATCCGTTACTACCGTTCCCGGTGGAATACGAACGATCATATCCTCCGCATTCGCACCGTGCTGACTTTTGTTACGGCCTTTTTCACCGCGTTTTGCTTTGAAATGACGTTGGTAACGGAAATCCATCAGTGTTCTCAGACCTTCGTCTACACGAAAAATAACACTTCCGCCCTTGCCGCCGTCTCCACCAGCAGGACCGCCTTCAGGTACATATTTCTCACGACGAAACGATACGAGTCCATCTCCGCCGTCTCCGCCTTTAACATAAATCTTCGCTTTATCTACAAACATGATTATCCCTTCCTTATATCCCACAAGTCACACGAAATTGAATGAGCGCATCCCCTGTCGCAGGCGGCTCTGCTATCACCTTGGTTCCTTGCTTCATCGTGTACAAATTACTCCATGCTTCTGATTCAGATGCTATTCTCTCTCCCTCGAAACGTACAATAACATCCCCTTGATCCTGACCAAACCGAATTAACAGGTGACGAATTTCTCCCCAAGACGATCGGTTGCTGAACTGATAAGCCCTGACTGTATCCGCAATCGTCCCTGTCAGCATCTCACCGTCCTCGGGAGAAATCAAGGTGTCCAGCCGCAATCCGTCCTCCACTTCAACACTTAGAACAACAGGACTGCCGCTTATTCGATACGACTGCAAATAAAAAATGAGAGACGGCACACCCAGCTTAGAAATCTTACTCTCTTCCGTCATTCTCTCCTTTATTCTTTCCACCGTTTGTATTGATTTATCATTCTTTCCTAGACGAATATATCCATACAACACCTGGAGGTCATTCATCCAATCATGTCTGTGATGATTTAACACGGATATCGCTGTATCTTCCATTCTCTGCTGCGTTTGGTGCCGCTGCTCCTCAAGCTGCTTGTCCACAGTCTTAAAGAGATAAAAAAGAACAGCTCCTAACCAAAAGGCAAGCAAAATACAAGAGATCAGAGTCTTAGAGATGATCACCAAAACTAACGGAAATATGACCGAACAAGATACCGCTAAGGGCACTTTTTTCCAGTAATTCATGACTTCTCCCCGTTCATCAATGTTAACCCCATTATAATATAAAGGTCATAAAGGCAGTATATCACAGACGAAGTTACCAAACAGTACCAAAAAACAAAAACATCTTCACTCATTTGAAAACGAACCAGGGTAGAGCCATGGCCTGAATAAAAAAAGCCTCCGGCAAACATGCCGAAGGCTCCTTAGGCGAAATGCCTATTACGCTTCTACTGCAGCTGCTACAGGAGCAACTTCAATAGGGTAGACGCTCACTTTTTTACGATCGCGGCCCCAACGTTCAAATTTCACAACGCCGTCTACTTTCGCAAACAAAGTATCGTCTTTACCGATTCCTACGTTCGTTCCTGGGTGGATTTTAGTACCACGTTGACGAACGAGGATGCTTCCGCCAGAAACTGCCTGACCGTCTGCACGCTTAACGCCAAGACGTTTGGACTGGGAATCACGACCGTTCTTTGTGGAACCCACACCTTTTTTGGATGCGAACAACTGAAGATCCAATTTTAACATTGTAGTCTACCTCCTTCTTTAGTTATTATGCTGCTTTATCTGAATATACTTTCCGTACGAATCGACGATCGATTTCAGCATCACCACAAGTGATTCAAGCAGCAACTGAATCTGGGAACGAATATCGTCTGACAACTTAGCTCCTTCTGGAACATATGCGCTCAGAAAGCCATGCTCCATCTCGGCATCGAGCTCAACACCTGTAAGTGTCTCAATCGAATTGACCGTACCAACCGTCACTGCGGAAACTCCCGCACATACAATATCTTCACCAGCTTTAGCATAATTCGCATGACCTTTCACGGAAAAGCCGCGAATGCTGCCGTCACTCAAACGAAAGATGTGGACAGTTATCACTGTTTACACCTACTTACGCTTGGATTTTGCCGATAGTTACTTTAGTGTAAGGTTGACGATGACCTTGTTTCACATGGTAGTTCTTCTTAGGCTTGTATTTGTATACAACAACCTTTTGGCCTTTGCCATGCTTCTCAACAGTCGCTGTTACAGTTGCGCCGGAAACAACCGGTGTACCTGCAGTCAAACCGTTGTCGTTAGAAACAGCCAACACGCGGTCAAACGTTACTGTTTCACCGTCTGCAGCGTTCAATTTCTCGATGAAAAGAACATCGCCTTCTTGAACTTTGTACTGTTTACCACCAGTTTCAATAATTGCGTACATTTGCTTGCACCTCCTCATGTCTCAGACTCGCCTAATCCAGGTGATCCTGCCTCAAAAAAACAGAATGCTTCAGAACCCGATCGGAGCGGTTACAGCATGTGCAGCAACTTAATACTAGACACATACCTGAAGATTATATCATGAGTCTATTCTGAAATCAATCATTTTGCAATAATCACTCCAGCAACAGGCTGCTCTCTTCCCTTACCTTCTTGCGGGTAAGCTCCAGCAGACCAAGCCTTGTCCATCCTACCACGTGAGATTTGGTGCGATCCTTCTGCAGCTCTCGCTCCAGTGTCAGCATAACCTCATCCCGATGTCGATCAAACTCCATATCAATAAAATCAATAATGATAATTCCTCCGATATCTCGAAGTCTGATCAGTCTGGCGATTTCAATCGCTGCTTGAATATTCGTCTTCGTTACTGTTTCTTCCAGGTTTCGACCACCTATATACTTACCCGTGTTGACATCGATGACGGTCAGAGCTTCGGTATGATCAATGACGACATAACCGCCACCTTCAAGCCACACTTTTCTTTTGAAGTCTCTTACCAGCTGCTCCTGAACTCCATACGCTTCAAAAACAGGCTTATCCCCGCGATAAATATGAAAATGAGGCACTCCATTAAAAGCAACATCCTGATAGAACTGCTTGGCTTCTCTGGCCTGATGCTCGTTATCAATTACAAATTCATCACTATGAGCCGTATAACTGTCCCGAATGAATCTTTGCAGAATGCTGAGATCCTGATGCAGCAGCCGCGGAGCATTGTTCATGCTGGCTTTTTGTTCAATCCTCTGCCATACCTTGCGCAGCTGAATGACATCACCTTCAATGGCTTCCAAACTTTCATGCTCAGAAACCGTTCTTATTATCATCCCCTCTTCATCCCGTTTACAACGTTCAGCAATACTTTTGAGACGAGATCGCTCACCTTCTTTTGCAATTTTCTTGGATACCGCTATATATCCTGCCGTAGGCATATAAACGATCCAGCGCCCGGGCAATGCATAGTGTGTTGTTACTCTTGCCCCTTTTCCGCCCACAGGCTCCTTGAACACCTGAACGATAATATCCTGACCCACGTAAAGTAGCTCTGTAATGGCCGGCTTGATCTTAGGCTGCTTGTCCAGGTTGGGATGCAGTACATCATCGATATATAAAAAGGCATTTTTCTTTTGCCCGATATCAACAAACGCAGCCTGCATACCTGGAAGCACATTGACTACACGTCCCTTAAAAAAGGAACCGAGCAGTCCCCTTTCACCCGCCCGTTCCGCTGCATATTCAACTACTTTACCTTCCTCCAGAAGAGCCATTCGAATCAGATTTGGTTCACAGTTCACAATCGTTTGCTTCATGGCTTCACCTCTAGAGTACTCTTTTAGAGAGAAGATAGTGGCATTCGTTTGCGCTCTCCTATTTTGTAAATTACGTTCTTTTATCAAAATACGACTTGATTATGCGCTGCTCTGGCAGAACGCCAACAATATTCCCATGCTTGTCCATCACGTATATCATATGATATTTCTCTCTCTTAAATAAACGCAAGATATTGTCCAAAGGTTTCGCTGGCATCGAAATTATTGGCTGAGCCAAGCTCCCGGAAGAGGCATGGGCCGAAAAAAGAATATCCCTGTTCATCAAAAAGCGCACGAATCGATAAGGGATATTCCGAAAATCCACGATGTTGGAATATAGGAGAAAAGAGCCCATCATAGCTGCGTTGAGATCAACCATTTCCTGTCCCCGCATTAGCGGCAAACATGCATAGGTCAGCATCATTGCACTGAAAATGATACTTATTTTATAAGTAATGAGAAGTGTCCTGTGATAAGGAAGAAAGATACTCAGCAAGGCTTGTATGATCTTCCCGCCATCCAATGGCAGAATCGGCAGCAAGTTAAATAAAGCAATGATTACGTTAGAGGAGATAAAATAACGCAAAAACTGTCCATCCCACATACCTGTGGCGTTCATGGCATAAGCTGCCGCAATCATCATTACATTTTGGAGGGGGCCCGCAAGTGATATCAGGATTTCTTTTCTGGCCGTCAAATCTCCCCGATCCTCAATCGTTGCAACTCCCCCAAAAGGAAGCATTTGAATGGAGGTAACCCGAATCCCTAGTAACAAAGCGCAGCTTGCATGACCGAGCTCATGAATAAATACGATGGCGAATAACGTTAACAGCTCAATAAATCGACCTGTTACTACAGAGAGCATCATGACAAGAACAAATACCGGATGCAGGGATAGCCGGATCCCCATTACATTAATCAAAAGCAATCACTTCCGCTGGATCAATATAGGTGTCCCCATCCTTTACTGCAAAGTACAAAGTCTGATCATGCTCTAATGTGCCTGCTGGGATCTGACCGATCTTCCCGCCTTCTTCAACCCAGGAGCCTGTCTCCAGCTTGGTTTCTGCAAGACGTCCGTAGATGCCTGTAAGCCCGCCCGTATGCTGAACAACTACCGTCGTACCTGTCTCAGGGTTGTTAATGACCTGGATAACTCGTCCTGCATCAATACTGTCAACTTGAAAAACGCCTCCACCCTCAGAATTGGGTACAATCTCCACCCCTTCCATCGTTATAGCAAAGGGCTGAGCGATTGTACCTGCAATGGGAGGAGACAATTTGCGGGAAGCTGTCACTTTCAGTGGAGAAGCGCCATCATTTTGAAAGATCGGCAAAAAGGAAGGCGTGCTGCCAAAATGGTCTGTGTACCAGGCTGCCGCTGCTTGAAAATCCATTTCCTGATGCAGGCTGTCTGCCACAAAAAACTTGGCTCTTTCCAAAAAAGGAGCATCCCACTGAAACGCGCCCCAGATCGCACCAAATAATATGCCGCTGATTACAATCCGCTTAAGCAGTCCGTTTAGAAAACGCGGCTGAGGATCAGAGCCATCGAAATAAGTGTTGTCATCCTCTGCCCATCTTCTGCGATCCTTCTTCCACAACAGCTCAGGATCTCGCTCAGCTGTATTTATATCTGCTTCATCAACCGATTGAAAAAAGGGAGGATGCTGTTCTGCCTGCGGCACCCTTCTCCTGTCTATAGGCCGTACATGTTCTATGGTCTTTAAGCTCTGTTTCTCGTGGGTAGCTTCGACATCAAGAAGCTGTCTGATCCGTTCCTGTCTCCGCTGTTTAATATTGGCTTTAATGTTCATCCCTTTTGTCCTCCTTGTGAGGATTCACTCTAACTGTTACATCTTATGAATAGGGACGAGCAATTATGAACAAGCCTTCGAGCGTATATACAAAAAAAGCACCATGAGCTCTAAAGCCCAGGTGCTGTTGTCGTTGTGGTTTCGTTATTTTGCAGATCGTATTTATCCTGATGCAGCTTAATGCTCATGACAATTCCGATACTGAGCATATTGATGAGAAGGGATGTCCCGCCGTAGCTAATAAAGGGCAGTGTGATGCCTGTAATCGGCATTAGGCCTACCATCATACCTACATTTTCATATACCTGAAAAATAAACATCGTGGCAATCCCAATAATAATATAGGCTCCTCGTTTATCATAACAAGCTGCTGCGATGCGGACCAAACGATAGATCAGCGCAAAATACATGAGCAGAACAAACGCACTTCCCAAAAATCCAAACTCTTCACCAATGACCACAAATATGGAGTCCGAATAGGGATACGGGATAAAATGATTGTTCTTGAGTTCACCCTGTTTAAAGCCATCCCCCGCCAGTCCGCCGGTGCCAATCGCAATGATGGCATAGCTGGATTGATGTCTATCATCACTCGAAGCTTCTCCCGGATTGAGAAAGGTATTGATACGCTGATACCAGTGCAAGCGATTCTGTTCCTCAAGCGTTGCTCTGATCTGATCATTAAAGGTATTAAACAAGGTGACAAATAGGATCAGTGCGGCAAGCACTGTCGTAATGCCAATCAACACATGCTTATACCTCGTTCCCGCAATCCACAGCATCCCGACAAATACAACCAAATAAATGATGGCATTTCCCAAATCCGGCTGAATCAGCACGAGCACAAAAGGAACGAGGACAATGAGAGCGGCTGGAATAATATCCGTCCTGAATCTCAGCGGCTCTCCACCACGCTTGCCGAGCATGTATGCACAGACGAGAATAAGCACCAGCTTGACCAATTCGGCGGGCTGGAACAGTAATCCTCCCGGCAGCTTGAACCAGCTCTTCGCACCATTCACTTCGGCTCCAATAAAGAACAGGAGAATGATCATAATCAAGCCTATACCGTATATAACGAAGCTATACTTTAGCAGTGCCCGATAATCGACCAACGCGATACCCAGCACAATAATGAAGCCTAGGATGTAAAAGAGCGCTGTCCTAATATCATAACCCTCAAATTCGGGTGTTGGAATAATGGCACTATGTACAACCATCGTACTTACCAGCATAAATAAAACGAGAACTGCCATTAGCGGCCAGTCCAGCTCTTTCCATTTGCGAAGCAAATTGCATCAACCCATTCCGAAAAACTTCTTAAACCGTGTAAAGACACCTTTCTTTTGATCAAGCAGCATAAGCGGCACCGTATCGCCAAGAATACGTCTTGCGATATTACGATAGGCCATGGCAGCTTGCGAGTTCGGATTCATCACGGTAGGTTCACCAGAATTGGCTGCTTTGATAACAAGCTCATCATCGGGAACAATCCCAATAAGATCGATATTCAGCACTTGTAAAATACTATCGATATCCAGCATATCGCCGGTTTTGACCATATTATTCCGAATCCGGTTAACGACCAGCTTTGGAGATCCGACATGCGAGCTTTCGAGCAGCCCGATTACACGGTCCGCATCACGAACTGCAGCATTCTCTGGTGTAGTTACAACAATGGCCTGATCGGCACCAGCAATGGCGTTCTTAAACCCTTGCTCAATACCGGCAGGACAGTCGATAATAACATACTCAAAATCTTTTTTGAGCTCCAGCACAATATCCTTTACCTGATCAGGTGTAACCGAGTTTTTATCTTTTGTCTGCGCGGCTGGCAGCATATATAATTCATCAAAGCGCTTGTCTTTGACCAAAGCTTGGTTCAATCGGCATCTGCCTTCTGCTACATCCACCAGATCGTAGATGATTCGATTCTCGAGTCCCATAACGACATCCAGATTTCGAAGGCCAATGTCTGTATCAACCAGACATACTTTTTTACCAAGCAGCGCAAGTGCAGTGCCAATGTTGGCAGATGTGGTTGTTTTGCCGACACCGCCTTTTCCTGAAGTGACAACAATCGCCTCTCCCATGTATGCTACACCCCTTTAAACACGTTAAAATCACGGTGCAACCGAACGATATTGCTCGTTTTGTCGATCTGCATGTGTCCGTTCTGCAAGTAAGCAAACTCCATCCCTGCTTCTCTTTGCTCCCATTCATCCGGAGGACGGCTGATAACTTCCGCGATTCGAAGCTGCGTCGGCGCAAAATAAGATGCACATATAATAGCATCCTCATTGCCCTTGTTTCCCGCATGTGCCATTCCGCGAAGTGCACCCATAATATAAATATTACCCGTGCAGCTGACACTTCCACCAGGATTGACATCACCAAGCAGCAGCAGGTTTCCTTCATGTTGAAGCACTTGACCGGAACGCACAATACCGGTAATGGTGGTCAGAGCCGAAGCCTTGTTCTCATCGGTTTCAGCATCCGGGGATTCAATGGAACGTATGAGCAAATTGCCTTTTTGCTTCAAAATATGAAGAATTTCTTCTTTCTGCTCTTCGGTCACAATTCGAGATCCAAGCTTTACGTCGACATGAATAATGGGACCGGACAATATATTTTGATGGCTATGTTCAAGCTTAAAGCGAAGCTCGCTCAGCAGTTCCTCCAAATCACACTCGTCATCCATCAGGAATACCAGGCCATCTTTGATGCCTTTGATCGTCACATGATTCGATTTTACTGTCATAAGCCTGTCCCTCCCATCTCAAACATTCGTGCCGAAGCGCAGCAGTTCCTTCTTTTTGCCTGAAAAGCGTTAGATATTATTACACTTTATCCTTCTTCGTTACTCTACGCCGTGTTAGTCGATCAAGCTGTTTTCGTAGCGGAACATAAATAATTAATGCAAATATAAAATGAATAAACACGGTTGGAATCATATACTCCAGCAGTGCCCAATTGTAAGATTCCTGATTAAGCCGGAATAACTTATAGGTGAAAAAGAGAATAGAATCGAACAGCAAACTCCCCAGAATCACCATCATCATCATGACCGGCATCGTCGCTCTTGGGGATTTGAAGAACAAGCCGATCAGATAGGCTGTCAGCCCCATCGCAAAGGAATACGGACCAATCATATGGCCGTAGTAGACCACATCATGAAGCAGACCAAATATAATACCCAGTACGAGAGCCGAATGACGATGATAGTATACCGTAACAAACAGAATGGCGATAAACACGAAGTTGTGTCCAATTCGAGGAAGCCAGCTGTCCGGGATAATCCAAGGCACGACAGTCCCTTCAATAATAAAGAGCACAAACAACAGAATGATCAGCAACTGCTTCCGCCCGGCCACTATGGAGTTACCTCCGGTGGAATGACAACGAAGACTTCTTTCCAGTCCGTAAAGTTCGCTGCCGGCTCAATATAGGCGACTTGTGCAAGCCCGAATTCACTTTCCTTAATCTCTTTGACTGTCCCTATAATCATATATTTCGGAAATCCTTCGATAATTCCTGAGGACATGACGACATCATTTTTGGCAATCTTGGAATTTTCGCTGATTTTCGTCATTTCCAGATAACCTGTTTGCGGGTTATACTTCTCGATCATACCGAAAGTATCATTTTCTTTACCTACAACGGTAGCTGCAATAGCATTAGCGTCGCTTGAGCTTGGATCCAGCGCTGTTAGCAGTGTGACCGTAGAAGTAAAGTTGCTGACATGGCTGATGGTTCCTGCCAGCCCGTCCAGCGTCGTTACAGCCATCCCGACCTTCAGCCCCGCATTCTCTCCAATATCAATATTCAGAACTCTGTTGTTCGGATCCGAGTTCACACTGATGACTTGGGCTGTCCGCAGCTTGTAATTATGTCTGTTCTTTTGCTCCTCAGTGAAATCAAGATTCTCCTGCAGACGCTGATTCGTTTCTGCCAAATTACCGTATCTCACCGCTTCTTGCTTATACTGTGCAACTGAGGTTTTTAGAATCTCATTCTCTTCCTGCAGCGATTTAAGATTAGCTATATCCTCGAAGAACCCAGCAATATAGGAAGTCGGTTTGTAGAATACCTGCTGTACGAATCCGACCATATCTTTTGTAAACTTCTCGGGCAGTGATAAGCCTGCTCTCGACCCTACCGTAAAACCCATAAGTGCGATAAAAATGATAATACCAACGAGTAAAATAAACAATCGCTTGTTGCCTAACCATTTAAACAGTTACAACACCCTCTAACATCCTTATTTCGTTATGATGCTAAGCCACAATTATAAGCTTCACTTAAAAAGGGAAAGCAAGTGCGTAGTGGTCCTATAGCTGTGCGAACCTTAAACTACTGACTTACTATCCCATAGGTAGCAACATCATAAAAATCTGGGCATAACCGCATCTCCATATGCAGCTATGCCTTATCGCTTTGCGGCCAGCACGGGTGGATGCAGCCTGCTTAGCTGTGACTTTCAATGTTTCGTATTTTAGCGTTTAGATCTGATTGCAGCACTGCTTCTAGATTTGAACAAATGAATGTTGTCCAGCGCTTTGCCTGTACCAATGGCTACACAATCCAGCGGATTCTCAGCAACGATGACCGGCATTCCTGTTTCGCCTGCAAGCAGCTTGTCCAGGTTACGAAGAAGAGCTCCTCCTCCTGTCAGCACAATACCACGGTCCATAATATCCGCAGCCAGCTCAGGCGGGCATTTCTCAAGGGTTACTTTAACAGCTTCAACAATGGAGCCCACTGTATCGGCAAGTGCTTCACTAATTTCATCTGAAGTAATTGTGATGGTCTTCGGCAATCCAGTAACAAGGTCACGTCCACGAATTTCCATCGTTTCTACAGATTCCAGAGGAAGTGCAGATCCAATTTCCATTTTGAGCTGTTCCGCTGTTCTTTCACCGATCATCAGATTGTATTGACGTTTGATGTACTGGATGATGGACTCGTCCATCTCGTCACCGGCAACACGCACCGAACGGCTTGTCACGATGCCTCCAAGGGAGATCACTGCAACTTCTGTTGTACCGCCGCCGATATCAACGACCATACTGCCTGTCGGCTCCCATACAGGAAGATCTGCACCAATCGCAGCAGCAAACGGCTCCTCGATGGTGTATGCCTCTCTAGCTCCCGCCTGCTTCGTAGCATCCTCTACGGCACGCTGTTCTACCGCCGTAATGCCGGAAGGAACACATACCATCACGTTCGGATGACGCTGGAAGAAGGAACGCTGCTTCTGAGCTTGGCGAATAAAATATTTAATCATCGTTGCCGTAGTATCGAAATCCGCAATAACTCCATCCTTCATCGGTCTAATGGCACGGATGTTGCCAGGAGTACGTCCGATCATTTTTTTGGCTGACTCACCGACAGCTTCGATAACCTGTGTATCTGTACGTAATGCAACAACGGATGGTTCTCTGACCACAATGCCTTTTCCCCGTACGTAAACGAGCGTATTCGCCGTTCCCAAGTCAATCCCCAAATCTTTTGTAAAGCCACCTAACATGCTATTTTCTCCCTTTCTTTACTTGCATTATTTATGCTGCCGTCCCATACCTTGCTTAGCAGCTGCGTCATTATAATCCGATTCAAAATAAAGCGATCGAAGCGATGAAGGAAAAACGCTCCTTGTAATTTACGCTTAATAAAAAAACCGTTAACGTACCACATTATATTATATGAACCCTTGCTCCTTCAAACTTGCATATTTCCCGTCCCCGATCACGATGTGATCGAGCACGTCAATTCCTACAATTTCACCAGCTTTGACAAGACGACGTGTCAGCTGTATATCCTCCGGACTCGGGGCAGGATCACCGCTCGGATGATTGTGCGCACACACGATGGAGGCGCTGCTGCATTTCATGGCAGCCCGGAACACTTCCCTCGGATGAACGATGGAAGCGTTGAGGCTGCCCATAGATAACGTCTCTTGGGAAATCACGTGGTTCTTGGTATTCAGGAAAAGGCAGACAAAATGCTCCTTCTGCAGATACCTAAGCTGTTCCATAAGCAAATCAGCCGCATCTCTCGGACTGCGAATGACGGGTCTCTCCGCGAATCTGGTCTGCATAACCCGTTGTCCCAGCTCGATCCCTGCCTTCAGCTGAATGGCTTTGGCGGGTCCAATGCCTTTGAGCTGACACAGCTCATCAACACTCATATCCACCAGATTCCGAAGACTCCCTGCTTCGTTCAGAATACGCTGAGCGATATGAATGGCCGATTCCTGCTTCGTTCCTGTTCTAAGCAGAATCGCCAGAAGCTCCGTATGACTTAGTGCACCCGCCCCTACTTCTAGCATGCGTTCTCTCGGGCGCTGTTCTTGGGGGATGTCGCGCAGCATATACTGTGGCGAACTCATTTTCTCCCTCTTTTCACATAAAAAACGAACCCGTTCTCTTGTTACTATGACTTCCTATTCGTCAATGGACAGCACGTTCAAGCCCAGCTCTGACAGTTGTTCACTAAGCAAGGAAAGCGGCAAACCCACGACGTTAAAATAGCATCCTTCAATGGAATCAACAAATGTAGCGCCCAAACCCTGAATGGCGTATGCGCCTGCCTTGTCAGAAGGCTCGCCTGTCCGTATATAAGCATGAATGGCATCTGGACTAAGCTGCTTCATCTTGACCTTCGTACGGCGATGCTGCGTAATTACACGTCCATCCTCACCCGAAATACTAGTAACACCCGTATATACTTCATGAGTGCGACCTTGAAGGGAACTAAGCATCCGGTAAGCATCCTGCTCATCCTTTGGTTTGCCAAGCACTTCTCCGTCGAGTACGACAATTGTATCACTGCCTACTACGATGGTTCCTGCCAGTTCGGAATCATAAGAATCATAGACAGTTTTTGCTTTGCGGTAGGCAAGTTCTTCTACAATTTGCTGAGGTGTGTAGTCTTCTGGTGTATCTTCCGGGGTGTGGCTAGGGCGAACTTCAAACGGAAGGCCAAGCGTCGCTATGAGTTCCCTGCGTCTTGGAGACGTGGAGGCAAGTATAATCCGCTGCTTTTTCAAGAGATGAACTCCTTCGTGAGAATGATAATGCTATTCGCATGTGTTACATATCTTTTTTGGTCTGTTTTTTACTCCTGCTCAAGCTTCTGTTCTGCATCAGTTCTGTGATATTAAAAAGCTATAGTTTTCGGTAAAGCCAAATCGCAAATACAACCCCTAACAGACTGAGCAGGCTGATCTTTAATTGAATGTTAAGATGATAGCTAATGATGTCGAAATTTGCCTTTGGCGACCAGCTGATCGTCGTTGCATTCGTTAAAAAAGAAAGAGCCTCAAACTGCTCTAATCCTTTGGATATGGATGCTCCAATTAACCAACCGAGGAGCAGAAACAAGATGAATATTCCGAAGTTTTTTTTCATTCTACTCTTCCCTCGCCATATTTTGACACCTTCATTATTATACGGGAACCTAGACATAAGTACAAACAGAAATCCGGCATGGGGAACTATTTCCAGTCCCGTGCCGGATCAGCGCGCATACTATGCTTGTTTGATGATTTCAAGCAGTTGTTTTTCGAGCAGTATATAATTCATGACCTGTGATTGTACTTTCCAAATATGTTCTTTGGAGGGATTTTTATTATATTCTGCAACTGCAGTGACTGCCGTATTCATAGCGGCTTCCATTTGCAGCTCGACAGACTCACTCTCCGCCGGTAAACCGCTTCTGATCTTAGCTACCGTGCTTGTCCAGCGCTGATGCGCGTCCGTGACAGCGTTCATATCCGCTTCTGACAGTGCCTTCTGCTCCTGCTGACCCAGCTGCCTGATTGATACAGAGGTCAATATTTCTGTAATCGCCCGGCTGGAATTAAAAAAATCCGTCACCGTGCTCTGATCACCTGAAAACTGAAGGCCTGTTATCTCAGGAAGGTGAATCTCACGTACGTACAGCTCTACCCCTTCCGTTCTTAGCTGGTTACTGATCAGCTTGGCATTCTCACGATCAGCGGAAACTCCCGCATACACACGGAGCTCATCCAAAGGATCGCTCCCAGCAGCTATACCCGCTGATGTCAACTCAGCTTTGGCTTGCTCAGCACCTTCTGGACTGCTGAACACACCATATTGCAGCATATAATAGGTCACAGCTGGAATGGTTGCTGCAGATGATGCACCTGCAGGAACATTTGCCCCTCCCTCTGTAACTGTTTCTTGAGTGACACCTGATGATGCAGGCACCGTTACAGGCGAAACGGTATTTGAGGTGTTCTCTGAATTCACCATGGACATGGCAACAAACCCAAACATGACACCTGTAACGACTGCAGCGATAATGGATCCCGTCATTTTCCATACATTTCGAGGTCCCCGGTACATGGTGTAATTTTCACTTGCCTGACCCAAATAGAATGGATCCTGATCCTCAAGTTCCTCGTATGAACCTGGGTGCTGCTTGTCTTTCTCCTGGGGCTCTTTGTAGTGCTCATGACCTGCAACAATAGGCACAGAAGAATAAGATCCAAAAGGCTCTTCCCAATCTTCGTATATTCTCTGATCCGCGTAAACATTATTTCCACTGAAGCTGTCTCGATCAGAACGTCCTTCTTCCCGTTCGTCAAGAGGAAGGCTTGTCACGGTCTGCAGCGGGATGGTGGTTTGCGGCATTTCAGCAGGGACAGGGTCTGTTATATCATGCTTCGCAGTTGTTCTCTCCTTGCTGTGCTTCCATTCATCGCCAGGCATCACTATGTCTGATTCGAGCTTGGCAGCAGGCTTGTCCTCATTGAAACGAAATGTCATTCTAGCTTTGTTCACGGCTAACCACCCTCCTCTTGTCCTTTCTAACAGCTATATGTGCCTAATTGAGGAGTTATGCAAAAAAAAGCACCGTTTCTTTAATAAAGAAACGGTGCGGTATGACTCAAACGGTAAAGATCCTACTTGATTCCCTTCGCAAGCGCATAACCTGCTTTCCAAATATCGCCGGCTCCCATTGTTAGGACGAGATCCCCGGGCTGCAAACGATGCTCGAGCTGCTTCACAACATCCTCTTTGGAAGGAATATATATGGCATTTGGATTACTGTTGAGCTTGATCAGATCTACCAGCTTGGAGGAATGTACACCCTCAATCTGTTTCTCTCCTGCAGGTGAGAAGATATCAGTAATAATGACCTCATCTGCTTCTCCAAATGCACGGCTGAACGCATCCAGCAGGAAGAAGGTACGTGTGTAGCGCTGCGGCTGAAAGACCGCTATGATCCGCTTGCCTGTCGCTTTGGCAGCACTGATCGTCGCCTCAATCTCCGTTGGGTGATGCGCGTAATCATCAATAATGAGTATATCTCGAGCTTCTCCGAGCACTTGAAATCTCCGCTTCGCTCCGCTGAACTTCACAATTGCCTTCACAATTGACTCAAACGGAATGCCTGCCTCGAGACAAGAAATCACAGTCGCCATGGCATTGCTCACATTATGTCTGCCGGGTACGGACAACTCAACGGTTCCAAGAGGCGCACCTCGATGATTCATCGTAAATGAAATATGGCGATCTCCGAGCTCAATATCTGTTGCCGTATAATCAGCTTCTGCATCGATTGCATAAGTGATAATGTTGGATTTGAGCTGCGGCATGATGCTCTGAATGTTCTCATCATCCGCACAGACAATCGCACAGCCTTCCGGCTTAACCTGATTCAAGAATTTGATATAAGCATTCTTCAGCTCATTAAAATCATTGTTGTAGTTCTCCATATGATCGGCTTCAAGATTCGTTACAATACCTAGCCAAGGATGATACTGCAGGAAGGAGCCGTCGCTCTCATCCGCCTCTGCTACAACATGCTCACCCTTGCCCGCCTTGGCATTTGTACCCAGGTTCATAATTTCTCCGCCGATAATATAGGTGGGATCTACACCGCACTCCTCCATGACGAGTGCAATCATCGAAGAAGTGGTTGTCTTACCGTGCGCTCCGGCAACCGCTACTCCCTTACGTTCATTCAGCAGCCTTGCAAGCATTTGAGCACGATGAAGAATAGGGATGTTCAGCTGCTCGGCTTCAACGCGTTCCACATTGTCCTTGGAAGCCGCTGTTGAATAGACAACCAAGTCCGCACCATGGACTTGTTCCGGCGTATGCCCGATATATATTTTTGCTCCCTTAGCGGCAAGCTTCTCCGTGAGCTCCTGGGATACGACATCCGATCCCGTGACGGTATATCCCATTTCCAGCATAACTCTTGCAATGGCGCTCATCCCATAGCCGCCGATACCGATAAAATGTACATGTTCCGAAGTGTTTAACAAATTTTCACCAACCTTTTTCAGAATCGGTTTGATGCAGAAGGGCGGCCCTTACATCGGCAATCAAATATAATGTGCCGGACACAACCCCCAGATCTTCCGCTTCCGTCCGTAACTTAAGTAAGCTCAATGCTTGTTTCCATGAAGGTTCTACGATGATGTCAAGGTTTGGTTTGGCATAGGATGGACGAAGCTCTTCTACCATATTTTTTAACTGGGCCGCGTCCATTTTACGTCGGAAATCTGGCTCAGTCAGGATAAGCGTATCCACTAGTGGCAGTATATGCTCAAAATACAATTTGTGATGCTTATTCTCCAGCATGCCCATCATTAAAATTAGTTTCCGCTCTGGATACAGATCCTTGATGCTCTGTGCCAGCATCTCAGCCCCCTCAGGGTTATGCGCTCCGTCCAGAATGAGAAGCGGTTCGCCTGGCACCTTCTCGAAACGGCCTGCCCAAGAGGCAAGTCGGAAACCTTTTTGCAAATCTTCCTCTTCCATATAGAACGCCATGTATTGGCGCAGCACTTCAAGTGTCATTAAAGCCCCAGCGGCATTGGCACATTGATGCTTGCCCTGCAATGTAAGCTCCACATCAAGTTCACGAAACGGTCCATTAAAATGCAATTTCTGTCCATCCTTATTAACCTGAACCTGTTCATAGGTAAACTGGTCACCAGCAAGATATAAGGTGGATTTCTGTTTCTCTGCGACCTCACGAATGACTTGAATCGCTTCCGGCTGCTCTACTAGACTGACGACAGGAACGCCGGGTTTAATAATTCCTGCCTTTTCAGTTGCGATTTGGCTGATCGTATCTCCAAGAATATCGGTATGGTCCATCCCAATATTGGTGATCACGGAAATAATGGGAGTTACGACATTTGTTACATCAAGCCTTCCCCCGAGTCCTGTCTCCCATACCACTACATCAGGATAGCACACCTCAGCATAATACAGAATTGCAAGCGCCGTCGCAACCTCAAACATGGTGGGAGACCCTAGCTCTGTCTCCGCGACTTCCTCTACTAACGGATGAAGGCGTCTTGCAAGCATCAGTAAAGTTTCTTCAGGGATGTCCTCCCCGTTGTACTGAAACCGATTCGTAAACTTGGTAATGTACGGTGAAGTGAATGTACCTACATCATAACCGGACTGTCTTAAGGCTGACGTCAAAAAGGCACAGGTAGAACCTTTTCCGTTCGTTCCTGCGACATGGATAAACTTCAGATGCTGATGCGGATTACCCAGCTTAGACAAGAGCAATTCAATACGGGAGAGTCCCGGTCTGATTCCAAACGGAATTAGATTGTTGATCCAAGCTACCGCGTCATGATACGTATTCAGCGGAGCAGCCGTGCTATTACCAGTGGTTCGATCCATATGCTTCACCTTCTAAGTATAAAGTAAGTAAGAGACAGGCATCCCTCACAGTAGTAAGGAACACCTGCCGTCTTATATTAATTTTGAAGTTCGTCAATTCGTGCAATGACTTTTGTCCGCTTATCAGAATAATCCGCAAGCTTCGCACGCTCTTCTTCGATTACCTTCTCAGGCGCTTTGGATACAAAGCCCTCGTTGCCCAGTTTCTTCTCAATCCGCAATACTTCCTTATCCAGTGTTTCCTTCTCTTTCGTGAGACGCGCGATCTCTTGATCAATGTCAATCAAACCTGCAAGAGGGAAATACAGCTCGGCACCGGAGATCACAGCAGTCATCGCCTTTTCTGGTGTAGAAAGTTCTGTTCCAGTAGATAGTTCTGAAGTATTACAGAAACGACGAACATAAATCAAGTTATTTTCAATAATATTCAGGCTGTCCTGACCACTTGCATTTATGTGCAGTTCAACTTTTTTGCTCATCGGTACATTCACTTCAGCACGGATATTACGTACTGCGCGAATCAGATCCATAAGCGTATTCATCTCAGCGACAGCCTTGTCATTAACAAAGGCCTCATTGAATTCTGGCCAAGCTGCCAAAGTAATGGTCTCACCCTCATGTGGAAGGTGCTGCCAGATCTCCTCGGAGATAAACGGCATAAACGGATGGATCAGGCGCATGGTTTGGTCAAGGACATAGGCAAGAACGGATTGTGTTTTGCGTTTTGCATCCGCATCCTCCCCGTATAATGAGAGCTTGGAGAACTCAATATACCAGTCACAGAGATCGTCCCATATGAAATTATACAATGTACGGCCCGTTTCTCCGAATTCGTAGGCATCCATCAGACGAGTTACGTCCTTCGCTGTTTCGTTCAGACGATGCAGAATCCAGCGGTCCGCTGTAGTCAGTTCACCTGAAATATCTATGTCTTCCGCCTTGAAGCCTTCCAGGTTCATCAGCGCAAAGCGGGAGGCATTCCAAATCTTGTTCGCAAAGTTGCGGGCCTGCTCAACACGTTCCCAACGGAAGCGCAGATCCTGACCCGGAGTAATCCCTGTGGAGAGCATGTAGCGCATCGCGTCTGTTCCGTATTTTTCAATAACCTCAAGCGGATCTACTCCGTTGCCCAGCGACTTGGACATCTTACGTCCTTCCGAATCACGCACGAGCCCATGCATCAGGACATCCTTGAACGGAATTTCATCCGTAAACTCAAGTGCCGTAAAGATCATACGTGCTACCCAGAAATAAATGATATCATATCCCGTTACAAGTACAGAGGTTGGATAGTAACGCTTCAGGTCCTCTGTCTCTTCCGGCCAGCCAAGTGTGGAGAACGGCCATAGTGCTGAACTGAACCAAGTATCCAAGACGTCTTCGTCCTGACGAAGCTCTTGCGATCCGCACTTCGGACAAGCCGTCATATCCTCACGGCTGACATGAATTTCACCACAAGCATCACAGTACCACGCAGGTATGCGGTGACCCCACCACAGCTGACGTGAAATACACCAATCGCGAACATTCTCAATCCATTGCAAATAGGTTCTTTCGAAGCGGTCAGGAACAAAATTAACTCCTTTACCGCTCTTCTGTGCTTCAATGGCACGTTCTGCGAGCGGCTGCATAGCTACAAACCACTGCGTGGACAAGTAAGGCTCTACAACCGCACCGGAACGTTCACTATGGCCCACTTGATGTGTGTGGTCTTCAATATTAATCAGGACACCGGATTCTTTGAGATCAAGAACGATCTGCTTGCGGCAGTCACTGCGGTCCAGTCCTTTATATTTGCCGGCTTCTTCATTCATTTTACCGGACTCATCCATAACCGTAATTTGCGGCAGATCATGACGCAGGCCCACCTCAAAATCGTTCGGATCATGGGCTGGAGTAATTTTCACAGCTCCACTGCCAAACGTTTTGTCCACGTACTCATCCGCGATCACCGGTATTTCACGACCAATAATCGGAAGCACGAGGGTCTTGCCAATCATGTCCTTATAACGCTCATCTTCAGGATGTACAGCAACAGCGGTATCTCCAAGCATCGTTTCCGGACGTGTTGTGGCCACCGTGATCGAGCCGCTTCCGTCTTTCAGCTCATATTTCAAATGGTACAAATGTCCCTGTATCTCTTTGTATTCAACCTCAATGTCTGACAAGGCCGTGCGTGCTGCAGGATCCCAGTTAATAATGCGTTTACCGCGGTAAATGAGCCCTTTCTCGTACAGCTTAACAAAGACTTCACGAACGGCCTTGGACAGACCTTCATCCAGCGTAAACCGCTCACGGGAGTAATCCAGCGAAAGCCCCATCTTCGCCCATTGGGAACGAATCGTGTTCGCATATTCTTCCTTCCAGTCCCATACCTTCTCAAGGAATTTCTCACGGCCCAGATCATAGCGGGATACACCGCCTTCTCTAAGCTTCTGTTCGACCTTTGTTTGTGTCGCAATTCCTGCATGGTCAGAGCCGGGAAGCCAGAGCGCATCGTAGCCCTGCATTCTTTTGGCCCGAATAATGATATCCTGCAGCGTAAAGTCCAGTGCATGCCCGATATGAAGAATACCCGTAACGTTAGGCGGAGGGATCACGATCGTAAAAGGCTTCGCATCCTTGCGCTGACCTGCCTTGAAAAATTCATTATTCATCCAATATGGATACCATTTCTGTTCCGCTGCCCGCGGATCGTAAGTTGTCGACATTTCCGTCTGGTTCGGATTTGCTGTCGGTTCTGACATCATACATTCCTC
Source organism: Paenibacillus shunpengii (assembly GCF_042684905.1). NCBI lineage: Bacteria > Bacillati > Bacillota > Bacilli > Caryophanales > Paenibacillaceae > Paenibacillus > Paenibacillus shunpengii. The sequence goes on along the minus strand of NZ_JBHUMJ010000010.1, from coordinate 51,628 downwards.
CAATTAATCTTCGTTTAACACATTCTTGAAAATACAAAAAGACCCTTCATCCTCAAAGGACGAAAGGCCATTCTTTCGCGGTACCACCTTTGTTTCATAACCGAGCAGGTCCGAATTCACTTGTAAAAAGCGAAATCATTAATCTCGATATGACACTTCATTAGGCAGATAACGGCTGCTACCGGCCGCATTCTAGCTTCCTCATCATACCAAGAAAGTTCAAAAGGGCAACTCACGGGCGACTTCGGTACAGCTCACGATCCTGCGGAATTTCACACCATATCAATTCCACTCTCTGAAGGGCTCACTGCCTACTATTCCCGATCCAAGTCGTTAGATTAATTACTGTTGTTATTCATTGTATTCCCAATCCTACAGTCATCATACATTTCTTTTGTGCCATTCGTCAACCGGGCTTTTGACCTTACATGACAAAAAAGAAGAGTCCCCGATTCAAACCGGGAACTCTCCTGTATGCAGCTCTACTACGGAATGTAGAGTACCTGACCTTCCTCTACCGATTGCTCGGACAGACGATTATATAGCTGCAGCTCACGCGTGCTGAGCTGATACCGATCAGCAATGGTTTCTAGCGTTTCTTCACGCTGCACGATACAGAGTCTAACCTTCTTGAATGGCGTCTGCTCTGCACCGCTTCCGAGAAACAGACTCTTCCATTGAATCTCCTCTGCCGGTTCTTCATCACGCTGTTCAATCGGAAGCTCCTCTTCCAGCTGCAGGACTTCTTCTGCCGTCCTGTTCTTTTGTAAGAGTGAAGTAATTCCATAGGAGCCTTGTGCCGAAGCTTCGACCGATTTTTTGGTTCCAAAGGCAACCTTCAGTTCAGGCTTCTCTTGGGAAGGATCCGGCTGCGGCACATCCGCTTCGAGCAAGACCTCCTGAGCTTCGGGCTCTCGCGGACTAGAGTCTGTCTCAAGTTCGACCTCCGAATCACCAAGGCTGGATGACTCTTCAATCACTGCGGAAGCTGAATCCGCATCTGCACTTGCAGCAGGAGCTCCCGAGTCACGCTCTGAGCCCGAAACTACAGCAGGCTCGAAGCTCCACACCTCTGGGGCTGAGTATGCTTCCGGCTCTTGATTAACGGACGTGAGCGCACCGAATTGATTCAATGGATCATCTTGTCCCCGATCCGCCTCTTCTGCATCCTGTTCGTAGTACTGTTCCTCTATGCTGTCGATTGTATTTGCGCTGTACGGAACCTGTGGCTGAGCTTCTTCCCGATTCACGGAATCACCGACCGACTCCGCTTCATACGGAAGAGACCATGCAGCACTGCTCTCTTCTGCCGGCTCGGATACTGACGCCTCATATGGCGTATGCAAAAAAGGCCTTGAAGGTGAATACGCCGGGGCTACCGAATCATAATGAAGCTCCTCTGGAGATTCCGATTCCGACAACAACGCTTCTTTTTGTTCTGCATCCGTTAGGAATGGATCACGGTTATACGGATTGTACCCCGAATATAGCGGGTTGGTCGTCGTCTCTTCTTCACCTGAATTAGAATGAACAACGGTAAACTCCTCCGGATTCCAGTCAGAGGTTTCTTCTGCCGGCCCAATTCCCTCAATACCGCGCAAAGAGAGCACGCCCGTAATGTTCAGACTGCGTGTCGACAGCAAATCCACGTCAAAATTCTCAATCTCCACTGCAATATCTTCAATGGATGCGACACGGCTGAGCGGAATCGTAATCTCAACAGGAATCTGATGCGACAGCTCCTCCTGCTGATTATTCTCTCCTTGATAAATACCGGACAACAGCAAGTGTCCACGTAGCGCAGCATGCTCCTGCTCCGAGATAACCTGTATGCGAGGATACAATTCGATCTCATCCAGCTCACTAATGGCAGGCACATCTTCAGGCAGATGAACACGCTCGTAAATATCAAACCGAAGTCCATACGGCGGGTTTAACATAGCGCTAGTCCTCCTTTCACAGCATATATTCACCATGAGATTTTCATAGCTTTACGTCATGTTACACAAGTAAACTCAAGATGCTTCTCGTGAACATGTATATGCACTGGTCAAAAGACTCATACCATTATCCGAGGATTCATATTATATTTACAATTTTAACGAGTCATATAAATCCATCATATCCTGAGGCCAAGGGGCTGTAACCGTAAGTAACTCTCCCGTAAAAGGATGCCTGAAGCTGAGCTCTTCTCCATGCAGTGCCTGTCTGCGAATTCCTTCTCTCATACCGCCATACAGTGTATCGCCAAACAAGGGGTGTTCCAAATGACTTAGGTGCACCCGAATTTGATGTGTTCTCCCTGTCTCCAGACGAAGCCGGATCACGGTTGCTTCTCTTAGTCTTTCGGATGTCTCCATATGTGTTACTGCATGCTGCCCCGTAGGGGAGACTCTTCTTCTCTGTTTATGATGTCTGTCCTTGCCAATCGGCAAGTCGATCTTCTCTTTATTCTGTGCTACGACCCCGTGAACGATTGCAACATATTTGCGCTCGATCTGCTTAAGCTGCATCATGGCATTCAGCTTCAGTTCTGCGTAGCGGTTCTTCGCATACAGCACTGGACCTGATGTGTCCACATCCAGTCGATGGATATGCTTCACTGCGACCTCGAGTCCACTTGCCTGGTAATATCCAGCCACTGCATGATCAAGCGTGACGATTCCGTCCTGACGCTCACTTCCGTCTGGATGAATAGGCATCCCTACCGGCTTGTTTACAACAAGGCAAAAATCATCCTCATAGAGTACATCAAGCTCTACATATCGTGGTACAATTCCATACGGTGCAGAAGGAAAAAGGGCCAGCCGAAGCCGGTCCCCTGCAAGTTGAATACCGTTATTAGCTTTCAGCTCGTTCAAGAGCTTCTCGGGCATACCCAGCTCATCAAGCAGCCATTTCTCAGCTGCCATACTCCGATCATCCTGGGAGAGCACCTTTTTGCCTGGCATCAGCTCAGCCCAATCTCCTCTTTTCTTATACTTCATCATAAAGCCTTCAGCGCATTATAGTTCGCTTCAATCGTATCATCGATATCCTGGATACTATGCACCCCGGAGATGAACATCCCCTCGAATTGAGAAGGGGCTACGCTGATTCCTTCCTGAAGCATATGGCCAAAGTAAGCACGGAAATGATCCAGATTGCTCGACTTGGCAACATCATAATTCGTCACTGCTTGATCGGTAAAGAATGGACATACCATCGATCCGACTCTGTTGATGGTTACAGGAACACCCAGCTCCTTCGCATTCTTCTCAAAGCCAGCGGCTAGCCTTGCACCCAGTTCTTCAAGACGAGTGTATACTTCTTCGTTAAGGAGCTTAAGTGTCGTATAGCCTGCTGCCATCGCCAGCGGATTACCGCTGAGTGTACCCGCTTGATAGATTGGACCGACCGGAGCCACCTGCTCCATCAGGTCTCTTCTTCCTCCATAGGCGCCAACAGGCAAGCCGCCGCCAATGACCTTGCCAAGGCAAGTCAAATCCGGGATGACACCGAACCGCCCTTGAGCGCTGTGAAGCCCTACACGGAAGCCGGTCATGACCTCGTCAAAAATAAGCAGGCTGCCGTATTCTACGGTAATCCGGCGCAGCCCTTCAAGGAATCCTGCCGCTGGCGGCACAACCCCCATGTTGCCTGCTACAGGCTCAACGATGATCGCAGCAATCTGTTCCCCGAATTTATCAAATGCCAATCGAACCGATTCCAGATCATTATAAGGAACGGTAATCGTATTGGCAGCTACTCCTTCTGGAACACCAGGGCTATCCGGAAGTCCAAGAGTTGCTACTCCGGAACCTGCCTTGATCAGCAGGCTGTCCGCGTGTCCATGATAGGAGCCTTCAAATTTCAAAATTTTGCTTCTGCCTGTTGCTCCTCGAGCAAGTCTGATCGCGCTCATCGTAGCTTCCGTGCCAGAGTTCACCATACGAACAACATCGATGGAAGGTACGCGCTCGCATACCAGCTTGGCCATTTCCGTTTCAATAAGAGTCGGCGCGCCGAAGCTTGTCCCTTTTACAGCTGTCTCTTGAATCGCGGATATCACTTCCGGATGGGCATGTCCCATAATAAGAGGACCCCAGGAAGCCACATAATCAATAAAAGAATTACCATCAATATCATAGATTCTAGAACCTGTGCCATGGTCTGCGTATACTGGAGTCAGCCCTACAGATTTAAATGCACGTACCGGACTATTCACACCGCCAGGCATGTATTGCTTCGCTTCTTCAAAAGCGTTTCGGGAACGTTCCTCCCTGCGCGGCTGTCGATTCTGTTCACTCATTCTCAAAACTCACTCCTCTGTTCATAAATTTTATATGCATAATGTATCTCTTCTAAGAATTAACGAGCTGACAGCCAGCGGGCTGCATCTTTGCCATAATACGTAATAATCATATCTGCTCCAGCACGCTTCATACTGAGCAGGATTTCCATGGCCACCTTCTCTTCATCAATCCAACCATTGATCGCTGCGGCTTTGACCATCGCATATTCACCGCTGACGTTATACGCAACCAGCGGCAGATCAAATTGATCCTTAATCGTGCGCATCACATCCAGGTAAGATAAAGAAGGCTTCACCATCAGCATATCTGCTCCCTCAAGAACATCCGTTTCGGCTTCACGCAGCGCTTCCCTTGCATTAGCCGGATCCATCTGGTAAGCTTTGCGATCACCGTACTGGGGTGCTGAATCTGCTGCCTCACGGAAAGGTCCGTAAAAGCCGGAGGCGTATTTCACCGAGTAAGACATAATTGGAATATGCGTGAATCCTGCTTCATCAAGCCCTGCACGAATCGCACCTACGAAACCGTCCATCATGTTGGATGGTGCAATGATATCAGCTCCAGCTTCTGCCTGGGACACAGCGGTCTTCACCAGCAGCTCAAGCGATTCGTCATTCAGGACATCAACACATACATGACCGTCACGTTCATGCGTATGAATCATTCCGCAATGACCGTGATCCGTAAACTCACACAGGCAGGTATCTGCAATGACGAGCAGATCGGGGTACCAGGATTTGATGAGTCTCGTTGCTTCCTGTACAATTCCATTCTCTGCATAGGCGGAAGAACCTACAGCGTCCTTCGTATCTGGAATACCAAATAGAAGCACAGCCGGAATGCCGAGCTCAGCAATCTCTTGTACTTCCTCTTTTAGCGTATCGAGTGAGAAACGGTACACTCCAGGCATGGACGAAATTTCTTGTTTAACCCCTGTACCGTATGTAACATAGATCGGCTGTATAAAATCACTGACATTCAAATGTGTTTCACGCACCATACTGCGAATACCGGCGGACTGCCGAAGTCTGCGATGTCTTACGATTGGAAATCCCATTCTGAATAACCCCTTTCTCTAGTTCGCCTATATCCTATCTTAAATTTAAATATCATGCACATAGTCGCTAATATGACACAGTGCATCCGCCAAGCTCTCTATTGTCGCCTCTTCTGAAACGATACTGACATGAAGCCCCGCGTTCGCGGCCGTTTCTGCAGTAACAGGTCCGATGCAGGCGACGTGAACATTTTTAAATAAAGAAGCAGGCTGTTCACATCCCATCCGTTCTAACAGTGTCAGAAGGTGCGTTACTGTTGAAGAGCTGGTGAATGTGACAGCATAGACTTTACCCTTCTGCAAGAGTCCTATCAGCTCATCGTCCTGCTCATCAGGTATAACCGTCTCATATACACTGACACTGTGGACTTCAAGTCCTTTCTCCTTCAGTTTGTCGGAGAGCCAAGGGCGAGCCAGATTACCTGTAGGCAGCAGCACCTTCTGCCCAGGAAGCAGATCGGCGTCAAAGGTATCCATCAGCCCTTCCTGTTGGTAAGATCCTTGAACCTGCTCTGCCAGAATTCCTCGGTCTCGAAGTGCCTTTTTCGTTGACGGGCCAATGGCCACAATTCTTGCGCGATAGAGTGAACGTATATCTCTCTCCTGTTCTTCCATTGCTCTAAAGAAATGCTCGACTCCATTCACACTCGTAAATATGACCCAGTCATACTGCTCTAACTGATCTAGTGCTTCTGCAATTTGCTCCCTCTGGTGATCTGCTTGGACAGGAACCGTTTCAATAACAGGCAGCTCGTAAGGCTCCCCACCTAATTCCTCAATCCGTGTGACGAGCTCACTTGCCTGACTTCTTGCTCTTGTCACCAGTATTCTTTTGCCAAAGAGAGGCATGAATTCTGCCCATTGCAGCCGTTCACGCTGCTTGACGACATCACCAACGACAATGACGCCGGGTGGACGAAATCCGTGCTCCTGCACCTTGTGCTCGATATCCTCAAGTGTACCTACAAGGGTGTCCTGCTCAGCCCAAGTCCCCCAGCGAATCAGTGCCACAGGCGTATCCTTCGGTCTGCCATGATCAATCAGCTGCTGACTGATATAGCCGATGTTAGCGACCCCCATCATAAACACCAGGGTTCCTGTGGCATTCGTTACCTTATCCCAATAGATCGCTCTATTCAGCTTATCCGGACTCTCATGTCCAGTAATAATTGAAATGGATGATGCATAATCCCGATGTGTGACAGGGATACCGGCATAGGCCGGCACACTGATTGCAGAGGTGACTCCCGGCACGATCTCATAAGGAATATTATACCTGCGAAGCAGCTCTGCCTCCTCACCGACTCTTCCAAAAATGGTCGGGTCCCCGCCCTTCAAACGAACGACGGTTTTACCTTCAAGAGCGAGATCTACAAGCAGCTGATTAATATCCTCCTGCTTCATTGTGTGACGGTTTGTTTTTTTGCCAACATAGATTTTGGAAGCTCCAGGCTTCATGATTCGAAGCAGTCTGGGACTGGCCAAACGATCATAGACGACCGCATCTGCCTTCTGAATACACTCCCAGCCCTTTACTGTAATAAGCTTCGCGTTCCCCGGTCCTGCACCCACGAGATAGACCTTACCTGCCATTTCCTCATCCCCTTACGTCTGCCAGTATCTTCTCTGCGCCTTTACGAATCAAGCGTTCAGCAACTTCCTCTCCAAGACGTTCAGGATCGCTCCCAATCACCGTCTCTTTAAGCACTGTCGATCCATCCGGTGTTCCAACCATACCCGTCAGCTCGATAAGCTGCTTATGTCCATCCTCTCCTTGATGAGTAACCCATGTTGCATACGCTCCGATAGGTACTTGGCAGCCTCCGTTCAGCACATTCAAAAATTTCCGTTCAGCTGCAACCGGCAGGGCCGTCTCCAAATCATTGTACAAACTGAGCAAATGAAGGAGCTCCTTGTCATCCTTCCTGCATTCAATACCGAGCGCACCCTGGCCTACCGCAGGCAGACAAGTGTCCGGAGACAAATAAGCTGTTATTCGATCTTCCCATCCCATACGAGAAAGTCCCGCCGCAGCGAGAATAATGGCATCAAAGCCTTCCGTCTCAAGCTTGCGGAGTCTGGAGTCAATATTGCCGCGAATCCATTCAATTTGAAAGTCAGGACGGTAAGCTTTGAGCTGAGACGCTCTGCGCAGACTGCTCGTCCCTACTTTTGCACCTTGAGGCAGCTCATCCAGGGAAGATCCGGTTCTGGATATCAGGGCATCCCTTGGATCCTTCCTGCGCGGCACGGCACCGGTAGTCAGTGGTTCGGGAAGTACAGAAGGCATATCCTTCATGCTATGTACAGCCATATCAATCTCGCCGTTCATCATGGCCTGCTCAATTTCTTTTACAAACAGCCCCTTGCCCCCGACTTTGGACAACGTAACATCCAGGATTTGATCGCCCTTCGTTACAATCTTCTTGATCTCAAAATCAAATGGAAGCCCATGCTGCTTACACAGGTTCTTCAAATCATCAATGACATGCCCTGTCTGTGTTAGAGCCAGTGCACTTTGTCTGCTTCCTACTACAATCGTTCGCATTTATTCATTACCCCTCCTGATTGTCTGCAATCCATTCATTCCGTTGTTCATCGGACCATAATTCAAAGCGTCCTTCTCTAATTTCATCTAATATATCTAACTCTAATACTTTCTTCAGCAGATGTCTTCTTTTGTTCGGATCTTCAATACGAGACAGAATGGTTTGACGAATTTGATGCAAAAAATCAAAGTACACACCATATTCATCACCATATTGTTGGTCTAGCTGCTTCGCAATGCGTGCGACCGCTCCCGGACTTGAACCCGAGGCTGACACGGCGATCGACATCCTGCCGCGCCGTACGACACTCGGTGTAATAAAATCACCGCTGCGAGGCTCATCTGCGCTGTTCACCAAAGCACCCGTCTCTTTCGCTTCTTTAACCACCTGTCGGTTGATATCCGTGTGATTTGTAGCTGTATATACAAGAAAAGCCCCTCTCAGGTCTCCCTGACGGTAGGGCCTTTGAATCCAGGAGACTTCACTATGCTGAGCCAGCTGAAGAAGTCTCTCGGTCATCGTGGGACTGATGATCGTAATGTTCGCTCCTGAATTAAGAAGTCCACTTACCTTGCGCTCAGCCACTGGACCACCGCCAATAACAATGACAGTGCGGTCTGAGCAATCCAGCCATATCGGAACATAAGCCTGCTCCATTTACTTCACTCTCCTGTCCAGCGGTGAAATACAGACCAAGCATTACTAATAAAACTAACAATGACAAAGACATAACCGATTAGCGTCCACCGTGCCATAACATGGGGAGCTTGACCATTGTATCGTTTTGAAATGAAGTATCCTAAATAGATGCATAATGCAATGAGTGTTGAGAGAACTTTGGCATCGAGTAATAATGGCCAGCGTTTCTCTGCCATGATCGATAATACAGCAAGCATGACTGAAACGCCGAGCATGGGCGTCCCAATAGAGCTTGCCTTGTTCATGTACAGATAGAGCATTTCAAGACTCGGCATACGCCGCATCGTATCGCCCCATTGCTTCGATTTGAGCCGGAAATGCAGGAAGAGATAGATCGCAGCAAATACGGCGGCGAGTGTCAGTGCAGCAAACCCCAGATTAGCAAGAGCGATATGCATGACAAGAAGTCCATGTACGGTCTGCCAATTAAGCATAGGATTAACGACCGGAGCAAGCCAAAAATCACTGAGCACCAAAGCACTGAATCCGACCACATTCAGCAGGAATACGATATATTCCGATTTCCTGAACGTTGTCATAATCAGAGAAGTAATGACGATGCTAAACGTAAATAAGAATACAAAATCATACATCGAATAGATCGGAATATGTCCCAAATCAACGGTTCGGAGAATCAAGTAAATCAGCTGCATCAGGGACACGACAGCAAGAAGCCCTGTGCCCATCCGCTTCGCACTCGTGTTGCGTCGAATGCAATCCGAGAAATAAAACAGAAGGCTCAGGGCATAAATATAAATCAGCAAAGTGTGAATCGTATCTACTGTAGACACTTATGACACCTGCCTTACAGGCTCACTGGAACATATGCAATCCGTGAAGGTGCTTGCTCCACCTCACGACTAGGCTCCGTGGCCGGCTTCATATTCACTCTTGGGGAAACAGAAGACTCTTCCTTGACTTCAGGCTCTTCCTCAAGACCGAACATGGTAGTGAACATCGATAATGCATCATCCGCATTCTTATCCACTGCCATTTCTTTTATACGGTTAATTGGCTCATGCGTCATCTGATTAAGCATACTCTTCGTCAGTCGGCGTATCACCTTACGTTGACGCTCATCCAGCTCAGGCAGCTTGTTAAACAAGCTCTCGAGCGTTTCTTCATGGACACTGTTGGCCTTCTCCTGCAAAGCTCGAATCACAGGACGAACTCCCAAAGTTTTGAGCCAGTGATTGAATTCTTCGATCTCTTCCTCGATAAAGGAATCGATCTTCGCCGCCTCGATCCGGCGCATCTCCAGATTCGTCTCAACCACACCTTCAAGATCATCGATATCATATAAGAAGACGTTAGCAATATCTGAAATTACAGGATCAATATCCCGAGGCACAGCAATATCGATCATGAACAAAGGACGTGACTTTCTTCGCTTCATGCTGTCTTTAACCATATCAGCCGAGATAACGAAATCCTTCGCTCCTGTTGAGCTGATCAAAATGTCCACTTCATGGAGACGCGTAAATGCCTGCTCCATGGTACATGCCGTTCCGTCAAATTTGGCTGCCAGCTCCTCTGCACGTGAGAAGGTCCGATTCGCCACAATTACCTCTTCCGCACCATTCGCATATAAATGCTGAACAGTGAGCTCACTCATCTTCCCTGCACCAAGAATCATTACTTTCTTGTGATTAAAGGAGCCAAAGATGCGCTTGCCTAGTTCAACCGCAGCATAACTGACAGAAACCGCCGCTTCACCAATCGAGGTCTCGCTATGCGCTCTCTTGCCTAAAGAGATGGCATGCTTGAACAGCGTATTAAACCATGTTCCGGTTGCCTTCTCAGCTTGAGCCGTTAAGAAGGCCTGCTTAACCTGGCCTAAAATTTGGGTCTCTCCGATCACCATGGAGTCCAGTCCACTGGTTACCCGAAATAAATGACGTATCGCCTGTTCATCTTCATATATATAGAGATGTTGAGTAAACTCCTCGCGGGAAATACCAAACCATTGCTCCATGAAGCTGCGTATGAAATACCCGCACATATGGAGACGATCAACCACCACATACATTTCCGTACGGTTGCATGTAGCAACGATGACGCCTTCCAATACACTGTTTGTCTTCTTGAGCTCTCGGAGCGCTGATGGCAGGTCTTTTTCGTCAAATGTAAACCGTTCCCTTACTTCTACAGGCGCTGTGCGATAGTTTAACCCAACTGCGACGATGTGCATTGCAAGTTCACCTGCCTCTACAAAATTCGGTAAATTATTGAATCAATTTCAAACGAAATGGATTTAGTCTATAAAAACATCAAATGTGTTATTAACAATTAGCCTCAAGCAGTATTTAGTATAACATATGTACAGTTTCGCCCTAATGCTTTTTATGACATGTTTATGAAATCCTCATCTTCTTAACTTATGGATTCCATTTTGCCTACTTAATTTTACCGCCACTTCATTAATTTATACGTTGCAAACCCATTTGAAACTTGTACTACTCGCAATCGGATATTACCGTTAGGAGAATTTCTAGTTAATTACATAAAATATATAAAAAACCATGGAAATTCCATGGTTCTTTATTAATTGTATCGTATTATAAATCTGTGTATTATACAAGCTCAATCTGTTGTTTTACAGGCTGTTCGACATCTAATTCGCCATTACCACGCACTAATGTCTTCGAAAAAATCTTCTCCGGGTTCAAAGCCGATACCAGGTACTCAACAGCAAGCTGCGGATCAACCAATTCTCCACAAGTGTAACAATCAATCGCGGCAAAGCCTCTTTCAGGGTGCGTATGAATCGAGAGATGACTCTCAGCCAACATGACTAGCACAGTAACCCCGTGTGGCTCAAACTGTCTGGATTGCACGGACAAGATGGTCGCATCACAAGCTTCTGCGGCTTCTACCATCTGTACTTGCAAGTAATCCTCATTGTTCAACAGATCAAAGTCTACTCCCCAAGTGTCAACAGCAACGTGTCTTCCGAAAGTTGTACTTCCCATCTTTCGGTTCCCCCTTCCTAGGAATAAAATGTTTGAAAAATTTCATCCGCTAGGACCTACGTCATTCACTTCCCGAGGGATAAATCTCTCGCAACATACACAATGTCCTGAGTGAATCCTGGTTCCTATATTCTTTTCAACGAGAATAAAAATAACACCTATTCGTTACAAATGCAACAGTTTTTTCAAGAACAATACAGTATATTTTTTATGATCTGAAGTGGAACAAACACCTTAAAAAAAATAATCCAGTTCAAGGCTTACGAGAACTAAAGAAAAGCCCGCTCAGTGAAGAGCAGGCTTTGGCTTGAATATGTTTAAGCTTCAAGAGTAAATAGTATAAATGCTTCTATCCGTAACTGCTCATCAATATGACGAATTTCCTCCTGGCAAGACACCTTGTTTCTTGCATCGAGCAGTTGGTTGATGCTGTTCTTCACACGTGAAATTTTCTGTTCAACATCACGTGATCGGTATTGCTGTTCAAGCTCCTGCAAGGAATTCTTATATTCGTATACGATTCGAGCTTGGTTTTGTTTGAATTCAATAATCTTGCGAACAGAGCCTTGGGAATAAAAATACATCATAGTAAAACCAGCATACACCCGGTTCTCCATTCCTTCACCCTTGAAAGTAAGAAACAACTTGCGTACGACACTCGTCAGCTGAGGATTCACTAGACGGCAAGACAACTCACAGACATATAATCCATCTTCTCGATCAAATGGGAAACAAACTTCCTCTCCAGCACCATCACGAAGTACAACATCCTGCCCGCCCTTGCCCAGCACTTTCACTCGTTGGTGCTGAAGCTGGCTGTCTTCGGCCATTTTTAAAAACTGCTGCATCTGAGGTTCTGTTAATTTCAAAGTGGCTTTAACATATTCTGTGGCTAACCGCTGAGCCATAAAAATCTCCTCAATTCTTTCCCGACCATTCTGTAGTCAGGCCGATTTAAAACCATAATGTTCATTACTTAGCTTCATTATACACTACCGCGGGCGGAACCCGCCCTTCTGCCATGCAATGAATTTCTGCTTTAAATCATTAAAAATCAGGAAGAAACTTGAAATTATACATCCCATAGGGAAAATGCTCATTATTCTGCAAGAAAGTTCGTGTTAGCTCGATTGTTCTGCAAGATCGTCTTGTCACTTGCTTTTGATGAGAGTTGTAAGACTACTCTTCTACAGACGGCTGTTCTTCTGTAAACCCTGCATAACGGGATATTACTGCCCACAGCTCATCCTTGCCTAAGCCTTCCTCTGACGAGAAAGAGACAAAGCTGTCTTCAGGATGAAGACCGATCGCATCTCTTATAACTTTTGCATGCTTGGCTCGGCGTGTCTTAGGAATCTTATCCATCTTCGTAGTCACGACGCATACGGGAAGCCCATGGTGCTTCAGCCATTCATACATCATTATGTCGTCTTTCGTAGGGGGATGACGCATATCAATCATCTGCATGACCAGCTTCAGTTCTTCTCGTTCAAGCAAATATTTCTCCATCATTTGACCGAAGAGCGCACGCTGCGTCTTCGACACTTTGGCATACCCATAGCCTGGAAAATCCACAAAATAAAGCGCATCATTAATCCGGTAATAATTAAGCTGCTGGGTCTTGCCTGGGGTTGAGCTCGTTCTTGCTAAGTTCTTACGATTAATCATTCGATTGATCAGCGAAGATTTCCCCACATTGGAACGCCCTGCCAGAGCAATCTCCGGCAAGGCGTCCTCAGGGTATTGGCTAGGGCTGACCGCACTAATGATAAATTCGGATTTGGTAACTTTCATAATCGATATTTATCCTCTCTTCATAACACACCAATGAAATAATGGAACTCTCGTTGATGCTCATTGGCTTATCTAGTGCACACCTGCCTGCTGTTCGACCAGTGCATGCTGAAGCACTTGATCCATGTGTGCAACAGGTACGAATTCAACATCTTCTCGCACACTGTCCGGTATATCTCTTAAATCCCGTTCATTATCCTTCGGGAGCAAAATTTTCTTATATCCTGCACGATGTGCCGCAAGCGATTTCTCCTTCAGTCCGCCAATCGGTAGAACCCGGCCGCGGAGTGTAATCTCACCTGTCATCGCTACATCCTTGGATACATGACGGTTAGTCAATGCAGATATCAGTGCAGTAGCCATTGTAATTCCGGCAGAAGGTCCGTCCTTCGGAATGGCACCTTCCGGGATGTGAATGTGAATATCATTCTTCTCGTGGAAGTCAGGCGCGATCCCGAGTTCCCCTGCTTTGGAACGTGTATAACTGAAGGCTGCTTGCGCAGATTCCTTCATAACATCCCCGAGTTTACCTGTCAAGGTAAGCTTACCGGTACCCGGTACAACCGTCACTTCGATGACGAGTGTCTCACCACCAACCTCTGTCCAAGCAAGTCCGGTAACTGTCCCGATCTGATCCTCAAGCTCAGCAACACCGTAACGGAATTTCTGCGGACCTAAGTAATCTTTCACATCATCCGGAGCGATAATGATCTTGCCTGTGTGGCCGGATACGATCTTCTTCGCAGCCTTGCGGCATAGGGAAGCCATCTGCTGCTCCAGATTTCTCACGCCGGACTCTCTCGTGTATTCACGAATGACTTTCAAGAGAGCATCCTGCTGTACTTCCACTTGTTCTTCTGTCAATCCATGCTCTGTGATCTGCTTCGGCAGCAAATAGCGGCTTGCAATCTGCAGCTTCTCCAGCTCCGTGTACCCTGGAATGTTAAGCACTTCCATCCGATCGAGGAGCGGACGCGGAATACTATGAATTGTGTTGGCTGTCGTAACAAACATGACGTTTGACAGGTCAAAGGGAAGCTCTACAAAATGGTCACTGAACGTATTGTTTTGTTCAGGATCAAGCACTTCAAGCAGAGCAGAGGATGGATCCCCGCGAAAATCAGAAGCCATCTTGTCGATCTCATCCAGCAAAAATACTGGATTCAGTGAACCTGCGGTCTTCATTCCTTGAATGATTCGGCCAGGCATGGCACCGACATACGTTCTTCGATGTCCGCGAATTTCCGCTTCGTCTCTTACACCGCCCAAGGAGATACGCACAAATTCACGGCCAAGTGATTTGGCAATGGAACGCGCAAGTGATGTCTTACCTACCCCAGGAGGACCTACAAGACAAAGAATCGGACCTTTCAGCTTCTTCACCAGCTTCTGGACAGCCAGATATTCAAGTACGCGCTCCTTCGGCTTCTCTAGACCGTAATGATCTGCATCCAGCACTTCTTCAGCGGCATGAATATCCAGATCATCCTCCGTCTTGCGGCTCCACGGGAGAGCTAACAGCCAATCCACATAATTGCGGATAACGCCGCCCTCTGCGGAGCTGGCGGGCATTTTCTCAAGCCGATCAATTTCCTTCTCGACCTTCTCGCGCACTTTGTCAGGGAGTGACAGCTCTGCTGCCCCGGCACGAAGCTCTTCAACCTCACCGGCACGCCCTTCCTTCTCGCCAAGCTCCTTCTGTATCGCCTTCATTTGCTCGCGAAGATAATACTCCTTCTGGGTCTTCTCCATCTGCTTCTTGACCCGCTGGTTAATCTTGCGCTCCAGCTCAAGGACCTCACGCTCGTTATTCAAAATGTCCAACAGCTTCTCAAGCCGCTGTTTCACATCTACGGTTTCCAGAATTTCTTGTTTGTCCTTAATCTTCAGCGACAAGTGACTTGTGATGACATCGGCAAGGCGCCCCGGCTCTTCAATATCGGATACAGCTGCAAGAGTCTCGGGTGTAACCTTCTTCGATAGATTTATATAATTTTCAAACTGGCTGAGAACGGTCCGCATTAATGCATCCGTCTCTGGATGGTCAGCCTCTTCCTCCAGCAGCTCCACCGCCAGCACTTCATAGAACTCGTCTTGATCTGTATACTCTGTTATCTCTGCTCGTTCAAGTCCTTCCACGAGGACACGAATGGTTCCATTCGGAAGCTTCAGCATTTGTCTGACCTTCGCTACTGTACCGATCCGATAAATATCCTCACGTGCAGGATCTTCTATATTTACGTCAGATTGAGAACACAGGAGAATCAGATGTTCTTCTACCATCGCTTTTTCCAAAGCCTTGACGGATTTCTCCCTGCCCACGTCGAGATGTAGCACCATACTCGGATAGACGAGAAGTCCTCTTAAAGGCAGTAAAGGAAAACGACGAACTTTGGCTTTGCTCGGCCCCATCGCTTTCACACCTCCAATGGCTCTCAGGTTGTTATCATTCATTATTCTATCAAATGTTCACATAAAAAACCAATGAAGGAGAAGTCTTTACATGCTTTCTGTACTATTCATCGTTCCGCCGCGATTTAAGTCTGCATGCAGTATTGAAGGCGAAGATTGTGGAAACAGCTCGGGAGCAGGTGCAGCCTTCTCTTCATTGTCTGTCATCAGCTCTTTGCCGAAGACATGCTCGAATACTTCATCCACGGACTCAACAGGAATAACCTTCAAGCCATCCAAACCTTCAAAAATGGTCTGCCAGTTGTCTGCGGGAATAATAACCGTCTTAGCTCCAGCCTGAAAAGCAGCCTCTACCTTAGCCAGCACACCGCCGATTGGCTTTACTTTTCCATGAATGCTGATCTCACCTGTCATTGCCAGCTCATGATCGACGGGAATCCCCTTAATTGCAGAAGCAATCGCCGTTGCCATGGCAATTCCCGCGGAAGGACCATCTATTGGTGTACCTCCTGGAAAATTGATATGAAGATCGTAGTTAGAAGGCTCCAGCCCCATTGATCTGAGTACGGTGATTACATTTTCTACAGACCCTTTGGCCATGCTCTTCCGACGGAGCGTTCTTGAACCGCCGCCAATCTCCTCCTCATCGACAACTCCCGTGATGTTATATGTTCCTTTCCCCTTCATTACAGGCACCGCTGATACTTCGATCTCAAGCAGCGCGCCCATGTTAGGTCCGTATACAGCAAGACCATTGACAAAGCCCACTTGCGGAACACTTGGCACCTTCCTGTCTGGTCTCGGCTGAATCTGACTGCTGCTTGCGACCCATTCGAGATCCGCAGCACGGAGTTCATCCCGATTCTCAGTCAGAGCAAGTCCTGCGGCGAGCTGTACGATATTCACCGCTTCACGACCATTGGTGGCATATCTTTTAACGACCTCCACCGCTTCAGGATTGGCTGCAAAGCCAATTTTACTGATCGCATCCTCTGCTATTTGTCCAATCTCTTCGGGCAGCAGTGCGCGGAAGAAGATCTCCATGCACCGGGAACGAAGAGCCGGAGGAATTTCGTGAGGTGAACGGGTCGTTGCCCCTACCAAACGAAAATCAGCCGGCAGACCGTTTTGGAAAATATCGTGGATATAAGCAGGAGTATGCGTATCTTCAGAGTTATAGTACGCACTTTCCAAAATAACTTTACGATCCTCTAACACTTTGAGCAGCTTGTTCATCTGAATCGTATGAAGCTCACCAATTTCATCGACAAATAAAATCCCGCCATGCGCCTTCGTAACAGCTCCTGGTTTAGGCTGAGGAATACCTGCAACGCCCATTGCACCTGCACCTTGGTATATCGGATCATGAACAGAGCCAATCAGTGGATCGGCAATGCCGCGCTCATCGAACCTGGCAGTTGTCGCATCAATCTCCGTAAATTTGGCATCTGCTTTGAAGGGAGAGGATGGATTTTTTTTGGCTTCCTCCAAAATGACCCTCGCTGCCGCTGTTTTACCTACCCCTGGAGGCCCATAAACGATAACATGCTGTGGATTTGCACTGCACAGTGCTGCCTTCATCGCACGGAGCCCATCCTTCTGACCGACAATATCCTCCATCTTGGCTGGACGGGTCTTCTCGGCAAGCGGTTTAGTCAGCGATATGGAGCGAAGCTTTCTCAGCTTGTCGAGTTCCTTCCGAGACTCACGTTCAACTGCACTTTTATTGTTTCTTTGTCCACGCAGCATATTCCAGAAATAGAGCCCGATCACGACTCCGAAAAACAAATTGATTAACATGACAATAATGGTTAACTCAGTACCCATATTAGGTGTCCCTCCTGTTCTTTACGTTCTTACCATAAAAAGTTCGATACATGGTAGTATAGCCTTTTCACTCCGGCATAAACGTAGAAAATAGAAGTTCTCTTATAGATTTGAACACCAAACATGAACAGAAGACATTTCTTCAAGTAGGCAAAAAGAAAACTGCTTCCTATACGAGGAAGCAGTGATGAGTAAATTCTTATTTTAGAAAAAAAAGATTAGTGCTTGCGTCCCGGAATAACGCCGGTTGCTTCATACACTTCTACAATCTTGTCGATTTCTTTCTTCAGCTCTTCAACCATTTCAGCCTCAGGCACTTTGCGGATCATCTCTCCATGACGGAACAGAAGACCTTCGCCTCGCGCCCCTGCGATCCCAATATCTGCTTCCCTAGCTTCACCAGGACCATTAACCGCACACCCCAGCACCGATACCTTGATCGGCACTTTGATTTGTGAAATATAATCCTCTACTTCATTAGCAATGGAGAACAAGTCGATATCCAGACGGCCGCAGGTCGGACAAGAAATCAGGGTTGCAGCATTTGTAATCAAACCAAAGGTTTTGAGCAGCTCACGGGCAACCTTAATCTCTTCAACCGGATCTGCACTGAGTGAAATCCGCATGGTAGAGCCGATTCCCATAGATAACAGAGCGCCCATGCCTGCCGAGCTCTTAATTGTACCTGAGAACAGCGTACCCGCTTCTGTAATTCCAAGGTGTAATGGATATGGAATGACCTGTGCGGCCTTAGTATAAGCCTCAATGGCCATTGGGACATCAGATGCCTTGAGCGATACGATAATATCATGGAAATCCAGCTCTTCCAGAATGCCAATATGGAACAAGGCACTTTCTACCATCGCGTCGGCTGTAGGATAACCGTATTTCTCAAGCAAATGATTCTCAAGCGAGCCAGCATTAACACCAATACGAATCGGGATTCCTTTTTCCTTACATGCTTTTACAACGGCTTCTACTTTTTCGCGTCTGCCGATGTTACCAGGATTAATCCGTACTTTATCAATACCATTCTCGATCGCTTTCAGTGCTAATTTATAATTAAAATGAATATCCGCAACGAGCGGAATATGAATTCTCTTCTTAATTTCCTTAATCGCTTCTGCTGCTTCATCATTATTGACCGTTACACGAACGATTTGGCATCCCGCTTCTTCAAGCCGCAAAATCTCAGCTACCGTTGCATCCACATCAGCCGTTTTCGTTGTACACATACTTTGAATAATGACTTCATTGCTTCCGCCAATGGTAATGTTGCCGACTTTTACGGGACGTGTATCTTGTCTTAAAAACATGATTCCTTTCTCTCCCCATAACGTCAAATCTCCACCCGCAAGAGGCCTGGAAAAATCCAGTATAAATAAACCTCATTACGAGTGGAGTAAGACTTGTTTATTTAGGCACTCTCTTCTTGCTTCTTATCTTTATCACCATGCAGTTCAGGTGCTGTCTTCTCTTCAACAACCTGCTTCGTAATTACACACTTTGTAACATCCTCACGAGAAGGAATTTCATACATCACATCAAGCAGCAGGCTCTCTATGATCGCACGAAGTCCACGGGCACCCGTATTACGCTTAATCGCTTCCCGAGCGATCGCTTCAAGTGCTTCCTTCTCAAATTCGAGAGTTACGTTATCGAGCTCCAGCATCTTCGTATATTGCTTAACCAGAGCATTCTTCGGCTCAGACAAAATACGAACAAGTGTCGCTTCATCAAGCGGCTCCAATGTAGAGATGACTGGAAGACGTCCAACAAACTCTGGGATGAGACCGAACTTGAGCAAGTCCTCTGGAAGAACCATTCCGAGGTACTCACCCGGCTTCAGATCCTTCTGCTCAGCAGAAGAGTTGAAACCAATCACTTTTTTGCCGATACGGCGTTTGATCATTTGCTCGAGTCCGTCAAAGGCCCCGCCGCAGATGAACAAAATATTTGTCGTATCGATTTGGATGAATTCCTGATGAGGATGCTTACGTCCGCCTTGTGGTGGAACGGAAGCAACCGTACCCTCTAGAATTTTGAGGAGGGCCTGCTGTACGCCTTCACCGGATACATCACGTGTAATCGAAGGGTTCTCCGACTTACGTGCTACTTTATCAATCTCATCGATATAAATAATGCCGCGCTCTGCCTTCTCTACATCATAATCGGCAGCTTGAATGAGCTTGAGCAGAATATTCTCAACGTCTTCACCTACGTACCCTGCTTCTGTGAGCGAGGTAGCGTCTGCAATCGCAAATGGAACGTTCAAAATCTTAGCCATAGTTTGAGCCAAGAGCGTTTTACCAGAGCCCGTTGGTCCCAATAGCAGAATGTTACTCTTCGACATTTCTACATCGTCAATCTTGCTCTGTGTATTAATGCGCTTGTAATGATTATAAACGGCAACAGACAGCGATTTCTTCGCTTGCTCCTGACCGATAACATACTGATCCAAAATATCACGAATCTGCATCGGTTTTGGAATATCCTTCAGATCAATCTCTTCGTCATGACCGAGTTCTTCCTCTACAATCTCTGCACACAGCTCGATGCATTCATCACAAATATATACCCCTGGTCCAGCGACAAGCTTACGAACCTGTTCCTGGGATTTACCACAGAAAGAACATTTAAGCTGCCCTTTCTCATCGTTAAATTTAAACATCTAACCACCCCTTTAAGAATTAATCGGTCTGGTGAGTACTTGGTCAATGATACGGTATTCTAAAGCTTCTTCCGCGCTCATAAAATAGTCGCGGTCCGTATCACGCTCGATTTTATCAAGGGGTTGACCCGTACGCTCCACATAGATCTGATTAAGCTTCTGACGCGTTTTAATAATCCAGTCGGCGTGAATTTGAATATCGGATGCCTGACCTTGGATCCCGCCAAGCGGCTGATGTATCATAACTTCACTGTTCTCCAGCGCAAAGCGCTTGCCAGGTGCACCCGCAGTGAGCAGTAGTGAGCCCATGCTGGCAGCCATCCCTACGCAGATGGTTGAAACGTCTGGCTTAATAAATTGCATTGTATCATATATACCCAACCCTGCAGTAACAGAACCACCTGGTGAATTGATATATAAGCTGATGTCCTTCTCCGGATCCTCTGCAGCCAAGAATAAGAGCTGAGC
The DNA here is from genome assembly GCF_042684905.1 of Paenibacillus shunpengii. Taxonomy (NCBI): domain Bacteria; kingdom Bacillati; phylum Bacillota; class Bacilli; order Caryophanales; family Paenibacillaceae; genus Paenibacillus; species Paenibacillus shunpengii. The sequence continues at coordinate 30,884 of NZ_JBHUMJ010000010.1, read as the reverse complement.
AATAACGCTGTTGGCCACATCATCATCTATTGCACCGCTGAGGAAGATAATACGATCCTTCAATAGTCTTGAATATATATCGTAAGAACGTTCACCGCGATTAGTTTGTTCAACAACCATAGGCACGAGATTCATGTTCCGACCTCTTCTCCATAATAGAATCTTACTGCCACATTAATCAGGGTTAAATAAATATCAGTCTTAATTTTATCATGTTCCCTGTTCAATGTCATTTATGACTACTTTCCTCAGCCAAGTAACTGCTAAAGAGAAAGCTTGATCATATTTAACCATTTTTTTTATGTATGTGCAAATCGGACTTCCATCCTATGGAGCTAAGACCTATAACTCAAGTATATGGAAGGTACAGTTAAAATATCACGACATCTCACTGATTACCATTTAATAATATATTTAACTATAAAATGGATATTCATGAGAAGAAATAAGGCACGTTTAGTAAAATACTTTACGTGCCTTATCTGTTATATTTCTAACGTGATGGATGTGTAATCTTATTCTTCAGTTGCTTCTACAGCAGCTTCCTCAGCTGGAGCGTCAACTTCTACGCTGTTTGCAAGAAGGAAGTCAATCGTTTTACGAAGCAGAACTTCTTCACGAAGGCTGTCGAAAGAACCGTTGCTTTCGAGAATTTGACGAATCTCTTCTGGAGTACGTCTGAAGGAAGTCGCCATATTATTCAGCTCTTCGTTAACATCCTCATCGGATACTTCAATGTTCTCTTGCTTACCAATTGCTTCAAGAACCAGGTTGTTGCGAACGCGCTTCTCAGCATCGCCTTTCATTTGGTTTTGAAGATCTGCTTCCGTTTGACCAGAGAAGCTCATAAACATTTCAAGGTTCATGCCTTGTTGACGAAGACGGTTGTCAAAGTCACGCATCATGTTGCGAACTTCGCTGTTAATCATTCCTTGTGGAATTTCAACTTCTGCGTTAGCAGCCGCTTTTTCAACAACAACATTCTCTTGGTTTGCTTTTGCTTCTTCTGCTTTGCGCTCAGACAGCTGCTTCGTAAGATCTTCTTTGTACTCAGCAAGAGTATCGAATTCACTTACGTCTTTAGCAAACTCATCGTCGATTGCTGGAAGCTCTTTGCGTTTGATTTCATGCACTTTCACTTTGAAGATGGCTTTCTTGCCAGCCAGTTCTGCTGCATGATATTCCTCAGGGAATGTCACTTCAACATCCTTGTTGTCGCCAGTAGCAAGACCGATCACTTGCTCTTCAAAGCCAGGGATGAATGTGTTAGAACCCAGTTCCAGGGAGTAACGCTCAGCTTGTCCACCGTCGAACAGCTCACCATCAACAGAACCTTCATAGTCGATTACTGCGATATCGCCGGACTCAGCTGTACCTTCTTCGATAACTACAAGCTCAGCATGACGTTGTTGCAAACGCTCAAGCTCAGCATTCAGTTCTTCTTCGGAAACTTCTGTGTTTGCCTTAGGAACTTCAAGTCCTTTGTACTCACCAAGTTTAGCTTCAGGTTTAACGACAACTTTCGCTTTAAATTTGAAAGCTTCACCTTTAGCGAATTGATCGATGTCCACTTCTGGTTGTTCAACAGGGAAGATTTCTGTTTGATCAACAGCTTCCGTGTAAACTTCAGGAAGAAGGATATCAATTGCGTCTTGATACAGGCTCTCTACGCCGAAACGAGCTTCAAAGATCGAGCGAGGCACTTTACCTTTACGGAATCCAGGTACATTTATCTTTTTAACGACTTTATTAAAAGCCTTGTCGAGAGCAGCAGCTACACGATCTGCTTCTACTTCAACTTCAAGAACCCCAAGGTTCTTCTCTATTTTTTCCCATGTTGCTTTCATTTATGCTTTCCCCTCCAAATTTCACATGTTAACCATGTCAAGCGCGTACAAAATAACCATTTTAGTATAAACAACATTAAATGCAATTTCAAGGGTAAACCCTTGCAGGCGTCAAAAGGAAGTTTTCGGCTATTTCACATCCAGTCCGCCGGATACAAATCGTTTAATAGATCGGTATGCCTGCTCGAATCTAAATCTCACTTCACTCGTGATTTCATAGACCCTTCTAATCTCTTCTTCGTCCAGTGATCCGCCCAGACTCTCAGCGACTGCCGCATGGAGCGCCGCAGCCCATATATCGAGTGTCGAATCATCGCCTTCAAGCATAGAGCGGTAGTCGCTTGTGCCATATACAGCCATCACATATTGAGACCACAATTCCTGAGCAAAATAAAATAAGGTCGGTTCATGTACTTCCGTCTGATCTGCCACCAGTTCCAGCACTCGAATAATTGGAAATGGAAATTCATCCGGCTTCAGTGGAATAGATTCCACCTCAACCTCCACTTTCTCCGATCCTCGTGTAAGAGATACGGTTGCCTGAGATCCTCTTTTTCGCAAGGTCTGCAGCACTCGAAACTGAAGCAACGGATGCAGCTTACGCTGCTGAAGCCACTCGCACAGCGAATGATCAATACCCGGGGTTTCGATATAGGCAAGCTGATCCAGTGCCAGCATCGTCTGCTCGCTCAGCGGCTCTTCCATGACCGTTCTTAGCAGCTTATCTGCATATGCTCCATCTTCCGCCATTTTATTTCGGGCATTTTGACGAGCAAAATCCTCTTCACTCTCTTCCAAATCCTCGTCATTTCGTCCGTCTTCTCTCTGATCACGATCTATATATTGAGGGAAAGCTGCACGCAGCCAGTCCAGCAAAGCTTCCCATTCTTCATAATTCCGTTTCTCCTGCCCTTCGCATTGAAGCAGGAACTCAAGCAAACGCATCGCTTCCGAATAGCGCTCATTCTCCAGCATTACAGTAAGCTGAATCTGATAGTAATCCAGCGTCTTCGGGAAGAGAACAATATTTTTCTCTTTGGTTTGGGAGTTCGTATCGCTCATTATGACTGCCTCCTCTCTATCCGGTTTAACGACAACCAATCGACTTGTTGAATTATATAGAAACTACATATCCGTGTATAGCTCTAATATATTAACATAACCGATTCCGGTCTAAAAAAAACATGTTCTAGCTTATTTCATTGAGACCAGGGATATGTTGCGTCAGATAAATAGCCTTACGGCTGACTGCGATGCGATTGCTATCGATGCCTATGCTTCGACGAACCCCATTTGGGCTTCTTATCCCCACGGACGCAAAAAAGAGACACCCTTTCGGTTGTCTCTCACCGTCCCACTCGGGGTACAGCCTTACGGCTGACTGCGATGCGATTGCTATCGATGCCTATGCTTCGACGAACCCCATTTGGGCTTCTCATCCCCACGGACGCAAAAAAGAGACACCCTTTCGGTTGTCTCTCTTTTTTTACGTCCCAGGAGGGATTCGAACCCCCGACCGACGGCTTAGAAGGCCGTTGCTCTATCCTGCTGAGCTACTGGGACAAATTCAAGCGCGAGATATATCGTATCATATATATGTGATGATAGCAAGCGTAAATTGTAAAGTTTTTTATTTAGTTAGGTTACGGACGCTATCGATGCCTATGCTCCGACGAACCCCCATTTTGGGTTCTCATCCCCGCGGACGCAAAAAAGAGACACCCTTTCGGTTGTCTCTCACCGTCCCACTCGGGGTACAGCCTTACGGCTGACTGCGATGCAATTGCTATCGATGCCTATGCTCCGACGAACCCCATTTGGGGTTCTCATCCCCGCAGACGAAAAAAAGAGACACCCTTTCGGTTGTCTCTCACCGTCCCAGTCGGGGTACAGCCTTACGGCTGACTGCGATGCAATTGCTATCGATGCCTATGCTCCGACGAACCCCCATTTGGGGTTCTCATCCCCGCGGACGCAAAAAAGAGACACCCTTTCGGTTGTCTCTCACCGTCCCAGTCGGGGTACAGCCTTACGGCTGACTGCGATGCGATTGCTATCGATGCCTATGCTCCGACGAACCCCATTTGGGGTTCTCATCCCCGCAGACGCAAAAAAGAGACACCCTTTCGGTTGTCTCTCTTTTTTACGTCCCAGGAGGGATTCGAACCCCCGACCGACGGCTTAGAAGGCCGTTGCTCTATCCTGCTGAGCTACTGGGACAAGATATGTACTTATTTTCACAGTGCGATATTTATTATATCGTATAATCTGTATTTGTCAAAGTATTTTTTATGTATCATCACATGCGATGAAGGGTAATATGATTTAAATATTAGGAAAATTCAAAAGGAGCGTTATTTCATGCGACAGCTGTTATCTTCCCTTAGTTATTTCAGTATCTTTTTTGCCCCCTTCCTGTTTCCCTTAATCATATGGATTGTAGCCAAGGACGATTACATAACCAAACATGCGAAACGCGCATTATTCTCACATGTATTCCCTTTCGTTGCAGCGATTCCATTGCTTTATTTTCTGTTCACCGCAGACCATCCTGCCTCGATTATAGGATACATCATTGTGTTTTTTGTCATCTATTTCGGTTCATTTATTTATAACGTCTACCAAGGTATCAAATCATTAAGAGAAGCAGCGTAACAACAACTTAGCATAACAGTTCAAAAACCAGCCTCGAGCGGCTGGTTTTCATTTTATCTTCATATGAATCCATTTTATCTTACTGCCAAGTTACTTGAACTCTAAACCAGGTATGAAATAAATAACGTCGCCGTACCAAAGTACACCGTTAAAGAGAACAAATCATTCAGCGTCGTAATAAGAGGGCCGGAGGCTACTGCCGGATCGATCTTCAGCTTATGCAGCAGAATAGGAATAATCGTCCCGGCCATCGTACCAATCACAATGGTTAGAATCAGAGAGAAGCCGATAACGGCACCTAGAGCAAAGCTGCTCTGCCAAATTCCCGCAACAAGCGCTACGCTTATTCCACAAACGGCTCCAATGGTAAATCCGACTCTAAGCTCTCTCCATAGTAGACGTAATATGGCTCCTCCGTTCATTTTGTTCTGTGGTGTCAGCCCTCGAATGACGACCGCAAGCGATTGTGTTCCCGTATTCCCGGTCATTCCTGCGATCATCGGCATGAAGAAAGTGAGAGCCACCACTTGACTGAGCGTCCCCTGAAATATACTTATAATGCTTCCAGATAGCAGCCCGAGGAATAACAGCATAATAAGCCAAGGAAGTCTTCTTTTGGCCGCGGTTAGGAAATGTGTGTTAAAATCAATCGTTTTGTCGGTACCCGCCAGCTTGTTGATATCCTCGTTCGCTTCTTCCCTCAAGACGTCCAGCACGTCGTCAAACGTGACAACTCCAATCAATTTGCCCGCTGTATTCTCAACTGGGATCGACACGAGATCATATTGTTCGAATAAGTGCGCAACCGCCTCCTGGTCCATATCCGCTGATACCTTGACCACATTTTCTCTCATTAAATGCTCGATAAGCTCTGTATCTGAAGCAAGCACGAGATCTCTATAGGTGGTAAGCCCTATGACTTCTTTGTTTTCATTTAATACATACAGATCCTGTACATCATTGGTCAGGTCTGCAAAATGCTTCACCTTTTCGACTGCCTCGCGAACCGTATATTTGGCATAGAACCACACATAACGGTTCGTCATGATACCGCCCGCTGTCTCCGGTCCATAATTCATTAGCTCCCTAACGGTCTCCCGCTCCGAAGCCTCCATGATCGAGAGCATGTACTCTCTAACTTCATCTGTCATTTCGCCCATCAAATCGGCCAAATCGTCGTTATCCATTCGATTCAGCACCTGAGCTGCGCGATCCTTGCTCAGAATATATAAGGCTTCAATTTCTACTACGGGCTCAAGCTCGCTCAGCATCTCAGCTAATAGCTCCGTATCGAGTGCATCCATAAATCGAGGCCGGTAAGCTTCATTTAGTGCTAAATAGATCGTGGCCAGGTCATATGCTTCCCACTCTTCAAATTCATCGTGCATCTCTTCTATGCTGCCGCGCCTGACAGCGTCCTCTATCGTGAGGGTTAGATCGTGCAGATCCTGTTCTCTGCTTCGAATATCGATGTCGTTCATATGGGGTTCACCTTCAATCTGTAATTAATCGTAAAATGCTGCTCTGTATCCTTCCTTAATGCGTTTACCCTGCTGTATAGGTATAAAATCATGTTCAAGCCTATTTCATGATATGTATTCCTCTGCAATATCCCGTATTGTTCCTCATATTTTTATAATAGACAGCCTCCATCCTTTCATCACTGAAAGAATGGAGGCCTGTGTGCAGCCCGGATTAGTTGCTGCTTCCTAAACGTGCTCTGTTCAGTTGCCGCTGGTGATTTTTATTCTTCGCAAGTACTTCACTAGCAAATTCATTTGCCAAACCGTGACGGTATTTCTTCGTTACCTTGTACTTTGAAGCCATCATATTCACCTCCCCGGGATACATCAGTATTATGTGTAATAAATGTGCTGAGTATTTTCTAATCACAAAAAAAGACTGCAAAGAAATTGGAGTTATCCATTCCATTTGCAGCCTCGTGTAAGTTTTATTTTTGCAATTTACTTAAAATATCTTGGTTCAATGTCCCGTAATTCAATAAGGACTGGAGAAACTGTCCCTTCTCCTGCTCGGCCGTTACAAGCTGACTGTTCTCAAACGCAACTGCTGTCGCATCCTCAAATGCTGCATTTTGATTATCATTGTACCAATCCAGAGCCAAATCATGATGATTACGCACGACTCTGTGCAGATCAAGTCCTGTTCCATACGCATTCTGCGCTACATATACAAGCAATGAAGGATCTCCCGCCTGAGCCGGCTCCACCGCTACTTCCACACAACGTACTCCATTTAATTCAGTGGTATTTGTAATTTTGGCATTTTGAATCACATACATGAGCCCATCTCCTGTTCTTATGTTAGGTTAATCGCCTTACGTTCATCCATTCCCGTTAACACTGTGACGGACAATCCCATATTGCGCTAAGTGACTGCGAGTTTCTCGCGTACCCAGCTGATAAATTTCGTTATACACGTTCTGAAGTGCTTGCTCATATAACGAGTTGACAGAGGCCTCTTCGGTGTCCGGCCAAGGGAAGATATAGCCCGGGAAGGCCTCTTCTTCTTTTTCCTGCATCAAGCTAAGGAGCCCTCTCAAATAATCTGCTTGCTCTGGCGTCGCCTCAATCACCCATTCGTAGGATGCTGCCTGCTGATCATTCAGAACAGAACGTCCGCCAACAGAAACAAAATACAGGCTTCTAGTCAAATTCATCGCTCCCAACACTAATATGCTCGCCTCTTATAGTTTCGGATGTGGACAGACATTTTATGCCTAATTTCGGCATATATTTGCTAGTACTGCTCGTGAAGAAAAAAGGGGATGAGGCATGACCGCTCTCCACACGCTGTTATATGAGCCTCTGAGAAGTTACGTAAAAGAAAGGATGAACAGTCATGTGCGGTATAACAGGATTTATACAATGGAATCGTGATCTTACCCAAGAATCAGAACTGCTTGTCCGCATGACGGAAAGCATGTCAAATCGCGGACCCGATGCCGGCGGAACCTGGATCTCGAATCCTTGTGCCTTCGGTCATCGCAGACTGAGCGTCATGGACCCGGAGAATGGGGCCCAGCCGATGATCATGAATCAGGGAGATACGCAATATACCGTTGTTTATAATGGAGAGCTGTACAATGCACCTGAGCTCAAAAAAGAGCTGGAGAACCGTGGACATCATTTCAAAACCAATTGTGACACCGAGGTGCTGCTTGCCAGCTATGCAGAATGGGGGCCTGAATGTGTTGAACGATTTAATGGAATATTTGCCTTTGTCATATGGGATAGCGGACGCGAACATATATTCATGGCCAGAGACCGGCTTGGAGTAAAGCCTCTATTTTACAGCGATCAGGGAGATCTGCTCGTGTTCGGCTCTGAACCCAAGGCACTGCTGCTGCATCCAGCGGTCGAAGCGGTTGTCGGACCTGAAGGCTTGGCTGAAGTATTCATCATTGGACCAGCAAGAACACCAGGTCACGGTGTATATTCCTCAATGAAGGAACTTCGCGCCGGGCATGCAGCCACATTTAACAGAAACGGATTCCGTTCTTACGCCTACTGGAAGCTCGTCAGCCAGCCCCATGAAGACGATGTGGATGCTACGGCAGCACAAGTTAGAAGTCTGCTCATTGACACCTTAGAACGACAGCTTGCTTCAGATGTACCATTAGGCTCATTACTATCCGGGGGACTGGATTCCAGCGCCTTGTCTGCCTTGGCCGTAGCGTATTACAAAAGAAACGGGCAAGGAAATATTGACACGTTCTCTGTCGATTATGTAGATAACGACAAGCATTTTAAAGCCCACTCTTTCCAGCCCAATTCAGATGCTCCTTATATCCAGCGAATGGTCGATGAGCTGAAGACGAATCATCATTTTATGGAGTTTGATACGGCGGAGGTTGTGGAAGCCTTGAACGCGTCTACGCTCGCCCGAGATTTGCCGGGGATGACGGATGTCGATTCGTCGCTTTATTTATTTTGCCGGGAAATCAAAAAGAAGGCGACCGTTGCCATATCGGGAGAGGCCGCAGACGAAGTATTCGGCGGATATCCCTGGTTTCACCGTGATGAAATGCTGAATTCAGGTACATTTCCTTGGGCGGTCGCCCCGAAGATGAGAGCCAGTCTCTTGTCCCCGGATATTGCTGAATGGACGCGTCCGCTTGAATATTTGAATGACCGCTATTCGGATGCGGTGGCGGAGACTCCTCTTCTCGCTGGAGAGACCGGCAAAGCAGCGCAGATGCGTGTCATGTCTTATCTTAACATCACCCGGTTCATGCCCACACTGCTTGACCGCAAGGACCGGATGAGTATGGGGGTCGGACTTGAGGTCCGGGTTCCTTATTGCGATCACAGGCTTGTGGAATATGTATTTAACATCCCTTGGGAGATTAAGATTACAGGTAATCGGGAAAAAGGTATTCTACGAAAGGCATTGGAAGGAATCCTGCCTGATGACGTGCTCTATCGCAAAAAAAGTCCTTATCCAAAGACGCATAATCCCGCTTATCTAGAGAGCGTTCGGCAGCAACTGCTGGATGTGCTGGATGATCCCTCATCCCCGGTGCTGCCTCTGCTGGATGTCAAGAAAATCAAAGAAATTGCAGCCTCTAAAGAGGCTTCTTCCAATAATCCTTGGTTTGGTCAGCTGATGTCCGGACCTCAGTTATTTGCTTACCTGACACAAGTAAACAACTGGTTAAAGACTTATAAAGTGTCTATTCGGTAATTGGGAGCACCAAGCAAGCACAAAGAGACCTGCTGTCAACAGCAGGTCTCTTTGAAGTATATGAAGATCTTAATCGGGTATTAACCGCCGAGCTTGGTCATTAAGTCCCGAAGTGCTGCACCGCGATGGCTGATGGCTTGCTTCTGGTCCATACTGAGCTCCGCCATGGTCTTCTCATAGCTTGGAAGATAGAAGAGCGGATCATAGCCGAACCCGCCGCATCCGGCGGTTTCGGAAGTGATGAAGCCTTCAACTGTACCATAGGATTCCAGCTTCTCTCCCGTTGCCGGATCATACAGCACGAGTGAACAGACAAACCGGGCAGGGCTAAGGAGCGGCTGCTCCGTATCCTCTCCCAGCTTGCGTGATTCAAGCTCGCTTAGCAGCTTCTCATTATTATCCGCGTCGGCAGCGCCTTCGCCGGCATACCGCGCCGAGTACACACCTGGAGCGCCATCCAGAAGATCCACACATAATCCGGAATCATCGGCGAGAACAGGCAGGCCAAGAGCATCGCCTACAGCTTTCGCTTTTTTCCATGCATTCTCGGCAAAAGTCATGCCATCCTCCACCACATCAGGTACATCCGGATAATCGTACATGCTCTTGACCTCTTTGCCAATCCGGGCAAAAGCGTGGGCAAACTCACGTACTTTTCCTTTGTTTTTGGTAGCGACGATAATGACTGGGCTGTCCAAATTGTTCATGCTGTCGATTAAGCCTCCCCAATCTTGCGGGAGCCGATCTTGAGTGCAATCGGTCCCAGTACTTCCTTCTGCTTCTCGATCATCTGAAGAATTCCGTGCTCGCCAAGGCTGAGCAGTTCATCCAGCTCTTTGCGGCTAAAGGGTCTGTCTTCCCCGGTCCCTTGCAGCTCTACGAATTCTCCGCTTCCGGTCATCACGATATTCATATCCACTTTGGCTTTGGAATCTTCCTCATAGTTCAGGTCAAGCAGTGCCTTGTCCTGAACAACACCAACACTGACAGAAGCCAGAAAATCAGTGATCGGAAACACGGGCAGCCGATGCTGCTGTGCAATTTTGTCCAACGCAATCGCCATTGCGACAAATGATCCGGTAATCGAGGTTGTACGGGTTCCTCCATCTGCCTGAATGACATCGCAGTCCAAAGTAATCGTACGCTCTCCAAGCGCATGCAGGTCAACGACGGATCTTAATGCGCGTCCAATGAGCCGCTGAATTTCCATCGTGCGTCCACTTAGCTTACCGCGAGCTGCCTCGCGTTGATTCCGAGTCTGTGTTGCTCTAGGAAGCATGGAGTACTCGGCTGTTACCCAGCCCTTGCCTTGTCCTTTCATGAAATGGGGCACCTTCTCGTCTACTGTTGCTGTACATATGACTTTGGTATCTCCTACTTCTATGAATACGGAGCCTTCCGCAAATTTGTTGGTACCCACTGTCATTGTGATCGGTCGCAGCTGTTCGCTGGTACGTCCGTTAGATCTCATGATATTGCCTCCTACGTCTTAAGCGTCCTGTATTAGTCCTTATCATTCTACCAAAATGCTTTTGTAAAAGCACCCTTTACAGATGCGATTCCTTAGATACCAATCTCATTAATATATTCCGGTTTCGTCACAGGCTCGCCATAGTTCTGTTCATCGATACCTATCACGGTTTGTTGATCATTAAACGTAATTTGCACCTTCGTATCAGCGTTGCCTGAATTATCCGCCACCGTTAAGACAACCGATTGAAGCAGCTCTGTCGGGATCGGGTCACCTTCTGCAAACATTTCATCTTTCAGCGCTACCGAGACTGTGCCATCCTCGCCAGTGACAACTGACTCCAGCAATGTTGCCGTGGTCAGCACCATCTCGAGTCCTTCACTGTCAGGACCTTTGATCAGCTCAGATAATGCGGACTCCACACGATTCGGACTCGGCTCAACCAGTCTTGTGACCGGAACATAATACTGTTCTCCTGCAGGGGATTCATCAGAGAAATACACAGTCACCGGACTGGAATTCGTGCTCAAGTGATTGCCCAGATCCAGATTGATACCGATTCCCCGGGTGAGCGATTGAGCCATCGGTGTTCCATTCACGGGCATCTCATTCAGTTTTTTGCCATCTACCCAGAGCTGTACGTTCTGAATATCCGGATTTCCGGTAAGGGTCCAGGTCACAGCCTCCATAATTTGACGCTCTTCCTCTGGCATGTATTCAGTGAACTTGGAATTAAATTCTACAACGGCCAGCTTCTCCTCCGGCGTAACCGTCACATCCATCACTTCGGTTCCCTGAGGCAGCACACCCGTAAAGCCATCAGGCATGTATCCCGAATAAGCACCGCCTGAGACAAGTGCTGCAAGTGAGGATTCCACAAAAGTAAGATCTGGGAGAGCCGGAAGTGACATTGAAACCGGAGCGAGCAGTCCATTCTGATCTTTCAGATATACCGTCATCTGCTCCGTCTGAACCATCTCTCCGTTGCCTTCTGCAGCCTGAATCATGGCAGATTCAAGGATCGGCGGGGGAGCATCAACACTGTCGGATGTTTGAGAAGAGAGGGCACTGCATCCGGCGAGCAGCACAGGAACGGTAAGCAGCCCTGCTGCAGATATCATTTTAACCTTGCGATGGAAACGGCTCATGTGAAAAGTCCTCCTAACAATTTTGTACAGTTTGTACTACTATGTATACGAGCTCTAATAGAAAAAATGCCTTAACATGATCTATTGAAATCAAAAAGTCCAAAATCGGTTATGTTAATTTAGAACTTACTCAAATTGACATGAAGAGGAGCGGTTAGATACCAATGGAGAAAATCCCTTACAGTCTGAACAGCAGAAAGGTAGCGGAGGCCACCTGGGAGTGGCTCGAAAAAAGAGGCGTGAAAATTCCTGAGATCGCAGAGCTGGTCATGCTGCTGCAGAAGGACTATTACCCTGATCTAACGATGGAAGAATGCATACATAACGTGGAGCAGGTGCTGAGTAAACGCGAGGTACAAAATGCGGTCCTAACCGGCATTCAGCTGGACCTGCTCGCCGAAGAAGGCAAGCTGATTCAGCCTTTACAGGATATGATTCGATACGATGAAGGCCTGTACGGTGTCGATGAAATTCTGGCGTTCTCCATCGTGAACGTGTATGGAAGCATTGGATTTACGAACTATGGATATGTAGATAAATTGAAGCCTGGAGTGCTCGTGCGGCTGAATGATAAATCGGATCAGCATATCCACACTTTCCTGGATGACATTGTCGGTGCTGTTGCAGCATCCGCCAGCAGCCGGATTGCCCATCGTAAACAGGCTGAGCGGGAAGCTGAACTTGGAGATGAGCCTGTAAAGGATGATGCCGAAGAGGATTTGTAATAACACCAGAAGGGAAACTATGTGTAAACAAAAAGGTACCGTTCATCCCGTGATCGGTACCCTTTGGTTAGCAAATTATCAACCGAATGATTCGGAGTATTACTCGCTTATGCTGGAGCAAATTTCACTATTTTTTCTCTCGAATCCGGCAGTTTCATGACAGCCCTGCCCAGCCGTACCAATTCATCCAAATGCGCCACTGTCTCTGCCATAGCAAACCGCATTTGATGAATACCAAACTTCGTCCCGAACAGCTTCACACAGACCTCAAAAGCCGTCTTCTCCCCCTCCTGCAGCATCCCTTCCATCTCATCCAGACGTTCCTCATGATGCTTCAGCAGTCCTTGAATACGACTCTCAAAGCCAGTGAAAGGATGGCGATGTCCCGCAAAGGCTCTGCTCACCTTCAGTCCCGACAACTGATGCAGTCCCTCAATAAAATGGCGCAAAGGCTGTTCATCACTTCCGGGCAGCAGGCTCACATTCGGTGAGATTTGGGGAAGGACGGCATCTCCACAGAGGATGATTCCCGTGCTCTCTTCATAAAAAGACAGATGACCCGGAGCATGTCCACCGGTTTCTATCACAGAAAAGTGCCTTCCAGCCATATCAAACCGTTCACCTTCTATATAACTAACCATTGGCGCAGGCAGCACCTCGCTGTCAAAGCTCTCTAAATGGGGTCTCAGCTGCTGTGCCCACTCCTCTGTCATGCCATGTGCTCTGAAAAAATCGGGCAGCTGATCGTTAATATCTGCAGCTTCTCCCCACATATACTGAGCTTCTGCGTGTGCCCTCTTCGACATCCATACGCTTGCTCCACTCTGCTCCTGCATCCAGCCTGAAAGGCCATAATGATCCGGATGATGATGTGTCAGCACAATGTGCTTAATATCGTGCTTCGGATGAATTGCAAGCTCAGACCAGACCTTGTCCCACTCCGCTTCTGTTATAGGGGAGCGCGGCCCGGGATCAATGATCGTAACTCCGTCATCTCCTCGAAGTATGTAGCTGTTCACCCATCTAAGCGGGAATGACATCGTGATCTTCACCTGGATAATTCCTTCTTGTTCGTGATGTGTCCATTCCGGCAGTTTCATGAATGGCCTCCTTCCTAATGACGTCATTCTAAAGGATACTCCATAATTGACCGGTTTGAACATGGTTGAAATCATGATTTATAATGGCCCAATACAGCTTAATAATAAGTACGACCCTTAATGAAGGAGGGATATCCGATGATTAACATTGGTCTGACCGGCTGGGGAGACCATGACGACTTATATTTGCCCGGTACGAAGCCGAAGGACAAGCTGATCAATTACAGTGCCCATTTTTCCGTGGTAGAAGTCGACAGCTCTTTCTATGCAGTGCAGCCGGCAGAGAGAATGGCAAGATGGACGGAGGAAACGCCTGATCATTTCTCCTTCATTGTCAAGGCATATCAAGGCATGACCGGTCACCTGCGAGGTAAACCCTATTTCCCCGATACAGACAGCATGTATGCTGCTTTTATGGAGTCGCTCGCACCCATGATCGAGAAAGGTAAAATGAAAGCCGTACTGTTCCAGTTCCCGCCTTGGTTTGATTGTAATCGAGAGAACGTAGGTACACTTCGCAGTATCAAGGAGCGAATGCAGCATATCCCCTGTGCACTTGAATTCAGACACCGCAGCTGGTTTGAAGGTGAGATGATGCATAGAACGCTTGCCTTTATGAAAAAAGAAGGATGGATCCACAGCATCTGCGACGAGCCGAGTGCAGGGCAAGGTTCGATTCCGACCGTACTAAGTGCTACAGATGCAGATCTCAGCATCGTGCGATTCCATGGGCGAAACGCATCCGGCTGGCATCAGAGCGGAGCCCCGAATTGGCGGGAGGTAAGATATCTCTATCGATACAATGAGGAGGAGCTCTCTGAATGGAAGGAACGGCTGGATCAGCTTGAAAAGCAAAGCCAGGAGATCTGTGTCGTGTTCAATAATAACTCCGGCGGAGATGCCGCAGCAAACGCTAAGCAGCTGATGACGATGCTCGGTATGATACCACAGCCGCTGGCTTCTGAAGTGATCCGGAAGAAGCAGGATGAAGAACCCGAGCAGCTGGAATTATTTTGATCAGAGCGAAGCTCAAGTCATCAAAATCCATGCAAATAAAGCCTTTCTTCGGTTATGAAGAGAAGGCTTTATTGCATGTTCAATAGGTTGAGGTTCAATTAATGTTGTCCTGATACCGCAAAAGCATCTGAATCTGCACTCTCCCTAAGTGCAACCTGCATTCTTAAAGCTTCTACCCCTGCGAGCAGTACAATGCCGATTCCGTGGGTATCATTCAGGTTCCAACCGAGATCATCCTTGTAGTAGGAAGCCGTGAAGGAATATCCTGACCCTCTGCAGACTCCATATATATTCCCTTTGTAGTCGATAGCGATCCGGGTAAGTCCCTCCCAGCCCCTTAACACGGAATCCACATACTTGCCCGCATCCTTCAGCCAGCCAAAACGCACGCCTTTGGCATAAGCGTATATAAACATTGAGGTACAGGAGCTCTCTTCATAGCTGTCCGGACGATTCAGTACCTGATGCCATAGACCGTTTTCTCCTTGCAGCGCAAGATATCCTTCACATAAATCACGGTAGAACCCAAGCAGCTCGGACCGCTTCTCGTGTGTCTCTGGCAGCATTGTCAGCAGTTCTGTCAGTGAAAACAGCACCCAGCCATTGCCTCTTCCCCATGGGATGCCTGTTGCGCTTCCTCTGACAAAATCATAAACATGTGACATGATCTTCCGTTCTGGAATATAGAGATATTGCTTGAACAGCAGAAACTGCTGGACGGCATCCTCAAGATAGGTGCTGTCGCCAGTCAGCTTGGCGTACCGCGTCAGAAACGGAGTGCTCATGTATAGATCATCACACCACATCGTCTCCTGTCTCATCTCTGCTGCTCCTCTTCTTCGGAAAAAAGCCCCGTCCGGCAGACGCTCTTGATCTTCCCTCATGTATTTGGCAATTCGATCCGCCGTGTCCCTGCCGCCTGGAATAGAAGCCTGCTCCATGGCAAACAGCATCGTTGCTCCAAAGGATCCGCAGTCATCGAGACTATCTATAGCGGACAGCTGATTGTTAATACCTGCTGCACCATAAGTCGCTCTGTCCCATAATCCATACTTATCAAATGACGTGCTGAGCGAAATATGCTCTACCGCATAGCGGACATACGCTTCCTCGCCCAGCTCAAGCCCGGTCTGCATCAATCCGAGCAGCGTCACACCGAGTGGATAATTCCATTTCCCGTAATGTGTGCTCTCCAGATAAGGCCGAATGACTGTATTCGGAAGATCAATCCGGTAGTATACACCTCTAGTATCGTCACCATGGATTCGGTTCACTTCTTGAACGGTGCTCAGCTGCGGCTCGTTCGAAGGATCAAACGACCCTAAATACAGCCATGAATCCTGACTGCCTGCCACCCGATAAGGCAAATTCCAGCTCACCCCGCTGTTACGTCCGAAGTCCTTGAGCTCAAATCCCCACCGTGCAGCCGCTGCCTCTGTATTGGTCCCTTTTGCGATGAGCTGATGGGCTCCGAATATCCGTGGAAGCTTCAGGTCGATCTCGCCGGAAGTACTTGAAGCATAGACTTCTTCACCATCGACATACAGCGATAGAGCCCCGTCATGACGCCCCTTAATCCGCACCGGCTTGCCCTCGGGCTGCTTGACGTGGAAGGTGCTCCATGCATAAGCCGTCTGCGCTGCCTCCAGCCCGTACATTCTGCCGAACACTCCTTGATCCAGCTCCTCCTTTGTCCAGCTTTGGCGAGGATACCAGATGAGATCCGTGTCCTTCTCCTTCATTCCAAGTCTAGGCAGCTCCTGCTCCGGATTGGTGAAGAACTCTGAGTACATCCATCCCTCCTGATCGTTACGATCAGCGCTAGGATTGATGAAGTGCAGCGGGAAATTTTTAAAGGATCCCGTACCAAACACACCGCCAAAGCCGACATCGGTCTTCACAAACTGAAGTACAATATCATTCCAGCCATACTGAACGGGAACAGCAAGCGGCCAGCGTCTGTCGGGAAACAGCTCCTGATGAAGATCTGATTTGAAGAACAGCTCCCCATTTACGTATATGGTTACCGGGCTATAGCAGCTCAGGCTCATATTGAGCTTGGTTTCATTCGGATTCTGACTCCACAGCTTCCCCCATATAAAGGCATAGCTTCCTGACGGTGCATCCGGCAGACGATCATTCAGATTCATCTCATATCTATAGTCAGGCAGACGGTTAAAGCCAGCTTCATTATACGCCCTGAACAAGAAGGACTGCTTCGGATTATCACCGATATAACGCTGCGCAATGGTGGACAACACATCCTCTATAGCATCGTGAGTGCGGCTTGCAATGGACTCATTTTCGTGAAAATAACGCATATTATCCGCTCCTTTATTCTGATATAGATTAACTGCACGAGACGATCACAGGGATCAGTTATAAAACTTAACGAGATCATTGATCTGAACAGGCAGTCCTGTGCGTATGGCTCTATTCGCCGCAATACCTGTCAGAATGGACCTTGCACCGTCCACATGATTCGCTGCACGATGAAACGGATCCTCAACTGGCTCTCCGAACAGATCGTTAAGCAGCACCGGGTCACCACCGCCATGGCCTCCTTCGCCTTCCTCTACCTCGACACGATAAGGGGCATCAAACATAGGATACACGGTGATGTTATGTCCCTGAAGTGCGCCTTCAATGGCTCTGTCACCACCGGCATTCACATAGGACTGCTCGACGATATTCATCTCGATCCGGCCTTTGCTGCCATTAAAGGCAATTCGGTACCCTTCCCACGGCATATAGGCATTTAAGGAATATGTCAGCACAGCACGGTTCTTGTATTTAACGAGAACGCCCATCGTGTCTTCTATACTAATTCCGTCTCCGAACACATTCTGATCACGCTGGTAGCCGTCCTCGTGCTCAGCATCGAAATACATGGCCTTTAATCCCTCGCTTTGATCCAGGTGCAGCGCAAACGGGTCCTCCTTGGCATTCGCATGACCGGTTGCTCTCGGATAGTCATGACGCTCACCGCGTTTCTCGGCATTTTCCTTGCCATAGAAGAGCAGGTCCCCGAAGGCAAATACAGTCTCCGGCTGTGAGCCAATCCAGAAATTGACGAGGTCAAAGTGGTGTGTTGATTTATGTACCAGCAGACCTCCGCTGTTTCGCTTATCCCGGTGCCATCTGCGGAAATAGTCGGCCCCATGCTGAGTGTTTAACAACCATTCAAAATGTACAGAATGCACGTCACCGATTGTACCGTTCATAATAAGCTCACGAGCTTTGGTATGATGAGGAGCATAGCGGTAGTTGAAGGTCACTCTCACGTTTCGTCCGGTCTTCTCCACCGCATCGAGTATCTCCTGGCACTTCTCTTCGTCAACCGTCATCGGCTTCTCTGTAATGACGTCGCAGCCAAGCTCCATGGCTCGAATGATATAACGATGATGTGTCCGGTCAATACTCGTGACGATGACATAGTCCGGCTTGTGCGCCTCAATCATTTCGTCAAACTGATGATCCTTGTAGGTAGGAACCTCGTGATATCCGCACTGCTCGGTTAATATTTGATTCGCGTAATTCATCCGTGTCTGATTCGTATCGCAAAATGCCAGCAGCTCCGACTGCTCCCGAAAATCTTTGGCCAGTGCCGTATAGAAAAATCCAGCTCTTCCGCCCGTACCGACAAGTACATACGTTTTTTTGCTCATATCAAATTCTCTCCTTAGACAGCGATTTTGGCTTGCGATAACGTTCCTTCACATTTCTGAGCGCGTGCTCATCCTGATCAAAATACGCTCCTTCGAGCAGCCCGATCAGCGTTCCCGTCACACTCACTTCGATTTCATTCTCTCCATCCTTCAGGATAGAGGTGCTTCCGGTCCATTGGTACGGCGACCATGCTCTTACACCGAGTGAATGGCCATTTACACGGAGCTCGACCACATCTTGAATCCGGAAATCGTCGAAGGTAAGCTCGAATTTATCGGTATTTTGAATGGCTGGAGCTGAGTACATAAAGGTACGGCGATAACGCATAGTGCCCGCATAATACGGATACCCCTCCACAGGCTCCGGCTGGAGAATGGCCGTCTGGTCTGGTATATCCTGAAGTACAAGCTGTTCACCCACGTAATAAACACCAAAGCTGCCCGAGAGCATCAAAGGATCCAAAAGCCCGTCATCGTCATTCTCGATCCGAACCTCAACCACAATCTTATTGATGCCTTCATAGAGGTAAGCCCCGATGCTCGCAGCGATGTTATTGTGATCGGTAATGTTGACGGACTTAAATTCGTCCCCCGTAAGCCTTCTTCCATTCACATCAAGGGTATACTCACCATTAATGGCATACCGGTCAAAAAAGAGCAGCGCATGGCTCAGCTTCGTACGGCAATCGAATTCAGTGACATATCGAGCGTACAAAGGATAGGCCAGCTGAGCCTTTTTCGGCGTACCGAATACTTGATCGAACCTAATGGGCAGCCCTTCGCTGCCCCATTCAGCAACCTGGTCAATGAAGGGTTTGGCTGTAACTTGGGCGCCACGGAGATGTACCTTGCCATCCGCATCCATAACGGTCAAAGAGAACTCGCCGAGCCTTAATTTATTCTCCTCAGCGGCCTTCAGCTCCCAGGCTCCGGATAAAGGAATCAGCACTTCCTGACAGCATCGATTCGATTCCGTTACCGCCTTCACTGCCTGAATAGGAATATCCTCTGGCTTAGGACTCCTTTCGATCAGATAAGCTTGTGCTTCGTAAGGAGCCAGCTCGATAGATCGTTCATACCCGCTTACCATACCTGTTTCCGAATAGAGCGGTGTAATTGCAGCCGGTGCATCTTCACTTCCCGTCTCCAGCGATATTTGCTTCATCCTAATGTGGAGCTGATCTTGTGCGTCATCTGCGGCATCGCCTCTGTCCACTCTCGCCTTAAATTCCTCCGCATTTATCCGCAGGTTTGCGCTGATTAGCTCTCCTTCCTGATTCGTTACAAACAGAAGCGCCTGATCATCAGATATCCACCGAATCTGCTGAAGCACTGCTAACGGGTCCTCCTTCATTTCTAAAGTGACGAATTCAGGGGCCCACTCATCAAGCAAAGGCAGCACATCTCTGGTAAAAGCCTTCTCCAAGCCCTCATCGGTATGGATAAATCGGGCATTCTCCGCATCCAGAAGCACTTCGATCTGTTCCTTCCCAGGGCTGGCAGCCTGAATCATTTCATTCGGAAGTCTGCTGATGGAGATCACTTTGCCGCCAGCCTGTACGTAAGTGCATAGCTTCTGCCATGGTTCTGCCTCCAGATTGTTGAGCGGCGGTAATATCAACACATCGTAGCAGGCTTCACCAATCCGGATCTTACCATCGTCCACGGTGCTGCTTGCTAACAGCTCTGGGTCGAGATGATCATAATCCCGGCGATGCTTAAGCAGAAGCGTAGTCAAAGTAAGCCAGTCGTGCTTAAGCTGTTCGAACTCCTCCTTCTCCTCCTCGTCGACACCTGCATAGCTGAATCCATGCAGCGGATTCCCCATTAAGGTCCAGAAGGAGGTTGTCGGATCCAGCACAGCGATTCGAATATCTGCATGTCCCTCAGACATCAGATAGCTGATTCGCCCCACATAATCGCCCAGCTCACGGAAATACGGCCAATAGGGGTTCTGTACGAACTGTGATGGGGGAGCATCATGCTTCGCAAGACCGCCAATCGTATAGAAAAAGGCATGAAAATTATAAAAGTTCGTACCCAGTGCGGCCATTCGGTCAATCATCCACTTGGCATCCTGCAATGTCATGGACCAGCCCACACTGTGGAAGCATTCAATCATATTCCGCTTTCTCCCCAGCTGTCTTGCGAGCGAGCTGACCATCTTCGGATTATCCCGCATCTTGAGTCCATATCGGTCAAGGATATAGGACAGCGATCTTCCGATCTTCTCGTGCGCCGAATCTCCACCGGGAAGATGACTGTACAGCTGTGTCGTCATTCGGACGGAGGGAACCTCTGCCGCATACTGTATTCCCGTCCGCTCACAGAAATCATGGGCCTGCTTGTGCACCGATTGTCTGAGCAGCAGATGGACAGACTGAAAGTAATCATATCGAATTCGGGCAGCATCTATGACATCCCTGCAAATCAGTGCCGGTAAGTGCTCCAGCAGATCATACCCGTTCTGTGACTTGAAAAAAGCAGGCAGCTGCGACGACCACGGTATACGGCCCAGCGGGGCAATTTCGTCCGTGAATATCCCTTGGATGACACCCCCAAACTCTTCACCCAATTCTGCCTCATACCGTTCATGTGTCAGCTCAATGAATCGTTTCATCGCCTTTTCATTCATGGGATCTACAAAATTACCGTAATATTTAAAATCCGTCATTTCCTTCTCCATGAAGATGATCATTTCCCAATCTCCCGCCGGAGGAGCCCATTCAAGCTGAAATGCCGTTTCATAGGTAAAAAATCGCTTACGATTATAGGAGGTCAGACCCGTCTCCTGATAGACCTGCTCAAGCTGAACGTTCCCGATAAATTTGCGAAGATCAATCGTTTCTTCCCATACACGTCTGCCACTCTCATCCAGACGAATGGCCTTCGCATACAAAATTACAGCCCATGGCAGAGTCCAGGACAATTTTTCCCCACTGGAGACCTGTCTCGTGTAATGCTCCAGCGTACGCTGCTTCGCCTCCGGCATTTCGAGAGTGACCTCGCCTCCTGCCATCCCACTCGGGTAAGGATACTCATCGTATAGCCACACATGGAGTCCGTATTTCTTCGCCTCACTCACCGCAACCTTTACCTTGTCAAACCAAGCCTGTGACAGATAAGGAATGGTCAGCCCCTGTCTTGCGCAGATAAAAAAACCGCCAACACCTTGCTTTGCCATTTCGGCAATCTGGAATGCAATTTGCTCGTCATCCATCTCCCCATTCCAGAACCAAAAGGGCTGCACTCTGAATTCGTTACCCGGATTCTGGAACGTCTGTGACACCAACATAAAGCCACCTCCTCAGTAAGGTTTTAATTCCGTTCGAATTGTTCATGAGCGGAAAAGGAGAGGGGGACATCCCGCTCTCCTCATCTATGATTGCTGCTGGCTAATGAAGAGCTCTTACTGTTTAACCTCAGCGTACAGCTTGTTTACTTCCTCGATATATTCCGTACCTCCGTTTGCCTCCCATAGTTCGAAGGCTTCCTGCAGTCCTTGTTCATCAATCTGGCCGACAATAAACTTGGTACGGGCATCATTAATAATGTTGTCGAGCTGAGGTCCCTTTTGCGCATACACATCCGAGATTAGAGGCTCGCCCGGGTTAGGAATGACGATCTCTTCATTTGCCTTCTGAATTTCTGCAACCTTCTGACGGACTGGTGTCTGCTCTACGCTGAGACCCCGCGTTTCCGGAATGAACATCAGGATCTGATTCGTACCATTCAAATCGCGCAAAATCTGTTTATCCGTACTCGGTACGATATAGTCCTCTTTCTTCTCATAGTGCGTACCCTCGATGCCTGAACTCATCAGCATCTGCAGCTCTTCCTCGTTCAGCTTGTCTAGGAAGGTCAGCACTTCCTTCAATTCTTCTTCTGTCTTCACACCGCTCTTCGAAATAGCAATCATTCCGGAGTAGCCCGAGGTCGGCATATCTCGATGCCCTTCAGGTCCAACCATAGCAGGCAGCACGTCGATGGCTCCCGTCGCATTTGGATCCTTCTCCAGCACCTTCTGATCGATCCGCTGAGCGTTATCCGCTACGTCGACCATAACACCGCCTTTTCCATTGACCATCAGATCCGGCATCTTCGTTGCATCCATAACTGCAAAATCCTTGTTGACGAGTCCTTCCTCATACAGCTTACGGAAGAACTTGAGCGCTTCCAAATATTGTGGAGTCTTGTGAGCCGGAACAAGCTGGCCGTTCTCATCCTCACCCCAGCGGTTCGGTGCACCAAACCACACCGACATGATATCCCAAGGCCCATTGAATTTACTTGCAATCAGCCCGTACGTATCCTTCTTCCCATTGCCGTCCGGATCATTCTCCGTGAAGGCCTTCATTACGTTGTAAAATTCATCAATGGTCGTTGGTGCGCTGAGCCCCAGATTATCCAGCCAATCCTTCCGGATGGTAACACCGTTACGCCCCAATACCCGTGCACGATATATTCCATACGTCTTCCCATCAATCGAGGCATTGTTCAGAATAATCTCATTCGCTTGGGACAAGTTCGGATAATCCTTCAGATAAGGACCCAGCTCCCAGAAGGCACCGTTGCGTGCGGCATTGATGAAGCTTGGCGATTTACCGAGAACAACCATGACATCGGGCAGCTTTCCCGAGGCCAGCGTAATGTTGAACTTGTCTTCATATGAGCTGCTAGGCACCCACTGAAATTCCAGCTCTGTATTCGTCAGCTCCTCCAGCTTCTGAATGACGGGATTATCGGCAGCCGGCGTTTCCGCTTCAAAGTTCGGTACCATAATACCAAGCTCCAATTTGCCTGCGGCTTCTCCTCCGGATGAACCGGACTGCGCCTGCTCACCGTTGCCGTCCGGCGAGGATGAGCAAGCGGCAAGCATCGCCGCCACAAGGAACGAAGTGCTTAGAACTTTGATTGAATGCTTCACAGACTTCTTGGCTTGTTTCATAAACAGTACCCCCATTGAATAGTTTATTTGGATTAACCCTTAATCGAACCAAGCAGCATGCCTTTGGCAAAGTGCTTCTGAAGGAACGGGTAAACAAGCAGAATTGGAATCGTGCCAACCACGATGACCGCCATCTTAATGGATTGCTCCGGAGGCTGAACAAAGCTCGGGTCCATGTTGGCCATATCTCCGGCTGTGCCCTGCGAGAGCAGCACGATCTGTCTGAGCATGACCTGCAGCGGCCACATGGCACTGTCCGACAGGTACAAGAGCGCCGAGAAGAAGTTATTCCAATGCCCTACTGCATAAAACAACGCAAACGTAGCAATGACCGGCTTGGAGAGGGGAAGAACAATGCGCCAAAATACACCGAGATCTGTACAGCCGTCAATCCGTGCCGCTTCTTCCAGTCCGGCAGGCAGCTCTTGAAAAAAGTTTTTGACGACAATCAGGTTAAAGGCGCCGATGGCACCAGGTAAAATCAAGGACCAATACGTATCCAGGAGACCCAGCTCTCGAATGACCAGATAGGTCGGAATCATCCCTCCTCCGAACAGCATGGAGAAGATGACGAGATTCATAATGACATTCCGTCCCCAAAAATCCTTGCGGGAGAGCGGATACGCCATGGTTAGTGTGAACAGCAGATTAACGAGTGTTCCGACAACCGTAATATATACGGAGTTACCAATGCTCTTAAAAATCGTAGATGATGAAAAAATGTACTGATACGCACTAAAGGAAATATCATGTGGAATGAGAAAGAAGTTTCGTGCCGTGATTTCGGCTTCCGTGGCAAATGAGTTGCCGATGATATATAGAAACGGAAGCACCGTGACAATCCCGAAGATGCTGAGAATCAGGTAATTAAATACGTCAAAGACTCGTCCGCCCGGCGTATTAAACCTTTTGTCCATCTACTGTCCCTCCTTTGCAAGAGTCATGTTATTGGCAGATATTTTTGTCTAGTAGATGCCGGAGTGGCCGAACTTCTTGGCGAGCTTATTCGCTCCAAGAATGAGGATAATCCCTACGACCGACTTGAATAATCCGACCGCTGTACTGTAACTGAATGCCCCTTGAGTAATACCGACCTGGTATACGTAAGTATCGAACACATCAGCAACATCGCGGTTAAGGGAGTTGGTCATGAGGAAGATTTGCTCAAATCCAGTATCAAGGAAGTTCCCCAGACGAAGAATGAGCAGAATAATGATGACATTACGGATGGCCGGCAATGTAATATGCCACATCCGGCGAAAGCGTCCGGCGCCATCCACAATGGCAGCCTCGTACTGTTCGGTATCTACACCTGCCAGCGCGGCTAAGAAGATAATCGTGCCCCAGCCGACTTCCTTCCACAGCATCTGAATAATAATGAGCGGTCTGAAGGCATCCGGATCAGATAGAACATCGATAGGTGTGCCTGTGATCCAGGCGATCAGCTCATACAGAACTCCACCGTCCGGTGTAAGAAAAACATACGTAATACTTGCGATAATAACCATGGATACAAAATGCGGAACATAGACTAACGTTTGTACGGTTCGTTTAAACCAGGATTTTGAAATTTCATTGAGAAGTAAGGCCACAAGAATGGGAGCCGGGAAGAAAAATACGAGATCATACACGGCCAGAATCAGGGTGTTGCGCAGCAGCCTGTAGAAATCAGGATTTTGGAAAAAGGTCGTGAAATTTTCGAAGCCAACCCATTCACTTTCCCGAATACCGAGAAAAGGCTGATAATCCTGAAAGGCAATGACGATTCCCCACATTGGCGCATATTTGAATACAAGGAAGTATAGAAGTCCAGGCGTGACCAGCAGGTATAACCATTTGTTGCGTTTCATCTGGGACAGCCATCGTTTTCTTGCATTCCTTTTAATGTCCGCCTTCGTAGGAATTTGAGAGCCGTAACCGACGATTCCCGGGATCTGCGAATCATTTTTCATAGACGTCTCCTTTCCATTTTCTTCGTTCATTTTGAAAGCGTTATCAAAATGTATGATCCTTACTTTATCCAACGTTTTGCGTTTCCGCCAACATTCATTTTTTGTTCCGTCCCTCCAAACCATCAGAAATGAACGTCATAACAGCGTTTTGAGATGCTGATAAAATCGGGGGTTTTTATACGATTGAACTTTTTTGCCTGAATTACTTTTTTTGTAAATTAGATAAATCATGTGTATCCATGCATGAAGAATGGCTTTGTACTCATAAAAAAAGCTCTACTTATCCACCGAATAAATTTCAACGAGGACAAGTAGAGGCTTTCTGATCTTCAGCACGCTATTGATGCCATTGATCGCGATATTGACCCGGCGTCATTCCTTCCTGCTTCTTAAAGATCCGGTTAAAATAGCTGTGCTGATAACCAACTCGGTCCGCGATATCATTCATTTTCAAATCTGTTTCTCTCAGCAATTCCTTCGCTGCCTCAATCCGTTTGTAAGTCACATAATCAATAAAATTGATGCCTGCTACCTGTTTAAATGCTTTACTGAGCGCATAAGGGGTCATTCCCTCTTGGTCTGCACAGCTTTCCAGCGATATGTCTGTCATGTACTGCTCGTCGATACGCTGCATCGTTCGGTCAATAACAGGCTTAAGCCCAGCATGAGATCTCTCTTCCATGTAGCGGATATAAGGAAGAAATACTTCTTGTCTCATCCACTTCTCAATCGGAACCCGTTCCTTCAAGGATGCAATCTCCTCATACAGATTCCTCCCCTTGAACAGCTGATGAGAGGGAACTCCGGACTGAAGCATCATATGAAGCAGGCTCGCCAGCAGCTGAAGCATCGTTTGCTGTAATTGGTACTCGGTCGTATGCGGCTTAATGGCCTCCTCCATAAATTGCGACAAGATACGCTCCGCCTCTTCCATTTTGCCTGTACGCACCGACTGGACGATATCACGCTCAAGGAGGAAAGGGTAGCTTGACTCTTCTATTTTTTGAAACTGCATCTCTTCATCCAGATCCAGAAGCTGATTCAGATCCTCAATGCTTCTAAATGCTTCTGCCTGCTCCAGCTCCAGGAATCGTGCCGGGAGCTCGGATACCAAGCCCGCTGGCCGGCTGATCAAGATCGTTACATTCATCTTCATGATCCGGTTGATCACCAGCATCAGCTCATCTCCCCACACAAGGGCAGCGGACTTCAGTGACTCCTCATTCATGCCCGTAAGGAGCACAGCCGCGGACAGGTCATGAAAATTCAGGACTGCAGCCTGCTCAAACCGCTGTGCGGCAAACTCTTCAATAATATTTACGGCTGCAAAAGTGACAAGTCCTGTGTCCTGCTCGTTGAACCGACCGTTTAGATTCGAATAGCCCGTCAGCCGCAGCTTCACCAGCAAAAATTGGCGATCCTCTACCTTGAACCCGAGATCCGACATCTGTTCAATGAGATATGCTTCTGAATGAGATGATAGATGCCCTTGAATCAGCTGCATAACGAAGCTTCCACGCAGCATAGGCAGCTGATCATCCAGCTTGCGTCTTGCTCTGCTTCTTTCCGTAAGAAGATCGTTCCAATAGGTTTCAAGTAATTCAAACTCGTCATGATGCAGCAGTGTTCCTTGAAGTCGCTCCTTTTCATTCGTACCCAATACACCGAGCAGCCGCTCAATAGGTGAATACATGCGCCGCGAGGCCAGCCAGGATAATAATATGGCAATAAGCAGACCGGCCGCGCTGACCATTACAATGAATTTGGATACCGACAATAAGGGTGCTGTAATATCCGTTATCGGAGCGGCGGATACATAGACCCAATCAGAGTCAATGCGACTGAGCTTACCATAAGACACCGAATAGGTTGTATTTTCAAAGGTATACAAAAAAGAACCGTTATTACGCTCCAGGTCGACCTGCTGCCTAATCTGCTCGTTCAGCTCACCGGAGGAGGCCCCTTGATGATCACCACTGGACACCAGCACCTCTCCGCTCTTATCAAGCAAAAAGGTCGAGCCCTGATCATAAGGAGTAAGCGTTTTCAGAATGCTTCTGACCTTATCATTATCTAGCGTCACAATAAGGGCTCCGAACGGTGCCGTGCTCCCTCCAGGAATTTTGTGTACCAGTACCAGCGCTTCATTGGGGTCCGTATGCAACAGCTCTTCAGCCGTGTTCTCATCGCCTTCGGGCAGGAGCTGTCCTGGAAGCCTGTCTGTCCAGTACACCTGACCGCCGCCCATTAAATATTGGTGATAGGATTGGATCAGCTGTTCATCAGACAACTCTCCATAAGAGCGGTTAAACAAAATCGGCTTCGGCTCATTCAAATAGAGCTGTACCTTATCGATTAACGGATGTGAGCCCTGTAACACATACAAGGTTGTAACAATATCCTCCGTTTGATCAAAATGATAAATGTAATCCATATCCTTTAATTCTTCGCCGAATCGAGGCTCAAAGGCCCAATGGGATAATCCAAGCTCCATATATGAGAATTGATCAGCAATGTTCGCCGCCCGGTTACTGATCTGATTCTGATGCAGCCGGCTGAATTCCTCCTCCATCTGGGAGACGACCAGCCAGTAGATGACGATTCCTGTAATTAATCCTGGGATGCTTGCGATGAGCAGAATCGTAATAAGATTCTTCCGATAGTACCGGCCTTTGAAAGGCCGCTTCTTCTCACTAGGTAGTGGATCATATTCTTTCTCTCTCGAAAACACTTGCTGCGGATTCATGAATCACTCACCTGCCCGTTTCCTATGAAGTTTACTATACGATTTGAATCAATTTTATAGCTCATTATAAAGATGAATATTGGAACTATATAGACAAATTAATGTTATTATGAAATTTATTCTGTATTAATTTATTAATGATTTTGTAAATGTTTTAAATATTCTCTGTTTGCATTCGCTGTCCCCCGTTCATTTCCTGCTAGCTTAGCGGAATTCCGTATCTTATCCCGGAATAATTTCGTATTCTGCCAAAAAGAGTGTAAAATAATAGGGCAAAGCAATATATCATTGCTGCTGTTTATGATGAATGAAGGAGGATGAATTTAACAATGAGTGTTGATTATAAAGCATATTTTGCTGAACATCGCGAAGCACATATGAATGAATTAAAGGAATGGCTTGCAATTCCAAGTATTTCTGCTCTGTCCGAGCATAAAGAAGATGTCCTGAAGGCGGCAGAATGGCTGGCTGACAAGCTGAAGACAGCGGGGCTTGAGCATGTGGAGATTCACCCTACGCAAGGTCATCCTGTTGTTACGGCAGATTACCTTCATGCAGAAGGGAAGCCAACTCTTCTGATCTACGGTCATTACGATGTGCAGCCAGTCGATCCGCTCCATCTGTGGCAAACACCGCCTTTTGAACCGGATATTCGGGACGGTAAGCTGTACGCCCGCGGAGCTACAGACGACAAAGGTCAATTATTCCTGCATGTGAAGGCTGTAGAGGCGATCTTGAAGCAGGAAAAAGAACTGCCTGTAAACATTAAATTCTGTATTGAAGGGGAAGAAGAAATTTCAAGTCCAAATCTTCCGCTATACTTGGCAGACAACACGGACAAGCTTGCAGCTGATGCGATCCTGATCTCCGACACCTCGCTGCTGGCTCCAGGCAAGCCTGCGATCTCAACAGGACTGCGCGGACTGTGCTCTATGGAACTGTCACTAAATACGGCAAACACGGATTTGCATTCCGGATCATATGGCGGTGGCGTCCCGAACGCACTTCATGCCATGGTGTCACTGCTTGCTTCCCTGCATGATGCACAAGGACGTGTTTCTGTAGATGGTTTCTACGAGGGTGTGCAAGAGTTAAGCTCTGAGATGCGCGAAGAATTTGCAAAACAACATTTTGATGAGGATCAGCTGAAAAAGGATCTGGGGCTTGACGCTCTGTTTGGTGAAGAAGGCTTCTCCTTCGTAGAACGTGTAGGCGCACGTCCAACCCTGGAGCTGAACGGTGTATGGGGCGGCTTCCAGGGCGAAGGCAGTAAAACAGTCATTCCGAAGGAAGCCCATGCCAAGATCACGTGCAGGCTCGTCGCAGATCAGGACCCTCAGAAGGTGCTCGACGCGATCGAAGCCCATCTTAAGGCACATACGCCGGTGGGAGCACAGCTCTCCTTTACTCCCAAGGAAAAAGCATTTGCCTTTAACATTGATCCAAGCCATCCATTCCTGCAAAAAGCAGCGGATGCCTTCGAGAACGTCTATGGCACACGTGCTCTATTCACCAAAGACGGGGGATCAATTCCGATTGTTGAGAAGCTGTCCAGTACCCTGAATGCTCCTGCTGTCATGATGGGCTTTGGCCTGCCGGATGAGAATCTGCATGCACCGAATGAGCATTTTAATCTGGAGAACTTTGACAAAGGCTTGCTGACAATTGTTGATTATTTGAAGCAGATCTAAGGTGGATTACATAGGACCTGGGGATGAAGTGCGAATTGAGAGTGTTGCTGCGGAGATGGAGGGCGTATTGGATGTGATGCTTCGGATATGGGTGGGCTCGCTTCGGGCGCTCCGTGGACGGATTGGGTTCCGATCGTTGTTGCCCTCAGACTTCTTGATTCTACTGTGATTACAAGGTTGAAGTCTGATGGCAAAGACGAACGCTCCGCTTCTTCACTCCAATTCCGTCCCCTTCGCTCTTCGGCTCGCTCAATGGGTTGAAGATAACACCTTAAAGGACGCGAGCCCCAATCCTCTGCGTGGGGGATGGGGCTATGTGAGCGGGCTGGCTGATTTACAGCCCGCTCTTTTTTGTGTTGGGGATGCTTCGGAGATGGAAGGTCGTTGGGTGCGTTGCTTTGGAGATGGAGGGGCTCGCTTGGGGGCGCTCTGTGGACGGATTGGGTTCCGATCGTTGTTGCCCTCAGACTTCTTGATTCTACTGTGATTACACGGTTGAAGTCTGACGGCAAAGACGAACGCTCCGCTTCTCCACTCCAATTCCGTCCCCTTCGCTCTTCGGCTCGCCTCAATGGGTTGAAGATAACACCTTAATTGGTTAGAGCCCCAATCCTCTGCATGGGGGATGGGGCTCTGTGAGCGGGCTGACTGATTTACAGCCCGCTCTTTTTGTGTTGGCGGTGCTTCGGAGATGGAAGAGCTTTGGATGCGGTGCTTCGGAGATGAAAGGGCCTTGGATGCGTTGCTTTGGAGGTGGAAGGCTCGCTTGGATGCGCTCCGTGGACGGATTGGGTTCCGATCGTTGTTGCCCTCAGACTTCTTGATTCTACTGTGATTACACGGTTGAAGTCTGACGGCAAAGACGAACGCTCCGCTTCTCCACTCCAATTCCGTCCCCTTCGCTCTTCGGCTCGCCTCAACGGGTTAAAGATAACACCTTAATTGGTTAGAGCCCCAATCCTCTTCATGGGGGATGGGGCTATGTGAGCGGGCTGGCTGATTTACAGCCCGCTCTTTTTGTGTTGGCGGTGCTTCGGAGATGGAAGGGCTCAATTGGGGCGCTCTGTGGACGGATTGGGTTCCGATCGTTGTTGCCGTCAGACTTCTTGATTCTACTGTGATTACAAGGTTGAAGTCTGATGGCAAAGACGAACGCTCCGCTTCTCCACTCCAATTCCGTCCCCTTCGCTCTTCGGCTCGCCTCAACGG
>NZ_JBHUMJ010000009.1:0-109051 GCF_042684905.1 Paenibacillus shunpengii | reverse complement strand
AATATTCCCCAAACTTCCTCACAAATAACTTGGCATAATCATCACCTACAACCTAATGGAACAGAAGAGTTTGCCCACCTAGAGATGATTGCCACTATGGTTTACAAGCTAACGAAGGATGCGACACCAGAACAGATGAAGGCGGCTGGACTTGGAGATCACTTCGTGAATCACGATCATGCCTTGTTCTACCAGAATGCCTCCGGCGTGCCGTGGACGGCTACCTATATTCAGGCCAAGGGTGATCCGATTGCTGATCTGTATGAGGATATTGCTGCTGAGGAGAAGGCGCGGGCGACCTATCAGTGGCTCATTGACATGACCGATGATGTGGACCTGCAGGACGGTCTCAAGTACCTCAGAGAGCGGGAGGTCGTACATTCCCAGCGCTTCCGTGAAGCCGTTGAGATCATTAAGGATGATCGGAGTCATCAGAAGTACTTTTAGCATTAAGATATCGAGAGATTCCTAGTAGATGTACTTCACTCAGTCAAAAAGACAATCAATTATAAGCAAAATTAAAACAACCTGAGTCCGTATTTCATTTGGACTTAGGTTGTTTAGTTTCGAACTCGAACAGTAAAAAATTTGATCTAGTGATTTTCAGAATAGAAAATCATTTATGGTTTGTATACTACATCCCCATACTCCTCTTTCCAGTCTTCTCCATCGACAATAGCATTCAGAATATCTTCAAGAACGCCAGGAGTATACGTTGCATTTCTCGTTTATTTTTTCAGATCTTCTTCTGTAGCAATACGGACATAATCTTCTTCTGCAGTAACTAGTTCGGAATCATCAAGGCCCTCTCGTATATAATACTCAGGTAAAGCTAAATCAACAGGTAGTTCAGCATTTCCCAATATAGTCCAATACCCATCCTCAATAAATACCAAATTGGATTACAAATACATCCCCGATATTAACTTTCTTCTTTCGCATAATTCAATCACTCCACTAACTCGTTTAAATATCGCCTTGGTAAATAAACAACATAATAAAGACTATTAATTGAGAATAGTATATCGCAAGTTTTTTTAGCTTGCAGACGGCAAAAAGGACCCTGCGCATTCAAATGCGCAGAGTCCTCGAGCTTACTCTATATTTTATTCAACTTATCATTATTTTTCTTCGGAAGCCGCTACCTCTTCGTCAGCGCTAGATTCAGCTGCCTCGCCTGTATCCGTATCCGCTGCACGCAATACCCCTACAGAAGCAACGAGTGTATCTTCAGGTGTAACGAGCGACACGCCCTTCGGCAACCCAATTTCGGATGCAGCCAGCTTGTCCCCTACCTCCAGCTTGGAGATATCCACTTCAATGACAGCTGGAAGATCATTTGGCAATCCTTCGACTTCGAGCTCTGTCAACAGCGTCTGGAATACGCCGCCTGCCTTGGAGCCCACCGCTGTACCTTGGAAATCGATTGAGATCGAGACCTGAATTGGTTTATTTTTGGCAATTTTTATAAAGTCAACATGAAGCAGTCGATCGTTTTGTTTCTGCATATCCTTGATCAGCACCGGCACCGTTTTGCCGTCCAATTTCAGCTCGAACAGCTCGGAGCGTCCCGTATGGGATACGCGGGAGAATTCCTTCGCATCCACATGAATCGGAATGCTGTCAAATTGCTGTCCGTATACAACAGCCGGAACGCGCCCGCTCTGTCTTAGATTTCGTAAACCTGAACCTTTTTTCTGTGTCCTTTGCTCGGCAATTAGTTGGACCGTTTCTCCGTTGGATTTCATATCTAAACATCCTCCTTACAAGTCCATGGTTCGAATTTGCCCCCAATAACAAATAACAAATAGAATCAGGGCCATATGTATAACTACCCCCTATGAACGGGATTGAATCTCGATTTGCTCATAAAAAGAAATAAAAATAGCTGCCGAGTCTCTCTCGACAGCCTGAACTTCACGTGTCATTACATAAACGCCACTATTTTTCCCACAATAACGACTTATTAAATCCAGCATTTCTATTCCCATCATCATGCACTGCTAAGTCCATGCAAGCGTATCTTCTGACCACCGACGGCAACGACCACTTCTCTTGTCCCGCTGTGTACATGAACCTTGATTCGTTCGTTCGCAGGAGAAGGCGGGATATCTATGAAGTAATCGCGATCCCCTTCGCGCTTCTCCCACTCATTCAACCGAATGATATACCCGATCCGTTTAATGCCGGGTGCCACTCTGATCCTTGCCTTCACAGAATGACCACCCTCAGCATGTAAAGGGATTTTGCCGTCGTGGATACCCGTGCCCCATACCCAGACGTTCCAGCCTTCGTAATGTCCATCTGGCCGGGAATATTCTATTTCCACCGTGCGCACATAATACGGCTGAACTTGAAAATGATGCTCTGCCCTGACCTCACCTGCAGTTGCAGCCACCACTGCTGTGCCGGGTCGTATGGCTTTGACTTTGCCATTATCCAGCGCAATCACTCGGGGTGTCGTTGTCTCCAGCGTATAAGGAGCACCTGCCATCACTTCTTCATATTGGTTCCAGACCGTTACATGAGGACGATACGTCTGAGTGGCATAGATGGATTTGTCGACAGCGATTTCAATGCGGGCAGGATATAGATCATCGACCCACATCTGAACCGTACCGGATATTTCTCCATGAGCTGCAGTGATGAAGCATTGTCCATTCATGAGACTGCTCGCTTTGCCCGTCTGTCTTACCCGGATTACTCGTTCATCCGAGGAGCGCCAGAGCGCTGTAATTCCGTCCATTCGCTTGCCGTGCTGATCTCGATAAACCGCTTCGAATTGAAAATGTTCTCCTGCTGCCACCGCTCTTCTATTGGTCATAATTTCAATGGAAGACAGCACAGGCACTTCGATCCCGCTCATTCGATCATAGAGCACCATCATGGACAGCCTTGGGACGACAACCTGCGAAGTCACTTGCGCCAGCACCTTCTCACCGGCTGCACGATCACTGACAACGATGTTCCAGGAAGTATCCTGTGGTACGGCTATAATTTCGTCCTGCTCTTTCCCATTATAGATAACAATGATCCGGTTCCATGCATCGCCTGCTCGATAGCCTTCCAGCATATAGGCCAGAACCCCATTACCGCACTCAAGCACTTTCAAATACTGCTCGACCTGATCCCGATGCTCCAAACGAAAGGCAGCATGCTTTTTCCGAAGCGCAATGAGCCCCTTATAATAATCAAATACGGGACGGAACCTCGCCTTATTACTCCACCTCAGCGCATTCACTGCATCTCCGCTCCGATAACTGTTATGGTCTCCAAATTTGGAGCGGAGCAGTTCATCCCCTGCATGAATAAAAGGAATCCCTTGTGAAGTGAGAATTACACCATTCGCAAGCAGGGAACGTCTTACCGTATCGTTGTCTAACAAGTTCATTGGATCTACATGACGATAAGGATCCGCATGCTTGACGGCCTCTGCAGCACTGATTCCGCTCGTTGGACGGCCATCCCTCCATTCAGGAAAGGCTAGCAGATCTCTGATGCCTTGGGATGTGACAATTTTGTCCCAGAGATTCAGGTTATCGTGAGCTGTCACATAATTGATCGTCTCCGCCGGTGAATACGCAAAGTCATGTATCGCTCCCTGCACTCCAGCCAGCACCGCACCTTCCACTCCCCACCAGCCTGTCGCAAATCCGCTTCCAGCACCATCGCTGTCACCCTTGACCGCCGCACGATAATGGTCGTTAAATACCGCAAAGCCTTTGCCTCGCTGTACTCCCTTAAGCGTCTTGTCCGGAAGCGGTGAATCGCCGCCAGTCCAAGGCTCGCCGTATACCAGGATCGAAGAATCCAGCTCCTGTCTGAGCATTGCCGTAACTTCCGTCATCGTCTGTGTATCGATAAGCCCCATGAGATCAAAGCGGAAGCCGTCAATGTGATACTCCTCCGTCCAATATCGAACAGAGTCCTTAATATATTTTCGAACCATCGGTCTTTCTGTTGCCAGCTCATTTCCTACACCTGAACCATTGGACAGAAATCCGTGACCATTTCTACGGTAATAATACCCCGGTACAATGCCGTCAAAAGGTCCATCGTCCACGCCATAGGTGTGGTTGTATACGACGTCCATAATGACCCGAATGCCGCAGCGATGCAGGGCACGAATCATTTCCTTGAACTCTCGAATTCTTGTATATGGATTGGAAGGATCACTCGAATAGGAGCCCTCGGGTACATTGAAGTTCTGCGGATCATAGCCCCAGTTGTATTTGTTATCTGCTGCCTCTGCATCATGCACGGTTAATTCATTAACCGTCTTGAAGTCAAACACCGGAAGCAGGTGGACATGGGTTACCCCAAGCTCCTTCAAATGGTCTATTCCAATACGATGTCCCTCTCGATCGGTTAAGCCCTCTTCCGAAAAAGCACTGTAAAGCCCTTTCTTCTGAAAAGGTGATTCCTCGTCCATCGAGAAATCCCGGACATGAAGCTCATAAATGATGGAATCCGTTGACTTGATCAGCGGGGGACGCACATCATCCTCCCAATCGTCCGGATCGGTCTTGCTCATATCAATGATTGCTGTGCGCGCGCCTCCAGCAGCAACTGCTTTTGCATAAGGGTCTACTGCATAATGTACCTGTCCGTCTGAGAAACTGACCTTGTACATATAGAATTTCCCTTCCCAATCTCCCTGAAGTGTAAGCCCCCATGTACCTGCCTGCATCTGATTCATGACATAAGCCATTCCACCCTCATGATTCATAACCAAGCCGTTAGCATCATACTGACCCGCATCTTCATAGAGAACCACTTCAACCTTGCACGCTGTAGGAGCCCAAATCTTAAAAGCGCTGCTCTCACGTGTATAAATCAACCCGAGATCATGTTTGTCATAATAAACGTTATTCAAATCCTGCATCAAGCTCACCGCCCGTGATTGTAATAATGTACGGACCCTGCAGTCTTACCCGTTTGTGCGTTATGACTCTTAGACTCGCCTGCTTCTCCCTGCACACGGTGATCGATTCAAAGTTGTTGAGGATTTAATAAACCAAATCCTCAAATATATAAACTACAGAGTAATGACTCTATCGTCATTACTATCATTTATGCCACTTTCATAGAGAAACTATAACCGCCCAAACGAGAAAGAAATGAGCAGAGCTGATATTGTAAAATCAGAAAACGCTTACACAATAGTATATGACACCATCCTACAAAGGTTGTCGGCTAATGATACCTGCTCCACAAAAAAAGGCTTATACACATCACAAAAAAAGACGTCCCAGCCAATATGCAATAGGACGCCGCTTGCCATAGTATCGAAGTTCTAGTAGACCTGTAAATAGGAGGGAGCGAAGGAGAATTCGGTCTTCACGGGAGGGGTATGAGCAATAACTCTGCCTTGGCGAATAACATACAGCGGCTTCGGACGAAGCCGAATGGCATCCGCGGCCTGCTGGGCGGGAAGAACAACCAGATTAGCCGGATGTCCAGGAGCGATTCCGTAATGGTCCTCCAGACCGAGAACGCCGGCTCCATGCTTCGTGACCATATCTAGCAGCAAGCCAGCATCATCTCTTCCGGTCATATGCTCCAAATGGGCCGCCATATGAACCGCCTGCAGCAGATTGCCGTCTCCGTAGGGATAGAAAGGTGTCAGCATGTCATCGTGGGCAATGGCAACCGGAATGCCGGCTCTCGACATATCCCGGATCCGCGCGATCCCCCTGCCTCTTGGATACGCATCGAATCGTCCCTGCATCGAGCTGTTAATCAGCGGGCAGGCAATAATATGGATGCGCGAGGCTTTGACAAGTCCCAGCAGCTTCTGGAAATACGGCTCATTATAATAAGCGGTAGCACTGCAATGACTGGCAGTTACTTTCCCGTACAGCTCATGCTTAATGGCAAGCGCTGCTGTGCACTCCAGGAAGCGGGACTGCTCGTCATCTGTTTCATCACAGAAGACGTGAACGAATGCACTGTACTTCTTCGCAAGCTCGAAGCAAATCTCAAGTGACTCTACCCCATCCTCCCGGGTCCGTTCTCCATGCGGGATCGCCCCTACACCATCAGCACCGAGCCGCAGCGCCTCCTCCATGCGCTCTGCATTCCCAGGACAGGCAACGATGCCGTCCTGAGGAAAAGCGATCACCTGAAGCTGAACAACAGATGCCCACTCCTCCTTCAATGCAAGAAGTGTCTTTAGCGCTGTCATCCGGGGATCGGAAATATCTGCGTGCGTCCGAATATAGAGTACTCCATGTCCGACCAGAAGACGTATGACTTCGTTCGCCCGCTGCCGCACATCTTCCGGGGTGAGCCGCTTCTTGCGTTCACCCCACAGCTGAATCCCTTCCAGCAAGGTGCCGCTTCTGTTCCAGTCCGGATCGCCTGCCGTGAGCACGGTATCCAAATGAATATGAGATTCTACAAACGCTGGGAGCAGGAGTCCCCCTTGCCCATCAATGGTATGTTCTACTTCCTGATCGTCTTTCCAAGCCTTACTGCTGTCAGATGGCTCAATGGAATGAATGTGCCCTGATGCAAGGAATACATCCACATGACGGCCTTCCTGTGTCATTACATTTTTTAATGTCGTCACTTCCATACCGCTGTCCCCCCGATTCCTTCTGTTTCTAACACGGACGCCTCCCACAACCTTTGAATTCGTTCATCCCCATATTGGCTTGCTGCCCTTGTCACACTGACCCATGCTCCGGATTTGGCGACCCAGCGGCCGGCCGGCAGGCGTGTGAACACTTCCTCCGGATTCCTCGCATCCACAATAACGAAGTCGGCTGCTCCCCCCCTGCGAATACCGTAATTCTCCAAGCCGGCGATGATGGCAGGCTTCACCGTTACCATATCGAGAAGCTGCACCATGTCCTCGGGACTTCCATAATGGGCAGCATAGCCTGTAAGCTGCGCAATTTGCAGCAGATCTCCTCTCCCGAAGGGATGGAATGGATCGTGGATATTGTCTGATGCCGCGGCGAGAGCAACTCCCCCATCCATCAGCTCACGGACCCGGGTCACTCCGCGTCTTACAGGACCCAGGTCTGCTCTGCCTTGAAGATACAGATTGGCCGCCGGAAGAGTAACCGCATGAACTCCAGCGAGTGACATCATCGCGATCAGCTCTTCAGCCTCAGCTGGGGGCATGGAAGACAGAGAGCATAAATGTCCGGCAGTGACCTTTCCATGATAATCATATTTCAGTGATTCCTGAGCTACTTTAAGTACTGTCTTCATCTCGGGATTGTCCGTCTCATCGCAGTGCAGATCAATAGGCACTCCAAGACGTACCGCCAGCTCAAATATACCCTCAATATCTGCATCGGGGTGATGGGATAAATGCGGCGCACCACCAATGCCGTCAAGTCCCATTCTGAGCGACTCCTCAATCAGCTCCATGCCCCTTCTTCCAAGATCGCGATAAGGAACCATGGGATACAGCTCCAGATCCACCACACCGCTCAGTAACGCTCTAGCTTCCAGTGCAGCTTCCACTGTACGAATTGCAACATCTTCCCCTGCATTCACATTAAAATCAAGGTGGGATCTCAGCCTGGTCGATCCATAAGATACCGCCTGCAGAGCAGTCCTTACGATCCGTGCACGAATTGTTTCCTTCGAGAAGGATGACGCTGCACGGCTGTAATTTTGAATGGCTTCAAGCAGTGTCCCCGTTTGATTACCTACCTGGGGCAGGCTGAAGGCTTTATCCAGATGCATATGTATATCCACTAAGCCAGGAAGCATCATTCGTCCCTTGAGATCAAACACCTTCTGCTCATTGCTCATATCCCTCCTCATGGGAAGCGCAAATGACGCAATGTCCGCAGCCTGAACCCTTTCCTCGCCTGAGGTCTGCTCCTGAACAGATTCAAATTTCCCATCACGAATCCGAATATCATAGAGCTTGCCCCGGCTCTTAAGTTCGTGCAGTGAGGCATTGATAAAACGCAGTGTTCCTGTCATGCTTCGCTCCTCCTATCTAAGGACAGACCTAATCGTGCATATCACTCTCATTAAAAAAACCCCCTGCAGCTTATGCGTCAGCTGCCCAATAGGCCGGCGTCCGATAAGCCAGGAGGCTGCAGCTCTTAATAAGCTGTCAATCCATTATTCGCTGGGACCGGGAAGATATTCGGTCGTGAAGACATTTCCTATATCCTCTTTGGATTTCAGTAATCCAAGACTGTACATATCCTCCTGAAGCTTCGTCCAACGTTCTTCTGTCATGCTGAGCAGCCCGTTCGATTCCGTCTCGTCTGTAAAAATCAGCTCAAATTCCTGCTCCGCTCCATACTTCATCCCTTCCAGCGTGAGATCCGGATTTCTTTCCTTCAGAAACTCGTTCATCTCTTCGTAATTGTCCTTGTAATAATTCCAGCCTTTGATAGAGGCGGCAAGGAACGATTTTACAACCTCAGGATTCTTCTCAAGGAACTCTTCTGTAGTAAACAGCACATTGGAATAAGGCTGAAATCCTGCATCATAAGTCAGTAAATAACGGGTCTCAATCCCTTGCTGCTCGAGTGTATAGGGCTCTGATGTGACATAGGACTGTGTGACCGCATCCTTATCCTCAATGAAGTTAACGAATTGCCCTGTATAGGTTTGGTCCTTCACTTCTGTCAGATCATATTTCTTCTTAATAAAATCCCAATAGCCAGACCCTGGTGCAATATATACGTTACGTCCGTCTAAATCCTCAAAATCCTGAATATCCGCATCTGCATGGAACAGCATCGCCTGCGGGCTCTTTTGGAAGATGGCTGCAATGGCTACAACCGGAATTCCGTTGTCTCTGGCAGTGAGCACTTCATCCGCTTGCCCCATACCGAACTGGGCTTTGCCGGAAGCTACGATCTGCATAGAGGATACCTGAGGTCCACCAGGCTCGATGGTCATATCGATACCGGCTTCCTCGTAGTAGCCTTGCGCTAGAGCGGTATACTGCCCTCCATGCTCAGGCTGTGCAAACCAGTTCGTCACCTGGGTGATTTTTACCGGCTCCTTGTCGCCTTCTTCACTAGCGCTGGCGCTTCCTTCGGTTGTACTGCCGCCAGAGCCTGAGCTGCTGCATGCTGAAAATATAAGGGCGAGTGCCATCGTTACTGTGAGACCTGACATTTTCTTCTTCCATGAATTGTTCATTCTCTTGAATCCCCCTTATATTTTGATTTCAGAATATTTTGATTTCAGAAATCTTATCTTAGTTCTCGGATTTCATTTCAGACTCATGCCAAGAGCTGAGCGCCCACTTGGAGAAGGCACTTACGAGCAGATAGAAGGTAATCCCCAGAATGGAAGCGCACAGTCCGCAGGCGAACAAATAAGGTGTCTGGAGTCTTGAAGAAGCAACTGTAATGGCATAACCAAGACCACCTTCTCCGCCGCCAATGCCAGCAATGTATTCACCGACAATAGCCCCTACGACAGACAGGGTACAGGATATTTTCAGTCCTGCAATAATATAAGGCATTGCGGCAGGCAGACGCAGTCTCCACATGATCTGCCAGCGTGAAGCATTGTAGAGCTTGAACAGGTTCTGCATGTTGCCATCGGTAGAATTAAGACCAATCAAGGTGTTGGATATCATCGGGAAGAAGCCAATCAGGAAGGCAATGATGACAATCGAATTCACGCCGGCACCAAACCAGATGACGATAATCGGGGCGATCGCGACAACCGGAATCGTTTGCAGCACGATAGCATAGGGATAGACTGCTTTTTCGATGATTTTGGAACTGGCAAGCAGTATGGCGCCGGATACCCCGATAACGATGCTGAGCAAGAATCCAAACACCGATTCATATACCGTCGTCATGACCGATGTCATCAGGTTGCTCCAATTCTCTACGGCCGATAATACGATGTCCGATGGCTTAGGAAGCAAATAGGGAGCGTATCCGAGCAATCTCGTTACGATCTCCCATAGGCCGACTACAACGATGAAGGCGATGGCGGGAGGAAGAAATTTTTGCATGAAATTATTGTTCTTCGCAGCTTTCGGGGTTTGGACAGCTGAGGCAGAAGGCGTATTACTGTCCTCTTTCTGACCCTTTTTTTCATAAGCAAGCTTCGGCTGATTCATTGCCATTGTTTAAGCACGTCCTTTCTTTCAAGAGAGCTTCTTCTAATCGATCTTGCCAGGGTTAAGCAGCCTTAACGGATCATTCTCCTGTTTCTTCTGTTTCATAAGCGGCAATATTCCTCGTCCACCGGAGTCCAG
Organism: Paenibacillus shunpengii; assembly: GCF_042684905.1. Classification (NCBI taxonomy): domain Bacteria; kingdom Bacillati; phylum Bacillota; class Bacilli; order Caryophanales; family Paenibacillaceae; genus Paenibacillus; species Paenibacillus shunpengii. The sequence continues at coordinate 98,838 of NZ_JBHUMJ010000009.1, read as the reverse complement.
TGAATACGTATGCGGGTTTGCCACATGAATTCCGTTAGTGTTAAAGAAGTCAATGATTTCGTTCAAGCGCTCCTCGGTCGTATAACGCACGACGGGCAGTGAAGACGGAGTGACTGTGCCACGGCTTCTCATCCATTCAAAATGAAGCAGCACTTCATCTCCAAATGTTTCTTTAACAAGCTTCACTTGTTCTCTGAAATGTGCTAAGGAGAATCCGGCCTGCAAATAGGTAATATTGTTCTCGCATTTAAGCGCCCATAATGTGGTGTGATTCCAGCCAAAGTCAGACAAGCCAATGCCTGATCGGTACTTCTCAGCCGGAATGTAATGGCCAACTGTTCCGCCATGCAGCTCCGCAAGACGTGCAAGGGCAGGCTGGCTTCCCTCCTCTGTCTCTAGCAGAACCGCCGCTTTCTCGGGGAGGACCACCTTTTTCAATGGTCTAAAATAGGAAGGTATGGGCCATTCGTGGGGAGAGATTAGTCTCTTGCGAATGGAATCATCATGAGACAGGTCATGGGAGAATTCCATAGCCTGCATAAAATCATCAAAGAATACGATAGACTGCTCCCATTCGGTCTTGGGTGCAAGTGGAATCACAAGCTCGGTCAGAATTCCGGTTGTGCCATAGTTATGAATATAGGCCGGAAGATCTTCGCCGGACACGACCAGTCTTCTCGGCTCCTCTTCCATGGTATAGACGACGACCTCCGATACATTGCCGTCCCACAGGTCCCCCCAGGTGATGGAACCAATCCCTCCTGAACCACCGCATACATAACCTCCGACGGTCGCCTTCATGAACGTGCTCGGATAAATTCGCAGTTCAAGCTCTCGTTCCCGGGCTGCCCGTTCCAGAGCTCCAAGTCTGACTCCACATTGCACGCGAACTGAATTCTCTCCCCATTCAAGGATTTGATCCAGCTTGCTTAGATCGAGTACAATGCCGCCTTCGAGCGGGATCGCCTGACCGTAGTTTCCAGTGCCTGCCCCTCTAACCGTAACAGGAACTTTATGGTGATACGCAATCTTAAGCAATGTCTCGACCTCAGCATCCGACTCGGGTCGAACAATGCTGTCCGCAATCTTATCCTTCAGCCGTTTTTCAAGGACAGGAGAATACCAGTAGTAATCTTTCGAGAGCTTCTCCCTCGAATCAAGATCAAGCAGCACCTTATCTATTCCAAGCCCGTCAATACACACCTTCTCGATCTCAACAGCCATCATCTTCATCCTCCTTGAACACGGATTTTTTTCACTTATGCTAGTGATGCAGCACCTCTGACACTTGACCGACCAGCTTGCTGAACTCCGGCGCGGTGCGGAACGTTTCATCTCTCGGGAACGGTACAGGTACCGGGATCGTACTCGCGATTTTACCAGGTCTTGCTGTCATGACAACGATGGAAGTCGAGAGGTATACCGCTTCAAAAACGTTATGTGTAACGAATAAGACCGTCATTTTCTTATCCTTCTGCCATATGCCGAGCAGCTCATCCTGAAGCGTCTGTCTGGTCATTTCATCGAGCGCTCCAAAAGGCTCATCCATGAGAAGCAGCTTCGGATCGGATGCCAGTGCTCTCGCGATCGATACCCGCATCTTCATCCCGCCTGAGAGCTGGCGCGGAAGGGCGTTCGCATAATCCTGCAGACCAACCATCTCAAGCACATGCATTGCCTTCTCCACTCTTTCCTTCTTCGGGATCTTTCGCAGCTCCATCGGCAGCGTTACGTTGTCAATCACTTTGCACCATGGAAGCAGTGTTGCATCCTGAAATACGAAGGAAATGTCACTCTGTTTTCTCGCTTCGGCAGGCTCCATACCCATCAGCCGCATTCTGCCGGCTGTCGGGTCTCCAAGTCCAGCGATCATACGGAATATCGTAGATTTACCGCAGCCGGATGGACCTACAAAGCTGACAAACTCTCCTTCCGGTATGCTGAGATTGACGTCCTGCAGCGCGATAGTGCCGGTCTGATAGATCTTGCTGATGCCTTCCATCTCCACTAGCGGTGTCATTCCTGGGTTAAGATTTGCCTTATTTCCCTGTGCTGTAATCAAGCTGCTCATCGTTTCATCTCTCCCTTTAAACGGATTCCATTTTTACTTTCTTGTCGAACTGGAACTCAAGCATCAGTCTAAACAGCTCCGCTGCATTCCTGCCTGCTGATGACAATAGTGTGCGGCCCTTCTCCGCTGTAGCCAGCTGTGCATTTCCACAAACACCGGATTCCGATAAATCCTTCATTACCCATGCAAACCGTTTGTTGCTGAATTGAAGCTTCATTTCTGGAGTAACAGGCGGGTATTCATTGGGAAGCAAATCGCGATGCACCCAATCGTTATGGAGATGCATGATCATCGATGTTTCCGAATCACCTGCGTGAATTCCGTACATGCGTTCTTCAGGTGTGAGGAGCTCCTTATCGTTATCGAGCCCGCCTCCATCAAGCCTGAATACCATCATCCCTGTCTTCTCTCTAATATCTCTGGCAGCCAGGTTAAGCAGATCCGCATTTCCGCCGTGTGTATTAAATAATACGAGCCTGTCAAAGCCGGATCTGGCAAGGCTCTCTGCAATATCCATCAGCACAGCTAGCAGAGTCGTCGCTGATAATGTCACCGTGCCGCTCCACCCCGCATGCTCATTACTTTTTCCATAAGGGAGATGCGGCAATAGCCATATATTATCCTCTGGAGTCAGATGCTTGAATGCCTCCGTTAACAACCCTTCTCCAATCAGCGTGTCGGTATAAACAGGAAGATGCGGCCCGTGCTGTTCCATTGCACCGATTGGCAGGATCAGCATAGCTCCCGTCTTGGCGAGTTCACCGATCTCCGGCCCGGACAGTCTGGGGAGGAACAACTCGTTGTAAGCCATTCCTTGATAACGTGCGGTCATTCATATCCACCCCTCAGTTATGTATTGTTGTTAGAATCAAATGTAATGGGAGGAGGAGATGATGTAAACAAAATTTACGTCGTTTTGGTTTTTTATATAAAATGGCAACTTTATTTTGTGCCTCAAGCACTTAATCATGTTATCTTAATGTTAGGTTCAAGGGTCTATATACGAAAAATCAGAAGAAAAAACTTAATATTGTTCGTTATTAAGGAGGGATTGGCAATAAAAGAGGTTTGAATTTGTTATGTAAAGTATGAATGTAATACAACCTTCGTTTTCATGCTTTATAAATAAAAAAGAGAAGGATGACTGTTTCATGTCAGCTATCCTTCTCTTTTTTTCACATTGTTAAGCTTTAAAGTTATGTTGAAGCTGTCTCACACGGCCTGCAATATCCTCTGCATAGCTGATCGCGGAAATGACGGCTATCCCATCTGCTCCTGCAGCAAACACGTCTTTGGCATTGTCTACTGTAATTCCTCCGATGCCAACGATGGGAAGTGTAACATTCGCGTTCCGCATAACCTTAATGATCTCTGGACCTTGCACAGCCTGTGCATCATCCTTTGATTTTGTTGGATAAATGGGGCCTACTCCGATATAATCGGCCCCTTGCGCATAAGCTCTCGCCGCTTCTTGAATAGTATGAGCCGATATGCCGAGGATTCGATCTCCAATTCTTTGTCTCACCAAGCCCGCTTCCTCATCCTCCTGACCGACATGGACACCGTCCGCATCCACTTCCAGTGCCAAGTCAACATCATCGTTCACAATAAAAGGTACTTTATGCTCTCTGCACAGCTTCTGCAAACGCCGGGCGAGTTCGATCCGCTCAGCGCCTTCAAGGCAGCCGGGACCTTTCTCTCTGAACTGGAATAATGTCACCCCGCCGGTGAGTGCAGCCTCCAGTGTATCCTCCGGTGCTTGAACACAATTTCTACTACCCATTACAAAATAGACCCGAAGCAGCTCCTTCATACGGACACTCGAAATCCGGCTCATACGCTCACTCCTTTTTGCCTGCGATAAGCCCAGTGATTCGTCGGACCCTGTCCTCCTCCGATGCCCAGTGCATCGGTAAGTGCAGCTTGGACAAAATCTCTGGCCGTCCTCGCCGCTGACAGGACGTCCTTTCCTTTTGCCAATTCTGCGGTAAGCGCCGCGGAGAAGGTACAGCCTGTTCCATGGGAATGAACCGTGTCTACTCTTGGCCCTGCAAGCTCCGTAAATCCTCTCCCATCGTATACCAGGTCCGTAACCGTATCGCTGCCTGCATCATGGCCACCTTTTACAATGACGTAGGCAGGACCATAATCATGTATTCGTTTAGCCGCCTCCTTGCGGTCTGCCAGCGAATGAATAGGGCAGCCTGTCATCACCTCCGCCTCGGGAATGTTCGGTGTAACGACAAGTGCAAGCGGAAGAAGCTGCTGAACTAGCGCCGTCACTGCTTCCGACTGAAGCAAGGACGCACCGCCTTTTGCAATCATCACTGGATCGATAACCAGCTTATCTATTCGATGCCGTGCAGCCTGCCTTGCAACCTCTGCAATAATTTCACTGCTGAATAACATCCCTGTCTTCACGGCATCTGGTCTCAGATCCGCAAAGACGGACTCGATCTGCTGAGCTACAAAGGGAACCGGCAAAGAATGCACGCCTTGTACGCCAAGGGTATTTTGGGCAGTAACTGAGGTGAGTGCCGACATACCGTAGACATCCAGCTCCTGAAAGGTTTTGATATCGGCTTGAATTCCAGCACCGCCTCCGCTGTCTGAGCCTGCAATGGTAAGCGCCTTAGGTATATTCATCGACTATGCCTCCTCCTGAATAAACAGCTCGTTCATGTCGGTAAGTTCAACATACTTCTCAAATACAGACGGCTCAAGCTTGGACAGCTCATCCAAGAATGCAATCTGGAAGCTGCCGGCCCCCTTCTGCTCGGTCTTCTGCCCCGCGAGGCTTGCCGCCGCTCCATAAAACCCAAGACCTGCGGCCCCTGCTTCCAATACCGAGTCATGAACGGCAAGAAAAGCACCGATGACCGAGGTTAAGAGACAGCCTGTCCCTGTGACACGTGTAAGTAAAGGATGGCCGGATTTAATAATAAATCCTGTATCTCCATTCGTAATGACGTCTTCTGGACCAGATACGACGACGGTTGTTCCGAGTGTTCGGGCTGCACGCACCGCCATTTGTGCTCGATCTATGACCTCAAATTGACCCGCGTCTACACCTTTTACGGTCATCCCTTCCCCGATTAAATGGCTGATTTCTCCTGCATTGCCTCTAATGAGCGCGATCTCTACTTCCCGAAGAAGCCGAAGTGCCGCATCTGTCCGATAAGGTGTAGCTCCCGCTCCGACCGGATCCAAGAGAACAGGTACACCGTATACATTTGCCGCCTTGCCTGCTGCAATCATCGTATGGACTAGGTCTGTGGTAAGTGTCCCGATATTGAGCACCAGTGCACGGGCATGCTGAACCATATCAGCCACTTCCTCCTCCGCATAGGCCATGACCGGGGAAGCGCCAAGAGCTAGCAAGCCGTTCGCCGTAAAATTCGTAACGACCGTATTCGTTATGTTATGGATCAAGGGTTGTTCTTCGTGGATACGAGTGATAAGAGATGATAGTTCAAGTTCAACATTAGACATTGGGATCGAGTCCTTTCTTTTTGGAAGGTACACAGGAGCCGATCTTGGAACTGAGAGGGGTGTCGCAAAACTAAAAAAACGCATGCGAAAGCATGCGTCATCATCATGTTCGCTCCCTACGCTGGCATTATCCATGGCAGGTTCAACCGGTCAACAACAGATTAGTTGTACTCTCAGCTTGCTTCCGCAGGCTCCCGTATCTATATAATTATTAAAATTACTCGTGCCTCTTCATTGTATAGTACATCTTCCCAACATTCAATTTGTTGACTTTCGCTGCCGTGTAGCATATGATACAAAGTAACTCATCCAAAAAGGAGAGATTTTTGATGTCGGTGATCGTTCTTAACTAATCAAATTTCATACAGAGGCTTGATCTATTGCTTCATCGCCTGAAATTGCGATGTTTATTTTTTAATGCGCATTTACATGTGTACGCTATAGATGCCTCATGAAATCAGTTAAGAACAGCGGATAACTAAACTCTCTATGAACATGAGTGATGTACAATTGACTTGTGAACTCATCCGCGCTGTTTTTGCAGCGCGGTTTTTTTGTACCCGTAAAACCATGATTTACAGAGATCTATGCTCTGTAGTCAACAAATTATGGATGGCGGGGCACCATTCACAGGTTGATATTTATGGCTTGGCAGCATCCTTTGCCGATCCATAAGCTAACTCATGCATACAGACGTAAGAACGAACCCTACTGTTCGCTTCTTGCGTCTTTTTTTGTTTTATCCGCTTCAACGTCATTCATTAATACAAAAAAAAAAGGAGCAATAACCCATGAATCATCAAAGCATGCAAAGACTCGAATACAGTACTGTCAAAGAACAACTGCGATCTTACGCGGTATCCTACCTTGGAGAACGGCAGATCGATTCACTGACTCCCATGACCCGTCTAACCCAGATTCGTCAGGCACTGGCTGAAACAGAGGAAGCACTGGGACTGATCCGGCACGGAGCAAGCGTCCCACTTCCTTCATTGTCAGGAATCGAAAATATTATGAATCTGCTGGGCACAGGCTATCTATTTACGGAACAGGATTTCATGCATCTCCTGCAATTTCTGCGAAGCTGCACCCAGCTTATGAAGTACATGCAGTCTAAGAGAGAGATTGCCCCGAATATAAGTGCCTATGCAGGCTCTATGTACACCCTGGATTCCCTCCGTGAAGAGGTGGAACGCTGTATTTACTTAGGCCGGATTACCGATCATGCCAGCAAAGAACTGCTCAAGACGAGAAAACAGGCTCAGGTCATCGAGGAACGGCTGAAAAAGAAGCTGGATACCCTTCTGTCCAAGCACCGTTCTATTCTGCAGGACCAGCTCATAACAAAACGCGGGGACCGCTACTGCCTGCCTGTCCAGAAGGAATTCCGCAAGCAGATCAGAGGAACGGTTCACGGCGAATCCGCCAGTGGCCAAACGGTATTTATCGAGCCGGACGAGATCGCCAGTCTTCAGATGGAGCTCAGCCTGCATCGTGCAGCGGAACAGCGGGAGGAGATGAAGATACTCAGTGAATTGACGCGTTTAGCAGACCAAGCTGAATATGAGCTGCGTGTGAATACGGATACAGTAGGCATATACGACTTTTTGTTCGCCAAAGCACGTTATGCCCTCTCCTATCAGGGACGGTCGGTTCACCTCGTTGATCATGGGGTCATTCGATTAAGGTCCGCACGGCATCCGCTCGTGAACAATATGGTTCCGCTCGATTTCCACATTGGTGATGCATTCAAGTCCTTGATTATTACAGGTCCCAATACCGGCGGCAAAACCTTATGTCTTAAGACCATTGGGCTGCTAACACTCATGGCCCAGTCCGGTCTACTCGTTCCTGTCGGAGAAGACAGTCAGCTGAGCGTATTTGAGCAAGTCGCCGTCGATATCGGGGATGGTCAGAGCATTGAGCATCAGCTGAGCACGTTCTCTGCCCACATCAAGAACATTATCGAAATTCTAAAGATCGCGGACCCTTCCACGCTTATTCTTATTGACGAAATGGCGTCGGGTACAGATCCTGGGGAAGGAACCGGATTGTCTATCGCTCTGCTCGAAGAGATGCATAGAAGGCAGGCGACGGTCGTGGCAACGACTCATTTTTCGGAGATCAAAAATTTCGCAGCGTCGGCTGACGGATTTGAGAATGCCCGCATGGAATTTGATACAGAATCTTTGAAGCCGTTATATCGGCTGACGATCGGGGAAGCAGGGAACAGCTATGCTTATGCCATTGCCCTGAAGCTCGGGATTCCGCCTTATATCATTGAGCGTTCCAAACAGATCTCTGCCACATCATTGACAGCAATTGCAGATTCTTCAGGAGAACCGAAAGCCGCTGATAGCGAAGAGAAGCGTAACATCGTGTATCGCAATACAAATTCTCATGAACCAATACCAGACCATACAAAACGGGTAGATGACGATCGCCGAGGGTCACGAGCTGCCCATGCCAAAAGAGCTGAGCCAACTGATATGGAAACACAGCCGGCCCGGCCGCTGCAGATTGGGGACAGGGTACACATCCCTTATATGCAGGAAGGAGGAATTATTGTCGAAGCAGAGGATCCAAAAGGCAAGCTTACCGTACTTGTTCGAGGAAAAAAGCTGAAAATTGCCAAGCAGCGAGTGAAGCTGCACATTGCAGGCGAAGAGCTGTATCCGGACGACTATGATTTTGACGTTGTATCCCAGACCAAGGAGAATCGAAAAAAACGAAAACAAATGTCCAAGAAGCATGTTCCGGGTCTCACCATTGAAATGCCAAGAGATGAGTCTTAAGTGTGCCATTGAATATGTGATATGATGCAAATGAATAAACAAAGATGGACGGGGAATGTCTCTTCCTCGTCCATCTTTAATATTTCCATAAAAAAATACTTTACTTCACAGTTAAGCACATATTATTATGGTCAAGCTGCTTTGTTCGGGTATTGCATATATTTACATATTACTGGGGGAAGAATATTCTGGAATTTCTAGCGTTCATGCTTTTTTCATCACTCGAGACATTTGCACTTTTCATCCTTATTATTATGTTATTCAAGATTAATCCTGCCCATTATGCCAAGCGAGCCCTATTTGTCCTTATGCTCGTTAATTTACAGAGCTACTTTCTGCAGAGTGAGCTGGATGTCGCTAATCTGGTGCCGGTTATTACCATTATCATTTTGACCCTATTCTTCACCGTTGTGGTAAAAATTCCTTTGCTGCCTTCGGCCTTCCGCACTATATTAGTGACAGTCCTGTACGGTGCTATCAAGAGTCTCTTATTGATCATCCTTTACGGAGATACAGATGTATTGGAGCAGAGTGTTCGCAGCGGTTATCTGTTACAAAGCTACAGCAGCGCTGTGCTGTTGATCATATCCTGGCTTATGTATAAATACAACTTCGGATTCAGCTATCCATATGATAAACTTAAGCTTAAATTTGAATATGCTATTGTTACTGCTCTAATGCTCATATTCTTGATTCTGATCTCTTACATCCTCTATATGAATCAGATCTGGCTTAATATTTTGTTTTTTGCCTTGAACCTAGCTTGCTTTTTGTTCTTTGAAATTCAAGAACGCAATTCAAGCAGATCACATTCATCATAGAATCTAACGCTTTGCATCCATAATCAACAATGACCCTATCATAAAGCAGGTGAAATATGTCTTCATCCTCTATTGAAATCAATCCGCTCCTCTGCCCTTTGTGCCACAAGTCTAATGAGTGTGCCTATGCAGCCGGGAAGCCTTACACGGAATGCTGGTGTATGAGTCGGTCTGTTCCACAGGAACTGCTGTCACGTATTCCGGACGAGCAGAGACGCAAGGCATGTGTGTGTGAAGCCTGTGTAATTGCGTTTCATGCCAGGGGAACGGATAAAGCCTGAACCCCTTGGCCTATCTGAAATTGCATTCAATGAATTATTTTGGTTACAACCTTTGCGGCAAGTAAACGTTATATTGAATATATACTTAAACTTTCGGGGAGGTTATCATGACGAAGACGCAAGTAATGAGAACACACTCACCATCTAAAGTCAAAAGTACTTATGTTACTGTCTCATCCATCCTTCTCGCCTCTGCGTTCATTCTGTGGCCCAATGTACCTTCTGCTATATCTCCATCTACAAGCATTTCGTCAGAGTCCGATCAATACAGCCCGCTTCAAATTACATTTCCGCTTGATAAATATGCTATGGTGATGAGCAGCGTTCCTGGATTCCCCATCGAAATAAGGGAAGAAAACAACTCATTTCCGCTAACCGTTACAGCTTCTTCAGGTAAATTACTGGTTATGGATGGTTCGACGGGCACACAGGTGAGGTCATCAGGAACATCCCTTGAGGTGAAGCAGGCCAGCATCATTTATTGGTCCCCTCTTGCATCTCCACCCGTAAAAGAAACTACCATTACGGTAACGAGCCGAGCTCTTCGCTCGAATTCAGCTGCGGGGTCTGCTTCTGTCCACATCGTGCAAGATCATGATGGCTTCTACAAAATTAATTAACCCCATGAGATTCGTTCCACGAGAAACATTTTTTTCACAACAGACACTACAGCGATGATGCGTTATGACTATTGATTATATGCAATATCATATAAAAAAGAGCTGACCTCCCTTTTAGACAGGAAGATCAGCTCAAACAATTTAAATCATTACGTCATATATTAAATAATATCTTGTTACTCTTCAGTATGTGCACGATAAGCATCGGCATCCAGCAGTTTAGCAAGAGCAGCCTTGTAATCTCCACTCAGCTTCACTTCAATCATCCAGCCATCGCTATAAGGTGCAGCATTCACAAGCTCCGGCTCGTCTTGAAGCTTATCATTTACACTGATAATCGTTCCGCTAACTGGCGCAAACAAATCAGATACGGTCTTAACCGATTCAATCGTACCAATACTATCATCACTATTAATGTCCGTTCCTACTTCAGGCAGCTCCACAAACACAATATCTCCCAGCTGATGCTGAGCAAATTCAGTAATTCCGATACGTACCGTATCTCCTTCTAACGTTTGAACCCATTCATGCTCTTCACTATACAACAAACCGTTAATTACTTCGCTCATGATCTCGTCAGCCTCGCTTTTTCAAAAGTTAGAATTGTGTTTCTTCTCTGGTTCCTGCCCTTTTTCCACCCATAGCGTAAAACAATCCTCATCACAATGTCAAGATTGCTAACAAAAAATATGTTTTATGGATATACTCCTTGACTTTTCGGATTTAATCACGTATTAATGTAGTATAAGCGTTAGATTGAGCGGAAGAGTTCGCTATTTCCGAACATTCTAGCTCGTTAAGCGGTTGAACGTAAAGGGAGAGATTACCGCAGGATTCTTGTTCTGAGCTTCTGAGCAAGGGACATTTTCCGCATGGTAACGCCGAAGGAGTAAGCCCATTGATAAGCAAAGGGTGAATCTCTCAGGCAAAAGGACTTTTACCGGACGCGACTCTGGAGAGCATCCATAACCGTTCGCCTGCTTACTAGAAGCGAACGTTGTTAATAAAAGGATCACCCAAGGGGAAACTCGTGAGCATTGCATACGGGGTAACTCTCAGGTACCAAGGACAGAGCCTAAGAAGAACACATGCTTTATTTGCGTGTATTTTTCTTTGGCCTGTCCTTTTTCTTTTTCCAATCGCCCTTTTTCCCTTTTCCTATTATTTATCCTGATGATTATTCTTCTTCATTCCTTCTATTTAACTACAGCCGGAAGCCGGCTTTTGACGAGGTGAAAATTATGTCCCAATTATTGAGAACACCGCTTTTCCCTCTTTATGAACAATATCCAAATGTACGCTGTATCGATTTTGGAGGCTGGGAGCTCCCGGTTTCCTTCAGCGGTATCCAGAAAGAGCATGAGGCTGTTAGACAGCAGGCCGGATTATTCGATGTATCCCATATGGGCGAATTTCGAGTAGAAGGCGAGAATGCAGCCAACTTCCTGCAAGGAATGCTGACAAATGACATATCCCTGCTCGAAATTGGTCAGGCACAGTACACACTTATGTGCTATCCCACAGGTGGTGTAGTGGACGACTTGCTCGTGTATAAGCGCAGCGAGCATTTGTTCATGCTTGTAGTGAATGCATCCAATATTGATAAGGATTGGACATGGCTGCAAGAACATCTGCCTGCGAACGTACAGATGGTGAATGAATCGCATGCAACCGCTCTGCTGGCACTGCAGGGTCCAAAGGCAGAGGCTATATTATCTAAAGTGACGGATGTGAACCTTGCTGAACTTGGTTCTTTCCGTTTTGTCGACGGAGCAGAAGTCAGCGGAAGCACCGTTATTCTCTCACGCACAGGATATACCGGTGAGGACGGCTTCGAAATTTATGTCAGTGCCGATGACGCTCAGAAAGTATGGCTTGCACTTATGGCCGCTGGCGAAGATGAAGGATTGCTTCCTATCGGGCTTGGTGCGAGAGATACACTTCGATTTGAAGCTAAGCTTCCGTTATATGGACAGGAGCTCTCATCAACGATTACACCGCTCGAAGCCGGTCTAGGGATGTTCGTGAAGCTGGCAGCTGGTGACTTTATCGGTCGGGATGCACTGGTGAAGCAAAAAGAAGAAGGCCTGACCCGAAAGCTCGTCGGAATAGAGATTACAGACCGCGGTATTCCACGAGCTCATTATCCGGTCTTTGCTGACGAAGAACAAATCGGCGAGGTAACAACAGGTACCCAGTCGCCTACCCTGAAACGCAATCTGGGTCTTGCACTGCTGGATATCCGGTTTACAGAACCAGGCACCACGGTTGATGTCGAAATCCGGGGCAAACGCCTCAAGGCAGAAGTGATCAAAACCCCATTCTATAGAAGACCAAAACCTACAGCCCAAGCGGCAAAAGGAGCGAATTCGTAATGACAAATCGTTATCTTCCGATGACGGAACAAGATCAGGCGGAAATGCTGGCAGCAATCGGAGCTGAAACGATAGAGGATCTCTTCTCCGACATTCCTGAAGAAATCCGCTTTAAAGGCGAACTCCCTGTTTCATCCAAGCTGGACGAATATGCACTCACACGCCATATGTCCCGTCTTGCCGGACGCAATGTGAACGCAGATACACATGCAAGCTTTCTCGGCGCAGGTATCTATGACCATCATGTACCTTCTGTCATTAACCATGTCATTTCCCGCTCCGAATTCTATACCGCTTATACGCCTTATCAGCCCGAGATCAGCCAAGGCGAGCTGCAGGCGATTTTTGAATTCCAATCCTATATTTGCGAGCTTACCGGAATGGCTGTCGCCAATGCGAGTATGTATGATGGAGCAACCGCTTTTGCAGAGGCGGGTAATCTGGCTGCAGCTGCAACGCGCCGGAAGAAGCTGGTCGTATCGAGCACCGTACATCCGGAATCCCGCCAGGTACTTGCGAGTTATGCACATGGTCTGAATCTTGAAATTGTAGAGATTGGTTATCAAAATGGTGTCACTGATATGGAAGCACTCGCTGCTGCAATCGGTGAGGATACGGCTGCGGTTATGATTCAAAGCCCGAACTTCTTCGGCAGTGTAGAAGATATCCAGGCTGCAGCTGACTTGATTCATCCCAATAAAGGACTTCTCATCGTCAGTGCGAATCCAATTTCACTCGGACTTCTGGAAGCACCGGGTAAGCTTGGTGCAGATATCGTTGTTGGTGATGCTCAGCCGCTAGGGATTGCAGGCTCCTATGGCGGTCCTACCTGTGGATATTTTGCTGTATCCCAGGCCCACATGCGCAGAATTCCTGGACGGATTGTCGGTCAAACGACGGATCGTTATGGCAGACGAGGCTTTGTGCTTACTCTGCAGGCTCGTGAACAGCATATCCGCCGCGAAAAAGCGACCTCCAATATTTGTTCCAACCAGGCTCTGCTTGCACTAAGTGCATCAGTCTATATGTCGCTGCTCGGTAAACAAGGCATGCTTGATGTGTCGGAGCTTAATTTGCAGAAGAGTCATTATGCCAAGCAGACATTAGCTTCTATTGAAGGGGTAAGCACTCCTTTCACTTCACCGACGTTTAACGAATTTGTGATTAAGCTGCCGGACCATACGAGCATGGAAGATGTACAGAGCAAGCTGCTCGCTGCAGGATTTATCGGAGGATATGATTTGGGACGTGAATACCCGGAGCTAAGCGGTCATATGCTGATTGCCGTTACAGAACGCCGGAGCAAAGAAGAAATCGATGAATTCAAAGCGGTATTGGAGGGATTGCTGTGAGTAAGATTGAAGCAGAGAAACCACAGGTTCAGAACGAGACAGCAGAACTGGATTTTGCTAGAACAGCCGGATCAGAAGCTCCTGAGCAGAAGCTGATTTTTGAACTGAGCAAACCAGGTCGCGTCGCATACTCCTTGCCCGAGCTCGATGTCCCTCAGGTCAGTCAGGCTGAGCTCATTCCTTCTGGATTTTTGCGTAAGGAAGCAGCTGCACTGCCAGAAGTATATGAAGTGGATGTCGTTCGCCACTATACAAGCTTGTCCCGCCGTAACTTTGGTGTAGATAACGGCTTCTATCCGCTGGGCTCTTGTACGATGAAATACAATCCGAAGATTAACGAGGATGTTGCCCGTTATACCGGATTTGCCAAGATTCATCCTTATCAGCCGGAAGAAAGTGTACAGGGTGCACTAGAGCTGCTGTATCAGCTGCAATCTGACCTTGCAGGTCTTACTGGAATGGACGAAGTAACGCTTCAGCCGGCAGCCGGTGCACATGGTGAGTGGACAGGACTAATGATGATTCGCGCTTATCATGAGAGCCGCGGTGAAGTTCGTACCAAGGTCATCGTACCTGACTCTTCCCATGGTACGAACCCGGCCAGTGCGACAGTGGCAGGCTTCGAGACGGTGACGATTCCTTCAACTGCTGAAGGATTGGTCGATCTGGATGAGCTGCGTGCAGCTGTAGGTAATGATACAGCCGCACTCATGCTGACGAACCCGAATACACTCGGTCTGTTCGAGAAACAAATTGTGGAAATTGCCAAGATCGTGCATGATGCCGGCGGTCTTCTGTATTACGATGGAGCTAACTCTAACGCGATTATGGGTATTGCTCGTCCGGGGGATATGGGCTTTGACGTAGTCCACTTAAATCTGCATAAAACGATGAGTACTCCCCATGGCGGCGGCGGTCCGGGTGCTGGTCCGGTCGGCGTGAAGAAGCTGCTCGTGCCGTTCCTTCCGAAACCACACGTGAAACGTACAGAAGAGGGAACATTCTACTTGGATCGTGAAGAAGGACAATCCATCGGCCGTGTTAAAGCTTACTATGGTAACTTTGGTATTCTTGTCCGTGCGTATGCCTATATCCGTACCTATGGTCCAGTTGGACTGCGCCAAGTCTCCGAATATGCGGTACTGAATGCCAACTACATGATGAAACGTCTTGAGCCATATTACGAAGTTCCATATCCAGGCGTGTGTAAGCATGAATTCGTCATGTCTGGCAAAGGCTTGAAGCAGTATGGTGTACGTACACTCGATGTGGCCAAACGCCTGCTCGATTTCGGCTATCATCCGCCAACAATCTACTTCCCACTGAACGTGGAAGAATGCATCATGATTGAACCGACAGAAACCGAAAGCAAAGAAACACTCGACGGCTTCATCGACACGATGATCCGCATTGCCAAGGAAGCCGAAGAGAATCCGGAGCTCGTGCTCAATGCTCCATACGGTACACCGGTCACTCGTTTGGATGAAACGACTGCTGCACGTAAGCCTGTCCTTAACTGCGCTTGCAGCTAATTCGATATGTAGTTTATTATCGGCTTGATCAAGTGAAACGTAAATCAAAATAAAAAAGAGGTGTCCCAAGCGTCATATTGACTAAGGGACACCTCTTTATTTTGCATAAAAAGAATTTAGCTTTAAGAAAGCTGCATCACAATTTTGGCAGCTTATGTACCGGCCACAATACCCTCCTTACAATCTTACGGATATAGTAAGCCATTATCGTCGTGGTGCTCCATGAGCTGCGCTTATTCTGACTGTATTGATCGTTCATAATATAAGTCCGAGTGGAAGTAGGACTCATTAGTCCGAACCTCTCCCATTCTGCTGGATCATTTGAACCTTCAAGTTTTATAAGCATATTCTCAGTCTCGCGATTTACTTTAGCCGGAATTTGTTCATATGCTTCGGAGATTTGGGCATGAAATTCGTCAATCGGATTACGGCTAGCAATACTCTCCAGGTGGATGCCTTCTCGAAGGTACGAAACGTATGACAGATGTTCAGCCCAAAACTGATCGATATAAAAAAGCCGAACTCGCTGTTCCGAAGAACTCATTGACTTCTCCCCTTTTAAAATTCGAAGCCTCTCCTCGAACAGAATTCGCCGCTGATCCTCCACCATATCCGAATATGAATTCAGTTCCTTTTGGATATCAAAGTTTTGCCCCATAATAACACGCTGGATATGTGTAATTTTGTTACGAAGCACAGGATCATCGAGAGCCTCATCCTGCCTTGGAACACGAATTGCTTTATCAATGCCGAACCGCAGCATCAACTCATCCTCCAAGCTTACGAAGAATACCGAACCTCCAGGGTCCCCTTGGCGGCCGGAACGTCCGCGCAGCTGGTCGTCGATCCGCACACTTTCGTGCACATGCGTACCAATCACGTACAATCCGCCTAGTTTAGCAACTTCTTCTGCTTGAGTAGGGTTACCCCCGCCGAGCCGAATATCGACGCCGCGTCCCGCCATATTCGTAGACACGGTCACCGCACCAATCTTTCCCGCTTTGGCGATAACATCAGCTTCCTCAGCGTCATTCTTCGCATTCAAAACATGACAAGGTACGTTTGCAGCAGCCAGCGCCTTCGCCAGCATGTCAGACTCCTCGACGCTTGACGTACCAATTAGAATTGGGCGTCCCTCCTTATGAACGGACGATATTTCATATACAAGTGCCTTAAGCTTGGCTTCTTTATGAGTATAAATTCGATGCGGCTGATCAATTCGAATGTTCGGACGGTTTGGCGGGATTTGTACAACCTGCAATGCATAAATATCTTCGAACTCCATGGCTGATGCATGCGCAGTAGCCGTCATTCCACAAATCTTAGGATATAGGCTAAGGAAGTGTTGGAGAGTGATCGTCCCGAGAATTTTCCCGCCGCCTAAGAGTTCGAGCTCTTCTTTGGCCCCAAGCGCAGCTTGCAGCCCGTCCGGCAGATGCCGGTTCTCCGCCACGCGGCCGGTATATTCGTCGATCTGCTCAATTACACCGTCCCGGACGATGTAATCGACGTCTTTTACTAATAAATATTCTGCATGCAGCGCACAATTTAACGAAGATAACATATGACTATTATGGCTATCGTATAAATTGCCGCATCCGAGCAGCTCTTCCGCTTTCGCAGCGCCTGCTTCATTCAAATATACATTCCGCTTGAACTCATCGAAGTCATAATGCTCATCTTGCTCGAGCTGCCTGGCTACTTCTGTGAAACGAGTAACGTCTCTACTTAAAAAATCCGACTCTCCGGCAATGACTAGCGGTACCCTTGCTTCATCGAGAAGAAGCGAATCCGCTTCGTCAACGATGACATAGTGGAAAGAACGGTGCACAGTATTCGCCTCATCCAGTGCGATTGTGTCCCGCAAATAGTCAAATCCTGCCTCTTTAGCCGTAACGTAGGTAATATCCTGTGCGTATGCTTCCCGTTTCTCGGAGAAGCTCATGCCCGCTTGAACTGAGCTTACCGTTAACCCTAGAAGACGATAGATCGGTCCCATCCACACTGCATCCCGATTTGCCAAATAATCATTGAATGTCAGCACATGAACGCCTTTACCGGTTAATGCATTTAGATAAGCAGGCATAACAGCTGAAAGCGTCTTTCCTTCGCCGGTATGCTGCTCTATCAAATAGCCCTCATGCAGAGCGATTGCACCTATTATCTGGACATCGTAGGGCTGTAATCCAAGCGTTCTCTTCGCCGTCTCGCAGACTAGCGCATAAGCATCCACAAGCAGCTCGTCCAAAGGTATACCCAATTTTGCTTTCGTTCTCAACCTGAGTGATTCTACTTGAAGCTGCTGATCGTCCCATGTTTCCAAATTCCATTTCCTTATGAGTTCCACTTTATCCTGATAGCTTTTCAGCTTATTTTGGGTATCGCGGTTTTTGAATTCTCGCATCATCTTAATGGCTAAATTCATTGGGATTGGATCCTCCTCATATGATTAGCTATTCTATCGATAAGTATAATCATGCCTGCTGAAAATAGCAATTTTTTGGAATTTATGAACTCATATCTCCCACTCTTCGCGCAGCATCCCCATCCGGATGGAATCATAGTGCTTTCCATTATAGAATCTAACCTTACGGATACGGCCTTCGATCTGCATCCCCAGCTTCTCTCCGACCCGAATCATTCGGGTGTTCCCTGACCAAGTCGTTAGTCCCACTCTAGCAAGAGGCAAATGATTAAACAGATGATCGATCCATAAGCTTAAGGCTCTGGTTCCCACCGACTTGTTCCAGCTGTTTGGCTGATGCAGCACAATCCCCATCTCCAGCCAATTCTTCTGCTCATCCTCATAATAGTAGGAAACCAAGCCGCTTATCTCTTCATGCGCCGTGATGACCCAGCGATGATCGCATGCAATCCAGCTATCCTGCATCTCAGCAAACTCTTCCCAGCTCTTCGTATGATGAGCAAAGTAAGGTGCATCCCACTGCTTCCACTCTGGATTATCGTCCTTATAGATCAACTCCCATAAACGTGGCAAATCTCCCTGTTCGATCGGTCGGATTGTAATTTCCTTATCTTTGTACATGGAATCTCCTTTATTATCGTGATATCTATGTATTTCACAAATTATGTAAACCTTTCATTTCATTCTATTTTAGAAGCAGAGCGATCACCAGGTATAGATCGATTTAAACCAAATTAGAGGATGGACACAGTAGATCTCATTGGGGGTATAAGAATGATATTAGATAAAAAAAACGGTATCCGCATGGAGCGAATACCGTGAAAGTGTTGGAAAAGATAAAGAATTAGAAATCAATTTCATAATACCTTTTAGCTTAATGGTCTATGAAATTGATTTGAGAAATAGAGATTTTAAAAATTTCGAAAAAAACAAAGATTACTGTTCGATGCTTTGAACAAGCTCTACCACTTGTTCAGCGGTCTGCATATCCAGTGCTTTTGCAGCAAGCTCTTTCATGTCTGCTTGAGACAGCTTCGTCAGCTGGCTGCGTGCAGGCAGAATTGAAGTTGCGCTCATGCTGAATTCATCCAGGCCAAGACCCAGAAGCAGCGGAATTGCGGTAGCATCCCCTGCCATCTCTCCGCACATGCCAACCCAGCGTCCTTCGCGATGCGCTGCATCAATGACCATCTTGATCAAACGAAGAATGGATGGATTATACGGCTGGTACAGATAAGATACGCGTTCATTCATCCGGTCAGCGGCCATTGTGTACTGGATCAGATCGTTTGTACCGATGCTGAAGAAGTCCACTTCCTTGGCAAATTGATCGGCAAGCACCGCAGTTGAAGGAATTTCAACCATGATTCCGAGCTGAATGCTGTCAGATACTTGAGTACCTTCAGCTGCAAGCTTTTCCTTCTCTTCGAGAAGAATCGCTTTTGCTTCACGGAATTCCCCTAGGGTTGCAATCATCGGGAACATAATACGCAGGTTGCCATGTACACTCGCACGAAGCAAGGCACGAAGCTGTGTACGGAAAATGTCTTGACGATCCAGGCATAGACGAACCGCACGGAAGCCCAGGAATGGATTCATTTCTTTTGGAAGATCTAGATAAGGAAGCTCCTTGTCTCCACCAATGTCGAGCGTACGCACGACAACAGGTTTTCCTTCCATTTTCTCAAGAACGGTTTTGTAGGCGTTGTACTGTACATCTTCAGATGGCAGCTTGTCGCGTCCCATGTACAGGAATTCTGTACGATAGAGACCTACGCCTTCTCCGCCGTTCTCAAGCACACCCGCGACATCATTAGGAGTACCGATGTTTGCAGCAAGCTCAACATGCACGCCGTCTACCGTAACTGTAGGCTCGTCGCGCAGTTTTCTCCATTCTGCAACTTGTGCCGCATAAGCAGCCTGCTTGGATTTATATTCTTCCACAACGGAATCCTCTGGATTAATCAGTACATGTCCGTCCAAGCCGTCAACGATGATCAGATCACCATTCTTCGCTTGAGTCAGTACTTCCTTCGTTCCTACGACTGCAGGAATTTCGAGGGATCTGGCCATGATGGCGGAGTGAGAAGTACGACCACCGATATTAGTAGCAAAGCCAAGCACGTATTTACGGTTCAACTGTGCTGTATCGGATGGAGTCAAATCCTCAGCAAGTACGATCACTTCTTCACTGATCTCCGCCGGATTGACCACTTGTAATCCAAGCAAGTGACCAAGCACACGTTTTGTAACGTCGCGCATGTCAGCTGCACGTTCTTGAAGATATGCGCTCTTCATGTTTTCAAACATTTGAATGAATGTAGCAGCTGTTTCTTCAAGAGCGAATTCAGCGTTTACTTTTTCATCCGAAATTTTCGATTTAACAGGATCAATAAGTTCTGGGTCATTCAATATCAACAAGTGAGATTCAAAAATTTCTGCTTTTTTCTCACCCAATTCTTGCAAAGTACGTGCTTTGATTGCCTGGAGCTCGGCTTCGGATTTCTCCAAAGCCGCTTCCAGTTTAGCAATCTCCGCATCAACGTCGGTGATCGAGCGTTTTTCTACAGAGTAATCAGGGTGCTCCAAGATAAACGCCCGGGCAATGGCAATACCCGCCGAGGCAGCAATCCCGGAAACATTAGGCATGAACTTCGCCCAGCCCTTCGTTAACCATCACGTCTGTCAGCGCTTGAATCGCTTCTGCTTCTCCTTCGCCTTCAACGATGATGCTGATTGTGTCGCCTTTTTCAAGACCAAGGGAGAGAACACCCAGAATGGATTTCAATGTTACTTTTTTGCCTTTCGCTTCTGCAAAAGACTCAGCACCTTTAAATTTGTTCGCTGTGTTTACAAGTGCTGTTGCAGGGCGTGCATGGATTCCATCTTCGTCAGTAATTCTGAATGTTTGTTGCATAGTTTTCATCCCACTTTCGTCATTTTTAGTTGGTTGTGATTACGTCATATACGTATATTACCTGTTTCACAGGAGTATCGAACCACAATAGACTGATTTTTCACAGAATCATGCTGCTGTTTAATGAGATGCAAGATCTAGCCAAACCTTAAATTTGAACTAGACCTTGCATGAGCTCTTTTACGGTGCTATACATTCAAACGTAAAAATCTCGTCTTATTTAATTGTTATGATTCCCTCTTCGCCTGCTTTCAGTACACCGGATTTGTTCAGCGTAACCGCGGAACCTTCCGGCAGGTTAGAGAAAATAATTGGTGAAATAATGGAAGGAGCATGCTCCTTAACATAATTCACGTCAACTTCCATGATCGGTTGACCTGCAGAGACGAGATCTCCTTCAGCAACCAGAACATTAAAGCCTTGGCCTTTCAGCTTCACCGTGTTAACACCAATGTGAACGAGTACTTCCTTGCCGCCGTCAGACATGATGCCGACCGCATGCTTGCTTGGGAATACATTGAACACTTTACCGTTCACTGGGGATACAATCGTTCCATCATGCGGCAGAATGGCGAATCCATCGCCTGTCATTTTCTCTGAAAATACAGGGTCTGGAACCTTCGTAATATCGAGAAGCTCACCGTTGACCGGCATAACGATCTGCTCATTGATGATCGCTTCACCTGCTTCACCTTGTGCCTGTTCTTCTTCAGGTTTGGGCTCTTCAGCTGCTGGGGCTGGTGTACGCCCCTCAATGATGTCCTTCATTTGGGACTTGATCGTATCGGAACGTGTCCCGAAGATTGCTTGTACGTTGTTACCAACTTCAAGTACTCCAGAAGCACCAAGGTCTTTCAAACGGCCTTTATCAACGTTGCCCTTATCTTTAACCTCGATACGAAGTCTTGTGATACATGCATCCAAATGCTTGATGTTCTCTGAGCCACCAAAGGCTTTCAGGATGTGATGCGGGAGCTCGTCCTTCGATCCTGTATTGTTAGATCCCGTTTCAATGACTTTGTCCTCACGGCCCGGTGTTTTCAGATTGAATTTCTGAATAACGAAACGGAAACCGAAGTAGTAGATCACCGCAAATACAAGACCTACGACAATAACCAGCCACCAAGGCGTACGGTTTGGCAATACTCCGAACAGCATAAAGTCTATGAATCCGCCGGAGAACGTCATACCGATCTTAACGCCGAGGATCTGCATTACCATAAAGGACAAACCTGCAAATACCGCATGCACTGCGAACAGAAGTGGAGCTACAAACAGGAAGGAGAACTCAAGCGGCTCTGTAATACCTGTCAGGAACGCCGTCAGTGCACCAGATACCATCAAGGATCCGACCACTTTCTTGTTCTCAGGCTTCGCTGTGTGGTAGATCGCAAGTGCTGCAGCCGGAAGACCGAACATCATGAACGGATATTTACCGGTCGTAAATGTACCTGCTGTAAATTCTACACCATCACGAAGCTGAGCCATGAATATCTTCTGGTCACCACGGATGACTTGACCTGCTTGGTTTACATATTCTCCGAACTCGAACCAGAACGGCGAGTAGAAGATGTGATGTAAACCAAATGGGATAAGCGAGCGTTCGATCAAACCGAAGATAAATGCAGCTAGTGTTTCATTCTCACCAATCATGCTTCGAGAGATGAAGTTCATCGCTTCTTGAATTGGCGGCCAGATCAATGTCAGCAGCAGACCAATCAAGAGCGCCATTACCGCGGTGATAATCGGAACAAAACGTTTACCTGCAAAGAAGCCTAGGTAAGACGGAAGCTCGATTTTGAAGAAACGATTGTACATCGAGGCAGCCAAGACCCCGATTATGATACCACCGAACACGCCTGTCTGCAAAGTTGGGATACCGAGCACATTAGAATAACCGGCTCCTAATTCAGAAATATTCCCTGCATTTACGCCCATCACGGTACCCATCGTTACGTTCATAACGAGGTAACCGATAATTGCGGCGAGACCCGCAACGCCGTCTCCACCGGCAAGACCAATTGCTACGCCGACCGCGAACAGCAAGGACAGGTTATCAAAGACAATTTGTCCCGAGTTCATCATGACATTAGCAATGACTTGGATCCAGTGCGCCTCTAGAAAAGGCACATATTGTAGGAAGTCAGGGTTAACCAGAAGGTTCCCGATCCCGAGCAGGAGACCTGCCGCCGGCAAGATTGCAACCGGAAGCATGACTGCTTTACCGACACGCTGCAACACGCCGAAAAGCTTTTTGAACATGTGTTTCACTCCTTCAAGGAATATATGTGTTAGTTGATCTCGAACAACGCAAAAAAGGCATGAGCTTATAGAGCATGTATGCAACAACCTGTGGGTTATATTGCCCAATAATGGTCATTGCCAATCATACTTTAATCAACTCATGCCTGATCGAATCAGTAACACGTCATAAATATTAAGTTGTTATTTACTACGGTGAACATCATAGCACCAGAAAAAAAAGAATGCAAGCCTTTACAATCAAAAAATTATTTTAATTTCAAAATAATCTAAAAAACGCAAGATGTAGATGAAAACCCCATTGAGACTCGATATATTGATTAGAAGTTTATTCGTTTTGCTCCTTTTTTTGGGAAAGCCGCTGTAAATGCATTGTTAAATAACTCACCTCGGCAGCATACACAGGAAGATTAATCCTTCTTTCCATAATCTTCGTCAGCTTCCAAGCAAGCGAATACATCTCCGGATATTCTTGATTAAGAAGCGAATCCAGTTTATGAATTTCGGCTACTTCTTCCCCCCGTCTAATCCGTTCAATCGCAAATCTAAGATGGGTCACGAGCCTGGAATAATCGAGAGAATCCCGAGGAATTCGATAATCTAGCTTCTCCTCAACCAGACCAACCAAATCTGCGATGAGCTTCGAATGCTCTTGAACCTGTGAAATATTCTGATTCGTCATCGCACTGTAGATGTGAAGGGCTACAAATCCAATCTCTTCTTTGCCAAGATCGACTCCCAGGCGCTTCTCGATCAGCTCAATGGCATATTCAGCAAATTCATATTCCATGGGATACATATCTTTTGTCTCGTACAAAAAAGGATTATGCAATACGATGCCTTGCTCTTTGCGCTTCATCGCAAAGGCAATATGATCAGTCAGGGCAATATGGATATGTTCGTTGAGAGATACGTTACTCTTACTCGTAATATTTAAAATAATATCGTTAATCGTTTCTATTAACTTCTCACTAACACGAGGAACCAGCTGCTTGTATTGCTCCTGCTCCTCCTGTCTCGTTAATATAAACATTTTTTCTACTGCCTGTAGAGGAATTTGATCACCTGATTTGCGATTGAATCCAATCCCTTTGCTGATGATGACTACTTCTTCGTGTTCAGGGTGGGTCGCGATAATCACATTGTTATTCAACACTTTAGCTACCTTCAGGTTCACTTTTGCACCTCTTTTAGCCCCATAATTCGTAATTTCGGCATGTCGTATCTCAATAAGATACACCACGCTTAAGTTAACAAATTATGAGGCTAAGGTCAATATTTAACCGTTGGAAGTACTTAGACTAGATCGTTTCTTTGGTAGCAACCACTTCAGCCGGAATCTTCAAATGGTCTATTGCTGCCGGCTCCGAAGGAGCGGTTGGGATTGCCTTTTTGGTAAAGCCTTGAATGAGCTGCTCAACATCGATACCCGACACACTCTTCAGCATTTCAGGAGCTGTTGACATAAGCTCGGTCACGTAATTGCTGACTCTTGCAGCCCCTTCTCCCTTGCCTGTATCTACAACAGTAAGCTTGTCGATGGAGGAAATTGGCTGTGCGATACGCTCGGCAAGCTCAGGCAGCATTTTTACAATGATGTCGAGGACAGCCGCTTCGCCGAACTTCTGGAATGCTTCTGCCAGTTTCTCCTTCGCTTCCGCTTCTGCAAGACCCCGCAGACGGATCACCTCTGCATCTGCTGTACCTTTTGCACGCTCAGCATCTGCCACGGCCTGACCTTCAAGACGCTTCTGTTCAGCTGTAGCCTTTGCTTGTGTTTCAATGGAATATTGCACGGCATCTGCTTCCCGCATTCTTTTGGCCTTGTCGGCTTCTGCCGCCTGCTCTACCGCATAACGATCTGCCTCGGCTTTTTTCTTCACTTCTGCATCATATTGCTTCTCACGTACTGTAATTTCTTTTTCCTGAAGATCAATTTCGCGCTCTTTGCGCACGAGCTCTACCTTCATCTGCTCCTCAACCATCGTCTGTCTCGCCCGGGCTTCCTGAATGTGATACGCTTGGTCAGCTTCGGCTTTGGCAGTATCTTGCTCTTTCTTAAAGGATGCGACCTTCAGCTCTTTTTCTTTAGCTGCTTCTGCGATATTCGTATCCCGCAGCAGCTCCGCCTTCTGCCCTTGTTCCTCTGCATTCGCTTTCTGGATTCTCGCATCTCGAACAGCTTCTGCCTCTGCAATCTCAGCATCCCGTTTCACCATGGCAATTCGGGGCTTACCGAGTGCATCAAGATATCCGTGCTTGTCGCGTACGTCTTTGATTGTAAAAGAAACGATGGTCAAGCCCATCTTCTTCAAATCTCTTGCCGCCACGCCTTGAACCTCTTGAGCAAATCGATCCCGGTTACGGTACACTTCCTCGACCGTCATTGAGCCGAGAATCGCACGCAGATGCCCTTCGAGCACTTCCTGTGCTTCGCTTTTTAGAGCTTCAATTGGTTTACCAATAAATTGTTCTGCCGCTGTAGCCACATCTTCGATGGAGCTGCCGACCTTGATGATGGCTACACCATCTGCAATAACCGGTACTCCTTGCTCCGTATACACTTCAGGGGTTGTTACATCGAGCTTATGAGATAGTAGCGATATGAACTCCGACTGCTGGAATACCGGCCATATAAAAGTACCCCCACCACGAACAATCTTTATTTCCCTTCCTGATTCATCACTGGATATATTTTTCCTTCCAAGAAAAGACCCGGTAACGATCATCGCTTCGTCTGGACCTACGGTCTTGTATCTCGCCCAGAAGGCAATCCCCAGGATTAAGATAACAACCACTACAATTGCGGGAATAAGTAAAGATTCTTGCATGAAATCTGGCATTCTCATCTCTCCTCTAAGTATAATGGGTTTTTACTACAGACTGTCTAGCTCCGCTACACGAAGCACGCCATCCGCAACCTCCACAACCACGACTCTGGTACCTGCCATAATCGGTTTGGCTTCGAAGCTGGAGGCTGTATGAAGGGTATTTCCACTTACGAGCTTAATCATCACTTCGCCATATCCCTTCTCTGGAACGGGAACGGTGATCTCGCCAATCTTTCCAGCAAGCTCTCGCATGGAAAAACCGGTCGACACCTCGCTGTTTCGTGCAGGCCTTATGTAAGCAAAAAACACAGTCAACGCTCCAAGTATGCCGAACAACAGGGATAGCAGCACATGTCCTGCTGTATTCAGCTCGGTATACTTCATCAGCAAAATACCTGCTCCCCCAAAGGTAGTGATGGCACTCGCAATGACTGTGGAATTCAAAAATTCTACCCCTGCCAGTTCAAATGATCCCTCAAGCAAACCATCAAACAGATCTCCGAACAAGACGCTAACAAGTGCAAATATGGCGCCCCCAATCAGGCAAGCCCAGTATAACGTCTCCATAGTTCACCTCCCTCAGATCTTAGATGCACATGTCAATATATACGTATGTATTAGGTAAATGTTTCAAAATTATGAAGAGGGAGCTAATTGAGGTGTGGATAAGGAAAGTGAGCATAGGATCAATAGCTGCGGGTGACGGATTGTTTCTCAGATCGCAAATTGCCTTTGGATTCTCTTGATCCTATCAAACATTC
The DNA here is from genome assembly GCF_042684905.1 of Paenibacillus shunpengii. NCBI lineage: Bacteria > Bacillati > Bacillota > Bacilli > Caryophanales > Paenibacillaceae > Paenibacillus > Paenibacillus shunpengii. Next base: position 72,303 of record NZ_JBHUMJ010000009.1, on the reverse strand, counting down.
AAAGGTTAGAAATCCAAAGACAAAAAGCGAACGCTTCGCTTCTTCTGTAACAATTCCGTCCTCCTTCGCTTACCCATGCTCTCTTTAAATATCTGGACCCAGCTCAATTACCTCCCTGGAGGGGAGGGTAAAGCGAAAGGAGTGGACATGGGATTGTCGCTACGGTTGACGGATTGTTCCTCAGAACATTTTCTTATTGCATGCCAAACAGCCCTTTGCAATATTAAACAAGAGCAAAGGGCTGTTGGTTATGTTTTTTTACAAGGATGCTTTATAAATTTCTACTACATCCTCGCGCTGTAATTTGTTGAAATTACCAAACGGTCCAAAACGCATCGCTTTATCCGCCATCACATCAATTTGACTCGCGTCAATATCATAGTCTGCCAGACGGTTTGGTGCGCCGATGCTTGTCCAGAATGAGCTCAGTGCATCGATTCCTTCAAGTGCAATCTGCTCATCGCTCTTGCCTTCCGGATTCACATCAAACACATTAATTGCAAGACGCTTAAATCGGGATACATCCACATGCAGGTTATGCTTCATCCAATTCGGGAACAGGATCGCAAGCCCTCCGCCATGCGGAATGTCATAAACGGCAGACACGGCGTGCTCAATATTGTGCGTAGCCCAATCGCCTGCAAGTCCCATGCTCAGTATATTGTTCAGCGCCATCGTACCACAGTACAGAATGGTTTCACGCAGCTCATAATTCTCTAGCTCGTTAATTAACTTAGGAGCCGTCTCGATCACTGTACGAAGGATTGTTTCACAAAAGCCCAATTGTACTGGAGTATTCGTATCCAGATGGAAGTAATGCTCCAATGTATGGGACATCATATCTACCATGCCATACACCGTTTGATCTTGAGGTACGGAGAAGGTATGTACCGGATCAAGAATTGAAAAGGCAGGGAATACTAGCGGACTTCCCCAGCCCAGCTTCTCCTGCGTTTCTTGATTCGTAATAACCGAGCCGCTGTTCATCTCTGAACCTGTTGCGGCCATCGTCAGCACTGTAGCCAGCGGCAATGCGGCTTCCGGCTTCGCCTTACGCTCTGCAAAGTCCCACATGCTGCCATCATATTTGGCACCGACGGCAATGGCTTTGGCACAGTCAATTACACTGCCGCCGCCAACAGCCAGAATCAGATCAATGTCGTGTTCTTTGCAAAGGTCTGCTCCTGCATGTACGGTAGACAGACGCGGATTAGGCTCAACACCAGCCAGTTCATGAACCTCAGCTCCGATTTCAGACAACAGCTGAATAACTTGGTCATAGAGACCATTGCGTTTTATACTGCCACCGCCGTAAACAAGCAGCACTTTGTTCCCGTATTTAGGGACTTCGGTTTTTAGAGCTGCAAGCTGACCTTTACCAAAAATCAGGCGTGTAGGATTATGAAATTGAAAAGCTCTCATTGTAAGATTCGCCTCCAAGCATACATTTTGATAGTGATACACTTCTTATTATAGGATCATTTGTTTCCAAAAAACAAACTTCCGCATCGTTCCTAAAAAAACAAAGCCCACCCCTAATCAAGGGACAGGCTTACATAGCAATTAAAAATAATGTTCTATTCCGTTATTCCGTGTAACCCAGATGCTGTACAAAGCGACGGAATGCTTTTTTACCAGCTTCATCTCGTTTGTAAACACCGGCGTGCTCGAGAATTTGAGCGAATTTATTGCCCGCCTCTTCTTGCACCCGGGCCACAGCTGCTTCCTTAGACAGCGCAGCACCGTACTTCTCAATCAGTGCGTGGATCCATTCTGTATGCTTGTGAAGGTCTGAAGCTTCATCGCCGACAGCTGATTTTAGAAGCTCATCATCACCTGTCAAAATATTAGCGATAAGATCCAATTCTTCTTTTAGTCGTCCAGGCAGAATCGCGAGGCCCATGACTTCGATCAGACCGATATTTTCTTTCTTCAGATGGTGCATTTGGCGATGAGGATGGAAAATTCCCTCCGGATACTCTTCACTTGTACGGTTATTGCGGAGAACGAGGTCCATCTCATATCCCCCGTCTGCCGCACGCCGCACAATCGGTGTTACGGTATTGTGAGGTATTTTCTGTCCATCCTGCTCTGTATGTGACAGAATATCTACTTCTGGATCACTGTATACCTTCCATGCCTCATAAATATCATTTGCCGCTTCAAGTAAGACCGCTTGATCCTTGGATGAGAGTCTCAGCACAGACATCGGCCATTTTACAAGACTGAGTGAAACGCCTGGAGCCGCATCATTATGGAATACAGCCTCCTGTACCGCGTTTTGAATCGCAAATGTATGTCTTCCACCTTGGAAATGATCATGCGTTAATATGCTTCCGCCCACGATGGGAAGATCTGCATTAGAACCGATGAAATAGTGAGGATATTGATCCACAAATCCAAGCAGGCGGCGCAGCGTATCCTTTGTCAGCTTCATTGGCACATGGTCATGATGGAACACGATACAGTGCTCGTTATAGTAAACATAAGGAGAGTATTGGAATAACCACTTCTCATCATTCAGCGTAAGCGGAATGGTTCTCAGGTTCTGACGTGCCGGGTGATTAATCCGGCCTCTGTAACCTACATTCTCACGGCAGAGCTGACATTTAGGATAAACAGGCGGCGGAAGCAGCTTAGCCATCGCAATTTCTTTTGGACTTTTTTCCGGCTTGGACAGGTTAATCGTAATCTCGATATCCCCATATTCCGTAGGCTGCTTCCAATACACGTTCTTCGAGATGCGATCCATTCGAATATAGTTGGAATCGATGGACAGTTCATAGAACCGGCTCGTTGCGGCCTCTATTCCCTTCTCTGCTTGAATCTCACGGAACTCCCGAATCACTTCGGAAGGACGAGCCATCACCAGTCCCATGATCTTCGCATCCAGCAAATCCCGATAAGTATCCGTGTTCTCCGGAATAAGCCCGATCTCATAACCGTAATCAATCAGCACATCAATCAGCGGCTGTGGTCCAGACAGCTCAGATTCATCCAACGTACCTGCATAGGGCTCGTCAAGATCAAACAGACTGAGCAGCTGGTTACGGCTATAGTCATAATCCGCATCCTCGATCAGACGACGTCTTGCTGCAAACAATACCAATCGTTCAATGGCATGAAGCGCTTCCTGTGCAGCGGATGACTGCTTATTCTGTTTCTCTCCTGCATTCGTATTCACGTTCATCTCTGCCATTTACTTACTCCCCTTTTTGGTTAGTGCTGTACCCATCCGGATGGGACTGATGCCAGCTCCAAGCACTCGCAATGACCTTGTCCAGATCTGTATATTTCGGTTCCCAGCCAAGCACTGCCCGGGCTTTATCTGAAGAAGCAACCAATATCGCAGGGTCACCTGCACGGCGCGCTTCCATGACGACCGGAATGTCGAGGCCCGTTACTTTCTTCGCTGTTTCGATCACCTCTTTGACGCTGAAACCTTGACCGTTGCCGAGATTGAACACGTTACTCTCTTCACCCTTGCGCAGATAGTCCACAGCACGAAGGTGCGCATCGGCAAGATCACTTACGTGGATATAGTCACGAATACAGGTTCCGTCTTCCGTAGCATAGTCATCTCCAAAAATCGCAATATGCTTGCGCTGCTTCAAGGCAGTCTGAAGCACTAGAGGAATCAGATGGCTCTCCGGCTGGTGATCTTCACCGATCTTGCCGCTGTCATGGGCGCCGGCTGCATTAAAGTATCGAAGGGATACATACTTGATGCCAAGCACTTTATCAAACCAGGACATCATGCGCTCCATCATGAGCTTGGTCTCACCATATACATTGGTAGGCTCTGTGCGGTCGCTTTCCTCAATAGGTACTTTTTCAGGCTCACCGTACGTTGCCGCAGTGGATGAGAAGACAATTCGCTTAACGTCTGCATCCTTCATCGCCTCGAGCAGAGACAATGTGCCGAACACATTGTTGTCATAGTATTTTCCCGGATTCTGCATACTCTCGCCGACAAGGGAATTCGCTGCAAAATGGATGACTGCATCAATCTCGTTCTCGGAGAAGAGTCTTGCGAGAAGCTCCTTATCCCGAAGATCTCCCTCGTACAGCTTGCCGCCAAGAAGAGCCTCCCGGTGACCTGTCTGCAAATTATCAAGCACAACCACTTCCTCACCGCGCTCAAGCAGCGCGGCAACGGTATGAGAACCGATATAACCTGCTCCACCTGTTACTAGAATCGCCATTTTCTTACGCCTCCCCTTTCAATTCTTTAACGCCGTCGCCCACGCCGCATACATAGAAATCTCCAGTGAGTCCAGTCCGTTCCTTGTACGCTGCACCAACCTCCTGCACAAACCGATCCACATCGTTCTCATGCACAAGGGAGACGGTACATCCACCGAAGCCTGCACCTGTCATGCGGCTGCCGAGTGTACCTGGAATTTTGCGAGCCTCTTCAACCATCACGTCGAGCTCCTCACAGCTCACTTCGTAGAGATCGCGCAACGAATCATGAGAAGCATTCATCAGCTCCCCGAAAGCTTTGAGGTCCCCGCTGCTAAGTGCATCTACTGAGGCCAGCACACGAGCATTCTCTTCCACAACGTGCTTGGTCCGTTTCTTCAGAATTTCATCTCCCAAGGCTGACTCCAATTCGCTGTATTGTGCCGGAGTAAGCTCCGCCAGATAAGACAGTGAAGGCAGCTGCTCCTTTAGAATAGCAAGGGATTGATCACATTGCTGACGTCTCTCGTTGTAAGCTGAATCTACAAGACCGCGGCGTTTGTTCGTGTTGCCGATAATCAGCTTGTAATCTCCAGTACGGAATGGCACATGCTTGTATTCAAGTGTATCGCACATCAGCAGAATCGCATGGTCCTCTGCACCGTTCGCTACCGCAAACTGGTCCATAATGCCGCTGTTCACGCCTACATACTGGTTCTCAGCGCGCTGAGAGAGCAGTGATATTTCAACTGTGTCCACCTTGCCTCCTTCAAGCGTAAGCAGCGCGTATGCAGTTACTACTTCGATCGAAGCAGAGGAAGATAACCCTGCGCCGTTCGGAATCTCCCCATGGAACATCAGGTCGTAGCCCTTAGTGATGCTCGTGCCTGCCTTAATGATTTCTACCATTACACCGACAGGATAATCGATCCACTCGCCTGATTTTTCCTTGCCGATATCCTCCACCTTGATTACCGCTTCATGCGAAAGGTTGGTGGAATAAAAGTGGATCTCGTCATCCTGACGTTCGCGAATGATCAGCGTTGTTCCGAATTCAAGTGCGGCGGGGAGAACATAGCCTCCGTTATAATCGATATGCTCACCGATCAGGTTCACACGTCCTGGCGCGTTAAACACGCGGATTTCAGCAGAATTTTCACCATATTTTTCAATAAACTGTTGTTTGAGTTGTTGTACGTTCATTAACCTTCACCTCTTTGTAAAAGTTGTTTTAATCTTAATTAAAGTATACATGGAAGCGTTATTAACGGTAATGTATGCATGTGTTCAATCTATGGACAAATGTGACTACGGATAACTTGAATACATGGAAAACACTGGTTCCATTCATATGTACTCCCTGCTTTTTATGGTATACTAGTGACGTGATACCTATACTTTTACGTACAAATTATTGCTCTGCAGGTCCGCTTGCAGAAGAAAGGAATCCACGAATAATGCAGGATTCATATTCAGTAGCTTCCAATCCCGTCGATTACGAGAAAAGTCCGCTGCACGTCCTCTTCGTTGGCGAGAGCCAAACCAAACCGGGACATGCCCTCGGACCGAAAATATATGATTATTACCTTCTTCATTATGTGGAGTCAGGCAAAGGTGTTTTTCGTACAGAGAGCCGCACATACCACTTATCCGCAGGGCATATTTTTTTGATTCATCCTTCGGAGCTGGTCAGTTATGTATCCGACGAGGAGGAGCCCTGGCGCTATCGCTGGATGGCCTTTACGGGCAAGGAGGCCGATAAGCAGGTGAAGGACGCCGGGTTCAGTCTTGATCAGCCAGTGATTACAACCATGCAGGACAGTAAAATGTCGACACTCCTATCCACGATGCAAAATGCTTTCTTCGAGAAAAAAGAAAGTGCTCATCTCACCTCCATCGGCTGTTTATATCTGATCTTTGCTGAGGCCAAAGAAAGACTCGTACTGGAATCCGCAGTAGCCATGACGGATTCTCAGGTAGGCCGGACGGTGAAGCAGATGATTCAATACATGTCGACTCAGTATGCCCATCCGATCTCCATCGAACAAATGAGTGCCAGCTTGGGTTATAATCGCGCTTATTTGTCCCGTATTTTCAAAAAAGAAATCGGACTCTCGCCAGTCACGTATTTGCTGAAGCTGAGGATTGATAAGTCCAGACAGCTGCTCAGAGAACGGCCTGAGCTGTCCATAGAACAGATATCTGCCTCTGTCGGGCTGCCGGATGCCCTGTATTTCTCGAGACAATTCAAACGGTTCTATAGACACTCCCCCAGCGCATATCGCAAACAGATGCAGGAGCAGTCCAATGGAACCTCTCCAGACTGAAGTCATGCGCATCCTTGAGCATATTCTACTTACTAAATAGTAAAAAGCCTGCCTATGAATTTGATCATAAGGCAGGCTTGTTCTTTTGTCACGATGGAAACAATAGAATCAGGCTCGAGTCCTATCCCTTTAGCTGTCTTTACGCAGGATCGATTCAATGTCTGCTAATTCTTCCGGAGAGAAGTCAAGGTTGTTAAGAACCGCCACATTCTCTTCGATCTGGCTCGGACGGCTCGCTCCGATTAATGCAGAAGTCACTCTGCCTTCTCTAAGCACCCAAGCGAGTGCAAGCTGAGCAAGACTTTGACCGCGGGAGGCAGCCACCTGGTTTAAGGCACGCACTTTACGCAGTGTTTCTGGTGTGATCTGATTCTCATTCAAGAAGACAGAGCTGCTCTTCGCTCTGGAATCTTCAGGAACTCCATTCAGATACTTGCTCGTCAGAACCCCTTGCTCAAGCGGGCAAAAAGCAATGCTTCCCACCCCATTTTCCGTCAGTACGTCTTGAAGTCCGTCTTCGATCCAGCGGTCCAGCATGGAATAACGAGGCTGGTGAATAAGCAGAGGAGTGCCCAGCTTATTCAGAATATGTACAGCTTCCTTCGTTTTTTCAGCTGAATAATTCGAGATTCCTACATACAATGCTTTGCCGGAACGAACGATATGATCAAGCGCCTGCATGGTCTCTTCAAGAGGAGTGTCTGGATCAAACCGGTGGGAGTAGAAAATATCGACATAATCCAGCCCCATACGTTTTAAGCTCTGATCCAGGCTCGAGATTAAATATTTGCGTGACCCCCATTCACCATAAGGTCCCTGCCACATATGATAACCGGCCTTCGTTGAGATAATCAGCTCATCCCTGTAAGGCTTCAGATCTTGAGCGAGCACCTGTCCAAACATTTGTTCAGCAGACCCCGGTGGAGGTCCGTAATTGTTAGCCAGATCAAAATGAGTGATCCCCAGATCAAATGCTCGTCTAATCATATCTCTCCCATTCTCGAGAGAGTTGATTCCGCCAAAATTATGCCATAGTCCAAGTGAAATGGCTGGCAGTTTAAGTCCCGAGCGGCCAACCCGGTTATATTTCATTTCATCATAACGTCTATGATCAGGTACATATGCCATATCTCATCTTCCTCCTGTAATCAATCGAGTAAAGTCTATTCATTCATTTATTTATGATAGACCCAAAACTACAGCTTGACAAGAAAACGTTTACAGATAGTGTATATCATCTTGAGCCTCCGACAGCAAAAGAACCCTCTTTCGTTAAAAAAGAAAGAAAGGTTCATAACAAATGGTTATAATTTTGCGTTGACTTGGTCCAGTACAAGGCCAATGGGTTCGGTGATCAGCAGATCAGCCCTGCTGTCATAAGGTGTGGGTGTTGCATTCAGCAAGACGGTATGCTTGCCTTGAAAATAGGTCACGAGCTGTGCAGCAGGCTGAACGGTCAACGAGGTTCCTCCGATGATCATCAGATCGGCTTCGGACAGCGCATCCACAGCATGGTAGAGTGTCGCCTGATCAAGCGACTCACCGTACAGCACGACATCAGGCTTAATAATACCATTACATTTGCTACACTTAGGAACTAATGATTCAGATGCAAATATAGCATCAAGATCATAGAAATGGGAACAATCCATACAGTAGTTGCGATGAACCGACCCGTGAAGCTCATGTACCTTCCCGCAGCCTGCCGCCTGATGCAGTCCATCAATATTTTGAGTGATGACAGCCGACAGCTTCCCTTCCTTCTCCAGACGGGCAAGCAAACGGTGTGCACCGTTGGGCTTGGCATGGGGGTGAAGCATTTTGGAACGATAAAAATCATAGAAAATATCTGGATGCAGCATAAAGAAATCAATGCTTAGCAGCTCCTCAGGTGAGTAGGGAGAATGCTGCTCTGTCTGATAAATCCCGGCAGCAGAACGAAAATCTGGAATTCCACTCTCCGTCGATGTACCAGCTCCGCCAAAAAACACGATTTTCGTGCTCTCACGAATCCACGTTATTAATGGTTCAAACGCATCAGCCATTTTCTTGCCCTCCCTTCAGCAAAATTTGATCATAATGGGTAATCACGATATCGGCATGCTTCAAATAGGATGTATTTCCTGATGGGACAATGCCGATATTCAATTGAGTACCTGCGCTTCTTCCCATTTGCATATCTCCGTTACTGTCGCCAATGACCGCCAGCTGCTCAGGAGAAAGTCCAAGTGCTATACAAGCCGCATGCACACTTTCAGGATCGGGCTTGCTGCTCGTCACCCGGTCATATCCAATTATAACATCAAAATAGTCGAGAATATTCAGCCATTCAAGATGCAATGCAGCATTTGAAGTTGAATCTGCAGTCACTACACCCAGCAAGAGCCCCTGAGCCTTACAGCGGTCCAGAAACGGAATCAGTCCGTCCAGTGGAATTGCATGATCCTTACTTATCGAATCGCTGGCTCTGGCGCTAATTTCACGAATACAAGTTACTGCATCATTCCAAGGCATACCGGCTGCATACAGCTGCCAGGCAAGCACTGCGGTAGACTCGCTTACCGTCGCGATTGCAAACGGTCCTTCGGCATCATAACCTGCCACCTTTCCTTGGGCATCATATCTGGTCCCCAGCACCTGCTCTCGTTGTCCAGTAAAGCTCTTCCCCATTCCAGCCAGCTGAGCTTCCAGTGCATCCAGCACATAATCTCCCCAAGGAGTCCACAATGCCTCTATGTCCAGAAGCGTGCCATCCTTATCAAATAAAATACCCGAAATATGCGCTTCCTTCTGTCCGACCTTCAATAGAGCGATTTGAATCACTTCCTCTTTCATGACTTAAAAAATCTGACCGAAAGCTCGGTCAGAATTCATAAGGTTTTTTCAACTATTTCTCTTGAACGGCCTTCCGGAATGCATCCATATACTGCTCGGCTTTGCGACGAACATGGGTCATATCGCCGGTCTTGACGGCCTCTGCTGTCAGATCTGAACCGATTCCGACGGCGACCGCTCCTCCCTTGATCCAGTCTCCCAGATTGCTTAATGACACTCCTCCGGTTGGCATAAAGTTCGCTTGCGGAAGCGGACCCTTCATCGTCTTAATAATGGAGGGATCATATACATTCCCTGGGAATAGCTTAACCACATCTACACCAAGCTCCAAGGCCGACTGAACCTCGGCTATCGTCATCACTCCCGGCAGAATAGGGACACGGTACAGATTACACAATTTGACGGTCTCCGGATTCAAGGCTGGGCCTACGATAAACTCCGACCCTGCCATAATCGCAGCACGTGCAGATTGCGGCTCCAGCACCGTCCCAGCCCCGATGATGGCAAACTCCTCTTCATTCGCTGCATTCCAGGAATACTTCTGGCTCAAACGTTCGATGGCCTGCAGCGCTCCAGGTACGGTCAGTGTGATCTCAATGACTTTGATGCCGCCAGCAATCGCCTGCTCTGCCATCTGAACAACCTGTTCGGCCGAATCCGCACGAAGTACAGCAACGACGCCTTGTTCAAACATTTTATGTAACAGCTTTAGTTTTTTCATTGTTTTTATCCCCTTCGTATGATTAATGAATGGATTACAATAACATGGAGATGAACGTCCTAATATAATTACTTACCGTTCTATGTGTTGAGCATTGCTGAGCTTGGCCTTAACCTCAGCCGCTGTCGGGAGCGCTTCCCAATCACCTACCGCTTGAACCATCAGACTTCCCGTGAGACTGCCGATGCCCGCTGCCTGGACAGGATTCAAGCCTTGCAAAATACCGGATAAAAAGCCTGCACCAAAGCCATCGCCTGCACCAACGGTATCTATAACTTGATCCGCCTTTACGAAGGGAACTTCTTCTACAGAGCCCCGCTGCAGTACATAGGTCACCTCCGGACCACCCTTAACAATGGAGACAGCATCCAGCTGTTTTAGTCGATCGAATATTTTATCCGTATTCTCTTCCTCATAGAGCATTTTTAGTTCATCCAGCCCCGGAAGAAAATAATCAGCCTCTTGTGCAAGGGACAGCAGGACAGGTCTAGCCTCTTGAAGTGTCCATAGCTTCAGCCGCAGGTTCGGGTCAAAGCTAACAAGCACACCTGCCTGCTTAGCGATCCGAACGGCTTCAAGAAGCGTCTCTCTGCTGGATTCACTGATTGCTGCAGTAATACCTGTAACATGCAGAATTTTTGCTCGCGAAATGTAGTCAATATCAAGGTCTGAAGGCGTCATCTGGCTTGCAGCCGAAAATTTGCGATAATAATGTACAGAAGATTTGCCTGGCACATTTTCTCTGATCATAAGTCCTGTAGGTTCGCCCTCACTCAGCTGAGCACGGGAGACATCTACACCTTCGCCGCGAATAGCTTTATATATCATCTGACCCAGCGCATCGTTACCCAGTCTTCCAAACCAGCCTGCACGGTGACCTAGTCTCGCCAGACCAATTGCAACATTGCTCTCAGCGCCGCCAAAGGATTTGGACAATGTGCTCGCATATTCCAGTCCGCGTGTATCCTGTGCCGTAAACAAACCCATACTTTCACCGAACGTTATGACTTCAGGCGAAGAATATTCTGTTTGATTTCCCATACCAATCCCTCCCTCTCTCTTGTACCCTTCCCATTTCCATTTAGGTGCGCATACTTTCAAATTCGTTTACTTATTCCATTGTTATCATCCATGGAACCGTTGTCAATCTACAATTCATATGTTTTTTCCTCAAAATAAAACAGGCAATTACTCGACTTGGCTAAATTTGGTGACATATATCCAAAATTTTGAAATTTTATCCGTTTCATCTATTTTTGCTCGTGGTAAGTACAAGCATATCCTTAACACCATTTTAAGAAAGAGGAGTGATTCATCCATGGCACAATCGCTGAAAGGAAATCGCCCCAAGATGACCCGTGCAGAAGCTGGGCGCCTCGGAGGAGAGGCAACATCCAAAAAGTATGATCGATCCTTCTATCAAAAAATCGGACGTAAAGGCGGCGAGACCACATCAGAAAATCACAGCTCTGACTTTTATCAAGAAATTGGCAGCAAAGGCGGAAAGGCCACTGCTCGCTCTCATGATCGGAGCTTCTATCGAGAAATCGGACGTAAAGGAGGCCTTCGTTAGGTTTATAGCCCCCCAGAAATCACCTTAAATTTGTAGAAATATGACGTGATCTGTGATAGACTCATTTAAATTAGATTCTTATTATTAGCTCTTTAAAGCAGCACAGGAACAGGGACTGTTCATCGTGCTAGTCCATATTTGATTCTTGGGGGGAAACAGACATCATGGCACCAAAAAAAATGCGTTCAGACATGATTAAAAAAGGTTTTGACAGAGCGCCGCATCGAAGCTTGCTTCGTGCAGCCGGGGTAAAAGAAGAGGATTTCGGCAAGCCATTTATCGCCGTATGTAACTCCTACATCGATATTGTACCAGGTCATGTTCATCTTCAGGAATTCGGAAAGATTGTAAAAGAAGCTATTATTGAAGCTGGCGGGGTTCCATTTGAATTCAACACGATCGGTGTTGATGACGGGATCGCAATGGGACATATCGGTATGCGTTATTCGCTGCCAAGTCGTGATATCATTGCCGACTCCGTTGAAACGGTCGTATCCGCTCACTGGTTTGACGGTATGGTCTGCATTCCGAACTGTGACAAAATTACGCCAGGAATGCTGATGGGTGCTCTTCGTGTAAACATTCCGACCATCTTCGTCAGCGGCGGACCGATGAAAGCGGGCCGTGATAAGAACGGACGGGCTTTGTCGCTTACTTCTGTATTCGAAGGTGTCGGCGCATATCAAGCCGGTAAGATCGATGATCAGAGCCTGCTCGAGCTTGAACAATTCGGCTGTCCGACTTGCGGGTCCTGCTCCGGTATGTTCACAGCGAACTCCATGAACTGTCTTGCTGAAGCACTAGGACTTGCACTTCCAGGCAATGGTACGATTCTGGCTGTTGCGCCTGAGCGCCGTGATTTTGTTCGCAAATCAGCCACTCAGCTGATGGAACTGATCAAGCTGGATCTGAAGCCGCGTGATATCGTAACACCAGAAGCAATTGACAATGCATTTGCCCTGGACATGGCGATGGGCGGTTCCACCAATACTGTGCTTCACACACTGGCTCTTGCTCATGAAGCCGGCATTGAATACCCAATTGAGCGTATCAATGAAGTCGCTAACCGCGTACCGCATTTATCCAAGCTCGCTCCTGCTTCCGACTATCATATCGAGGATGTGCAGAATGCAGGCGGCGTAAGTGCCGTACTAAACGAGCTGCTCAAGAAGCCAGGCGCACTTCATGCAGAGAACATTACGGTTACCGGGAAAACTTTACGTGAGAACGTAGAGAATTCTCCAATCTTGGACGAGAATGTTATCCACAGACTGGATAATCCGCATTCCGAACGCGGAGGACTTGCCGTTCTCTTCGGTAATTTGGCTCCAGAAGGGTCCATTATCAAGGTTGGTGCCGTAGATCCATCTGTCGGCGGTTATCACAAAGGCCCTGCCATTTGCTTCAACTCTCAAGAAGAAGCTCTTGAAGGCATTGCCAACGGCAAAGTAAAAGAAGGCCATGTTGTCGTTATCCGATACGAAGGACCCAAGGGCGGACCAGGTATGCCAGAAATGCTTGCTCCAACTTCCCAAATCGTCGGTATGGGTCTTGGTGCCAAAGTCGGCTTGATCACGGACGGACGTTTCTCCGGTGCATCCAGAGGAATCAGTATCGGACATATTTCTCCGGAGGCTGCTGAAGGCGGACCGATTGCGTTTGTACACGATGGAGACATCATTGAGCTTGATCTGAATAATCGTAAGATCGAACTGCTTGTCAGTGAGGAAGAGATGGAACGTCGTCGTGCCGAAGAATGGACCGAGTTTGAACCCAAAGTAAAAACAGGCTATTTGGCTCGTTATTCCAAACTCGTTACCAACGCCAGCAACGGCGGTGTCCTGAAAATATAATTGCACATATAAATAAAAGGGATCCAATGCGTAAATGGCATTGGATCCCTTATTCTTTTTCCCGATAAATAACCTGTTATGCCACAGGCGGAGTACGCGTTAAATCCGCATTGCCGGCTATAGAAATATCTTCTTCTTCTGAATAGGCAGTTTTAGCCGTGCTTCGTTGGTCAAATACGGATTCTTTTTTATGCTTCAGTCCGTCACCGAAACGGTCAAATAAAATATCCATCGGCATCACGATCATTTTCGGAGTCATCTGCTGACTGCCTTCTCTTAATCTGCCTTGACCTTCCGGATGTATTACACTCAGCAGTATTTTTAAATATACTGACGTTGATGCTGCAAACAAACCACGGGGGAGATCCAGCACCGAGAATCCAAACTGTTCGGGTCCACGATTGATCATGCTGACCCCGTATAATGCCTTCGCATTAGCCACTTCCGGGTCGAGGGCTGCGATCTTCACGAGATCAGGCAGCTGCTTCTCCATGGTCCGAATCATACGGATTGCGAGATGAACAGAAGTTTTTGAAGAAGTTCCTAACTGATACAGCTTTTTATTATCAAAATGAAGCTCTATGATGTCGTCCCCTTTTTGCAGGGAGTGACCATCCGGCAGCTCAATGGCTTTACCTTGATAAGGACGCACTCGATAATGCAAGAATGGATCTTGAGGCGTTATCGTCTTCAGCTTGGTAATCATATGGAATATCTGCTCCCAACCGAGCCATGCCCGAACCACTAAACGTTTAAAGCTAGACTGAATCTTCATAACTGCCTCCCTTCCCGCTATTTGCTGCTTAGCCGCGTAATGTTGAGATATCATATCATCAATTCGTATACTTTGAATATTTCGGTGACTAGCCTCTGACAGAACCCGATCCAGTGCAATGAGCATTTGAGCCGGTGCATGCCGATCTGCTCCTGGTGTCGTTCCACAATCATGAAGTACCATGACCTCGCCGCCTCGCAGCTTCTTCAGCATCCGCTCTGTCAGCCGATCTGCTCCAAGTCGTTCTCTCCAATCACCGAACATGCCAGACCATAATACAATGCGATGGTGATGCTTCTTGGAGAAATCAAATAAATTGGTAATTCCCCACGGTGGACGGTAATATAGTGCATGGGATCCAGTAATCTTATAAATGATGGAGCCGGTTCTTTCTATCTGCTGACGAACGACTTTGGGTGTCATCAGCCAATTAGTTTGATGTATATAATTGTGGATGCCGATAAGATGACCTTCAGCGTGCATTCTTCTTAACAGCTCGGGATTGCGCTCTGCATGTTCACCCACAACAAAAAAGGTGGCCTTGGCATTATGCTTCTTCAACAGATCAAGCAGCTGCGGCGTGTAGTCGGGATCCGGGCCATCATCGAAAGTTAATGCAAAATCCTTTAGATTCCTTCCGCGTCTGAATACTCGAAATCCGAATAAACGGCTGATCAAACTAGGTATAAATGCATAAAAAGATGTAATGTAAAAGAGCAACAGCAGCAAGTTCTGCATGACGGTATTCCTCACTTTTTTAGACTCGTAACGTGTGGTTGTAAGACGTACATTACAAAATCTTAAAAACAACACTAACTATTATTTTATCATATTGTGAATAAAATGAACCCTTGATTTTAAAATTAACGTATACTTCCTAGATAGGAGAATTACACACTTTATAAAAGGAGTCGTTGTTATAATATGCTTCCTCTTTACAAAAAATATTGGCGAACCGCACTCGATGTCGGATTAATTGCGCTGACCGTATTTCTGATCATGTTTGTTTCAAGCCAGCTGTACCAGATCGCTGCTCCGGTATTTCTATCTTTTCTTGTATTTGTCATTATCGAGCCCTTGGCTAAGTTTCTACATAAAAGAGGCTTAAAAAAAGCCTTGGCGTCAGCCATTTCGGTACTTTTGTTCGTAGCTGTTCTCTTAGGCATCTTCTTCGGACTAGGTGTAATCATTGTATCGTCCATTACTCAATTCCAGGATAATATCCCGGCGTATATGACACTGATCCAGACCCAATTTACTCAGCTGCTCGAAATGTTTCAGACCCAGTGGAATGCACTGCCGGCAACCGTGACTGACCAAATTAATCAGAATTTTGAAAAAGTAACGGCAGCCCTCTCCTCTTGGGGCGCAGGCTTCCTCGGGTACATAGTCGGTATGCTGAGCTCCTTCTCCTCGTTCATCGGAAATTTTGCAGTGGCCATTATACTGGCATTCTTCCTGAGCGTCGAGTTTGATATGTGGAGAATGATTACCAAAAGAAAAGCACCTAATACGCTTAAGCAAGCTTATCTGTTCTTGAAGAATCATGTATTCAAGGCGATTGGAGCTTATCTTAAAGCACAGCTCATTCTCATCTCCATTACTTTTGTGCTTGTATTGATCGGTCTAATCATTCTCGGAACCGGAAACGCCCTTACACTCGCGCTCATCGCAGCTGTACTGGATCTTCTGCCGCTGCTCGGGGTACCTGTTATATTTATTCCGTGGAGCATTTATTTGTTCATCGTGGGTGATGTCGGAACTGCCGTTGGCTTATTAATCGTAATGGGCGTGACTATGCTCGTAAGACAGCTGGCTGAGCCAAAAATATCAGGCAACTCCATCGGGGTAACGTCCGCCTATCTGATGTTATCCTTTATGCTCATCTCGCTCTCGATCTTCGGCATTTCTGGCGTCATTCTCTCACCAATCCTGCTCATTCTGATTAAAGAATTGTGGCAGCAGGGGTATTTGCAGCGCTGGATCCGATTGCCTGAGGATGAATTCCAATCCTCTCCTTTTGCAGTGGATGATCAGAACAACAGCAATTGATATTGAATTCAAAAAAAAGGATAGCAGGCACGCAATAGCATGCCTTACCTATCCTTTTTTCGTACGTGGAACTTATAGTTCCGCTCCTCTTCTAATCCGAAGTACCTGCAAGAACATCCATAACCTGCTGAAAAAGCGCTGTGGCTTTATGTTGGGAATGAACCGACTCATTTTTCACCAGAACGGCTACAGCGTACTTGGGATGATTTACGGGTCCATATCCGATAAACCACTGATTATTCTTCTCCACGCCATTGTGCAGCACTTGAGCCGTCCCGGATTTGCCGGCTAACGGCCAAATGGCCTGCTGCAAACGAATGCCTGTCCCTTCCTCGACAACCTGCTCCATATAGGATCGCAGCTGCTTCGCAGTCGAACTGTGAATTTGAAAGGGAGAAGCTGTGGGCATCCCGGATTGGGTCAAAGACGGGTCTTTAATCTCGGCAAGGAGCTTGCCATCCGCATAATGAATCTCTGATACAATCTTGGGAGAGAGTACCTGACCTTCATGGAGTACCGTAACGATCATATTAGCCGCCTGAAGCGGGGTGATCTTTACATCTCTTTGACCGATTGCCGTCTGGATCCGAATTCCTTCATCGTTCTGCTTCAATATATCTGCCGAATGGAATACTTCTCCTGCGTCCTCGTGATCAAACAGTCTAAAATCCTGCAGGCCCAAGTAATGCTCCCGATGATAGCCTACTTGCTGTCCAAGCCCCAAAGCATGGGCTGCTTGTAGAAGCTGGCTCGAGGTGAGCCTTGAGGCTACCTCTGCAAACGCAACGTTGCAGGACCCGGCAAAAGCCTCTTCGAATGTAATCGTACCATGTCCTTCTTTTTTCCAGCAGGCCAGGCCATACTTGCCATAATGACCTGAGCAATGAAATGTTTCAGTTGAGCTCACAGCCCCTTGCTCCAAAGCTGCGGCTGCAGTGACCAGCTTGAATATAGAACCGGGAACCGCCGCCGTGGTGGCCTGATTGACCGAGCTGCCGTCCTCAAGGTGAATATCCGCTGGATGGTAAAAAGGACGCGATACCATCGCCCTTACCTCGGCATTGTCCGCATCGAGCACAACGACTGCTCCTTCATTCACCTCAGCTTGAGTGGTCAGCTGCTCCAGCTTCTGCTGAAGGGATAAGTCTATCGTTGTTTGAATATGGAGCGGATATTTGGGATTATGCGGTGCGATAAGTCGTGGTCCCATGCCTTCTACCGGCTTCTTGTGACTATCTACCATATTGGAGACAATGGTTGGACCAAGTCCCTTTAGTAAGGGTTCAAGACTTCGCTCTAGACCTGCGGCACCTGTTTTTACATTAAAGGGATCCTTGACTTCGAGCTTTACAACCGGCTTCTCAGCGTCAGGCATTTCAGATAAATAGCCCAGCCACTGCATTCCATTCTCCTTCAAGGCAGAGTATCGATCCATATAGGGCAGAGCCTGAACATCCTCCAGCTGCAACTGCCGAATTGCCTGGATCTGTGCCTGGCTTAACTTCACCGGCTCTCCTGTGGGAGATTTCCAGTATACAGGGGAATGAAGCGCACTCCATTTCTCCCACAACTGGTTTGCGTCTATATTCAATATATGAGCCAATTTTCGATGCTGCTGTTCCTGTTCCCCATTTAACTTATCCTCTAACGGGAATAAGACCGGAACCCATATCAGCTGCCCTGTAATCGGCTTGTGATTCCGATCCATAAATTGTCCCCTGCCTGAATCCAGCACGATTCCCTGCTCACGCTGAAGCACGGACATTTGCAGCATCGTTCGTTCAGAATTCTCTAAGTGATGATTCACCTGAATGAACTGAATATACCCAAGGCGTATAATTATGGCTGCAAATACGATCAGCATCAGGAATAAGGCGTAAAATATTCTTTGTTTTCGAAGCAAATTCATAGCTGCCGCCTGCCTTTGATTCCTTAGTTAGGATTTATACAAGAAACTCAATTACATCCTATTATCTCCCTTTCCGTTATGCTCAAAACCTATCTTTTTATTAAGTTCATCTCCTCAGATATAGAAAAACCTCCGTCCTGTTGGACGGAGGAAAGTAAAATCATTCAGCTTTCATATGAAAAAGATTATATACGGAATGCAGATAATGTACTTTTCAGCTCCTCGGATACGCGTTCCATTTTGTTCGATAGCTCCACGAGCTGGTTGCCGACACTCTGCTGTTCACTACTGAGAGATGCAACCTCCTGCGACGTAGCAGAGGACTGCTCAGCTACAGAGCTTACACTCATCATCGTTTCAGATAATGTAGCTTGGGATTGACTCAGCGCATCGATGGAAGCGGACGTTTCGGTCAGCTTGTTCACGAACATCCCCATCTGTTCTTCTACGGTTTGGAAGATCTCGCCTGTTTCCTTCACAGCTTGTATCTGTTCCTGGAAGAGCGGGTATGCTTCTGACAATGCTGCTACCGTCTCGTTCATTTCATTCATAATTCGATCCGTCATCTCCGCAACCATGTCAATCGATTGCTTCGATTGATCTGCCAATTGCCGCACCTCGCCTGCTACTACCATGAAGCCTCTGCCTGCGGCGCCAGCTCTTGCTGCCTCGATTGTCGCATTAAGCGAGAGTATATTCGTTTGTCTTGCAATATTATGGAGGACATCCAGAATGCCCAGAATAGATGAAGTGCTTGTTTTGAGTGTATCTACTTTTGTAACCAACGCTCGAATCATCTGCTCGCTTTGCTCCGTTTTGCCTAGCAGCTCACCAAGATACTTTGTACCTTCCTGGCTCGCCCCTTCAACCAGTCTAGCGGATTGATCAAGCTCCTCGTTGGTTCCAACCACCTTCTGCATCTGTGTTGAGATCAGCTCCGTCATCTCACTGCCTCTCTCTGCTTCGGATGCCAGGTTCGTAGCCCCACCTGCAATTTGTTCGGTTGCGATCGCTACTTCAGCTGCTGCTGCAGCCGTCTTCTGTGAGGCTGAGCTAAGCTCAGATGCCGTCAGCAGCACATCTTCTGCCGTCTGATTCGTCTGATTCACGAGCTTGGTGATCTGTTCCATCATCAGATTAAAGCTCTCGGAGAGCATCCCTATTTCATCTTTGCTCTTATGTGTTGTACGCACCGTCAGATTGCCCTTCGCTCCTTCGAACATCAGATCCTTCAAATTCACCAGCGGCTTCGCAATCATGCGTACCATCCATATTCCTAGTAAAATAGCGGGCACTAAGGAAACAATCGCGACGATAATCGTTGTAACGAGAATCGACTGTGCATCCTTAACCAGCTCGACCACCGGGATCATCCCAATAATCCTCCAGCCGGATACATCAAGTGTGTTATAGACTGCCAGAACCTCTTCATTCTGACCATTGATGGTATTCCTTGCATCGGTGGAGCCTGCTTCCTCCGTAATTTCGGAATAGAAGGAGAGCTCAGTTTCGCGGCCTGCCCGATCAGGAAGGGTAGAAGCAACCACAATGCCATCCTCTGAAATTGCTTGTGTAACTCCGTTCTCACCCAAATTTATAGTCTTCAGTTCGTCTTCAATAGCACTTGCCTTAATCTCTATTACGATGATATAAGTACCGATACTGGCATTCACATTTTTAAGAGCTCTGGCCATTCGATATGTATGTTCCTGTCCAGATTCTGCAACTGTAGTTGGCAGCCACATGACCCCTCCGGCTTCGAGCAGGGTATTAAACCATTCTTCCTCACGAACACCACTCATGGTTGAAGCTGCCCCGGTGCTGATCACAGGAACCTCTTCATTCTTATGAATGATGGTCATTGAAGCTACTGTTGCATTTGTAAACTGCATATTCGTAAGCGACTCGCCTACCAGGGACGTTGCCTCAAATCTGTCGAAATCGGATATGCCCGTGCTGAGTAATGTCTCTAGATTGCTTTGAATATGGGTATCGAAAAAGATCTGTGTCGATAAATCTACATAACGCTCCATAATCAGATCGAGCTTTTGACCCACTTGATGAATGGCTTCCTGGTTGGCAACAGAGGCCGTTTCTTTGATCGTCGATTTGGCAGTTTGATAAGACAGGGTGCCTAGACCAAACACGACAAGCAGGATAGCAACCATGAAAATAAGAAATAATCGTACACCTACTGAACGCAAAGGATTAAATTTCAATACTTGCTTCCAAGATAAGATCGAAGCCAGTTCAAGTCTCTTTTTCTCCTTTTTTTGGATCTCCTCCTCATGTTTACGCTTTCTTTTTTTCACTGGATTCCACTTCATCTTTTATTCACCCACCGTAAAGAATTATCATAGCTATGTAAACTTTCTAGTATTATCTATTATTTCGACAAGTTTCTTCCAAAACCTTTGCTTTTTTGAGAAATTAACTATAACTTTTTTCCTAGAATACTATTAAAAAAAAGCCCTCGTTTGCCGATATACGAGGGCTTTGGTCCTGAGTCTTATTTACTTCTTCTTGCGCATCATGTCAAAATACGCTACAGGCTGGTCCACTTTCATCTTAATGTATTGCAGCGGATGGCGGGCAGCCTCCAGCTGATTACCTGCTTCATCGAAGATTTCAGTAACCTTCTGCTTAAAGAATGTTCCATTCGGTCCAAAAAATTCGATCTCCATGCCCGGCTTAAAGTAATTCCGCTGCTCGATCGTTGCTACCTGTGTCTGTGGATCATAGTCCATGACAAGTCCGGCAAAATCATACGGTACTGCCTTCTCTTCCGGCTCATAAATATGATCCTCATGATCTGGTGTATCGTAGAAAAATCCAGTGTTCAGCGGACGATTAGCTGCCTTCTGTATTTCCTCCAGCCATTCCGGCTTCAACACATAGTTGTCCGGATCTTCCATGTAGGAATCAATCGCTTGTCGATATACATTAACGACCGTCGCTACATAATGAATGGATTTCATTCGGCCTTCAATCTTGAAAGAGTCAATTCCTACATCAATTAAGTCTGGAATATGCTCTAGCATGCACAAATCCTTGGAGCCCATTGTAAAGGCCTGATCCTCTTGCTCATACAACGGAATCTGATTGACGCCGAGCTCAAAATTTTGAAGCACACGAGCGTTCTGCATATCCTCCTCAGATACCCACACGCCCTCCTCGCGTACATCTTCAAACAGGTCATATTTCCAGCGGCAGGACTGGCAGCAGCCGCCTCGGTTCGAGTCGCGGTCTGTGAAATGATTGGATAGCACACAGCGGCCGGAATAGGACGAGCACATCGCGCCATGAATAAATGCCTCAATCTCAATATCCACATGCTTCTTGATCTCTTGAATTTCCTCGAAGCTTGCTTCACGTCCCAGAACGACACGCGGCAGTCCTTCTTCTTTCCAGAACTTGACTGCCTGCCAGTTTACCGTTGATTGCTGCGTACTAAGATGCACTTCCATACCTGGAGTCACACGCTGAGCGACCTCTATAATGGCCGGGTCTGCAGCGATAATAGCCGCAATGCCTGCCTCGTACAGATTTTTCAGGTAAGCTTCAATCCCATCCACATCTTCATTATGTGCGTATATATTGGTCGCTACAAAGACTTTGGCACCATATTTCTTCGCAAACTCTACACCTTCACGCATTTCTTCAAAGCTGAAATTATCTGCGTTTGAACGAAGGCCGTATTTTTGACCGCCAATATACACTGCATCTGCACCATAATGGATAGCAAACTTCAATTTCTCCAAATTTCCTGCAGGAGCTAGAAGCTCAGGCTTAGCCAACCGGTTACGCTTACCTGAATACTTCCGTTTTGATAATGTTTCCATTCTACCTATTCGCACCTCGAATCAATAAACTTGTTCTTTGTAGAAAAATCCAAACGAAAGCTCACGCTCTGGGTCTTGCAGCTGACGCACTTCATCCAGCCATTCTTCCTTATAGGCATAACCGGACGGATCAGCAGTATAAGCATCTATCGCTGTACGATAAGCACGGACAACCGCCTCATTATATGCCGCACTCTTCAGAAGCCCTTCAATCTTGAAGGAATGTACACCAGCCGCCATTAACAGATGGAGATCCTCCATAATGCAAATATCCTCTGAGCTCATAATATGCGTGCCATTACGATCCTCGTAAATCGGGAATTTCTCTTCCCTGCGCTCTGCTTCAATGAGGAACAAGCCTCTGGCTAAGCCGAGATCTCCCTCAACGGGGCGGCCTTGCTGCTGCATATAGCTCGCTACCAATTGGCGCTTAGAATGATATATGTTCGTCATCCCATGAACTTGAACCTGGGCTTCAACCTCTAGAAGATCTATCATTTCGGTTATCTCATCCATATTTAGTTCTCTTGCAAGGACAACCCGGCTAGCCCCTTTACGTCCCCAATAATTTGCGGTTCTATAGTTGGTAGAGGTCATCTCTGCGTTCCAGTGCAGCTTAAGCTCAGGTGCAAATTCCCGAACAGCGCTTAACACCGAAGGATCATTAAATTCAATTCCCTCCACACCGGCTTCCGCCAGCGCACGTACATACTCTGGAATATCAGACAGCACATCATTATTCATAATGTTGTTCATGGATACGTAGATTTTGGCATCATATGTCTTCGCCAGCCGTACCGCTTCTGCAATCTGATCCAGCATGAAATTTCCCGCAAGGCGCATTCCAAACCGGTCTTCCCCAATAACAACAGCATCCGCTCCTGCCTTCAGCAGGCGCTCTGCTTCCTGTAAATCACTTGCTGTGACGAGCAGTTCATAAGGCCGTGTCAAAGCCATCCCTCCGTTATTCCGCACTTTCATTACTTTTCTCGATATTGTCTAAATGCTCTTCATAGGTCTCAGCAAATAAATGCTCTGAGCTCCCATCCTTCTTGGTAACGTAAAATAAATAATCAGATGGCTCCGGCGCAAGCGCAGCTTCAATCGCACTTAAGCTTGGGCTTGCAATCGGACCGGGCGGCAGTCCTTCATTCCGATAGGTGTTATATGGACTTTCCACTTCAAGATCCTTGTACAAGAGACGCTCCTTCTGCTTATCCAGCAAATATTGAACAGTAGCATCCATTTCAAGCCTCATATCTTGCTCTAGCCGATTATAAATGACTCCCGCAACGAGCGGTCTTTCACGATCGACCACCACTTCACGTTCAATGAGCGAAGCTGCAGTAAGCAGCTGATGAAGATTCAGGTTAACCGCCTTGAGGTCTGCATCCAGTTCAGGAATACCATTCAGTCTATCCTGCATTTCCGTCAGCATGCGACGAATAATATCTTCCGCTGTACTATCCTTCTTCATCTCGTAGGTTTCAGGAAATAAATATCCCTCAAGTGCATATCGGTAATTTGCATTGTCCGGTATAGAAGCCACCAGAGGAATGTCATTAAACAGCTCCTTATCTTGAACTAACTGCATAAAGATCTTACCGTCTGTAATCCCTTCATCCTCCAGCTTCTGCGCTATCTGCTTTAAAGTATAGCCCTCTGGAATTGTAAAACGCAGCATTTCTTCTTTTTGTACATCTCCGCTATTAAGAGCCGTAATCATTTCATCATAATTCATTCCGGGTTGAAAGGCATAAGTGCCTGCTTGAAAGTTCGCACCTTGATCGTTCAGCTTCAAATATGCTTTGAATAATAGAGCGTTTCGAATCAGTCCCTTATCTTCAAGTAAATCGGCGATGCCTGAGGTACCTGTTCCGGGTTCGATCGTGAAGACAACAGGCTCGTCCTTGGAAGCCACCGGCTTCATGGATTGCCATACATACAGTCCTCCCCCTGCTAACACGACAATAAGCAGGATTAGCACGATGAACCGTCTGAAGT
Source organism: Paenibacillus shunpengii (assembly GCF_042684905.1). Classification (NCBI taxonomy): domain Bacteria; kingdom Bacillati; phylum Bacillota; class Bacilli; order Caryophanales; family Paenibacillaceae; genus Paenibacillus; species Paenibacillus shunpengii. The sequence continues at coordinate 48,227 of NZ_JBHUMJ010000009.1, read as the reverse complement.
ATTTTGCTTTCAAAAAAAATTCCACCCCTTCATAACTAAAAAGAGCGGACTTCTCCGCCCTTCCATAATTCAATCCTATTCATACCTACTATGATAACATACAAATCAGGCACCTCGGTAGAGGTGCCTCATTCTAGCCTTCGTCATCTGGTAAAGACCATTCATCATAGAGCTCAGCAATGTTCTCCCACTCTTCATCATCTTCAATCGTGATCAGCTCAGGAATTCCATTCTCATTGTACATAACCCGAAGCAGCTCATAATCATCGAACTTGCTCTTCAAGGCTTGCAGTACAACATATCCTTGACCCAACACTTCGAACTCAGCGAGAAGCTCATAGGGAACCGACTTACCGCTCTCATCTTCCAGTTCAACCTCAGATCCAAATGTTTCTCTTAAGCGAGTTGTAACGACAAGATTCGCTCTTGAAAAAGGATATTCGGTCATCTATACATTCTCCTCGTCTTCTTCAGCCGCAACAAGGGTATTGAAAGTTTCTTCAACGATGGCCCATTCCGCTTCATCCTGAATCGTGAACAGTTTAATATCATCCCCGTCTTCTTCATAACGGAATGCATATACTTCGGACTCATCTTCGTCCTCGTCCGCTTCCACAGGGACAACCATCATGTATTTAGCATCTGAACCATCGACGTCAAAGGTCATGATGACTTCAAACTCCTCATCGTTGCCTTCCTCATCGGTAATATAAATAATCTCGCGATCCTCGTCCATACCCAAACGATTATCCGTCATAGCTTAACGTCCCCCTCACCTTGTACTTTTGGCATCTAAATAATTTTGCAATATTAAGCTTGCGGCCATTTTGTCCACAACCTTCTTACGCTTCTTCCGGCTGACGTCAGCTTCAACGAGCGTTCGTTCTGCCGAAACGGTGCTCAGCCTCTCATCCCACAGGTGAACGGGCAAGTCCAACATCTCCCGCAGCTTCTGTGCAAATTCCATGCAAAGCTCGCCGCGAGGACCTACGGTGCCGTTCATGTTCTTGGGTAAACCAACGACGATCTCACTAGCTTCGTTCTCACGAACGAGCTCATGAATTCGTCCAAATTCATCCCCATCCCGGCGCCGTTCTATTACTTCCAATCCCTGGGCAGTCCAGCCGAAGGCGTCACTGATCGCGACACCAATTCTTCGGTCGCCATAATCCAAACCCAAAATCTTCATTCAGTTCTCCTATTCTTATCGGTGATTGGCCAGATAAGAACGTACCAGTTCTTCAATCAGTTCGTCGCGTTCTTTTTTGCGGACTAGACTTCTGGCATTGTTGTGACGAGGGATGTAGGCAGGATCCCCGGAGATCAGATAACCTACGATTTGGTTAATCGGATTATATTCTTTCTCCAGTAATGAATCATATACCTTTAGAAGAATCTCTTGTGCAGAGGCTTCTTCCACATCACCCTTGACGTTGAATTTAACTGTCTTATCCATGGAGTCCACTTATGACACCTCGCTCCTGCATAAGGCAAGAGAGTAAACTCTTGCCATGCCGAATTGATTTCTTCTATATCATAACATATTTTGGCGCTTTGCAAATATATCAAAGAAAGTGAGTGTTTTAACTTTTTGCGGGAAGAGCCGTATCGTTATCCTGCGACGATCTGTTCCGCTACGCGGAGCGCTTCATCCAGCTTCGAGGCATCCTTGCCGCCGGCTTGTGCCATGTCAGGACGTCCGCCTCCACCTCCGCCGCACACACTTGCTACTTCTTTAACTATTTTACCCGCATGCAGGCCTTTTTTCACATGCTCCTGCGGTACGACAACGACAAAATTCACTTTATCCTCGTTTGCCGCTCCAAGCACAAGGACCGTATCCGGCAATTTCACCTTGAGCTCATCAGCTAGTGTACGAAGTGCTTCCATTCCGGACACTTCCACTCGAGTTGCAAGCAGCTTGGTATCCCCATGCTGGACTACTTTATCCGTAAGCTGACCTGCTTCTATCGAGCTGAGCTTCCCTTGAAGAGATTCGTTCTCACGTGTCAGCTCCTTCACTTGCAGATGAAGCGAATCAATACGCTTAGGAACATCGTTAAGATTGGATTTGAGCAGTGCAGCGGATTGTTTCAGCAGATCCAGCTGTCCTTCCAGGTATTCATATGCGCCGCGTCCTGTAAGTGCCTCGATCCGTCTCACACCAGAGCCAATGCCGCTTTCGCTTACCAATTTGAAGAGACCAATCTCAGAAGTGTTATTTACATGACAGCCTCCGCATAGCTCGAGGCTGTAGCTGCCCACTTGAACGACGCGCACGATGTCTCCATATTTCTCGCCAAACAATGCCATTGCACCCATAGCTTTTGCTTCATCAATAGATTTATATTCAATGACTACATCTAGTTGATTCCAGATTTGCTCATTTACTTTACGTTCGATGTCGAGCAGCTCTTCTGGCGTAATGCTTCCGAAATGGGAGAAGTCAAAGCGCAGTCGTGAAGGTTCGACCAACGAACCTGCTTGATTGACATGCTCACCAAGCACTTCTTTCAATGCCTTGTGAAGCAGGTGAGTTGCGGTATGGTTCTTGACAATCGCATCCCGGCTCGTCTTGTCTACTTCGGCTTTGACCTTATCCCCTACGCGAAGCTCACCAGCTTCAACGTTTACGATATGAACATGCTGTCCAAGCGGTGCTTTCATCAAGCCCTCTACTTTAGCCACAGCAGCTGCTCCGCGAAGAAGCCCCTTGTCACTAACTTGGCCGCCGCTCTCCGCATAGAAAGGAGTGATATCAAGTACGACTTGACAAGTATCGCCTTCACCGACTGCATCTACACTCACATCATTGTGAATAAGAGCAACTACCGTTGATTCTGTCACGAGGTCATTATATCCAACAAATTCACTTTTAACCGTCAGATCGGCAATCGCCCCGCCTTGAACCTTCATACTCTCATTCTCATGTCGTGCAGAACGAGCACGATCCCGCTGCTCTTGCATTGCTGCATCAAAGCCTTCACGGTCTACAGTCAGGCCATGCTCTGCTGCATAATCCTCTGTGAGGTCGAATGGGAAGCCATAGGTGTCATATAACTTGAAAGCATCTTGTCCGCTGATAACAGAACGTCCTTCTGATTTAGCCTGTCCACTGATATCTGCCAGAATGGCAAGACCATCACTCAGTGTTTCATGGAAACGTTCTTCCTCCGTCTTCACCACTTTAGCAATGAATTCTTGCTTGTCGATAACCTCTGGATAGTATACACCCATAACGTCTGCTACTTGCTGTGTCAATTCATACATGAAAGGACGATCTAGACCAAGAACTTTGCCGTAACGCACTGCACGACGAAGCAAACGGCGGATAACATAACCACGACCCTCATTGGAAGGCAGCACCCCGTCACCAACGGCAAACGCAACGGTGCGGATATGGTCAGCAATGACTTTAAGCGCGACGTCAATCTCTACGCTGTCATTGTATTTCACTCCGGCAATTTCGGCTGTACGCTGAATCATCGGCTGGAACAGATCTGTATCGAAGTTGGAATCTACATCCTGCAGAATCGAAGTCAAACGCTCCAGACCTGCACCTGTATCGATATTTTTGTTCGGAAGCGGTGTATAGCTGCCATCCTTGTTATGGTTGAACTGGGAGAATACCAGGTTCCATACTTCGAGGTAGCGCTCATTCTCTCCACCTGGGTACAGTTCCGGATCGTTCGCGTCATTGCCGTAAGCTTCGCCGCGATCATAGAAAATTTCAGTACAAGGTCCGCATGGACCTTCACCGATATCCCAGAAGTTATCTTCGAGCTTGATGATGCGCTCAGCCGGCAGGCCGACTTTTTCATTCCACAGCTTATATGCTTCTTCATCCTCTGGATAAACGGTAACGGACAAGCGTTCGGGATCAAATCCGATCCATTTCTTGTCAGTCAAGAACTCCCATGCCCAAGTTACCGCCTCTTCCTTGAAGTAGTCTCCAATGGAGAAGTTCCCGAGCATTTCGAAAAAGGTATGGTGTCTGCGCGTTTTGCCGACATTCTCGATATCATTGGTACGGATACATTTCTGTGAATTGGCAAGACGTGGATTCTCAGGCTTCACACGTCCGTCAAAGTACTGCTTAAGAGGCGCCATCCCTGCGTTAATCCATAATAAGGATGGGTCATTATGCGGTACAAGCGATGCGCTGGGTTCGATTTTATGTCCTTTGGATGCAAAAAACTCGATCCATTTGGAACGGATTTCACTAGCCTTCATAGTTCATAACCTCCGGTTTTTAAATGTATATCGATTAGCCTTCGCGACTCTTGGGGTACTCCGCTCCATGGTCAGATTGTTCTCCGATCGTCGTTGTTTCTGAATTTGATCAGAATAATTACCAGTGGTAAAAATTCAGAAACAAATACGAGCGCTTCGCTTCTATGAACAATTCTGCCCACTCCGCTTTGGGTGTGTCCCACTGAAAAGGAAGAAGGCTAAAAAATAAATAAAAAAAAAGGTTATTCCCGGTACGGGAGAAAAAGCCGCAGGGAATAAAAAAACGCCCCTGATGAGATCAGGGACGAGTTAATCGCGGTACCACCCTGGTTATCGCTGCAGCTCATCATACGAATGAGAATACAAGCGATCGCCTTGTAGAACCTGATAACGGTAGGTCAACCGGCGGCTTTAACCGCTCTCCGAAATTAGCTTTCCGCCGCTTCATTCCAGGACTCTTACACCCAGCAGCTCATCACCTAATGATAACTGTTAGTTAGCAGGAGCTGAAGGAGTCCATTCTCTGAGGGAACACCCTGACGTACTTGATTTCATCATTGAATTTACGATATAAACATACATAATTTATTATATCGTTCCAGAATGTACATGTCAACGCAGCCTTTCGGGAAAGGAAAGAGTTGCTGCCTTATTCGATCGTCTTCCGCTTGATATAGTATATAAAGAAATGCTGAAAGATCACCTTAACCGCAGCAAATACAGGAACAGCCAGTACTAGACCGATCACTCCCGCCAGTTCTCCTCCGACAAGCAGCGCAAATATGATCGTCAGCGGATGCAGATGAAGCGTTTTGCCAACCACTTGTGGAGACACTACATTGCTCTCTAGTATTTGGCAAAGGGTGTTCACGATGACGACAAACAGCACCATTTTAAAGGAGATCGTAGATGCCATGACTACCGCCGGAGCAGCACCCAGAAAAGGACCCAGGTAAGGTACAATATTAAACACACATACAACACTCGCCAGAAGCAAGGCATACGGCATGCCAATGATCATATATCCGATGTAAGCAAATATGCCGACAACAATACATACGATAAACTGACCTCTTATATAATTGCCGAGCGCCGTATCAATATCTTTTAAGAGCATGACAATGGATTTTCGCTGTGAACGCGGAAGATAGGAGACGACCGCTTTTTCCATAACATCAAAATCCTTGAGCATGTAAAAAATCAGAAACGGAACGATAAATATATTGAAAATCGTATTGATCGTTGAGCCGATGTTGTCCATAAAAGCGGAGATCCCTGTGGCCAAACGATTCTCCATTTGGTACAGCCATCCATTAATACCTGTCCTAATCCCCGGAGGCATTAAACCGCTGTTCATGTTATTCATTAAGCTCTGTGCATGCATATTGAGCTCAGGCAAGTGCTCATTCAGTTGTTCCAGCTGTTCAACAAACATCGGAATGACATTCATCAGGATAACGACAAGACAGGTGATAAACACAGCATATATAAGCAGCACAGCTATGCTTCTAGGCACTTTACGGCCTCCGAGCATACTAACGACAGGGTTTAGCACATACGATACAATTAAGGCAACAATGAATGGTGCGAGTATAGCTTTGAAAAAATCGTATATATCAAGGAGCATTGGCCGAAGCAGCCAAATAAAATATAAAATGATAAGGGCAAGTAATATGAGCAATCCGTATCGAAACAGCTTGCTGTTTTTTAAGTGCTCCACATCTGTCTCCTCCTCGGACGGGCTTATCCATGTAAGTATATGTAGGACCATCACAATTTAATCCTGTACTCGTCCAAGGGACATAAAGGTACAACAAAAAAACGCTAACTGTATTCCAACAGGCTGAAATACGATTAGCGTTTCTATTTTTTCTGACTATCCCCATCACATGAACCGACAGCTATGTATACTTCTTCTAGAAGTCATGACTAGCGCGTGTTAGACCGTGCATAGAGGAAGTTGTTGGTAATAAGTTATTGTGATATTTGTATGCCAGGATAATCCTGTGGCATCTCATCACCAAAGAATAGATCATCAAGTGAGCTCAGCGTTCCATCCTCTTCCACTTGATACACTGACATCTTATCTCCGTTCACTGTCAGCTCAATAAAGCATCCCCAGCAATAAAATTGGTGTGAACCAATCTTTCCTATATCTTTGGAACTACAATTTGGACATTTCATTAACTTCACCTATCCGTTAGCAGAATATTAAACACTTAATACTGTCATAGCTTGAACTTAAGATCATATACTTGGTTACATATCCGCTCTCTTAATTCATTCTATACAGATGCTGCTCACTTGCAGCAGGAACGATAATGGCATGCTCGCCAAGCGTTATCTCTTCTGCAAGAGGCAGCCATTTCCGGCCTTCCATCAAGTCAGTGACAAACCCGTCACTAATTTCGAGACTTATTATATGATTTCCCAATTCCTGGTCAAAATAAACGTCGGTTACGTGCCCGAGCCTCAAGCCTTCCCTTGTAAGCACCGACATATCTCTTAGTTTATGATGACCTTTGGCATAGCTATATTGTATGTCGTCAGCTTCCGTATGCCGGATCGCCTGTTGATTACGAATCATTACTGCATCCTCGCCATAAGCGACGATGTCTCCCCATTCAATCGTTTTGACCTTGCCCGAAAAAAGGGCTCTACCGTCTAACTCGATTCCACAAATCTTCCAGTCCTCTGTAAGCAAAAAATCAACAATTTTGCCGATTTGTCTGCCGACCGTCATATCATAAACGGCAAGACCTATCATCTCTTGAAGTTTCATGTCTGCTTGGGGGTATCCCTTTCATCTCCTTGAATTAGAATATGAGCAGCACGAGGTGCTACTATATTCGGCCGATGACAACAGGACGCAAATTCCCTCCTCTGTCCGTATATATAGAAACCCTTAAGCTCTACTACGCAGCCGCTTAATAATGGTTCCAACTTTTTGAGCGGTATATACCAAATCTTTTTTAGTATTACCCAGCCCAAAACTAAATCGAATCGCAGAATCCATAATTTCTTCAGGTAATTGCATCGCTTCAAGCACATGGGAACGCGAGAGTGAGCCTGAGGTGCATGCGGAGCCGCTTGCGCAGGCTACACCTTCTACATCAAGATTCATAAGCATCGTCTCCGTTTTGACAGAAGGGAAACTGACGTTAACGATATGAGGAAGAACCTGTTCAGGATGGCCATTCAACACAAATTCACCTTCTCCGACTTCCTTGCTGAGCTCTTCAAGAAACACGCTTCGCAGTTCAAGATCGTGTGCTGTTCTCTCCTCCATATGAGAAGCTGCTATTTGCACCGCTGTTGCAAAACCAACAATCCCCGCCATATTTTCCGTACCCGCACGGCGTTTACGCTCCTGAAGTCCTCCGAACGCGATCGGATTCAGCTTCACCTCACGACGCAGATACAGCGCTCCGACACCTTGAGGTCCGTTAATTTTGTGGGCTGAGAAGCTCATCATATCCACAGGCAATGCATGCAGATTTATAGGAACAGAGCCGAGTGCCTGTACTGCATCGACATGAAATAAAACACCGTACTCCCGTGCAATGCTTCCAATCTCTTCGATGGGCTGAATGGTTCCCACTTCGTTGTTGGCATACATCACACTAATTAAAATCGTATCTGGTCTTATGGCTGATCTCACATCATCTGTGCTGACAAGTCCATAGGAATCAACCGGAAGATAGGTAACCTCATAGCCCTCTTGTTCCAACTGTTCAAAAGAATGGAGTACTGCGTGATGCTCAATGGAAGTGGTAATGATATGCTTTCCATTATTTTCATGGGCAGATAAGGCACCAAAAATAGCCAGGTTGTCACTCTCTGTCCCCCCTGACGTAAATATAAGCTCATCCGGAAAAGAGCCCAAAAAAGCCGCGATCTTATCCCGGGCACTGCTTACGGTACGCTTCGCAGCACGCCCGAAGGCGTGCACGCTCGATGCGTTACCAAATTGACTAGTCATCACCTTAAGCATTGCTTCTGCAACTTCAGGATGCACCGGAGTGGATGCGGCATGATCCAAGTAGATATTCATTTTGACTTTCACCCCGCTTAAATATAGAACATGTAGCTGTCTGATTCAGTATCCTCTTTATAGGAGATCAGATCTTGAAGTGTTGTAGAATCCAGTACCTCTGCAATACTGTTGCGGATACGCATCCACAAGTCACGTTTGGCCGGATCATCTTCCTCTGTAAAATCAACCGGAGAAATCGGTCCTTCCAGCACCCGAATAACATCTCCTGCTGTGATCGTAATGGGCTCGCGCGCCAAAATGTATCCGCCATATGCTCCCCGGATACTCTTAACAAGACCTGCATTGCGCAGTGGTGCGATGAGCTGCTCCAGATAATGCTCTGACAGCTGATTTTTCTCTGCAATACTCTTAAGTGAAGTCGGGCCCTCGCCAAATCGCCCAGACAGTTCCATCATAATGGTTAATCCGTAACGGCCTTTAGTAGATATCTTCAAGTGTGTACACCTCATTGTTTAGTAATATTCTAAGGAACCAGTCGTATTTTGTAATTATGAGCTCGTTCGCATCATGAGAAGGTTTATGTCGTGATTTAATTCGGTCTTATGATCAGCATTGCCATATTTCACAGTATTCCGATCATAACCATTAAACAATGGTAACATAAACAGGACGTTTATGGGGAAAAAACAATGACGATAATATTAAGAATTAGATGAAGCTTTCAATCGATTCAGTCCTCTATATCGTAATTGTTCGATTTACGTCGTAAGTTAGGGTAGAGTGTGTTAAAATAAAACGCGTATTACAATTTTAGATAGAGATGGTGATGACGATGTCTAACGATAATCAAAACACCCGCGTCATCGTCGGCATGTCGGGAGGCGTAGATTCCTCCGTCACAGCACTGCTGCTCAAACAGCAGGGTTACGACGTCATCGGTATTTTCATGAAAAACTGGGACGACACCGATGAATTCGGTCATTGTACGGCAGAAGATGATGCGGAAGATGTCCGCCGCGTCTGTGAACAGCTGGACATTCCTTACTATACAGTCAACTTCGAGAAGGAATACTTTGATAAAGTATTTTCCTATTTCTTAGATGAATATAAGTCCGGTCGAACTCCTAATCCGGATGTCATGTGTAACCGTGAGATCAAATTCGGTGAATTCCTTAACAAAGCGCTCGACCTTGGGGCCGACTATGTTGCTACAGGACATTATGCACGTCTGATTCAAGAGGACGGAGCATACAAACTGCTTCGTGGTGTAGATAATAACAAGGATCAAACCTATTTCCTTAATGCACTGAATCAGGAGCAGCTGTCTAGAGCCATGTTCCCGATCGGTCATTTGCCTAAGCCTGAGGTGCGCCGCATTGCGGAAGAAGCCGGTCTCTACACGGCCAAGAAGAAAGACAGCACAGGTGTATGCTTCATCGGTGAACGCAATTTCAAAGAATTCCTCTCTGGCTATCTGCCTGCCAAATCCGGCGATATGGTCGATATCGAGAGCGGAGAAATAAAGGGTCGTCACGACGGGCTCATGTATTATACGCTCGGCCAGCGTCAAGGTCTTGGCATCGGCGGCTCCGGCAATGGACAGCCTTGGTTTGTAGCAGATAAGGATTTAGAGAAGAATATTCTCTACGTTGTTCAAGGCGACAAGCATCCGAGCATGTACTCTACCGGACTTATTGCCACAGGAGTAAACTGGATTGCGGGTAATGATCACGTACCGAGTGCTCCTTATCACTGTACTGCCAAGTTTAGATATCGCCAGCCGGATCAAGGCGTGACTCTAACCTGGCGTGAAGATGGCACGGTACATGTTCAGTTTGATCAAGAGCAAAAAGCAATTACGCCAGGACAAGCTGTCGTATTTTATGACGGTGATGTGTGTCTCGGCGGCGGTACAATAGATATCGTTGAAAAGGTTACTGCAGGTTCACCTGCTTAAGCGTGATTCAGACACATAAGCAGATGAGTAAAGCCATTCCTCATGTATTACCATGAAGAATGGCTTTTTTCCTGCTTTTTTTATAGGAATTATTTAAATTTTTAATTAACGATGAATGTGGTTAACCACATACCTGCGAATGCAGCAGCTATTCCCACGGTTACAGAACTCATGACGTACAATACGGCCTGCATTCTTTTATGCGCTCTTATAAGCTGCATCGTTTCATATCCGAAGGTAGAAAATGTCGTATACGCTCCGCAAAATCCAATGCCGAGCACTGCCCACCATAACGGTGGCAATATGCCTTTCACGGTGAGCACATACAGGATTCCAAGCAGCAAGGATCCGCTGATATTAATCACCCAGGTACCCCAAGGAAACGATGATCCTGCAGCGGCTGCCTTACGAGTTATGATTTTTCCTAGTGTATACCTGAGCATCGCTCCTGCCATTCCCCCTACTCCAGCAGCCCAGATCATATTGTGTTCTCCTTCCGCGATGCCTTGCCTAACATCCATTTGCCCCATCGGATTCCTACCTCACTCATGAATATTCCGATCGCTACACTTAGAACCACGTATAACACTCCAAGCAACAGCTCACTCATGCCGGCTAATCGGACAACATCCACCGTGAAGGTAGAGAACGTAGTAAAAGCACCGGTAAATCCGGTGCCAATACATAACCTGAGCTCAGGTCTGATGTTCCATTTAGCCGGAGTAACCGTGAAAAACCAGCCCAAAAAGAAGCAGCCTGCCATATTAATCAGCCATATAGTCAGAGGAAACAAACCTTCTCCCGGCTGAATCAGATCCTGTACCCCATATCGGGCTGCCGTTCCCACAAATCCGCCGATACCGATGTAAATAAGCTCCTTCATCCTCTGTGATTCCGGATTCTTCTCCGCTCCTGATTCAGCTTGATTTTGGACTCATTGCCTTGCTCCGTTGCCTCGTAGAAGATTTCATCCTGAATCTCCTTCGGCAAGTATTGCTGCTCTACATAATGCCCCGGATAATTGTGCGGATATTTGTATCCCACATGTCCAAGCTGAACAGAGCCCTTGTAGTGTCCGTCTCTTAGATGGAGCGGCACTTCCGCCGATTTTAATTCATCCATCGTAGCCATTGCTTTGGCTATAGCGGTGTACACTCGGTTGGATTTTGGACTCTCAACCGCAAACAGGATGGCCTGCGCAATGTTCAGCTTGGCCTCCGGCCAGCCGTTGTTGCGGTAAGCCTCAAGGGCAGATACAGCCTGTACCATCGCCTGAGGATTAGCAAGACCAATATCCTCGCTTGCCGCGGCGATGAGCCTGCGTATGAACGTCATCGGGTCCATCCCCAGCTTCTCTACCGCATACAAGAACCAGAAGAGAGCCGCGTCACTGGAGCCCCGAATGCTTTTGTGAAAGGCAGACAGTACATCGTACTGTGTTGACTCATCCGCTTTGACGATGGGACGACGGATCGATTCCTCGGCTACCGTAAGTGTAATATGAATCGTACCGTCTGGATCAGGCGGCGTCGTCAGCGCTGCAAGCTCCAGTGCATTCAGCGCCCTTCTAATGTCTCCGTTTGCCATGGAAGCGATATGAAGAAGGGCATCCTCATCGGCTTCCAGCTTCATATACCCGAGTCCTTTCTCCGAATCATGTAGAGCACGTCGCATGGCGAGGAGTGAATGCTCCTTCGTCAGTGATTCCAACTGAAACAAGGTTGAACGGCTGAGCAAGGCTCCATTCACATAATGAAATGGATTCTCTGTCGTTGCACCGATGAAGATAATGGTGCCCTTCTCCACAGCCGGCAGCAAAGCATCCTGTCTAGAGCTGTTGAAACGGTGTACCTCATCCAGGAAGAGGATTGTCTTCGTGCCGTACATGGACTTATTATTTTGGGCCTGTTCAATGACCTCTCTGACATCTTTTACTGAGGCATCGACTGCATTCAGGCGGACAAATTCGCCTTTCGTATGGTGAGAAATAATATGCGCGAGTGTCGTTTTGCCGCAGCCTGGAGGGCCGTATAGCAGGATAGATGAGACCTGATCTGCCTCAATCGCCCGTCTAAGCAGCTTCCCGGGTCCGACAATATGCTCCTGACCTATATATTCATCCAGGCTCTGCGGACGCATGCGATCAGCAAGCAGCCGCGCCTTCGGCTCCGCATCCTGGCTGTATGAGAATAAATCCATCATTTCACTTCCCTTAAGTTGTGCTTACCTTATCATAACACATGTCCTTCCTGTTCCTGATTTAGGAGTGACACACTTGTAATTTTAATCTTAGGTCCGTACTGCTTGCGGATGACTTTTCTCGCTTCGATGGCGGTTCTGGCTTTGACGATGATTTCCTTGAATTCATTTTCTTCCGTATCAATGACAACCACGTACCTTCTCGCACCGCATTTCATAAATACCACCTCCATGAAGCCTTAAACTTCTCATTTTCAAAAATTCGATTTTTCAATCCTAAATCCTTTATCGGAATTAATTATGGTAAAATCTAACTATTCGGTTGTTAAATACGTTTCTCTCTAGATAGGGAGGTATGCACATGGTTAAACGAACGGCCGCAGCCAGCCTGATAATACTCATCTTGGTTATTTTCGGCGGAAGATTCTATTTCACTTATAAACTGGACGGTCATATTTTGTATGCAGAGTATGCAGTATGTCTGCTTGTCACCATCGGTGTGCTTCTGTATGGTCTTATTACCGAGCAGCGCAATTTGAAAAACAAAACTTATTCGAAGAAGGACATGATGAAATGGTCTCGTGGTCACAAGGTCATCATTCTATGTTCAATCGTCATTATATTGCTGGGCAGCCATTTAATTTATTTGCAATTTCATTATCCCGTGCCCAAAACAGGGCCTGTCGGAGATCTGCTGAATTCAAAACCAGATTGGTTTGATATAATGGTTCGTTTCTATATCATTATGACTGCCGTCTTTACTGCTCTTCGTTCAACTCTTGTTATTCGTGCCTTCTCTCGTGCAATGGAGAAGCAACATGAGATCATTAAGGAGGATGCTGACCATCTCTAAGAAAAACTTGGCTTTAATTATTTTTATCTTTTGCTCTGGTGCTGGACTGTTCAGTTTATCATTTTTGCAATCGGACGGTCCCTTATGGGATTTTCCAATTATTTTAATCGCGTTAGCCAGTTGTAGTTCATTCCTATGCTATTCCATTCTGGAGTTTCGTGAGCTGTTGAACGATAGGGATGAGGACAAAATCAAAAAATTTAAATCCGGCACTTATTATACTTTAATTGTATCCATCATCTGGATCCTGCTTTATATACCCAGGCTTCGGGACGATCTTACTCCAGAAGTGTTTGATGGAAGAGTAATGCCCATTGATTGGGACTCGGCACAGTTACATCTTCTTGGTATTATCTTTTTCTCATTGTTCCTGTTACGGTCAATCGCTGGACTACGGGTTCTGAAAAGGCTCAAACAGAGTGTATCTCGAACATAGAGTAAATTATCAACAAATAGAAAAAGGAGAGCTGCATGTCTAAGAAAACGATAAGCATGGTTCTTTATATTGTAGGAATTGGTATATTCCTCATCCGTACGTTCGTTCACGAAGCTGACCGTCTGATTAGTCTTGATTTTGTACTTCTCACTTTATTTACCGCAGGTGCAGGGATCTATATGATATGGCAAGAGAATCATGAGCTGCTGGGCAGTGTGATGGATGAAAAGCTGCTCAAAATGCGAAGGGAATATCTCTTCGGCTTGTTCGGTATCGGTTTTGTTATACTTCTACAAGTCGATATGCTGTTCAATGAGCTGAATCCAAGACCTAAAATAAACGGCATACCAAGACCTGTCGATTGGCCCTCCGTTCAGATCAAAGTCTTTACCACCATCTTATTTACTGTTTTGTGGGTTCGATATATTTTTGGATACTTTATTCTCCGAAACAAAAAAGCTGAGAACACATAAGCCGCATCCAAATCATGGGTGCGACTTACGTTCCTCAACCTAATTAACTGCCAGCCTTACTCTGGCCAGCCTTCCACAACAACCTCGTCGTTATCCTGCTCCACGTAGTGAGGCCGATCCTCACCATTCATGAGCCACAGCTCATGCAGCGCACGCGTACAGCCGACATATAAGAGCTTGGCATCCCATGCACTGCTGCCATAATGAGCTTGATCTGCGTCAGCAACAATGACAGCATCGAACTCCAGTCCCTTGGACAGATACACCGGAAGCACGGAATAACCGCCCTCATATTGCTTCTTGCCGTCATCGATCAGATTAACCTCCAGCCCTTCTGACCGAAGCCTCTCATGCACAGCTTTAGCTTCCCGCAGAGAACGTGTCAGGATGGATACCGTCCGGTAGTCCTTGCCAATGAGCGTCTCCATTGCTTTTTTCAAGGAAGCTTCTCTTCCCTCTTGTCCGTAATCAATGAGCCGAACACCGTCTCCACTCCGGAACACGGGTACCGCGGTGATGCCGCTTTGAACGCCTTTTTCCAGAATCGTATTAGCAAACTCAATGACTTCCATCGTAGATCGATAGCTTCGGGTCAGCGCAAAATAATCATTATACTCCGGTGCAAAAAGTGAGCTCATTTCCTCCCACTGATGCACGCCTCGATAGGCATGAATGCCCTGGGATAAATCGCCGAGGATCGTAAAGGAGTGCCCTTTGACGAACAGATCCAGAAGTGCGATGTGAAATGGGGAGAAATCCTGCGCCTCGTCAATGACCACATGGTCAAAGCGCTGATTACCGTCCACCTCATGTACCAGTACATGCAAATAGACGAGCGCCGGAAGGTCCTCTTCGCGAATGACATTGTTCTTCAAATCAAGAGCTGTTGACTTCAACACAGACTTTGGAATCTGGCTGACGGCTTCCTCCGGCATGGGGCTCGCGCCTTTGGCTGCTTTGAAGATCTGTTTGTACAGTGTAAGCGGCTCATATTTGGGCCATTTGTTGCCATAAGCCTTCTCTCGTGCCGATGCCTTCTTCTTCCACTCTTTAAGAACGGCGGCCGAAGGCGCCTTTTTGAGCTCCATTTCAATCCAGCGATGTACCCGGGCCATGACTCGTTCTTTGCGCTTCGCGAGAGGGTATGGCTTATACTCTTCCTCAAACCACTTCACAATCTCTGCCCTCGGAAGCACTGCGCCGTCCCAAGGTGAGAAGTCCATGTCCGGTACAGAGCTGATCTCCATCCTCTTAATGCAGTCACGGAGAATTTCCATAAATGCGATAGATCCCTTAAACCGTCCCGGCACTTCCTCCGTAATCTCCGGTAGTTCTCCTTCACCCTCGAACCAATAAGACAGCGTTTCTGCAGGATCGGCCAGCCTCAGCTCCAAATCCAGCAGATTCATAGCCCAATCCGAGAAGGTGCTCTGCTGAATATCGCCAACCCCGAGCTCAGGCAGTACGTTTGAAATGTAATCTAGGAACATATTATTGGGGGCAAAAATAATCATTTTCTCTGCCGAAACCTGCTCCTTGTACTGGTACAGTAAAAAAGCAAGACGATGGAGCGCCACGGTTGTTTTACCACTCCCTGCAACCCCCTGAATAATGAGCGCAGTATTCCGCGCTGCCCGGATAATCCGGTCCTGCTCTGCCTGAATCGTAGATACAATATCACGCAGCTTGTTGTCCTTGTTCTCCCCAAGTCGATAGACGAGGAATTCATCCGATACGGCAGGCTGGTCACTATCCCGATTATACGTGTCTGCCACACGCTCAAGGATCTGCTGGCGAATTACAATATTTCGCTTTAAATATACGAGACCTTCAATGATACCTTCGGGTGATTCATATTCTGCGGGGCCTTCCCCACCAGTAAAAGAATAAAAGAGACTCGCCACTGGCGCCCGCCAATCAATGACCAGCGGCTGATCTGTGTACTCTTCACGATCTACGCCGACTTTGCCAATGTATAGCGGCTTTGAACTGCCAGTGCCGAGCTCTTCAAAATCAAGACGTCCGAAATAGGGCTCCTTTACACTCTTGGAAAGTCTTTGTCTGCGTTCCTCTCGGCCCGCCTCCAGCACCTGCTCTGTAAAGTCATGCCCGGTATATACCGGAACCGACTGAAGCTTCGCAAGCTGCTGATCGACTTCCTTCATCGTATCTTTAAGCCTCTGCTCCTCTTCTTGATAGGCACTTTGAATCGTGTCATCCATAGTTCAGTTACCTCCTAAGAAATATTTTGCAGCTCGGACGTATCCGTACAGCAAAAGGAGTACTAATATACCACAAAAAATAAAGAAAAGCCATTCATTTCCGGAGAGGCCTAGACTTCGCCATGGTGAAGTCTACGGTCTCTTTTACAACAAAGCATATACTACAAAATTGAGCAGGAAGAGCACGGCTATGAAATACATAACCTTAGGCACTTCCCTTCCTTGACCGGCCGCCAGCTTAGCAACGGGATATGCAATGAATCCAAATGCCATACCATCGACAATGCTATACGTGAAGGGAATCATCACCATAATCAGGAATGCAGGAAAAGCTTCAGTATAATCCGAGAACTTGATATCCTTAACGCTTTGCACCATCAGACCGCCGATAATGATCAGAATGGGTGCAATTGCACTATCCGGTATGAGCGTTAATAATGGGATGAACAAAAATGTAGCTCCAAACATTACCGCTGTCGTGAGCGGCGTAAGCCCGGTTCGTCCTCCCGCAGCAATTCCTGCCGTTGTTTCGGCTGCTGCGACTACAGGACTTGTACCGAATATTCCGGCAAACACATTCGTAATGGAAAGTGCCCGAAGGCTTCCTTTAAATGTCTCCGGACGCTGGGTAATGTTCGTATGAGAGGCAATGAGGCCAATATTTTCAAATACAACAATAAGCAGCAGCAAGAAGACCGCAATCCAGAAGGATAGATTCACTAGCCCTGTAAAAGACAGCTCCCCAAACAATTGTCCATACTCTCGTATGGGCTCCGATGCGGACATCATTTGAGATGGGGCTTCTGCAGCACCAAGTACATAAGCCAATATCGTACCTGCAACCATGCTAATAAGGAGTCCGCCCTGCACATTTCTGACGAACAACACAAAAGCTAGCAGTAAGGTAAGACAAGCTGTCAGCACACCAGGATCATCAAAATGGCCGATCGTAACAAAGGTCGTTTGATGCGCGACAACAATCCCGCTTTTTTGAAGACCGATAAAGGTCAGGAATAATCCGATCCCCACCGTAATACCATGCTGTAAATTGTGAGGAATTGCTTCACTAATCACTTTATACAGGTTCGTAAAAGCGACAATCGCAAAAAGAATGCCCGTAATCGTGACCACCGCTAATGCTTCCTGCCAAGTCAATTTCATCGAATGCACCAATGTATAAGCAAAAAATGCGTTTATTCCCATTCCCGGAACTACGATAATCGGCGATTTGCCGATAAACGCCATAAATAAACAGCCAGCAATTGAAGTTAACAAGGTTCCCACCATAGCTGCCTGCAGCGGCATACCCGCATCCGCCAGAATAGAAGCATTGACCATTACAATATAAACCACAGAGAAGTAGGAGATGATTCCTGCACCAAGTTCTTTCTTGAGCACATCTCCTTGTCTCATTCCAACCCATCGGAACAGACTTTTTTGTTTCATAATACTCTAATCCTCTTTTCCTTCACTTCTCAGATATCACATATCCATATAAATACTCAAATACTCCATACAAAGAAAAAAAGCGTGAATACCATACGCTGGTATCCACGCGGGAACAAGTTTATCTTGTTCAGTTTGTGCTCATTTTAAACCTAAACCTGTAAGCATCGGCTTAAGCTTGCTTCTTATTTCTCGGCTAGCAAATCCTTGATGGCTTCACTGACCATGATAAGTCCTGCAACAGGAGGCACAAAAGCATTACTTGCAGGCGGCTGTTTTGCTTTACGGATCTCAGGTGCATTTTCCGGAACAATCTTATCCGTTACATCCTGACGCGGCTTCATCGGCTGCTCTGTTGAGAAGACGACCTTTACGCCTTTCTTAATCCCGTGCTCCTTGCGCAGTTTGTTACGAATGACACGAGCAATCGGATCCATGGAGGTCTTAGAAATGTCGGCGACCTGGAACTTGGAAGGATCCATTTTGTTGGCAGCTCCCATGCTGGAGATCATCGGAATTCCTCTCTCCATACACTCCTTGATTAAGTGAATCTTGTAAATAATGGTATCAGAGGCATCCAGTACATAATCCAGCTCGTATTTAAACAATTCCTCGTAAGTCTCTTCTGTATAGAACATGTTAAGGGCAATGGCATCGATTTCCGGATTAATCAGCTTCACCCGATCTACCATCAGATCTGCTTTCTTCTGACCAATCGTGGTCGTTAAGGCATGGATCTGACGATTGATATTCGTAATGTCGACGACATCCTTATCAATCATAATAATCCGTCCTACACCGGTACGAGCCAAAGCTTCCACGGCCATTGAGCCGACGCCCCCGATGCCGAGAACAGCAACGGTGCTGTTCTTCAGCTTTTCCAGGCCTTCCGGTCCAATCGCAAGTTCCGTTCTTGAAAATTGATGTAGCATGGTGACAATTCGTCCCCCTTACTTAGTTCTTTTCCGCTTTGGGCTTGCGAGAAACGCGGATATGAAGCTGTTCCAGCTGCTTCGTATCTACTTCCGACGGCGCATTCATGAGTAGGTCAGTAGAGCTTGCTGTTTTCGGGAATGCAATCGTTTCACGCAGGTTGTTACGTCCTGCAAGCAGCATAACCAAACGGTCGAAACCGAAGGCGATACCGCCATGTGGAGGCGTGCCGTATTCAAATGCATCCAGCAAGAAACCAAATTTATCGTAAGCTTCTTCCGTGGACAGACCAAGCGCTCCGAACATTTTCTCCTGTACATCCCGTTTAAAGATACGCATGGAGCCGCCGCCTACTTCATAACCGTTCAGTACCAAGTCATACGCCTGAGCACGAATTTGACCCGGATCGGTTTCGAACAGGTGCAGATCCTCTTCCTTCGGACGCGTGAACGGATGATGCTCTGCCACATAACGTTTCTCGTCTTCATCGTATCCAAGGAGTGGGAAATCCACCACCCAAGCAAATTTAAACTTATTATCGTCAATCAAACCAAGCTGACGGCCGATTTTCAAACGCAGTGCGCCCAACACATCTGCTACTACTTTTTTGTTGTCAGCTGAGAACAGAAGCAAGTCTCCGTCCTCCGCGCCTGTGCGCTCTTTGATCGCTTCGATCTCTTCAGGTGACATAAATTTCACGATAGGTCCTTTGAATTCGCCTTCTTTCACTTGAATCCAAGCCAGTCCTTTGGCACCATAACGCGCTGCATAAGGTCCCAGGTCATCAATTTCTTTACGAGTCCATGTTCCGCAGCCTTTCGCGTTCAAGCATTTCACTTCTCCGCCTTTTTCAATAACCGAAGCAAATACTTTAACTCCGCTCGTTGCTACAATATCATTCAGCTCAACAAGCTCCATGCCAAAGCGTAGATCCGGTTTGTCTGAACCGTACTTGCCCATTGCATCCGCATAAGTAATACGCTGGAACGGGGTCTCGATCTCGACTCCTTTGGTTTCGCGGAACAGCTTAACCATCAGATCTTCCATCATTGGAAGCAGCTCATCCTGCTGCAGGAAGGAAGTCTCAATGTCGACTTGCGTGAATTCCGGCTGACGATCGGCACGAAGATCCTCGTCACGGAAGCAGCGAGCAATCTGATAATAACGCTCCAAGCCGCCAACCATAAGGAGCTGCTTGTATACTTGTGGTGACTGTGGCAAAGCGAAGAATTCGCCTTCATGCACACGGCTTGGCACCAGGTAATCACGCGCACCTTCCGGCGTGCTCTTCGTCAGAATCGGTGTTTCTACTTCAATAAACTCTTTTGCATCCAGGAAGTCACGGAATACTTTAGCTGCTTTGGAACGCAGACGAAGCGTTTCCTGCATTTCCGGACGACGCAGGTCCATATAGCGATATTTCAAACGAAGGGATTCATCCACTTCAATTCCGTCTTCGATAAAGAACGGTGGAGTTTTAGATGCATTCAGCACTTCAATCTCTGTAATTTGTACTTCAATCAAGCCTGTTGGCAGGTTCGGGTTAACCGTCTCTTCCTCACGCTTGACTACCGTTCCTTTCACTGCCAGAACGTATTCACTGCGGACACGGTCAGCAATCTTAAGCGCTTCGCCGGAGTAATCCGGGTTAAATACGATCTGCACGATGCCGCTGCGGTCACGCAGATCAATAAAGAGCACGCCCCCGAGGTCACGGCGAGTCTGTACCCAACCGTTTAGTGTAACTGTTTGACCGATGTGCTCGGTCGTGAGTGTTCCGCATTGATGACTTCTTTGCATCTTCATTCTCCTTTGTAATCAGAAATTTATATAAAATCACCCTCCTAAATCCTCCCTGACAGGGAGGACCCCAAAGGGACCCTGCCCTCTGGACACCCGGAAGCTGCAGCAGAAGCAGCAGTTGGTGGAAGGTGAAAAAACTTATGTTGGTGGTGGGAGCGCTACTGTCCTTACCTTTTCCGCGTTGCTGTAAAGGTAAGGACCACGCTTCACTGCGTCCCAAGAGCGTTCAAACCCCTGTAGCCTTCGGCGTGATTTGCATTGCTTCGCTTCATGCAAGGCAAGTGCGCGTAAACCGTGGTAGCCTTCGGCGTGGTTTGTATTGCTTCGCTTCATGCAAGGCAAGTGCGCGTAAACCCTGGTAGCCTTCGGCGTGGTTTGTATTGCTTCGCTTCATGCAAGGCAAGTGCGCGTAAACCCTGATAGCCTTCGGCGTGGCTTGCATTGCTTCGCTTCATGCAAGGCAAGTGCTTGAAAACCCTGATAGCCTTCGGCGTGGCTTGCATTGCTTCGCTTCATGCAAGGCAAAGGCTTGAAAACTCTGATAGCCTTCGGCGTGGTTTGCATTGCTTCGCTTCATGCAAGGCAAGTGCGCCTAAACCCTGATAGCCTTCAGCGTGGCTTGGATCGCTTCGCTTCATGTAAGGCAAGTGCTTGAAAACCCCCTAGCCTTCGGCATGTCTTACACCGCTTCGCTCGGTGCAAGCGGAAGCGCTGCTATACTATTGCAGCGCGGAGACCAGGTCGGCGAGCTTCACAACACGCTGCTCGCCGTCTTGCATTGACTTGAGCGTGATTTCTCCCCGCTCAAGCTCATCCTCGCCAAGTATCGCGGTATACCGCGCTTTCAGGCGATCGGCCGACTTCATTTGGGCCTTCATCTTCCGGCCCAAATAATCGCGCTCTCCGCTGTATCCAGCTTGGCGCAGTTTAAACAGCTGCGCTGTCACCTCGGCCTCAGCAGCTTCGCCAAGGGCTACAAAGTAAACATCAAGCGGCTTCACCGCATCAAGCTCCACTCCCTGCTTATCCAGAATCAGCAGGATACGCTCAAGACCGATTCCAAAACCAATTCCCGGTTGATCCGGTCCGCCGATATCGCCTACAAGTCCGTTATAACGGCCGCCGCCGCCTATCGTATCGATGGCTCCGATTCCTTCTGCTTTCAGCTCAAAGGCAGTCATCGTGTAGTAATCAAGTCCCCGTACAAGACGATGATTCAGTGTATAGGGAATTTCCATACTGTCCAAATAGGCTTGTACCTTCTTGAAGTGGTTCGTTTCTTCCTCACTCAGGCTGTCCAAAATGGAAGGCGCGTCAGTAAATTTATCCTGATCCACCTTACAGTCCAGCACACGCAGCGGGTTCCGATCCATCCGGGATTGACAATCCTTACACAGCGATTCTCTCATTGGGTTAAGGAAGGCCAGCAGGGTCTCGCGATATGCAGCCCGGCTCTCCGCATTACCAACGGAGTTCAGCTCCACGTTAACGCCCTGAAGGCCAAGCTCCCGGCAAAATTGATATCCAAGTGCAATAACCTCTGCGTCAATTGCAGGGTCTACCGCACCGAACGCTTCCACTCCAAACTGGTGAAATTGACGCTGGCGTCCCGCCTGCGGCCGTTCATATCTGAACATCGGGCCAGTGTAATATAGCTTCGTTACATCCGGTTCTCCGTACAGCTTGTTCTCCACGTAGGAGCGGACAACTCCTGCTGTTCCTTCCGGTCGAAGCGTCATGCTCCGATCGCCCTTATCTTTGAAGGTGTACATTTCTTTCTCTACAATATCCGTGGTTTCACCCACACCCCGTTCAAACAGATTCGTCTGTTCGAATATCGGTGTACGAATCTCCCGATAGTTAAACCGTCCGCACAGCTCTCTTGCCTTACTCTCAACATATTGCCACTTCTCTACCACACCTGGCAGCAAATCCTGTGTCCCTGTCGGTTTTTGAAAAGCCATTCTTCATCCCTCCATCACTTTCCAATTCTTTGTTCTAGTATCTAAATTTTCTGAAAAACATAATTAAAAAGAATCCATTCCATAACACCTTTAGTTGCTTAAATCATGGGTTTATATAAATCAGAATTTTGAGTTATGAAATGGAATCAAAACAAAAAATCTCCCGCCCTGTCTCATACATGAAACAGGGACGAGAGATTGCTAGAAGCATATCTACCGTGGTACCACCCACATTCCGAACAAAGATTACTGCTAATCCTTCGTTCGCTTAAGGCGTGTAACGCTCGCCAGCGCGGTACGGCTAATCACCCATTGCTTTCGCCGCCCGTTCTCGAGGAAGTCATTCGTCCGGTCATCATGAGAATCCTTCCAGCCTAAGGGATTCATCTCTAAGCATGTGGGGCACGGAGTACTTGGTCCTGTCATCAAATCACATTATATATCCTTATATTATTGTTCGATTGTAATGAACCCATACATTAAAGTCAAGCATTTTACAAAAGAAAATAACATGCGAGGTAAACTAATTCCAGAAAAAAGACAGAAAAAAACCTACAAAAACGGTTTGTAGGTTCAAAGTATATATTAAAAAAGGGGGTCATGCTGTTATTATAAACAGCATATATTAATAATTGATGTTGTTAATATTACGAGTGTATTACAATTTTGAAAGCGCTTTAACTAGCTTGGTCTAAAATGTCTCATTCCATAAACCGTTACACAACGTTCCTGCGGATTCCGCATCAATCCTTCTGTAAAAGCTTGCTCTTGCATATATCATTAAAGATTACTCATCTATTTCCACATATCCGCCTTTAGAGCGAATTTTGTTTACGACTTCCTCGTATTCTTCATCCTTTACCTTCACAGATAATACATAATGGAGGTTGTCATAGTCGTCAGTAAATACATCCTCCGCATTCAGCAGCCCGCCTTCCCGATTTCCATTGCGATCTGCCGCTGTTGGTTCATCCGGATTACGATCTGACACAACGGGAACTATACCCTCCGTTTGTGTTCCAGCTGCTGTGCCTACAGCACCGGTTGTATTAACCCCCCCTACGTTGTTATAGGGAACAAGAGGAATGAGAATTCGATTTGATCTCCCTATGGAAGAATCCAGTTCACCTACCTCCAATTGCTCTGTAGCAAACGCATGTAGGGAGATTCTGGCACCTTCTGCATCATCCTCGGTTCTGAAATACGCTTGTATTCTCTTCGACATGACAAACCCTCCTTATTAAAATAGTTAGTTCATTGTGTTCTGAAGCACGACATTGAAAGTCGGCTCCATTTTATATCGCTTTTAGTATTTCTCGTACAAATGCAGGTTCATCCTCAGGTGTACGGGATGTAATGAAATTACCATCTACAACGGCTTCCTCATCACGGAATTCAGCACCAGCATTGATCATATCGTCTTTAAGCGGTGGATAAGAAGTAACGGTACGTCCCTTCAACAGATCCGCGCTCGCCAAAATTTGCGGGCCATGGCATATCGCTGCAATTGGCTTCTTCGCCTGATTGACTTCGGTAACGAAGGTCAGAATTTGATCATTCAAACGAAGATTTTCTGGTGAAGATCCACCCGGAATGACGACGGCGTCATAATCAGCTGCACTGACCTCCGTAATGGCTTTTTCAATTGTGTACTCTTCTTTTCCTTGTTTCCCTTTCACGGTAGCTCCTGCTTCAAGGCCGATAATCACGGCTTCATGTCCTGCTTTTTTTACCTCATCGTAGGGAACTTTCATTTCCGAGTCTTCGAATTGGTCTGCTAACAAAAATGCTACTTTACTCATTGATTATCGTCTCCTTTCAAGGCAATAGCGCCTCGAGTATTCATTACCCTGAATGACCTGTTTTATAACATCCACCGCAAAAATCTCTATATCCATAAAAATTCAATTTATAAGTCATCAAATGAAAAAAACTATCTCCTTGAGAGAAGTTCTCCAAGAAAATAGCTCTAAGATCGCGGCAACCGGATTCTGACCGGCTTATCTGTTGATGTTGTTTCATACAACGAGATTGTTTTGGTTGCTGCTACATTGGCCAAATGCATGGCTTCGGGTACACTTCCCGGCAGAAGCAGCATAGACACATTCATGTTCATTTGCTTTAGAGATTGTCGCATACCAAAAAGACACCGTCCTCACTAGGCTTATTCATTACCTAGTATGTCCCGGTGTCTATGGAATTAATCTGATGTAAACCTACGAAGTCGAGTTAGACCTTGCTCTCCAAGATCAGCGTCACAGGGCCGTCATTATTCAGCGCAACATCCATCATCGCTCCAAATTTCCCTGTCTCAACGATAAGCCCCTTGCTTCTAAGCTGCTCATTAAAATACGCATACAGCGGCTCTGCCACATCAGGCCTTGCCGCAGCCATGAAGTTCGGTCTTTTTCCTTTACGTGTATCTCCATACAGCGTAAATTGCGACACGGATAGGATGGCACCGCCGACATCCATAATGCTATTGTTCATTTTTCCGGCTTCGTCCTCAAACACACGCAAACCGGCGATCTTTTCGGCCAAATAGTCAGCATCCTTCAGTGTATCCTCATGCGTTATACCAACAAGCAGCATAAATCCTCTATTTATCTGACCGACAATCTCTTGATCTACAGTTACTTTCGCTTCGCTTACGCGCTGCAATACCACTCTCATGTTGATCTGTACTCCTTATTGCATAATCCGATGTACAGAATATACATCTTTAACTCGCTTAATTCGCTCTACAACCGATTGCAGATGATCCGTATTCCGAATCAGAATGGTCATATGAACCTGAGCAAGCTTATTCTTATCTGTACGCCCCGTAACAGCAGATATATTCGTCTTACTTTCGGACACGGCCTGAAGTACTTCATTAAGCAGCCCATTCCGATCATGTCCAGTAATCTCAATATCGACGCTGTAGCTCGCCGTTTCATTCTCGTTCTCCCACTCTACTTCGATCACACGTGCCGCTTCTTCCCCTTCGAGGTCTAATGACGGAAGATTCGGGCAATCGGTACGATGGACAGAAACCCCGCGCCCGCGCGTAACATACCCTACAATTTCGTCACCTGGCACCGGATTGCAGCAGCGTGCAAATCGCACAAGCAAATTATCAATGCCTTTGACTTTAACACCGTTGGTATGCTGAGCCTTTCGCTCAGGAGCGGCCTTAATTTCCTTGCGTTCTGTCGTAAGCTCAAGCAGGCTTGCTTCCTCCTGCTCTTTCCGGAGCTTCTCTGTCAGACGTGTCACGATTTGGGATGCAGTAATACCGCTGAAGCCAATCGCAGACAGCATATCGTCAATATCGTTAAACGCGAAACGTTTGCAGACCTCCTGCAATTTGTCATCCGTAAGCCATTGAGAAGGCTCGAGGCCAATCCGTTTCAGCTCACGTTCAAGGCTATCTCGACCTTTTTCGACATTTTCTTCACGTTTTTCTTTCTTATACCACTGTTTAATCTTACTGCGTGCATGAGAAGATTGCGCAATCTTCAACCAATCACGGCTAGGACCATACGAATGCTTGGAAGTCAAAATTTCAACTATATCGCCGGTCTTGAGCTGATAATCCAGTGGTACAATTCGTCCATTAACTTTAGCTCCAATCGTACGGTTACCTACTTCTGTATGAATCCGGTAAGCAAAATCAAGAGGCACTGAGCCTGCAGGAAGCTCAATGACTTCACCTTTTGGAGTAAACACAAATACAAGATCCGAGAAAAAGTCCATCTTCAAGGATTCTACAAACTCTGAAGCATCCTTCGCTTCATTTTGCAGCTCAAGAATCTCTCTGAAGAACGTAATGCTGTCCTCTAAATTATTGCCTCCGCCTTCCTTATACGCCCAGTGGGCAGCAATACCGAACTCTGCTGTGCGGTGCATATCCCAAGTACGAATCTGAACCTCGGTCGGCTCTCCCTTTGGACCTACTACGGTCGTATGCAGAGACTGATACATATTGGCTTTGGGCATCGCAATATAATCTTTGAATCTTCCAGGCATCGGCTTCCATAAGGTATGGATAATTCCGAGGGTAGCATAGCAATCTTTAATATTATCAACAATAATTCGAATAGCGAGCAGATCGTAAATTTCGTTAAACTGCTTATTCTTGCTCGTCATCTTCTTATACACACTGTATATATGTTTAGGGCGTCCGGACAGATCGGCCTGAATTCCCATCTCACCCAGCTTGTCGGATATCCGATCAATGACATTATCAATATATTGCTCGCGTTCTGCACGCTTCTTGTGCATCAGGTTAGCAATACGATAGTACTGCTGCGGGTTCAAATAACGGAGTGCAATATCCTCCATCTCCCACTTAATCGCCGAGATCCCGAGCCGGTTGGCAATCGGACAGAAGATCTCCAAGGTTTCATACGAAATACGGCGTTGACTTTCTTCGGACTGAAATTTCAACGTACGCATATTGTGGAGACGGTCCGCCAGTTTAATGACAATGACCCTGATATCCTGAGCCATCGCAATAAACATCTTTCGGTAGTTCTCGTTCTGCTGCTCCTCTTTTGAACGGAATTTAATACGCTCCAGCTTCGTCAGACCATCCACCAGCATGGCACATGTATCTCCGAACTTCTCTTTGATCTCGTCCAGTGATACCGTAGTGTCTTCAACGACATCATGAAGCAGGGCAGCAATGATTGATATGCTGTCCATCTGCATGTTCACCACGATATCTGCAACAGCCAGCGGGTGCAATATATACGGTTCACCCGATTTTCTCGTCTGTCCGTGATGAGCTTTCTCAGCAAAGTCATAGGCTTCACGGATCCGGGTTAATTCGGGTTCTTTGATATAGGCTCCAGCCTTTTCCAGTAATTGCTCTATGCCCATCTAATCTTGTCCGATTCCTTTCTATAATAAAATGGAACCCGCCGATCTTACATCTACACAGGTTCCCCGAAAAAGTGATTTTATAATATTATGACGCTTACCTGCTTCTACGTCAACCGTCGTCATTAGATGACAAGTTATGCTTTTTCACCAACTATAATATATAGGCATCTAGTTCCCCTATGAAAGCGTGTCAAACCACAGAACTGATATGAAAAGAAATTCATTGAAAAATGTCGGAAAACTGTATAATCTATTAAGGATTGCAGAGGCTACATCTAACGATTATGTACGATTTTATTTTGAGGAGTGAACAATTTTGCAGCGTGAAATCGGAGTTAATGAGAAGCTCCCTGTAGGACCAGGTCTACTATTAAGTATTCAGCATTTGTTTGCCATGTTCGGCAGCACTGTACTGGTACCTAACATCTTTGGTGTCGACCCTGGGATGATCCTATTAATGAATGGTATAGGGACCCTTCTCTACATCTTTATATGTAAAGGAAAAATACCTGCCTACCTTGGCTCCAGCTTTGCTTTTCTTGCACCTGTGGGAGTGGTATTAGGACAACATGGGGATAATGGGTATTCCATGGCCCTCAGCGCGTTTATTGTCACGGGTATTATCTTCTGTCTTGTTGCTTTGATTATTAAATATACCGGCACAAAATGGCTGGACGTGCTCTTTCCCCCGGCAGTGATGGGAGCTGTTGTGGCTCTAATCGGACTGGAACTCGTTCCAGTCGCAGCAGGAATGGCAGGACTTGTTGGCACGGAAGAGGGTTGGTCCCCGGATGCAACCACAATCACACTATCCATGGTCACTCTTGGTGTAACCGTGCTGGGCTCCATTCTATTTCGTGGATTTGCGAAGATCATTCATATTCTGATCGGTATTGTGGCAGGTTATCTGCTTGCGTTCTTTATGGGAGTAGTCGATACAGCCAGCTTCTCAAGTGCAAGCCTGTTTAAAACGCCAGAAATAACGACTCCTACTTGGGATATGGGGGTAATCTTTACGATTGTACCGGTAGCCTTGGTCGTTATCGTTGAGCATATCGGTCACCTGCTCGTTACAGGCAGCATCGTAGGCAAGGATCTGTCCAAAGATCCTGGGCTTCATCGTTCCCTGCTGGGTAACGGCATCTCAACAGTGATATCTGGATTCGTTGGCTCTACACCCAACACAACTTATGGGGAAAATATCGGTGTCATGGCTTTAACTCGCGTTTACTCGATATTCGTTATCGGAGGGGCTGCGATTATCGCCATTATACTTTCGTTCTCAGGAACGTTTACCGCTATTGTCGCCAACATTCCGACCGCTGTAATGGGAGGCGTATCCCTTCTCTTGTTTGGGATCATTGCCGCATCCGGCTTCCGAATCTTTGTCGAGCAAAAAGTTAATTTCTCCAAAACCAAAAACATGCTGCTGACTACACTTGTATTCGTTACAGGGCTCAGCGGTGCTACCCTTGAGATAGGAACCGTACAGTTAAAAGGTATGGCACTTGCCACGATTGTTGGTATGATTGCTGCGCTGCTGTTCTATCTCTTCGAAAAACTGGGCTGGATGAATGAACGTGAGGATGAGTCCGCTCACTAAGATATACACAACATACACATACGAACGAAAAAAAGGTGATCAGCTATAGCTGATCACCTTTTTTTCAATCATCTGACGTTTATTCGTCAAAATATTTCCCGGGAAACGGGAGATTAGTATTTCATAAGTGAATACACATTCACATCTGTAAGTTTATCTCTACCCTTGAGTTCTTCGAGTTCAATCAGGAATGCAGCGCCAACTACGTTTCCACCCAACTGACGAACTAGATTTACGGAAGTCGCAATGGTACCGCCTGTTGCGAGCAAATCATCAGCAATGAGTACATTTTGGCCTTTTTCAATGGCATCCGTATGCATCGCTAATTGATCTTTACCGTATTCGAGATCATATCCGATTTCAATCGTTTCCCCTGGTAGTTTACCGCTCTTGCGAATAGGTGCAAAACCAACACCCAGCGCATAAGCAAGCGGCGCTCCAACAACAAAACCGCGTGCTTCCGGGCCCGCAATCACGTCAATTTTCAAATCAGATACAAGCTGCTTGATTTCATCTACCGCTTTGCGGTACACTTCTCCGTCCTTCAGCAGTGTTGTAATGTCCTTGAAGCTGATTCCGGGCTGCGGAAAATCAGGAATAACCCGAATGTAATCTTTAAAATCCAAAATAATCTCCTCCTAAAATAAATAAATGCTTAGGATGCACCTTTCATGTGAGTCATCATCCATTGCATCAGTTGGGGCGCTGCCAAATCGAACATCGCATGTTCCATATCAACGAGCTGTTCAATAGCCTGGTAGTTTCGGGAATCCATCAAATTTTGCTTGGAAGGATTCCTCACGAATGTTATTGTACCAGAATTTCGTTCAATGAATGACAGCTCCTCAAACACATCCATCACTTTGGAGATCATCCTTACAGAATATCCGCACTGACGACTGAGTGCCTCCATCATTCCTTTTTCCGGTACAGCTTCTTGTCCCCATTTGGATATAAGGACATATATACGTTTAAAATCATCACGCGTAAATCGCTGCAATCTCTCGCTTCGATGTACATGGGCGTGAAGAAGAATAACATTACCCGTTCTCTTGATCAAGCTTTGCATCGCTGTTAATTGCTCGGCAGTTTCGGGGGTATCCAGAACAAACAGATTATCCAGCTGCTCTCCCTCAAATTCTAACGCTAAGTCGTTCTTCGGAACGACTCCAACCTTCCTATCATATACCCAAATAGCCTTTTCATTCAATTGGTTTTCTAGACCAAATATATTTTTTTCATGAACAAGCACTCCGCTGATGCTTGACGGTGATTGAGCCCGGCTGCCCAGCTGCTGTATGAATCGCTCGATTTCGCGTCCTGGGTCCCTGCTTCCCCGATAATCAAACACCTGGTGCTCAGGAAATCTGAAATCGTCCAGCATCAGCTGCAGCTTCCTGGAGCCATTCCATTCATTGATTTGCAGCTCGCCCATCACTTCAAGTGCAGAGCCCTCTGGAAGATAGTCTGCATATATGCCGTTCCCAAATGAAACAGCATCAATAAGCTGACCATCTTGTTCTAGCGTAAGCTTTAAATGAGACTGATCTTTCCCCATCTTGCGGATGCCGACCAGATTCACATTTCGAATCACGAATTTAGGCGTAGGATTATCCATGCCAAATGGCTGAAGCAGCTCCAGCTCCTCAATGACAGACAGAGGTACCTCGCCTAGGCTGCACTCTCCATCTGTATCCTTCACCGGGATAAAATGCTCAGGCTGCATCGTTCTCTCTGCGTACTCATTCAGCTGCTCCTCAAAAAGTGTCAGTTGATCACGATGCAGCGTCATACCTGCAGCCGCAGGATGACCTCCATAATGATCCATGACATCCTTGCAAGCAGTTAGTGCCTCATAGATGTCGAGCCCAGGAACCGACCGGGCAGAGCCTTTACATTTGCCGGTCTCTGGATCGATGCCCAGGATTAGTGTGGGACGATAATAACGTTCCAGCACTTTTGAAGCTACAATCCCGACAACACCTGGATTCCAGCCCTCTCCTGCAATGACGATGACATGCGGAAGGTGACCTTTGGAGGCTTTTTTCTGCTCCAGCATCTCGACAGCCTGCTGGGTCATTTGCTGCACCACCTGCTGACGCTCCCGATTCAGCAGATCCAGTTCCTCAGCAAGCCTTACAGCTTCATCCTGATCCTCGGTTGTTAATAGGGCAACAGCCCTGCCTGCATGATCAAGCCTGCCGCTAGCGTTAATGCGGGGACCTACTGAAAAACCGATATGAACAGAATTGACGGTTGCTAGTTCAACTCCGCTGATCTCAAGGAGAGCACGAATCCCAAGATACGCCGAATTTTTCATCGATTCGAGACCTTGTTTTACAATGATTCGATTCTCATCTGTAAGCGGCATTAGATCCGCTATCGTGCCGATGCTTGCAATTTCCATCCATTCTTTCGGTACATCTCCCAGAATCGCTTGGGCAAGCTTAAGAGCAACCCCTACACCAGCTAAGCCTTTGAAAGGATAGGGACAATCTTTTTGCTTGGGGTTAATTAATGTATAGGCTTCCGGTAATACATCAGGAGGCTCGTGATGGTCAGTGACAATGACATCGATACCGAGCTCTTTTGCATAAGCAATTTGTTCTACCGCACTTATCCCTGTATCTACCGTGATGATTAATGTAACTCCCTGTTGATGAGCCCAGTCCAGCGCATGATTATGAAGGCCATAGCCTTCATTAGCACGATGGGGAATATATATATCGTAAGAGGCAGAGAGTCTGCGCATTAAATGAATCATCAGCGAGGTACTAGAGACTCCATCGGCGTCATAGTCGCCATATATTAAAATATGTTCACGCTGATCCAGCGCATCCTTAATGCGAGGTATTGCTTCCTTCATTCCTTTTAACAGATAGGGATCATGCATGGACCCCGCACCAGCATTTAAAAAGTGTGAAGCATCATCTATCTTACCTAAGCCTCGATTAGCAAGCAGTCTAGCCATCAGGGGAGATATGTTTAGATCATCAGCTAATTTCTGTACTTCTTCCTCATCATGCTTCGGCATATTCCATTGATATTTCGAATAAAGCACTGTAAATCACCTTTCTTTCTATACAGAATGAACTTGGCATCATTAATCCATAGTTCAATCTATCCAGCACGCCACAAACCTTTTGTATCCAAAGTAACAGCTGCTTATATACAATGGCCGTTTGTTCACTGAAGCAAAGTAGTAGACTCGCGTTCAGCCAGCTCATAATTACTCTTATATGGATACTCTGATAGATACGGCAGAACTTCTATGCTGACCTCTGTAACCTGTTCAAATCTTCCTGTAAGCAGAACCTTGACACGCTCTGACGTTTCCTGTGCCTCAGCAACGCTCATTCTTGGATTTACGGTCACTCTCACATCTACATAGATACCACTCGTCCGCTCGTAGGCGTTAATCTGTTCAACCGTTACAATACCATGTACACGCTGAACTGTCTCCATGTAATCATAGGTATCTTGTCGAACTTCCTTATCTTTGCGGCCCAAGAAATAGCTTGCGAGCAGCTCATATCCCTTCCAGATTACGATTCCGGATGTGATAAGCGCAGCAACAGGTTCACTGTATAGAAGCAAAGAGTAATCCATTTCTTTACCGATCATAGCAAGCGTGATGCCTGTAAGGACGATTATAGAGCTATATAGAGCTAAACGGTGATGACGGCCCATGATATGTATGGCTCTTTTATCCTTGTAGCTGCGTCTCCATTCATATTGAAACCATATCTCTCTTGCAACAAAAGCAACAAACGCGATGATTAAGACCATCAGCTGCGGCGGTTCAAGATCTCCTGCCACCATAACATAGATCGAAGAGAAAGCAATTTGCATTGCACCTAATATAACGAGCAAAGGAATGATCAGTGCGAGAAATTCTCCGAATCGAACCGTGCGGCTTGTAGAGGATTCTATGATGGGTTCCTTGTCAGCGTTACCGAACCGATGTGTAATAAGTGTAGAGACCTCACCTGCGGAGTATATTGCGTCGCTCAAAAGTGCCTTGTTTCCCGAAATATAACCTACACTGCCTTTTAATATCGTAAGTCCCATATTTCCGAGCATACTAGTCCAGAAACGAGACCTGTTCATTTTTTCCATATAATCAGTGGTCATCCGTGTTCCCCCTCTACACGTTAGACGGTTAGATTCGAAAGCCGCGCCTTACTCAGACGCGGCTTTCATTGTTTTACCATTGAAGTCAGTTAGCCGACTTCGCAGGATTGTTTGTTTTTGGCTTTTGTTTATTTTTAAGAATGGCCCAGAGCGGGCTTGCAATAAATATAGACGAGTAGGCACCGAAGACAAGACCAATCACCATAGCCAGTGAGAACATGCGAATCGATTCGCCGCCCAGCAGGAATAGGAACAGTGATGCAATAAATACGGTAATTGTCGTATTCAATGAACGAGTCATTGTCTGTGCAATGCTTCGGTTTACAACCTCATTCACATCTTTACTTGTCTTGGTCTTAGCAAATCTCAAATTCTCTCGAATCCGGTCAAACACAACGATCGTATCATTAATGGAGAAACCGACAATGGTTAATACTGCCGTAATAAAGGTCAGATCTACTTCCCATCTGAATAAAGAGAAAATACTGATAACGACAAATGCATCATGCAGCAGTGCGACGATTGCAGCTACAGCAAATCTCCACTCAAACCGAATGGTAACATAGATCAAAATGCCCAAGCTTGCAATCAGTACGGCATAAATTGCATTGCGTCCCAGCTCTTTGGCCATTTCCGGATCAACGGTGTTGACTTCAAAGGACGCTTCCGGGTCAATTTGTTCATTAAAAGCGGACTTCAAATTAGCTTCCTGTTCTTCATTGAGCACCGAAGAAAAACGAATATTCACTTGGCTTGTACCTGCAGAAATGGCAGGCTCGTCATCTGCCAGCCCCAGCTCTTCAAGGACAGGTTCAATTTCTTCCGTTGTAATCGTTTTGGACGCAGTCACGTCCACATTCGAGCCAGATCGGAAATCTACGCCATAATTAAGTCCGAAGACAGCAAGGCTTAATATCCCAAGCAAAGTAATGACGATGGAAAACGTATAAAAATATTTACTTATTTTGATGTAATCAAATTCCCAATTAAAGCGCACGAATTTCACTCTCCTTCACGCCGAAGTAAGAAGGCTTCTTAATCAGTTTTGCTTTGACAAGCAAGTTCAGCAAGAAGCGGGAGAAGAAGATATTCGTAAGAATACTCGTTACAATATCTATGATCAGAACGATTGCGAAGCCTCTGACTGCTCCGGTACCAAGCCAGAACATAACACCAGCTGCAATAATCGTGGTCACATTCGAATCCATTACCGTACGGAATGAGATCCGTTCACCGGACTTAACAGCAGACATGACGCTCTTTCCGCTGCGAAGCTCTTCTTTAATCCGTTCATAAGTAATAATATTGGCGTCAACCGCCATCCCGATCCCCAGAATGAAGGCCGCAATCCCTGGCAAGGTGAGAACGAAATCTCCCCAATAAAAAATAAGCAGAACAAGCCATGTATGCACGATGAGACAAAAGCTTGCTACAATCCCAGGTATACGATATAAAGCGATCATAAATATTAAAATAAAGACGGATGCAACAATCCCGGCTTTAATTGTCTGTTCCAGGGACAGCTGTCCAAGTGAAGCACCTACGCTTTGAGAGTATTTCTCTGTCAGCTTCAGTGGGAGCGCTCCAAGATTGATGGTGTCTCGAAGCTGGTTCGCTTCTTCCCGTGTGTAGCTGCCTGTGATCTGTGCCTTGCCATCGGTCAATACTTGCTGAACAATGGGTGCAGATAACAGTTCATCATCCAGATAAATGGCAAGCTCTTGACCTTGCAGACGCTCCGTAATTTCTGCGAATTTCTCCTTATCCTTCACCTGAATGTCCACCATAGGCTCATTTAGGCTGCCAAATACAACAGAGGCGCCGTTCTCGACAAACTCATTACCTCTGAGTTCAATTTTGCTGTACTCGCCGGGCTCGTCCCCATCCTGCGCACTGCGGAACGTCAGAACAGCCGGCTCCTTCATCTTGCTGCGTACCTCGGTCTCATCCGTAACCCCAGCAAGCTTCAAGCGAATCCGGTTCGAACCTTCTGTTGTTACTTCAGGCTCACTTGTTCCTAACGCATTTGCACGTTGCTCGAGACTCTTCGCCGTCTGAGTAAGTGATTCTCTGGTGACTTCTTGTCCTGCTTCCAGCGGCTCAGCTTCATATAAAATCTCGAAGCCTCCCTTTAAATCGAGGCCGAGGCGTATATTGTTAAGCAGACCTGGGCTTGTAAAAGCCATAACGCCGGCGGTCACTAGCACGACCAGAATGAAACTGATAGCTCTCTTCATGCCGTCACTTTTATCCCCCTTCATTCTCAATATTCCTATTATAGCTATGCAGGAAATCTCAGTCAATTTTCCTATATGAAAAAGGCATCGGGCGAACCGTTATTTCGGAAACAAAAAAATCCCTCTTCCAATTAGAAAGAGGAACCTCGATAAGCGGACAGCGTCATGTAATTCATAAAGCTGGTTGCCTTCAGCGATAAAATATCGTTAACCAGCTGATGCAGCTGCGGAACGCCGTGTTTCTCATATTTATGACTAATACAATTCCACACATCCTTACTGGTTACATGCTCATATCCTACCAACCGAAGTTCCTCAGCCTTACTGCAGCATAACAGCTCGATGGCTTCTTCAAGCTCCTGTCCATCCATTTCTTCAATTGTGGAATCCATCTGCTTCAGTCCTCCTTTAGACCTTCCATAATCCTTTATTCGTCTTATACCCGCTATACTCCTGCCTGATTCAGGATTAGAAGGCTGTTATATTCAGGAAATATCATAATTGGCAAACTTCCTAGTCATGAGATGGGACAGGTTTGGCATATCCATTTATTAAGAGCCAGTCCATCAGACACAGGAAATCGTATTAACCCAGGGGAAGAGGGAAATCCATTTATGAAAAAACAAACATTCATCCAAGGAACCATGATTCTACTTGCAGCCGGCATTATCAATCGTATCCTTGGATTTATTCCCCGTATCGTACTGCCCAGAGTCATTGGAGCTGAGGGGGTTGGTCTATACCAGCAAGGCTATCCATTTTTTATCGTCATTGTAACTTTGATTACTGGGGGCCTTCCCTTAGCGATTGCCAAGCTAGTTGCTGAAGCGGAATCGTTAGGCAATAACGGCACATCCGAAAAAATTCTTCGAGTCAGTCTTTTGTTCACATTGTCGCTGGGCGTATTATTCACTACCTTATGTATTATCTTTGCACCATGGGTAACGAGCACCATTCTAACGGATGAGCGAGTATATCATACCTTTGTGAGCATGACCCCCATGATTCTCATCATCGCAGTTTCGTCCGTGTACAGAGGATATTTCCAAGGTAAGCAGAACATGATTCCCTCTGCTGCTTCATCCATTGCCGAGACGCTCATGAGAATATTATGTGTGCTGTGGTTCTCCTATCTTCTGCTCCCTCGGGGTATCGAATATGCGGCAGCAGGAGCCATGCTGGGCGCGGTCGCAGGTGAACTGATCGGTATGATTGTGCTCCTCTGGCAGCATGAGAAGCACAGGAAAACAGGGAAATCCTTACCCTCTCTCCCTTCTTCGGCACCCACTAAACAGAGTCAGGGGCAACAAAAATCAATCTTCAAAAAACTGATGGCCATCTCCATTCCCGTTACAGCCGGGCGCCTAGTAGGTTCATTGTCTTACTTAATGGAGACCATCGTTACGGCTCAAAGTCTCGCTCTTGCAGGGCTGACCAAGGCATTGGCTACAGCACAATATGGAGCACTTCAAGGAATGGTCATCCCTCTGCTGCTGCTGCCAGGTGCGCTCACATCATCACTGGCGACATCCCTCGTGCCTTCCTTATCCGAGGCAGCCGCAAGAAAAGATTATAAAACCATTCATAAGAGACTACATCAATCTCTCAGACTTGCGCTCGTTACCGGGGGACCCTTTGCCGTCGTGATGTTTGTGCTCGCAGAACCTCTATGCCGGCTGCTATACGACGATGGCTCCATTGCCAACATGCTCAAGACCATGACTCCTTTTGCTCTGTTCATCTATGTACAGGCACCACTTCAGGCAGCATTACAAGCTTTAGATCGGCCAGGAAGAGCACTCATTAACACCACAATCGGTGCTGTTATCAAGATCACCCTTATCCTTACGCTGGCTTCAAGACCTGAATATGGCATATACGGAGCCGTCATCGCTATTTGTGTTAACTCTCTCATCGTCACTCTGCTGCACGGCCAAAGTTTGAGACAACTGCTTGGTTTTCGTTTTCGCTGGCTTGATCTTATTAAAGTGGCCGCAGGTATGGTAATTATGGCCGGGCTAACACAGTATTTATTCCTTCATCTGCCCTGGACCCATTTATCCTTCTTACAATTTATAGTTTCCAGCTTCATAGGTCTTATCGCTTATTTAGCAGTGATGGCAGCCTGCCGATTAATTGATCTGCACGATTTATCCCGTGTTCCTTTTATCGGCTCATGGATATCACCACGTAAATAGTTTGCTGCATATTTTCAATTATTTTTTAGAGCTGTCTTTTTTAGCATTCACGTAAATCTCGCCCTTATGATCAATCGAGCATAGAAAAACTTCTTTGAAATCTTTTATACCGTGCTCTTGGATTTGATTCTTCAGCCAGAAGCGGTTTTTCTGAATCATATCCAGATTCGCATCCTGCACCTTCCCATCCATAATAAGTGGAAGCGGCAGTGCCTCGTATCGGATATTCGTCAGATTAATACTGTTCTGATCCAACTCTTCAGCAGCTTCGCTCATATGCGAAAACAGGCTTTTCTGCGACTGCTTGTGTCGCTCATCCGGCTTCTTCTCTTTTGGAATGACGGACAGCTTACCTGTTGTCTCTAGAATGGCAAACTGTAATTCATCGATATTATCAACATTCTGCTCACGCAATTGCAGCATGAGATCATCGAGATTATAACGCTGTCTCTTCATCTCATCACGCTGCAGTTTCCCATTCGACACGAGAATGACCGGTTTACCATCGACAGCAAGACGAAACCATCTGCTCTTGAGCCCGAGGAGCGCGAGACTAACCTGCAGAATAATGAGGGTTATTATCGGCACGATGCCTTCATATAGAGGTCTTTCCACATCCTCTATCGCGAAGACGGCAATCTCTGCAAGCATGATGGATATGACCAAATCAAAAACAGACAGCTTTCCTATCTCTCTCTTGCCCATCAAACGAATTGCAAAAGCAGCAATACAGTACATGAGCACAGTACGCAGTATATGTAGCACGACATGATCGATCATGATCCAGGCCTCCCTGTAGCTTTGGGTCAAATGTGGACATTGGTAATGGATAGGTTGACCGAAGTTCATGAGTGCCATTCCATTTAATTAATGGAAAATGAGTTCTTAAGCCGTATAGCTTGGCCATAGAATGTATTAATTACAGCCGATCAAGGAGGTTTCCTGTATGGATTTCGTACGCCGCGTATTTTCCATTCGTATTCACAGCCCGCTGCTCTCAGGATTGATTACTGCTTTTATCTGGATGTTTGTTGGTGCCCTGGTATTGTCTCTCTTTCTGTGGCTGACGGGTATGCGAGAGCAAGACTTATCCTTCTATACCTATTTAGTTCATTCCATTGCCCTTTTGTTTGGAGGGTTTGCTGCAGGAAAAAAATCAGGAGAACGCGGATGGTATCATGGTGGTATTACAGGAGCTGTCTACGGTCTTCTCGTCTTTGTTATCGGATTTCTCGCACTTAATTCTTCGATTCAACTATATGATTTGCTGCAATGGGCAATTGCATTTATCGTCTCTGCCTTGGGCGGCATATTCGGTGTCAATGTAAAAAGATGATCTCAAAAAAAGGACTCCTGAATGGAGTCCTTTCTCACTTCTTTAGCTTTAGAGGCAATGCTCAGTCCTGTTAAGGACATCATATCACTCTTTTCTAAGGCAGAAGCTTATGCTGTTTCTTCGCTTTCTCTAGGAACGACGGAGCTGATGCTGCTGCGGTTAAATGTCAATTTAGTGACATCGTTTACACGCAATACGATCGTATCGTCCGTTACTTCTGTAATTACACCGTGAAGTCCGCCGATGGTTACGACCTTATCTCCCTTTTTCAAGGAGTTCAGCAAATTTCTATGTTCTTTTTGTCTTTTTTGCTGCGGTCTGATCAGAAGAAAATAGAACACCGCAAACATAAGTACCATCATAATGATGAGCTGAAGACCGCCACCGCCTGCTGCTTGTAATGGAGCATTTATCATCTGTTTTCCCCCCTTTCACAAATTCACATACCTTATCATCAAGTACCGCTTATAAGCTACATTCCCCTGATTTAAAACCCTTTGTCATTATCATGAAGTCCATATTGCTCAAAGAACTCATCACGGAAATCTAGCAGACGGTCATCCATGATCGCCTGACGCACTTTCTTCATTAAATTCAATAAGAAATGCAGGTTATGATACGTTGTAAGACGCAAGCCAAACGTTTCGTCTGCCTTAATTAAGTGTCGTAGATATGCTCTGGAGTAATTCCGGCATGTATAGCAATCGCATTCAGGATCAAGCGGACTGAAGTCACGGGCATACTTCGCATTACGAACCACTAGTCTGCCTTGACTGGTCATTGTTGTTCCATTACGTGCAATACGAGTAGGAAGTACACAATCAAACATATCCACGCCTCGGATGGCTCCCTCAATCAATGCATCCGGAGAACCTACCCCCATCAAATAACGCGGCTTGTCTGCCGGAAGCAATGGGACTGTATAGTCCAAAACTTGGTACATCAAATGTTTGGGCTCGCCCACACTGAGTCCACCAATAGCATACCCCGGGAAATCCATGGAAGTCAAATCCTGAGCGCTTAGTTTACGCAAATCTTCATGCATTCCACCCTGTATGATCGCGAATAATCCTTGGTCATGAGGTCTTGCATGACTCTCAAGACAGCGCTCTGCCCAGCGGCTCGTTCTTTCGAGTGATCTCTTGACATATTCATAGTCTGCAGGATAAGGAGGACATTCATCAAAAGCCATCATAATATCCGAGCCTAGAGAATTCTGAATCTCCATCGCAACCTCAGGAGAGAGGAATTTTTTATCTCCATTTAGATGCGAACGAAAGTGTACACCTTCCTCGGTGATTTTACGCATTTCACTCAAGGAAAACACTTGAAACCCACCGCTGTCCGTTAGGATAGGACGATCCCAGTTCATAAATTTATGCAGGCCCCCTGCTTCGCGCACGATATCGTGCCCTGGACGCAGGAATAGATGATAGGTATTGCTCAGTATAATCTGAGCCTCCATCTCTTTGAGCTCTTCTGGGCTCATTGTCTTAACTGTGGCTTGGGTTCCTACCGGCATAAAAATAGGAGTCTCAATCACACCATGCGGAGTATGAACTCGTCCCAGACGTGCGCCTGATTGTTTACAAGTTTTTATATGTTCATAAGTAATTGCTGCTGACATTTTATTATTCTCATCCTCTATCTTAGTAAATGAACATTGAATCTCCGAAGCTGAAGAAACGATATTCTTGATTTACTGCCTCTTTGTAGGCAGTCATGATGTTCTCAAGACCAGCAAGAGCACTCACCAGCATGACAAGTGTTGACTTAGGAAGGTGGAAGTTCGTAATTAAAGCATCTACAACCTTGAATTCATACCCAGGGTACATAAATATATCTGTCCAGCCACTGCTGGCTGTGAGCTCTTTACCTTCAAGCTGAGTTCCAACGGTTTCGAGAGTCCGGCAGCTTGTTGTTCCCACCGCGATAACGCGTCCCCCACGTTTTTTCGTCTCATTGATCAGATCTGCTGTTTCTTGATTCAAGGAGTAATATTCCGCATGCATGACATGCTCCTCTACGACATCGACCGACATGGGGCGAAACGTTCCAAGCCCTACATGAAGGGTAATAAATCCAATGGAGATCCCTTTGTCTTGAATTCTTGCAAGAAGCTCTTTAGTAAAGTGAAGTCCTGCTGTAGGAGCCGCTGCAGAGCCTTCATGCTTAGCATATACCGTCTGGTAGCGCTCTTTATCCTCCAGCTTCTCCTTAATATACGGAGGAAGTGGCATCTGCCCTAAGCGATCCAGTATTTCCTGGAAAATACCATCATAGCTAAAGCGAATAACTCGTCCACCCATATCACTCTCTTCCTCAATGGTAGCGGACAACTCTTCACCAAAACGGATGACGGCTCCCTTCTTCAGCTTTTTCCCCGGCTTAACGAGCGTTTCCCAGCGATCTTCCCCAAGATTATGCAGCAGGAGAACCTCTGCCTTGGCACCCGTGTCTTCTTTAATACCAAACAATCTGGCGGGTATAACCCTCGTATCATTAAGTATTAAGGTATCGCCTGGGTTAAGAAAATCTATGATATCCGTAAAAGTGTGGTGCTCCATCTCACCCGTCTCTTTATTGAGCGTAAGCAGCCGTGATGCACTGCGCTCTTTAAGCGGCGTTTGAGCAATCAGAGACTCGGGTAGTTCAAAATCATACATATCTACATTCATAAGTTCGTCATTCCTTAACAATAATTACATTCTGATAATAGTGTTTCAAAATAGACTGGTAATCATACCCTTCATCTGCCATTCCCTTGGCACCCCATTGAGACAAGCCCAATCCATGACCGTAGCCCTGTCCGTTAAATAGGAAGGATTGAGTCTTGCTTACAGCTCGCGCATCTCCCTCGCCATTCATAACGACCATTGAATTGCCTGAGTAGGATGAGGTTCCTGAAGCCGAAATGACATGAGCACCGCCGGAACCTTTTTTCTCCGCGGTTTGTCCATTTGCACCTAGTACAGTATAACTTCCGGTATCCGTAATATCAAACAATGTGCTTGGCAAGCTGCCAAATGCAGACCGATAAGCATCACCATATTTCACACCAAGCACCTGACCGTTCGCCTGTACTTCTAAAGCCCGGCCTGATGGCCCTCGTTCCGTAACTTCAAGGCTCGTGATCGAAGACGGTACAGCTGTGTTCACCTTCCCTTGCAGCATCGCAACGACCTCTGCGGAAGTGAAAGGACCTCTCATCCAGCTGAAGCTTCCCGATTCATTAACCTTACCCAGAACGACGACTTCGGTTCCCGGATTCAATTGAGCTATTGGGTTGACAGTCGATTGAATTAATGGAATTTTTCGCACATTCGTATTCTGAGCCGTTACTGTCAGCTTTGGAAGCCCTGCTGCCGTCGTGCCTTCCAGCAATTTGGTATTGTCTTCCCTTACGTAGCCTGTCTTGCCATCCGTAAGCAGCACATGATACCACTCGTATGTACCTTGCTGTGCTGCTTGGTCTCCAGGACTTGCCACACTAGCGAATAGGTTGCCGCCGCCGTTCCATACCTCCGAAGGATCAGCCGTTGTTCCGCCTGCATTAGAGGAGAAGATGGCTTCAATAATCTTGCCGCCGCTCTTCAGGACTTCACCTGCTGTCGCATTAACGGCCTGTGTAACACGCTCATGCTCTGCTCCGATCCCGTTATAGGCCTGACTAAGTGTCGTATCTACAACATTGGCTATTGTAAATCGATTGCCCTGATATAGAGCATAGCTCCGTGCAGCAACAGCCTGGGCTTTCAATGTCTCTTCCGGCCAGGAGGTATACACCTCTGTTCCCACGACAGAGTAGAGATATTGCTCAAGCGGCAGCTCATTAACCAATGCCAATTGACCGTTATAGGTGCTAATCTCAAAATCACCACGATAGGTTCTCGCTGATCGTTCCGTAACGCGAATACCTGCATCTCCTCCGTCCAGCACGAGCTTAGCATCATTTCCACTGACGATATAATGATCCCGCGCCGCTGGTGAAGCAAGGTTCAGCGTAGTATCCTCACGAATTATAATTGCCTTGGTATTTGGAGAGACCGGAGTCACGGTAAGCTGGGGCAGCTGCTGTTTTACTGCTTTTTCCACTGAAGTGAGCAGTGCATCTGTCGTCTCTTCACCGATCCAAACTGCATATTCAGGAGCTCCTGTACCCGTAGCTTGCAGCACAGTATACGCATCCAATCCTTCAGCCGTAATTGTGCTGCGTACCTTGTCAGCTGCCGCCTTGGAAGCATAGACACCGACAGAGCTATGTTTACTTCCCTTCACCGCAGGCTTTTGTCCATTTAACAGAGTGCTGTTATTCTGGGCTATACGTGAAGAAGCCGCTTCAGCCAGACTCAGCGTATTATAATTTCCTGCATATACCTGATACACGGTCTTACCGCTCTTAGAAGCAGAATACATTATCGGTTTGTCAGCTGTGCTCTGCAGAGCCTTAGTGATCGCTGCCGCTTTGGCAAACTCATTGGTTTCGAATACTTTCACACGATATCCGTCAACGCTGAATCGAACCTCGTCAGCATTTGAAAGTGTGATCCATGCTTCATATCCGTTACTGCCTATTATTCCAGCAGACCCATTACCTGCTGTTTGCATGGTAACTGCCGGCGTGGTTGACTTATACGTGCTGCCTAGATCAGCAAACATGGCAACACGAATCGTATCAACTTCCGATGCATCAGCATATGACGGCATGTAAAGACTTCCTGCTACCACTGCCGCTGCTACAGCGAGCTTCGCCCCCTGTAACCAATGCAGACGACGCTCGCTCGACTTTGTTCTTCGGTACATTTAGTTATTCTCCTCCCCCATGTTGGTGCAAAAGACTCCCTCTCCATTGCATAATGTTCATATCGTTTCTCTGGCTGTACAATTATACCTGTAGATTTGTTCTACTTATCCAACACTTTGAGCATCATTTGATATAAGATATGCAGCAGAAATACATGGCCAGTTCTCCAGCAGCGGGGCATTATTGCCTATGAACATGTCTTACTCTAGGTCAAACTCTTACTTATCTGTTGGCATGGGAATACCAAGATGTTCGTATGCCGCAGGTGTTACCACTCTGCCTCTAGGTGTCCTTTGAAGAAATCCAATCTGAAGCAGATAAGGCTCGTAGACATCTTCAATGGTCTGACTTTCTTCACCTATTGTTGCTGCAATCGTATCCAGTCCGACAGGCCCGCCCCGGAAGCTCACAACCATCGACTTCAGCATCTTATAATCTATATCGTCAAGTCCACGCGGATCAATTTGCAATCTTTTTAAAGCTTCCTCTGCCAAAGCAGAAGTAATGATTCCATCTCCCCGCACCATAGCAAAATCACGCACACGCTTCAGCAATCTGTTCGCAATTCGAGGCGTTCCTCTTGAACGAAGTGCAATCTCTTCGGCAGCATCGCCAACAATCTCAATACCGAGCAAATCCGCTGTACGAGATACAATGTAAGTCAGCTCGTCCACGGTATAGAACTCAAGACGACTGATTACTCCGAAACGATCTCGTAACGGTGCTGATAGCAGTCCTGCTCGTGTAGTAGCACCTACCAATGTAAACGGAGGAAGATCCAGTCGCACAGAACGCGCACTCGGTCCTTTTCCGATCATAATATCAAGAGCAAAATCCTCCATAGCCGGATACAGCACTTCTTCTACGGAACGATGCAATCGGTGAATTTCATCGATAAA
Organism: Paenibacillus shunpengii; assembly: GCF_042684905.1. Taxonomy (NCBI): domain Bacteria; kingdom Bacillati; phylum Bacillota; class Bacilli; order Caryophanales; family Paenibacillaceae; genus Paenibacillus; species Paenibacillus shunpengii. The sequence goes on along the minus strand of NZ_JBHUMJ010000009.1, from coordinate 3,631 downwards.
GAGAACGTCCCCTTCCTGCAGATTGGTTAAGAGCGCAGCCAGATCACCCGGCCGTTCAATGGCAGGTCCTGAGGTTGTCCGAAGGTTAACACCCAGCTCATTCGCGATAATGTTGGATAATGTCGTTTTGCCAAGACCCGGAGGTCCGTACAATAGCACATGATCCAGCGCCTCGTTACGCATCTTGGCAGCTTCAATGTATACCTTCAGGTTCTCTTTGACCTGATCTTGCCCTATATACTCATTTAAATAGCGGGGACGCAGACTTAGCTCCACCGCGTGATCTTCCATCATCAGATTGGCGGATATAATCCGTTCATCCATATTTATCCCTCTATTCTGCTTCAAGCATTAACAAGCGGAGATATCCCGCTTTTTTTATCCAGTAAACAACATTTTGAGTGCCTTTTTCATCAAAAGATCTGCTGTATCCTCAGCAGTTGTCTCATTCTTCATCTTGAGCCATACCTTATCCAGCTCGCTGTCTGTATATCCAAGTGCCTTCAAGCCTTCACGTGCCTCTGACCAGTAGGAGCCATCCCCTTCTTCCGCCACATTCGGTGCGAATAGACCGGTAGCATACATGGCACCTCCAAATCCGTCAAGCTTGTCCTTCAGGTCAAGTATCATCCGCTGAGCCGTCTTTTTACCGATACCCGGCAGCTTCGTAAGAAACGTAATATTCTCCTGATGAATGGCCGCGATCAGCTGATCTGGTGTACCTCCAGTTAGGATGCCCAGTGCTACCCGCGGACCAATCCCGGAGACTTCAATTAATTTACGAAAAAGCTGCTGCTCCTCACGCGTAGAAAAACCGTATAACAGCATTGCGTCCTCTCTCACATGATGATGAGTATACACCGTTACAGCAGTTCCTTCCTGCTTAGCAAAAACAAAAGGGTTCGGGCAAAAAATCTGATAGCCGATTCCTTGAACATCGATGACCACATAATCATTTTCAATCATGACAACAGGCCCTTTAATATAATCTATCATTTTCTCGTAACCTCATTTAACTTCGAATTTAGTGTATAGGAATGGGCATGACATATAGCCACAGCCAAGGCATCCGCGACATCATCCGGTTTAGGGACGGTCTGCAGCTTGAGATACATCCGAACCATCTCCTGAACCTGTTTCTTCTCTGCCTTACCGTAGCCAACGATAGCCTGCTTAACCTGCATCGGTGTGTACTCAGCTATAGGCAGTCCCCTCTGCGTAGCCGCAAGCACCAGCACTCCCCTCGCTTGACTTACTGACATCGCTGTAGTTACATTTCGATTAAAAAACAATTTTTCCAGTGCAACTGCATCCGGCTTATATTTATCTATCAATTGGCACATAGCTTCATATACATGTAGTAGTCGTTCCTCATCAGGCGTGTGTGCCTCTGTCTGTATCGATCCGTATTGTACAGGTGTTAATTTGTTCCCTGTTTTATCCACGAAGCCAAACCCTACAATAGCTATCCCAGGGTCAATTCCTAAAAAGCGCAAAACCATCTCTCCTTAACATCTGCGAACATATGTATCGTTTAATCATTATATCAAATGTTCAAGGCATAGAACGAAAAAGTTTGCACTTCGACGAAAACTCCTACAATTTCGTGAAATTTCGAACATAACAAACACAAAAAAGGCAGTTTTCACTGCCCTCTCTTTCAATTAACTGCATATTAAATTATTCAGAAATATATTCATCTTACAATATTCCCGACTGGTGCAACTGCATAATCGCTAAAAGTCGATAAAACACTGTTGTATTCATCAACATCCTGAATGCGAATTCCTTTGTGGAGCTGCTCTAGGACTCCCTCTGGGAGAGAGGATTCCATCGTCCCTACATCCAGCTGAAAAAAAGTACGAATGACCTTCTCTTCATCAGGTTCACCTTGGTACAGTATCAAATTCCCATTAGGGTCTACTCCCATAAATGCATTTTCTCTGCATTCTGGAGATAGATCATGAATCTGTTCATTCAGTATAAGTCGGTCCTGTTCCAAGCGACCGCTCCAATCGGGATGCTGCTTAATCATGGAGACCATTTCAGCGGTATCAAATATTCCCAGAGATATGGTCTCCACGCCACAAATATAACTCTTCTCCAAGGCGACTTCTCTTACCTGCTCTGTACCTTCAAGCTTGTTGATAAGCACTTCCTGTGAGGGGTCAGACTCTTTCATAAACGTCATATGATTCCCAATGACCTCCACACTGTCCGGCATAGTCAATAAAGACTGCAATGTTTGTGATAACGGAAGCCCTCCGATAGCCATAGCCGCGAGAAGCAAACACATGGTAAGCGTCCAGAAAGTTCGTTTAAGTCGTTTGAATCGTTTATCTTTATCTTTTCGTCGAAAAAAAATCAATGGAATCCCCTTCTATCACACTTTTTTGTTAAGTGTGACCGGAATTCAATAAATATATACAAAAAAGGTTACCGCCTAAGCGATAACCTATTTATGAATCGGGATGACACGATTTGAACATGCGACCCCCTGGTCCCAAACCAGGTGCTCTACCAAGCTGAGCTACATCCCGATAAATAATGCCGGTGAAGGGACTCGAACCCCCACGGTTTCCCTCACGATTTTGAGTCGCGCGCGTCTGCCAATTCCGCCACACCGGCCTATTTTGTAAAAAAAAGAAAAAGCGGAAGACGGGAATCGAACCCGCGACCCTCGCCTTGGCAAGGCGATGCTCTACCGCTGAGCCACTTCCGCTTAATAGGATGCGCGTGGAGGGACTTGAACCCCCACGTCAAAGACGCTAGATCCTAAGTCTAGTGCGTCTGCCAATTCCGCCACACGCGCATATATATGGAGAGTCATATCGACTCGAACCAACTACTTATCAAAGATTTAAATGGCGGAACTGACGGGATTCGAACCCGCGATCTCCTGCGTGACAGGCAGGCATGTTAGGCCTCTACACCACAGTTCCACGTAAATCAATTGCGGGGGCAGGATTTGAACCTGCGACCTTCGGGTTATGAGCCCGACGAGCTACCGAGCTGCTCCACCCCGCGATATTAAGAATGGAGACTGAGGGGATCGAACCCCCGACCCTCTGCTTGTAAGGCAGATGCTCTCCCAGCTGAGCTAAGTCTCCATTATGTAAAGTTTAAAAGAAAGTGACCCGTAGGGGATTCGAACCCCTGTTACCTCCGTGAAAGGGAGGTGTCTTAACCCCTTGACCAACGGGCCGCTGGCTCCCCGAACAGGACTCGAACCTGTGACAACTCGATTAACAGTCGAGTGCTCTACCAACTGAGCTATCAGGGAATATGTAATAAAATAATAGTTCAGCTTGGCGGCGTCCTACTCTCCCAGGACCCTGCGGTCCAAGTACCATCGGCGCTGGAGGGCTTAACGGTCGTGTTCGGGATGGGTACGTGTGGAACCCCTCCGCTATCGCCACCAAACATGATTTTTGCGCTGTGATATCTTCGGCGAATCATCACCAGCAAAATATCAATCCTTAAAAAGGACATGCAGCTTCAAATCTTTACAAGGAATTTACTCCCTGAAAACTAGATACGAAACAATATGCGATGTTAGAATCTTTGTTTACCCGGTTTTGTTCCGGGCCCCGAGAAAGTATTCGGATTCACCTTCGAAGCATTCGCTTCA
>NZ_JBHUMJ010000008.1:0-196660 GCF_042684905.1 Paenibacillus shunpengii | reverse complement strand
GCCCCAATCCTCTGCATGGGGGATGGGGCTCTGTGAGCGGGCTGACTGATTTACAGCCCGCTCTTTTTTTGGTGGTGATGCCGCTGGGATTTCATGGCTGAATTCAGTTTTTTCGCCGTTTATATATTACAACCAGAAGAGTCACAGCAAGCATGGCAGCAAGAATCACCAATATCACACTCCAAATCGAGCTTGTTCTTCTATCCTTATGCACGATGGACGTTTCCGAAGCTTTTTTTTCATGACTTGTATCTGCTATCGGCTTATACCCTTCTCCAAGAGCGGCCAATTCTGCCTGTGCGGAGCCCAGCTCCTTTGTCCCTTCACACAGACCGGTCTTGAGCTGATCATAAGGTCCATAAGCAAAAACGATATATTCTTCATCAACCTCGAATCCTTCATAACCGCAGCTGTCTGAACTTGTTGCAGTGTATACGGTGGCTTCTGTACCTAGCTCTCCTTTCCACACATTCATAACTTCAAATTGTGCTGAGACCGGTTCTGCGGAAGACATAATCATTCCTTGGTTCGGTCGACTAAGACTGATCAGCTTTCCTGTAAAAATTGCCGTCTTCCGACTCAACTGTTTTTCCATGCTGACAGGGCTAGCACAAGAGCAGGCATGAGCTGTTGAGGGCATTACAGAATGAGCAAGACCAAGCAGGATTAAAAAACTTAGAAGGCATATTGTTAATTTGTTTCTCATTCAGATCACCCCGCGATCTAATCTTCATTTTGTTGGATTAGACGCTGTGATAAAATCAATAGTTCCATCAATCTTTTTCACGTAAAAAGCCTAAATCTAAAAGTTTCTCTTAATCGTTACTCTTCCGCCTTAAGATCGTGTATCTGAATCACTATGATAAGGATATTGCCGAATAAATTGTTCCCAGCTTTGAACAAGATTATCTGAGGCCCATTTTAAATAATTGGTGTCTGTGTAACCCCGGTAGGCACATTCCACACACAAAATTAAATCAAGGTACACATCATACAGCGCACGCCGCTTATGTTCCGCCTCAGTAACAACATCCCTGCCATACCCTACACGAAAATCTGTAACTTCATTTTTATGATTAAAATGGTACTCCATCAGCGGATCTCCCCAAAAAGCACGTTCAAAATCAATCAAGCCTGAAATTTTGTTACTTTCAATCATCACATTCCCGTCCCATAAATCCCAGATGATAAGCCGGGGCTCTGTCACTTCATCCAATGCGTCGGCAAGTCTGTACATCGCTGCACGCATTTCGGTGCCAGGAACAGGCAGTTGCACTCCGCGCTCTTCCGCGTCGGCAAAATGATCATCCAGCATTAGAAAAAAAGCTTCACGCCAAGTTGATTTTCTTCTCTCCTCTTGTGCGTAATAGCCAAATCCATCTCCCTTGATTTCATTCATCTCACGATTGTATGCGCCCAGCTGCTGATAAATCTCCGTTAATGTGCTCTCCGAGAGTTCATTTTTGATCTTGTTCAAAGACTGCCCCGGAATATAGCTCATCAGAAAATACTCAGACTCGATTATGCTTTTTGTAGCATCATGATAAATGACCCGTGGCGCAATGGGGAATCCTGAAGATTCCAACAGCCGCAGCACCTCAACCTCCGCACGCATCAAGTTACGCTCGTAACGCATGAAGGAGTCCGTGCTTGCTGCGATCTTCGCTACGACCTTCGTATCATCCTCCAGGGTGATGAGATAAGCTGAATTTGCCCAGCCTTCAGTAAGCTCCTCTGCCAGCTTAAGCTTTCCGGTATTCGGAAAAGTAACTGAACATATCCTTTCAATCTCCGTACGATTCAACTTCAGTTTAGTAGTGCTTTCCATAGTGACAGCCCATCTCCTTATTGTTATGTATAAGTATTGAGTGCGCTTTCTTTCTACCTATCTAATTATGTACTATAGCGATTACAGGACAGAGAATAAAGGATTTCTGACGCCGCCCCTTCCGGGAATAAGCTGTTTTTGAGATGAGAACGACTTTTGGCTTTTGCTTGGACCACTGCTTCTTCGACCTACCCGCGTCCAAGCAAAAACAACCGGAGTGAGCAGCACAAAAACAGCGTTTCCCCTTCCGCCCAAAGTGCCCTCCATGCGCAACATTCAAACAACGTTTCCCCTTCCGCCAAAGTAAGCACACGCGCAACATCTAACAGCGTTCCCCCTTCCGCCCAAAGTACCCTACATGCGCAACAGCCCTTCACTCTCAGACTGGTTGCTCACCTAGGAGAGCAACCACGTCCCCCTCCTCCACACCCCAGAGGAGATGAGGATTTCTGACGCTGCCCTTCTCGGGAATAAGCTGTTTTTGAGATGAGAACGACTTTTGGCTTTTGCTTGGACCATTGCTTCCTCGACCTACCCGCGTCCAAGCAAAAACAACCGGAGTGAGCAGCACAAAAACAGCGTTTCCCCTCGCTCCAAAGCACCCTCCATGCGCAACATCTAACAGCGTTCCCCCTCGCTCCAAACTACCCACCACACGCAACAGCCCTTCACTCTCAGACTGGTTGCTCACCTAGGAGAGCAGCCATGTCCCCCTCCTCTACACCCTAGAGGAGATGAGGATTTCTGACGCTGCCCTTCTCGGGAATAAGCTGTTTTTGAGATGAGAACGACTTTTGGCTTTTGCTTGGACCATTGCTTCCTCGACCTACCCGCGTCCAAGCAAAAACAACCGGAGTGAGCAGCACAAAAACAGCGTTTCCCCTTGCTCCAAAGTAACCTCCACGCGCAACATCTAACTGCGTTTCCCCTTGCTCCAAAGTAACCTCCACACGCAGAATCCTTCCACCTATGTATAACTCCAGTCAGCCCACGATCTCATCTCCTCTAACACAAACGGAAGCCCTCCTCTCTCATCCAATTCGGATGAGCGAAGAGGGCCATGACGAAAACGAAAGAACTCCGTGTCTTCGTCAGATTTTTAATTCTCCTAACTTGATCAATTCCACTACCGCTTGTGAACGACCCTTAACATTGAGTTTTTGCATGACATTAGAAATGTGGTTTCGGACTGTTTTCTCGCTGATAAAGAGAAGTCCTGCAATGTCGCGTGTCGTTTTGTCCTGCACCAGAAGCTCGAATACTTCGCGTTCACGGTGGGTCAACAAAAATTTGCTCTTGTGGTCACCCTTCAATGTTTACCCCTCCTTGCCCGGGTTTGTATGGTGTAACAAGGTTAAGGGATACAGTCAAATCATCTTATGTAAAATCACCTATATTGGTTCAATCTGCGGAAAAAAATGGGCTAAAGATCAAACTTCAAGTACATGCTAGTAAGGCTGAGGAAATGTGTGGCGAACGGTTGATTTTGCTCTGTATTTTGATTAAGATGAAGTTATACAAAAATAATTTTCATTAAAATTAATATATTTGTGAAATTAATTTTCTAACAAGGCGGATGAGTTATGACGACAATACTTAATGCTCTCTCCAGAGAGCTCGATCAGCTTCCTTCCCAGGAGCGCCGGATTGCAGAAGTTATTTTGGCATCTCCCGCTGAGGTGACCGGGTTATCGATTAAGGAACTAGCTGAGAACAGCGGTACGAGTCCTGCAACGGTAACCCGTTTTTGCAAATCTCGTCATTTCAGAGGTTTTCCCGACTTTAAAATGAAGCTGGCAGCGGAAATTTCCCAGCCTACAGGGGTTACGGCTTATCAGGATATTGTCGCGGGAAATTCACTTACTACAATTATAGAAGCAATTGAGGCGAACCATCTCGCTTCCATTACGGATACTACCCGATTACTTGATCATGAACGCCTGGAGGATGCGATTAAGCTCTTATGCGGCGCTAGACGCATTGATCTGTACGGTGTAGCAACCTCATCCATTGTAACGCAGGACTTTTATCAGAAGCTGATCCGTATTGGCGTTTCCTGTACTGCTTTTTCCGATGGACATATGCAGGTCACTTCGGCCTCTTCATTGGGTGAGCAGGATGTTGCATTTGCCGTGTCCTATTCGGGTGAAACACAGGATACGATTGATGCACTCCGCTGTGCCAAAGAGAACGGAGCCCGCACCATCTCTCTGACCTCTTACGGACACAGTACACTGGCCTCTATTGCAGACATTCCCTTGTTCACCTCTTCGCTGGAACAAGGTATGCGCAGAGGAGACATGGCCTCTCGGATCGCACTCCTTCATGTGATCGACATTATTTTTACCGGCATGGTTAGTCACGACTTTGATCGGTTTGTCCCTAGATTGAATGTGTCCTATGAGCAAGTGCAGCGAACCAAACTAAGAAATGATGGGTGATCTCATATGAATATTTGGACTTTTGAACATGAACATGACTTGAATGCAACCGGTGCCGGCATTATTGCCGCTCTTCTGCAATCCAAGCGTAAGGCCGTATTGGGTCTGGCAACCGGCAGTTCCCCTGTCGGCATATATAAGGAGCTCATTCAAATGTACAGCAAAGGACTCGTCAGCTTTGCCCAAGCTTCATCCTTCAATCTTGATGAGTATGTAGGGCTTCCTGAGGATCACCCACAGAGCTACCGCAGCTTTATGAATGAGCAGCTGTTTAACCACATTGATATGAATATGAATCTCACTCATGTACCCAATGGGAATGCAACTGACTTGACGGCGGAATGCGCTCATTACGAACAGCTGGTCAATGATCACGGCCCTGTCGACATTCAACTGCTAGGCATAGGACATAACGGGCACATTGGATTTAATGAACCTGGAGCCAGCCTGACAAGCGGAACTCATGTCGTTGATCTCAAAGATGAAACCCGCAAGGCGAATGCCCGATTCTTTGATTCTCCGTCTGATGTACCTAAGCAGGCTATGACGATGGGCGTCGGCTCTATTCTCAAAGCGAAACAAATCCTTCTCGTTGCCCGCGGTGAAGACAAGGCAGAAATTATTCGTACAGCTCTGACCGGTCCTATCACAACAGAGTGCCCTGCATCCTTGCTTCAGTGCCATCCGAACGTTATTGTACTGTTAGACCGTGGTGCAGGGAGGCTGATGTAATTGCTTACTAAAATATACGGAAATGTTGTTACTAAGGACAGCGTAATTGAGGATGGTGTCGTTGTCATTGAAAATGATACTATCGTGTACGCAGGAACCCATGCAGCTCTACCTCATCGCTGGAACGAAGGGGACATAGAAACGTTCACAAGCGAGAATGGATATATTGTTCCCGGCTTCATTGATATCCACGTTCATGGCGGCGGTGGTGAGGACTTTATGAACTCAGATGAGAACGTACTCAATACAATAACGTCTTACCACGCTTCTCAAGGAACCACGACGATGCTTGCTACAACCATGACTGCACCTAAAGATTGGATCGAGAAGGTGCTCAGCGAAGTGAACAAATACCGTGCCAAAGAGATGCCTTACGCACAGCTTGCAGGAGTTCATCTTGAAGGCCCTTTTATTAGTTCAAAATGGCCCGGAGCACAAAATCCGGAGCATATCTCGTTACCGAATGTAGATTGGCTGATCTCTTGGGAACAGCAATATCCCGAACTCGTTCGGCAAGTAACGCTTGCTCCTGAACAACAAGGTGCGCATGAGGTAATCGCATGGCTCAAAGAAAAAGGAATTATTGCGGCATTGGGTCATACCGATGCAACTTATGAAGAAGTCGAAGCCGCTGTTGAAGCGGGACTCCACCATGCTGTTCATACCTTCAACGCGATGACACCTCTTCATCACCGCAAACCAGGGGTAGCCGGTGCTGTGCTCAGTGATGAACGGATCAGCGCCGAAATCATTGCAGACGGAATTCATGTCCATCCTGCCGCAGTCTCTCTTCTTGCTCAGTTAAAAAGCAGACTGCAGAAGCTGGTACTCATTACGGATGCCATTTCGGCAACAGGTCTTGAGGATGGAAATTACACCCTCGGTGACCTGCCGGTCATCGTTAAGGATGGTGTGGCTCGTTTAGAGGATGGAGTTACCCTAGCAGGCAGTACACTTACAATGATTCGCGGGTTCCGCTTCCTCGTGCAGGAGGCCGGGCTCAGTATTGTAGAAGCTTCGCAGGCAGCTAGTCATAATCCAGCCGAGCTTCTGGGCATATTGGATGCTACAGGTACTATTGATCAAGGGAAGCAGGCGGATCTGCTGCTGCTCGATGCCTCACTTGAGCTTAAACAGGTATGGATCAAAGGACGTGCTTTAAGCACGGACAGTAGATAATGAAGCAAAGCAAGGCGTTGTCCCTTAGAGCATCTCTCTGGAACAACGCCTTTTTTATATTCATTCCCCATAAGCTCTTCTATTCTGGATTAACGATTATTGTTGTTGTCAATCATGGTTCCGTTCGTCGGGAACAAACGATCCATCATGGTTTGAAATTAATCAATAAATCCGCTGATCGGTCTTCCCTCGGCTACATCGTTAACATAACCTTGAGCACGACCTACAAAGTCTGCATTAGCTGAGATGTAGACATTTTTCACACCTGGAGACATTTTTTTGATCTTCGCTGTGATCTTTTTCTTCATTTGATCAGATACTTCTTCTTCGGCCTGGTCATGATCATTCATTTTAGTATACGTTGTCGGACCTTTGGTATCATTCATTCGTACATTGTTCGGATTAAACAATCCGCCTGCTCCTCGAGGACCGTTCGCAGAATCTCCAAGCATGTTGCTCTGGGAATAATCATTGGTGAGTCCTGGAGCGATACCGCTTGTTGTATAAGGAGCTCTTGTCCCGGTCTTCACTCCCATGCTGCCGAGGTCCTTGCTCTTCATATTACGGTGATTGTGGTGTCTTGTGCTTTGCGGCTGGACCCCGTCTTTGAGCGATACCGCAACATAAGCGTTACGATCAGTAAGGAGAACATAAGCATTTCCCACTCCATCCATATCAGATATAGCCTGTGATAACTCATCGCTGTTTCTGAGATTATCGGTACGATGAACACTGTTCGCATTAATTCCGTACCGATTGTTATAATCGGCGTTGTTGTTACGCACATTATTGGTATTCAAATCATGATTATCCGTGTTCGTGCCACAGCCTGTTAGTCCAGACATGACAAGTAAAGCGGTGGATAAAGATAACGTGATTGCTTTTGTTTTGTTCATTCCTGGCATTCGTTCATCCTCCATTTCAAGTGTAGGTTAAGGTACTCCATTAAGGTGTACAAACGAGCTAACCTATATGCTGAAAGGATTTGGAACCAACGATGCGAGGGATGAGGATGTGCGCTGCTGTATTCACCCTTAAATGAGAATCATACAATAGCAGCGCTTCAGGAAAAAAAGGAGAACTGCCATCAGCGATCAAAGGAACAACGAGATGAACTAAAGATCAGAGTTCATTTCTATTGTTCATTCGAAAGGGCAATTCTCCGTGTTATAGTATTTAATCTGCTTTACTCCGTATCCGCATCATTTACTTCTGCATCGCTGCTCAGCAGCTCTTCTGCTCTATCCTCGACTTCTTGAATCGCATCTGACGCAAGAACATAACTAAGCGAATCCTCTGCTGTCTTGACGAAAATGACACCTGGCTCTGATGAATCCGTCCAGCCTTGATACACTCTGTTCGTACCGTCCTTGAATACAGCTGTCAATGTAAAAGCAATCTGAGCCTGATTGGCATCAAGCCGTTTGAGCACTTGATCTGTCGCCGTATTTTTCGTTAGATTCATTAAGGAATCTGCTCCAGCCAGCTCAACACTCTTCCCGTTCATGGTCCAGCTGTTCTCTTCATCAGTAGTACGCTTCAGCACCCATGTGGAATTTTCGCCTTCCCACTCCAGCGATGCCAGCTGGTCATTGTCCCATTCAAAAGGTGTGGTATCCATAAATTGAAGCGGAGTGAGCATCAGGCTTGAAACCTCGGCCTCACTGACAGCTGCCACCAGGCTTCCATCGATCTGTACATAATTATCTTCTCCTGTAGGCAACATATGACCAACGGCCAAGGTGAATTCAGTGCCATCCTGGGCTGTCATGACGATCCCATCTCCTGCAAGGTCAAGGCCATATTTCTCGATATCCGTTGGTTGATCCTCGATTACCTTCGTCATTTCAGCTGCACGGAGTGCTTCCAGCCAGTTGTCTACCGCATAGCTGTTCACGGGGTATGCTTCCGGCTGTGTCATGACCCAGCCATCCTGCTCTTTGGTCAACTGGACTTCTTCCCCTCCAGTAATAACACTGAATTTCTCGATTGCACTAGGATCAAAGGTACTGGTATCTATCAGCTTGCGCGCCGTCTCCGGTTCTTCCTTGAAATAGTTCTGGGAATGAGCGAAGATCCAGCCGCCTGCCAGAATAACCAGCAGCAACAGAGTAGGAATGAATTTCTTCATTATCTTCTCCGCCTCCACCATAATAGAATACCTGCTATAACAAATAACAGCGGGAATAAAATGACCGCAATAACAAAGATTCCGGAGCCTTGAGAAGGTGTCAGATATGCCAATTCATAGCCCGCCTGCTCTTTGGGTCTGATTGTAACACCGTTCTCCTTCTCAGCCAGGTAATTTACCGTGTTCAGAATAAAATCACGATTCCCGCCCGTTGAGAATTCGGAATCCTGAATAAATGTGGTTGCACCCAGAATAACTGCCTTTGGCTTGCCATCCTTTGTACTTATGGCATATCCCACATCTACAGGTCCCTGCAGATCGGCCTCCGCATCATTATCCGTATCGTTAACAAGAAGTCCTTCTACATTCGTCTCCCCATAACTGCTCTCCGAAGACTGCACAATCGGAGCGACCGTCCATTTGTCCTGCTCGGTGGCGCTGAGTCCAAGAGTCAGTGAAAACACAGGGGTTAAGTTATTCTCAATCAGCTTATCCGTAATGGGATGAGACTGAAATACCGGCATCGACCACAGCGGTCCCATCGACATCGACTGTTCCGGGTCGACCATTACCGCATGTTCGTTATGGACTCCGTATTGCTCAGCGAGCGCATCAATATTAGGCCAAGCGGTATTCATATTTTCATGAAAAGCCATCGTAAGCAGCAATTTCCCGCCATTGTCCATATATGATTGTATCTGCTTCATCTCTGAATCCGTCAAATCGTTTTGCGGTCCCAGAATGGCCAGTACATCCGTCCCTTCCGGCACAGCCTCTCCATCGGCAAGAGATATTTTTTCTGTCTCAACATTGCCTTGATTCAGGGATGACTGAAAGCTTGTTGCGAGAGACAAATCCAGCTCACCATGCCCCGTAAGAAGGGCCACTCGGTGCACCTCGTCCGAAGAGAGCGAATTCAGTGCCTGCGTCAGCTTCTCTTCCCCAGAGAATAGATAAGAGCCTTCTGTCTCACCGGAAGTGAAGAGATCAATCATAGGAACAACCTGCTGCTTGTCTCCTTGAACAAGTACAATAGAGCTTGCCGTAAGACCGTACTGCTGGGCCAGGATGGGCTCGTTCTCCAGATTGTAATGCTCCACTTTCAATTTATTATTTCGTTTACTGTATTCATCAACAATATCCTGCACTTCCCTGTTCAGCAGCTCATCACTGGAGGAATTCACGGTGAAGACCAGCATTCTAACGTCTTCTTCTACACCCTCTATAGCCTCCAAAGTTTGCTCAGACAATGTATTCTGCTTGTTCGCAGTCAGATCAAGCTGGAAGCCGCCTAATGAATTCAGGAACAACGTGAGCAATATAAAAATGCCGGTCACGGCAATGGATATAACGGCACTGTTCGTATGATTCAACCATTTCTTCATCTCTCTTACCTCCACCTTTTCCGCTCGACGCCTTGAATGCTGAACGTGAGGAATAAGGCTGTCAAAGTAAGATAGAAGATAACATCCGCTCCGCTTATGACACCCTTTGTGAAATTCATGAACCGGCTCGATAAAGAGAAGGGTTCAAGCCACGCTGTAATCGCCGCATTTCCACCGAAAGAATCCAGCATCCATAATACAAACAGAATAATAAAGCCGGCTACTGCCGAGACCATCTGATGCTGGGATAACGAGGAGGCAAACATTCCGATCGCCATCATCGCCGCACCGAGCAGGAAGAGCCCCAGCGCAGATACCCACACTGTCGTCTCATTGATATCTCCATAGAAGGACATCAGCAGCGGATAAGTAAGACTGCACAATATAAGAGCCAAGAGAATGACCAAGCTTGCCAAATACTTGCCGAACACAATCTCCATTACACTTGAAGGAGAAGTCATCAAGAGCTCATCTGTACCCTGCCGGAACTCCTCCGCGATCAGCCGCATGGTCAGGAGAGGGATAACATACAGCAGCAGTGACAGCGTATCCCCCAGAACAAGCCGATAATCGACGATGCTTGGCTGATAGTAGACAAAGCTCATAAAAAACAAAAAACTCGACAGCAAGACATACACTGCAAAGGCAAAATAGGTGGTTGGAGCGAGGAAATAGGACTGCAGCTCTTTGTAAAATATAGCGAGCATCCGTTTCATGAACCCTCACTTCCCCTCTGCGCTTCCAGCTCTTGTTCAGGTGCAGAGACAGGGAGTGAGCCATCCTCCCCGGAATTCACTTCTCCGGCTTCATCTGTCGTCAGCTTCTGGAATATCTCTTCAAGGGACTGATCCTGCTTCTTCAACTCGAGGATAGGAAGCTCCGATCTCGCCAATAAATAAAATAATTCTTCTCGATAATCATGATGAGCAGAGGCATTCAACTCTAATCGGACGAGGCCGTCCTCTTCCTGGTGTGAGCTCAGCTGCACCTTCTCCTCTAATCCCTCTCCCCAGGCTTGTATCAATGGGATGATCATGTTTGCGTCTCCCTTCACAGTGAGAGAAACGTGAAACGACTGATTCATTGTGCTGCCGATCGATGCAGGAGACCCATCCATCACCAGCTGTCCTTGATTAATGATCAGCACTCTGCTGCAAAGGGTGCTCACCTCGGGCAATATATGGGTACTAAGCAGTACGGTATGATTATCGCCGAGCTCTCTGATGAGATTACGAATTTCCATAATTTGATTAGGGTCAAGTCCTGATGTCGGTTCGTCGAGCACAAGCAAGTCCGGCTTATGTATAATGGCACCAGCCAGTCCTACTCTCTGCTTGTATCCTTTGGACAAGGTCCTGATGATCTGACGTTCTCGCCCAGCGAGTCCAAGTCTTGATAACATTTCGTCGACTCTCCGCGTTTGTTCTCTCGCTGGCACATCTCTCAGTTTAGCTACAAATTTCAAGTATGAAAGAATCGACATATCTGGATACAAGGGAGGCGTCTCGGGTAAATATCCGATTCGGGACCGGACTATCTTACCTTGCTCATGCACGGATTTACCATCGAGAAGCACTTTCCCTGCTGTCGGCCGTAAATACCCGGTAATCATACGCATGGTTGTCGTTTTACCAGCACCGTTTGGACCTAGAAAACCGACGATCTCACCCCGTTCCATCGAAAAGTCCATATGATGTACTCCCCTGTGGCTGTCGAACGTCTTGCTTACCTGATCTAACCTCAGCACTTTGGATACTTCCTTTCTATATCAATTCAGACCTAAGCATGATCCATACTAAGCATAGCCATCCAACTATAAACATGGCTTAAATGAATTTAAAAGAATCCTTAAAAAAATATGTCCAAATTGTGAACGAGTAGTTCTCAGCCCACACTCTATTCAGGTCTACCACGTACTTTAGATAGACGAACTAAATGGATACGGACAAATACGATAACCTACCACCGCCCATTTCTTCTTCGTTCTATCTACCTGGCGTATAAGAAACTGCAGGAGGGATCTGCCTTGAAAGTCCTCTTTACTTTCTTTATTCCAAGCGGAGGTGTGGAAACACTTAACCGTTTGCGATGCTCTGTGCTGAATCAGCACGGCATTGAAGCCCATACACTGTACCTTAAGCCAGGGACAGGTATGCAGAATAATACCGGTACCGTATTCATTACCAATCTTGATGAAGAGATCAAATCTCTATTAAACCAGCAGCAGTATGATGCGATCATCGTCACATCCGACATCAACATGGTGGAACGGCTCCGGCTTGTACTGGATTACAGGGGGCGTATTATCTATGAAGCGCAGGGTCTCGGTACGAGAGAAGCTGCGATTGAGACGATATGTACAGCTATGCCTTATCTTCAAGCACATGCCAACGCTGTACTCATCCCCCCTACAGCCCATCTTCAGCAGTTATTTGCGGAGATTTGTCCATTTATGCATCGTTTTATCATTCCAAACATGCTGGATACAACCACATTCACACCGATGAATACCGATATACCACCCTATCCAGCGATTATGTGGATTGGAAGACTTGAGCACAATAAGAACTGGCGGGAGTTCCTTCATATCAGCCACCGTATCATTCAACACAAGCCAAATGCCAAGATATGGGTATTCCATGATCCCACACTCGCAGTGCCGACCGACGAGCAGCAATTTTACGATACACTAAAGGCACTAGATCTGGAGGATAAGATCGGCATCTTCAGCAACATTCCGAATAGTATGATGCCGCAATATTATTCTATGGCCTCAAGATCGGGTGGTATTATGCTGTCTACTTCCATTATGGAAGGATTCGGTTATGCCGTTGCAGAAGCCATCAGCTGCGGTGTACCTGTACTTAGCTCCGATTCTGATGGCGTGAGGGCTTTCATCACCCACAATCAGACGGGTAAATTCTATTCACTCGGCAATATCGAGCAAGCTGCTGCCGAGGCGATCGAGCTTATGGATAACCAGGCTCTTCGAGAACATATTCAGCGTGCAGGCAGGGAGCATCTTGTTAACCATTTTTCCGGCAGCGCATATGCGGTCTCCTTTAGACAAATGATGAATGCACTCTCTATTTTTTAATCACTGAGGAACAGTGACGCCCTGTTCGTCATGACGACAGGGCCTTGGTTCGTTCTAAAGACAGGATTCGCTTTCTGATCAAGCTATGGTTAAAATAGGACAATGAATAAAGATAGCTGATATGAAGTAAAGGTGGTTCCCATGAGCACAAAGATTCTAGTTGTAGACGATGAAAAGGAAATTGCTGATTTGGTAGAGCTATACCTAAAAGCAGAGAACTACGAGGTTTATAAATTTTACAGCGGTAAGGAAGCTCTGAACTGTATCCAGCAGAACAAGCTGAATCTAGCCATCCTTGATGTTATGATTCCGGATATAAGCGGTTTTGATATTTGCCAGCAGATTCGAGAGAAGCACCACTTCCCGATCATTATGCTTACAGCGAAGGAAGAAGAAATCGATAAAATTACTGGACTGACACTAGGTGCTGATGATTATGTAACCAAGCCGTTTCGACCGCTGGAGCTCGTTGCCCGTGTCAAAGCTCAGCTCCGGCGGTTTACGAAGTACAATTTGGAGAATCCACATATGGATGAAGATAAAATCATTGCCTTCTCCGGTCTGGTTCTCAATAAGAATACCCACGAATGCTATTTGAACGAGAAGCTGATCTCCCTCACGCCGACGGAGTTCTCCATCCTCTGGATGTTATGCTCTAACCGAGGTCAGGTGCTGAGCTCTGAACAAATCTTCCAGGAAGTATGGGGAGAGAAATATTATACAAACAACAATACCGTAATGGTTCATATCAGGCATCTTCGTGAGAAAATGAATGATCATATGGACAAGCCCAAATATATAAAAACAGTCTGGGGAGTAGGTTATAAGATTGAAGGATGATTTTCGTAAGCTCAAAAACAAAATAATCACTCAAATTCTTCTTACCGCAGTTCTAACGGCTATTATCGGATTTGCAGCCAAAAACATTCTGATTGACGGTGTGCTTGAGGCTCCTTTTGCCGATGCGTTCATCCGATTTGCAGAGGTTGTTCTAAGTATTGAGTACAAAACGGCAGTCCAGCTGTACTACCTTATATTTCAGCAGAATAAGGATCTGATACTCGGGATCTTCTTTATACTGCTGCTGTTCTTGATCTTCTATTGGACACTGAGCAGAGCAACCCATTATTTTAACGAAATCAACCGGAGTATGGATAAGCTGGTCGAGGAATCGGATGAGCCTATCACCCTATCTCCCGAGCTTGAAGTGGTCGAGCGTAAGATGAATCTGGTGAAGGACACGCTCAAAAAAAGAATGAAGGATGCCCAGGAGGCGGAGCAGCGAAAAAATGACCTGGTTGTCTATCTCGCCCATGATATCAAAACACCGCTTACGTCCATTATCGGATATCTTAGTCTGCTGGATGAAGCTCAGGATATGCCGATGGAGCAGAAGGCCAAGTATGTGAACATAACTCTTGAGAAGGCATACCGTCTGGAACAGCTCATCAATGAATTCTTTGATATTACCCGCTTTAATCTGCAGAAGATTATACTTGAGCAGATGGATATCAGTCTCTCTATGATGCTAATGCAAATTGCCGATGAGTTCCATCCGATGCTGGCAGAGCATGAGCTTACCGTATCCGTACAGGTAGATGAGCAGCTGACACTGCATGGTGACCCAGACAAGCTTGCGCGAGTGTTCAACAACATCATGAAGAATGCCATACATTACAGCTATTCAGGTACGAATGTCGCTGTAACCGCCGTGAAGCAGCAAGGTGCGGTGGTCATCACCTTCGCCAATGTGGGTGAGACGATTCCTCCCCATAAGCTGAACACGATATTTGAGAAGTTCTACAGGCTGGATACCGCCAGATCCTCTGCTACCGGCGGAGCCGGACTTGGACTTGCCATCGCCAAGGAGATTGTGAATGCGCATGGCGGAACCATCACTGCGAGCAGTGAGAACTCACATACGAAGTTTATTGTAACGCTTCCGGGACGATCTTAAGAAACTCTTAAGAACTTGACCAGAAAAAATTAAAAAAACAACTCCCTCTTACATGATTGAATGTAAGTAGTGCTCCCGAGTCCACACTTGCGCGGCTCGCAACACCCTAGAAGCACTGCTATGTAAAGGAGTTGTTTTTTAGCATGTCGAACACGAAGAAAAAGAAAAAACGAAGCTCGATCAAAGGGATGATCCTGCTTATCATCACCATCCTGCTTCTTGCGGATTGGCAAGGTGTGCTTCAACAGATGGATCGCGCCGCAAATCGCTGGTTCCAGAATACTAGAAATACTTCGGATGCGATCGTGCCTTATGAGCTGTACAGCTCGAACGCCAAGCTGGTACGTCTTGCTGACAACGAAGCTTTGCTGAGTGTTAATTCCGAAGAGAAAATATACCCCGCTTCCCTCACAAAGATTATGACAGCCATCCTGGCTATAGAAAGCTTGTCCAATCTAGAAGAGACCGTTCAGCTACGTGCTGAAATATTTCCTCCCCTGGTGTCTGAAGGTGCGGCGATGGCCGGATTTCTGCCGCATGAAGACGTAAAGGCCATTGATCTGCTCTATGGTATCTTGCTTCCATCGGGAGCGGAGGCTTCTGTAGCTCTTGCACAGTTTGTCTCCTCCTCGGAGGAAACTTCTGGAGCTCTCGAACAGTTTGTTTCCTCCTCGGAGGAACAATTCGTGGCCCAAATGAACAAAAAAGCAGCCGAGCTCGGAATGCGAAACACGCATTTTACTAATCCGACAGGGCTGCATGATGAGGAACACTATTCTACCATTGATGACCTGACCATTTTATTGAAATATGCTCTTCACAATAAACAATTCAAGGAAATATTTACGACGACCCGATACAGCACGAGTGCCAGCTCCCTGCATCCTGATGGCATAACGATATACAGCACCCTTGCAGATCAGTCAGACCAAATGAAGCTCGCAAACGGAGAAATTAAGGGTGGTAAAACGGGTTATACAGAGCGGGCAGGCTTATGTCTGGCGACTTATGCTGTCATCAGCGGCGAGGAATATATTCTAATTACAGCAGGAGCGGACGGCAATGCCCATTCCGAGCCCCATCATCTGCAGGATGCCATTCAGATCTATAATCTAATCTAGACTGGATTTCTGTTATTGAATATAAAATGGTCATTTCAGCAGCGAACGGCTGACAATATCGTTCACAACACGTTCAAACTCGCTGTAGCTCCGTTCCCATGTGAACGCATAAGAATCCTGTTCGCCTCGCACCGCCAGTCTGTGGCGAAGTGCCGGGTCCTCAATAAGCCGAATGATATCCTGTGCAAGCCGGTTCTCGTAACGATAGGACATTAGACAATTTCGTTCATGAACCGCATATTCAGTATTTCCGCCTGAATACGAAGTGACAAGTGCTGCACCGCACCGCATAGCTTCGAGACCAGGCAAGGATCCGCTGTCATACGAGCCAGAGCTTACGTAGATGTCCGTCTGGTTGTAATGGAATCGAAGCTCTTCGTCATTCACCGGGGTGTATAGCCGATATTTACCAGATGCCTGCAGCTGCTGTATGTCCTTTGAATCTGCGTACTCACCTGGTGGTGTAATAAGGTTAATGACCACTTCCGGATAAAGGGCCTTTACAATATCCAGCTGGCTGAGCAGATATTTCTGCTCCCGATGCCAGGAGAAGTCACCTTCTTCCTTCCGATAGATGGAAGTGATATTAAGCGGCATATTCAGATGCTCGCGGATGTTCATGTTGTGAAAGAAACTGTTCACGCCTACAGGAATGATACGACCCTTGATCCCATGATTTAAGTAGATCACATCCTGCTGCCATCGGGACAAGACAAGCAGATTTGGTGTCAGACTGTAAGAAGGAAAAGAATACTGATTATCTTGGAGAAAAGTCGGTTCGTAGCATAGTGACAAACGGATATGCAGTCCTTTTCCCTCTTCACTCGCTTGCTGAGCAGGATAGGCCGTTGTATAGAAATTGGACAGAATGACATCGCCGGCTGGAATATGATGTGCCAGCAGCGAATCATCTCCTGTTTGAATCAGATTGGCCTTCAACTCGTATTCAACAACACCGTACCTTGGCATTACCACAATGACTTCATGCCCGATGGTTACCAGCCGATTGGCCAACTCCGTGAGCATACGCTGAGCTCCGCCTCGGCATAGTGTATATACAGGAAAAATAAAACGCACACCTTCACCTCCCTATAGATCATATTAAGGACAGTAACGACGTCCTGTGCAGAGCTTGGATCATTTGCTTCTCTATTTCTATAGCCTCATGGTGTTTGAAGGTTCCCATATCGTCGTGTACGCGGTAGTGGACTAGAGACTTGTTAACGATGTCGAGGTCATAATGGGGAAGGATTCTAAGCCACATTTCATAGTCATTGGCGTATCGGAACACAGGACTGAACAGACCGACCTTCTCAAACACTTTCATATCCAGCATAACGGTGCATCCATTGATTGGGCAGCCAATCAATAGCGTCTTCACCATTTCTGCTCGCGTGCCAAGCTCTGGATATACTTCACCAATCTCTTCACTGAGATGGTTAATATAGCTATAAGCAGAGTGGCTGAAGGACAGTTTACGCTTCAGCATGAAATCGAGCTGCAGTTCGACCTTCTGAGGCACAAATACATCATCACTGCTCAGCCAGGCAAAATAATCTCCTGTCGCATGCACGATCCCCGTGTTGAGAGCCGTTGCTGTACCTCCATTGATCTTGGGTATATATCGGATCTGGTCCATATAGGGAATAACAAGCTCCTTATGCTCCGTCGACCCATCATCCACTACAATGACCTCTACATTAGGATAGGTCTGATTCAAGGCACTCTCAATCGCTTCATGTACATATCTGCAGTTATACACCGGAATAACAATAGATACTTTAGGAAGCTTCTCCCTCATAACGAATCACCTCGCTTTTTGTATCAATATAAACGAATTACAAGGAAGGGCCCAATTCTATCCGAATCACTAGGTATCTAGTGTTTTCCAGGCAAGAATCGCATCCATTGCTTTATGCTCCGTATGGAAAGAAGTCTCGAAGGAAGGATTGCCCAGATCATGAAATCCCTTAAGGACAATCACATGATATCCCAGCGCAAGCAGCTCTTGCTCATCCCAGCCGCTGTAATGCTTCTGATACATTTCACCATTCAATTTATAATGATCCACACCTGACTGTGGAAAGTATCCTCTTGGTGTAAAGATGATAACGCGGTGCTTTGCAATCTGTTCCGCTTGCTGCAGCAATTTGATTCCGTCTTTCTTCGTAAAGTGTTCAAGAGAATCAATCATCGTAATTGTGGAGAACGATTTATTGACAAACAATTGGCCTATTTTTCTTGCATCCCAGTTAATCGGGATAATATGTGGGGACAGATTAGCTCGATGCTCCAGATAAGGACGGTGAATTTCTAGTGCCACAATAATTCTGGATTCATAATATTCAAGTAAATAGCCCGGACCACTTCCAATATCCAGCACACTATCTGAGAACCTCAGCAGTTCACATAATAGGGGGAGAAAATCAGCTTGCTCAAGCTCCTGATACATAATGTAGAAGATCACTCCTTTCTGGCAGGACCGTAAGAAAGCACTTATCATGGATTAGCTCTGTGCTCTTATACGATCCTGGTACTTGGCTTTAATCATGCTAATCTCTTGTGATATCGCATCGCCGTGACGCAGGGTGCCCATCCCCTGGTGTCTGCGATATGCAGTAAGCGGCTCTGTAATATAAGGCATGGAGTATCCTGCAAGCAATACACGGTTCCACAAGTCATAATCGTGGGTATACCGTAACGACTCATCGAACAAGCCGACAGATTGAAAAATAGATTTGTGAAACATCACTGTACAACCATTCACTGGATTGCCCATGAGAAACATACGAAGCATTTCCTGTCTCGTCATGGGTGAAGTACCGGCCCGATATTGGATTACGTTTCCGTGCTCGTCGATAAAATTAAAATTGGTATGGGATATAGAAGCGCCCGTCTCCTGCATCATACGAACTTGCGCAGCAACCTTCTCTGGGTAAATGATGTCATCAGAGCTCAGCCATACGACATATTCGCCTGATGCATACCGAATCCCATGATTCAGCGCTGTCGCTGTTCCACCGTTTTGTTTACCAAGATAATAAATATAGGGCATATAAGGATGAATTAAATCGGTATGCACCGTTGAGCCGTCATCAACGACAATGACTTCCGTAGAAGAGTAGGTCTGTTCCAGCGCGCTCTGAATAGCATGGGGAATGTAAGGGCAGTTAAAAAAGGGGATCACGATGGTAACCAAAGGCTGATCCTTCATGCAGCTCCTCCTCTCTCCTTATGGCGGGCATCATTAAGGATATCCTGTATAGACTTCGCAAAAGGAATTTGAGGCGCCCATCCCAGATCGGATAGTGAAGAGTGATAGGGATGAGACTCGCTTGACGCTCCTCCAGGCCCGGAGGTTGGTGAGCCCCATATGACAGGCACCTCTCCGGCAGCTTGGGACAGCATGAGCTCAGCCACTTCACCAAGTGTTCGCTCTTTGCCGGAGACAACGGGATAAATGACGCCCGGCACTCCTTTTTGCAGCAATAAGAC
Source organism: Paenibacillus shunpengii (assembly GCF_042684905.1). Lineage (NCBI taxonomy): Bacteria > Bacillati > Bacillota > Bacilli > Caryophanales > Paenibacillaceae > Paenibacillus > Paenibacillus shunpengii. The sequence continues at coordinate 177,294 of NZ_JBHUMJ010000008.1, read as the reverse complement.
ATACGCTGAAACCGCATCTCTTACATCGAGAAAATCGCGTCGATCTTCCGGCGAAGATAACCGGAATGGATCAGGATTGTTCCCCCCTTCCGCAGAGGCAACATGCCTGGCGAGTAATGCACAGATGCCTGTAGAAGGACCCGGACCTATTAAATTTCCAGGCTCCGCATATATAATGTGCTGCTGATACAAATGTGTCCATGCCAATGTAACGATCTCTTCGACATATTTGCTGAGGCTGTAAGGATGCGGAGGTGCAGGTGGACTGCCGGCCTCCGGAGTATATTTCAGACGGGAACCGATAACAACGATCCGGCAGTGAGGTATTTCCCGCAGCGCATCAAGCAAATACAGTGGAGACATCACATTCGTCTGAATCGTTGTCAGCGGATCTGACCATGAGGATGGAACGGAATTCTGTCCTGCCAAGTGAAGCACATAGTCTGGTTTCGTGCTCTGTATCAGCTGATGAACGGAATGCCGATCTTCAAGATCACATCTGTAGATATCTGCCTGGTCAGGAAGGACGATGCCGGAAGCTGTACGAAGCACTGCCGTTACTTTGGCACCCAGACGTGTTAACAGGTCTACCGCATGTCTGCCCGAAAATCCTGATGCACCAGTGACCAGCACAGCTTTATCCTTTAGTGTATTTTCGTCCATTCCGCCAGCTCCTTCAGCATGTCGGAATACGATGGCATAGACCACTTCGCATCTTGCCGTGTCACCGCCAAAGTCCGATCCTGAATCATTTTGCCGCTCGGTACAATGACTGTGTCTGTTGCCTGCCATATTTCTTTGAACAGCAGAAGCAGCTCATACTTTGAGACCGGCTCTTCGTGCGCTAGATGGATCAGACCGGAAGTGTGAGATTGCATATAATGATCCACTGCCTTGGCCAGCTCAAGTGTAGTCACTCCGTTCCATCTCACGTTCGTATAGCCTTGCACGACTCCCTTCTGATTCAAGAACCAATGCATAAGCCCGATACCGTGTTTTCGTATTTCAGGACCTATAATAGAGGTGCGGATGGTAAGATGACTCGGAGAACGAACTTCTCCGAGTGCTTTGGTAATCGCATAGACTGTATCGCCGTCAGTAACCGCATCCTCTGTATATTGGCCTGTTCCATCTCCCTTGAATACACAATCCGTGCTGATATGGATCATCCGTGCATGGACCTGATCCGCAAGTGCGGCAAGCCGGTGCGGTAGAAATCCATTCACATGGTAAGCCTGAATAATGTCTCTATCCGCATGATGATTCAGAATGCCTACCGCATTAATGATAATATCCGGGCGCACTGCCTTAACCAGTAAATCCACGCTGTGGATATCATTCACATCAAGAATCAGACTATGAGGATCCTTCTTATCACGTGACGTATAGAAGACAGCATGCCGGCCTTGCTTCTTGAAATACTGAACCAGCATATGGCCTGCCATTCCATGTCCGCCTACGATGAGTAATTTCATGCAAGAACCCCCCCGCGCTGCAGGATTTCACGGATTTCCTCTTTCGTCATCAGATTAAACTCGGAGCTGAAGCTGGAGAAGGTTACAGGCTCGGAGTCCTTGTATCTCTCTTTGAGTACCGGCAGATTTAGTGTCGGTAGAATAACGAGATATTGATCATCATAGACAACCGTTGTTCTGCTCTCGAACTCACTCATCAGTATTTCATGAATCTTCTCACCCGGACGAGTCCCGCGCTCGACGATCTGGACATCAGGAACTCCCGCATCTTCAATGAGCACCTCGGCCAGATCTACAATTTTGCAGGTCGGCATGGTCATGACAAAGATTTCACCGCCAACACTTTCTATAGAAGCCTTGAACAGGAGCGAAATGGCATCCCGCAGCGTAAGGAAGAAGCGCGTCATACGCATGTCAGTGATGGACACCATCCCTTTATTGCGTATTTGATCCTTGAACAGATGCACCACACTTCCGTTCGTACCAAGCACATTGCCGCCCCGCACGGTAACAAAGGCTGTGCTGCTATGAAGCAAGTTGGCGTAAACGATTAACTTCTCGCCGATTGCCTTCGTCATGCCGTAGAAATTGGATGGATTTGCCGCTTTATCTGTGGAGATGTAAATCACCTTTTTAACTTGATTCTCAACCGCTGCTTCAATGACATTTTGCGTACCAATGACATTTGTTTTTAATGCTTCATAAGGTTGATCCTCACACACAGGCACATGCTTCAACGCAGCCAAATGGTATACATAGTCGATTCCGCGGCAAGCAGCAATCAGCGCATCCTTATCCCGAATATCGCCGATACAAAATTTGAGGCGCTCATCTTCAAATTCACGGCTCATTGCCACCTGGCTTGATTCTCCCCGTGAATACACAATAACCTCTCTCGGATTCATGGTTAAGAGCTGGCGTATCAGTTCGTGTCCCCATGATCCTGTCCCGCCTGTCACAAGGATTCGTTGATTTTCAAACATGCAGTTTCCCTCCAAGTAGAAATTTGACGACTTTATCCGATACATCCTGAACCAGGTATCCCTTCGGGCATTCCCAATTGGATTTCAGCTCCACCATCAGCGTCACAGATTCTGCGATCCGATTCGCATCGATACCAGATACAATATTGCTCCCGCAGTCAATGGTTTCCGGCCTCTCCGTTGTCTTACGCATCGTCACGGTCGGAACCCCCATAATGCAGCATTCCTCCTGCACTGTACCGCTGTCCGTCATTGCACATCTAGCGTTCATTTCAAGCATCAAAAAATCAAAGAAGCCGAAGGGCTCATAAAATTCTACTAATGGATGCATTTCCAGCTTAAGATGCTCTTTAATTCTGGCTCTCGTTCGGGGATGAATACTGCATATAATACGCTGGCCGTGCACTGCCGCTACCTTATTTAATCCTTCCATAATTTGTTCAAGATTATGGGGTACATCTACGTTTTCCGCCCGATGAGCGGTGACAAGAAAGTATTGTCCTGACTTGAGTCCCAGCTTCGTCATAATATCGCTGGCCATCGTTTGTTCTTCATAATGCTTCATCACTTCGTAAATGGGATTGCCTGTCAATACGATTCGCTGACTCGGAACACCTTCACGTATAAGATGATTCTTGCTCTGCTCGGTATACGGCATATTAATGGTTGATATGGCATCAATAACCCGCCGATTCTTCTCTTCAGGCACATCCAGATCGAAGCAGCGATTCCCTGCTTCCATATGCACCACTGGGATTCCCATTCGCTCAGCAAGAATGGCCGATAATGCACTGTTTGTATCACCCAGAAGCAGAATTTTGTCCGGCTTCTCTTTGACGAGGATCGACTCCAGCTGCTCGAACATTGCTGAGAGCTGACGTCCTAGAGAGGCTGCCTTATCCTGCAATACATAATCAGGAGTTCGTAAGCCCAGTTCTTTGAAGAATTGACCGCTTAGACTTTCCGTGAAATTCTGTCCGGTGTGCACAAGTATATGTCGACTGGCATACTCATCCAGCTTGGGAATGATTAGACTTAGGCGAATAATCTCCGGTCTTGTTCCGAGCACTGTCAGTATCTTCATGTTGCTTCCCTCCTTATCGAGCCTTGCGAGCTCGCTTTCTCTGCTTTTGCACCCTGATCTTGGTTCGCGAGCGTTTTTTTCTAGTGATAGCTGTTATGCGTTTTTTGCCCTTCGCACGCTGTTTTGATTTCAAGAGGAGAGATGACGACCGCTTTGTTTTTTTTCTTCGTTTTCTTTTGGTTGGAGAAGGCTGATTTGCGGCTTGGTAAGCCTGCAGAGAGATGATGTTCCTTTCTGAATGCAGGTCAGAAAACCAATCGGGGAACAAAGTAACCCACTGCTGCACCATGCTCGCAGTTCGCTTCTCATACGCTGCAGGTCCATACATCTGCACAGCCTTGGCATGATTATGCTGACCTGTCCGCGCAGACTCCTTCCGATTAGTGATGAATGGAATCATCTTGGCGGCAAGCTCTTCCGTATCGCCAGGGGCGACAAGTAAGTGTCCGTTGCCTACAGATTCCATCAATTCTGCAAGCCCACCCTGCTGAAACGCAACGACAGGCTTCGCGAAGTACATGCTCTCAAGGGCTGTCATGCCAAAACCCTCTTTTACCAGGCTCGGAATCACCGCTAGATCCATGGCGCTGTATGCGCAGCTCACATCTTCAATGAAATCTGTGAACAGAAATTGATGAGCAAATCCTGACTGCTGAATTAGAGATATGCACTCCTCATAATAGGTCGTATCCACTGCTGTACCGATGATCCAGAACCGGGTGTGAGGGAATCGTTCGCATAACAAGAGCGCGGATTGAATAAAAGGCTTAAGACCTTTCGCTTCATATATAAACGAGGAAATGTATCCGACACAATAATGTCCGGGGGTTAGACCTAATGTCTTCCGCTGAGTCTCACGCCGACCTTCCCATTCATCTGGTGCGGCAAGAGCTTCATTCCAGGTAGGGGGTAATACGGTTAGTTTCGAAGGGATCGAGCTGTGCAGGAGAGGTTCAGTTACGGCATGAGAGATGGCAATCACCCAATCACTATGCTCATCAATGAACTGTATAGCCTCAGCCGTGTAAGGATTGGTTTGAATAATTTCAGTGAGCTTCCAGATGGCGGGAATGCCAAGTATGCGGGCAGCCATTACCGGAATGACATTTACACAGGTATTGGAGACGATGATGTGTGGGTTTTCTTCACGAAGCAATTGCACAACTTCATGGGAAGAAGGATGCTGCATTAATCCGGCAGCGTCCTCTCTCAGCTGCTCATACGGAATGTACATATAGTGGAGGAGCTCATAGGGCTGAATGATGACCCGGATCTCAGCCTCTCTTGCCATTCGTGCGATAATTCCTTCACAAGGCACAACCAGCACACAATCAAAGTAGGACTCCATTTGTCTGCAGAAGCTGAGGAGCAGCTTCTCAGCCCCCGTGATACTTTGTGTACTGCTGATATGACTGAACAACATCAATTTAGGTTTAAGTGTCATAGAGTATACAACCCTTTAGTTTCCACTGGATTACGGATATCAAAGGGTGCCTTCACCTCCTTTTTCCAGGTACACTATAACCACAATATATTCTGTCTTTAAATACGACCGGCACGACAGATGAACCATACCATTCGTACAATTTCCGGATCTCAGTGTATGCTCACCCGAATATAATCTGCAGCAGGCTGTTTAAGCGATGATTGTAGGTGTGTTCATTCCAGGTACGTTCAAATCCCCGAAGCGCTATTTCTCTTCTCTTGTCTTCATTTGCTAAATAAAATTCAATCTTCTCTATCATCTCGGTCGGAGATTCGTACGTTTCGATCTCGACACCGGGCGTGTAGAAGCGAATCAGGTCGGAGCGGGCATCTGTAAGCTGCAAGGTGGCACACGCGGATATTTCAAACGTGCGGGGATTGGGGGATAGAGGAGGAATCTTAATACTGTTGATGTTCATCGAATCATCCTCGTGTGAACGGTGCAGGTTCAGGACGATTTTCGTTCCGTTGTACACGTCCCTTGTCTCCTCAGGACTCATCCAGCGATTGAGTTCAATTTGGCTGCGATACATTTCGTAATCAGGAAGTCGGTCCCACCATATTCCATTAAACACCGTATTGTGAGACATGATCTGTGGAAGTACGGGATTAAAATACTGCACCCGGTTCCAGTAGCCAGAGCCGATGAAGCTGACATCTCTGCGAACTGCAGTCGGAGTCATGTTAGGATAGTAGTGATGAATAAAGGCCCCAAACGGCAGATAATGCACTTCAGCACACCCATGACTGCGATACAATTCAACACAATTCAGCTCGAGTGTAAAGATATAATCATAGTGTGGAGCAATATGAAGGGTCATATCGGTATAATAAGGGTCATCTGTCAACCATACCGCGGTTCGAACCCCTAAGCCTCGAATCTGATCTACCACTTCCACAGGAAGGAACATTCCATCCAGCGCTAGCACAAGATCCGGCATAGACATACGTACCGTTTCAAGCACAGATTCAGTAGGATTCACAACGTGTACAGCGGAGCAGTGCATTTGCAAGGTTTCAATAATCGCTTGATCAATTGGTGAGTAGGGAAAGCCCTTCCCTGAGGTTATATATACTACTTGGATTGGGCGAACCGGCAGAGGTTCCTGAGCCCGGCTCATCAAAAAATTGGCACGCCCTCTCAAATAGCCGTCATCGAACCCTCTTTGAAATTGCTGTCTGTGCACAAGAGATCCCGAATTGTAACCAAATCTTCTTGTTGAAGAAACTTTTTTCTTTGGTTTCTGTCTCACAGCCACGCCTATCGTCCTCCTTTGGTTTTCTAAACAAGATTCAGCAGCATCTCAATCCGGTGCTTCATGGTATGGCGCAGATTCGTCGTCATAAGACCTCGCCAGGCAACGGACAGACGCTCTTGTTCGTGTGTAAGATAATATTCCATTTTCTCTTGGAGGTCTTCTGCCGTATGAAAGGTCTCGATGTCATATCCCGGTCGATAATACATCGTCAGATCATCTCGTACATCTGTCAATTGGAGCGTGCCGCAGGCACTGATCTCATAGGTGCGGGGATTGATAGAGCCGCCCTGAATTTGATGTGTATTCCGATTATCTAATCCCGTCTCGCAAGGTCTATGCATATTAATAACGATCTTAGCTCCATTATAGTAATTTACAGATTCAACAGGCGGAATCCAGCCTGAGCGAATAAATGGACGTAGCAGTTCTAAATTGCTGAGCCTATTCCATTCCCCTCCTGCAATCATTACACGTTTGTTCTTCAAATAAGGAGCAAGCGCATCGAACAAAGCGATTCGGTTCCAGAATCCACTTCCGATAAATACGATGTCGTATCGATATTCCGGTGCAATTTGCCGCGGCCTGTACAGTGAGGTATTCACTCCGAGGGGAACATAATGCACGTGCTCAGCACCCAGATTTCTGTAGAACGGTACTGTATTCAGCTCATGTGTAAACACCAGATCATAATGCTGGGAGATTGATGCTGTTTCCTCTGTAAAATAAGGATCATCGACAAACCATATGGCCGTTCGGATGCCGTGCGATCGAATCTCTTGTATTTGTGCAAGATGATCTTCGGGGAAGATATGAAGTCCATTCAATACGAGTACCAGATCAGGGGTGTGCTCCATAGCACTCTGGGCCATTGCAGATCGATCTGCCACCACACATTCACGAACAGATGAGTTCAGTGCATCGATGATCCCTTCATCAATGGCATCAAAGCCCTGAGGAACATACATGACCTTCAGATCCCGGATCTCGGGAGTAAATGGCTGCGTTCTGCCAAGCACCGCTTCACATCCGCCATATCGTACCCCCTGCTCATATCCATCCTGATAACCCTGCTGCCTCCGCTTAGTCCTGTTCACCTCTCGTTCTCACCCTCGCCCAAGTGGTATAGTGTAATCACTTCTAACTATATGCCAGGGTGTCAAATGCATCATGGACCGTTGTCCTCACCCGTATAAATTTGGCCTTTGTCCCCAGTACATCTATCATGATTTCTTACCTTAAGCCCAATTTTGCAATCATAAAAGGGCTTGTACCCTGCGTAATAAAAGAAAAACTGTCTTACAAGTGACCGAATTAATGTCTGCTTGAAAACAGTTTATGCCATTCAAAAAATAAAGAAATTATTGGGCCTCATAAGCAAGCTTATGCCCATCTTCGAATCCTTGAGCGAACCCTGCGTTGAACCCTTCGCTGTAAGCGTCTTTGTACCCCGGTGCGGCGATGGTTTCTCGCGGAGACGGGACACGTTTTTTGCGGAGTTGACGCTTCTTGCCCGCTGGAAGTAACCGTTTCTTTGCTCTCTTCTTGCTTGAGGTCATCTTGGTTGACTTCTTCTTGGTCACCCCGGCGACCTTTTTCTTCTTTCTGACGGATGTAGCGCGGGCACCAGCCTTTGTACCGGAACCCGTTACCCTCTTTTTTTTTCTCTTCATATTTAATCCTCCTGTGGACTTAATCATGGATGAAATAGCTCAAGGTATTATGAATAAGGCCGGACTACTTACGTATTTCGGAGCAACATGAACACGGTTTCCTCATCAGCATACCAAGGGGGAGCAGGACTCCCTTTCTTTATCGGCTCAAGTGAGATCCCATGGATGCTCTCTGCCATCTCCTGCTGACATTTGGCGATGAGGTCAATATGCTTCGTTAGCTGTGATGCAGGAATGGCTGCCAGCTCATAGCCGTCTGCAATCGTCTCCAGCATACGAGAAAGTGCAGTCTGGCTTCTCGCAATCGACTCCAGCAGAGCAAGCTTCGCCTCCCTCTCTCTCGTTAACAGGCTCATCACTTACCCACATCAAGATCCATCATAGAATCAAACGAACCGCCATCCTGCTCTCCTTGACTTAATAAGGCCTTTAGATTACTGTTTAGACCGGCTTCCATCCGATTAACTCCCTCAAGAAGCTCAATTAGATACTCCTGCAGCTTAAGCGACATATTCAACTGCTCCTCATGGCTCTCGAACACAGCTCCGCTTAAATGATTTACAGACCAATTTCTTAGTTTTTCCGCTTCCAGCGCCTTAGCCTCCAGAATCAGAGATATATTTTGCTGCAGCTTAACGGCTGCATCCATAATTTGAAGCATGGATTCCTCTCTGCTCATCCACTCTCACCCGCCCTGTTGCTTCTATTCTTCATCCGATGCAGCCATTTCCCTAACGATATGCGTAATGGAATCGGCAATCATCTCTTCGAGATCAGCCAAATTGCCCAAATAGGTTACGATTCCTGAATTTAATTGTCCGGCTCCATCGATTAGTCCCTGCATATCGGTGAAATGCGGCAACATGTCCGGCATTACACTGATCATCTCTGCCATACGCACATTCACATGCCGTTCTGCTTCAAGAACTCTTGCGACTTGTTGATGAGCATGCGCTAGATGAGCGAGCACTTCATCGAGTTTTTGCTGCACTGGATCCAACCTCCCTCTTAAAATACAACTCAAGATCAAATTCCGGCCTCATCAGCATTTGCCTTCCATAGCATATGCATGGCCCCGGAACTCAGTGCTTGTTAGACATGCTTATCGCCGTGGATATTTTAATGAACCGTGACTGGTCTGTAACAGGGGGGATCAGGAATGCGTTTAACTAAAAAAAGCACTGGATGCTCTCATCCAATGCTTGGTTCACGGTAATATTTTTATTATGGCAGATTCACCATCTTACTCTCGATTCTGCTGAGATCTTCGGATTCTTCGAAGGATCCATCTTACCAGCTGGTACAAGACAAAGACAATTCCAATCAGAATAAGAGTGCGTGTCAGCGACTTCTCCACCATGTTGAACACCTGCTTCCACTGCTCACCGAAGAGATAGCCGATGAGGAAGAACACCGTCACCCACAGTGCCGTTCCACCATATGCATAGGTAGCTACGGTTCGATACGGAAGTCGAATAATACCTATAAAATATCCGATGAATTGTCTGACCCCCGGAACAAAAAAAACAAAGAGCAAAAGCTTCTCCCCATATTTGTCGTACCGTTTTCTTGTTTTCTCAAGAAAATCCGGATGAATGGACAGAAACTTTCCAAACCGATGCACCAAGGGAGATCCAAATCTGTATCCGATCGCGTAGGTAATCGTCACTCCGAGACAGGCTCCTGTCAGTGCCAGCAGATAGGCCGGAAGCCACTCCAGCAGTCCCAGATAAACAAGATATCCCGTATATGTAAGCGTGCTGTTCCCAGGAGGAATCGGCAAAGCGATAAAGTCCAAAGGCAGGCCAATTAACAATACATAATAGCCATATTGATCAAATAATCGTTCAACGACGTCAATTAAATTCATGTAATCTCCTATTTTTCAGGCCCTAATGATATTTTGGGATAGGCAGACAAGGGCAGCTGCACTTTCTCTACTGAAAATATTATTAAAATTGGAAACTATAATCAAGTTTTAACCTTTCAAGCACAACATCCGAACCCTTTGAGATCAACTCAAGGGGTCCGGTTTAATTATGAATTAACGAATATCACCCTGACACTGATCTCCTGCACCCGCGTTTCATCTTATAATAGGGGACTGAGCAGAATAGGCGGAGCAATAATGGGAAGACCTAGTGGAATGGATTGCAATTGTTCGGTCGTAAGCTCATAGATGTCTTTTCGGTCAATGCCCCAGCACTCAGCTGCATGCGGCGTAACGAATTGCCTTCGCTTTCCATCCTTCAATTGAAATAGATGCTGTGCTGCCTCAGGACTGCTGACAGTCACGATGCTCCCATCAGGAATTCCAATCGTCATCTTCTCTGCTTGCTGCCGCTGTAATTCTTCGGTTAAACGGAGCTGAATGATATCCCCGGTTGGGATGGACTGAAGCTCATAACGAGACAGCCGAACCGCTTGATCAAAGACCATTGTTAGATGCGAATCCTGCAGTTCTAGAAGATGCTTATGGCCCTGGTTTAACCAGTACAGCTTGCTGCCGCTTGTTTTGATCAGTCTGCCATCAGGATAAAATTGATAGCTCGGAATACCTCGCACTCCAAACTGATCATATGCTGTACCAATCGTATGCAGCGTTTCCTGAATCAGCTGATGCGGATTCCCCCATTTTGCCTCATAAAACTTCGCATTCCGATGATTGGTTTCTTCAAACTGTGAATTCCCTATACTCTTCATGCTTACACTGCCGAAATGGTGAATAAAGCTGTCTCCCGCGATGCATAGTTTTCTTCCTGACAGCCTGATTCGAATCATCCAGTCATCATCCTCGTAATTGCCAATGCGATACCCTTCATCCAGATATCCAATGTCATACAGCAGCTCTCTTCGGAACAATAAACAGAAGCCAACAAGACGATCGGTATATTTCCATTTCCCGGGATCAGGCTTATTAAACCTCTCTGCAAAAGGAAGCATATCCCTCACTTCGGTATAGGGAACCTCTATTTGCTGTTCTCCTCCAATATAATTAGTGACAGGTCCTACAGCAGCAATTCCAGCATCACTGTCCAAACAGCTCATCATATTTGTGAGCCATCCCGGTGTCACCACAACGTCGTTGTTTAACACGACAATATACTGCCCTCTGGCCATCATCAGACCATGATTAACACCGCCTGCAAATCCCAGATTGCTATCCAGCACCGTGTATCTGACATTCAAGTCTAAAGACCTGAGGTATTCTGCCGTACCATCCGTCGATGCGTTATCCACAACTACAATTTCATAAGGCTGAGAGGTGTACGCCTGAATGCTGGCAATGCATCCCTTTAACATGTCCATCTGATTATAGGTTGGAATGACGATGCTTGGTCCTTCCATCCACTTACCGTATGAATTAAGGCCATGAGCCACACCTTGATCGTACCCTTGTTGAAAGCCTTCCTGAAACGGAGTCACCCGCGGCGTCTTCCGCATCTGCTTCTTGGTCTTTCGAGCCATCTTTGTTTTACCTCCTTCAAGAACAGCTGCATCACTGCTGGCTCTCCTGTATCATTTGATCCGCTAGATGACCGATATCAATGGCGACTTTTTTATCTCCACTCGCTATGCGCTGACAAAGAACGACAGCAGGAACTCCCGCAGCGATTAAACAAATATCAAATTCATACATACGGCACTGCTCTAATACCCGCTCGATATCTTCAAATCCACGCACCGGGCTAATACTGCCTACAACGTTTACACCCTGCTTCCTCATCCTATCCGCTGTTTCTGCGGCTTTGTTTCCGATAAGAAGGACACGCTGCTCAGCGAGAATAGACAGGAGCAGGCCATGATGATGGAGCTGATAATTAATTAGTGAGTTTGTCAGCCGGTTCTGCGTTAAGTTCCAGCCATAATGTTTGCTAATGGCAAACAGCAGCATCTGGAATTCGGGCCGCCTGGACATTGGAACACCTACATAATCCGCCTTCTGGATGGAGTCCATCAGGAGACTCTGAACAGAAGCATCAGGTAAAGGCACCCCTGCATAAGGTAGAAATGCCCCTAACTCATGGGCTTCTGAGCTAGCGATGATCGTCCCATAAGCAAGGGTCAGCAGCTCGCCGTCTCCCAGCCGAACAAGCGAAAAAGACCGGCGTTCATCAAGCGCCGACCGAATCTCATCCGCTACCTGCACACTGTCTGTAATCTCAAGCATCTCGGCTTGATGCTGCATGAGACCTGACTGAATGAGAGCTTCGGCTGTAACCCCTGGCAGTATTTTTCCGCTTGGAACGAGCCGCTCTACTATTGCCTCCCCGCCCTGGTACACCCCCTCTTTATACCCTGCGGCATAAGCCTTCTGAAGCGGACCCTCATGATAGAGCGGGAGCAGAGCCTGCGGCTTACGATGACGCGGATGCTTGTGCTTCTTGGTACTTGCTTTATTCCTCCTGGTCGGCTTTAACTTAGATCCCTTTTTTCTGAGAGAAGCCTTCTTCTTGGCGGTAGACCTCTGCCGTCTCTTCTTCGCGGCGTGAATGACTGCCAGCCCGTCATGATCCAGCTTCCTGCTTCGCTCCATCTTCATTGCTCCCTTAGGGTAAGATCTTCTTCATCTGAATGGCTGCATCCTGGAGAGATTCGAATGTCCCTGCATCGCTCCAATAACCGGAGAGAATATCGTACTCCAAGCTCTTCGCTCTGGCATAAGCATTGTTCACATCCGTAATTTCAAGCTCTCCGCGGGCAGAGGGAGATATGCCTGAAATAATGTTGAATACATCCGCATCAAACAGATAAAACCCGGTAACGCTGTAATTTGTCTCTGGATGCTCAGGCTTTTCTTCAATATATGAAATGAGCTCGCTATGCTCGGCATCAAATGCAGGAACCCCATATCTTCTTGGATCATCGACTTCCTTCAGCAGCACTCTGGCTGTTCCCGGCTTCTGACGCTTAAATGCGGTGACAAAAGGAGCAAGATCATCTGCAAACAGATTATCTCCAAGCAGGACACCAAACTTCTCCTGTGGCAAAATAAAACCCTTGGCTAAATCCAGTGCCTCTGCAATACCACCCGATTCTTCCTGAATCCGATAGGTCAGGTTTACCCCATACCCGGCTCCACTCCCGAGAAAATCGATATAGAGTCCAGCAGACTGTTTGCTAATAATCAGCATAATGTCTGTAATCCCTGCTTTGCGCAGTGTTTCGATTCCATATACAATCATCGGGTATTTGCCCACAGGGAGCAGATGCTTGTTAAGCAGCTGGGTCAAAGGCCGAAGACGCGTTCCTGTGCCTCCTGCAAGAATTATCCCTTTCAATTTCATTCCCCCTTCTATATAAATTGAAGTGGATCCACTTGCCATTTATCTATAAACAGCTGATGATTCCGCTTCACTAGCTGACTCAGGCTGTCCTCACCTGATTTTCGAAAACTGACACTGCCCTCATGATGTACAAGTGTATCTCCACAGACGAGCAGCCTGTATCCGGCAAGCCTTGCCCTATAGCAGTAATCATCGTCCTCGTAATGACCTGGGCTGAACCGTTCATCCAAATAACCGATCTTCTCCAGCAATTCCCGCTTGAACAAGAAGCACAGTCCGACAATTCGAGGAACCTCTACCCAGCGTGAAGGATCATGCTCATTATGTGCTGCTGCAATATCTAAGAACTGAGCTTTGGAGTCAAACGCGATCTCCACCTGCTGTATGCCGCTGGCATAGTTTGTGACAGGACCTGCAATACCGACCGCGGGGTCGCTGAACAGCCCCTGCTTCAACTGAGCTAGCCAGTTTCGTGTCACGGTCACATCATTGTTGAGCAGCAGCAGGCTGCCTCCCCTGGCGATACGCAAGCCGCTGTTGCATGCCTTTGGAAATCCCCGATTCTCAGGCAGAGAGATCACTTTGATACGCTCAGATACGCAGTACTCGTAGGTTCCATCCGTAGAACGATTATCTACGACGATGATCTCGTAAGGGTCTTCTGTCCACTTCCGTATTGAATCAATGCAGCTTCGCAGCAATTCAAGACCATTGTATGAAGGTATAATAATGCTGGTCATCTCCTGAACATTCATGGCGCATTTCTCCAACTGGCGACGGCAACTCTATATTGAGAAGAAGGCTCTCCCCGCCCTGTGCGGGCTTCAAGATATTTCGATAAAGCCTCAATATGGTCACCAATAATCATGCGTTCCACATCGTTGCCCTTGCCTGTATTGTCTTTTCTAAGGCGATTGCCCGTTATCACGTTCACTTTGCTGACTGCCTCAACCTTCATCCCCTTTGTACAAGCCAGCATCTGTGCCACAGGGGGAACCATCAGGCTCTGATACCCAACCTCTCTGATGCAGCGGCTGGATAAAGCATGAGGTATTGCGACAAGCGAATTAGCCGCAAGATCACTCCGATCGAGCACCGAATTTAGATAAGTCTTCATTCGTGTGACATCATCCTGATCTGGAAATGCGGGAATATAGGAGGTTAAATTATTTAACGCCATATCCACGCCTCGATCGACGGCCGACAGAAATGGGACCAATCGCTCAGCCTTAATCACAATGTCCCCATCCGTGAACAGGACAATATCAGAAGTCGTAAGCTCTGCTCCGATTGCGCGGCCGACATCGTGTCCTACCCGGTCTGGTTCATGCACGATTGTGACAGCCGGAAACTTTCGTGCTATCTCATAACTGTTATCTCTGCATCCATTCAGCACAACCACGATTTCCTGCAGAGGCAGACGACTCAGCTCCTTTAGTACTCCTCCGAGAGTTCCGGCCTCATCCGATGCAGAAACGACGGCAGAAGCTGAATTCTGTAATGTTAAGCGTACTGGTGCTGAAGCAGACAGCTTACCCTTTGTGCCCGGTAATTTCGTCCTCCTGCTGCCTGGCTTCTTCCTCCCACGCGCACTCTTCATTCGTACAGCCTGGTTCTTCAAATGATCTATTCACCTCGCTCTTACCAAGTGCCTTGCCCTATGGAGATCCGTAAATCCGCCGCGGCTCCCTTGATGCAGCGTTAACCAGCGCACAGCTTCTTCATGATCGCTCAGAACAACGCCGGTCAATAGGTCTTGGTTTCGCCGATCCTTTCTCCTTAGCGGATTTAATCTCCCAACGGGCACGCGATGTACCGCTTTGACAAGGAGCCCCTGCTTGATTGCCATGGCTTGAGCTAAAGGAGGTATCTGTAATCCCCCTTCTCGGAGCATTTCAAATGCAGCTCTGCTGATCGCATGCGGCACTGCCGTCATGGAGGCTCCCTTCAAATCTGATCGACCGAGCATCGTATTCAGTGCGTGCTTTGCTTCCACGACCGGATGAACCGGCACTTTACGAACGGGGCCATTATAATCGTTTAATGCAATATCAATACCGGACAATACTGCACTAACAAATGGCTTCAAGTCCTGAGCAGGGATCAGCATATCTCCATCAATGAAGAGCAGCACCTGTCCTCTAGCCGCTTCAGCACCGATTTGCCTTCCGACATCATGACCGAGAGCTTCTGAGTAAGTAATAATACGAGCTCCTGCTGCTATGGCTCTCGCCTCTGTCTGATCCGTGGAACCATTGACAACAACGATCACTTCCGTGGATGGATGGATCCTCTCCGCTTCCCGAATGATGCGGGCAATCAAGGCTTCTTCATTCATTGCAGGAATAATGACAGAGACCAACGGGTCATGGGTGACAGATTCCTGCACCTCGGGTTTCAGGTGATTGCGCATGAATTGCTCAGGGATCAACGGGGCTGATTTAACCGGATTTCGAGATGTTGTTCGGCGATTTTTAATCATTCGTCTGGTTGATCGACGCTTCTTCAACGGTTTTATTTTTCCGGCTTGCTGTATATGACCTCCCTTGTCAAGCACCCGTTTCTGGCTACCGGACCGGCTGGGAGCTGTTCTGCTTCGCTTCATTTTTTGATTGTTGTCTCCCACCGTATGTCCTCCTTCTACCTTCTTTTCAGGCATTGCTTCTATCAAGGAGTATTCACGTATAGCATATGCATTCTGAGGAGGAGAGCAACGGCATCTGTCCATGCTATCTTCACTTGAACCTCACGAGTATATAAAAATAAGCAGTGCTCTCCCGCTGCCGATCGTTCAGGGATTGCACTGCTTATTTACTGAAATGGGGATTATGACTGCGTGCCCAGAGCGATCCACGATACTGTGCCGTAATCACTGCTGTCCCCGCTCAAACGTCTGATTTTGAGCAATACGGATTCTTTACGCTGCTCAATCACGCTGACTTGGAAGTCTGTCGTATTACACATGGCGACGAATGCATAGCCTGCTGATTCAAACTCTTCCTCAAAGGAGATCACCACTTCTTGCTCAGCTGCTTCCTCCTCTTCAAAAGCAATAATATACTGCCCAAACTGCTGTGTAACCGGGTGCTTCAATGCCGAACGTACCGGAGTAAAGCTCAAGTGCTCCGGACACAGTGTTCCTTCTGCAACATGCTGTCCTTCAATCACTCGTTCCGCCAGCTGCGCTCCTGTAATCGATCGTGATTCAAGGACTGTAGCCGGAAGGCTCTCATCTGCCAGCTTATCGCCTGTGATGCTCTTATCTTGAATCAGCTCGGCCCCAATCGCCCCTTCCTCGATATGAGCCCCATTGATGCTGCGAAGCCGAATATGATAAGGAAGAATTGCACCTTCAAATATATGTCTAGATTGAATGGCCGACTGCTGCAAATGATTGGAGCTAATGATCTCAGCCTGCAGATGTGAACCATTAATGGATAACGGCATCAGATGCTCCCATGAGATGGAGGATATGCCGTAATGCTCATGCTGAATCAGACCCGGCATGAGATGCATGGACTGCACTGCTTCACTAGCAAGGTGAGAGCTGCCGATTGCACCTTCTTCAATAAGTCCAGACCTGATGGACAGCGCCTGAATATGTTCGCTTTCAATCGTTCCAGGCTGTATATGGTAAGATGAGATCGAATCTGGAGCAATGTGATGCTCACGAATAGCACTGTCCTGAACATGCCCTGAACCGATCGCGGCTTCTACGATATGCAGGCCTTGAACACTGCCATGCTCTAAATGTTCAGTGGATATGGCTGCTGCCTTTACATGATGGCGGTCGATAATCTGATCCTGAAGTGCATCCTCATTAATGGATGCGTTCATCAGATGAACCTCGCCTATGCTCGCACGGGCAAGCTTGCTTCCTGTGATCGTCTCATCGAGAATCCATTCTGCTTGCCGCAGATCACTGGCCAGATGCTCGGCCGTAATGGTGCTCTTCTTGAGATGATACCCTTGAATGCTCCGCTCTGCCACATGCTTGCCGAACACGGACTCATTCGCAAGATGAGTATCGAGAATGGATTGAGGAGCTATTTTGTCAGACGTAATCGCATTCGCCTGGATCGACTCATGAGTGATGGCCCCTGGATATAAATGGCCGCTCAGCACACTGTGTGCCGCAAGCTTCGTTGCGGTTACACTGCTGTCTGCGAGCTTCGCTCCGGTCACGGCCAGATTGGCTAGCTTATCGGTCGAGACACTTTCGGGCGACAGCTTAAGCGATGTAACCGCATAGTCTGACAGGTGCTGAGGAAGCACGGCTCCATTTTTAATCAGCTGATCGGTTATACTTGCCTGAGCAAGATGCCTTGTGTTAATGCTGTTGTCTGCAATTGCAGCGGAGAGAATTGAGCCTTTCTTCAGGTGAATGCTGTCGATGGAATCGGCAGCGATATGCTCGGTATGAATAGCCTGCCCTTGAATTGCCTCCCTGCCGACACTGCCAGGCGTCAAGTGAATATTCTGAATAGACTTCTCTGCCAGATGCTCACTGCGAACCGCATTATCTGCAATAATGCCACTATCTACCGACCCCGATGCCAGCTTAGATTCAGTTACACTCTTGTCGGCAAGCTTATCCGTAGTAACCGATGAAATTTGCAGATTCTTCGTATTCACTGCGTTATCACTCAAGTGCAGGTGCTGAATGCTGCGAGGTGAGATCGCTGTGCTGATGACGGATTCAGGTCCCAAATGCTGTGCCTGAATCGTACTGTTACCGATGTGTTCTGACTCAATGGCCTCCTTGGTTAAATGCCAAGCATAGATAGAGCCTGCGGCCAGATGAGCAGAGCCTACTGCACCGCCTGCGATGTGTCTCGTATGCACGGCCTGGTCTGCAATTTTGGCTGCGAGAATGCTCTGATCCGCAATTTTGGAAGAAGTTACAGCCTGCTCTACTAATTGGGCGGTGCCCACGGATTGATCACTAAGCTTCGTGGTGCCTATAATCCCATCCGCCAGATGATGCCCCAAGATTTCAGACTGTCCGATTTGCTCTCTGCCGATGGCACCTTTCCGAATCTGCTTTGCACCAATCGTCTCTTCTGCTAAATGCATCTCTGTTACGGCTTGCTTCTTAATGTGTGCTTCTCCAACGGCCCCTTCAGCAAGCAGATCGGCGTCAATAATCTTCGCAGATAAGTGCTGCTTGCCTATGGATCCCTCCGCAAGATGCTCCGAGTTTATTCCTCCCTGGACCACGTGCTGTGCAAGAACGGCACGGTCCTCGATTTTTCCAGAGGTTACAGCGCCATCTCTTATCTTGCGCGAGGTTACCGCATCATCGGCCAGCTTGGAATTATGAACGGCTCCATTCCCTAACTGTCTGGTTCCTACTGCGCTTCCTGCAATCTTCTCCTGTGTAATGGATTCATCCTGAAGCATGGCACTGGAAATGATCAGATTGGCAAGGTGCCGCGTGCTGATGGAACCATCAGCGATCTTGTCAGCATCGATGCTCTGGTCGCTTAATTTCCTGGAAGTGATGCTGCCGTCCTTGATCTTGCCGCCTGTTATTGATGCGTCCTTTACTTTGTCTCCCGAAATGGCTCCATTGACCAAGTGCTCATCCAACACAGAGGCTTCGGCCAGCTTGGAGGACACAATAGCCCGGTCTGTAATATGAATAGCAGTAACCGCATACTCCTGAAGAGCTTCGCTGCCTACAGCTCCCCGTTTGATATGTCCGCTGCTGATTGCGTAAGGGGCCAGCTGTGTACCTGTTACAGCATGCTCGCTAATGTCCTCAGTGTAGATAAATGCTTCTCCTCCTGGCATCTGTTTCTCCGCCAGCAGCTCTTTCTTTGCAGTGATCAGGCTGTGACTGGATGGAGTGTCTTGTTTTATATTCGATACCGGGCTAGTGACTGTCTCCTGCAGCAGCGTTTGATCCGTCTCGGAAATGGATGATGCCTGGGCGATAGGGGCTGCCTGGGCCGTTTCCTCTTCCTGAACAGGTACAGGTACAATTACCGCACCCGCAATAGAAGCCTTCTCTTTGAAGGCAGGTTCTTCTAAGGCAGTGGATTCAGTCTTAGCATTCAATTTACTCTGCTGCCTCGCCTTAGCTCTCTCCCTCTCTGCATTTAACCGGTCCAGTAGTGCAAGCTCACTCGTATCGGGGTCTATCCCAAAACGATGTTTGGATGCATTCTGGCTCGTTTTGATCTTCCCTCTTTTTTTCAACACCGCTCGCTCCTTTATGACAAAACAGTTATTTTTCCTGCATCCTATGCACAGCTATGGGCATGTGACACTCTCCGTACTCACTTCATACAGGTCCATGCCTTAATTTTAGGCTTGTATACAACGGCTGGACGCGGGCTGTTCTCCCTATCGGGACGATTCCTGCAATCATAGAATAGAATTGAACCTTTCCTTAACGTATCCGGAAGGAGGAATCAAGCTTATGGAATATGTCGGTATCCTCCTGGACTCTTCCGTCTATCGAGGAATTCCTCATGCCAGAACAGGGCAGGAATCACTTGTATCATATGAGCTGGCAGCAGCTGCCTACGACCTCATTCCCTGTTATATGAGGCTTGAAGATATTCATTTACCCTCAGGAACGTGCAGAGCCTATATCCACTCAGAGAACACATATAAGCTCAATACTATCAAGCTTCCCTATATTATTCATAATCGGGCTATGTACTTTACCACAGCCAGTCACCACAAAATGGCCGGACTGATACAGCGGGGAATTCTCATCTATAACCTTAGAAATCGATATAAAAAAGTTCAAATTCATAGACTGTTATCCCGAAATTCAGAGCTTGTGCCTCATTTGCCCGAGTCAGAGCCGGCAACAAAGCAATCCTTAGCACGGATGATGGCTAAGTATTCCGATTTAATTATCAAGCCCAGCAATGGGAGTATTGGATCCGGAGTGATGCGGCTTACACAGCGAAGCGCCTTGTGGCAGCTCTCCTTCCATCCGAAACCAGGCAAATGGAGACAAATAAGATTCAAGCAAGGAAGACTGCCGGCCTTTTTGCCGGCACGCCTTACTCGCAAAGAGCACCTCATTCAGCAAAGAATACCTTTGGCCACTTATGAAGACAGACCTTTTGATCTGCGTGTAACCGTACAGCGAGGGATAACCGGGGAATGGGGAGTTACAGGGATGTTCGCCAAGCTGGCTGCCTCTAAGGATGCTTTTATCACCAATGTAGCTCGCGGCGGATCAGCTATGGCGGTAGACCGCATATTTTCTAGCGCGTTCCCTCATGTTGCAGCAGATAAACTCCAGAGCAGCATTCATCATTTGGCTCTGACTGCAGCACACCAGCTGTCTGTCGAGCTGCCCCATATTGCGGATCTTGGCATAGATCTGGGTATTACTGCCGCAGGTGAACTCTACTTGATCGAATGTAATGGAAGAGATCAGCGCTATGGCTTCCGCAAAGCTGGCATGCCGGAAGAATGGACCCGGAGCTACCGTGAACCGATGGCGTACGCACGTTATCTACTTGATCAGAAACCGTCTGCTGCTTCTCTGAACGGCCTCAACCTTATTACAAGAACGTCATATTGATTTCGATCCAGTTCTGTGTCAATATTATGCAGAGTGGCCGGACTTTACGATTGTCCGGTCTAGACGCTCGTTTCCTAAGGGGGATATACATGTCGAAACCGTTGCTGCGCCTCATGACAGAGCTTTCTTCACGCAAATGGATCTCCCGGCTTACCGGCACTTTTTCCAAGAGCAGTGCGAGTAGGCTGCTAATTCCGTGGTTTATCCGAACCTACGAAATAGATCCTAATGAGGCCGAACTAGAACCAGGCGAATACCCTTCCCTGAACGCTTTTTTTACGCGAAGGCTGAAGCCCCATGCGAGGCCTCTGCATGAACACCCAGATTCTCTGCTCAGTCCGGTGGACGGCAAAATTACAGCAATGAGCCCGATAACCAAAGGCACCATTCTTAATATTAAAGGTCACGATTATACCCTTGCTGATCTACTGAACCAATCTCCTCACATGGAGAAGTATAAAAATGGATGGGCCGTCATTCTGTATCTGAGTCCAAAAGATTATCATCGAATTCACGCTCCGGTTACGGGTAAACAGGTAGAGAGCGAGCATATCCGCGGTAAAGTATATCCGGTGAATGATTTTGGTCTGCGTCACATGAGAACCGTATTAAGCCGGAATGAACGGCTTATTACATATATCAAGCATGAGCATGGCGAGATTGCGCTTGTGAAAGTCGGTGCTATGAATGTAAGCAGCATTCAATATGCTGATGACAAAGTGAAGGCTTGGCAGCGCGGGGATGAGCTCGCTTACTTCGAATTCGGCTCTACTGTCGTGTTGCTGTGCGAGAACGGTACCTTTGTACCAAGAGAAGACCTGGCGGAAGGGGACAGTGTCCGGATGGGTGATTCACTTGGAGTCATTGTTTCAAAGGCAGCAGAAATAAGAAGGCCTTCATAGAAGGACACAGTGAATAGTGCATGGATCTAGATAGTAAAAAGCAGCAGTCTCTCGGAGAACATTTTCCAGAGGGCTGCTGCTTTTATCATTTCAGGCTTTTGCATCATTCGATATGATTGTTCATGGGATGTATACAAAAGCCCCTGTATATGAAGAGTAGTCAATATATGGATTCAGTCCAACTTCATTTCAATCCATTCTAGAACCAGACGTCTTCCACCGGTTTACGGCGCAAACGATTACGGAACAGAGAACAGCCTTTGCCAAAGCAGCCGCGATTACGAATTCTGCGAATTCCGTTCAAAGTAGACCCTCCTTACTCCTGCATGTTATACATTAATGCATATACCCAGCAGCATGAGGTTTGAAACTTTGATTATCGATTTGCGCTATTTTACACTCTTGAATCAACGGATCTCCGATGGACTTCTCCCCGTGTATTGCTTGAACTGCCTGCTGAAAAAGAAGATATCGCGATACCCGAGGGCATCCGCCACCTCTGTTACATTCATTCCTGCATGCACCAGCAGGTGCTCTGCACGTTCAATGCGCATCTTGATAATATAAGACTGGACGGATGAACCGATCAGCTCTTTAAATTTAATGGAGAAATAACGGGGGGAAAGTCCTGCTCTCGCCGCAAGATCCTCTACCCGATGATTAATGCCGGGATGCTGACGCACGTAGTTAGCAATCTCCTGAATCGCTTCAGCTAGCTGGTTACTAACCTTCTTCTCTGCAGGGTGCTCCTCATATTCCAGACGCAGCAAATGAATCATCATCTGCTTCAAAATAAGCTTATTCTCTTCTTCACGTCCATAGGCTTGGGATAAAAATAACCTCACGTATCTCGCAAGCATATGCTCAAAGTCAATCGTCTCTCGAAGCCGGTTATACGTACCCGGTACTTCTGTAACCGGCTCCTTGACATCAAAATGTATATACGTTAGTACAAACGGCTTCTGCGGATTATGAGTTGCGCTTGTATGGTCACCAGGACGGAACAAGAAGCAGCTCCCCTTCTGGGCATGATAAGGCTCATCATTTACAATGACCGTACCTTCTCCGCTCCACACATAAAATAAATCGTAGTTTTGCATCGGTTTTTCGCGTTTCTGCCATTTCCAGCCTGGCTCACAGACAATCTTGGCGACGGCGGGCAAAATCACAAAAGACGACGGTGACGCATGTAACATGTCGTCCTTCCTCCTTATTAAGTGGATCATTATCCCTTATTATAGCGTGAAACGAGGCGGAAGAAAAACGCTTCATCATGTAGATATGATTAACTATTTAACGTCCATCCAGTAAATTGCCGAGTCCTCCAAGAACACTGCCTTCCTCTTTTTTTCCCATGCTTGCAGACAGCACTTTATCAGCCAATCTTGAGAATGGCAGAGACTGTACCCAGACTTTACCCGGTCCACGCAAAGTGGCAAAGAAGAGACCTTCACCGCCGAATAATGCAGTCTTTACTCCCTTGACGAACTCAATATCATAATCAATAGTGGATGTCATCGCGACAAGGCAGCCTGTATCTAAACGGAGCGTTTCACCAGGCTGGAGCGTTCTTTCGATCACTAAACCGCCGGAATGAACGAAGGCTAGGCCATCCCCTTCAATTTTTTGCATAATGAAGCCTTCACCGCCAAAGAAACCTGCACCCAGCTTACGACGAAACTCAATGCCTACCGATACTCCCTTGGCTGCACACAGAAAGGCATCCTTCTGGCAGATCACTTTACCGCCAAGATTAACCAGGTCGAGAGGGATGATCTTGCCTGGATACGGTGAAGCAAAGGTTACACCTTGACGGTACCTGCCTTCGTTCGTGAATACCGTCATGAATAAGCCCTCACCTGTGATGAGTCGTTTGCCTGCCCCCATCAGCTTACCCATCATGCCTCTTCCCGCTGAACTGCCGTCTCCGAAGATCGTTTCCATACGAATATCCTGATCCATCATCATGAAGCTGCCTGCTTCAGCAACTACACTTTCACCCGGATCGAGCTGAATTTCTACACACTGCATCTCTGAACCGAGAATGGAATAATCAATTTCATGTGCCGGCATTTGAATTCCCCCGTAATTTTAATTAATTTTCAAATAAGTCCTTATTAATGACTATGATTACGAGATATTATCTTTACTGGTTTCATTTCGCTTACTTTATTTTCCTTTTTCTTGTCCATATTTGATATCTTCAAATGCCAATGTCATCCTTAGGATGCCTTCTTTTATTTGTTCCTCGGATAGATGCGCGTATTTAAAAAAGAGGGAGGGTCTGGACGGATCGAGCTGGAATCGGATTCCGTCAGTGAAGTATACTCCTCGCCGTATACAGGCCCTTTTAAATGCAGCATAATTCTCATCGTTCCCGTTCCATAGCGCGTAAAAACCCAGCCCCGCATCCCCTATAAACACAGTGAACATGTGGCCTGCATGCTGCTGGATCCAATCGGCAAATTTCTGATGTTTGACCCCATACCTGCGAGTCAGCTTTCGAATATGCTTCGCATAGCCGCCACGAGACATCCAGACAGCCAGCGCCCGCTGTTCATATAGACCTGCAGATATGGGATCGTAGTAGGCCTTGGCAGCAACGACCGGTGCTACAAGTGCTGGAGGCAGAACAGCATAGCCCAGACGAAATCCCTCCGGCATCGTTTTGGAGAAGGAGCCGATATGAACGACTCTTTGCTCCTGATCCAGCACTTTCAGCGGCTCAATCGGTCGTCCTTGAAAGCGGAATTCGCTGTCATAGCTGTCTTCGATAATAATTGCCTGCCTGTTTCTTGCCCAAGCCAGTAGAGCCAGCCTCCGCTCCAGATTGAGCACAACGCCCGTTGGGAACTGCCGGCTGGGCGTAACAAACAGAAGACGTGCATCCCAATCCTCAGGAATAATTCCATGATGATCTACGGTAGAGGGAATCACTTCGCCTCCGCACACCTGGACAGCCTGGGCAAACCCCTTGAATCCCGGACTTTCGACTACTGCCTTCTCGCCCTCATCCAATATCACTTGGGTAAGAAGCGCTATAGCCTGCATCGAACCGTTGAATAAGACTATTTCCTTGCCGCTGACCATAATACCCCGAGTTGCTCCCAGATGCGCAGCTATGGCTTCTCTTAAACGTATGTCGCCTGCCGGGTCATACAGACTTTCATATTTTCCCTGTTGATTGCTTCTCGATAGGAAACTCTTCCATTCCGCATATGGAAAATCGGCATCAGGCTGGTGTGATCTGTCAAAACGTATTTCCTCTGTCTGCTGATGTGGGGGCTGCTCATCCGGCAGGAGAAGATGCGAATTGATCGCTGTTAATGATTGATACTGTTCTGCTGCACGTTTCCCCCACGCAGATAATCGAATGTTTGTATTATGTAATGCCTCTGGCGGTTCACCCGGTATGCCGGCAAAGGCTACATAAGTCCCTCGTCCGGTCTCCGTGTGAATATACCCATCGGCCTGCAGCATGTCATAGGCGGTTGCAACAGAACCGCGAGACAGTCCGTATTGAACAGCTAACAGCCGAGTGGCCGGCAGCTGAGTTCCACTCTGCAGCGTTCCTGACAGAATTGCATCCCGAATCGCATGGTACAGCGCATGGTATTTATAACGGTATTCCTTGATATATCGATCCCAAGATAGCATAAATTCCATGTTGTTCGTTCCTCCGTTTATCTGCAGCTTCCGGTTTGAGTTTACATGCATTTTATAGATTGGACTATAAAAAATCAATGGTATTGGATCTTTTTTCATGACAATAGACGGACTAAGATGTAGAAAAACATCAATATAACCCGCTTCAAGGAGGCACACGTTCATGAGAAGAAAAGAATTTACCATAGAACAGGAAGAGGAGATCACTGAATTTCTGTCAACACAAACCTTCGGATTTCTTGGTACCGTAAGTATGGACAACAAACCAAGGGTAACACCACTCAATTTCGTTTACGATGAGGGCTGTTTTTATTTTCACGGCAGTCTGGCTGGAGAGAAAATGAAGCATATTAAGGCAAACAGCACGGTCAGCTTTACTGTGGCAGAAGAGTATTCCTTGATCCCTTCCTACTTTAAGGATCCCTTGCTGGCCTGCCCCGCTACCGCCTTCTTCAAGAGTGTGTCCGCCAGTGGTCATGCAGAAAAAGTAACCGATTTGAAGGAAAAAGCCCGGGCTCTGAACCGATTTATGGAGAAGCTCCAGCCGGAGGGAGGCTATCTGACCATCGATGCCGACGATCCAAGATATACAGGTCAATTAAAGGCTGTAGCCGTCGTCCGGATCGTTCCAGAAACGCTGAGTGCGAAATTCAAATTCGGGCAGAACCTGCAGCAGGACAAGCATGAGCAGCTTCAGGAGCAGCTTGAGCAGCGAGGTGAGGCTAAGGATGCGGCAACCGTAGAAATGATGCGAAAATATTGCCCTTTTCACTCCTGAATATTTCCATGTTTTCTCTTTCCAGGAGCCGTTCATACTACAGCTGCAGCTTGTTCATGCTTGCTGCACAACCATTATAGCTCAGCAATGTAACGCGGTAATGCATTGTAAAGGTCATTTGTATTGTTTTTCCGTGACGGCGGCTGTGCTTGGTGCTATAATATGAGGCAGTGTAAATGGTCTCTAATTTATTCAACGACTTGGAAGGATGAAAATCGATGAACCCACTGGCTGTACAGCTGAACGAAAGTATTCAAGCGGGCAGCGATCATGTGTACGACATGCTCTCGAGGCTCGGCAAAGAGCTATATTATCCGAAGGAAGGTATTCTTAGTCAATCGGCTGAAGCTTCAAGCCGTGCGAAGAAATACAATGCAACGATCGGGATTGCTACCGAAGGCGGCAAACCGATGCATCTGCAAGTCATCCAGGAGAAACTATCTGCTTATAAGCCACAGGATTTGTATCCTTACGCACCCCCGGCTGGTAAACCGGATTTACGAGTAGCATGGCGGAACAAAATGATTGAAGAGACGCCATCCTTACAAGGTAAAATATTTGGCAATCCCATCGCAACGAACGCTCTGACCCATGGTCTCAGCATTGTGGCAGACCTGTTTGTCGACGACGGAGATGCTGTTATATATCCAGACAAAAACTGGGAGAACTATGAACTCACCTTTGGAGTTCGAAGACATGCCCGTCTGGTCAATTATCCATTGTTTAATGATCAGATGAAATTTAACAGCACCGGACTGAAGGAAGCCCTCCTTGCACAGAAGGATCAGGGCAAAGCTGTTGTTGTCTTGAATTTCCCGAACAATCCGACAGGCTACACCCCGGGCATTGAAGAAAGCAAGGAGATTGTAGCAGCTGTCAAAGAAGCCGCAGAGGCAGGAATTAATGTCGTTGTAGTCACCGATGATGCCTATTTCGGTCTTTTCTTCGAGGATTCCATTCACGAATCTTTGTTTGGAAGCCTGACCGGCATACACCCACGAGTTCTACCGATCAAGATTGACGGCGCAACGAAGGAAGAGTTCGTATGGGGATTCCGTGTCGGATTTATAACGTATGCCCATGACAACCAGGACATCCTGTCTGCACTGGAACAGAAGACGCTGGGTATTATCCGTGCAACGATCTCTAGTGGTCCGCATCCTTCACAGACCTTTGTGCTTGATGCGCTGAAATCACCTGAATTTGCAGCACAAAAAGAAGAGAAGTTCCACATCATGAAAGCTCGTGCCAATACCGTAAAAGCACTGCTCGACAGCGGCAAATACGACGGAGCATGGGAATACTATCCTTTTAATTCAGGGTACTTCATGTGTCTGAAGGTTACGAAGGTACAAGCTGAAGAGCTGCGAGTGCATCTTCTGGACCGATACGAGATCGGTACCATTGCGCTCGGCGAGCATGATTTGCGTATTGCCTTCTCCTCGCTGGAGGAGAACCAGCTTGAGGAGCTGTTCGACACCATTTATCAAGCTGTCCAGGATCTGACACAAGGTTAGATTCAGATTCAAGTATTAAACCAGGTAAGTCCAAATCACGAGAAAAGTATAAGCCCCTCTGACTTCGTCAGAGGGGCTTGTTTGTGTGTCAAAAATAGACGGCTTATATTTGTCGTTTATTTTTTTATGCATCAAAAGGCAACTGCCCAAACACGAGAGGGATTTGCGTCATAGGATACGTTGTACGCTTCGTAAGAGAAGCTTACCATTAAATGACTCGAAAGGGGTATGGAAATATGTCTGGAAAAGATGAAAGAAGCTACGGAGATTATGGAAACTACGGTAGTTATGACCATGGAAGCAATAAACTTGGTGCAATCCTTGTATTGTTCATCCTTCTCGTAATCATCGTTAAATCCTTCTCCTCGTACTAATTTCAGGTGAGCAGCAGCTCGGTAAATTTTCGTACCTGATCTAACCTCGCGAATAAGTCACCAGGCCATAAAGGAAAGGGGGCTATCCATTGATAGCCCCTTTCCGCTAATCACCTTACACTTATTCCAATTCTTCTTCCTTAGTCCATTTCTTCAGTTGTGAGCTTCGGAACATACGGGCGATGAGTAGGCCAAGAGCTAATGTAATTAGCAGCTCTACCCATCTGCCCCACCCTCCGACAAGCAGTGGAATCCATAACAAGATGGTTAACGCTGACTGCAAGGTATATACGAACTTCAGTACCTGTAGTCTACGGCTCTCTGCTGTTACCGGATAGATGTAGATCCAGAAGGAATCACGGTGATATCGGAGTAGTCCGGACAGCTGAATTCCCAGTACGAACAAGAAGAATAAGTATACTCCGCTTCCCCACAGGCTGCTTCCCGTCCAGTACACGAACAGACCGCCTACAATGGCAAGCCTGATACATATTCCCAGCAGATCACTGCGGATGAAGGTCTTTGCTATTAAGTATTGAAAAGCTTTGTCCTGCCCCCATGATATACGTTCGGCCAGTGGTGCAAGCAAACGGCGGGAATGGACACGCTGCTTGAGTGCAGGGACCTCGACGAAGAAACCTAATGTCTTGATGACTCTCGCCCCTCTGATCTGCTCGGTTTCGATCAGATGCTCCCAATGAACAGGCAATCGTACGGGCAGACGAAGAGAGACGACATACAGCACAGTCAGTACAGCGATAAAGATTAATCCAGGTATAACTTGATGCCATATCCATGCATACAATGACAAGGTAATCACAGCATAACGCAGAAGCCGGTATCCCATTCGTGACGACTTGGTTAACATTTGCTGCTCGCACCAGCCTCCGAAGCTGGCAATGCATTTTAAGATCACGAGCAGAATGAGAAACAGCAGGAAGGGCTTGGGTTCTCCTTCACTCCGAATATAAAGCGGCCACAAGAGGATGAATAACATGATGAGTCCAACCGTTTTGTAGACGATACCCCGAATAAAGCTGTTCTGCAAATATAGATGCATCCGATATTCCTGAGGTCTTAAGAAGACAATATCGGCTTGACGAAGATAGGTCCGATAGCTGCTGAAGATGACCGGAGCAACGAGCACAACAAGCATAACCCACCGAATCGGAAAACCATTCGGTACATCTTGTACAAGCGAAGTGTACCATGCGGAAAACGCGATCAGGGAAAAGCCAAGGACGACGGCTACTCCGCTCTGCAATACATAGCCTAAATAAGGAGTAATTTGGCTCCAGAATGCACCTCGTCTTGATTTCCATAGCTGCTGCAAATCCATCCTCTAATCCCCGCCTTGTACGAGCTTATAGAATATTTCCTCCAGCGGCGCCTGTCTCATTCCGGACCCAGCCCGAAGCTCTTCCAAAGTCCCTTGTGATATAATCTTTCCGCCATGAAGTATGACGAAACGATCGCAATAGTTCTCTATCGTGGACAGGATATGTGAGCTGAGCAGAATCGATGAACCCGAGGCGCGAATTTGCATCATGAAATCGAGCAGTGATCTGATGCCCAGTGGATCTAGGCCCAGAAACGGTTCATCAATAATGTAAAGTGGAGGTCTGGCCACAAAAGCGCTCATGATCATGACCTTTTGACGCATCCCTTTGGATAGATGGGCAGACAGGCTGTCTTTTTTGTCCCCCATACGGAACATGTCCAGGAGATGATCGGCCCGCTCTTCGAACTCCGTCTTGGACACATTATAGGCCCTTGCGGTAAATTCCAAATGCTCCATAACGGTCATCTCCATGAACAGCTCTGGTGATTCCGGAACATACGCCATGCCGCTCTGGTAAGCTTCTGGATTCTCATCCCTGCGTTTGCCTCCAATGAGCACCTCTCCCTGATGAGGCACCATCAGACCTAAAATATGCTTCATTGTCGTACTCTTCCCGGCACCGTTCAGACCGATCAGGCCAACCATTTCACCAGGAGCAACATGTATATCAATATCATGCAGCACCGGCTTCTTTGCACTGTACCCTCCGCTTAATCCGTTAATTTGCAGGATAGGTGTCTGTTCCATGTGATCCCCGCTTTCTTCTAGGACTCGCTGCTATCATTACGTTTATTCTTCAGCCATTTCGGAGCTCCTTTGTTCTTCTTGTCTTGCGCCTTCTCATTCTTGCGTCTTCCGGCTGGAGCCGGCTTGTCCTTCGGACGGCTTGGCGTATGGCTGATACCCGCTTTTGGAGAAGTCGTTCTTGGAGCAGCCTCTGTACTTGATCCGCTTGCTCTTGTGCCTTCACGGAATGCACTGCGCTTCGCTTGATCGTCCCGTTCCTGTATTTCTCCTCCGTACAGCACCCGTTCAATCAGCTCGATTCCGAGCTCTCTTGCGAATTTACGCATAATGAATGTTTCCTTCTCACCCACAATGGAAATCACCGTTCCCGTCTTGCCCATCCGTCCTGTTCTTCCTGCCCGGTGAACATAGTGATCAGAATCAAAGGCCGGATCAAAGTTGATAACCAGCGGAAGATCCTGAATATCCAGTCCGCGCGCCGCAACGTCACTGGCTACCAGCAGCTTGATTTTGCCCTCTCTAAAATTCGCAAGGACTCTACTCCGAGTCATTTTATCGGCATCGCCATATAAGGCAGCTGCAGACAGACCCATAAAGTTCATCTTGCCTTCTACTTCGGCAATAGTTTCTGCCGTATTCGCGAACACGATAGCTCTGGACGGGTCAAAATGGCGCACAATTCTTCGCAGCATGTCCACCTTTTCCCGTTCCTCAGCTACAAAGTAGAGATGCGTCAGACCGCTCGCTGTCATCTGCTCAGGTTCAATGCCTATGGTGACCATATCCTTCATTTCGCGCTTGGCAAGCTGCTCGGTCTCCTTATCCACCGTTGCAGACAAGAATACAAGCTGACGATCCCTTAATGAACGATGCATGATCTGCTCTACATCTCCGGCTCCGCCAAGCTGGAACACTTGATCCACTTCATCAATGACAATCGTACTAATCTGATGCATCTTCAGCTTGCGAATTTCGATAAGTTCACGCACCCGTCCCGGTGTACCCACAACCACTTCCGGATGTTCCTTCAGCTTCTCAATTTGGCGCTTGATTGCAGCACCGCCGATGAGTCCCAGTGTCTTAATTCCGCGGTAGGCACCGTATGTTTCGGCTTCGCGAACAATCTGCATCGCCAGCTCCTGTGTTGGAGCGAGGATCAGCTTCTGCGTACCCTTGATATCCGTATTTACCGTCTCCAGCACCGGCAGCAAATAAGCCAGCGTCTTTCCTGTTCCTGTCTGGGAGCGTGCAAGCACATCCTTGCCTTCCTTAATGACGGGAATGGTCTGCTCCTGTACAGGAGAAGGTGTCTGTATGCCTCGTTCTTCCAGTCGTTCTATCAAACCCGGGCTCAGCCCGAGCGAATTAAAAGTTGTCGTCATTCAAGTCCATCCTTTGTTATAAGTTCATTACTGTTCATTATATGCGAAAAACGTTCACGTACCAAATTACGGCTGCCAAAAAAACAAAAGAACGCTGCAGCAGTATCCATCCAGCTCACCAAAATTGATTGAAAACGCATCAAAAAACACACAAAAAAGCTCTTGAGCACAATTCTGTTCAAGAGCTCTCTATAGCTATTTACGATTTAACAAGCCATACGTAAGCTTGTCCGCCAGCCTCGGAAACAACTGATATAGCTTTATTCCTGCCGCAGCGATATGCGGAAGATTAACCTCTTCCTTCTGTTTAATGATCGCCTGAACCATCTTATCCGCTACATATTCAGGCTTCATAATAAAGCCCTTCAGGTTGCTAATGTAACTACCGCCTGGATCTGCCGTCTCAAAGAAAGGCGTATCAATCGGCCCCGGATTAATCGTCGTTACCTTGATCCCTGTCTCTCTCAGCTCCTGACGCAGTGCATTGCTGAAGCCAAGCACGGCATGCTTCGTTGCCGTATAAGATGCAGACTTTGCTGTTCCAATCTTGCCTGCCATGGATGCGACATTAACGATATGCCCCTGTCCGGAAGCTAGCATATGGGGCAGTACAGCCTTCGTCATTCGTACGATACCCATATAATTTACGTCCATCATTTGTTCAAAGGCCGCTACAGTCATGTCCTTCGTCATCTCGAATTGACCGTACCCTGCATTGTTAAGCACAACATCGATCTGACCGTACCTGTCGATCATCCTCTTAATCAGTGCTTCCACCTGAACATTATCGGT
Organism: Paenibacillus shunpengii; assembly: GCF_042684905.1. NCBI lineage: Bacteria > Bacillati > Bacillota > Bacilli > Caryophanales > Paenibacillaceae > Paenibacillus > Paenibacillus shunpengii. The sequence continues at coordinate 144,995 of NZ_JBHUMJ010000008.1, read as the reverse complement.
TACGTCCAGCGGATACCAGTCCGGTGTACCGGTGATCGAGGCACTGATCTTCTGCAGCTTGTCCTCCGACCTCGCCAGCAGCACGGGCAGAGCGCCCTGCTCACTTAGCTTCTGAGCGCAGATTGCGCCAATACCGCTGGAAGCTCCTGTAATGAGTATTACCTTATCCTTTAATTTCATCTTTCTTACCTCCCGAGTGCAGTCCACTTATGTATCTGATCATAGTGTACCTGCAAATGGGTTTCAAGATTACAGTTCCATGATAGGATGTAAGCTGCCTTAAGCTGAATCCTGCCTTCTTACGAAATCATCACCTGGATATCAAGCTCTCCGATGCCGTCCATCACAAGCGGAATACTTAGAGCCTGGGTCACCGCATCCATCGCTGGATGGGAGGACTTCGTCACTTGCGGCGGCGTAATATCAACGGCAATACCCTGATTGTATAGAATCGTGCTTGCGTTCCCGCTGATCATATTGCCAAGCTCTGAAATGGCGCTTTGTCCCATCTCATCCATCTCTGAGATAACAAATCCGCCCATCATCGCAGAGACGATCCGCAGTGCCACCTGCTCCTGTATTCCGAACACGACCTTCCCGTTCAATTGTCCCGTCATTCCGATTAGAATCCAGATGTGGTCCTCGAGAAATTCAACTTGCTTAATACCCAGCTTGCCTGCGGAAGGTGAAATCTGAATCAATTGCTCAAATACGAGCCGCGCGGACTCCAAGAATGGATTAATTACTTCGGCTTTCAACGATTGTGCCTCCTTACTAGGTTAATGGTCACGAATCAAAAGTCCCATTATTTTAACAATATTATACTTGAAGCCACACCAAAATTCATTACGAATTCAAGCCAAAGGCCCATAACTATTGTTATCGACAAGTAAGAAGTGAATATTTATACCAAATCGCATTTAATCCATGTTTGATCCGCACGCAAGATTAGTTCTATAGGACTATAATGTTGCCGCAGGTGGTTTCCCTGGGTTTCTCGTTATGGGCGGCTCGGAATCCTCTGAAGCTTCAGCTTCCCCTTTGGCCAAATTAACCCGAGTCAGCATCCATATACCCGCAACAAAAAAGATAAGCACCGATAGAATCGCCAGTCTGCTCGTTCCCGTAGCGGCTGCTGTAAAGCCAAATACAGCGGGTCCCAATGCCGCAGATACTTTACCTGACAAACTCATGAACCCAAAGAATTCCGATGTCTTATGCGCAGGCACCAGGCGGCTGTAAATAGACCTTGCCAAAGACTGAGATCCCCCTTGAACCATTCCCACCATAAATGCCAAGATATAAAAATGGAGGGCCGATTCCATAAAGAATCCGAAAATAACAATGACCACATAAAACCAGAGTGACAGATACAAAGAACGCTTGGCCCCTATCTTACCCGCAAGCTTTCCGAATAAAAAGGTAAAGGGAACACCCACAAATTGAGTAATGAGAAGTGCTGTAATCAGGTGGGTTGTACCGATTCCGATCTCAGCACCATAAATAGCAGCCATGCTGATAATTGTGCTGATTCCATCATTAAAGAACCAAAATGCAATGAGATATTTGAACAATTCAGGATACTTCTTCACATGAAGAAGGGTGTTCGCCACACTTTTGACACTGTGGAGCGCCGTTTGTCCCACTGAACGGCTGGCCGTTCGTGAAGCCCCCTTATCACGCAGTGGAAATCTCCGGAGAAGAGGAATAGCAAACAGCAGCCACCATAAGCCTGAGGTCAGAAACACGAGCTGCATCGCCTGAATTTGCGACGTAAAGCCAATGCTTTCCCAGCCTTGGATCATAATGACATGGACAAGCAGCAGCAGCCCTCCTCCAATGTAGCCAAACATGTAGCCCCGTGCGGAGAGCATATCCCGTTCTGGAGGCGGGGCAATATCTCTCAGCATGGAATCATAGAATGTATTTCCGCCGGAAAAGCCCAGCGTGGCAATAATAAAAAGGATGGATACAAATATATAGTCCCCTGTTCCGGTAAGTGCCATTGCCGAGCTTGCGGTAGCTCCCACTATGGCTGCAATCATTAGATAGGTTCCTTTGCGTCCCCCGACATCCGCCGCTGCTCCTAATATAGGGGAGATAACGGCGACAAGAATCATGGCGATTGTTTGGGAGAAAGCCCAATAGCTGGTAGCTATTGCATCATCCAGACCCTCAGCCGCCACATTTTGATAAAAGATAGGAAGTACAGCCGCAATCATGGTTGTTGCAAAGGCTGAATTCGCCCAGTCGTACATGACCCATGCACGTGCTTGCTTTGGATCCATTCGTAAACCCCTCCATCATTTATCTCGTTTTTTTAATATTAGTTAGCATGACTTTTGCATAGTTTGAGATTTCATATGATAACTTTACATGAGATATGTTAATTAAATTTGCATTTTACATAAACTATTGGACAAGCCACAGACACGATCTGCATTGCTCTGCCGCTTTCAATCGCCTATAATTTAATAGTGTACTTTCCTTTCATTAGAAAACAAACGCGATAAGCGAATTATTATGCAACCTATGAAGTCAGGAGGCTAGTCATGAACATCAGTCAATTGGAGACACTGATTACGATTTCCAAAACGATGAGCTTCCGTAAAGCCGGAGAACTTCTTAATTTGACACAACCTGCCGTCTCAGCTCAGATCAAAAGCCTTGAGGATGAGTTTCGGACGGTGCTTGTGGACAGATCCCAGCCGGTCGCCCTAACGGACCGAGGTAAGGTATTTCTGAGCCACGCCGAACGAATTCTTGAGATTGTGGATGAACTGAAGCTTAAGCTCCTGGATCTTGATCAGAACCCACAGGGACATATTTTACTGGGCACAACCACATCTATCGCCATTCAAATTCTGCCGCGCATTCTGTCTTATTTTCAAGATCAGTTTCCACAGATTAAGACAAGCATTCAATCCATGCCATCCTCACAAATCTATGAGCAAGTAGAGAGCGGGGTGATTGACGTCGGAATCGGTTATCTTATTGAACGGAACCCTAATTTAAGTACCTCCACCCTGTACTATGATACATTTGAATTGGTCGTTTCACCCAAGCATCCACTGGCAAAGAAGAAGCATGCTACAATTGATGCACTGGGTACAACGCCGCTCATCATGCTGTCACCGGATACAGTCGGCCGCCGGTTTGTAGATAATATCATGGATAAACACGGGATTGAGCCCAATATCGTAATGGAATTGTCCAGCAGTGAAGAAGTCAAAAGAATGGTGGAGCTGGATCTCGGCGCAGCCGTCATCTCCAAGCAGGCCATTGCCGCAGAGCTTCGTCTCGGGACGCTGGTCATGATCCCGCTCAGCGAGCTCGAGGTCAGCCATCCTGTTGGAGTCATTTATAAATCTAGTCGGTATTTAAATTCCGCGATGCAGCAATTTTTGAGCGATCTCAAAGGAATGCCGGAAACCCAGTTTGTAAGCTCGGAATAATGAAGAAGGAGGAACAGGAATGAAATTTGACCTGCATACGCATCATTTCCGCTGTGGACATGCCGACGGGAACATACGCGATTACGTGGAAGCCGGTATTTCCGCTGGACTTGCCGCCATTGGCATATCTGACCACACTCCCTATTTCGGCAGCGAAGAAGAACAACCCTTCCCGAAGATCGCGATGCCCAAAGCAGAGCTTCGTCATTATGTACAGGAAGTTCTGGACATTAAGAAGGAATATGAAGGAAAAATTGATGTCCTGCTCGGCATTGAATCTGACTTTTTTCCCGAAGTTGCACATATTTATCATGAGACGCTCAGCAAATATCCCTTCGATTATATCATCGGTTCTGTACATAGCACCGGCGGTGTGAGTATTTTTAACAAAAACAGATGGAAGGGATTAGACGATCAGACAAGCCTACAGGTAAAAGAGGCTTACTATGACCTGATTCGGCAATCCGCGAGAAGCGGCATGTTTCAAATTCTTGGACATATCGATGCCATGAAGGGGAACTACCCTGCGTTTGCCGACATTCCTGCGAGCAAGGCTATAGATGAGACCCTAAAGGTCATTGCTGAGGAGAAGATCGCTATTGAGATCAATACTTCAGGAAAGACTAAACTATGCGGGGGCTGGTATCCTGCTGACGAAATTCTGGAGAGGGCCCTTCATTACGGTGTATATGTTACGTTCGGATCTGATGCGCATAAGCCGTCTCGTGTAGGAGATGAATGGGAGGAAGTCCGTACAAGGCTGATCGACATCGGGTTTAAGGAATGGGTCTATTATAAACAGAAGCAAATGCAGATTGTTCCTCTATAATACCTACTACAATAGCTGTCAGGCCGCATACTGCGGTCTTTCTTTATGTAAAAAGGCAAAAAAAATGGACCCGCTTCTCAAATAAACGGGTCCCAACAGCATTGAATTTATATTATCAAAAAGGGGGTCATGTCAATAAGTTTACCCGCTCACTGTTAGAGTAAAGTTTCAGTAATATTTCATTTGTGTAACAAAGTACATTATTTTACATTACGAATGTTGAGTATCCTCTTTGGCTCTTGAAACCATCGTTTTAACCGTGACCGACCTGTTTACAATCAGGATTCCGCTGACAACGAGCGACAGTGAAATACCGACCCAGCCTGACATCTGTTCTCCAAGTAGAATGGAAGATAATATGACGCCAAATACTGGGATCAGGAACAGATACATCGATACACGTCCGACATCATTATATTTCATAATGGTATTCCAGATTCCGAATCCTACTGCCGACAAAACGGCTAGATACAATAGATACATGAATAGAGTGCCGTTAATCGCAAAAGGAGCTGCACCGACCATCGGTACAGACACCACTATGAGCAGGATTCCGCCAAGCGCCATCTGTCTTCCCGTTAAAGATAACACAGGCTCATGTCTGCTCTCCTGCTTCGCCAGCACATTGCCTACACCACCAAAAAGGGCAGAGCCCAGCAGCAGCAATTCTCCCCACCCAAAGGAGAGACTGAGATCCCCTTTTCCGATGCCGACAGCAGCAATACCTAAGAATCCCAGCAGCAATCCGGTGATCTTCATTACAGTCAGTCGCTCTGCCGAATTCACGAAGCGTACGGAGAGCATCTGGAACAAGGAAGTCGATCCGACGATGATGGACCCTTGTATCCCCGTGCTGTAGCTGAGTCCTACGTACAGCAGTAAATATTGAAGAAAGGTTTGAATGAAAGCTAGACGAGACAATCTGGCTTTGCCAAGCTTTTTACGATGTTCTGTTGTTGCTGTTCTTCGAGTGACCAAATAATGAAATATGATAAGCAGCAGACCTGCCAGTGTAAACCGATAACCTGCAAACAGCCACTGCGCCCCGTAATCTGCTGCACCAATTCCCAAATCCTCATATCCGATCTTTATAATCGGCATCGCACTTCCCCACAGCATGGTAGCGACGACTGCACTAATGACGATCCCTGCGGGGTGTCTAAACCATTGTTCAATTTTCATAGTGTACCTACTTTGAATATAATGTCTGTTCCTTTACATAAACGAGTACATCCTGTCCATTTTTTGGAAACAGGGAGAAATGCTTATGTGTCCGCATATACTTCATTCCATTCTTGATGAGAACCTTCTGGGAACGCTGATTATGTTCATGACATTTGCCTTCAATTCGCTGAAGCCCAAGCTCCTCAAAGCCGAAACGGATCATTCGTCCGACCGCCTCCGTTCCATACCCCTGACCCCAATACCTGCGGTCAAACATATACCCGATCTGTGCCTCCTTCTTATCTTCCTTCCATTGCTGGAATGAGATAACCCCGATCAGCTCGTCCGTTTCAAGGAGACATATACCATAGTGAACCGATTCAAGTCTCGCTCCGGATATCCATATTTCCTTTAGCAAGCGCCTAGCCCGAAGCTTAGTCGGCAAGTGTACACGATTTAAATACTTTATGACCTCTACATCATTCAAAAAGCGAAGTATCGTCTCATCATCGCTCGGCGTAAGGCCTCTGAAGAGCAAGCGCTCTGTCCTCAGCACCGGCAGTCCTCGTCCTAACGCATGCTTCGTGAACATGGTCGTATGCTCCTATCGTCCATTATCTTTATTTTTGTATACCGCGATAAACACCCGTGCGAATTTCATTAATGTAGAGATCCATATCCGGGGCACCCGAATTCAGTGCAATTTGAACTTCTTCCTCAATGCGATAAGGTACACGGATAAATTGGATATTAAAAGCTGCATCAGACGAGGACGACTTCTCTCCGAATTGCCCCATCGTAAGGTTCGTTCCTTCAAGAATACAGTAGGAAGCTTCCGGAATGTCCAGCGGGTTGCCCACGCTGCCCACATTAAATAATACTTTGCCGCTGATATGCTGAAGATAGGCATTATGCACATCTCCATAACCGACCACATCCGGCACGTCCTGCTCCAGCTCTTCAATGGATGCAGCAATCGGCGCGAACATACCGAGTCTCTCCTCTATGCTGTCCCATGGCTGGACACGATGATATACGCTTACAGCCGAAGCATGCACCAATCGAATGGAACGCCCGCTGAGTCCGAAATGACAGCTAAAGGGCAATGAGGATAAATAGGATAGGCGCTCCTGACCAAGCCGATCTGCATGCCACTCAAAATGAAGCCCCTCCTGCCTTTTAGCCACAAGCTCATCCCAGTTGCCCCGCACAACCACCTCACAGTTTGCTCGGACACTGTCTAGGCAGGCTTCCGGATTCGGCCCTTTGCCCACCACATCACCAAGACAGAAGATACGCGTAATCCCGCGGTGGCGCATATCCGCCAGTACGGCTGTCCATGCGGTCATATTCCCATGAATATCGGAAACTATAGCGATTCGTTCCATCTCATCATTTCCTTTCTGTTATTGTTCGTCCCTATGCACTGATTCATGTGCAGATTACAAATGGATCATCGTCAGCTCGGGCTTGCATAGGAAACGGATTGGCAGCTGGGTCATACCGACACCCCGATTTACATAAACCGGCATGGATGCCCCCTCTTTTCCGGTGTAGTACAGACCTTGAATATACTTATGCGAGCCTCGCGGTGTCGTCAGAGCGCCGATAAAAGGAGCTCTCACCTGTCCTCCGTGACTATGCCCGGACAATTGCAGATCATAGGCGTATCCAGACGAAATATCGGCGTAATCCGGTTCATGCATCAGAAGAAGCGTAAATATATCTGTCTCCAGACCATCAAGTGCAGCTGCCGGATCAGGTACACCGTTCAAGGCATCATCCAGGCCCGCGATGGCAATGATGTCCCCATTTCTTTCGACTGTAACATGCTCATTAACTAGTAATGTAAAGCCCGCATCATGATACAGCTTTGCCAGCTTCTTATACTCCCGTCCACGATAATCATGATTGCCGAGCACCGCATACTTGCCCAGTGGGGCCTGCATAGATCGGAGCAGGGGAACACACTCTGCCATAGGTTCGGCCTTCGCTTCTACCATATCCCCAGTAAAACAAATGATATCCGGAGACTGTTCTCTAACCGCCTTAGCCAATCGCTCCATATCCGATTTATCCATATGGAACCCCAGATGCATATCACTAAAATGGGCAACTCTCATCCCTTGAAAGCTCTGAGGAAGTCGGGGGAGCGTAAGGTTCACATGCTCCACTTCGAGATTTCGCGGCTCCCACAGCCAAGCGTACCCTCCCGTAAACAAACCGGCACCAGCGGTAAGTCCCAGCTTCATCACCTTCTTCAAGAAGCTTCTGCGGGAAGGATGATGCTGCTTGGGTTTGCCAGGGAAAATGGCCGGAACTGTCTCACTTCCATCCTTGGGACGTTCAGGTTTATTATCCAGTTCCCTATTCGGGCGTGGTGTAAATTCCAAGCGTAATTTCCCCCTTCTAATGAAATGCTATAGCTGCCTCTTTGTCCTGAACCACTCCGCAGCATAATCAACGAGTGCACGCTGCGGTGCCAGGAAGCAGGAGGCCCGCCTGATGTGACTTCTCGCATATATAGAGCCATCCGTCTGCTCATAATCATGTCCTAGCTTATCAAAATCATCGGAGCTGATATTATAATCACGATAAGTAATCCACTGCTTGCTGCCCTGCACAAGGACTGGAGCCTGCTGCTGGATTTCCTTCCTGCCTTTATATTCCGTTCGGTACTCAGCCAAATGCAATGAGGTATTTCGATCATGCCCGCAGCCGATTAACAAGACATAAGCATCCGCATCGTACAACCGGGCAAGCGGTGATGACTCGCCCAGCGGATAATCATAGGCATGGTTCTCTATAATATAGGGTGCAAGTCGTCCATGCGCCGCAAAGGACACATGCGGATGCAGACTACGCAGTACAGCACCGCTCTGCCTGAATGCATCAACAATAGCACCCATTCCAGAAGTCTCTGTCATATCCGGATCATATGCCGGCATTTCAGCACGAATAAGCTCCCACCACTTCGGGTCTGCAGGAGGGTTCATCCAGGTGGAGGGGTCCGTTAAATCCATTGACTGCGTCGGCATGACAAGAGTACCTTCCGGGCCCAGCACATCTTGCAGCGCAAGGACAACAGAAGGAGCGCCCCCCGGAATCCATCCTCCAAAGCTCTTTAACGAGGAATGCACAATCAGCGTCATCCCGGGTCTGAGCCCCAGCTGGTAGAGCCCTTCGCTAATTTCTGTCCGGGTCACGGGTCTGTCTATTATGGGTTCCGTCAAAAGTATTGCACTTCCCTTCTTCAGTTAGTTCCGATTATAACACACTCCGGGTATCTGTATGGAGCCAAGGCGGGCATGGCTCTGCCAATATAAAGAAACTCCGTCTTCAGCATCAAGACGGAGTTCTTGCAAATCATATTACCAGGTGGGACTTTATGCGCCCAGCCAGCGTTTAAACATATGCTTGGTCGTATCCTTGTTCATCTCTGCAATGGAAGTTGTAAGCGGAATGCCTTTTGGACAAGCTCTTACACAGTTCTGCGAATTACCGCAGCCTTCAATTCCTCCATCCTCCATGAGCGATTCGAGTCTCTCTTCCTTGTTCATCTCGCCTGTCGGATGAGCATTGAACAAACGGACTTGTGAGATCGCTGCTGGACCGATAAAGTCTGTCTTGTCATTTACGTTAGGACACGCTTCAAGACAAACACCACAGGTCATACACTTGGACAGCTCGTAAGCCCACTGGCGCTTCTTCTCCGCCATTCGCGGACCAGGTCCCAGGTCATAGGTTCCATCGATCGGAATCCATGCTTTGACCCGTTTAAGTGCCTTAAACATACGATCTCGATCAATAACCAGATCCCGTACTACCGGGAAGGTCTTCATTGGCTCAAGCCGGATCGGCTGCTCCAGCTGGTCCACGAGTGCAGCACAAGCTTGACGCGGCTTCCCGTTAATAACCATCGAGCATGCACCGCAGACTTCCTCCAGGCAATTGGAGTCCCAGCATACCGGAGCAATCTGCTTGCCCGAAGTATTCACCGGGTTGCGCTGAATTTCCATGAGCGCACTGATAACGTTCATTCCGGGACGGTACGGAAGCTCAAATTCCTCAATATAGGAAGGAGAGTCCGGTTTATCCTGGCGGGTAATGACAAACTTTACACTTTTCACGGTTTGTTTATTTACAGCGGTTTCTGCCATGATGGTTCCTCCTTACTGTTTATAATTCATTCCTTGTTGCTCTTATTTGTCCTTGGAATAGTCACGGATACGCGGCGGAATCAGAGATACGTCAACAGGCTCATACGAAATTTCAGGTCCATCCGGCGTCCATTTTGCAAGACTCGTCTTCAGGAAGTTCTCATCATCACGATCCGGGAACTCCGGCTTGTAGTGCGCCCCGCGGCTTTCATTGCGAAGCAGTCCGCCCAGCGTCATCGCTTCAGCCAGCTCCAGCATGTTCCACAGCTGTCTTGTGAAGGATGCACTCGTATTGTTCCAGCTGGATGTATCATTCACGTTAATGTTCTTGTAACGCTCTTTTAATTCCTTAATTTTGCCGATGGTAGCTTCAAGACGATCATTGTAGCGGACAACCGTCATATTGTCCTTCATCCAGTCGCCGAGCTCCTTATGAATAACATAGGCATTCTCTGTGCCTTGCATTTTGGTAATGCGGTTGTACTTATCGGTCTGCTGCTTCTGATATCTGTCGAACACAGAAGAGGATACATCCTGTGCTGATTTCTTAAGGCCTTTGATATATTCAACCGCCTTAGGACCTGCAACCATCCCTCCGTAGATCGCCGATACAAGAGAATTGGCGCCAAGTCGATTGGCCCCGTGGTACTGGTATTCACACTCTCCCGCTGCAAACAATCCCGGAATGTTGGTCATCTGGTTATAGTCGACCCACATACCGCCCATAGAGTAGTGAACCGCAGGGAAGATCTTCATCGGAATCTTGCGCGGATCGTCGCCCATGAATTTTTCATAGATTTCGATAATACCGCCGAGCTTAACGTCGAGCTCCTTCGGATCTTTGTGAGACAAATCAAGATATACCATGTTTTCGCCATTCACGCCGAGCTTCTGGTTAACACATACATCAAAAATTTCACGTGTGGCAATATCCCGCGGTACAAGGTTCCCGTATGCCGGGTATTTCTCTTCGAGGAAGTACCAAGGTTTACCGTCCTTGTAAGTCCAGATACGGCCACCCTCACCCCGTGCCGACTCTGACATCAGTCTCAGCTTATCATCACCCGGAATCGCTGTCGGGTGAATCTGGATGAATTCTCCGTTCGCATAAGTCACACCTTGCTGATACACCGCACTCGCCGCTGTACCTGTATTAATAACCGAGTTCGTCGTCTTACCGAAGATAATGCCGGGACCGCCAGTTGCCAGAATCGTTGCATCCGCTGCGAATGTAGCGACCTCCATACTGCGCAGATCCTGAGCCACTATCCCGCGGCATACGCCTTCATCATCCACAACCGCCTGCAAAAACTCCCAGTGCTCATGCTTCGTAACAAGACCTGCTGTCTCCCAGCGGCGTACCTGCTCATCCAGAGCGTACAGAAGCTGCTGACCTGTTGTTGCACCTGCAAACGCGGTACGGTGATGCTTAGTGCCTCCGAAACGGCGGAAATCGAGCAGCCCTTCCGGTGTCCGGTTAAACATAACGCCCATCCGGTCCATCAGGTGAATGATGCCTGGTGCTGCTTCACACATCGCTTTAACTGGAGGCTGATTCGCCAAGAAGTCACCGCCATAGACGGTATCGTCGAAGTGAACCCATGGAGAATCGCCCTCCCCCTTGGTGTTAACTGCGCCGTTAATACCGCCTTGGGCACAAACGGAGTGAGATCTTTTGACAGGTACAATAGAAAATAGATGAACGTGGACTCCTGCTTCTGCAGCCTTAGTTGCTGCCATAAGTCCTGCAAGACCGCCGCCCACGACGATAATGTTGGATGTAGCCATTTCTAGTTCACTCTCCTCTTACAGCTTAGACTGTTACTTTCAACACTTCGATTACAGCAGATGCATCAAATTCCACGGAACGGAAGGCAAATAGCGATGCAATAAACATAATGGAGCAGACTGCGAACAAGCTCATGCAGACGTACGAGGATACTCGCTGTGCACGAGGGCCGCGCGTAATTCCCCAGCTAACAAGGAATGCCCACAGGCCGTTGGCAAAGTGATAAGAAGCTGCCACGACACTAATCAGATAAATAATGAAATAGACCGGATTCGTTACAATGCTGTGCATCAGCGCACCGAGCTCATCATGGCTCACCTCGCCCAGGAATACCTGAACGCGTGTCTGATAAACGTGCCAGATCACGAATACGAAAGTAATGACGCCGGATATACGCTGAAGCGTATATCTCCAGTTGCGCTCATTGTTGAACCTGCCAACGTTCGGCTGGGCCTGATACGCAATGTACAATCCGTAAACACCGTGATACAGCATAGGGACATAGATCACGAAAATTTCCATCAAAAGCAGCAGCGGAAGGCTGTTGATCAAATTTACTGCAGACTGAAACCTCTCCGGCCCGCCTTCAACAGCTGCAAAGTTCGAGAACATGTGCATAAGAAAAAACACACTCAGAGGGATGAGGCCTAGAAGCGAGTGAATCTTTCGGGCATAGTAACCTTTCATAAACTGACTTTCCCCTTTCCATGTACAGCGTTTTCATATTTGAATTTGGAAGATAAAATGAACGAAAGATCCTGCACCCCGTCAAACAAAAAATATATCATACAGGGGAATGGTTCATGAAAGGCTCATGAAGTCTCCGGTTCAAATTATCTGGATCACACAGTGACCTGCTAGTTCACTAAGGCTCGACAAATTTCTAGTTTTTGCTTAACTTGTGAACAACCTGTGTCGCTTTAATGTTACTCTTTTTTTTCTTATAAGGGAATTGCAATATAATTATTAAATGTTATAACTATAGGGTATAAGTATATATGTTTATAAACGCTGAATAGGAGGATGAAGCATCTATGTATGAAGAAATGCAGGCATTTGCCACTGTTGTTGAGCAATCCAGTCTTAACCAGGCCTCCAAGCTGTTAAACCTGTCACAGCCTGCTCTGTCCCGCAAGATCGCCAAACTGGAGGATGAACTCGGTGTTACCCTTTTTAATCGGGTTGGCAAGAGATTGGAGCTGACCTCCATCGGAAGGCTTGCTTATGATTTTGCGATTGAACAGCAGCAGCAGCAGCTGAAATTTCTGCAAACACTGGCCCAATTCAAGGACGATACGGACAGCGCTATCACACTGGGAGCCAGTTTAACGACACTGCAGACGACGCTGCCTCCGCTCATTACAGCATTTATGGACAACCATCCGCATGCGGAGATCAAGCTTGTTACAGGCAAGACCCATGAAATTGTATCCAGTGTGCGAGACAAGCAGGCTGATGTAGGCATCGTCGCTTCTTCCATTAACGAACCCGGACTAAACTGTCTTCCTCTCTTCGACGACCATTTGGAGCTCGTTGTTGCCAGCACACATTCTCTAAGTGGACAAGCATCCCAAATGGATGATCTGCAAAAAATGCCAATGATCACCTTCTCCAAAGGTACCTGGTATCGTAAATTAACGGATGATCTGTTTCACAGATCAGGAGTTATGCCAGATATTCGAATGGAAATCGATTCCTTTGAAGCCATTGTACGTCTGCTTCCAACCTGCAAGCTTGCCGCCCTGCTCCCCAAATCCTATTTGAGGCCGCAGCTGCTCGCAGACAATGACTTGGTCACGGTTCATATTCCTGAGCTTCGACAAACAAGACGGACGACCTGCATGATCTATGGACAAAAAGAAGAGCTAAGCGCGACAGCCAAGCAGTGGATTCACGAAATACGCGAATTTTTCGCTGCGAAGCGCGGTTAGCTCAGGGAATATTCTTATTGGCTAATGACTTCTTCGTCAAAACGCTCAATGTTGTCATTGGTCCCGATAATAATCATGATATCTCCAGTATGCACATGATCGAGTGCAGTTGGTGCAATAATGATGCCCTCATTCTTCTGAAGAGCAACGATGCTGCAATTGTATCTGGCTCTCGAATTCAGCTCGGAGAGCGTTTTGCCATCCAGACATCTCGGAACTGTCATTTCGACAATGCTGTAATTGTCAGACAGGTCAATATAATCGAGCAGATTCGGCGTGACAAGCTGGTGTGCAACCCGTTTGCCCATATCTCTCTCCGGATAGACAATCCGGTCCACGCCCAGCTTCTCCAGCGCCCTGCCATGCAGCAGCGAGATGGCTTTGGCAATGACCTTTTTCACACCGAGCTCCTTCAGCAGGATGGCAGACAGAATACTCATCTGAATATCGTCGCCAATCGCCACGATGCCGCAGTCAAAATTACGGATACCTAGTGAACGAAGCGTATCCTCATCCGAAGCGTCCGCGACGACCGCATGAGTCAGGAACTCACTCATATCATTAACGATCTCCTCATTGCGGTCTATACCCAGGACTTCATAACCATTCTCTACGAGTTCGATTGCCAGACTGGAACCGAAGCGGCCGAGCCCAACAACAACAAATTGCTGATTTTTCATAACGTTAGTCTCAAATCTCCTCTTTAGCCAATAATAATCTTGCCTTCTGGATGTCTATACAATTCCTTGCTCTTTCGATTGAGTGCATAAGCGAGCGTTATCGGCCCAAGACGACCTGCAAACATCGTCAGGCAGATCAGCAGCTTGCCAATGGTCGTCAGCTCAGGTGTAAGCCCCATGGACAGCCCTACCGTTGCAAATGCCGATGTTGTCTCAAACAAGATCATTAGAAAGCGTGCATCTTCAGTAGTCGATAAAATCATCGTTACACCCACCACCAGGAGCAGCGAAATCATTGTAATGGTCAGGGCCTTAATAATTCGTTCCTGAGCCAAACGGTAGCGGAATATGACGACATCATCCCGGCCTCGTACCATGGATAGCACGGCACCGACAAGAATGGCAAATGTCGTAGTCTTGATCCCGCCCCCAGTCGATCCCGGAGAAGCCCCGATAAACATCAGCAGGATGATAAAAAACTGGGTTGCCTGGCGTAAGCCCGCGATATCAAGCGAATTCGCGCCTGCCGTCCTCGATGTGACGGATTGAAAGAAGGAAGCTAGTACTTTTCCTCCGGCATCCAGTCCTACCAAAGTCTTCGCGTTGCTAAATTCCAAGATAAATATAACTATAGCACCGAAGACAATCAGGAAGCCTGTAATCGACAATACTACTTTTGAATGCAGTGACAGGGTTCGTTTTTTTCTTTTTCGAAGCTCCAGCACATCGGAGAGAACGACGAAACCAAGACCACCTGAAACAATCAATACCATCGCGATGATGTTGATGAACGGGTCATCCACATAAAGCGTCAGACTCCGATATTCACCAAAGATATCAAAGCCGGCATTATTAAAGAATGATATGGAGTGGAATATGCCAAAATATACTGCCTTGCCGATACTCATATCAAAAGACCATCTAAGCGCAAACAAGACAGCCCCTACTGCTTCAATCGTCAGGGAGTAGAACAATACTTTGCGGACCAGCTTAACAATGCCCTCAATCGAACTCTGGTTGAACGCTTCCTGCAGGATCAGTCTTTCCCGCAGCGAAATCCGCCGCCTGAATACGATGGCAATCAAGGTGGCCATGGTCATAAATCCCAGACCGCCGATTTGGATCAAAAACATAATGACGACTTGGCCAAATACAGAAAAGTCATATCCGGTGTCCAGTATGACAAGTCCGGTCACACATGTAGCAGATGTCGCTGTGAACAGCGCATCAATAAACCCTACACTTACTCCGTTCGCGCTCGATACAGGCAGCATCAAGAGAAGGGTGCCCATCAGGATAATGCCTGCAAAGCCAAGCACCAAAATCTGCGGTGGATTCAATTTAAAAAGACGGTGCTGCTCGTTAAGCACGGGTTCACCTCGTTTTATATTCCTATCATCAAAAAAAGAACCAACCAGCCCGTAAAGTCCAGGCTCTATTGTATTGGTTCCCCTGTTTTCACTTTAGGATTCGGCTAATTGCTTCTCGTATGAAGTTCAACCACGATTATAAGACTTTCGGGAAAGCGTGACAAAATCAAAAACACCTTAATTTCACTAAAAAAGTGCAAAAATGAATATACTTCTTTAAAGTCAACATATTATGAAACATTATTGGACATTTTCATGCTTGTAAACCGCTTTCTCAAGGATTTGCTCTATTCATTGGCTTTGAGACAGCGGCATATGCTATCTTTACTGTAAGCTGAACAATCTCAAGTAAGAATGGAGGAATGACATTGAATCGACCAGGGCAGCCTTTAGTGCTCAAACCGAACTACAGCTTGCTCGGGGTGCTCGCGGCCATCGGCCTGATCTTGTTTTTTATTTTTCAGATATTGCCGGGAACGTCAATGCAATCTACTGAACAGCAGACAGCAAAGGTAATCAGCAAAGAGGAAGCATACCAAGCTGCGGTTCAATATGCCGAGAGTGAACTCGGGCTAAACGATAAAATTTTGTTTGAGGATGTATTAGTTACATACCAGTCACGTTCCGAATTATACGGCTATCTGGCTAATCAGAAGCTGCTTGAGCAGTACGACAAAGAATTTGAGCAACAATATCCGTATGATGTATATCGGGTAAGACTCCCCGATCAAGACTCAGGAGGCTATCTAAATGTAGATATTCACATGAATACCGCGAAGCCTGTATCCTATATCCGGGAATTGCCTGATTCCGATTATACGACGAATGAACTGGTGCCTGAATCGGAAGGAAGAGCTGCATTACTTCGGTTATCCGAAGGCGGAATTTCACTGGAAGATAAAGTGAGTCTTGCTGTCCCTGTTCTATCCGAATTGGGCTATGACGTAAGCACACTAGAGCTTGAAACGACCGAAGCCGATCCCGGTCTGGTCTATGCAGATCACAGTAAGGAGCTCGGAGAAAGTACGCTGAAGCTTCATTTCACTTTTGAAAATGACGATATTCGATCATTCGAACCCGAGTTCTCTGTACCTGCCGAACATACAGCATATGTAGCGAAGGAAACGTCCAGAGCCAACCTAATGACGCTTGCAGGCTATGGATTATTCACCTTGCTGCTTGGTGTACTCGCTATCGTGTACAGTGTACTGACAAGAGCCTATACCTCATTTAAAAGAGGAATCTGGTTGTCCATTCTGTATTTCCTGTTCTCCATGATCGGTACGATCAACTTGCTGCCAACATTCCAGGCGGAAGGTTATTCGACCCTCATGCTTGTCATCTTGTTTGGAATCCAAACGTTGTTTACGCTGGCTATGACCGCTCTTGTATACTTCTCTCTGGTTGCTGGGAACGGGCTCTGGCGGAAAGACGGCTACAATCTATGGGGACGGGCCAAGGAGCCTGGATATGGCCACTATGTGCTTCACAGCATGTATTCGGGTTACCTATGGGCATTTATACTGCTTGGATTGCAGTCCGTCATCTTCTTCGTGCTTGAAAAAGGACTCGGCGTATGGTCTACAACAGATGCCAGCCAGTCCCCTTATAACATGGTCTATCCGTGGCTTATGCCTATCCTTGCCTGGATGGCCGGCATTGGGGAAGAAGCCGTTTACCGTTTGTTCGGTATCCGAATCTTTAAGAAGATGGTACGAAGCACGGTCTTGGCCGCGATGATTACGTCTCTCATCTGGGCATTCGGTCATACGCTGTATCCGATCTACCCTGTCATCACAAGACCGATTGAACTCACGATTATCGGCCTTGTATTCAGCTTCATTATGATCAAATATGGCTTCGTCACTGCTGTATTCAGCCACGTCATCTTTAACAGCATTCTCATGGGTATCAGCTTGCTCGCCATGCAGGATGCCATAAATGTAGCTGCCGGAGTATTCTGGATGGTGCTTCCTGCCATCGTGGGTTACGTCATCTACCGTTTTCATTCGGGAACAAAAAAAGAGAAGCCGATATTTACGGCTCCTCATCCTGAAGAGAGTCAATAATAGTTTGGGCGAGCTTATCGCCAATGGATAGAGGCCGGAAATCTTCAATGCTGGCCTCTTTAATTTTGCGCAGAGATCCGAAATGCTTAAGCAGCATCTTGCGTCGTTTCTCGCCAATACCCGGTATGGCATCCAGACGGGATACAACCATCGATTTGCCTCGCTGCTCGCGGTGGAATGTGATAGCGAAGCGGTGGACCTCCTCCTGAATTCGCTGAAGCAGGTAGAACTCCTGACTATCCCGAGGCAGCTGAATAACTTCGAACGTATCTCCAATCATAAGCTGCGATGTTTTATGCTTCGCATCCTTCACGAGGCCGCATACGGGAATATACAACCCCAGTTCATTGTGAAGAACATCCATTGCTGAGGATATCTGACCACGACCCCCATCGACGATGATCAGATCGGGCTGTGTCAAATTCTCCTTGAGCACACGCTCATATCTGCGGCGAATGACTTCACGCATCGTTTCATAATCATCCGGCCCTTTAACAGATCGAATCTTGTATTTGCGATACTCTCTTTTCTCTGCCTTACCGTCAATAAACACGACCATCGCAGATACTGGATTTGCTCCTTGAATATTGGAGTTATCGAAGGCTTCAATACGGTGAAGAGAGGATAGTCCAAGCGCTTCTCCCAAACGCTGCGCGGCCTTTGAAGTGCGCTCCTCTGTCCGCTCAATCAAACGGAATTTCTCATCGAGAGATACCTTCGCATTCTCCGTGGCCATTGAGACCATTTGACGCTTCAAGCCCCGCTTCGGAATGAGCACCTTGATATCCAGCCATTCTTGAAGCAGTCCTGCTGCACTGACTGGATCATCAATTCCGCTCGTCTCTAGATCACCTGATGCAGTCTCGTCAGGAATTGGAACGGTCTCCTCCTCCTGCTCATTCTCCTCTAAACTATAAGCTTGTGCCTGCTCATTCGCTTCGTCTGCTTCCTGAGTCTGCTGAAGCTGCATGTTCTCCTCCTCAGGCAGCATAGGGAGAAGTATTTCCTTCGGCAATGCCGGATTATCACTGTAATACTGGGTTACAAAAGATATGAAGTCCGCATACGCATCTCCGTAAAAAGGAAAAGAAGTGGAATGACGCTCGATCATTTTGCCCTGGCGTATATAAAGAATTTGTACACTCATCCAGCCTTTGTCTATCGCAAAACCGAATACATCCCGGTCCTTGGTATCAGCGGTCGTGATCTTCTGCTTCTCCATCAGGGCATCGATCGCAATGATCTGATCGCGCAGCTCCTTAGCCCGTTCAAAGTATAGATCCTCTGCCGCCTCCTCCATCTTCTTCTGGAGATCCTTCTTGATCTCCTCGTGACCTCCGCTTAGGAAGGAAGCAATCTCTGTGCTGATCCCTTCATAGGTCTCTTTGCCAATCTCTTTGACACAAGGTGCCAGGCATTGACCCATATGGTAGTACAAGCATACTTCCTTCGGCATGACTCCGCATTTACGCAGCGGATACATTCGGTCAAGAAGCTTCTTCGTCTGATGTGCTGCATAGGAGTTCGGATATGGACCGAAATACTTTGCCTTGTCCTTCAGCACCCGGCGAGTGACCTCCAGCTTCGGATGTCGCTCATTCGTTATTTTTAAATAGGGAAAGGTCTTGTCATCCTTAAGCAGTACATTGTAACGCGGCTGATGCTTCTTGATTAGATTCAGCTCCAGCAGAAGCGCCTCTTTGTTACTGCTCGTAACGATGTATTCAAAATCACGGATATCCGCAACAAGCCGCTGGGTCTTCCCGTTATGGCTTCCCGTAAAATAGGAGCGCACCCGATTCTTCAGCACCTTCGCTTTCCCGACATAGATGATCGTCCCCTGATCATTCTTCATCAGATAACAGCCAGGCAGATCGGGCAGCAGTGCCAGCTTGTGTCTGATCTGCTCCAGCGCCTTCTCCTGTTCATGAATATGGCTCAGATGTGATTCCATCTTCCTTCGTTCCCCCTCCCTGTCAAACTGTATTATTAGATCTATATATAAACGGTGAATTAAAGGTTATAAAAGTAAAAAGGTCTGAAAAAGGGATCAAACAACGAATGCATGTTCCCTATGTTATAGTATAACTTCTTTCTACGTACGATCAAGTGCTATCCTGTATTCATTCGTCCAAACCGCAAAAACCATGAAAAAACGCCCCAGGCTGCAATGCCGGAGGCGTTACCATCTTCATTTCTTAAGCCGATTAGTGCTTGGAAATCAGATTTTTCAGGTTTTCCTTAGAGTTCAAACCAACCACTTTATCAACAGGCTGACCGTCTTTGAACAGGATCAGTGTAGGAATGCTCATTACACCGAAACGGGAAGCCGATTCAGGGTTCTCATCCACGTTTACTTTAGCGATCTTTACATCATCGCCTACTTCACCAGCAAGCTCTTCCAGAATAGGAGCAAGCATTTTACAAGGACCGCACCAAGGCGCCCAGAAATCTACAAGAACCGTACCTGTGCCTTCAACCTCAGTGTTAAAGGATTGATCGGATACATTAACAATAGCCATGAAATATGTCCTCCTTATATATACTGCGTAGTTATTATTAAACTTCATATCGTTCTGGTAAACGATTGAGTTCATTATAGCACAACGACTCCCGTAAGGAAATACATGCATATGCATATATTTTGCGAATTCTTCACAACTATTTCCGTATTCATGAATTCTTTACAAGGGCTTCCTATAGTGGGTATACTTATATTGTTTTAGTACGTAAACAGAGGAGGGCAGCATCATGGAACCAAACATTGTGAGACCGTACGATCCAAGGTCCCATGTGAACGAAGAACCGCGTAACGATCTCTTCGATCTCATTGGCGGATTCGTCGGCATGTTCGTGCTGATGACCGTTATCTTTTTTGGAATGGTTATCATTAAGTTCCTGATGGCGTAGGCTTTCCATAGAAAGCCGCATGACCCAAGCCAAAGTCTGATTGGCCCGCTGTGACGGGATGATCAGGCTTTGTTTATTGTGCCCGCAATTTATGATTTCATCAGCTGAATTCAGCTACCGATGTTTTCCACGCTGGTTCTCCCCACGTACAGAAACTACATCCACAAAAGGACGAATCCGGTCCATTAAACGCTGTCCCTTATGCCGTTCTTCCCCATCCTTGCTCGTAAAGCTCAAATGCTGTTCCAGGCTCTCCAGATTATAATTTGAAGTATAAAACGTTGGCTTGCGGTTCATCCGATAGTTCAGAATTGAGCCCAGTACATGATCTCGTACCCAAGGGCTTAAGTTCTCTGCACCGATGTCATCAAATATGAGCAGATCGCAGTTCTTAAGCATCTCTGTCGTTTCCTTCAGCTTCTGTCCATCCTGAAACATGGATTTCAGATCCTCTACAAAGTCAGGCATATACACAATGACGCCAGTGAACCCTTCAAGCGCCAGCTCATGCAGCAAATAACCCATAAGGAATGTCTTCCCTGTTCCAAAAGAGCCTTCGAGATACAATCCATGCGGTGAAAGCCCGTTCTGCTTCGCTTCATTGACGTAACGGAACACCTGGTTCACGGCAGGGGCCCGCTGCAGATCTTTTCTTAAAATTTCGGCAACATTATACCCCTCACTCAGAGCACGTTCATCCACATAGAAGCTCTGAATCCGCTCCTTGACCTTTTTCTTGTGCATTGCTGCAAGCTGCAGGTTGCAGGGGGTTTTTTTATCTATAATTTCAGGCTCTCCGTTAAAATGCTCCACGGACAATTTCGAATAATGTCCTTCGAAGTCATTCGGACAATTCGCAAGACCTGGGCAGTTGGCACAATTACTGCTGTCTTTGGCATACTGAAAAAACTTGGATAATGAGAGCATAAACCGGGCGTCATCGACCTCAGGGTTCTCTTCCAAGAACCGGCGAACGGAAGGATCAGCCTTCAGCTTGTCCGCAATGGCATGAGACTGTTGACGAAACGACGGATTCATCTGCTGTAATATTTGTCCTAGCGGTCCCATCCTTGGTTAATGCCCTCCTTTCTTGATTTGAAA
Source organism: Paenibacillus shunpengii (assembly GCF_042684905.1). Classification (NCBI taxonomy): domain Bacteria; kingdom Bacillati; phylum Bacillota; class Bacilli; order Caryophanales; family Paenibacillaceae; genus Paenibacillus; species Paenibacillus shunpengii. The sequence goes on along the minus strand of NZ_JBHUMJ010000008.1, from coordinate 123,537 downwards.
TATATATTACTGAAATTCATTTCTTGGTTAACGGAGTGATTTCTTCGCCTGCATTTCCTCGGCAAAACGAATCATTTCTTCAAGCTCCTCTTCGGTAACCGAAGCCCCGTCTCCTGTATCTTGAACAATAGGAATGTCCGGCTTAAGTTTTGCCTGCTGTGATGCATAGCCTCTCGTGCGCCCAGGTCGTTGAGCCTTCTCGCTCGTTTTATCCTTGCTGCCTTTGACCTTCGACTGATCACGGATATACTGTACTGCTTTTTCATAAGTATTGACCTGCTTAAGCAGCATATTGGAAGCAATGGCTTCCACAAAATTACGATTAATACGCTGTTCACTCCCGGACACCAGCAAGGTCATTAGATAATGAATCAATACATTAATGACTTCGCCCGGGAGCTTATAGCTGAGGTCTACTTTTTCAAATATGTCAATGAGATTGTCCGGTACGGAGCCTGGGAAAAAGGTTTGCAGCAAACGCAAATAAGGTTCATTACGAAGCATCATATTGTACTGGTGGATATCGCACTTGGAAGAGAATTGAGGCGGCACTTCCAAATAATATTCCATCTCTACCCCATGCTCCACGGGAGGCTCATCTGCCTGCTTGCTGTCAAGTGCCTGCCGCATGCTGACTACCTTCGCAGCGTGGATGGACCGTTCTTCCTTCCGCTTCTTCCCTTGCCTGAACATGCTGCTAGCCAGCTCCTGCAGACGATCGAGTATAATCTCGCCACGGGTGTTAAATACTTCGTCCTCATCTAGCAATCGGCACAGATCCTGAATCCCCAGGTCATATTTGTGCACAACATAATTCACAAGGCCAAGCTGATCCGGTTCGAATCGGAGCTGCTCGACATAACGCCGATTGGCAGATTCACGCGGGAAGCGCAAAATAATATCCGCATAGTTCAGCTGGTCATTCTCAGGCACAGCCGGCGTACTTGCTTCAGATCTAGCACTCGACATTTCGGATAATGCCTGCTCAAGCTCATAATCAATGACATGCGTATTCAGCTCAAATATATCGTAAAACGGGACAGAGATATTCTCCTTGTTCGCTGATGGTAATCCTGCTTCCTCAGCATCTTCAGTCCAAATCTGCGATCTCAGTGCAAGCACTGCGAACTTGCCAATCTTATCTCTCAGCAGCAGCGTCAGATGCTGGGTCCGGAAAAATTCACCGGGAGACAAGGGAGGATACAGCTCATACTCATAGGTATATTCATCTGTCTCAGGTATATAAACTCGGGAAGTCTGAAGCAGCCCTACGGCTTCAAGCTTGGAGGTTTGCTCCATCAAATACTTGCGTCCTTTATCACTGGGTTCGAGTCCCAGCGCCAGGAACAGCTTGCGCTGCTGCTCCATCGTGGAGTAGCCGATTTGATCTGCTCTGACATGCTGGAATAACAGCCTGTACAAGCTGATCGCAAAGGCCCCCGCCATGGGCTGATATGCGGAGCTGAGCATCCGTTCGTCCAGGCTGCTAAGTCCAAACTCGCGGAAAACGCAGTATCGATGATTCTCGGTAAAGTGCAGCATGTTCTTCATGCGCATCGCTCATTTCTCCTTCTTCCGAATAATAATGTTTCTCTATTCTATCATAAAAGACGGCCGCTTAAATCTTCAAAAATAGCCAATTTCCCTGCTTAATCTTTCCGCTATTTCATCTTATACGACATTAATCGACCATTCTTCTATTTTGAAAGCCACGGTTTACTATTGTACTCTATCACTCTATGAAAAGTGAACCCCTGATATGACAAAAGAGCCCCTTTCTTCATCCAGAAAGAGGCGTCCTCCAATAAGTATCCAGTTAATTACTAAAACATTCGATATCCACCAAGCCTCAGCTTCTTAATCGTCCATCCGCTCATCACGGCACCTACAAGTCCAGCAATCCCTGTTAAATAATCCACTAGCCGATATGTACCGAGATGTGCGCCTAGGCTCATGCTTGCCTGATCCCACATACTGAAGATCACAACAGGAATCAGGACGATGACAAACAAATAAGAAGGAAACCACGTTGTCTTCATCAGCATATTCAAAATGAAACCGATCCCAAACATCATGACAAAAAATAAAACCATGAGAACAAGCACAGGTAAAATCTGCATCCGTTCACTTTCCCCCTCTTTCTGCCAATTCATGTATGCAAACCCATAATAGATAATCATTAGTTTAACTCAAATGAGAGGTACAGGCAATGAGATCACATCCAAAAATACAGCTCTTGCCGTTGCAAAAACAGAAATGGGCAGGCTTCCGCCCAATAGTTCAAATTATGAGCATTTTGTTAAAACGGTGCACTTAATGAGATCTTCATTTGCCCAGCCGCTTTACGCTTTGATACAATAAAGCTGTATGCACCAGAATCAATGTCATAAAAGGGATTATGACATTGATTCACAACAAATGAAAAATTCTTTTACAATAAATATTCCAATCAGGAGTGATAAACAGATGAGCGAAGCGGCTTTAACTCTCGAGGGCTGGTATGCCCTTCATGATTTCAGATCGATCAACTGGGCGGCATGGCGTGCTGCTGACGATGAGACCCGTGCGGTTGCCACAGATGAATTACAGGAATTTCTTAATGCCTGGGCAGCGGATGAGGAATCCGGCAAAGGAAGCTCTACCGTATATACTGTAGTAGGTCAAAAAGCGGACTTTGTCATGATGCATCTGCGTGAAACGCTGGAGGATCTGAATGCGATCGAGAATGCATTTAACAAAACAACGTTTGCCCAATTTACGACGAAATCCTATTCTTATGTCAGCGTAGTTGAGCTTAGCAACTATCTGGGCAAAGATGAAGATCCGATGCAGAATCCACAGATTGTTGCACGTCTGAAGCCGGTACTTCCGAAGAATCAATACATTTGCTTCTATCCAATGAACAAAAAACGCGATCTCAGTGACAACTGGTACATGCTGCCGATGGACGAGCGCAAATCCATGATGAGAAGTCACGGTATGATCGGCCGCAGCTATGCGGGCAAAGTAAAGCAAATCATTACGGGCTCTGTCGGCTTCGATGACTGGGAGTGGGGAGTAACGTTGTTCTCGGACGATGCTCTTCAATTCAAGAAGCTGGTCTATGAAATGCGTTTTGATGAAGTCAGCGCACGTTACGGGGAATTTGGTTCCTTCTATGTAGGAAGCCTTCTGACACAGGAGTCATTTGAAGCAATGCTGAAGCTGTAAGCTTACACAAAGAGGATGTACTGCGGATCAACCTGCAGCACATCCTCTTTTTTGGGTAACAATGCTTTAATCCTCATCTTCCTCTTCGAGCCTTTTCAGTGACTCCAGGAACTCTGCCGTTGCACGGTCCCGGTCCCTGCTCTTCTCCTTCAATCGCTCGATAGCCGGCAGAATAAGAATGTCAACTTCCTTCTGAACAATATAAGATAGATCATAGCGGTCTTGTTCTTCCAAATAGCTGCCTACTTCCATCAGTGCATTATACCGATTGAGTTCATCTCTAGTGAGCAGCCCGCGTACTTGAACACTGCAATGTCTCATAAGTTAAAAGAACCTTCCTTTTTGGATGACGAGCGGGATTCCGCCGATCTTATATAAGTATCTGATATCTACTGCTTTTTTGAGCTGAGCAGCCTTCCAGCCTTTCCATTTCTTCCCGTTCACAACAGCGATTGCTTCGCCCTTGCCAAGTGAAGCTACCGTTCCTTTATGATTAAATCTGAATTTTTCCAGCGATTTGCCACGGATCAGCAAAGAAATGTTCTTAGCACAATTGACCCCTTGCTGCATCGCCATCTGCGCTGTAGGCGGGTAAGGACGACCCTCTGCACTCATAATGAGAGAGCTGTCTCCAATGATGAATATGTTATCGAAGCCCGGCGCCCGCAAATATTCATCAACGGCTACACGTCCTCGTGTGACCTCAAAGCCAGCCTGCTCCACCAGCCTGTTGCCCCTGATGCCCCCGGTCCATACGACCGTGGAAGCTTCAATGTGTTCCCCGTCTCCGATAATAACACCCTCAGGCAGACATTCTTTAATAGGAACACCTATACGCAGCGATACTCCCTTGTTCTTCAGCACTTTCATCGCATATTCGACCAGCTCTTTATCAAAGCCTGGAAGGGCCGTTGGGGCTGCCTCAACATTATAGAGGTGTACAACCCCTGGATCGACATCAAACTCCTTACACAGGCGTGGAAGACGGTCAGCAAGCTCAGATACAAACTCTACCCCGCTAAAGCCCGCACCGCCCACTACAAAATTCATCCTGCTGGCCTTGCTGTCATTTTTATAGCATGCAAATTGATATTCAATATGCTCCCGAATCAGCCTTACTGAATTAATGCTGCGAATCGTCAAAGCGTGCTCTCTCATCCCGGGAATTCCGAATGTCTCCGGTTCACCTCCGAGACCAATAACTAAGACATCGTATGACAAGGTACCATCTTCCAATATTACTTTTTTCTCATGCGGCCTAATATCTTTGACAGCCGATTTCACAAGATCAATCTTGAATTCATCAATCAATTTGGAAATAGGCACTCTTGCATGCTCAATCGAGTCCGTCCCTGCGGCCGGCATATGAAGATGTGTCGTAATATAATGGTAGTCATGCCGATTTACGAGTGTAACGTCTGCTTCGTTATAATTCAGTTCCTTTTGAAGTCGCTGCGCGGTCAATATACCCCCGTAGCCTGCGCCAAGGATGACAATCTTAGGAATGCTGCTCATGCGCTTACCCCTCCGATATTGTTTCAACTTCTATAGAAGGAACCAAAGTCAATATTATCAGGTTATAATAAGTAAATCTTCATAACAACTGAATCGATTTCATCCTATTAGTCCGCTCTATATTTATGGCCCATTCTTCCCCTGAAACGTACAAGTTCGCTATGGGCTCCTTATCCATCCAGCTGTATACATCCACCTTCGCATAACGTGCTAAAAAGAGGGTGTAATTCAATTCCTATTCATTAAAACGACAGCTTATGTCATTCGGTTGCAAAACTATTTAAAATAAGCCTAAAACCTTTAAAAATCAAGTTATTTTTTCATGCAACAAAAATGATAGCGATACGTATCGAAAATAGCAAGTGAAAATATAATCGTTTTCTGGGTGAAAATTATAGGAAAAGTTGTATATTGTTCTTTGCAACGAGCAAGAGTAGTGTCTATAATTGATAATGACTATCAAATAGAAGGACTAATGGCCATATTACTTCCATTTACCCATTGGTCTATGAATCGAAATTCGTGGGATTTGAATCCGTGACGATATTGATTCGGAATATAAAATATGAAAGGTGTGTTTTACAGGTGACGACCCCAGATTCCACACAAGATATAACTGATTTGCTCATCATCGGCGGCGGTCCCGCTGGGATGTTTGCTGCATTTTACGGAGGTATGCGCCAGGCTTCGGTCAAAATCGTCGAAAGCATGCCTCAGCTCGGCGGACAGCTTGCCGCCTTGTATCCGGAGAAATACATCTACGATGTTGCTGGATTTCCAAAGATTACGGCTGGCGATCTCGTTGGCAATCTGCTGGAGCAAATGAAACGCTTCGATACCGATATCCGTCTGGAGGAGAAGGTACTTTCTGTTGAAAAGAAAGAAGAGCGGCATTTTGTCGTAACGACAGATAAAGACGTTCATCATGCCAAAGCCGTTATTATTACAGCAGGTGTGGGTGCATTCGAGCCTCGCAGACTGGATCTTGAAGGAGCGAGCAAGTTCGAACAAACGAACCTGCACTATTTTGTAAGTGATCTGCAGCGCTTTGCCGGCAAGAAGGTGCTCATCAGCGGAGGCGGAGATTCTGCAGTTGACTGGGCGCTTATGCTTGAGCCAATCGCAGAGCAAGTCACCCTGATTCACCGCCGCGATAAATTCCGTGCGCATGAGCACAGTGTAGAGAACCTTATGGCTTCCAAAGTGAATGTAGTTACGCCAGTAGAGATTACGGAGCTTCATGGTGAAGACCGCATCACGAAGGTAACGCTCTCTCATGTCAAAACAAAAGAAACACAAGAAATTGAAGTTGACGATGTCATTGTAAACTTTGGATTCATCTCCTCTCTAGGTCCGATTGCCGAGTGGGGCATCGAGATTAACAGCAACTCCATCGTGGTTGATACACGTATGGAGACAAGTATTCCGGGAATCTTTGCTGCCGGTGATATTACAACCTATGAAGGTAAGCTGAAGCTGATTGCTGTTGGATTCGGCGAAGCACCGACCGCAGTTAATAACGCCAAGGTCTATGTGGACCCAAGCGCGAAGCTGTCCCCAGGCCATAGCAGCAATATGAAGCTGTAAGCGATAAATGCATAATATTGCAACAAAAAAGGGTATCTTACTCCTGAAACTAATCTCAGGAGTGGATACCCTTTGTCATATGTATGCCCAATATGTAACGGTCTAGATTCCGCACCCGTTTTACTATGTCCCAACTGCCATCAAGAAACCGTAGATTGCGGACTGGAGGAAGATTACGCAGGACCTTACAGTCCCTATGTCGCATCTTCCCACGCTCAAACGATACCCGCAGCAGCCAGTCAATGCATACACTTAATGCATTGTCCTCATTGTCTGACGGAATTCTCATATGCAGCTGATACCTGGTATGTGCCTGGAAGGATCTGACCGTCCACCAATCGAGGATTTCTAGTGCAAAACGGCAGATACGTCGGTATGCAATCTACGTTTGTGGATTTCTTCTAACAATAATTCTATGAAATCGACATCAAGCTGAAGCTCGATTGCCATATGGTAAGAATCGAGCAGCGTCTCATCTGAGAGCATAGCCATGAGTCCGACACAACCTTTCCTATTTATTCCTCAAAGCTATCATATCAGAGAATAAAAAGTAGAACAAGCGTTCTTGATATCCACATCCACTTGTGGAAATCCTGTGTATAAATTGTTAATAATTCTGATAAATCTATATTTTTGGCAAGTGGATTATGTGGATAATATTTATACACAGGTCATTTCTTCTGAAAACCTTATCAAAATTTTTTTCGAGAACTATTAAATTTTGATAGAATGAAGAGGAAGCAGCATTCCATAAAGAGTAATTACTGAGGTCTTGTATTGACTTCCAGAATCCAGATCTTACCTGAGTGGTCAAGTCCATAATCAAAGCCCAATTGTCCGATTCCCGGGAACCTTTCTTCTAAGATAGCTGTGCAAACACGTGTTAAATTCCGCATCTCCTCTGCTTCGACCGAGCGCTGATATGGGGAAGTGATTGCTGTAACGCCAGCCGTCCTTTAATCAGGGTTCCTCCCTTGCATACATTCGTTATCACAAGGCCGGGTCGTGCCAGTCTTCCAAGCATTGCCGTGATCTTCCAGCCCGCCTCTTTCTTGACGAATTTGACACGATAATCGATCGGTCTGCCTCCGATCTGAGCCAGCTCAATTCCACGTTGTATTAGATAGCCTCTTCTCTTCTTTGCTCTCAGAAGTGAGGCATACATAAGATCAAAATTCGAAAACGTCAGTCGGCGCGACAATTTGGTGTATGAATAACCTGTCTGCTCTTGCTTGACACGAATGACACCGGCTCCCCCGCCTCCATGGACGGGCTTAACAAATACCATTCCGTATTTTTGTAACATATTTTTCAGATGCTGCTTGGTAAACAAGCAGGTTTCTGGGATATGATTAGCAACAGAGGCATTGCTCAGGAGCACTTGTGTTTTTAACCACTTACTTCCGATCGTCAAGCTCATTTTCTTCCTTCTCCCCTCTATTTAAGATTTCAGGATGAACTTAAGCGTGTTATATACTACATATATATTGGCGGAAGTCTTGCTTCTCTTGTATGTATGCCTTTGTAGAGAGCCTGTTTTGGTTAAACTTTATAGAAACATTGCAAGCAGATTATAACCCTGGAAGGGAGCACTAACTAAAGTGGCACAATTTATTGAAAGTCTATACGGGGTCGCTTATTTTGCCATCGTTCTCGTACTTGTTGCTGTAACGATTCTTACTTTCGTGACAGGCATTAAATTTATCCGTGACAAGAAACATATCGGTTTTGGAATTGGCTGTATCGTATTCTCTCTCATCTTTACAGGGATTTTCATCAGTGTCATTGAGTTCATTACTACGTAATGCAATCGACCAAGATTTACAAAATATCCGTTTTCTCCTATCTGGAGAAGCGGTTTTTTTGTTTATGCTGTCTGTTTAAGCTGTTACAATATAGTACATATATTTAGACATAGGCTTTATACATAACCTGGCACTGATTCATTCGAGTATATATGTATCTAATAAGCGATAGGATGGTATTAATCCAATATCCAAATAGGAATCACCTGGGAGTCTCACAAAAAGGAGTGGCTTGCTGACATGAATCATCGAATTGGCATCATTGATATTGGATCGAACTCGATCCGACTCGTTATATACGAAGTACTTCATTCGGGAGAGCATAGGGTTCTCCATGAGAAAAAATATGCAGCCAGACTCAGTCAAAAAGTGAGTCCTGACGGCACCATCAACAAAGAAAATATAGATACAATCATTCCCGTTCTGCTGAGCTATCAGGATATCTGTTCAGCATACGGTGTCTTACATATCCGGGCAGCTGCGACTGCAGCCATTCGAAATGCTGCAAATAGTGAGGAAATTACAGCCTGGATCAGAGCGGCAACCGGACTTACCGTGGAGCTTATTTCCGGTGAGGACGAAGGACGGCTTGGATTTCTTGGTGTACGAGAATCCATTCCTCTTCAGCACGGATATATCATTGATATCGGAGGAGGAAGCACAGAGATCACACTGTTCCTTAACCGGGAGTATCGAGCAAGCCTATCGATCCCCTACGGCGCGGTAAATTCTCATGCACGTTATGGCACAGCCGATTACTGGCGCTCAGAAACCGTGCAAGGATTCAAACACTCCATTCTTACCGCCTTGAAAGATGAGGACTGGCTGCTCGCGCATCCAAATCTTCCGCTGGTCGGTCTAGGCGGGACCGTTCGTGCCTTGGCAAAAATGGTTCAGAAGAGACAAGCCTATTCCCTTCCGCTTATGCACGGGTACATGATAAGCAAGGAAGAAATTCAATCCTTCTATGACACGCTTCCATATATTCCATATGACCAGCGTAAGAAGACCCCTGGCTTATCCAAGGATCGAACCGATCTGATCATTCCTGGTGTGATCCTGCTGCAGACGATCTTCGAGCTATTACAGTCGACTCATTATGTTGTGAGCGGGGCAGGACTACGTGACGGGCTGTTCTATGAGCCCCTTCATCGGCAATTTCCTCAGTTTATGGATCAGGATGTCTTGTACAAGAGTGTCCAAAATGTTCTTGCCTATGATTCGCTTACACCGCAGGAGGATCTCGATCACATCTATAGCCTGATGAAGCTGCTTCACACTACACTTATAGGCCAAGGACAGACACAGGATGAACGTGTAATTTATGCTGTATCCATGCTTCACAGAATAGGAGAGCGGGTACATCATCACCGGGCAAGCTCCCATTCCCTATATTGGCTCATGAACAAAGGCTTGTGGGGACTCAATCATCGGGAAACCGTCATCTCCGCTATCGTCTGTGATTACCATAAGAACCGTACGCCAAAGCAAATCCAAGATCATTTGGATATACTGACACCAGCTGATGTGGATAAAATACACCAAATCGGCTCCTTGCTTAAGCTCGCCCGAGCTCTGTACAGTGGAGGAAAAGCGATCCACAGGGTAGATATGCAAAAAACAGACGACGCCCTGCACCTGCAGTTAAACTGCAGCAGGGAGCCGTCTGTGGAACGGGTGGAGCTAGCGGAGGTTAAGAAAGATATAGAGAAGGCTTGGAAGCTTAGCTTGAAATGGTCTCTTTCTCTTTCTTCCACGTTTTGATCTTAAGTGCTTCAAATTGACTTCTCAGGCTCGGCTCATCATTCGTAACAGGAACATAATTCCCGTTCGATAGAAGGAGCCGGGCCTTCACATTGTCATGTAACGATAATTCCAGTATATTGACAATCGTTTGCTTAAGCTGTGGATCATGTACTGGACACATCAGCTCAATCCGGCGATTTAGATTTCGAGTCATCCAATCCGCACTGGATAAGTAGACCTCTGGGTCTTTATGGTTCTGAAAATAAAAAATACGTGAATGCTCAAGAAACCGGTCAACGATACTGATGACCTGAATATTCTCGCTGAGTCCTTCTATTCCGGGACGAAGACAGCATACACCTCTAACGATCAGCTGAATCTTGACTCCTGCCTGTGAAGCAGCGTAAAGCTCGTCAATCAGCTCCTGGTTGGACAGGGAATTGATCTTGGCGATAATTTGAGCTGGTTTACCCTGAGCTGCATTCTCTGCTTCTCTGCGTATCATCTCAAACAGCCTTGATTTCAGTCCAGCTGGTGCAATATGAAGCTGCTGCAAGCCCTGAGCTGCGGAATACCCCGTAATTTCGTTAAATACCTCAGAAGCATCCTCACCGATCTGCGGATCTGAAGTGAGGAGTCCGATATCTGTATACACCCGTGCTGTACTCGCATTATAGTTGCCCGTGCCTACATGGACGTATCTCTTGAGCATATTTTGCTCTTTTCGAACGACAAGGATGATCTTGGCATGTGTCTTCAGTCCGACAAGGCCGTATACAACATGACAGCCCGCCTTCTCCAGCTTCCTCGCCCAAGCGATGTTTCGCTCTTCATCAAATCTTGCCTTCAGCTCGACAACAACCGTCACCTGCTTGCCCATCTCAGCTGCATGAGCAAGTGCCGGAATCAGTCTGGAATCTCCATTTACCCGATATAAGGTCATCTTGATTGCCATGACCTGCGGGTCCTCTGATGCCTCTTCTACAAAATCCGTAACCGCATCAAAAGACTCATATGGATGGTACAGCAATACGTCCTGTCTTCGCAAAATGCGGAACAGGCTTTCCTCCGTATTGAAGATATCTGGATAAACAGGCTTGATGCCGGGATATTTCAAATGGGTATATCCTTCGAGCTGATCCACAAATCCGCTTAGAAATCCAAGATCCATCGGCCCTTGAATTTCGAAGATTTCATCGGAGCCTATCGAGAATTCTTCCTGTAAATATTCAAGTGCATACGGATGAATTCCCTGCTCCACCTCAAGACGTACAGGCGCACCTCTTCTGCGTCTTCTCAGCTCTTTTTCAATCTCTTCGAGCAGATCCTCTGCTTCTTCCTCATTGATGTACAAGTCTGAATTCCGTGTTAGTCTAAAGCCATGAACGGCTTCTGGGATGTACCCGCTGAACAAAGATTGAATATGATGTTTTATCAGTTCTTCAATTCGTATGAATGATTTCTTCTTGCTATTAGACCGCAGCGGAACTGAGATAACACGCGGAATATTGGAAGGAACCTGTACAATCGCAAAATAATGATCATTCGCTTCCTTGCTATCTTCCTTGCGCAAAACTACGGCCAAATACACATATTTATGGTGTACGAGTGGAAAAGGCCTGCTGGAGTCTACAGCCATCGGTGTCAGTACCGGAAATACAATATCGTGAAAATATTGCTCCATTGCTTTTTGCTGGGTTGCATTCAGGTCCGTATATTCCATAAATACGATCCCCTTTTTACTCAGTTGTCTCAGCAAATCGCGGTATGAACGATACTGCTCACTGACCATTTTCATCGTTCGTTTCATCAGTCGTCGATATAGACCTGTTGCCGTGTACCCGGTAAAGTCCTTTTTCGTCAAGCCAGCCTTAATCTTCTCTCTGGTCTCTGCAACACGCACGCTCATAAACTCATCCAGGTTGGTCGTTACAATGGATAGGAAGCGGACGCGTTCCAGCAGGGGTGTATCCGGGCTTTGTGCTTCTTCAAGTACTCTTCTGTTGAATTCCAGCCAGCTTAAATCCCGATTCAGATATGGGTTCATGTCGTGATTATAATTCTCCTTTTTCATACTTCCCTCACTCATGAAGTGTATTGTTCGAAGCCTGATTGAGCTTACTCACTTTTTCTAAAGAGTTATCCATTTTTATTGTAAACTCTTTGTGTAAACGCAATGTAAAATCACCGCAAGGTTGACCCATATTACGATTCCTGAATGTGTAGATACTAAATAATATGAGAATGTTTCTACCAAATTTGACGGGATGCTTTACAATAGAGAATAGAGTAGGGTAAAGTGTTTACGTCAGTGCTATTATACGTGAACGTAGTTGTCACCTTACGAAAGAAGGAGGATACGATGAATTCCAATAAATCCAGAACGCTGCAAAAAAACATCGAGTTTTTTACTGCGGCCTTATCTCAAACCGTCGTTTCCGTTTGGCAGGAGGATTCTGCTGGCGTCTATTGCGAAATTGCCCGTGGTCTTGTAGAAATGTTCTCCAATGATAAAGTCCGGTTAAGAAGTGAAGACGGAAGAGAGCATCATTATTCCCGTGACACGGTCATTTTCCAAACGGAAGTTTAATATACGAGGACGACTACGTATTCTTTAGAATTCAGTCCATTTTTAGATGGGCCGAATCCTAACGAATAAGCAGTAGTCGTTTTTTTATATCGCTCGAAGCAGGCTCAGTGCCGGCATTTACGACGAATACGGGGCTCCGAATTCAATAATATTGTGGTCAGGGTCCAGAATGAAAATTTGGGCAAATCCTGCAACACTGTCGGGTCTTGCTTCATACGGGATGTTCTGAGACTCCAGCCATTCAATTGTCGCCTTATGACTCTTCACCCATATTGCAAAATGTCCATCCGTCGTGTCAATTCCACGCTCTCTCAGCGTATCTCCTGCAGGATGCTCCAATAAATGCAGCTGCTGATGCTCCCCGATCGCATACCATACTCCCGTGGAGTTAAAAGGGGGACGCTCCAGCCGCTTAAACTTCAGCTTTTCCGAATAAAAAGCATGAGCGCGCTCGATATCCCGAACCGCAAGACTGACATGGTGAATCCGTTCCATTTCAAGCATATTGTATACCTCACTCTTCATGATCTGGCTAAATAATGTCACCTGAGAATTCCATGTCTCTATGCTAACATATGTGCAGGTGAATTGTCATAAATGCCATTGAATACATGCGCGATAAAGTGAGATTTGTATAGAGGTATAGCGTTATTGCACCGGCTAATCTGCGCTGTGCTTATAATTGTCCCAGACCACTTGATCTGTACGCAGATCAATCAGTGCTGCATTTTTAACCAATGACGCCAGCCGAACTGCCTCCTTAAGATTAGGATAACGGTCAAAATACACTTCATTTACATAAAGAGCGACTCCTTCATTGCCCGCAATCGAAACCTCGCTGTCAACTGTGACGTCAGTGGATTCGGAGCCCGTATTGGAGCTTCCTGAACTGGGACCTCCATCACTCTTCCGCACATCCCCTTCTTCAACAACAGGAACAGAAGCGTCCGTCGTTATAAGGTTATCTTGCTCTCTGTTCTCTTGCTGCTCCATACCCGGCTCAAGCTGCATGGCATCCATGCCAGCCTGCTGATCTTGATCTGCACGGGTCTGTGCATATTGCTCTCCCTCTATATCCGCAGCCAGTGAGCTCGAAATCATCACATTCTCTTCATAAATCGGACGATTTGAAATCTCGGCCAGTGATGAAGATTCCATATCAATAAAGCCAAGGAGCGTTTCCTTGTAAGCAGCCGTCATGATGCCCTTACTATCACCAGATGCCTGCTCGTACTGAAGGGTTAAATCTGTAGAATATTGCACTGTCCCCTCCTCGGCAAGCTGCTGAGCGTACGCGATCAGCTCCTCCTGCGATGGAGGAAGAGGCAGATCCTCCAGTGCACCTCGCGCTATTTTATCGGTAATCGGCAGTGTGATCAGGTCAGAGAAGACAGGCTCGGATACCTTCCTCACGACTATAACTAGAAGTGCAATCACGACAAGTAAAAATAACGTGTTCCTTATCATTTTATGTATCAGTATGATTTCCCCTTTATGTGGTTCAAAAGAACGAGTGATATAGAACTAGTATCGGAAATTCGCCTCGAAACATGAAGTCATCCTCAAAACTCCATATGGAGGTCACATCCTTCTATGTACGGCTTTCTATGGGTGCCGATATACTAACACTGGATAACCTGTGTGAGGGGGATTTCTATGGCAAACGTAGGTATAAGAGTAGTGATTGGTTCTGGTGCATACAGCAATAATCCCGGCTGGATGGAGACACAGGAGTCGGAGTTGAACCTGCTGAATAAGGAACATTGGCGGAGCCAATTTCGTCCAGACTCCATCAAAGTTATTCTAGCTGAGCATGTATGGGAGCATTTAAGCTACGAAGAGGGGGTCCAAGCTGCGAAGACTTGCTTCAAATATTTGAGGACCGGTGGTTATGTTCGCTGTGCGGTGCCGGATGGTTTTTTTCCTGATGCAGCTTATCAACAAGCCGTCCAAGTTGGTGGTCCCGGTCCTTGCGACCATCCAGCAGCCAGTCACAAAATAGTCCACAATTACAGAACGCTTTCGTCCATGTTTGAAGAGGCTGGCTTTATAGTTTCTTTACTGGAATATTGCGATGAGCAAGGCGAGTTTCATGAAAAGGAGTGGAATGCGCAGGACGGATTCATCTACCGCTCCAAACGATTTGACCATAGGAATACAGGAGACCAGCTCGGGTTCGTGTCTCTTATCGTGGATGCCAAGAAACTTTAGAATCTGATAAAAGTAGTTACAATATTTTCAATACGTTGATTCCTAATAGAAACATTATAATGCTAATTCCAAAAAGAACAGTCCTTGCAAGCCACCAAGGAAGGATGCTAAAGAAGCCTATAATTAGCCCTGGAATTGAGGAAAAGATCACACCAAGAAACCACCCTGCTGGGGATTCGTTTGAGAAATGGAATGAAACGGTGCTGACCGAATAGTCTGTGCTCTTATGTAATTCTCTTGTTAAATTTAACCCAAAAAGGAAGGCCGATAAAGAAACCAGCCAAAAAACACCTGCAAAGAACCAACTCACACTGCCAAGCTCCCCTCTATGCTGACTTATCTGATTTTATAATTCATAATAAACGAAAAACCTTCTGAACTAAATAAGCATACTGCTTACATAGCTCAGAAGGTCCGTTTCATGGTTAGACACTATAAAGACACTTTAAATTCCCGTCTTAGCAAGGCTCTTCGTTCGGTTTACCCGCGTCCGTAGCTGTACGGAAGGAAGAACCACACCCACAAGTCGCAATCGCGTTCGGATTATGAATGGTGAACCCGCCCGTCATACCGGATTCTTCAAAGTCGATTTCAAGTCCGTCGAGGAAGCGAAGGCTGTCCTTCTCCACGACTACTTTCATATCTTGAATTGTCATATATACATCATCGTCTGTTTCGTTATCATCAAAACCCATCGCATAGGAGAACCCTGTGCAGCCTCCCGGTGTCACACCAAGACGGAGGAACATGTTCGGTGTTTCCTGCTGTTCAAGCATATCTTTCAGATGCTCTGCCGCTGTCTCGCTAATTGTAATCATAAGTCTTACCTCCTTCTTTCCTGATAACTAAATTATACTCCAGTGACTTTCGTACCTCAAGAGTTACCTATCCGCATTTCGGTATGCTTTTTATTAAGAATGCATTCTTTTTATTTCCAGATATTGAACCTAAGAAATGTGAGGTTTATAATAGGTAAGGTATTTGAGGCCAAACTGTCGATATTTTGTCACAGTGTATCCAGTTGCTGTCATAAATGTAGTTGTAACTTTTTTCACAACCATTCATTATTGAAGATTGATCTTGGGACTCCTACGGGTAAACCTATGTGAGAGCATGAATTAATGGTCACAGCACAAACCAAAAAAGTACGGACTAGGAGGAATGCGCATGTCCACCCTTATTACACCACATACGGACTCGAAGATGGCTGCCATCATAAAGAAGGTTCAGAATGGTCAGCGTCTTACGCTTGAAGATGGTGTTTACTTGTATGAGAGCGACGATCTGCTAACGATCGGACAGCTTGCTAACGAAGTAAATCTTCGCAAGAACGGAAAGAAAGTTTATTTTATCGAAAATATGAGCCTTTATTTCACCAATGTGTGTGAGGCACGCTGTGCCTTCTGCAACTTCCGCAAAGATCAAGGCGAGGAAGGCTCTTACACGCTGTCCGGGCAAGAAATGATTGATTATGTGGAGCAGCACATTCATCCGGGAGTACGGGAATTCCATATCGTCGGCGGGCATAATCAGCATGTGCCTTTTCAATATTATGTCGATTCCCTTGCTGCTTTAAACGAGAAATATCCGAATGTAACACTGAAAGCCTATACTGCCGCTGAGATTGATTTCTTCACCCGCATCAGCGGTCTTAGCATCAAGGAAGTACTGCAGGAGCTCATGAAGGCTGGACTCCAATCTCTTACCGGGGGCGGGGCAGAAATCCTCTCCGATGAATATCGTAGAAAAATGAAGGTGACCAAGGCAAATGTAGACCGTTATTTGGAGGTTCACCGCACAGCTCATCAGCTCGGCATGAAGACACACACCACGATGCTGTATGGATCTGTGGAATCCTATGAAGACCGGATTAACCATATGCTGCAAATTCGCGAGCTGCAGGATGAGACGAAGGGGTTCCTCGTATTTATCCCGCTATCCATGCAGCCGAAGAGCAAGAACGCCGGCATCATGCGCCGTAATTCCGCTTATGAGGATCTGAAGACCATTGCGATCTCAAGACTCATGCTAGATAATTTTGACCACATTAAAGCCTACTTTATTAATATTGGTGCTCAGCTGACTCAGGTCTCCTTAAGCTTCGGGGCCTCTGACGTACATGGCACAATTGTCCGTGAACAGATCAGTCACGCAGCAGGTGCTCTGACTCCAGCGGGACTGACCCGCAAGGAGCTGATCTGGCTCGTTAAAGGAGCAGGACGTGTTCCTGTTGAACGGGATACGTTCTATAACGAGATTGAAGTATTTGAATAAGATCGAATAAGATCAGTTGACTCTCCCATCTACGTACTTCTTATTATTAACGGATCAGTTCCCGAGCAGGGGCTGATCCTTACTTATGCACGAATGCCAGCCCATACAATAACAACAAAGACGACGTTACCCATAATATTGGACTGTCGATTCTATATTATTTTATAACCAGACAACAGACAGCTTCTTTTTTATGTGGGTGCACATCAGGAAAGGGAGTTTTTTCGCTATGAAGAATATTGTTGTACTTGGAGGCGGCTACGGCGGCCTCACTATTGTTAAACACTTGATTGAAGGTCCATTGCCAAAGGATGTCCATATCACGCTGGTCGACCGCATGCCTTTTCAGGGTCTGAAGACAGAATACTATGCACTGGCAGCCGGAACCGTGTCTGATTATGATCTTCGTGTACAGTACCCAGTTCATCATCAATTGGAATATCGATATGGTGAAGTGACGAGCATTGATCTGGATGCAAAATCCATCTCCATTCAAAATGAAGAAACGATTGAATATGATCAGCTCGTCATCGGCCTTGGCTGCACCGATCGTTTCCATGGCACTCCAGGTGCCGAGGAGTATAGCTGCACAATTCAAAGCTTCAAGAGCACTCGTGAAACTTATATGCGTCTAAGTGAGCTCAAGCCTTACGCCAATGTGCACATTGTGGGCGGCGGCTTAAGCGGAGTTGAGATGGCAGCGGAAATAAGAGAAAGCCGCGCTGATCTAAACGTAACCATACTTGATCGCGGCGAACGTGTTCTCTCTGCATTTCCACAGCGTTTGTCTGCTTACGTGGGTGAGTGGTTCAGTGAGCATCAAGTAGAGATCAAGAATCATATTTCTGTATCCCGTGTTGAGCCTGGCTCGATCTATAACCGGGATGAGGAAATTATGACAGATGCCATTGTGTGGACGGCAGGAATCCAGCCTGTACAATTGGTGCAGGATCTGCCTGTTGAGAAAGATCCAAGCGGTCGTGTGAAATTGAACGAGTACTACCAGATTCCAGAATACAAAGAAGTCTATGTTGTCGGAGACTGTGCGAGCCTGCCTTTTGCCCCAAGCGCCCAAGCAGCTGAAGTGCAAGGTGAGCAGATTGCGCATGTCATTTCTGCTCTTCTAAGAAACGAAGAGCCCAAAATCGAGGCACTTCGCCTGAGAGGCACACTGGGTGCACTAGGCAAAAAAGCCGGATTTGGGCTCATGGGTAAGACCTCCATGATGGGGCGTGTTCCGCGTATTCTAAAGAGCGGTGTTCTCTGGATGTCGAAACGTCATCTTGGCTAGCTGAAACCAAGCGGGTTAACTCATATATCCAAGTCATCCCATGCGTCAGCTTCAGCGATTTTGGACAAAATGGCTTCATGCAGTTCTTTAGGGCTGGCTGCGGTGATAACTTCACCATTGACCAGTGCAAAAGGGGTAATGCTGCATTGTCCGCAATTGCTGAGGCAGCCGTATTCGATGACATCATAGTCCATGTTCTCTTCAAGCTCTTCAAAGAGCTCATCCGTACCAAAATGCATATTGTTGGTACAAAATTCTATAATCGGTCTCATTTTATTCACCTGCTTTTGGTTTGACCATTTTATTTTGGCGTAATTTATACTATAATAAAGGGAAGGAAAGGAGTTGATAATATGAGCGAAAACGTACAAAGCAGCACCATGTATGATGAAGTCTCTGACGTGCTCGATAAACTTCGTCCGTTCCTGCAGCGCGATGGCGGTGACGTGGAATTGGTCGATGTCGAAGACGGTATTGTGAAACTGAAATTGATGGGTGCTTGCGGTAGTTGCCCAAGCTCCACCATCACACTAAAAGCAGGGATCGAACGCGCGCTAGTCGAAGAAGTCGAAGGCGTAGAAGAAGTCGTTCAAGTATTCTAATATCCCATACCATCATATAAGAGAGTCCCGAAGCTTCTGTCATGTGCAGAAGCCGGGACTCTTTTTTTTGAGGCACTTCTGACTTCTCGTGCTCAATCTCCATCCTTAATGGTCGGTCTTATCGGATCCAATCCGCCGGAAATATCCATAATATTGCCGGTAATAAAGTCCGATTGCTCCAGACACAAGAAATGAATGACTCTTGCAACGTCTTCTCCGCTGCCAGGTCTGCCTCGAGGGGTCTCCTTATCAATGAGCCCGCTGACCGCTTCAATCGTCATTTCCTTATGATCTCCTCTAATATCCCCCGGACAGATCATATTCACTGTAATTCCATAGGGTGCTTCCTCGACGGCCAATGTCTTCGTAAATGAAACCAGCCCTACCTTGGCAGCCGCATACACCGCCCGCTGCGGCCAGGATCTTGCCTCTCCTGCATGGCTGAATCCAAAGTGAATGATACGTCCCCATTTCTTGCGCCGCATGGAAGGCAGCACCCGATGATCAAGGAGCATCGTACCGACCAAATTGCCCTGCATCAGCATCATGATCTCTTCTTGCTTATATTCAGCAAACAGCCTCCGCTCACGAATGAACGGTCCTGCATTGTTAATCAGTATGTCCACTTCTCCAAGTTCCTTCTCAACCGTGGTGACGAGTCGCTCTGTATCATCGGCTATACAGACATCCGCTTGTACCGCAATACAACGCACACCAAGCTCCATGATCTCTGCTTGAAGAGCTTCCGCTTCCTTCCTGCTATGCACATAATTTAATGCAATATCGAAGCCTTCAGCAGCCAGCCGAAGAGCTGTCATCTTGCCAAGGCCCTTCGCACTTCCCGTAATAAGGGCGACTTTATTGTCCAAATCCCTTCCTCCTTCTAACAAGAGCGGTTACCTATTTCAGTATAATATAGGGAAGGACAGAATGAAAGGAACGGCATACGAAACAGTCCCGTCCGGCACTTTTTTAACATCAAAGTACCGAACGGGACTGTTTATCATCTTATTGAATTAAAATGCAGGTACGATAGCTCCAGCATAATTATCTTCAATGAACTGTTTAATCGCATCGGATTGAAGAGCTTCATTCAGCTTCTGAACTGCCTCATTGTCTTTGTTATCCTCGCGGGATACGAGCAGGTTTGCATATGGTGAGTCAGCATCTTCAAGGAAAAGAGCGTCTTCCAGCGGGTTAAGATCTGCTTCAAGCGCATAGTTAACGTTGATGACAGCAAGCTCTACTTCACCAAGCTGACGAGGAAGCATCGCTGCATCCATCTCAATAATTTCCAAGTTTTTTGGATTCTCTGCAATATCGCTGATCTTGGATTCAATGTTGGTGTTGTCTGTCAATTTAATGATACCGTTCTTGTCCAGAAGAATAAGGGCACGGCCGCCGTTGGTTGCATCGTTCGGAATGGCAATCTTTGCTCCGTCCTGCAGCTCATCTGCAGAGGTAATCGTATTCGAGTAAGCACCAAGCGGCTCCACATGTACCGGATTGAGAGCCGTCAGCTTAAGACCACGTGTCTCGATTTCGTTATCCAGATAAGGCTTGTGCTGGAAGAAGTTTGCATCGAGCTGACCTTCATCAAGCTGTACGTTCGGCTGTACATAGTCGTTGAAAGTAACAATTTCCAAGTTAACGCCTTGCTCTTCAAGGATTGGCTTGACTTGCTCCAGAATTTCAGCGTGTGGAACTGGTGTTGCACCGACCTTCAAGGTTACTGTTTCTTCTGTGCCTCCCGTGCCTTCACTTCCTGTTGTATCGGGAGCGGAATCGTTGCCGCATGCTGCCAGTACCAGAACCAGAGTTAGAGTTAATGCAGATAAGAACCATTTTTTCATTACAGATGACCCTCCTATATAATCTCGATATATGTGATAAAGGATGAACCATACATTGTCCATACCCTAAATCCAAAGTAAGCTTAAGATTTCTCATTAAATACGCCTAAATACGAACTTACAGTTGCTCCATTATCTCCGAGTAAAATGCTTCACCAAGCGATCCCCAATCATCTGTAGTGCTTGTACGAGCACAATCATGATAATAACAGCAATAATCATCACTTCATTCTCATAGCGGTAGTACCCGTAGTTGACGGCCAGAGCTCCCAGCCCTCCACCACCGACCATCCCCGACATCGCTGTGTAGGATACGAGCGTAACAATGGTCATGGTCATCCCTGCAAGCAGACCTGGCAGAGATTCCGGCATCAGCACCTTCCAAATAATCTGACCCGTCGATGCGCCCATTGCCTGTGAGGCCTCAATGACACCGCGGTCGACTTCACGAAGCGCAGTCTCAACAAGTCTGGCAAAGAACGGCGCTGCCCCTACAACAAGCGGAGGAATCGTACCGATAACACCGATCGCCGTCCCTACAATTTCTTTCGTAATCGGAATCATCGCCACAATCAGAATGATGAATGGAACGGACCGCAATATGTTGACAATCACAGACAGCACATTGTAAACAGCCCTGCTGATTCCGGATGTGGAACGGGAAGTCATGAACAAAATAATGCCCAGCGGAAGACCAATAAGAATGGAAAATAATCCGGATGCACCCAGCATCTTTAATGTATCTAAAGTGGCCTTCTGGAATTCATCCCAGTTGATGACGGAAAAATCAAGCCCCATCATACTACCACCTCCACTTCTAGTCCCTGTAATACTAGCTCATCTATCGTACTGCGAATCAGCTCAGGAGGACCTTCAAGTCTTACCGTAAGCTGTCCGTAAGGTACTTGCTTAATAGTTGAGATGGTTCCTTGCAGAATGGCAAAATCAATACCAAGCCTTCTAGCCGTCTGCGACAGAATCGAATCATACGTTTTGCTTCCAAGAAACGTAATTTTGACCGTTTGGGAATGCTCTAAATGCGTCGCCATAATAGCTTCACCGAGCAGGTCGCCCGAATCTGTTTCACGTAGAATAAAGTCCTGGGTTACAGGATGCTGCGGCTTGAGGAACACTTCCGTCACCGGACCCTCTTCCACAATTCCGCCCTGATGAATGACCGCGACACGATCACAGATCGACTGAATCACATGCATCTCATGCGTAATCAATACTATGGTCAGATTAAAGCGTTTGTTGATATCCAGCAGCAGTTTAAGTATAGAATTCGTCGTCTGCGGATCCAGTGCTGAGGTTGCCTCATCACATAGCAGCACTTCCGGGTCACTTGCCAGCGCACGTGCGATGCCAACGCGCTGCTTCTGACCGCCTGAGAGCTGAGAAGGATACTTCTTACTATGCTCGGTCAGGCCAACCAGCTCTAGCAGCTCCTTCACTTTACGATCAACTTCTGCCTGATTGGTCTTCACGAGCCGTAGAGGAAACGCGATATTATCATATACAGTAGCTGAACTGAGCAGATTGAAATGCTGAAAAATCATACCGATCTTGCGGCGTCTCGCCTGCAGCTGCTGTTTGCCAAGCCTGGTCATGTTTATGCCGCCGACCCATACCTCACCGGCAGTAGGCCGCTCAAGCAAATTAATTAAACGAATCAGCGTGCTCTTCCCTGCGCCAGAATGACCGATGACGCCGAAGATTTCACCCTTTTGAATGGACAGATTAAGCCCGGATAAGGCCGTCGTGACCTGTTTTCCTTTGCCATAGTCCTTTTTAATATTTTTTAGTTCGATCAAATGAGGTACCTCCTTACTTACTGCAGTCCGTTCTTCTCTATGTCAGAGCTTCTATTTCTTTACACTTGTTTTACCCGTATGCCTTGCTTTCTACCCGAATCCCTCGTGGAATAATATCTGATAAAAAGAAAAAGCCGCCTTTTTGCTAGACAAAAAGGGGCTTGTTATCATTAAGCGATTCCTTCTCATCTGCCAAGATCCGTAAGTAACCTCACGGTCTTGAAGGATTTAGCACCATGTCATTCAGGTACAGCAGTCTTACTGACTACAATACAGAATCGGTTGCCGGGCTTCATAGGGCCTGTCCCTCCGCCACTCTCGATAAGAACATATATGCAATTGTGTGTTTAACTCACTTATTCATTTCAGCAATTTCAGAAACTAAGTGAAAGTATAAAATACTTTACACCACTTGTCAAAGGAAAATATTACATTATTTTTATCGGATTTCTTATGATGAGGATTTAACAGAGTTTTTGGACTTGGGTGTGCTCTTCTGCCAGTTGTTATTAATATAATGAAATGCCGCCGTCACGCTCTTGGATACCAGCTCCAGTCCCAGTTCAAGATCCTGTGTAAAGGACCTCAAATCCTCCAGCTCAACCTTGCCATGAAGGGTCTGATGCTTCTGCCACAGATCATCCACCATCTCTACATTCATGTGATGGATCTCTGTATTTCTTCGTTTACGAAGCCGGTTCATCGAGTCCGAATATTGAT
Source organism: Paenibacillus shunpengii (assembly GCF_042684905.1). Lineage (NCBI taxonomy): Bacteria > Bacillati > Bacillota > Bacilli > Caryophanales > Paenibacillaceae > Paenibacillus > Paenibacillus shunpengii. Next base: position 100,319 of record NZ_JBHUMJ010000008.1, on the reverse strand, counting down.
CCTTAAGATCGTTCAGCTGCTGAACAAGCGGCATATGCTGCTTCAAATATTCAAATTGACGAAGAACCGTAAAGTACGAGAAATGCACCTTCACCTTGGAAGTATGAAGCTCATACCAGTCATCCAGCAGGTTACCAAGCTTATCGAGGATAGCAAACATACGAATAAAGCCATCCTTGTAAAAATAAACATAACGTGCGTAATCCGCTTTCTCATCCGGTTCCATATCTTCTGTTGAGGAGGAGTGAACTTTAGCGGCAAAGAAAGAAGCGGCAAAAGTGCTCTGCTCCAGTTCATCAAGTGAGGTCATCAGACCTCGGGTCCAAATATCGAGCTTGCGATAATCATGTGAAGGGTCGTTTCCTCGATCTATAGCCGCTCCAAGCAGCTGCAGTGTCTTCGCCATGGTATCCATGGCTTCTTTTAGTTCTCCGGTGTTAACCCGGGCGGGCTCTCCCAATAAAGTTCGAAGCATATGCGTGTCCTCCTGTGCATCTGTGCAGCTTATATTTCCCGAATTCTGCACCTCACAACCATAACTTGATCCTGAAGGATAAAATGATGGATTAGAGGTGGATTCATGCAAGATATGTACCCAGTTATCAAGCATTTTGAAAACAAAAGCCTGCGGAGAACATCTCCGAAGGCTTAACAAGGGCGGGACATACGCCTAAGTTATGTATGCCGGGCAGCAGAACGCTGCCCGAAAAGAAACGGTTCGCTTCCCTTATATCAGCTTGCTTCTGTTACAGCTTGTTACTGCCTGCGGGCTTGGCAAGTCTCCAAACGACATAGCTCATATAACACAGCATACCGAACAAAACGGCAATGATCGTCATATGTGCCAGTACGACGAACATGTAGACTTCAGGACGATTCATCGTCAGCATTAGTCCAACACCAGAGAGCACCTGAAGAATAATTAGACCGATCGCGGACAGACCAAGCACCTGCATTTCCCGATTATTCTTGTGGTGCCGGTAAGCATAGTGACTGAGCACAGCAACGACAGCTACCAGCAGAAATGCAGCTGCCCGGTGCATAAAGGCTATGCCGACTCCGCCAGACAACTGAGGCACAACCTCCCCATTACATAGAGGGAAGCCGGAGCAGCCACCTGCAGAGCTCGTATGACTTACAAAAGCGCCCGTATAGACAACCACATAGGAATAGATCGCGGTAATCCATACCAGATTACGGAAGCCCTTACTGACACGCGGGAGTCTGTCAAACCGTTCAAGACCTCCAAACTTCTCTTCCTGTCTGGCCCCAAGCGTTGTCATAAGTGCACTCGCAAGCGAGATAAACGCAAACCCAAGGTGCAGTGCCATCACGGGTGGAGATTGGGAGAAGACAACGGCGAGTGCACCCATTGCTCCTTGGATAATGACAAATATTAACGTCAATAGCGCAAATATCTGTAAATCACGGCGTTTCTTGCTGTACAGCCAGAATAGTACAAAGGTCGCTACCGCAAGTAACCCGGCTGTTGAACTCACTATGCGATGGGAATACTCAATAAGTGAAGCAAGCGTGTGTGCTGGTACAAATTTACCATGACATAACGGCCACTCATTGCCGCAGCCGAGTCCGGACTCGGTTCGGGTAACGACTCCACCGCCAAAGGTGGCAAAAAACATAAATATGGTCGTCACGAAACTGACCCATTTTAACAATTTGATATGTTTCAACTTCATTCACCTGCTGTTATGAAATATGATGAAGCTATCCATCAGCTCTTTTTCAATTATAACGGATAAAAGAATCCGCAGCATAAACCGATTGTGACAAAATGTTAACGCATAATATCTATTTCATAAAACCCTGAGCTGCCAAATCAATCACAATTCATTGCACTAATCTCAGTATATCCATCATTACACAGCAAAACACCGCTCCCTTCGAAAGAAGGAGAACGGTGTTTTTTTATAGTTTCTTATTTATGAATGGACTTGTACACTTCAACCGCACGATCCAGGAAGGTCTCAATCTCCTCGCGTGATTTACGGTTTTTATTGACGAAACGAATCAGTTCCCGGCCATCCGTGTATGCGACAAAGCTCGGAATGCCCAGAATATTCTGCTCCTGACTAACCTCCTCCACTTTATCCACATCAACCTGAATAAGCGATAAGGAATCGGCATATTTCTCCTCTACCTCTGGCATAAATGGATTGATATAGGTGCAGTCACCGCACCAATCCGCCTTAAATACAGCAACGACCAGGTTGGAGGATTGTATAGATACGTCAAATTCAGCTTTGGAATTCATTAATTTCATGTGTACCATCCTTTCTGCTATTTACCTTTATCTAACCTTAGTGAAGCAAACAATAGAGTGGAAGTCAAATTTTGTGTGCATACTAGTAAACATCGTAAGTAAGCATCGTGAGACGATTCAACGAAAGGGAGATATGATGATGGACCATCCAGATTACCAAGCGCAGGCCAAGCCTTCTATTTGGCAGCTGATTACAACGATTCCGGTCACGATCAAGGAAATGATCACTGGGAAGAGATCAGCCTGGGAAGCCTCCAAAAAACTGCGTCATCCACTTCTCTCCCTGACGTGGCAGACGTCTTCTGCCGTACAGATACAGCAACAGCTTGAGCATATGATGGCAAGTGTGAGAACGTCTGGTGTTCAGACAGCCTCCCTTCGGAGCAGCCAGCTTGACCCTTACAGTGTAGAGGAGCTGGAGCTCGTTCAGGAGATCAAAGAGCTGACGAAATATCACAACCGGAGCAATATCTCAAGAACAGCAGCTTACCTCGCCTGCTACAAGTCTTATCCGGAGCTGCACTGGGCACTTCTCGCTCACTTCGTATCCCGGAACGGTGGATACAATATGACAGATCTACACAGCGGATTGCTGAAGACCATCCTGAATGACCAAGAAAAAGAAAGGGTATACCTGCTGCTTGAACGGTGCAACGCACTTATTTTTCAAGACGCTTACCCACAGCTGCTGCTATATATGAAAAGTAAGGAAAAGGGCCGGAGCTACTTTCATTTGCTATCGGAGTTTCACATTTCCTCCTTCATGGTTCCCTTCTGGGAGCATTTCTGGCTGAATAGGGACAGTGCACTGCTGACGGTTGGACTCATCATTAATGAACAGAATTATATTGAGTATCGCGTCATACGCAATTCGTTCTACCAGCACCATGTGACTTCTACTCTGTCCTTTCGTTCACATGAAATTGCGGGGCTGAACCATATTGTCATCCCGCTCGGTATCAATGAGGAGCTCGTTGGCTTGACCTTGTCGAATTTCAGTAAGGTGCATGAGCGGATTGCTTTTGGCAAGAATCTGTATGCGCTGCTATTTGGACACGAGCAGGTGCTGGACCGGGCTGCTGCTTATGCATATGCCGTCCCTCATGAAGGCTCAAGAAGTGAATACTGGCCTAAGTTTTTCACAGATCAAAAAGAGCTCTCTACACACGAGGCTCTCGTATCTCCTATGCTGAGCCGTAATGAAGCGCTCCCGTCAGGGAACAAGCTGTACAGCCCAAAACTATTAAACGTTTGGCAGGACTTGCCGTATGAGAAAATATCACGGGAAGACTGGCTGACTCAAACCGATAGTCTCGGTCATCTGACCGTTCCAAGACGACCCAAGCTGTTCGAGATCAGCCATGAGCATAGGAACAGTCTATCCAAGCTGGCCATGATGCATGACCTGGATCGATTGATATAGATAGCAAAAGGCATCGCTTCATGTGGTAATGAAACGACGCCTTTTTTTCTATATACGTAGTATTCAACCTTACTCCGTTATCCTCTTGCTCCCTGATTACCAGAACGCTTCAATCGCATCAGCGGGCGGAGCACCTTCTGAATGATACGCGGATAACTCTTCAGCTCGTCCTCTCGCAATACGCCGAGAAGGATAAGCAGAACAAAATAGCTGATAAGAACAGCCAGTCCAACGATTCCGCAGTTAATCAAGTAAGCAAGTCTAGACGGCATCAGATCAGCCATTCGCAGTCCCAGCTGATGAAGCCCGTACCCTATCCCTGCCGAGAGCACGACGGTTGCAGCAAATCCTGCCCACCTTGAGCCAAGGATGGAGAAGCTGACCGTTTTCTTCAGAACACGCACATTTAATGACGTAATAATGAGGAATGCGAGACCTGTTGAAGCGATGATGCCATAGATGCCGAAGAACGGTGCAAGCGCAAAGCTCGCGGCAAGCTTCACCACGATTCCTATAAAGACGGTAACCATGGTAATTTTGGGTTTGCCGATTCCAAGCAGGATGGAATTCGACGTCATCATTGTAATCTGGAAGATTGTTCCGAACGTCAGCATCGCCACCACGCCGGCACCTTCCAACGAACTGAACAAGAGTCCATTGATGGAATATGCAGCAACGGTAAGTGCAATGACCATTGGCATACCTGTCATAATGGCAATTCGCATCGCCAGGGTAACCTGTCCGCGCAGATGACTTTCATCTTTTCTGGCATAAGCTGCGGCGATAATAGGAATAAGCGACTGACTAAGCGCAATAGCGAGAATCGGTGGAATTCCCGCAACCGGCTGTGCACGATTCGTTAAGATCCCGAGCAGATTGGTCGCTGCATCTGATCCGACATCACCGCTGATAAGCGGCTTAATGATGGAGGAATCAATGAAATTCACTACAGGCACAGCAAGGGATGACAGAACGATAGGAATCGATAGCGTAAAGATATCACGATAGATACGTGATAATGGAACCTGCGTGTTTGCATGCAGTGCCAGCCCCATCGACTGGTCCTTGCGAGACTGCTTGAATGCAAAATACATCATAACAGCAAAAGCACCGACGCTGCCCAGCACTCCTCCGAAGGAAGCACCTGCTGCTACCTCTTCATCGGCATATCCGAGCCGCAAGAGAATGAACGCAAGCAGAATCGCCGTTCCCACTCGGGCGAATTGCTCCACGATTTGAGAGATACCTCCGGCCGTCATGTTATTACGGCCCTGGAAGTATCCTCGCATCATGGCAATGGTCGGAAACAGCAGCAGTGCAGGAGCAAGTGCCCGAATCGCTGTCGATGCCTCCGGGACCTGAGCAACATAGGTGGCGTAGAATGGAGCGAGCGACCATAAGAGAATGGTCATGACGATTCCGGCAAAACCAGCGAAGATAAGCGCAGCCTGATATACCCTCTTGGCATCCTGCGGTTTGTCGAGTGCATACCGTTCAGATACCATCTTACTGAGTGTGCTCGGAATTCCTGCTGTCGCTACTGTAAGAAGCATAAGATAGACGCTGTTTGCGACACCGAACGAAGCATCCCCGACGGGCCCGAGCAAATGCTCAAGCGGAACCCGCTGAACTAGGCCCAGCACGCGCGCAACTAATGCCGCTGCAGCCAGAATCAGCGTCCCCTTAATAAATGATTCTTTCTTAGACAAAACGTTCTTTCCCTTCTTCCTTCCCCGTGCGAAACGTTAAGGCTGTATTTTAGTCGTACCTACCTTCAACATATGGTCACGAATGACCTCCACAATACCATCTTCATTATTGGAAGCGACGATAAGATCCGCTGCTTCCTTCACCGTCTCCTGCGCATTCCCCATGGCCACACCAAGGCCAACAGCCTGAATGACCGCAAGATCGTTCAAGCTGTCGCCAACGGCAACAACCTCTTCCATTGTAATACCGAGCAGCTTGCACACTTCGGCAACACCACTTGCCTTCGATATGCCCGCAGGATTCACTTCCAGGTTGGTCGGTGAAGAATTGGTGATCTGCAGCCCGCCGAGATCCTGGAGCTCCATGAGAATCTCATGACGCACCTGATCATCCTCTGTGGTGTAGCCAAATTTCAGCCATTCATGATCCATAATGGCATCCACCCAGCGCTCACGATTAAACAGCTGATCTACAGAATAAGCCCAGAACCAGCAGTCATGCTTCACAGCAATTTCATGCATCTTCTTAATCAATTCGGGGTCAAGCAGTGTGCGGATATGCAGCTCATTCGGCGATTTCCACACTTCGCTTCCATTCACCGTAACCATTGGTGTCTCAAGGCCCAGCTCTTGACCGTAAGGCAGCGCATGATGCGCGGCACGTCCGGTGGACAGACAGACATGAATACCTGCCTCCATCGCTTTATGAATCCAGGTAGACGTCTCATGGGATATCTCATGATTATCCGTCAGCAGTGTACCGTCCATATCCAGCGCAAGCAATTTATACTGATAATGATTACTCAAGCAGGTTCGACCTCCTTTGTTTGTTGCAACTCTTATCCAATGTTCTTATATCTCTATGAGGCAGAATCAATTAGATTCAATTTCATCATACCTTTAGCCGCCCTATCAAGAGGCATAGCGACATTTTAACATAAAACAGGATTGTTCAACAAAAATTACAATGCAAAAAGGACAGGGCGAGATTCCATCTCAGCCTGTCACTTCATCATTTCATTATGTTACATTCTCGTACACCTAATTCAACTATACTTCCAGCGGATCTTCTGACATGTTGCCCCGCTTCTGTTTCCATTTCCGAACGACAACTCCATGAAGTGGAGAGAACAGGAAGGCCAGCACAAACAAAATACCTGCGGAAGCTACCATGCATCCGGCAATGGACGAGTCCATGATCAAAGCGGAATAATAGCCGCCAAATGAGCTGATTACACCGATAATAACACTGATCACCAGCATATGGGACAGCCGATCTGTGAGCAGATATGCCGTCGCCGCAGGTACAATCAGCATGCCGACAACAAGGATGGCGCCGACACTATCAAATGAAGCGACCGAGGTCATAGACACCATGCCCATCAGCAGGTAGTGGAACAGCATTACCGGAATGCCTGTAGCCGCTGCCAGCGCAGGGTCAAAGGATACCAGCTTAAACTGCTTATAGAACAGAATTAGCAGCGTCAGAATAATCGCCAGGGTAATTCCGAGCATCCATACCGCCCTTGGCCCAAGATCCACTTCTCCAATGATCAGCCGGTCCCATTGAACATACGTAATTTCACCATACAATACGTGATCCAGATCAAGGTCGACATTCTGTGCATTTAAACTGATCAGAATGACGCCAAGGGCGAACAGAGCTGTAAAGACAATCCCGATGGAAGCATCAGACTGTAGCCCGCTGGACTCCAGATGCTGAATCAGAAAGACGGCAAGCAGTCCAACCGCCGTAGCGCCGACAAGGATCCACAGGGATTCGCGGCCACTGATTAAAAAGGCAATAGCGATACCAGGAAGGACCGCGTGGCTGATTGCATCCCCAACCATGGCCATCTTTCTAAGCACCAGAAACGTACCGAGCAGTGCACAGGCCGAGGAAACCAGTATGGCAGTTAGCAAAATCCAGAATGTTGACATGATTGATTCCCTCCCTCCTATTTACTGACCTCAGCACGATTTACCGATTGCTGCTGATTGTTGTAATCCGTTTTGGTTCTATACTTCCTAATTTCTTTGGCGAGCAGCCCCCGCCCCGGTGCGATCAGCACAGAAACACCGAAGATCAGTGTAATGACCAGCACGGTAACCGGTCCAGTAGGAAGATCCGGCGTTGTTGCACTGATCAGCGTGCCCAGTGCTCCGCTAACTGCTCCAAACAGTCCTGCCAGACAGACCATCAGACCGAGCGCATTCGTCCAGTACCTTGCAGCGGCAGCTGGCGTAATCAATAAGGCTGCGACCAGCACGACACCTACAACCTGAACGCCGGCAACAACGGCAATCACGGTTAGAAATAATAACAGCTGTTCAAGAAAGGCTGATGGATAACCCATTCCCCTTGCAAAGCCGGCGTCAAAGCTGATCAGCTTGAACTCCTTGAATAGCAGCCAGCACACGATGAGCAGAAGAACCGATACTCCCAGCATCATGTATACGTCGCTTCTGACCATGGAAGCTGCCTGGCCGAACATATACTTATCCAGCCCGCTGGCACTTCCGTAATCCCCATGCTGAATTTTCGTCAGGAGCACAATACCAATACCGAAAAACACGGACAATACGATACCCAGTGCAGTATCCTGCTTGATTCGGGAATAGCGGGTTATGAGCGAAATCCCAATGGTCGCCATCCAACCGGCAACAAGGGCTCCAATCATGAATAAAAAGGTGGATTTGACTCCACTCAGCATAAACGCGATGCATATGCCCGGGAGTGCTGCGTGAGCAAGGGTATCACCGATCAGACTTTGTTTGCGAAGATAGGTGAAGGAACCGATCAGTCCGCTGCTGAAGCCGAGCAGCATTGAACCAAACAGAATCCATCTGACATTAGGATCAGTCACTACAGAAGCTATCCATTCGAACATGCGGGCTCACCTTCCATCTTTCGGTGCGGATGGGGAGTGCCCGATCATGGCAATCCGGCCTCCATAAGTCTGTTGCAGCAGGTCAGGGGTGAAGGTTTCTGCTGTCGGTCCGGCAGCAACCAGTCTGCCGTTCAAGAGCAGTACATGATCAAAGTATTCTTCCACAGTAGCCAGATCGTGGTGTACAACAAGAACGGTCTTGCCCTGATTTTTGAGTGCCTCGAGCAGTGCAATAATCGCCTTCTCTGTTGTGGCATCAACGCCTGCAAACGGCTCATCCATAAAATAAATATCTGCATTCTGCGCAAGTGCTCTCGCCAGGAAGACACGCTGCTGCTGACCTCCCGAGAGCTGGCTGATCTGACGATTGCTGAATTCAGCCATTCCTACCTTGCTCAAGCATTCATATGCAAGCTCTTTTTCTTTCTTGCCCGGTCTCTTAAACCAGCCCAGCTGTCCATACTGCCCCATTAAGACGACATCCAGGGCATTCGTTGGGAAATCCCAATCCACAGACTCACGCTGAGGAACATATCCAATTCGTTTGCGCTGCTCCTTATACGGCTTGCCGTATATGCGGACATCGCCGCTAATTGTAGGAACAAGGCCCAGCGCTGCCTTGATCAGCGTAGATTTACCGGCTCCATTGGGACCCAGAATACCAATCAGCTTACCATCCGGCACGCTGAAGTTTACATCCCTCAGAACCGGTTTTTTATGATAAGCAACGGCCAGGTTCCGTACCGAAAACGGAATTTGCTCGCTGCCTTGAGAATGATCTCCTCCTGATTGTTCATACGATAGTGAGCTCATCCCCACTCCACTCCTTCCAATGGCCTTCGGCCCATTATAACTAGGCTTTCCTATTTATTTTAGTGCATCTACAATCGTCTTCGTATTGTGCTTTACCATACCAATGTACGTTCCTTCTTCTGTTCCTTCAGGACCCATTGCATCGGAGAACAGCTCCCCGCCGATCGAAACGATATGTCCCTTCTCTTCTGCTCCGGCTACGATCGCTTCCATTGCTTTAGGCGAAATACTGGACTCTACAAATACGGCTTTGATCTTGTTCTCGACCAGAAAATCTCTCAGCTCGCTGACATCGCTCGCACCCGCTTCAGCTGATGTACTGATCCCCTGAAGTCCTGCAACTTCAATGTCATATGCTTCGCCAAAATATCCGAATGCATCATGAGCGGTAACAAGTACTCTGGATTGTTCTGGAATGGAAGCAATTTGGGTCTTTACCTCTTCATGCAGTGCTTTCAGCTCTTCAATATAAGCATCCGCCAGTTGGTTGTAAGTGTCTGTGTTGTCCGGATCTTCTTCAATCATCGCATTGCGGATCGTATCTGTAACCTGAATCCATTTCTCTACATCAAACCAGATATGCGGATCTGCTTCCTCGCTGTCCCCATAAGGCACCATCAACAGCTCACTTTCGGGAATGTCCTTGGTTACCTGAACCACGGGCTTTGACTTGCCAATATTAATCAGGATATCTGACATTTTACCTTCAAGATGTAAACCGTTATACAGAATGACGTCGGCAGATTCCAGCTTCTGAATATCTCCCTGTGAAGCCTTGTATAAATGCGGGTCAACCCCTGGACCCATAAGTCCTGTCACTTCTACGAGATCACCGCCAACCTCGCGGGCTGCATCCGCAATCATCCCTGTCGTGGTTGTAATCTGGAGCTTATCATCCGCTGATGCCGAGCTTCCCTCATCCGAAGCATTTCCGCATGCGGCCAATACGAGCATCGAGCTCACAACAGCCACGCTGATTATCATTTTGTGCAGCTTACTTCCTGTTCTACCTGTAAATCTCCTCATTTCTCTCATTTCCCCTTCACCCATTTTTTGTGTGGTTAGACAATGGTTAGACATAGTTAGACGAGCAACTTAGCATTAGGCCAAGTTATTTACTTAAGTAAAATAATTTTGTACATGCACTCTTTTATTAAACCAGTACAATAATGTTTCCTTAGTGCAAATATTATTAGACTCCACAAAAAAAAGCAAGAGAAATTTTCTCCTGCTTGGACTCCTCTTTATGTTAATGCAGTAATAAACACTGAAGCAGCTAGTAAACATGAGGCATAATGGTCGCTCATGTTTAGTTCAAATTACATTTGTGGTCTTATTGCTATGATGCTGGAGTACCGTCCAGTCCATAGTATTTGTCATACGCATCAAATATTTTACGGGCAACAGGGGCAGCACTGCTTGCTCCAAATCCTCCTTGCGGTATGACTACAGCAACTGCGAGCTTGGGATTCTCACGAGGAGCAAAAGCGATAAACACTCCATTATCCACGTTGATGGGCCCTTGGCCGTTACCTGGGTAGATCATCTGCTGTGAAGTCCCCGTTTTTCTAGCAAAATCGTATGGAAAGCCGTTAAAGGCAGCACCCACATTCGTATCCATACCGCGATGAATAATGCTCCAATAGCTGTCATCAAATTTAGCTTCATTCAGCACCTTGGGCTCGATTTTCTTCACGACATTGCCTTCCGAATCCCTTATTTCCTTCACAAGATGAGGCTCCATCCGTTTCCCCTTATTAGCCAGCATTGACGCATATTGTGCAAGCTGCATTGTCGTATATTTGCCCTGCTGACCGAAGGAAGCAAACGCCAGTGATGATAGTGCTGTCTGTCCCTCCTGTCTATACTCAATCCGGCCGCGAAATTCATTGGGCAAGTCCACGCCTGTTGCTACTCCAAGTCCAAATTCCTTCATGTATTCATCCCAAATGTCGACTCCCTTACTGCCATATCTGCGGTACAGCCCTTCACCGATCAAATCAACCATGAAGGCGTTCGAGGAACGGCGTATTGCATCTTGTACCGTCAGTCTTCCCATGACAGCACCGCCTGAGTTCGAGACTCTTGATCCGTCCCGGCCAAATTCGGCTGAACCGAGGTCATTATACGTTGTAGAAGGGCTGATCAGCCCTTCTTTCAGGCCGATTAGAACGCTGAGCGGCTTTACAGTAGAACCGAGAAGAACGACCGACTCCGGCGTGTTTGTTTTATCCGAAGGGAAGAAGGATCGGATTGTACCATTCTGATAAATATGGCGAATCTGGTCATAGATTTCCGGAGATACACCGCCCTGTTCCCATACATTAGTATCGTAATCCGGCATACTGGCCATGGCAATTACATGTCCTGTATCCACCTCCATCGCTACCGCATAGCCGGTTGATGCATTCTTCGACTCGCTCTTGCCGCTTGAACGAAGGGCCTTAATCTGATCCAGAATCGCCTGCTCCGTTGCCTTTTGCACATCCTTATGCAGTGTGGTGTACAAATGATGGCCCTTCTTCGGCGGTACGAGCTCTGCCGGTCCGATCGGCATGTTACGAGGATCCACCGGAATGAGCCAATATCCGGATTCACCTCGAAGCTCTTCCTGATACTGGAGCTCCAAACCACCGAACCCGACATGTTCATTCTCCTGATAAAACAGTCCTGGCTGCTGAACAGCCATCTCAGCATTTCGGTGATCCATCTGCTCGTACAGCGGCTCTACCTTAGCTCCCTTGAATTTATACAAGTAACCCACCGTCTGTACCGCCAGCGAATCCTTATGATATCTCCGCACCGTTTCTTCAACGATATCGATACCCTTAAACCGTTCTTTATGCTGGAGAAAATAAGCCACTTCTTCCGAAGATAGATTACTTTTGATCAAACGAGGTACATATCCTCCGGCTTTGGAGTAGTTCAAATCCAGCTTATTGACAATATCCCCGGCAGTGATCTCCTCCGCATCCGCATGACCATGCTGTTTAAACACCGCTGCAATTTCCTGCGCCAGCAGGTTCATTTCGATCCGGCTTGCTGAGGGGATGCCGTCTGCGTTCCCGTAATTTTTATAGAGGGTGAGATATAACGAGTGCGAAGGCTCCGAATAAGCAAGCGGCGTATGGGTTGCATCAAAAATCGTACCTCGTACAGGCATCATCGGCACCGCCTTCCGGTTCTCCCCATGCTCAAGCGCCGTCAGTTCAGCACCTTCGACAAACTGTAGAAAGGCCAGGCGTACGATCAGTACACAAAACAGCAGAAAGGCAGCAAAAAAGGTGAGATTAAGACGAAAGCTTCTTTTATTCGCCTTAAGCAGCCTTTCCTGTTCCTGCTCGTAACGGTTCATTAGATGAGTCCTCCCCCATTGTCAGACCAACTTATGTTGAATGTTGAATCCCTTCGTTATATTGGATTCATAACTCTAATTATACTAATTTATTCCATATACAAGCAAAAAAAAAGCTGCCGAGATTTTTCTTACTCTCGGCAGCCTGTCAGTCTTATTGTTCTGTTGTATCGCCTTCCGTATTCTCTGGTTTTCCTTTCGGAACACCATCGAGTCCATAGGCCTGATCATAGGCATCAAAGATTTTACGAGCAATTGGAGCAGCACTGCTTGAGCCGAATCCACCTTCCGGTACGACGACCGCAACGGCCAGCTTCGGATTCTCACGCGGGGCAAATGCGATAAACACACCGTTATCTACCCGATTACGCGTTCCATTATAATAAAGATCCTGCTCGGACGTTCCCGTCTTACGAGCAAAGTCGTATGGGAATCCAGAGAATGCCCTCGACACATCCGTATTCATTCCACGGTGAATGGTTTCCCAAAGAGTATCACTGAACTCAACTTCGTTAAGAACTTTTGGCTCAATCTTCTCGACGACATTACCTTCCGAATCACGAATTTCCTTCACCAAATGGGGTTCCATTCGCTTTCCTTTGTTAGCCAGCATCGTTGCATACTGAGCAAGCTGCATGGTTGTATATTTACCTTGCTGACCAAATGAAGCATACGCAAGTCTTGCTAATGATGTTTCTGCCTCATTCGTGTACTCAAGGAAGCCTTCGTATTCTTTAGGTAAATCCACACCTGTTTCTACGCCAAGACCAAACTCCTTCATATACTCATCCCAGACGTTAACCCCTTCACTGCCATATTTGTTCCATAACTTTTCTCCGATTAAGTCAACCATAAAAGCATTGGAGGAATGCTCAATCGCAGTGGCAGCCGACAGCGGTCCGTATACATGATTCTGGGAGTTCCTTACACTTGAATCATCCCGTCCAAAATAGGCGATCCCTCTATCCTGATAAACGGTTCCATTAGGGGAGAAGAAGCCTTCCTTCAATCCAATTAACACACTTAGCGGCTTCACCGTTGAACCCAACAATACCGTCGACTCGGGATGTCTTCCCGTATCATCCGGCGGGAAGGACTCTACCGTACCATTCCGGTAAATGTATTTGACCTTGTCATAATCCCAAGGCTTATTCGGATCATAGTCCGGCATACTGGCCATCGCGACTATATTCCCTGTCTCGACTTCCATGGCGACAGCAAAGCCTGTCTTGGCGTTGGGATGGAGCTTACCAGAGACCGGGTTACTGTGCAGCCAGTCCAGTTGATCCATAATTGCCTCTTCAGTCGCAACCTGAATGTCCTTATGGATGGACGAGATCAGATTATGGCCCTTCTGTGGAGGCTGAATCACCGTTCCCTCCTCCGGCAGGTTAAGCGGATTAATTGGAATCTGGCTGTATCCGGCCTTACCGCGCAGCTCATCCTGATACTGTCGTTCCAAACCATCTACACCCACATACTCAAGCTCAGAATAGACAAGCCCTGGATCCGTTTGGCTGCTATTCTCCTTATCAATAGCATCATATTCCGCTAATGTCTTGGACGTTTTGAACGTCTTGAGATAGCCGATCGCTTGTACAGCGACGGAATCCTCATCATATTTGCGGACCGTTTCCTCTATTACACTCACACCTGGAAAATCCTTCTTGTGCTGCATGAAGTAAGCAATCTCTTTCTCCGATAGATCACTCTTGATGAGTCTAGGTGTGTAACCATAAGCTTGAGTATTCTCCAGATCCATGGCGTTAATGATATCATCTTTAGACATTGGCTCACGGTCTGCTTCCCCATACTCAGCAAACACTTCCGCCAGCTTCTCCGCCATAGCCTCGGCCTCTGGACGATTCGGATTCTCTGGGCCGCCTTCCTGCTGGCTGTAATTCTTGTACAAGGTGATGTACAAGGATTGAATCGGCTCCGAATAGGCAAGCTTGGTTTCTCCGGTCGCATCATAGATCGTTCCGCGGACAGGAAGTAATGGAATACTCTTCGTTACACTGCTGCTCTCCTGCTGAGCAAGCACGGGCCCCTCCACAAACTGCAGTACAGCCAATCTTATAATAATAATAGAAAAGATAATAAAAGAGCTAAAAAAGAAAAAGTTCAATCGAAAACTGAACCGGCGTTTGTTCGAAAGTTCTTCCTTTTCATGATTTTGCTGCTGTGCCATACGATACCTCGCTTTGTGTTTCTTTTGCTGTATTCCATTCTACCATAATCGGACAATAAATTTCCTCTTTGCTGGTTACAGTTTCGTCATTAAACGACAAAGAAACAGTATGCCTTATATGAACCTTTCAAGACATACTGTTTCATCCCATTAAATATTAATTAGCGCTCTGCTCTTCATCCTGTTCGGCTGCCTCATTTCCCTTAGGCGTACCGTCCAGTCCAATGTATTTGTCATAGGCATCATAAATCTTCCTTGCTACCGGCGCAGCACTGTTGGAGCCAAATTTCCCTTCCGGTATAACGACAGCAATCGCCAGCTTCGGATTGTCACGAGGAGCGAAGGTAATGAACACGCCGTTTTCAACATCTACTCCACCTACATTCTGTTGGGAGGTTCCTGTCTTACGAGCATAATCATAAGGGAAGTTATCAAAGCCTTGAACATTACTGTTCATCCCTTGTTTGATTTCGTCCCAGTAAGCATCATCCATCTCGACGGTGTTCAAGATTTCTGCTCCGAACTCCTTGACGACATTCCCATCCTCATCAGTTATCTTGCTGGCAATTTGGGGCTTTAATCGTTTCCCTTCATTCGCCAGCATAACCGTATATTGAGCCAGCTGCAGTGTTGTATACTTACCCTGCTGACCAAATGAAGCGTAAGCCAAAGCTGATTGTGTACCGGTGGTTTCCTGCTCATGGATATATTCGCGCAACCCATCCTGCTCACCAGGCAGACCGCTTTCCGTACTGACACCAAGCCCAAACTGCTTCATATAGCTGTCCCACACTTCAACACCACCAGTGTTGTATTTATCAAACAGCTTATTGGCTACCATCTCAATCATAAAGGCATTGGAGGAATGTTCAATGGCAGAGGCCGGGTCGATTTGACCATATACGTGACCACTCGAATTACGTACCGTTGATTCATATCCCTTCTTCCCGAACTTGCCTACTCCCGTATCGTTATAGATCGTCGAGGTGGTAAACAGTCCTTCATTCAATCCAATCAATACCGACAGCGGCTTAATAACAGAACCGAGCAGCACGGTAGAAGAAGGATGCTTATAGCTCTCCTCCTGGCTTCCATACGATTGATACACTTCACGAATGGCTCCATTGGAGGAGAACGGTGATATCTTATTAATTTCTTCCTGGGTTTTACTGCCCTCTGACCACACATTAGAGTCGTAGTCAGGCATGCTTGCCATCGCAACAATCTGCCCCGTATCTACTTCCATGGCAACGGCAAAGCCGGTTTTGGCGTTGGGTGCATAGACGGCAGGATTGCTAGTTGTCTGCAAATATTCCAGCTGATCCATTATGGCCTGTTCGGTTGCCATCTGCACATCTTTGTTAATCGACAGCCACACATTATTACCCTTGTCAGGCGGGGTCAATGTCGATTCACCCGAGATCCGATTCTGCGAGTCCACCGGGAAGGTCTTCAGTCCTTTCGTGCCGCGAAGCTCCTCCTGGAACATCAGCTCCACTCCATCATATCCGACCTCTTCATTATCAAGATATTGGAGCGCCGGGTCCTCCTCTTCCTTGGCTTGAATATAGAAATCAATGCCATACTCTGGATCAATCACCGAACGGAAGGGCTTCATGTACCCAACGGTCTGTACTGCAACCGTGTCCTTGTCATAATGGCGAATATTCTCTTCTACCACTTCAACACCCGGGAAATCCTCTTTATGAGACAAAAAATAGGCAATCTCCTCGTTCGTCAAATCGGTTTTGATTCGCCTAGGCGTATATCCGTAATTTTGTCGATACGTAATATCAAGCGCTTCTTCAATTTCCTGTGCAGTCATAGTCGTTTCTGGATCGCCATATTCATCAAATACCGCTTTAAGCTCGGAAATGATACTGCTTAGCTCAGCCTTGTTCTCTTCAAGACTATAATTCTTGTCCAAGCTCATGTACAAGGATTGAGTGGATGAAGAATAAGCAATTTTGTTCTCGCCTGTCGAATCGAAGATCGTTCCGCGAATGGGCGCAATCGACACGCTTTTTGTTGCAATATTGGCTTCTTCCTTCTGCATTGTCGGTCCCTGCACCAGCTGCAAATAGGCCAATCTTACAATCAATACGGTAAAAATAAGAAATGTCGCAAGAAAAAACACATTTAAGCGAAAGTTAAAACTTTTCTCATGGTTTGTTTGCTGACCAAGATACGAAGCCATCTCCTCTTTGTTCATTATGCTACTACCCTTTCCTGCTATTCCGAAATATACCCGGCAGCCGATTTAGACAGTCTGATCTTTGATATGGGTGTCATAAAAATGAGGCGGATTGAACCAGTCACCGCTGCTTGCCCATGTCGGATCAAGAGGGACCCAAGTATCCTGTTCACTCAGGTATACTTCATTCCAGGCATGAGCCCCATAGCCGCCTTGACCGTTGTAACCAAGGCCTGTAACGACTCTCACCTCGAGATCCTGTGAACGAGCCATTACCGCATAGAGCCTCGCGTAGTCAATACATACCCCCATCATCGTATCGAAGGTATCTTGAGGCGTCTGCTCATTCCATATGCCGCGCTGCTCGTAATCCTCGACTTTTCCATAATCGTACTCAACTCGGGTTCCTACCCATTGATAGAGCTCTCTTGCCTTCTGCTCATCTGTAGCAGCACCCTCCACAATCTTAGCCGCAGCTCCTTCGATATCCTCAGGAATATTGCGGTCAATGACCTCATATCTGCGCTGCATCATGCCGTTAAATTCCTTCTGAGCAGCCTGGCTGATAACCGGAAGCTTGTCCTTAATCAGAGTCCCGGATATGGGCTCTATTACGGATTTCGCTCCTTGCTGATACATCGGTGATGACTCTACATAATTGCTGAAAGAACTGCTAGGATACAGACTGACTACAATGAACAGCAGTGCAATAACCAATACGCATCTTGCTGCTCCAACGACAGCACCGAAGCCCGCCCCCATTAATCGGCTGAGAAAGCCTGGATTGCGGCGAGCTTCACCGGATGGAATTCCTCTGATGAACCCGCCGATCAGACTTAGAATGGAACGAATGATGCTGTAACTGATAACGAACAGCACAGCAAACCGCAGCAGCGGAAAATCAGCCAGTGCCGTAATGACGGTGTAATATATTTGCTCCCATGTGTTTAAATCGCGATCCGGCATCGCCTCACTGTAGCCCGATAGCCATGACTGTACCGCAGGAGACAGCTTCAAGGATAGCAGGAAAGCACCTGCGATTCCGACGATGGTGAACACACCCTCTGTAATCAGGTTCACCAGTGTGCCTGCCGAACGAGAAGCTCCCCGGATAAAGCCCTGCAACAGCGATATAAGGATAATCATCATTAGAACAAGCGTAATGAGGTTCCCCTCCTTCACGCTCCCTATCCAAGCATCAATCATAATTCACCTGCTTTCTTGCCTATCTAAAGCTCTAAAACTAAAAACGCAGCTATTGATTCTGAGCGGTTTCCATAAACAATTGAACCGTATCGTTAACACTCCACTCCCCGAGCGATATGCCGCGGACAGACACTTTAACCTTATCCTCGCCCTGCTTGCCGCTCACTTCAACATTCGGACTTGTTATGGTGAAGGTACCGTCCGGATTCACTGTATACTCCGCTTTTTCCGCTTCCTTCTGCATGAGCTCCGCGGCCTCTGTTCGAAGCGTATCCATCGTGCTGGCACCAACATCAGTGACGACTGTTCTAATCTGTTCAAATGAAACACCGCTATAGATGATAAGTGCCGCAACAATCACGACGACAATGGCCCATTTGAGCATAGTCCTCAGCACATTAATAACGACGAACAACAGAATCAGCGCAATCACGATAACAAGCCAATTTTGCGAAATAAACTCTTTCCATATTTCAATATCCATCCACTTGACCACCTTTTTTTCACACTCTAGTTCTGTACCACTTTATCGGTCAATTTAAGATTGTGTCTTCATCGAGGTTACTCCTGCCTTGCTCTTGGTTCAATCTCCCGAATATTATACATGATTACCGATATCCCTGTCATATAAGCGCGAGCTTGTGGAAAAAAACGGTATAAGACCCGTTTGTCCAGCGTACAAGTATATCATGTGTGGTTATGCTTGTTCGACTCGAAAAAGGAGGTGCAGTTCGTTTGAAAACGGCCGTATGGCTCTATCTTTTTCTTTTTCTCGCCTTTTTTGATTTGCATGCTCAATATCCGATACTTACACCCTTTGCGCTCTCACTTGGAGCCGTACCTACATTTATAGGCTGGATGATGGGGATCTACTCGCTTACCCATCTGCCTGGTAATCTCATTGCAGGCACCCAGATTGACAAGCACGGAAGCCGGCGGTATATCATCTTCAGTTTAACTGCAGCTGGAATCGTACTGCTCCTGCAATCCCAAGTCGTTACGCCTTGGCAGCTGCTTGCCCTCCGGGCCATCAGCGGCTTTGTGCTTGCTTTTCTGTCTCCAGCCTGTATGACTCTTCTTGCCCAGCTGTCATCGGATCCCATCACACAGGGCAAATATATGTCTGGGCATGGCGTGGTTCACACTTTAGCTTCTGTTGTCTCTCCGGCTGCAGGAGCATTTATCGTCGCAGGTATCGGCTTCTCAGGCACCTTCCAGAGTCTCGGTATCCTGCTGATCATTACCGGAATTATGGCATACTTCACACTCCCGGCTGTAAAAACGAGTGCAGCAAATTCACCACCTGCACCGACAGAAGACAGCCCGAATCGTCGCTTCTTTCCGATTTCATGGCGTTTTTTCGTACTCCCGCTGGTTGTCGCATGTGCTCAAGGCATTCTTTTCTTTGAACTGCCGCTTAGAGGCAGCGGGTCGGCCTCCATCCTATCTACGGGTCTGTTATTTTCGATCATCAGTCTTGGTGCTCTCGGGACGCTGAGTATGCTCTTTCTCAATCGCTATTCACCAACCCTGAGGCTGGCAAGCGGTGTTTTGCTCATGGCGTTCAGCTTCTTTCTTATGGCCGCTGCACCCCAAATTCCGTTGTGGCTGATTCTGTTTATTCTGGGTACTTCCAAAGGAATTATCTTTCCTGCACTGGCTTCCATGCTTGTTCAGCTTAGTCAAGGTGTGCGGCTTGGCAGAGTGTTCTCTATCCAGTCGATAGCCACTTCACTCGGCTCCTTCGTCGGACCGATCGCTGCAGGACAAATTCGTATGGACGTATCACCGTACTTTCTTGCATTTATTGTGCTAATGCTTGGACTGCTCCTCCTTCCATTCCCTAACAAGTTTAAAGCGTCTACTCTGTCCCATCCGGAAGCCAAGCATGTTTAAGGATCCGATGGGAAGCATACATAAAGAGGCCTGCCGTTACGGCAGACCTTTTTTGCATCAAATTCCAAAATTGCGCTAAAATATAAACAAACATTTCCCGGGGAATTTCGATATTTAACATACTAGAGGTGAAGCATACGATGCCGATTCATGTCATTGTTGAAGGTAAGAACGACCGCAGCAAGCTCCGCAGGCTGCTCGATCCCGAAATATCCATCCTATGCACTTTCGGTACGCTCAACAGTGAGAAGCTGGAGACGCTTCGCAAGCGCGTTCAGGATGATGAAGTGTATCTGTTCATGGACAATGATAGTTCAGGCAAACGAATAAGGGCCATGCTGCGCGACACCTTTCCCGATGCAGAGCAAATATATACGAGAAGAGGTTATGCGGGTGTCGAGGGTACACCTGATGAGTATCTGGTCGCACAGCTGGAGAAAGCGGGCCTTGAGGCTTTTATTATTTATCCAGAGGTATTCTAGTCGAAGGAAGCTCTACTCATTTACCAGTGTCCTGACATCTCTTGCGATAACATCCGGAGCTGCCGCCTCCATATCTGATGCGTTATACACCTTCCGAAGATTGTTATCCTTATCCACAAGACCGATATAATTGGCATGGACGAAGTTATCTGCCTTGTCTCCTTCGATAATAATCTTGAAAGAGTCTCTTGCCAGCTGCTTCGTCTGTTCGGCATCCCCTCTCAAGAAATACCAGCCTGAGTAATCTGCCTTGAAGCGATCAGCGAATTCCTTGATCTTCTCTCTCGTGTCCACCTCCGGATCAAATGAGATGGAGACAAAGGACGCGTCCCTGCCAAAAGTACCGTCTTCCTTCAACAAATCCTGCACTTGCGACATGGAGAATGTCGTTACCGGGCATACGTCCGGACAGCTTGTAAAATAGAAATAAAATAGCCGTACCTTCCCCTCTGTATCCGCAAGTGAAACGTTGCTCCCATCTACATTTTCCATACTAAAGTCCGTTACTTCCCCTGCCACCGGAAATGCTTCTTCCCCCAGATCAAGCGCATTATAGATTAGATAACCAGCCATCGCTGCAGCAATCAGCAGCAATATCCAGGTCCATATGTATTTTCTAAGCAATGCCATAATATTCTCTCTCCTCATCTTACATTATCCCCAAAGCATGTAATAAATTTGAAGCCAACTTTACAAAAGAAGGAGTCCTTTCAACGGTACGCTTGACAGGGACTCCTATATGCTCATTGATTAAATTCTTCACTGAAAGTGTAATTACTGTTCATACCGGGCTCAGCAATGAATCTATTGGCGTACGGTATCGATAATCATTAGAATAAAGCTAATGGTTAAATAATTGATGGAGAAGAAAAACATCTTCTTGGCCCATGCATCGGTGTCTCTGGCCCAGAAGCCTTGAACGCCGAGGAACAGCCATATTAATGACAGTACTAAGGATACGCTCGCAAAAATGATGCCTGTATATCCATAGACATACATTAATATCGGCACGGGAACCAGAAGAATCAAATAAGGAAGCATCTGTATTTTGGTACGATGGACTCCTTTTACTACCGGAAGCAGCGGATAGCCGGCATTCTTGTAATCCTCCAAACGGCGAATGGCAAGAGACCAGAAATGTGGCGGCTGCCACAAAAACAGCATGGCACCGAGCAGAATCGCACCCATGTCTACTGTCCCCGTCACAGCAACATATCCAATGACAGGCGGCACTGCTCCAGAGAAGCCTCCCATGGAAGTACTCCAGGTTGAGGAGCGCTTAAGCCACAGCGTATATACAATTACGTATATGAGCATCCCAAATATGCCGAGTACACCTGCCAGCCAACCGGAAAAAGCAAACAATAGGGCTAGTCCGGCAATGCCCAGGATGAATGCATAAGCGAGCACGAGCTGCGGAGTAAGCTTCCCGGTAGGAAGTGCGCGATCCCGTGTGCGTTCCATTTTTTTATCCAGCTCACGATCAAAGTAGTTATTGAACACACAGGCTGAAGCCATAACGAGAACCGTTCCGAGCATGGTTATTATCATTTTGAGGTAGTCAATGTCCCATTGAGAAGCAAGCCAATATCCGCCAAAAGCGGCAATCAGATTGCTCCGGAGGATGCCGGGTTTAGCCAATGTAACGAAGTCTCTCCAAGTGACAGACTCTTGCGGCGGTGTTTGCCGGGTTGAGAGCGCTGCCGTATCGGAAGAGGCTCGATATCGATTACTCACGCTTCTATAATCCTCCTTGCTTTGCGTCATATGGAGGGGAATTATGGCCTCCGCACTAAATTTTATCACAACAAAAAAAGAAAGTCTTTGACATTCATCTTGCAAATATGAATAGGATATGACAAATTTATCTAAATTTATGGCTTATCTTACTTCATCGAATACAGGATGTGTGAATAGGGCATCTACTAATTGAACAGATCATTTTTAGGAAAAACAAGTATTACAGCTATCGTTTATACCAATAACAAAGGAGAATACCTTAGATGGATACCGCTACACATTTTGTTATGGGCATAGGACTTGCCGGACTCAGCTACGTCGATCCGGTAGTTGCGGCTAATCCTGAGCTTGCCTTTGCCGTTATGATCGGAACCGTCGTTGGTTCACAAGCACCTGATATCGACACGGCGCTTCGTATGAAAAACAATGCCGTTTATATACGTAACCATCGCGGCATTACACATTCGCTTCCTTTTCTTGCGATATGGACTATGCTGATTACCGCCGCCATTGCACTTCTATTCAGGGATGTTCCAATCGGGCATGTCGCTCTCTGGACCGGAATCGCCGTATGCGTCCATGTATTCACAGATGTCTTCAACACCTACGGCACACAAGCGCTGCGGCCGATTACGGAGAAGTGGATCTCATGGAATATCATTCACATCTTCGATCCGGTTTTATTCGGTACCCATATCGCAGCCATCCTGCTGTGGGCCTTCGGGGTATTCCACCCTGCTGAGATTTTCACTGTGCTGTATATATTTTTAGCGTTTTATTATATTTGGCGCACTTGGGTTCACTTCGCCAGAAAGGCTCATGTCAGACGGATGGACCCTGCTTCCAAATCCAGCGACAAATATTATGTCATCCCGACAATCCATTTGAACCGCTGGCATGTCGTTAAAGCCCATGTGGATGGGAGCTACGAAATCGGAAAGCTGGACGGAAATGAGCTTACTTGGAAAAAGCACGCCGTTTCTTCAGACCACCCGGCAGTCGCTAAATCCAAAGAACATCCTGATATTCAAGCCTTCCTCTACTTCACGTCCTTTGCCGTCGCAGAGGTGGAAGAGCTGAGCTTCGGATACTTTGTCCGTTGGGGGGATGTCAGATACCGGCATCGCAAGCAATATCCTTTTGTCGCCTGTGTCGTCTTGGACAAAAACTATGAGCCGATCAGCTCTTACGTCGGCTGGCTCAGTGAAGACAAAATGGAGAAGAAGCTCTCCATCAGCTCGAATATTTAGTACGATTGACATGAAACGGCCTGCGAAGGCCGTTTTTTGTTCTTGACGGAAAGCGGTTTATTCAGGCAAAATCAGCACAAAGGGATTAACACACAAAAAGCCTAAAACGGCTTGCGCCGCTCTAGGCTTATGACCTCAAATTATATCTGTCTATGTTACATGCCGCTGCGGCCAGACAGTTGTTGTTCAGCTAATTGCACAAGACGTTTTGTGATGTATCCACCAAGTGAACCGGTTTCACGGGAAGTGTAGTTACCATAGTAGCCGTCAGCCGGAATGGTTACACCCAGTTCTTGAGCCGCTTCCATTTTAAGCTGTTGAAGAGCTGCTGTTGCTTGTGGAACTACCAGATTGTTAGAACGAGATGCCATAATGTGTAATCTCCTTTCGCTTCTCATGCTGTTATTATGTGCTGTGCAAGCTTGCAAAAATATTATGTCTCTTACTATCTGACGCTATTCTCTTTTTTACAAAAAACTTTGATCTGGAGGTATTTTACAAAATGATGAGTAAAGGTTTGTCCGCTTGGTTCGCGATCTCTTCGATGCTTCTGCTTATGGCAACTGCCGTATCTCTCAGCCATTCCTTGTGGTTTGCTCTGCTGTTCGCTGTCTTGTCCGTTGCTAATATTGGATGGGGCTTTGTTATAAAGGCAAAAAAAAGAAGAGCATGATCTTTCGAGATCACAAGCCCTTCTTTGCTCTTTTTGTTAAAGTACGAATCCCATTCTTTTTTTGACTTCATCCAGTGTTTTGGATGCTTCCTCGCGAGCCCGTTCCGCGGAAGCATTCAAAATATTCATCAGCTCATCTGATTCGCGAACCTCACGGTATCTCTCTTGCATCGGTTCGATAACGGACAGCACGACTTCGGCCAACTCTTTCTTAAAGCCGCCGTACATCTGTCCTTCGAATCTTTTCTCTACATCTTGCAATGAGAGGCCTGAGCATTCGCTGTAAATGCTCATTAAGTTGCTGACTTCCGGTTTGTTCTCCGGATCAAAACGGACGACACTATCAGAGTCTGTTGTCGCACGGCTGATTTTTTTACGGATCTCTGCCGGTGTGTCCAGGAGGGAAATGTAGCTGCCTGGGTTAGGATTACTCTTGCTCATCTTCTTGGAGGCATCATCCAGTGACATGACACGTGCTCCTACCTTTGGTGTATAGACCTCAGGAATGGTAAAGAATTCACCATAACGATGGTTAAAACGATGTGCCAGATCTCTTGTAAGCTCAAGATGCTGTTTCTGATCCTCACCTACGGGCACCAGATCCGCATTGTACAGCAAAATATCTGCAGCCATTAATGAAGGATATACAAACAATCCTGCACCTACTGATTCTTTACCTTGAGACTTATCCTTAAACTGCGTCATACGCTCAAGCTCACCCATTGCGGTCAGCGTGGTTAGCATCCATCCGAGCTCTGCATGCTGGGGTACGTGGGACTGAAGGAACACATTAGCTTTTTTCGGATCAATGCCTGCTGCAAGATAGAGGGCTGCGACATCCTTGGATTGCTCTCGCAATGCGGCAGGATCTTGTGCAACCGTGATCGCATGCAGGTCAACGACAACAAAATGACAATGATATTCGTCCTGCAGCTTTACAAAATTTTTCATGGCGCCGATGTAGTTGCCCAGTGTTAATTTGCCGCTGGGTTGAATACCTGAAAAAACAGTTTTCATTTTCTTTTTCCTCCTAAACAAATCCTAATTTGGTTCATGAGAAACACAAAAAGGCCCCACATCCCATAAAAGGGACGTGAGACCGTGGTGCCACCCTAATTCACTGAAATTCATCAGCCTTTTATTTTCCTTAACGCGGAAACCATCGTCCGGCATACTAAAGAAGAACATTACTTCTCGTTGTGCCCGGGAGCTCTGAGGTCCATTCAGACAAAGCATGCAATACCGGTTCGCATCCACCACCGGCTTTCTGTACTTGCTAATGCTAAGCTTACTTATCCTCATCATCGCTTTAATTTGTATGATCTGGCGCTCGTCATCTTACAATTGAGCTTTGCTATATCATAAGCATCTATTGCTCTGATTGTCAATCGTGACTTTGCATTTCCCAAAGATTACATTATTTTCATTGGGAAATGACAGATCCTTTTTCACAGCCCGGCTTGATTATCTGATATGATAGTCTTAAGTTTGTTCTTACGAATTGTACTTAAGTTGTATTTTGATTTTTTGTGGGAAAAGGAGTAAATAAAATGAAACAAGTGACCAAAGGACTTTGGAACGGCTATGATACATACACCTTAAACAGCCGTGATCTTGAAGTCACCCTGCTGCCCCGCCTCGGTAACAATATTATATCCATCTATGATCGAGCTCAGAATCGAGAAGTTGTTCGAAGACCAGATGAACAGGATCTCGCTTTCTATCTTCAGAAACCTTACCATTTTGGCGTTCCGATGCTGATTCCTCCAGGGCGTATCTGCCGAGGTCACTTTGAGTATGCGGGCCACGAATACCAATTCGCCCAAAACTCCAACCATTCCAATCATATTCATGGATTACACCGCACACAGCCGTGGTGCGTCAGTGATATTGAAGAAGACGAAGAAGGATGCACCGTCACAACTGAATTCAAGACTCAAGAAGATGAGCTGTGGATGGAGCATTTTCCTGTACCGCTCAAGCTCGAGATGACATTTCGTTTACAGGGCTCCCTCCTGACACAGCAGCTTCGTATTACTCATCTTGGCAGCCATGCTATTCCTTTTGGAATGGGCTACCATACCTGGTTCCTGCTTGATGGTGAACCGGAACGATGGAATATATCTTTACCTGTTACAGGCATATATACGCTGAATGAAGAACAGCTGCCCACAGGTGAATTAGCCAGTTTAGATGCTCAGGCTGAACTTCCTGAAGGCATCAGTCTTGCAGGACAAAATCTGGACACCATCTACAGATCAAATATGGAGCAGGATACTGCTGTTCTGCAGCGTAATGATGGATATACGATTAAATATACAGCCAGCAAGGATTCCTTTAAGCATTGGGTATTGTTCACCAAAGGCGAAGCCAGTGATTATTTATGTATTGAGCCCTACACCTGGCTTCCCGACGCACCTAATCTGAACAAGGATATAGAATTCACTGGCTTGATTCATATGGAGCCTGGAGAGTCCGTCTCACTTCATACCGCAATTGAGATAATACAGCCTGAACACGCAAAATAAATGATCTGAATATACACTAGCAGCTGACATATGCTTCAGCTGCTTTTTTGTTGTTGAACGATCTAAATCCTAGTTCCTCATCACTCTTGTGGCTGCTGTTGAGAGTACTCGAATTTTCCACTTGTTACCTTATCCTATTTTGAGTATATTTTATCTCTTTGAAACCATACTAAACTCACAAAGCACAAAGGAGGTGACAACACATGGCAAATGGAAGATCTTCTAACAACCTTGTCGTTCCTCAAGCAACTGCAGCTCTTCAACAATTGAAGATGGAAGCTGCACAAGAGCTTGGTGTAACTATTCCACAAGATGGTTACTACGGTAACTACACTTCCCGTGAGACTGGTTCTCTTGGAGGTTACATCACAAAACGTCTTGTTCAATTGGCTGAACAGCAATTGGCTGGTCGTCAATAATGATGCAATTTTCCTCATAAATCTAGCCTAAGCTGTTCTGACATGATTATGCACTGAAAAGTGTTGTTCGTGTAAGAAGAGATCTATGGCAGATAGACAAAGCGGTCTTCTAACCAGAGGGCCGCTTTGTTTCGTTGTAATTCAAGTTTCTGCTGGGTCTCTGACACTTCCTGCATTAACCAGAAGTCTTCTCTTGATATGTATTTCGTGGATAGCGAATCATCAAGCTTGCTAAATTGTAATTGGACTCGAGCGTGGCGTCTACTACAATCATTCCTTGTCGAACTCCAAAATCATAGGTAATTTCTCCATGTGTCCAGTGTCTCTTCAGCTTCAAGGTTTCGAGGGCCATCTGTCGAAAAGAAACGCGCTGCATCTCCGTCAATCCGGTCGCAGGATGGATCTCGCTGCGCAACTGAACCGGATAATGCTTGATACCGAATTTACCAATCACATTATTCCGTATTTGCACAAATACAATTCCAGAATCCATTCCTTTCAGCTCTTCATCAAGCTCCTTAAATACCATATCCAGCTGTCTAGGCAGTGATAGTTGATCTAGTGAGATCATATGTTACCTCCTTAGCATATTAGACCTATTTTATATAGGGCTTGTGACTCAGTATATGACAATATTTTCCTTAATACAACAAATGGATATTAAATTAGGAATAATATACTAATTTTTGCGTTTATACCTAACAAATCTGGCAATATGCAGTCGTCCATCTTCAATATTCGACATATAGTTTATGGTTTTTCATCGAAATATAGAAAAAAGACCTCAACATAAATTGTCGAGGTCCTACTCATAAGTAATAACTTGAACTTCTTCAAACTTCTATTACACTCGATGCTGTGTCATACGTAAAAATTGCTCAATATCAGCAATACAGAGATCAGCAGCACCTTGCCAGAAAGCAGGTTTAGTTACATCTGTACCCAGATGCTTCTCAGCAAGCTCTTCTACCGTCATGCGGCCCGTATCCCGCAGCAACGCGTCATACTTCTCAGCAAAATCACTGCCCTCTTTTTGCGCTTGTGCGTAAATCCCCATACTGAACATGTATCCAAAAGTATATGGAAAATTATAAAATGGCACATCGGTAATGTAGAAATGTAATTTGGATGCCCAAAAAGTAGGGTGATACGTCCCCAGTGCGTCACAATACGCTTCGCGCTGAGCTTCCTCCATCAGTTCGGACAAATCGCTGCTGCTAAGAAGTCCTTCTTTACGTTTCTCGTAAAAGCGAGTTTCGAACAAGAAGCGGGCATGGATATTCATAAAGAAAGCAATTGAATTCTGTATCTTCTCTTCAAGCAATGCTATTTGAGCCTCTTCATCCTTCGCCTCTTTGATCAGTGCATCGGACACGATGAGTTCTGCAAAGGTTGACGCTGTCTCTGCAACGTTCATGGCATAATTTTGATTCAAGATCTCCATATCGTCCATCACATGCTGATGGTACCCATGCCCCAGCTCATGAGCTAAAGTGGAAACATTGGAGGCTGTGCCTGCATAAGTCATAAAAATGCGGGTTTCCTTGCTCACAGGAAGTCCTGTACAGAAGCCCCCTGGCCGCTTGCCTGGTCTGTCCTCTGCCTCTATCCACTGATGATCAAAGGCATGCTGAGCAAACTCTGCCATCCTTGGGCTGAATTTGCGGAACTGATTCACAATATTCGCAGCAGCAGCATCATACGATATCTTCTCAGTAGCGGAGCTTATCGGAGCATCCACATCTGCCCAAGACAGCTTCTCGACCCCCAGGAGCTGCGCCTTGCGTTCCAGAAACTTCACTAGTGTCGGTTTAGCCCGTGTAATCACGTTCCACATCGCATCGAGTGTGTCCTGAGACATGCGGTTGATGCTCAAAGGCTCCTTCAGTACTGAATCCCAGCCACGTCTTTCATACAACTTGAGACGGAATCCAGCCAGGTGATTCAGCGTATCCGCACAGTAATCTGCCGCATCGCTCCACGCCTTCTCCCAGTCCTGCAGCAGCTTCTCCCGCACATTCGGGTCTGGGTCATGCAATTTGTTAGCTGCTTGGCCAGCAGATAGATATACGGTTTCTCCATTCTCTTCAAATGGAACCCGAACTTTGCTTACAATCGTATCATAGAATTCTCCCCAGCCGTGGTAACCATCAACGGCAAGATCCAGCGCAAGATTCTCTAATTCAGGAGACATCTTTTCCTTGGCCTTTAATCTGCTCTCATTTAGCACAAACGAAATTGGCTGAATTTCAGGGCGTTCCATCCATGCCGACCACACGGCATCAGGCGTTCTTTCAAAAAGGCTGTCAAACATCGTCTGAACACCGGCCAGTCTTGCGGATAAGGCAGCAATCTTACCGCTTAGCTGTACGGCCTTCTTGTCATCCTGATTCTGAGCTCCAAGACAAGCGGTAAATGAAGAGCCTTCATATAATCTCGCCGCTGCATCTTGAAGCTGGTCAAGCAAAGAATCCAAAGCATATGTATCCTCTATAGCCTTCGGCACTTGATATTCTTTAATTGCCTTGTCCAAAACAGTGATATCCTGATCCAGCTGCTTCAAATAAGCAGCAAAAGATGCTGAGGATGAGCCGCCGCTAAAAACGGATTCCAAATCCCAGGTTTGCGCAAGTGTATTACTCACTATTTCTCCACCTCATTCTCAAAAATTAAAATAAATACACAAAACATGTTTGAAGTACGTTAATTCAAGGTGTATAACTAATACTATATCAGAATTTAGATTAACCTACTTTGATTAAATTGTTTATTACCGGAGGGAACTTGATGAGACCTTTACAAATATCAGCCGATACCGCAGTCACATTGTCCAAGAAGCTAGGAATTCCCATCGAGCAGCTGATGCATATGCCTCAGCACATTCTTATGCAGAAGCTGGCTGAGCTGTCCAAAGAGGAAGCCAAGCAGGAGCAGAATCAAGCAGGATCTTCTCCCAACAACGAGAAGGATACGACGACTTCATGATTCCATTTGAGAACACCTGGCCTTATGATATCGTGATGGGGGATATTTATGTCCAGTACTGTCCTTTCTGCGATCAAGAGAATGTGCTGCTCCCGCTTAAACCTAAAGAACTGATTCGCATTCGCGAAGGCAAAAAGAAACTTCTCGTCTTCCCTTGCTGCAATAATCGGGTCACACTGCTCGATAATGACCAGGATTACTTTCTGGCTGATCAGCCGCTTCGTAAATAATGTTCGCTTCTTTGCAATTATATGGCTAAGTACTCACAAAAGCCTGCTGGTATCATCAAAAAAACGCCGAGATTGGCGTTTTTTTTGATCCCTGTTTATGGTGACGGGGTATTAATGAAATGATAAGCCGGACCTGAGAGACGTTTCAGAGTAAACTCCCTTACAGAATCGGGCAAATCCTGCTCCTGCAGAGCTGCTGCCATACAGGACAGCCAAGCCTGAGCTCGTTCTTCCGTAACAGGAAAAGGAAGATGCCTTGCCCTCATCATCGGATGACCAAAAGCGTCTGAATACAGAGACGGACCTCCAAAGAATTGACTTAAGAACATATATTGCTTTTCCATAACAGGATCGATATCTTCAGGGAATAAAGGGGATAACAGTTCATTCTGCTGCACCTTGGGATAAAATGCTTCCACCAAAGCCCGAACTCCCTTTTCTCCGCCTAGATTTTCATATAGCGTTTTGTTAGGATCCATAACGATTGCGCCTTCTTTCTATAATCAGCTTGAAGCTATTTTATCATTTCACTCCGCATAACTAAATACAATCCCTCATTTACCTAGCCCTAGAGACAAAAAAAGACAAGAGCCTCTTCATTCATAGGTCTCTTGTCTTATAAAGATTACACCATCGAGTAACTCTTAGCAGCGTTGTTTGACGCATCCCTTCAGTTAATAGCTGCGCCAATCTTCTTCACCCGGATGGGTGTGAGCTTCACGCATCACATACACGATAGCGCAGACGAGTACACCGGCTATAATTCCCATCATGACATCACTCCATCCTCAAAAAAGTTGAAAATCCGACATTTGAAAAAGGACTTTAGTCTTATTTCTTATAATAAATATATATTATCATAGAATACTTTAAATTACAGCTAATTTGGAAACGCTTACTTTATTTTTTTGTCCTGTTTGTCCAATAACGATCATATATTAACTAGACTCAGTTGATGAGAAACGGAAGTTACGGGAGGAACTAATGCTCATGAAACGTCTAGTTATTCCGCTAAGCATCGTATTTGGCCTTTTCATTATATGCATATTCATGATGATTTATCCGACAGCGGTGTGGAATGCAGGGGTTCGTGGTCTCTCCATCTGGTGGGACGTTCTCTTTCCTTCCTTATTTCCGTTCTTTGTCATTTCTGAGCTGCTGCTCGGGCTTGGCATCGTTCATTTTACAGGCGCACTCCTGCATCCACTCATGAGACCTGTATTTCGTATCCCCGGTACCGGAGGATTTGTTGCTGCGATCAGCTATGCTTCAGGATATCCGATTGGAGCCAAATTGACGGCCAAGCTGTGGGAGAAGAAGCAGATTACCCGGGATGAGGGCGAACGTCTGGTAGCCTTTACGACAACATCTGATCCCATCTTCCTGATCGGAGCCGTATCCGTCGGTTTTTTTCAGCTTCCCGCCGTGGCACTTATGCTGGCTATTGCACATTATGGAGCTGGACTGATCGTAGGCTTGCTAATGCGGTTTCACGGAAAAAAAGATTCGCACTCGACTGCTGAATCAAGTCCATCCGATGTGAAATCCCATCGACTCCGTGCTGCCTTTGAGGCAATGCATGAGGCACGCATCGAGGACGGTAGAACGATGGGGGAATTGCTTAGGCAGGCGATACAATCATCTTTGCAGCTAATTACCGTCGTCGGTGGCCTGGTTGTCTTTTTTTGCGTTATACTAGAGGTCTTCACTCAAGCAGGGCTGATGGCCGGCATGTATCATACAGTGGAGCTGATGCTTAAGACTCTCGGGCTGCCGCCAGAGATTTCTCAAGCGCTGGTAGGCGGGTTATTCGAAGTTACACTCGGTGCTCGCTATGCAGGAACACTTGCAGACATACCTTTAATGTATAAAGTGGCTGCTGCTGCCTGTGTATTATCTTGGGGAGGACTCTCCGTTCATGCGCAGGTTGTCAGTATCCTTAACCCAACTCCATTACGATATGCACCTTTCTTGATGGCACGACTTGTCCATGCATTGCTATCCGGGATGATTGTCTTTCTCTGCTGGGAATTGGTCATGCCTGATCAGAGTACATCATCCTTCATGCTGTGGCCTGATCACTTTCATTCCCTTCCTTACCCATCGGCCATCTTCCAGGCTGTCCCTTATCAAATTGCACTCACCTTAGTAATAATATTCTTCTTGTTTGTGCTGACCTTAGTCTGCATCCTCCTCCAACGGCTCGCTTCAAGATTCAGGTAATGTCTAGAACTTTACGCATATTGATTGTTTTCTCTCCTGAAATTGGATATCATCGAGTTATACTGATGACAAAGGAGCTTTCATCTTGAGATATTATGTTCAGGACAGAGGAGACTCTTTATCCATTGATTTAGCCCAGCAGTTTCATAAATTGGCCAAGGAGCATGGGTTTACTCTCGATGCCAAATCACCGGAAATTGTGATATCGATCGGTGGAGATGGAACCATGCTGCAAGCATTTCACACCTTCACAGACCGGATTCCTGATATCGCATTCGTCGGCGTTCATACCGGCCATCTGGGCTTCTATGCAGATTGGAAAGCAGACGAGCTTGAGGATCTCATACAGCTTATGGCTGAAGGAAATAAGGATGCTGCCCGTTCCCCTCGTATCGTCGAGTATCCGCTCATTGATCTGGAGATTCGCCGCAAATCCGGTGTGAGTTCTATGATCGCCCTTAATGAATTCACGTTAAAAGGTGTAGACGGCACCGTGGTTGCCCAGGTCGATATTAACGATGTCACATTTGAAATGTTCCGTGGTGACGGGATTTGTGTATCCACTCCATCGGGAAGTACGGCGTACAATAAGGCCCTCGGCGGCGCCATGGTTCATCCGACCATTGAAGCGATGCAGATTGCAGAGATTGCATCCATTAATAATCGGGTCTACCGTACATTAGGCTCGCCAATCGTTCTACCGAAGCATCATCATTGCGACATCTTCTCTCGCAAATCTCAACGTCTGCTGCTGACCATTGACCATGTGAACTTAACAGTAGACGATCTGATCTCTGTGAAATGTCAGGTTTCTACTCAGAAGGTCAGCTTTGCCCGATATCGTCCATATCCGTTCTGGGATCGGGTTCGAACTGCATTTTTGGACTAAAATAAAAAGCAGCTCCTTATAAGGAGCTGCTTTTTATTTTTTCCATATTCTCTTTGTCCTTGGTTTCTTTAGAATTCTTGGATTCCTTAATTTCGCTGGCTTCCTTAGGCTCTGCAGCTTCCTTGGACTCTCTTGCTTCCTTCACAGCCTTGGATTCTTTATGCTCCTTGCTGCTGTTATCTTTGTGTTCTTTGTTTTCTTTAGGTTCCTTAAGTTTCTGTAGCACAAAATAAGCACACCCAAAATTGCAGTACTCGTTAATATAATCAACCATTCCCGCTATCGATGTATCCTTGTTCGCTTTTGGATGGTTATCTCGGTAGAAGCCTTTGAGCCGGAGTTGATTGTAGCCCCAATCCCCAATGATGTAATCATAGCGTTCCAGGACTTCACTATACCGGTCACGAAAGGCTTCCGGATTCCAACCATTTCGATAGTCCTGTAATACTTCGTAAGTTTTCCCGCTAATCTGAATCAAAACCGTCTTCCTTCCTTTCTATCCAAACCGCCCATAGGTTCAGGCCTGCTCTTATCATACTACATTATTAGCATTCGCGGCAGACTTAACTTGTTCATGTGCATGGTAAGAACTTCTGACCATTGGCCCTGATTCAACATGGCTGAAGCCGCGAGCGAGGCCTTCGTCCTTAAGCTTGGAGAATTCTTCTGGTGTTACGTATCTTTCAACATACAGATGCTTGTCCGAAGGCTGCAAATACTGACCGATCGTCATAATATCACAGTCTACGCTTCTCAAATCATCCATCGTTTGCAGTATTTCTTCCCAAGTCTCCCCCAATCCGAGCATAATGCTGGACTTCGTTGGAATTTGAGGCTGCATTTTTTTGGCACGTTCAAGCAGCTGAAGGGATCGCTTGTACTTGGCCTTTGCCCGAACTTTGTCAGACAAGCGCTCGACCGTTTCCATGTTGTGATTAAGGATGTCCGGCTTAGCGTCCATCACGATCTTTAAAGCCTCTTCATTTCCGAGAAAATCCGGAATTAATACCTCTACACTGCAAAAAGGCAGTTTTCGGCGAATGGCATGAATGGTCTCTGCAAAGATGGAAGCTCCTCCGTCTGCAAGATCATCTCTGGCCACACTGGTGACAACACAATGCTTCAGGTTCATTTGTTCTGCTGCTTCCGCTACTCGCTCCGGCTCTTTCAAATCCAGCTCTGTAGGCAGCCCTGTATTAACCGCACAGAATCGGCAGGCTCTTGTACAAATATCTCCCAGTATCATAAAAGTCGCTGTTCGATTAGCCCAGCATTCGTAAATATTCGGACAACGTGCTTCTTCACATACCGTATGCAGCGTCTTTGAACGCATCATATCTTTAATTTCTTGATAATTATCTCCCGTCGTCAGCTTGATTTTGATCCAATCGGGTTTTGGTTCTTTTACTTTATTCGCCAAAAGAGACCCTTCTTTCTATATCAAGTTGGAATTTTCGCATGGAACACATTATAACATGGATTTATGGGAATTAGCTCCAAATTGAAATAATTTGTAGGACTTAAACTCCAGCTTTTTTCTGTAAAGACGGATAAAAACGATGCTGATGTGTGAACCTAAATACAATGAAAAATATGACGAAAGGAGGATTGGCTTTTTTGATACGGATTCAGAAGAAAAAATGGTTGAACCTCGGCGTCACACTGATAATATCCGCTTCCCTCTTTGCTTCGTCAGTAACCGATGTGTATGCAAAAAGTGAAGAGACGAAACCTCTAGCCAAAGAAGAGATCTATAAGGAACGCAAAATTCTGTATGACCAAATCAGCGCAGTCAGCGGTGTTCCATGGTATTACTTGGCGGCCATTGATCAGTACGAGCGTACGATGACGAAGGCACATCCGAAGGACCGCGCTCATGAAGAGCGGCTGACCGGGGTGTTTTTTGAACCTCAGCTCTGGTCCGGTATCTTAAATCCAGATTCTTTAGATCGAAATCCATTATCCATCGAGGTATTCGGCGGATATGGCTTAGATGGTACTGGTGACAATATCGCCGATCCCAACAATGACTATGATGTCCTCTACAGCATGGCCCGAATTACATCCAAGTATGGTTTATCCTCAGACGATCTAGGTATTGCCCTGTGGGAGTATTATCAAAATTCGAGATCCGTGCAGCGCATCCAGCAATTTGCGAGAATTTATAAGCATTTTGATACGCTTGATCTCGCTCAGCATGCTTTTCCTTTGCCGATAGGCAATTCCTACTCCTATCGCAGCACCTGGGGAACGAGCCGAAGCTGGGGCGGCCGAAGAATTCATGAAGGAACAGACCTGTTTGCACCTCATGGATATCCTGTTCGAAGTACATGCTATGGGGTCATTGAGATCAAAGGCTGGAATCCATTTGGAGGGTGGCGTGTGGGAATAAGAGACCTGGATAACCATTATCACTATTATGCACACCTCTCAGGCTTTGATAAATCGGTTCATGTGGGCAGTCTGGTCACTCCAGGACAAACCATCGGATGGGTGGGCAGTTCAGGTTACGGCAAGCCGGGTACGCAGGGGAAATTCCCTCCTCATTTGCATTATGGTATTTATCGTGACAGCGGCTTAACTGAGTGGTCGTTTGACCCTTATCCTTCACTCAGACAATGGGAGAATGACGAGTATCGGGCACGTAAAGCCAAGAAGAACAGCAAAAAATAAAAGCGACTCGCAGAACCAAGAGTAAAAGTACTCACTCCTGTTCTGCGAGTTCTTTCATTAGATATGAATTCACTCGCATGACTGCAAGCTCTTTCATTAGATATGAATTCACTCGCATGACTGCAAGCTCTTTCATTAGATATGAATTCACTCGCATGACTGCAAGTTCTTTCATTAGATATGAATTCACTCGCATGACTGCGAGTTCTTTCATTAGATATGAATTCACTCGCATGACTGCAAGCTCTTTCATTAGATATGAATTCACTCGTTACCTGTTGGCAAGGATAAGTCTGGCTCCTCCATGTACAGCTCGCTCTCTTCCTCCTCACTAGGGACAGTTGTTCCTGCGTCTGGAGTGGTTACCCCCGTATTAGGCACTGTTCCGCCTGGCAGGGATGGGATCGCAATACTTGGCGCGTTAGCTCCATTCTCTCCAACTGGATTGCCCTTGCCGTCGTAATAATACATGGGTACATCCCCTACAACTAACAAATACGAAATCGGAATTTCCGTGTCGACCACTTCCGGCTCCATATCCAGAGGGACGACAACAGCAACCTCTGCCACAATATGAATGTATACCTCGACCAGAATCATATTAATGCCGGCATTTTGCTGCCTTGTATTGAGGTCAACCTTGACTGCGCCTTGCGGCTCGATCCGAATCGGAACTTTGGGTCCGAAGGAGGACAGCAGTGGACTGCCCAGCGCTTGCCCTACAGGAACGTGATCCTCAATCGTCTCCATTTCCTGAAGTGTGGTCTGAACGACAGACAACGCGCTCGAGGTTATCCGCATATGCTCGTTATAGTTCAGCATGAATCCGCTGATTTTCCCCTCCGCATCCGTCTTCCAATCAATCAGCTCGTTAGAAGGACCCGCTGCAGAGATTTGACTCGTAATCGCTTTGTTAATGGCCTCCGTCCCAAGCTGCTTCACTCTGATTTTTGCCAGATGCATAATAGGGGGCTTCAAATTCCGTTCCACATAACTAATGGACTGGATGGTCACAATGACAATCACCAACAGTACAATCAAAATCCACTTTTTACGCTGACCCCCGGTTTTTTGACGCTGTGTACGCCATCTTCCTCGTTTGAATGCCATGCTTCGCATTCCTCCCTCAAGAGAGGTGTGTCCATTTATCCTTATGCAGTCAGGTTCCAAAAAAGAAGATCAAGCTGTAAGCCTGGTCATAAAAAACAAAAGAGAAGGAACCTCGCTCAAAAGCGAAATTCCTTCTCAGGATAAGTTCGTAGTGTATATGATACATCAACAGAGATCATTCTTCCCTTTAGATCCCTATCCATTCAAAGAGAACTACATTCTTATTTCTTCTCTACTGCATGTCCGCCAAATTCGTTACGAAGTGCAGCAACGACTTTACCTGTGAACGTATCGTTCTCAAGGGAACGGTAACGCATCAGAAGGGACAGAGCGATAACCGGTGTAGCTGCCTGCAGATCAAATGCCGTTTCAACCGTCCATTTACCTTCACCGGATGAGTGCATCACTCCACGGATTTCGTCTAGGTTCGAATCTTTGGAGAATGCACGCTCTGTAAGCTCCATCAGCCAGGAACGGATAACCGATCCGTTGTTCCATACACGCGCTACTTTTTCGTAGTCAAAATCATAGTCACTCTTCTCAAGCACTTCGAAGCCTTCCCCGATGGAAGCCATCATACCGTACTCGATACCGTTGTGGACCATTTTCAGGAAGTGACCGCTGCCTGCTTTGCCAGCATACAGATAGCCATTTTCTACAGAGGTATCTTTGAACAGAGGCTCAACGATGCTCCATGCTTCTTCGTCTCCGCCGATCATGTAACAAGCGCCGTTTCTTGCGCCTTCCATACCGCCAGAAGTACCTACGTCCATGAAATGAACGCCGTGCGCTTTGAGCTGATCATAGCGGGCAATGGATTCTTTATAGTGTGAGTTACCTGCTTCAATGACGATGTCCCCTTTATCCAGCAGAGGAGTAAGATCAGCAATAACACTATCCACGACAGCATGCGGAACCATGATCCACAGAATGCGTGGTGATTCCAGCTGATCAATAACTTCCTTGTAAGAAGAAGCACCTGCTGCACCGTAACCCTTCATTTCTTCGACAGCACCTGCATTCAAGTCGTAAGCCACGACTTCATGCTTATGATCAATCAAGTTTTTCCCCAGGTTTAATCCCATTTTTCCTAATCCAATAAGTCCTACCTTCATGTATGTTGCCTCCTAGATCTTCTCTGTTTTTTGTCCAACAATCTATGTCATCGGCTGCATATCAGCCGGATAACGTTTTAGAACAATGATTAATGCCAGCGATTTCCGTCCTGTGCAAGCAGTTCTTCCGCTGCCGCTGGACCTTCTGTTCCCGCCGCATAATAGTGAAGTGGAACTTCATTTGCAGCAAAGGCTTTAAGAATCGGCTCGACCCATCTCCATGACAGCTCTACTTCATCCCAATGCGCGAAGAATGTGGCATCACCACGAAGCGCATCAAAAATGAGGTTCTCATAAGCTTCAGGTACGTTGTCATACGAGGAATTGAAGCTAAGCTCCATCGGCTCAATCGTATCATGATGCATTGGGCTCTTAGAATTCAGCGTCAGGCGCATGCCTTCCTTCGGTCCAATATCGATGGTAAGCAAGTTAGCAGATACCGATTCACCATTAGACGTTCCCGCACTTAGCGGCTGCTTGAACTCAACTACGATTCGTGTCGATTTTTCACTCAGACGTTTACCTGTACGGATATAGAAAGGAACTCCTGTCCAGAATGGATCATCCAGGAACAAGCGTGCTGCGAAATACGTGTCGTTCTTGGAAGTTGCTTCAATACCGGGCTCTTCCAGGTAACCAACTACGGGTTTACCTTGTAAATCACCTGCTTGGTATTGCGCTCTTACAATATGCCGATCAAGTGCTTCTTCATCCAGCGGAATCAAAGACTGTGCCGTATTTCTCTTCTTCGCACGAACCTCATCTGGAGAAGATTTCTTCGGCAGGTGAAGTGAGATCATCATGAGCAGCTGCAGCATATGATTTTGGAACATATCTCTTACGGCTCCAGTATGGTCATAGTATTCTGCCCGCTCTTCGACCCCTACGGTTTCACTTGCGGTAATTTGCACATTCGAAATATAATGATTTCCCCACAATGCATGCATGACAGGATTCGTTGCACTTAGTACCTCAAGATTCTGAACCATGGGTTTACCGAGGAAATGGTCAATACGGTAAATCTCTTCCTCTGCAAAAGTACTGTTCAGCTTCTCATTCAGCTGTATTGCAGATGCCAAGTCATGACCGAATGGCTTCTCAATGATAAGCCGTTTCCAGCCGCGGCCTGAACCAAGCCCGCTCTCTTTGATATTTTCGGCAATGGGCTCAAAAAATTCTGGAGCAACCGACAAATAGAACATCCGATTTTGTGGAATGCCAAGCTCCTGCTCACGTTTTTCAACCACTTCAAGCAGCTTCTTGTAATCTTCAAGCTTGGTATTGTTAAGCGATGTATAACGAAAAGCGCCTAGGAAATCACGTACCTTAGCGGCATCCTCTGGAGAACGGCGAGAGAATGTATGAAGTGAGGCTTCAACTCTCGCCTGGAAATCCACATCGGACACTTCTCTTCTTCCTAGACCAATAACAGAAAATGATGATGGCATTTTTTGATCAACATACAGGTTGTATAGTGCTGGGTAAATTTTTCTCTTGGCTAAGTCGCCAGTAGCCCCGAACAGGACAAAAGTCATTGAATCCATTCTGATATGCCTCCCGTGTCTCTACCTATATTGTGCGCTAGTTATCATGTGAAAATTACGCAACGATAATACGCACTTATTTCCATAATCAACACCACATGTATTACCTATAAGAAATTACTATTTCCGTTCGATGTTGGTTATTATTTGTAACCAAATGAATTAACGTGATTATCATACACCCAGCTGACACCTTTCGTCAACAAAAAATGTCGAATCTGTGAACAATAAAATTTTTCTGTTATGATAGCGCTTTCCATGGTATTCTATAAATAATTCTAATAACTGTTTTTTCACTTTCTGGAATAGCTCCATGTACAATAGAAGTTACTTTTAATAATCAAGTGCATAAGGGGGCCTTGAAATGGATGAACAATCGACGTCAAATCATATGCAGATGTGTGAGAAAGTCTCGCGTTCGTATCAAATTATTGGTCGGAAATGGGTTGCGCCTATTGTTCACACCTTAATGGAGGAGCCCAAGCGTTTCAGTGAAATACATGCTGTTATCCCCGACTTAAGCAAACGCGTTCTGAACGAACGAATGAAAGAACTCGAGGAAGAAGGCATTGTCATTCGGAATGTCATTGCTGATCGACCTGTCCGTACCGAATATTCACTTACCCGCAAAGGGACAGAGCTTGCACGTGCTTTGAGCTCCATTGGACAATGGGCGAAGAAGTGGCTGTAGTCCTTAACGCAGACAAAGACGGATCCATGCAGCAATAACCCCCGTAAGCAGTTACGGGGGTTATCCTAAATTGCTATCTACCTCTTAGATCTTTATCTGAATTGAAGCGGTACAGTCAAACTTTTGGAACTGGCCATCAAACTTTCGCTAATACGCGTTACTCTACCTCAATGGCTATTTGCCTTGTTCCAGAAGATCATCATAAGTCAGCCCTCTTTCAGACTCCTCGGAATATTCCTGAACAGGATAATATCCTTCGGCTTGCCATTGCTTCAATATCTTCGGGCTGACAATGGTATTAGGAGGAAGCTTAAGACTGCCAAATCCTTTTAGCGCTTTTTTGGCCTCACTTATATTTTCAACTCGATCTAAACTAACCCCATGTGTAGACCCTGTCATATAGTCCTTATACACTCTATACTCCCGATAGAATACACTAGTATTTGGATTGTCCGGATCGTCATTCACAAGATACTCCTCGGTTAGAACCCGATATTCTATACCTTCAATGGGCTTATAAGGTCCATCCAATATTAGTGTCTCCAGAAGCAGCTTGATATCCTCTGCGTCAGTTCTGTACGTTATTATTTCAGATGATCGCAGCTGCAGATACACCTTATCAGGAGAGGTAATCGCATATAATACCTTGACTTCCTTATTCCGTGGTAATTGAATGGCCATTTGCACAGTTGGTATTAGCTCTAGCTGACCTGCCTGCTCCAGTGTTTCGGGTACTATACGGTTATACCATTCCAGGATCTCAGCGGTTTGCCATTCTTCAAGCTCAGGTCTTTTGTTTAAGTCTTGATATGACACTACATCTCTGTCGTACTCGATATATTCCAGTTCAACCTTATTGGTCAACTGAGCACGAGGCAGCTCTGGCATTGATTGGCTTGTCAATTCCTCGCGAGTGGTATCCTGATTAGGCGTTGCGACATGGTCCTCCAGCTGTTCCTGCTGCTTCTTATCGGGCTTGTGGATCTGCTGTGTATTATATGCATCCTCAGTCTCCTTCTCCTTATCAGCATGATCTGAACAAGAGGTGAGGAGGAGGACAGAAGCGATAACACATCTGGTGATCACTTTACGCATAACCTATGATCTTCCTTTCGAGCTGAGATTTATTTTGAGGCAGGTATTAGCAGGAAGTCAATTTTCAGTTCCCATATGTAATCAACAAGTTCAACTGCTGCTATGTTTTAAAATATTTTACTGAATAACAAAAAAGCACCCTTCCTCGGATGCCTGCATATGATTCGCAGCCATCCGCTGAAAGCAGTGCTCTCTTACAATATTCTATTCAATTAGGAGAACCAGCCTTTAATAATTTCGATCAGTCCTACAAAAAAGTCTTTAATCGCTGCCAGAATGCCTTGTCCCTGCTCTGACTCTATAAAATCAGTGAACTGCTGTTTGGCTTGCTCCAGCTGATCTCCTACTGCATTCCAATTAATATTCGCATCCTTCATGTTCATAAACAGATCGACTAATCCATTCAGCTGAGCTTCCGGAATCGTGATATTAAGATTATTTGCAATATTAACAATCATAGTTTGCATTTCTTCTCTCGTCTCAGGCTGATTTTGCGCGAGTTCCTCTTTGATGTTCGTCATCAGCGTCGTCGTTTCTTCCGCTCCGATGGAATCGGATAATTGTGCGGTCTTTACGATCTCCTCGTTAGCAACCTGCTTCTGCTCCTCCGGGATTTGGGTATCTGTCGTTGTTTCATATGCTTTAATAATCCCTGTCAGTGCAGCTGTACCTGATACATCAAATGGTGCGGTAATACTAACATGAGCATCCTTAACACCCGCTGTGATCATCGCATTAAGGTACATATCGTTGGTTACCCAGTTAATGTGATTGGAAGTTGCTGACACGCCGCTTCCGGGCTTGCCGATTACAATTTTAGCGGAACTTAGTGCCTTGCTTCCGATTTGTGCCTTAGACATATGACTGCCCAGATATTTATGTTCTTCTTCATTTGTCACCTGAATTGTCATCGCATCTGTAGGGGCATCCAGATCGGCTAGCACTTGTTCCTTCTGTGCCGCAGTCAAATCCTCCCCGAGTATAACAATAATATCCCCCTCTACCGCATCCGCAGAAGCAGCGGGGGCCATATACATACTTAGCAAAATAAGTGCAGGTATTAATAGAATTGCCGTCAGTTTGCGCAATTTCATCATCATGTCTCTCCTCATCCATAGCCGTTTCCAATATTTTAAACATTTCCATATTATGGATTAACCATTATCCTGTGACCCTCACTCCATCAATTTCATAACTCATTTAAGCGATGAAATTGAATTAACCTCCCTTTAAATGGATTTGCGAGCATTATACCATGGTTTCGATCCTCAATTTTTAACAGAATATTAATATTTTCTTAACCTTTATAAGCCTCTTAGAACGGTAATAGCCTGCTCCAATATGGTTTTATCTCTTAGAGTCATAAATTTACTCGAATACTCCCGACAATTCCTGAATGATCTGTCCATTGCTGTAAGAGCTTCATTCATTGTCATCCAGATCACCGTCAACCCGAGCTGCTTTTCCTTGGCTGTTAGCTTCACGGTGTTCTCCTCAACTGATTTGGCAATGAAGCAGTAGGATAACTGCAGGAACTGATTCTTGGTCTTATGCTCTTCAATGCGGCCCAGCGGATGCGTAATTTTTGCCCGATAGCCTGTCTCTTCCTCTACTTCACGCAAAAAGGCTTCTTCCGGCGTCTCTGTCCCTTCGATTCCCCCGCCAGGCAGCTTATATAATCTCCGTTTGGTCATATGCATCATCGCAATATTGAAATTCTCATCGACAAGCACCCCTCTAGCCCCATACCTGGACACGGAATGAAGAAGTTCCGAACGCTCACCCAAAATGTCATAATCTGTAATACGGCTTATCAAGTTCATATGTATTCTCCTAAATTAAATGGCAACGCCCCTTTGTAAACCAAAGGTTTCGCTGCCATCTCGATGTCTGTCCTATTTAATTCACCAGTCCGTTATCATGCAGAGTAATGCCGCTGCCTCATTGCTTCAAACATAAGTATGGTAGCAGCCATTGCGGCATTCAGTGACTCTGCCTGTCCGGGACTTGGAATAATAATGGCATCATCCACAAGACGGCTTACCTCCTCGGAGACACCGCTGCCTTCATTACCAATGACAAGCCACTTTGCTCCTCTAAAATCATAATCATAGCAGGAGCTCTCCGCAGCCAGCGATGTACTGACGAGTGTAACTCCTTCTGCTTTGGCTCTTGGTAGCACTTCAGACAGATCGGCTTCAACGACAGGCAAATGAAAAAATGAACCCATCGTGGAACGTATCGTTTTGGGATTATATATATCTGCACTCCCCCGCCCTACGATCACACCCTCTGCCCCGGCTGCATCTGCACTGCGGATAATTGTACCGACATTGCCCGGATCCTGAAGCCGATCCAACACGATAATCAAGCTGTCCTTTTTGTCTAAGAATACGCTCAACCCGGCAGCATCTTTTCTAACGATGGCAAACACCGGCTGCGGTGTCACCGTATCGGTGCACTTTTCAATGATTGCAGCAGACACCGGTATCCATTCGACACGGCCTTGTGAATCTGCATAGCCTGTCAGCTCTCCCGGTATTCCTTTGTCCATATCATAAGCTATACATTCGATATCAGCATCATAGCTTAACGCCTCTTGAACCAAATGAATGCCTTCAATCATGTATTTATTCTGCCGGGTTCGATACTTCTTGTCGAGCAGCTGCGCCCATTCCTTCACTCTCGGATTATGTACCGAAACGATTTCCATATGTCTTCAATCCTTCTTTATCTTGAATAGGCAAGCTCTAGCTTGGTCAGATCATCCTTGTGACCCACAATAATAAGCACATCCTCAGGCTGTATTTGATCACTTGCATCTGGTGAAATATTCATCTCTGTCCCTTTGCGGATAGCAATGACATTACAACCATAACGGGCACGGATGTTGAGCTGTAACAAATTTTGTCCAATAATGTTCGACGATGCTTTCATTTCCAGAATACTGTATTCCTCTGACAGCTCGATATAATCCAAAATATTTGGCGACGCTAGATGATGTGCGACCCGCATTCCCATATCTCGTTCCGGATAAACGACTTTATCCGCACCAATCTTGGACAACACCTTGCCATGAAGCTCCGACTTAGCCTTCACAATTAAAGACTGGATACCCATATCCTTCAGAATC
Organism: Paenibacillus shunpengii; assembly: GCF_042684905.1. Taxonomy (NCBI): domain Bacteria; kingdom Bacillati; phylum Bacillota; class Bacilli; order Caryophanales; family Paenibacillaceae; genus Paenibacillus; species Paenibacillus shunpengii. The sequence continues at coordinate 55,580 of NZ_JBHUMJ010000008.1, read as the reverse complement.
AGCGTCGTTAATATGCTCGCCTGAATATCTTCACCAATCGCAACGACCACCACATCAAAATTCCGAATGCCAAGCGCTCTGAGCGCCTCCTCATCCGTGGAATCTGCGGACACCGCATGTGTCACTACATTGGATATGTCTTGTATTCTATGCTCGTCCCGATCTATTGCCAGAACGTCAAACCCCATTTCACTAAGTGCATAAGCAACACTCGATCCAAAGCGGCCCATGCCGATCACGGCATATTGTTTTTTGGCCATAATAGGGTACCTCCATATCATCTTAGGTATTAGAGAATTATTCTATAAGGTAGTTCTTCATTATTATAAGTGCTTTCAACCAATTCATCCTAAGTAGTATAGCACAATGAATGGAAAACTTGAATTTATACGCTCTGCTCAGGGAACAGTATATAGGCAGGAAAAGACTACTTTTGGAGGGACAAACACATGTCTATCGTACTGGATTTGCGCCAAGCGATCGTTCACAAGGTACATGGCAAGCCGGATAAGGATATCAGAGAGATGATTGAAGGATCCGTTGATGGACCCGAAGCAGCTCTGCCGGGACTCGGAACCCTGTTTGAAATGATCTGGAAGGATTTGCCGAAAGGGAAGCAGGATGAACTGATTCAGGTACTGCAAGAGCATCTGAAGAAGGTTAAGCCCGTTCCTTTAACCTAGAATCGATCCATCCATAGCCTTGAACTGCAAAAAATCCCCCGCCCATTATCGGACGGAGGGATTTCTTTTGTATGTGGTGCTCCGCATTCCTGTAACTCTTACAACCCTTACGGTGCAGTCTCCAGGAATTTAGCTGTCGGATTCTTCTCAATTGCCGTTCTCATCGCATATTCATTCTCAAAGAGGACCACATAATTGTCCTTCTTATCTTTAACAAGGGTAGAGTTAATCCGGAATTTGCTTGGATCGATCTTGTCGTCAATAATCCAGCGGGCAAATTGATACGGCATGCGCTGCAGCTGTACCTCAACGCCATACTCTGCCTTCATCCGATGCTCGAATACTTCAAATTGAAGCTGTCCAACGACTCCTAGAATCGTCTCATCGAAGCTCGCTGTACGGAACACTTGAATCGTCCCTTCCTCTGTCAGCTGGTCAATGCCTTTCTGATACTGCTTGTGCTTCAAGGCATTCTTTGCTGTCACCTTCGAGAAAATTTCCGGTGAGAATGTCGGAAGCTCGTCAAAGACAATTTCACTGCCTTGGCTTAAGGAATCTCCAATTCGGAAAATTCCCGGATCGAACAGACCGATAATGTCGCCTGGATAGGCCTCTTGTACAATGTCCCGGTCCTGAGCCAGAAACTGCTGGGGCTGAGAGAGCTTAATCTCCTTACCTACACGAACATGCTTAACGCTCATGCCTCGTTCAAATTTACCCGATACAATTCTCAGGAATGCGACACGGTCGCGGTGTGCCGGGTTCATATTCGCCTGAATCTTGAAGACATAGCCGCTGAACTTCTCATTTGTCGGTTCAACTACACCTTCCGTGCTCTTGCGAGGTTCCGGCTTCGGCGCCAGCTCCAGGAAGTTCTCCAGGAAGGTCTGAACACCAAAATTATTAACTGCACTACCGAAAAATACAGGGGTAAGCTCCCCTTTCAGCACCTTCTCCAGGTCAAACGGATCACCCGCTACATCGAGAAGCTCAAGCTCCTGCTTTAATTGGTCATGCAAGAATTCACCAGCCATCTCACGAATCACCGGATCCTCATAGCTGTCGACCTTTTGCACATTAATCTTGGAATGATCATCACCTTGGAACAGCTCCACCTGATTTTTCATCCGGTCATATACACCGCAGAGTTCCCGGCCCATACCAATCGGCCAGTTCATCGGTACCGAACGGATACCAAGAACACGCTCCAGCTCCTCCATTAGATCAAACGGACTTTGTCCCTCACGGTCCAGCTTGTTGATAAATGTAAAGATCGGTATTCCGCGCTTTGCACACACCTGGAACAATTTAATCGTTTGTGCCTCGACACCCTTCGCTACGTCAATCAACATGACGGCACTATCTGCGGCAGTCAGTGTGCGATAAGTATCCTCACTGAAGTCCTGGTGACCCGGTGTATCCAGAATATTAATACGATGACCTAAATAATCAAACTGCATCACAGAGGACGTTACAGAGATTCCCCGCTGCTTCTCAATTTCCATCCAGTCACTTGTCGCATGCTTGCTTGCCTTCCGAGCCTTTACTGTACCTGCCAGGCGAATGGCGCCCCCAAATAACAGCAGCTTCTCAGTCAACGTCGTCTTCCCGGCATCCGGGTGAGAGATGATCGCAAACGTCCGGCGTTTGTCGACCTCCTCCTGCAAAATATTCGTGGTTTTGCTCATGTTCATTAATCCCTCTCATACTCATATATTCATCAAAAATGTAATATTTCAAAGTATAACATCATCCCTGTCGTTATCTTGCCATAGGACCTTCCGTCTAAATGGCTCAACTCTCCTATTGTACCACATTTGTTATTTATTTTTACCTGTATATTTTATCTCACCTAAAAAAGCAGAGTCCTCCTAATTTAGAGAGAGGCCTCTGCTTTTGCACCATTAAATGTCACGATGTGATTCATGTAAGAAGTCGGTTTATTCATCCTTCATTGTTCTTAATCCAGATCACGTTGTCTTCATCCTGTCCATTAACCGGCCACCAGTGATGTCCATCCTGCTCCAGCAGATTATCCGCTGCGGACGGCCCCCAGCTGCCTGCAGGATAATAGGCCAGACTCTCCGGCTGCTCTTGCCATACCGCTGCAATACGGTCTACAAAGGACCAGGCCGTTGCAACTTCGTCCCATCTTGTAAAATAGGTGGAGTCTCCTTCTGCAGCATCATGAATGAGCCGTTCATAAGCCTCCGGGGAGTTAATTCCAATCATGCAGCTCTGGCAAAAATCCATGGCAAGCGGCTCAATCTCTGAATCTGTGCCTGGCTTCTTGGCATTGATCTTGATATAAATACCCTCCATCGGATTTACACGGATGACAAGGAGGTTCGGCTCGAGCTTATATTTTTGACCAAGATACACATTGTTCGGCATGGATTTGAACTCCACAACCACTTCTGTCGTTTTGACAGGCAGTCGCTTACCGGTTCGGATATAGAAGGGCACTCCAGCCCATCGGAAGTTATCGACGAATACCCTCGCCGCAAAATACGTTTCCGTATTGGAACTGGGATCTACTTTATCCTCCTGGCGATAACCGGGCAGATGTACCCCCTTCACATCACCTTCCGTATATTGACCACGAACGACATTCGCGCTCACATCCTCACTTGAAGCAAACGGACGTAAGGAACGAAGCACCTTCACCTTCTCATCCCGGATATCCTCGGGCACAAGCCGGCTTGGCGGCTCCATGGCAATCATTGTGAGCATCTGCAACATATGGTTCTGTCCCATATCACGAAGGGCGCCGGCCTGGTCATAGTATCCTCCACGCTCTTCAACTCCGACGGTCTCACCCAGTGTAATCTGAATATTGGAAATATGCTTGTTATTCCATAACGGCTCAAAAAAGGCATTGCCGAAACGGATCACCTCTATATTCTGTACCATTTCTTTGCCCAAATAATGATCGATCCGGTAAATTTCTTCTTCGCGAAATACTTCACGAATTTGCTCATTCAGCTGCTCTGCCGAGCCCAAGTCATAGCCGAAGGGCTTCTCAATGACCAGCCTGTGCCAGCCTGTACTTTCAAGCAGCCCCCCTTCTTTCAAATGGGAAGACACGCTTCCAAACAGCTCAGGAGCCAGCGCGAGGTAGAACAGACGATTACCGGGAATGGAAAATTCATGTTCCACATCCTCTGTGAAGGCATTAAGCTCACGAAACCCATCGACATGATGAATATCTAAAGACTTATATTCGAAATGCCGTGCAAACTCAGCCCATTCCTCTTGGTTCCCATCGCTTGGCTTATAACGACAAAACTCCTTTATTGAGGACAGCACATCTTCTCTGAACTCCTCACGCGTCCGCTGACGTCTTGCCAGACCAATAACTGCAAAGTGATCTGACAGCTTACCTTCCCGGTAAAGACTATAAATCGCAGGAAAAAGCTTGCGCCGGGCGAGATCGCCCGTAGCTCCAAAAATGAAAAATACCGCACTCGATGCCTGCATTGTTTCAACCTTTTGAATGTTCGCCATAGCTCCTTCTTTCCCTATCGAATAGTTTTATTTTTTGAACTAAATAGTGTTACCTGGATGTTGCTGACATTTTAGCACAACTGAACTTGCGAAGCTATGCCTTGAAATCCTCATCTCCTACTATTATAGGTATTCTCTTATTCTTATAACCGGCTTTTCAAATAATTGCTCATCTATCATACAGGGCTTGGTTAAAGGTCTATACCTGTTCAGCTTCAAGAGAATACTTATAAGTTAGACAGAATGAAGGTCTAAGCACTGCAATACTTTCTTTCTCTCTATTAAATTACAAACGAGGTGAATGATATGTATCCTGTACGTCCGTTAACCCCGGAAAACATAGGCCAGCATTGTGGAAAAATGGTCTGTGCTGTCATGAAAGACGGAAGACGGTTTGTCGGCAGACTTCACAGCTGTAATGGAACCCATATTTTTCTTGCCGATGAACGCAAAGGCAAATATAGATCCTGCCGAGCTTACAAATCGAGTGTACTCGAGAGCAAACAAGCAGAGCAGCCGAAGAAAAAACAGAAAAAGTTAAAGCAGCAGGCCGTAGTTAAAGGCTTCTATCCTTACGGCGGCTATGGCTACGATTGGGCTCTCGGTCTCTCGTTCCTCGCTTTGCTCTTCCTCATCTAATTCTTTCTATAAAGTAATAGAAGGCCCCGGCTCATCTATCCAGAGTCTCGGGGCCTTACATTGTGCTGCACAGTTATATAAATTCAAATTTGAGAATTGTCCTTGTCACTCAGCCAGACCATTCTTATAAGCGTAAATCGCCGCTTGCGTACGATCATCGACTCCCAGCTTCGCGAGAATGTTCGTCACATGAAACTTTACCGTTTTTATCCCGATAATCAATGTGTCCGCAATATCCTGATTCGATTTGCCTTGTGCGAGCAGTCTTAGAACATCCATCTCACGTTCAGTGAGGCCTTCATGTGCCTTGGCCTGCTCTTGCGGCTGGCGGAAGCGGTTCATCATCTTGGAGGCTACCTGAGACTCTAGAACAGACTGACCGCGGGCAGCAGCGCGGATCGCATCCGCAATCTCGGAAGCGCGTGAAGTTTTAAGTAAGTAGCTAAATGCTCCAGCTTCAATGACGGGATACATCTTCTCATCATCCAGATAGCTGGTAAGTACGATAACCTTGCATTCTGGCTGCATCTTTAACAGCTGCTTGGTCGTTTCAATCCCATCCATTCCTTCCATCACCAGATCCATTAGAACGACATCGGGATGGTACTCCTGAGCAAGACGAATGCCTTCCTCTCCGCTCCCTGCTTCACCAACAACCTCGATCCCATCCTCGGTATCCAGCACAGCCGCCAGCCCAATCCGCACCATCTCATGGTCATCGACCAGCAGAACCTTAATGGCAACTTCCATACTTTCATCTTCCATAATACTATGCTCCCTCGCTTTCTTCCTCCATGACCGGCACCGTTATTTCGATTCGGGTTCCTTTGCCTGGAGCCGTAATCCATACGATCGAGCCGCCAATTTCATTTACACGCTCCTGCATATTGGACAACCCGTACGAAGCCTGCTTCTTGTCATCCAATTCAAAGCCCTCGCCATCATCCCGGATAATGACCCGAATGGCTTTATCCTTGCGTTGAATTCGAATCTCGATCCTTTCCGCCTTGGAATGCCGAAGGGCATTGGACATGGCTTCCTGAATAATACGAAATAGATGATTCTCTATCCCTTTTACCAGCTGAATGCCTTCATCCATCTCAAGCGAAATTTCCATCGGCACCTTGGACTGAAGCTCTCTCACAAGTTCCTTAAGTCCTTGTTCAAGATGCTTGCCCTCCAGATATACGGGACGCAAATGCAGCAGCAATGCCCTCATCTCCGATTGGGCAACAGAAGCCATTTCCTCGATCAACGCCACCTGTCGCTGTGCTCTGTCAAAATCCTTCTCCAGCGTACGTCCTACCGCTGTAGCTGTCATGGATATGGCGAATAGCTGCTGGGACACAGCATCATGCAGCTCTCTGGCTAAACGCTGCCTTTCTTCTACAATGGCAGACACTCTTGCTTGTTCAGCTAACTGAGCATTATGCGTGGAGAGGCGCTGAAGCGAGGTGACCTGCTCCTCCCACTTCTTGCTGATCCGGCCCAACTGTTCTCCAATTCGTCCGACTTCATCATAACCAAGCTCCGGCACAGCCCTCGTTACGCTTCCTTTCTCCCATTGCAGTAAGGTTTCCCGCAGTCTCTCTAGTTGCACCTTGGTTCTGTACATTTGGAAGAACCCATAAATCGCACCGAGTCCAATCAACAGTAATACAAGGGTGGCTCCAGCCTGAAACCAATGATCCCACTCATCAAACGGCATTAAGTATCCATAGGAGTAAAATATATAAAAGGTAACCAAGCCTAGCACCAGTGCAAGCAATATGCTCTGTCCCATACTACGCGTGACCATATTTTTTGTTTTATTGGATTGCATAAGGGAGTCCTCCCTCCTGTTGAGTATTACGTTAATCGTACGTTTAGGTCGCCAATTAAATAGGAAATGACAAACTTCACTTTATATTCACTGTTCTCATAGCCCGGAGTCCGATAAACAAGCCGATTCATTGCTCCGCCTTTTTGATCATTCCCGAACTGCTGCTTGCCTAGTAGTATAAATGCTTCGATCTCTACACCATAATCCTCTGGGATCGATAAATCAATATCTCCCATCACTCCCTGCAGATAAACAACGGTCTCCTTCGTCTCCGGAATAGCCAGCGATAAGTCAGCATCCACTTCACCGATGACATGCCAGATCGATGTGTTTCTGAGCATCCATGGCTCCTCATCCCAAGCAAAATTGGACATAAAATTTTGATTGATGATGTAGCCTTCTCTCGGCTGGACTTTACGCCCCTTCCAATAGAACACGCCAAGTGAAATCAGGGTTACACCGACAACAAAGATCAAATTATCAAGAATGAGAATGGCTGCGCCGACTCCCAGATATGTGCGTCCTTTTTTGGCATTGCCCGATTGGAATTTGAAGTAACCATAAATCAATAAGAGAAGTGCGACAATCGTAAAGAAGCTGATAAAATCTCCAAGCAGCATCAGCAGACCGATCCCTATCGCCAGTATTGCAAAAAACTGCTTTTTGTTACTCATCTGTCGCACCCCCTCATGTCAATTTTCGACCACACTGGCCGATATGTATTTGGATAAATTCGAATCGCACTACTGCCATTAAAGCCGGCCTATGATCTTAAAAAAGGCCATACGGAACAATATCGCTCCCGTATGGCTCTATTCAACCTAGTTTAAACCACTGCTTGATTCTATCATAACTTCATGCTGACTTGAATAGCTTATTCTTTAGGCGCATCTTCAGAAGAGGCTTTGCCGTTCAGCTTGCTCTTCAATGCTTCCAGCTGCTCATTTACTTTGAATTGTTTCTCCGTTTCTACCGGATTATTCGTGTAGCTGCTTCGGTATGGAGCACGCATGACATCTGCTTCCGCTTCAAGCTGCATAATTTTCTCTTCCATACGATGGAATCCAAGAGATGCATTGCCGCTTTCGATCGTGTGAACACTGTTGATTTGGTTCATTTGCTTTTTGGCTTTGGCCATTTGTGCACGGGATACTAGCTCATTGCGTTTGTTACGCATTTTGTAGAACTCATCCTTCATGTCATGAAGCTGCTGCACAAGCTCTTTTGCTTGAGTCTCTGCTTCCACATGGAAGTTCTTATACTCCTCTGCCTTTTGATCATAGTAGATCTTCTCTTCAAGAAGCTTGCGTGCGACTTCCTCCTGCCCGTTAACAAGTGCTGCCTCAGCCTGCGATTCACGCTGTACACCAAGACGTTCCGCTTCTTCCAAACGATGCTTCATCCGGCGCTCATTCGCCATTTGCTTCGCGACAGTAACTTCTGCCTCACGAATTTCTGCTTCCATATCACGAATATATTGGTTCAGCATTACAATCGGATCTTCTACTTTGTCCAGAACTTCATTCACCGATGCTTTTGTCATATCTTTAATTCTTTTAAATACTCCCATTTTATAAATCTCCCTTCTCATACTTCGATAGTTTTTGGCGCAGCTCTTCTACTTCTTTCTTTAATGCCTTTTTCTCAATATCACCCATCATGGAGTCGAGATCATCCTGTTTGGGCTCATAAGCGTTTGAACTCTGATAACGATTGCCGCTGAATCGGTCTCTCTGCGGTTCTCTATAAGAAGCAAACCCGCCTTGGTTCGCATATTCATTGCCTTTTCCATAATATCCACCTGCACCTGGACCCGGCCCTGGACCATAAGGGTCATAAGGTGGTATATATTCCTTAGGTATAACAAGCGCAGCAATGAAGTAGAGGAAGATCATTACGCCGCCTGTGAAAAAGATGCTGACTACGAATATCAGTCTTGCTAGTGTGGAGTCTATGCCGAGTGTTTCGGATAGCCCGCCGAGTAGCCCGGTTACCATCTTGTCGCGTCTTGATCGATATAATTTACTCATCTAATTACTCCTTTCCTCCGTTTTCCAGCTTCTTCTTGAGCTTCGCCATCTCTCGTTCCAAGAGATCAGATACGGAATACTGGCTGGTTTCTCTTGACTGCTCACCGCGGCGCAGATCCCGAAGACTTCTTGCCTCATACTCAAGATCAGACACCCGGTCCTCCAAGCGATTGAACATTCCCGGAACATGTCTTCCGCCATATTGGCCAGAGCGTTCATTCATTCGCTGCTGCAGCTGTATCGTCTGCATTCTTGCATAGTAATATTGACGCTTGCTGTACACTGCTTGATATTCAGTCTTGAGATGGTCTAACTGCTCCTCAAGCTCTGTCAGTGCATCTCTGCTTTGATCGTACAGTTCGATATATTGTTTGTACTTTTCTTCGTAGAGCATTTTTTCCTGCAATGCCAGCTTGGCCAGATGATCTTCCTCCGCTTTGAGTGCCAGCAGAGCCTGCTCTTCTCTCTTCGCAATCATGGCTGAAGCCTCATCTACCTGCTGCTTTAATTGTCTGGTATGTCTTGAATATTGCTGGTGAAGCTTCTCAACCTCTCCAATCTCATTTCGTGTATCCATCAGAAATTGATCGATCAGCTTGACAGGATCTTGACTTTGTTCCAGATGTTCATTAATGGTGGCTGCGGTGATATCCCGCATTCGACGAAATACGCCCATTCTTGATCTGACCTCCCTTTCCAACTGTTAAATTTAATTAGTAACGTCTGCTGCTGTGATTGCTTTTGTCCTTCAGCATGTAAATCCCAAATACGATCAACCCGATTGCAATGAGGGGTCCGATTAACCATGCCAGCTTGCTGATCAGAACCAGCACACCAATGACTAGAATGATGTAACCGATTAAGGTGTTTCCTCTCTTGACACCGTAGTATCCAAGAGCGATCATCGCGATTGGAACCAGATAACCCATAATTTCTCTAGTTACTGCTCCAAGGAAGGGAAGAAACCCTCCGAATAGCATCAAGGCTCCCACGACGATCAGGATGATCGCTAAGCTTTTACCTTTACTGTATCTCATATGTTGTTATCACCGCCTTCTTGTTTGTCTTTCTTCTTTACGATTTGCTTCGTGTTTTGTTTCTTGTTTTTACTTCGTGTTCCTTATGACTTTATTTTAGGAGAATTTACTTCTTTTCAAAACGGACCGGGGACGGTTTTTTAACCTAGACTCTGGTCGGGGATGAGCCAAGACCTTATAAGTACAGACATTATCGTAAGCATAAATACAACACAAAAACCGCCCCTCTGGTGAAGAGGAGCGGAATGACTCACATTTGATAAACAAAATTTCGAACAGCTGGCTCAGCCCTTAATCGAGCCCAGCATCGCACCTTTCGCGAAATGCTTCTGCAAGAATGGATAGACCATCAGGATCGGCAGTGTCGCTACCACGATTACCGCCATCTTCACTGCCTGGTCGGGCGGTGGAACGGAGGAATCCAGCTCTGAGCTGTAGTCCATACCGCTTGCGAGTACAACGATTTGACGCAGCAACACTTGGATTGGCCACATTTTACTCTCATTTAAATAAAGGATCGCGCTCATATAGGTATTCCAATACGTAACCGCATAGAACAGTGAGATGGTTGCAATGGCCGGCATGGACAGCGGAAGCACGATACGGAACAGAATTCCAAAATCATTCGATCCGTCGATCTTCGCGGATTCTTCCAAGCCCTCCGGAATGTTCTGAAAGAAATTTTTAAGAATGATCATATTAAAGGCACTTATGGCGCTTGGCAAGATCAGGGCAGCATACGTATCAATTAATCCAAGCTCCTTCACAACGAGAAACGTAGGGATCATCCCTCCGCTGAACAGCATCGTGAAGACGACCATAAACATGATAACTTTGCGTCCATCCAGATCCCGTCTCGAGAGTCCATATGCCATCAGTGATGTAATCAGCATACTGAACAATGTGCCAATGACGGTAACCCCACTGGATACCAGCATCGCTCGAAAGATCGTATTTGTTGAAAATATAAACTTGTAGGCATCCAGACTCCAATCTGTCGGGATGAGTACAAATTTCTTGGCTGCCATTTCAGCACTTGTCGTGAATGAACCAGCGACCACATGCACAAATGGCAATACAGTAACCAGTGCTATGACAGCAAGCAGAATAAAGTTCACATACGAGAACATTTTTCCGCCCAGCGTTCTGTCTTCAACCATTTTCTCTCTCCTCCCGACGAGATTAGTAAACGCCCTCTTCACCCATTTTTTTGGCCAGCTTATTGGCAATCATGACAAGAATCAATCCGACAAAGGATTTAAAGAAGCCAATCGCTGTACTATAGCTGAATTGCCCCTGCTTCATCGCAGCAGTATAGACATAAGTATCAATAATCTCTGCAACCTCCCGGTTCATCGAGTTCAGCAGGAGATATACATGCTCGAAGCCAAGCTCCAGCACATCACCGATCTTTAGAATGAGCAGAATAATGATGACACTACGAATGGCAGGAAGGGTGATATGCCATATTTGACGCAGCCGATTCGCTCCGTCCATTCTCGCCGCTTCATATAGCTGAGGGTCAACAGAGGCAATGGCAGCAAGGTAAACGATCGTTCCCCAGCCTGCCTCACGCCAGATTACCTGAATGATATACGTTGACCTGAACCACTCTGTGCTGAGCAAGAAATTGATTTTCTCGAAGCCAAAAAATACGAGCAGCTCATTCACAATCCCGCCGTCCATCGTCAGCATGACATAGCCAATCGACACGATAATAACCCAGGACATGAAATGCGGCAGATACACGAGGGTTTGGAATGTCTTCTTGAAGAAGGAGTTCCTCACCTCGTTCAGCATAAGGGCAAGAATGATCGGCACTGGAAAGTAGAAGAGCAGATTTAACCCGAACAGGATGAGTGTATTCGTGAGTATGTTTAGAAAATCCGGCTCATTGAACAATCGGGCAAAGTGCTCAAATCCTACCCATTCGCTGCCAAGTATCCCCTTGAACGGCTTATAGTCCTGGAATGAAATGACAAGTCCATACATCGGTAAATATTTAAAGATCATAAAATAGAGAATACCTGGGAGCAGCATGACGTAAATCCATTTATTTTTCCAAATTCTTTTACGCAGCCTGCTCTCCTTTTTACGCGTTGTTGCAGATGGAACGGCGATTTCCTGCATGGCTCTCTCCCTTTCTATCCGGTATGTCCGGCGGCACTAGAAACGTCTGGATGTAACATTATTCGGATGTTTTGGTGTTACTTATGCTTTGATAACTACTAACTACAAAGAACCGTATTGTTACTTCTTGGCTGCGTACGCTTCATTAAATTCTTGAATAATCTGCTCCCCGCCCTGCTTCTTCCACTGCGCTACAGCAGCTTCAAATCCTGCTTGATCTAAGGTTCCATAGATATATTTGTAAGTCGCATCCGTAATGATCGTCTGCAGCTCAACACCTTTGGTTGTATAAGTCTCAGAATCAAGCGCTGCTGTAGGATCATGAACGGCAATCTCCTCGTTCGCTACCGTCAGCTCTTCTGCATGGATTCTGCCTGGCAGATCATGATACCCTTCGTACATTCCATTGGTTTCTGGTTCCCCGATAACACTGTCTTTGTAACCCTTCACTTCACGTTCGGTTTTTTCCTGATCCTCCGACGCTTTGGCCTTACCGTCCTCAACGGTATAATGTACGCCCTCCTGCCCCCAGTACATCAGATTGGCCACTTCAGGAGTCATCATCTTGTCAAAGAAGGCTAGCACCTGCTTCAGCTCTGCTTCATCCTTGATCGCGGAAGTTGGGAACAGAATGACATTGTTATATCCAGGAATTGCCCAGGTTGACGCTTCTCCTGTAGGTCCAGCAATCATGCTCTCCACATCCAGTACAGCATCCGGCGCATTCTTGATCAGATCCTTGTGCAGGGAATTAATATCCGACATTGCCCCGACATAAGCTCCTGCCTTGCCGCTCGTGAACAAGTTAACTTGATCCGTTTTACTCGTAGCCGCAAAATCCTGATTGATTAACCCTTCTTGATGAAGCTTCTTGAAGAAATCGAGGGTTTCCATATACTCAGGAAAAGTGAAATCCGGCTGGAGCTGTCCGTCCTTCTCCCCCCAGTTATTCGGAACCTTGTACCAGGAAGCAACGGTCTTGAATGCGCCATATACCAGGTCATTTCGGTCCGTCAGTCCAATTGTATTGTCCTGTCCATCTCCGTCCGGATCCTGCTCTTTAAACGCTTTCAACATAGTGTAGAATTCATCCACATTGGTTGGTGCTTCAATGCCCAGCTTATCTGCCCAATCCTTACGATAGATGAGTCCCTGCCTTGCTAGTGGCCTACCGATATATAGTGAATAAAGTTTTCCATCCACCTTTGTGTTCTCAAGAATGAGCGGCTTCAGTTTATTTAAGTTTTCAAATTCGCTTAAGTAAGGTCCTATTTCCCAGAACTGTCCGTCACGAATGGCTTCCTTCATTTGAATGAAGGTGGCCTGATTCTTCAAGTAAGTTACATCCGGCAGTGAGCCTGTCGCAAAGGAGGTATTTAATTTCTCTTCGTATGTGTCCGCCGGAAAAAATTGATACGTCAGCTTCGTATTTGTCAGCTTCTCCACTTCATTTTTAATCGTATCCGGTGGGGTTTCGGCTGTATTTAGAGGAAGCATAATCGTAATCTCTGCCGGTTGACTGGATGCTTTCTCCCCGCCTTGTGACGCCCCAGGTTCGCTGGAATTACCTGAACTGCTCTCTCCTCCGTCCCCACAGGCAGATAGGACCATACTGAATGACGTTAATAGACTGAGCATGGCGAATGTTCTTTTTTTCATATTTGTCATGACCTCCATTAAGTTGATGGATAACTTGCTTGCACTCTCACATTACATTTTAAAAACAGAGTACGAATACAATCATTTGCCCATATCACCTTACTCCGTGCGACATCTAATCAAATGATTATCCTGATTATCATCTATATTTCTGCTCTACTAGATCAAAAAAAACGCCCAATGTGTGTGATTCCTGCGAATCACCATTGGACGGTGCAAATTCCTCTATTCACTTGAAATAAGCAGCAGTATATTCTTGAATAATATCCTCTCCACCCGATTGCTTCCATCGTTCAATCTCACGGGCGAAGCCTTCTTGGTCAAGATTTCCCAAAATATAATGATAGGTTGCATCGGATATCAATGTTTCCAATTCCACATTTTTTTCGGCATACGTATCGGACTCCAGATGGAGGGTCGGGTCTTGAACCAGGAACTTCTCATTATCCATACTTAATTCCTCTGCTAATGCAGTTAAGGCCTCCTGCTTCGCAATTGGCATTACATTGGGGTTGCTGAGATCCGCAATCATTAATGTGTACAACGGATTTACTTCGTTAACCCGCAGAATGGACGTTCCTTCATCCAGAAGCACCTTTCCATCCTGAACCGTGTAGTGTATACCTTCAATACCATACCGCATCAGATTGGCAACATCCTCATCCATCGTTCTGTCAAAAAAGCCTAGGATCTTTTTCAGCTCCGCCTCTGTTTCTATGGCCTTCTTCGAAAATAAAAAAACACCGTTATAATTTGGAATAGACCACACTTTATATCCCGCCGGTCCCTGTATTCGATTCGAAAGCGTGAATCTTGCGTCTGGATTCAGTACCTTAGTCTCATCATACAAACGCTGCACATCCGTCATGCTGCCAATATATACACCAGCTTTACCTGTAATGATCATATCTCTCTGTACATCCTTGCTAGTGACAGCAAAGTCCTGATTGATCAGCTTCTCCTTAACGAGCTTCTTCATGAAGTTCATCGTGTCCATGTAGGCCTGGGTCTCAAACTCAGGGATTAATGTGTTTCCTTTGACCAGCCAGTTATTCGGTGTTCCAAAATAAGAAGACAGTGTCTTGAAAGCCCCATAGGTGAGGTCGTTGCGATCTGCTAATCCAATCGTATCATGCAAGCCATTTCCGTCCGGATCAGAAAAAGTAAACGCTCTCATAACCTCGTACAGCTGGTCTAATGTTTTCGGTGTTTCGAGCCCCAGCCGATCAAGCCAATCTTCTCGAATGATGACGCCTTGTCTTGAAGAGGGTCTCTCTGTGTATAATCCGTAAATACGTCCATCCACCGCCGTCTGCTCAAGTATACCGGAATCCAGATATCGGAGATTCGGAAATTCTTCGATATAGGAGCCGATTTCCCAGAATGCATCCGTTCGTATCGCATTTTTGATAAAGGGATAATCAATATGCTTCACAAAGGTTACTTTCTTCATGGAATTGGTCGTGAGTGCCGTGTTCAGCTTATCTGTGTATATACCGTCTGTGATCCAATTGATCTCCAGCTCCGTATGAGTAAGCTGCTCAATTCGATCCATGATTTCATCACTCGGCGGATGGGGAAAATGAAGCGGGACCATCATCGATATTGGAAGCTTCTCCTCTGCTGGTACTTGCAGTTCTGCCTTAAGGGCACCACTATTACAGGCGGTAACGATCATCATGGACAATAGACCTGCCCCGGCCGCAATTATGCGTCTCCCCCATGCTACTCGCTTAAAAAGAACCATCATAACCGCCCATCCCCCTTGCCGAATTTTCCATTTATAGGCATAATCAATAAGAAGCCTCAATTACTAATCGAGACAGGTGATGTCCATGCGCTGGAACGCTTTGAGCTTTTTAAGCAAAATAACGATCTTCGTCCTCCTGCTGAGCACGATTCCTGTCATTTTCATCGGTGTATTTGCTTATGTTACCTCTACTCAGGAGATACAGCGGAACGTCAACAGCAGTAAGATGCAGCTTATTTTGCAAATTAATTCCAATTTAGAACAAAAGCTTGTGACTGTCAACCACACCCTTAATCAGGTAGTCAGCTCCAGTGTGCTTAAAAACGCTCTTCAAAGCCCACTTTTTGTAACCGATTTCAAAACCTATAATGATCTCCGCACCGAAGTCCGAAACATGCAGTCTTTTGAAACCAAGCTCGATGATGTTGTACTTATCAATTTCGACCAAAACTGGATGATCAAAAACTCAGGTCTCTACCGTTTCAATGATTACCCCCTGGCCGACGAGATTCAAGGTCTCCAAAATATGAAGGAGAATTCAGGCTGGACTCTTACTCCGTCGAAGTGGTTTTATAGTGAGGAGAATGCGAACGGTGCCAACTGCCAGTACAATATCAGCCTAGTTAAAAAGCTGCCCGCCACCGGAATTGAGAAATCCGGTCTTGCGATCGCCAATATCCCCTCCTGTGAGCTAAAGGACTTTATTCAAAAGGACGGTGATTCAACGGAAGACATTATCATCTTAGATGCCAATGAACGTATCCTGTTCCATTATGATCAGGAACTGATCGGGAAGCCCTTATCTGAGAGCGGACTCCATGCCGAAGGCAAGCTCGAGCAGCCGTCAGGACAGTTTACAACCGAATTGTCAGGTCAAGATTATGCGGTATCTTATTATCGTTCCGAGCTTAATGACTGGACCTATTTATCGGCAACCTCCATCCAGAGTCTTACTCAAAAATCTTCACAAATTGGAACCTACACTCTACTGATGTGTCTGGCTCTGCTGCTTATTTCCGTTGGAATGGCCTTTCTTGGATCAAGACGCATTTATTCACCTATCCGTAGATTACTGAATGAGCTAGGGCTTAGACCAGATCGTAACGAATTTGAGCATATCGGGGCTGAAGTGTCGGACTTATTCCAGTCGAAGTCAAGGCTTGAAAAGGAGCTGCATCAGCACATCCAGCAGGTTAGAACCTTCTATCTAACCAAAGTATTCACAGGCCAGTTCAAATCAAATGAGCTCCTTCACAAACTCGAGCAGTATGGTTATGGCAAACAAATGAACGAATGGCGCACGATGGCTGTCCTGACCATTCAGATTGATTTTACAGAGCAAACCCGATATGAGAAAAAAGACCTTGAGCTGCTATTGTTTGCCGTGCAAAATATGCTGGAAGAGCTTGTCTCACAGAAAGAACGTCTCACTCCAGTCATAATAGACCATACGATCGTTCTGCTGGTTGGCGGTGAAGAAACGGATGATACCGTATTTAATGCTTATCTCTACTCCTTAACAGAGGATGTTCAAAACCATATTGATCAGGTTCTTGATCTATCAGTGAGCATCGGGATCAGCTTACCTGTGGAATCTTTTCATGGTATTTCCATGGCATATCGGGAGGGGCTGGAAGCACTCAGACACCGAATTAAGCTCGGTAAAGGCATCGTTATCCAATATCAGGATCTTAATGATGGTAAGCACTACGTGAACCTGTCTTATCCTGCACAGCTGGAGAATGAGCTGATAGAGGCGATCAAGCTGGCAGATGAACGAAAGGCTCGGGACACTTTTGATC
This sequence comes from Paenibacillus shunpengii, assembly GCF_042684905.1. NCBI lineage: Bacteria > Bacillati > Bacillota > Bacilli > Caryophanales > Paenibacillaceae > Paenibacillus > Paenibacillus shunpengii. The sequence goes on along the minus strand of NZ_JBHUMJ010000008.1, from coordinate 38,521 downwards.
AACTGCTTAACTGTATCTTCGACCTTGAGCTCCTTCCCCATGAATATCAAATACCAATTACTCGGCTGCTTAATAATCTTCTGCTGATGATGCAAGAGTCTGGAATTAGCGTACATCATATCTATCATGAGAAGCGCTCTGTCTTTGAAGATATTCTGAAGCTGGACACCGTTGATGAGATCCGTAATTGGTTCTGGTTCAAGCTCATTCTTCCTATCGTTGGTGTATTCCGTAATCGCCAAAATACTCAATATCATCATATTTCTGAGAAGATCATTGACCTTGTACAGAATTATTATGATACAGATCTAACGTTAGAGGAATGCGCCCATCGACTTCACTACAATGCCAACTATCTCAGCAGTGTTTTTCGTAAAGAAACGGGCTGCTCTTTCAGCGAATACTTGACCAATTATCGTTTTAGTATGGCAAAAAAATGGCTGACAACGTCCGATATGTCCATCAAGGACATCGCAACCAAACTAAGGTACAACAATTCACAAAACTTCATTCGCTCTTTCCGAAAATTAGAGGGCGTCACACCCGGACAATATCGTGAAGACAGAAAAGCAATCTAGCGCTAAGGAGACGGATAGTCGTCTACTAGTGCTAGATTCTTTACAGTAGATGCTTAATATAGACAAAAACAGGTAAATTGTGATACTACTAGATGTATACTTTGAAATCTATTGGAGGTAGATATGAATCTTAAGTATCAAATGCTAAAATCTTTGATTGTAAGCATCCTTGCCTTCTGTCTTATCGTTTCTGTTGTTCTAATTCCTCGTCAGCTTGAACTAAGTATTCAGGATTATAAGATCGTAGCCGAGGAGCCCTCTCTTACTCTAAGTCAGTATACAGCCCATGTTAGTGAATTTTTCAAAACAGCGATCGAGAACGGAAGCTTGGGGGAATCGAGATATTCTGGCCATTCTTCAGAATCAGAGGCATTAAAAGCAATGGGCAGAAGCCTGCTGGTGATTGTGACAGCATTGTTAATTGGCTTGATCTTTGGGATCTTAAAAGGAGTTATGGATTACCGTCTCTCCAAAACCAGATTGAACTTGCTCGGCAATTGGACAACCTGGATCATCAATGCCATCCCCGATTTTTTCCTTATTTTACTTATCCAATGGTTTATTATCAAAAATGTTCCCTTTATTCGTTTCTTTGCGACCGATGGATGGCAGGGCTTTATCATCCCTTCCTTACTAGTATCCATCTATCCGATTGTCCAGATTGCACGACTTACCTCCGCTTCCTTAACCTCACAAGAAAATAAATTATACATCAAATTAGCCAGGGCTAAGGGACTTCGCGAGTGGGTTATACTGTGTAAACATATGTTAGCTAATGGTATTATTACAATCTTAACCCATCTTCCAGGGATGCTCGTATTCATTCTTTCAAATCTGCTAATGGTCGAAATCTATAGAAGTTACCCTGGGGCAGCGTACCGCTTATCCCAAGCCCTTGATTACGATACTCAAGTTGGAACCGGAAACAATTATGAACCTGGCGTCATTATCTATATTGTGCTTTACTTCATCCTGCTATTTTTATTGGTTCAATGGATCGCTGCTGCGGCTCGCCGATATTTCGATCGTCAATAATACATAAGAAAATATGAGATTTAATATTTAAGTTACATAGATAGTTAGAGTTTGAGGTGAGCAGATTGCGAAAGAATATTCCCTTGTTAATCGGTAGTATATTGTTAGGCTTGCTTCTATTTGTGATGTTTATTGGCCCTCACCTTCCATTTATAGATAAGAATTTGAGCCAGGAGAGATACCGTATGGATGCATTTAATAAGCTTGAACTTCCTGCGTTCGAAGCATCCGAGAAGAATTGGATCGGAACTGACAAAAAAGGAGTCGATAATTTAAGTAAGATTGTGATTGCAGCCAAAGAAACCATATTCATTGTTATCATAATTACTTTAATTCGCTATATAATCGCAATCCCACTTGGACTATTATCATGCAAAAAGAAAGGATTCTTTCACCATGTAATTAACGCATTGAATCAATGTTTTTCTTTCTTGCCACCTGTTTTTGCAACAGCCTTACTACTAGCTATTCCTTTTCTTCTCTTTACTGATCTCCGCCTGTTATGGTCCATTCTCATTCTTGCTGCCGTGGAAGCGGGCCGTGTTGCCTATACAATTCAACAACAGGCTAATCAATTGTCCAGGGAAAGTTATATGGAAGCTGGGATTGCGTTAGGACTAAGCTCTAGAACTCTAGTGAAGAACTATTACATACCTGCACTGTTACCAGAGTTGATCGTTAATTTCTGCATTGATTTAGGCAAAGTCATGCTTCTTATAGGACAGTTATCTATTATCAGTATCTTTCTTTCACATGAATGGAGAGAGGTCGACTATTATACTAACGAATTTGTCCAAACCGGCTTAAATTGGGCAGCTCTTCTTGCAAGTCACCGTCACGAAATTTTTCGAAGCCAATTTGGTTTTGTCTTTTACCCAGCATTTGCCATGATGTTCACCATCGTCACCTTTAATCTGCTTGGTGAAGGATTGCGACGCCATTATCAATCTACGCGTATATAGCAGGCAATCTTCCTTGATATCCAGTTTGTCCAATACAAAAAAGAGGAACATTACTACTGTAATGTTCCTCTTTTACGATGCCGGTGAAGGGACTCGAACCCCCACGGTTTCCCTCACGATTTTGAGTCGCGCGCGTCTGCCAATTCCGCCACACCGGCTTATTTAATTAAAGCGTGCCCTAAGAGATTCGAACTCCTGACCTTTTGATTCGTAGTCAAACGCTCTATCCAGCTGAGCTAAGGGCACATATTATCTAACATGCGGAAGACCAGACTTGAACTGGTACGATAGTCACCTACCGCAGGATTTTAAGTCCTGTGCGTCTGCCGATTCCGCCACTCCCGCTTAATATCAACGATTCGCAACGTACTTTACTCGCTTCATTCGCTTTACTCTCCGTCGGCACAACGTTATCCCCTACGAACAAGTAACGTGTGGACTTTTATACGTTCAGCTTAGCGACCGTCTAACGTGCGTTTCAACCGGAACATTTAAGATCATATCACGGCCTGTACTTCGATGTCAAATACTTTTTCGAATTTTTCTGCGCGCATATTAACCTCATCTTATTCGTCATATATCGGTGGGCGGTGGGTATATCAAAGCTATAAACGACGAAAAGGGAGCCACCCGTTTCCAGGTCGCACCCTAGCGCAATCGCGTAGGCGATCGCTTTACCCCAGCGTATGCAGCCGGGCTTGTATTTATTGTGTGTCCTCTAAATAAATTGTTGCCGTCTCCCCACCGCCAAACATATTCGAATGGACAACTAGGCGAAGGTCGGTCGTATTTTTAGGAATTTCAAACGTTACTTCTCCGTTCTCCGATAGTCCCGGATTAATCTCACCGCTAATCGTATTAGAGGAATGTGCGAAAGTATTATAACCGTCTGTTAGTTCAATTAACGTTGTATAAACGGTTATTGGCTCTCTCGTATCATTCGTTACACTCCCGCTAAAGGTAACGATGTCACTTTCGTCCCCTTGTTCCGATACCTCGAAACCGTCAAACATAAACGTATACTCTCCAACGGTTACTCGATCACCTAACGTAAGGTTTTGTGAGATAGGCGCGTTAGAAGACGTAAAGGATGGACCGTTATTGTCAGCGGCTAATCTTACCGCAATTATTACTATGATTGCTGCAACGATTGCTATTAATATGTATAGATTCTTACGTGGGAACTGTCGTGTACTATCTTCCATATGTATACTTACTCCTCCCATTAACAGAAAATGGACCTACTACCATAAGTATACGATACACTTAGGTAATAGGTCACGTAAAATTAACTATTTTCAGTTTTATTAAATGTGCTATAAATACCGAATCCCATCAACGAATAGGTCAGAAGATCGACGCCTAATTGCCACATTCCCATATCGGGAGCAACTCCGTTATTCGCGAGAATCTGATAAACGAAACTAACTACCGCAGCTACAAACATCGGATTCTTAACTCGCTCTTTCATCGTTTATTTTCCACCTTTCGTTGTAATAGTCGCTGTCTTCGTTTTGTTATCCCACGCGATAGCTGCGCTGTAATACTCCGCAACTTCGCGCAAGGGTACGTAGACTGTTCCGTCAATTAATACGCCGTCCTTCGCTTTCTTCGCGTCGATGACTACGTTTGCTTTATCTACGCGCACGTCAGCCGCCTCCTTAACTCGCGCTTTTAATCCGTAAACTTCAACGATGCCGGCAACGATTGCCTCCGCACATTTACGCCGATAAGCATCCGTCTTAAGTAGCGCGGCTTCTACGCGATTATCCATAAAGCCGCATTCAACGAGGATCGCCGGCATCTTCGTTTCGCGTACCATGTGCAAGTCGCCCGTCTTAACTCCGCGATTACGGCGCCCTGTTTTCGCAATGAGCTGCGCCTGGACTGCGTTCGCGAGTTTAACAGACGCGGTCGATTTCGTAGAGTAAACGAATGTTTCGATTCCTTCCGCGATCCCCCACGTTCCGGCCGCAGCATTCGCGTGAATTGAAACGAGAATATCGGCGCCCCAAGCGTTAGCGATCTTAGTTCGCGTATTCAATAGAACGTCCGTCTTACCCGTTACATCGTGCGTAAATTTCGTTTCAACTCCGTCATAAGCCGCAAGCATTTGCGCAACGTAATTCGCAACGACCGAGTTGAATTCCCATTCGCGCATGGAACCGTCAGGGCAGCGCTTGCCGAACGTGTAATAGCCGTGGCCTGCGTCAATTACGATTTTCATCGCGTTCCCTCCCTTCCGTTGACTACCGATTTGATATCGTGAACATCGAGCGCCAAAGTTTCGTACTGACTTGCGAGTGTTTCAAAGCGTGCCGTCAAGTCTTCCGCGAGCGTCATCAGGCGGTCCTCGCGATCTTTTGCTTCGTCTTGGATGCGGACCTCACGTTCGCGTGCTTCTGTTTGAATGCGTTCTTCACGCGCTTTCGCCTCGTCTGACAAGCGGCGTGCTTCGCGTAATTGATACAAAAAGAGCGCAACAAAAAGGACGGCGAATATACCGTCCTTAAGAGCAGCGTTTATGAGTGCGGTATCCAGCGTCTACACCTCCTCAGATAGCTGATCGATTATCTTCCATAAATCAATTTCTCGGTATTCGTTAGCGGGCTTGCCTGGAGCAAACTCCGGTGACTCAGACATAAGTAAGTGATAGTGCTCTCCTGATATTGTAACGTTAAAACTTTGAAGTACGCCCCCTGTCCCGTCGTAATAAGCAATCCTCACGTCAATCCTAGATTGTGGTTTTGATTCGTATATTTCCTCTAGTGCTTCAAATGCCACAGGAACATTTATTTCCGTTGCCCTAGTTACTTTGATCGTTTTTTCCGATTCTCTCATGTGACCTCTCCCCATTAATTATTAGGAACAATTTGATACGACAAGTTAAACCACTTTGATAAATGCTGGTTATATACAAACGTAGCCATAATGGTAGAATTGTAAGTAGCCTGCCTCGGGAAATCAACGGGCAATTGAATGTCAGGGGAGAAATTTAAGTTCAGGGGAGATGTGCCTGATCCTGACCTCAACATTAATGTAATTACTTTATTGTCTTGATTGCTATTCGCAAATGAAATAGGCTGCGAGTTTCCCCCCATGCCAAACAAATCCCAAACATAATGTAATCTTAAGTCGATGACACCGTTTGAAGTTACGTCCTGGAAAGCATATCTACCCGTGTATCGTCCCGTTATCTCGACCCATTGATAGCCATTATAGAACAATTTCAAAGTGGACCCTATTCCTTCATACACAGGTCTAGTCAAAGAGAAGTTTCCAGAGTTAGCAATATAGGTGAAATTATCGTTAATTAATATCTCAACGATCTTCCCTTTAATCGCTCCGTCCAGGCTTGTAATATTAGTTGTTACAGTATTAGCCGTTCTAAATAACGTCTTCTCACCTTGAACACTAGGTGTAGGACTGTTAATAGAAAGTACTGACACAAGTTGTTCAGCGTTTATATTCTCGTTGTTGTAAGAACGGCCTCTTTGAACAACAATATCCCTGTCTGAAACGTTATTACAAACTACTACGGTATCTTTATTTACAATTCCTTCGTCGTTTCTTTTAACAAAAACTCCGGCTAGGTTTGTAGATATAGGTTCAGTTCCATAATAAAAATTATCGACCCCAACCCTAAAAATAGAATTGTCTGAAATCTTGGCTTTAATTGGGTTGCTGCCAAGTTCGATTCCATTTTTACTAGTACCATCAATCGCATTATCGCTAATGGCAAGTGAACACGCATGATGTGTGTTGCTTATGTCTGTAGTTTCAACGTATACAGCACTAGACGGAATTCGCTGACCGCACCATGCAATTGCATTGTCACTAATTTTCATCACACGGTAATCTAAAATCTTTATCGACTCAAGCCCGGCCTCAAAAAGATCATTGCTGCTAATAATTGCAAAGTTAGATTGCCTGATGTAAATGTTATGCTCTTTAATTGGACTGCGATTGCTACGCGCATCATGGAAGAGTATGTTGTTCGTTATAATTATTCCGTCTTGCCCTTCAAAATGGAGATGTGTGACGCCACGCTCATAGTAATAAGCTTGACAGTTTGACACTTGCCAATCCCCATGTTGATGGTACACCCATTTTGGATCGCCTCCAGCAACCCACGGAATCCAGACTGTTTTTACGCAATAGTCCACATCATAAAATACACAATCCGAGATTCTTACTCTTGCGGTTTGCTGATAAGGGATTCCGTAATCTTTTGGAAAACCGAAAATCCCTGCAACGTAATTTTCGAAATAACAGCCTGCGATAGATACAACACGAGTATTGCTGATTTTGATTGCTGCATCTTTATCAGGATCACTACTAATAAACTTTATATCTTTAATTACTGTGAACAAATCTTTAATATTATTACTAGATGGGTTGGCTCTTTCTACGCTTTCAACTAAGATTTGTCCGTCGACAACTCCACCGCCTGTAATTCTAATATGCATGGAGCTGATTTTAACGACATCTATTTTGAAGGTGTAACCTTCTGGAATCCAAACAGTTCCTCCCCGGTCTCCGTATTCTGATTCGATGTAATCTATGGCCGATTGCACCGCCCCTGTGTCGTCAGTAACTCCATCACCAACGGCACCAAATAAGGGCCACGTAACATTGACTCCGCGTTGCTTGAACTCCTCATCGACCTTAACGAGTGCAGTGTTAAAATCTTCCACCTTCCATGGTTCTTGTCTCGTCCATTGTTTTAAATTCATGTTAGAAGTATTTATGATAACCTTCCTCCCAAATAAGGAAATAAAAATCTTTTGGAGAGTTCATCACCGGTGTATTGCTCCGCTTCCTCACCGGTCAATCCGTAATCCTCGATCTCACCCCACGTTAACCACGTTGGAACGAACTCGTGCTCAAGATGCGCCGGCAGCACCGCGTTAACTTCCCGTTCCATTTCCGCAATGTTCTCTGGCACTCCGCGCTTACTCCATATCGTTGTTGCCACGCGAAATTCATTCGGTTTCTCCTCGACCGTGCAATCGTAAAACTCGTTAACAATCCCGGTAAACTTCGGCAGTGTCACCGTTCCGATTCCGCGTCTACGCTTAATCACTTCGGACCGTCGCGCTTCAAGCGATTTAGTCCGATCCGTCACGATTCCGCACTCCGCTTCAAACCGCGTAATACCGATGTCCGTCGCAGTCTCCGGATAAAACTCGAACACTAACGCTTCAACTAGCGCATGTAGACGCGTTGCCTCGCTTGCTTCCGCCTGGATCATTGCGCTGACTACCGGAAAATCACCGTAATATCGCGGCAAATAATCGGTCATTTCGGCGCGTATATCACGGTCAGTACGATACGCTTCCATCCGAGTACTAACGGTTATTTTCGCGCTAATCGTGCGGTATTTCTTAACGTCAAGAACCGCGGCCTTGGATGCGGATGTATTCGCGGAAGCAATGCGCACAACTCTCGTCTGTTTAGCGCTGATAGATGCAGCGGTGATAACGCTTGACTTCGCGAATTGACGCTTAATAGCGGTTGAATCCGCTACTGTTCCCGAAGAAATCACCGCAGTACTTGCGGACGTAACGCGAATAAGGCGACCGCTTAAAGTCGCCTCTGATACGCTATTACTTGCGATAGTAATTTCCGCCAACTATAACGCCCCCTTAGTCGAGCGTCACCGTAATATCGCCCGCGTTTATCTTAATCTGATCGCCGGACGGTACGGATTTACTCGTAGTCAGCACGGACGAAAACAGGAGATTGCCGCCAGTCACCGCGTCAAAGAGACCGATATGCGTAACCGTTCCCCATGCCGCAGTAGCTACCGGAAACAATACGTCGGCCGCCGTTGCTGTCGCGCCGATTGTCGCGGTATTAAACGTAACTGCTTGCCTTGCGTATGCACCTCCGCTTACTTCCGTTCCTGTTCCCGCGTCAGTCGGATCGGACGTAAAAAGCGCAACGTAAATTCCAGCCGGAACCGTGTACGCTGTGCCTTTCAAAACGTGATTAAGGATTCTATTTTCAAGATAATCGGACATTCCCGGCATCTTATTTCCCCCTATTCGGACACGACAATAGCGCCCATAACCGCGACTTGATCCTCGTCGATTAGGACGTTACCCGTTCCGTTATTTATCGTTAAATTCTCGTAGTCGATTACGTCTTCCGCATTAAGTATCGCCTCGCCCACTTTCGAATACCGGACAACTCGATCGTTAAACGCGAGCCCTTCGAGATAAGCGCGCACATTCGACCGGACCTGCTCAACGGTGGTATTAACGTCTGCTCCGTCTCTTAGCGTAAGGACCATCCGCAAGTTAACGAGCACTTCTTCAACGCCAACAACCGTAACCGCTGCGTTAAGTGGACGCTGACTCTCGATATACGCTGCCGCTTCGTCAATAACGTTCTGGCTCGGCGCGGTCTTGTCATCCGCAAGTAGCGATACTTTAACGGTGCCAGGGCCGTTCCATGCCCGGAATATACGCGCATCAAATACGCCGGCAATTTGTTTCGCCCACCGACGGTAATCCGCTTCGTTGCCGGTTGTGGCCGGCGTTTGTACGTCTTCGAGATAACGCTGCAGAAACGCTTCGTCCGTCTCCTCATCGAATCCACCGCTTAGTGGTTGCGGATTATTTACTGCGATAATCCCGTTTAGCTCACCGTTAACGAGCGTAATTGTTCCGGGGCCGACATTGCCTGACACACCGCCTATCTGCGCCTGAATCATTACGGTAACTGCGCCACTATTTCCGATCGTTGCCGCTTCCGTTGTTTCGAACGCGACAGGCGCCTCGCCTCCGGTTGATAGCGTCGTACCTTCCGGAATCTCCGTTCCTTCCGGACCCGTAAACGCAACAAAACCAACGGCGACAACCGCTGCCTTCTTCGTTAAGCCCCGTTCCCTCGCGCGCATTTCGAGGTAAGGACCGTATGATGTTTGCGCGAATCCGAGGTTAAGCACGGTATCCAATGCGATATAGGCTTGCGCTAATTCAGGTGATATTTTTGATTGCATATCGTAAATAACGGAGCCCTGTCGCTTATCAAATCCGTCTTCATACGTGGATAGAATCCTTGTCAATATTGCTTCATTAGTTTGCGATTCGAAAGCCAATTATAACGTCACCTCCATGCCGAATGCGCCGAGAACGGAAGTTACAGTAAACTCAACGTACACGGCGTCGCCTTCCTGCGTAATGACGAAGTTATCCACCGCGCTGATTCGGTCGTCGTATATTAACGCCTCAGTTATTGCGCGTGGTATTTCCGCAGCTAGTAATTCAAACGATGAATCGCCGCCGAGTACGTCTTCGAGTTCAGATCCGTAGTCGTCGTCGTAAATTAAAAAGCGACCACGCGCAGTGCGGATCGCTTTGAGTATAAATTGTTTGAGCGCTTCGATTCCGTCAACCAATCCGCCAATATTTCCGTTCGAAAAGTCGAGCGAATACGTCTTTGACGGAGCGATTGTCTGGACTAACGTATTGCTCTCCGTTTCTGCCGCCGTAACCGCAGTTTCTGCGATTGGACTAAGCGCCATTTAAAATCACCGCCTTATCGAGTACAACGTAAGATTGGCCGGCCTTTATTGACGCAACGATAACGCGATCTCCGGCTTTAAGCGGAGACTTAACGGTGACTTTAGCGGAAGATGCCGCAATGTTCCCGAGTCCGTGTGAGTGAGACGGCGAACCTGCGCTTGTGGTGCCTCCGCTAACCGGAAAGCTGAACGATATCTCGCGTTCAATGTCCGTTAAGTGCTCCGCGATGATTATGTCGTCCGCTTCGAGTTCAATCTTCATGTTGTCGATTTGAATGCGCAGATTCGGAAGCGGTGCGAGTACGGTTGCCAGTTCGATGTCTACGTCCTTGTTGTAGCCGAGCGTTTTAATCACACCGCTGAGCTTCGCAAATCCGGAACCTTCGATTATTTCGTTCAATCCTCCGTCACCTCCACGTAATCAAGTTGCGGTAAGTCATCCGTTTTCGATATCGTAACGTCCATTAGGTGCGTGCCGTTTTCAAACGTATGCGTATCGGCCGTTACGTAAAATCCGCCGATAAGCTTCGTCATATCTTCGAGCACGTATACCGATGAGCCCGTTACGACTTCGATAAGTCCGAGCGCAGTTACCGTTGCTTCTTCGTTTGGCTTGCTGAGTTCCTTTAATTTCTGCGCTGCGAGCTGATTGATTTGCGATTGGTTCGAATCCGAATCGGCCGTTTCCGTATGCTGCATCGTTCCGTACAACTTAACCGCGCTATCGTTCTTAACCGTAGCTGACAGCGGTTTATCTTTATCGCCGCCCGTAACCTTAACGACAGTGCGCGTTTCCTCTATCGATTGAGTCCGCGAGGCTCCCGTTATATTAACGCCGTTTTCGAGTATCCAACGGACGATAATATCCTTGCGCTCGGCCATGTATAACTTGCCTTTACGCGAATAAACGTACAGGCGCTTACCGTTCTGTTTACGCGTCTCTGTAAACGCAGTAACGAGCATATCCCATAACGTCATGTCGCGTAGAATCAGCTTCGGAATAACGTACCCGGACGCTGCAAAAGTGCCTGCGCTAATATCGAACGCCTGGCACAACTGCTTCGCGATAGCCGTCGCCGTCATCTTCGTAAACTTGCGCGTATCCGAGTTCTTCGTAAGATACACGTTCTCATCGTACGCGGTAATCGACATGCGTCCGGAATGGTCAATCGTAGTACTAAAAATAACGCCCCGGAAGACCTCCGCGCCGTTTACGTGAAATCGTATTTCCTTGCCGAGCTCGAACGTTACCGCCTGCATTTTACCGTTAATCGTATTAGATAACGTAACGATAAGCGTACGATAAGGAAGCGGAATATCGCCCGACCACTTGACGCTCTGAACGATGGGATCGATGTAGCGACCGCCGTATTCAATGTTATATTCCGTTGCCATTACGGGATCACCAGCTTCGTTCCGACTTTCAGCGCGTTAGGATTCGGGCCAATTGCGGATTTATTAGCGTCATAAATCTTGCGCCAGTCGTCTCCGTTCTTGTAGACTTTCTGCGCGATTTTCCATAGCGAGTCGCCGGACTTAATCGTATACGACTTCGGCGTCGTCTTCTCGTTAGGACGCTGCTTCTCCGCCTTCTTCGCGGCGGATGACGTGGACTTAGCCGTGGTATCCGAGGTCTTACGGAACGACACGAATACGTACTCTTTCAATGTTAACGTATAATAGATATCGCCAGGCTCACCGCCGCGTTCTTCGTATGTGAAACTCCGGATAGTGACCGCCAGATTAATTGGCGTATTCGTAACGATGAAGCGCACCGGTTTACCCGACCGTTGCCAACGTTCGATCATCTTAACGGTCTCCCACGGATCTTTTAAACGCGGATGCTCGCAGAAGGACGGATTATAATCGCGTGGGAATAACGAAGAAAACGAGTATTCGCGCAATCGGTTATTTCCGATAACGGTATACTCGCCTAGTTGCGTAACGTCTATGTCCGTGAATCCGTGCGTTGATGTTGCGGATAGTGACCGGGGATTAACCGGCAACCAAAACACTTCTGCGTTATTATTAAACTTGAGCCAAAACTGCGGCCGTTGTCTTACCGTCATTTACCGTCCTCCTTTACACTGCGAGTTGTCGCGCTAGTTCCGTAGCAATCGCTTCAATATCCGAATCATTACGCACATGGAACGTGTTGCCCGTTATGAGTACTTGGCCTGCGCCTGAGCTTCCGTTGCCGTCTCCGCGATATTTGCGCGCTTCGGTTGCGTTAAGGACCATTTCGTCCTTGTGTAATAACGTTGGATAACGGTGGTATGGAACGCGGTCGAGTCCGCCGGAATGCGGTATTGCATTTTTCATGAAATTTAAGTTCGACTTAGTGATTTGTTGGGCCGGTGTCTCCGAAAGCAGGTTGAGTGGTGTGCCGCTCTTATTACCGAGCTTATTTCTACGTTCAGCTTTAAGACGAGCGCTGTCTTCTTCGGCGTAACCGCCCATCCATTCAGGCAGTACGTCACCAGTAAAGTCAAAGACCTTATTAACTACGTCGGTCTTGAGTGTGCTCTCTACAGCAGTAATAGGTGCTTGACCAATCCCATCCAATATGCCCTTTACGAGCGCAGTACCCATGCTTACACCGATAGCTGCAATTCGAGGAACCGCCGCTTCAAGTGTTGAAAGCATAAAGCTTGTCACATCACCAGTAAGTTCTCTAACTCCTGCCTTACCGCTAGATGCCCACCAGTCGTCAAATAAGTCTTTGATCTTACCAAAAGTAAAATCAACCTTTGCTGAAAGTGTAGGCAAATTACGGAACTCAGGGTTATCAATAAAGTTTTCCATTAGATATCTCTTAGCGCCATTGACCGCATCTTCCATTGCCTTAGTAATCGCGGGCGAATATTTGTTAATGAAGTCTGCCGCTGCATTAGCGAGATCCTTAACGATTGGCAATGTCGGAAGCATTGCGGAGATTTGTAACGTTTCCCATGCGCCTTTAAACTGCTCAACCGCACCGGCTGCGTTATTCATTTTCTCTCTCGCAACATCTAGCGCAGTTACCTTAAGCATCTCGTCGTAGAACTTTTTAACGCCCGCCGCACCTTCTTTATAAAGGATATTTGCTGCACGAATACCGTCAGTTCCGAACAAATCGCGCAATGCGTCTTGGCGTTCACGTGCGGTTAGATCGCTTAAAGTGGTACGCAAAACTCCGGCAATCTCGTCAAGCGACTTGAGCTCGTCGGAAGCGTTGTAAAACAGGTTAGCGCCCTTGTTCGTCATGATGCCGAGATCCATCATAGCCTCGCGCGCTCTCTTCGTAGCCGGCGATAAATTCAGGAGCATCGACTTAAGTGACGTACCTGCATCCGATCCCTTGAGACCGTTATTCGCGAATAATCCAAATGCAGTATTCGTATCCTTAAACGACATCCCGACGCCATCGGCTACCGCACCGACTGCCGCAAGTGAATAGCGCAATTCGTGTACGCCTGTTGCCGACGCATTCGCCGTTCCCGCAAGAATATCCGCTGCTTGAGCCGCCGTTAATCCGTCCTTCTTAAACGCGTTAAGTGACGTAGACATAATCTCCGCGGCTTCCGCTAGTTCGAGAGAACCGGCCGTTGCGAGATTAAGCGCAGCATTAAGAGCGCCCGCTTGAACTTGCGCCGGCGTTATTCCCGCTTTTAATAGTTCCTCAATACCTTTCGCAGCCTCTAGCGCGGAGTACTTTGTTTGCGCGCCTTGTTCTAGTGCGAGCGCCTGCATCTTCTTCATTTCCGCCTGAGTCGCGCCAGTTAACGCCTTAATCGTAGACATTTGCGCCTCGAAATCCATCGCTTTATTTAACGATGAGTATCCGAGGTAGCCGGCAGCTCCGACGCCGATAGCTCCGATACCTAACGCGCCGCCTGCCGCCATTTTCGATAAGCGTCCGAGCATGCCAAGCGCGTTTTTACCTGCGTTACCGAGTCCATCGAGTGCAGCTTTTTGTTTGTTGATCGCGTTAACGGATCTACTTGTATCCTGCGTGAGACGAGCGTTAGAATCACGTAATTTATCAGTTGTATTACGGTAATTATCTGTCGATTGTTTAACTTGGCGGAGTTGCCGTTCAACGTCTTTAAGCGGAGAAGTCATTTCGTCCTTAAGCTTGAGTTTCGCAATCAGATCAAATGCTATTGTTGTCTCCTCCTTTCCACATCAATTCGTCGCGCTTCTGCCTCTTCTTCTTCAAAAATCAACTGCATTGACGCGAACATAAAGAGTTGGTGCCGCCGATCCTTTGAATAAACTTCATCCGGCGGAATATGATGACGCTGGAATATTGCATGCAACAATCCGGCCTCACCTCCCGCCTTGATTAGTTTTTTACATCTTCAATCGTCTCTTCTTCTTTTCCGTAGCCGGACAACGCTAGAATCTTTCCGACAAGTCTCGTAACTTCACCGGGCATTAACGCTTTGATTACGCAATCCGCCGAATCAGTCGCTTCGTAATGTTCGCGAAGGCTCTTATCGTTGAATGCTGGATCAACGCAACCTAGTGCAATTATTGCGGCGTTATGAAGCTGATCGTCGAGCTTGTCGCCAATTGTTGCCTGATCTCCAGCGCGCTTAATTTCCTCAAAAGACAACGGTCGAATCGTGAATTTAACGCCTAACCGCTTCATGTTTACCTCTTCTTTAATGTCCTTACTTGCGCCGAGTAGCGCCTGTAATGCTGATGCCATCTATAATCAACCTCCCGGTTATTTTCGAAATTAAAAAGGCGAGCCGAAGCCCGCCGCGTATATTAAGCGTTAATCTTATCGAGTAGCTCAGCGCCTGAGAAAACAAACGTAAGCTCTTGTTTTACTGTCGTACCGTGCTCGTATCCGGCTAGTGGAATGTTATCGAAAGTTACATTTTTCAAGCGCGCACGATAGGCGCCGTGTGCCGCTGGATCGTCGAGAACAACGATTAACTCCGTGAAGAATGGCACGCTTCTGTCGTTGGCTATCGCCATAATCTTCTCGATGAAATTCGTTGTTACGAGAAACCCGTTTGCTGCACCGGAACCTTTGAGCGTTGTCGGTTTGTGACCGAGCCAGCGCGTTCCAGATACCGGAATTTCCTCCATACCGATTGCGATATTAGCTGTTACGCCGGTCACGTTAGTCAGCCAGTTTCCGTCAGCATCCAGGAGTTTCCCGAAGCTGCCGTCTATTGTCTTGGTCGGGTCTAGCATTTAACCACTCCTTAAATGTTGATAGTTAGGAAGATGCGCTCCATCGAATCAATCTCAACGTAACTAAGCGCAAGGAACACGGAGTCGCCAACGCTCGGCCGTTGCGGATCAAGCGTTACAACTGGATCAGCGAGTACGCCTTCGCGCTCAAGCGTTTCGAGGTACGCTTTAATCGCGACGATTAGCGTCGCCTGACCGTCTGCGTTGTTGTTGAGCTTACCGATGTAACTATCCGCAGCCGTTTTCGCAATGTCCGTTAGGATCGCTTGGCGCGCGCGAATTGTGCGGATTTTCTTCTTGGATGTGGTCAGTCCTTGCTCGACTTTGACTTTCTCGCCGTCATGAACCAACACCAAAGAACCCGCCTGCAGAGCCGAGTTGATTTGCGCATTTGTCAGACGCTTGTTGACGTCATCGAGCGGAGCTTGCTTATACGTAATAGCCGCGTTAATTGCTGTTCCTGCGATGGCTCCCGCAAGCCATGGCGCATATTTAGCGGATTCGTACGTTACACCGTTAACTACGCCGCCTACGATTTGATTGACGATGTAATCATCCGCATTCAGCGTTGTGCGCGCGTTGCCCGCCGTTGGGTCAGCGTCATTGGCCGCGGTGCCGCCGATTACCGCCATGAAGTGTTTACCTTCGTCACGATTGCGAATTACCCACGTCTTAGTCGCGGCCTGTTCCGATACGGACGATTCGCCATCGAATACGAATACGTTAAATGGACGCGTATCAAATGCGTCACGCATTGCGGTGTAATCTGCGGCCGCTGGCGTTGCCGGCATCGTGTATACGAGAACTTCCTTTGCGCCGCCTTGTAGCGCGAGTAATACCGAGCCGATATTCGCTGATCCAAACAGTTCGGTCGCTTCCGCTTCCGTTGAAACCGTGAAGAACGCCTTCTTCGTAGCTGAACCGCTATTTAACAGCGGAATTGCGACAGTACCGCGTGCTCCTCCGCTGATTTGCGCAGCGGCTGCGGATTTAAAGATCGCATAAATACCTGGGCGAATCGGTAATGCCGTTGGGTCCCAAGTTCCTGCCATTCGTTTCCCTCCCAAAATAAAAAGAGCGCCCGTGATGGACGCCCTCTGAGTTATTCAAATCTTGTGCCTATGTGGTTGATCTTCTGCCACGATTTCTGCGGTATTGCCTCGCGAACATTACCGGTTAATATCCCGATACACGCGTGCATGCCGCTCTCCATCTTAAATGGCTGCGAATATGCGAAGGACTCTACGCGGTAAGGTCCGATAGAGTCCGTTGAGTAAACGTATTTACTTAGCGCATCCATGACGGGCAATATCGCCTGCGGAGTCTGCGCGAAATAGATGACTTGATACTCGCGATCAATCCGGTAATGTACGCCGGTCTCCTTTTCGCGGTCATCGTCAAGAAACCGTATAACGAACGTATCATGAGCGGGTTTATCCGGCACCGTTTGCTTCTCGTACTTTGCCGCTGGATACTTCGCCTTGATAAACGCTTCAATCGCGACTATTTCATCGAGTAATGCCACCGTTACCACCCCGCCTTATCGAGTCCGTTGCGTATTTCCTTTTCGATGTCCTCGGCCCACTTCTGCTCGTTCTTCTTACCCGGAATCTCCAAGAACTTCTTCTCGGTGCCCGGCGTAAGCAGGTTCGCACCGCCCGCATCATGTTCGTGAATATAGTACGCATAGTTAAAGCGTCCGCTCTTCGACTGGACCGTAGCGTTCGCGCTAATCTCGCCCGTCATGTTAAGGCCGCCTTCTTCCGTAATGTCCCCGACCGTTATCGAACGGCGCAACGTCGCTTCGTCAATTGGCGCGATATCAACGGATTCCGCTCTCCATTCGTCGAGTGCGTCGTGCAAACCGATACGCGCAGCATTAGCGGCAACTTCCGGAGACTTCTCGATAAGTTCCGCGAGCTTCGATATATCAAACTCGAAGGATAACGACATTACACGTACACCTCCGTGATAATTGGCTTACCGTTAAGCATGCGTTTCGGTTCGATAGCCAGCGGACTCCGTTCGATCGTATCGCCCAACTCGTTCGTATACGTAATGACGTCGTCGTAACGTACGTCCGGTAGCTTATCGAATATAATCGTCATGCTTGATACGGCCTCTTCGCCGACCTGATTCTTAACGATTTCAGTGCGTTCAGATACGCGCACCTTATGCGTAATACTCACGCCTGGGACTGACCCGCCCCAACCGTCTGACGTGCCCGGCTTCGTAACGATAACCGTTTGTTTTAGCGGTATGATCGCCATTAGGGAATCAACCTCCCTACTTTTCTCAGTAGAGGGTTGACTCCGTTTTCTGCTCCGATGAGGGCAGTGGCGACCCGTGGAATAAGTTTAGACAAGTCGTGATCCGGACCGGATACCGACGAGTCTTTATAGTCAAAACTGCCGACTTTATCGAGCGTAAACCCCGTAATGCCGTGCTGCGCCAACCGGTTCGTATCGTTAAACACAACCGCAAGTACATTCGCAAATTCGTATACGGCCGCGTCAGGTATCGTATAGGTCGGATATTTCACGGTAAGCGTGCGAGATGCGACGTTAACTATCCGTTGTTTTTTCGCCTCGTCTGCGTCCGTCCAATCCTCGATATCGATACAATTCGCGCTGATATAATCGTTTGCGTCCGCTACGTTAACCATCGCTTATCACCGTTCCCTCCGTTATTATTCGGAGGCTTTGGCGGCGCCTTTGCGCGGTTTGGCGGCGGGCTTAACCGTTTCCTCCGGTACAGTTTCCGAAATTAAATAGCCGTAGTCTGCTACGAGGATCTTAGCGATGCTCTCGTCTTCGACTACGGCTTCTCCATTATTGAACTTTACGCCCAACGTAATACCTTCGTAGTTGGGATTTGGTGTCTTAATTTTTGGCATTCAAGTACCTCCGTAATATTAGACAATAATTCCGGAAAGGCGAGCTGCAGATTTACCGTCAAACAGGGCCATGCCGCAGTAAAACTCAATGCGAGTACGGTACGCTGGTTTTTCTTGAAGTTCACCGAGGTCTTGAACCATCACGCCGCCGTTTGTTAAACCAGATACATACTCATCCGCACCGAATTTAACTGCGTAGATTGAAGTTGTATTTGACGCTGTGCCTGACGTCTCGGTATGTCCGATAATTTTTGTGCCAGAAGCATTTTCACCGGCATCGAAAATTGGGACATTATTATAAGTTGTGACTGGCACCCCAAAGGCATCAACACTTTGGTGGAAATAGCCAAGCTTACGCGCGATCGATTGCACTTTGATTAGCGTCTTAGAGTCCATAAATAAAGCATCCGCACGACCGCGTGTTTGGTAGATCAGCGCATCGAGCGCTTCCAAGAACAAATTCGCGTTAGCCTCATCTCGCAGATCCAGCCCGTTTGTCGCTGCGTTAATTACCTGCGAGCCAGTAAGTCTTTTCTTAAGCCCGTCAAATGACTTCGCATCTACCGCAGTGTCCCCATTAAAGAAGGTATCCTGGAACTTATAGGCAGCCGCTTTCGTTTTAAGTGCGGTTTGAACTGCTCTTTGATCGTTTACATTAGAGCGTGTTTGCTGAATGAATTTGTCTACGTCAGCATCACCGCCCAAAATAACGAGACTCTCAGTAACCGGGTTTACAGTTCCCGTTGACTCAGTGTAACCTTCGTTTACATTACGAAAAGAAATTCCAGGTAAGGTCGCTTCACGGTTGTACGCATATGCGTTCCCCTCAATATCCATGAAAGGCATCATTTGAAGTACCGGTGCTGACTGTACAAAAGTATTGATAACTCCCTTTTGAAGAACATTTGTGGAAAGTTTTGCGGATTCAAGTAGTGTAATTGCCATTAAAATATTCGCCTCCGAATGTTATTATTTTGTTTTTTCGCTATACGCTAATGACATCAATTCTCTTGCGCTAAGCGTACTCGTATCTATTGCTGAGTTATTCGTGCTATTCGTGTCTTTCCCAATCCCTCGATTTTTCGGCTGCTCAACGAGAAACGGTTTATTTTCGATCAGCGCCTTAACAACGTCTTCTACGCCGACTGCGTTCCCCTCGTCATCGACCGTTACCGCGGATAGGTCTGCGAGTTTCAACGCGTCATCGATCGCATCTTTACGTACGTTCAGTTCGCGAGCAAGCGCTCGGAACTCCGCTTTAATCAAGCGCTGGTTAGCGGCTGTTAACGCCTGATCACGCTCGGCTTTCGCTTCATCTGCGGCCTTAAGCGCTTCGGCTTTCTCGGCTTCGAGGCGTTCGTGCGCGGACATTTCCGCTTTCTTACGTTCCTCTTCCGCCTGTTCAAATTCCGTGAGCTTCGTTTTCAACTCGTCGTAATCTCCGAATTTCTTCCGTTCGCGCGATAATCTATCTGTGATCAAGCGGTCAACTTCGTCCTGCGTAAATGTCTTCGGTGGCTGCGGATCAGCCGGCGGGTCTTGCGGCGGAGTTGGTTCCGGGTCCTCTGCGAACAATTGAAGATTAAGCGGAAATCTAACGTCGTTTTTCATCGTATATCCTCCCGTTTAAAGCCCGTCGGCTATCGATTAGCTAACCGGAAGTTTACCGCCATTCCGTAAGGCAAACGCAAATAAGACCGGAATTATTCCGGCCGTCTTATAGGACTCACTACATGCTTACAGCGCGGATGAAATATCTCGCGCCTCGGTAACGCGCCAATCTCCGGATAATCTCCCGGAGCGTCCGGCGTTAATTTTACGATGCGCCCTTCCCAATTACGACACGCATCCTTTGCGCCATGACTCGATATGCGTCCGTACATAACTTCGCGATCCAGCGCTTCGTTAATCGTCCCGTCGATTTGAGCTCGCATCATCTTCGTACGCACAACGGTCTCGACGTAAACTTCCGGTTTCCAACGTCTACCCGCCGCGTCGATAATTCCCGTCTCCACCGCGCTATTCAACGTCTGACGCATACGCTGCAAAATGTCGGCGCTAATCGTTCGGCGTCCGTTTATCCCCGCAGCCATGTTCGCACGCATTCCGTCGGCTGTCGCTTGCCGAACCGCTTGTCTAACGCGCCGATCGACGTTCTGCGTGACCGCGAGCAAGTCCGCCTGCGTATCCGCAATTGCCGCCGCAACCATTTCGCGATTAGTCCGATTAAACTTGACGATGTCGCGCGCTTCTTCTATCGTTGCGACTACGCCAAGGTCGATAATGGCTCGCGTTATGCCATCCGTCACTGCGATCGGAATATTAGCGACAACCCATTCGGCCGATTCATCGTTAAGCTCGGAAAGGATCTCGGCGACTTCCTTGAGGGCGGCCGTTGCTTGGGCGCGAGACATATCGGTTAGATCCATGCGCGATAATTCGGCGGTAATACCGCGTACCGCCCGTTTATATGCGTTTATCAACCGTTCGATATCGCGGTCATAGTTCGGTTCCGGAAACATTACGCAGCACCGCCGGTTTCGTTAAAAATCGAAGCATCTACCGTGCCGTTAACGCGTGTCTCATCGTCCTCGATACGTCCTATCGCTTGGTCCGCTTGGGCGTCAGTAAGTCCATCGAGACGTTTTACTGCGTCTCTTACGGATAATGTCGGCTTTCCACCGGTTCTGATTTGGGCTATCTCCGCCTGTTCCCTCTCATCTGTCGGCAGACCGTCGTTAAATACGATGTGGGGAATTGTCGGTGTGTAATCAATAGATGTAGTCGTCTGCGCTTGCTCCAAAAGCTGAGCGATAAGTAGTACTTCTTTTAGAGCTGCGTCGAAGTATTGCCGCTTTCGTCCTATCTTAGAAAGTAATGGACCCATCCGATATTTTACGGATAGTCCTGACGCCCCGCTCGTACCTGCATTTTCTTTACCTAGAGCAACCGGAGGTAGCTCAGATGTTGTGAGCAGAATGTCGACCAGTTTATCCAACGCTTTAAAGGCTGACTCTAGTTGTCCATCCCAAGTGACATACTGAGGAATGATATCGTCCTTCCCCAATACTTCAAATACCTTAGCATACGCGGCTTTTTGAACTGGTGCACCGTCGGGTCCTTCTTCAAGAACACCAGTCGGTACGGTTAAAATGGGATCTGCGTGCTTATCCAGTATCGAGGCGATCTGAGTGAGTCTATGGTTAATCTCTGCTAAAATACCTCGGTGTTCGGTTATGTCGTCTATCCCTTCCCAACTGTCGTCTAAAGCATAATTTGGGACGTGGACTACTAGTGGGATAGGGACTCCGGTCTCAATTTGATTCTCAGGCTTTTTTAAGACAGCGGTAATTACCCAAGAGGTAACTCTACCGTCAATAACACTTGTGGGCCGCATACCGTAACTAGCCTCAGTTATATATCCGGGGTAATGACTTTCTACGAAAAGTTCCCAGGCTTGCCTCCCGTCCACAATACTCGATACGGGAATCGCGATATGATAGGCGACTATCTCCTTACTATTCCCCGGCAAAGTTTCAGGAAAGACGTATGAAGCATTTTGAGTTTCTATGACCACTCGATACGGGTCTATGCTTTCGGGAAGACTTCCTCTAAATTTCTGTGCCCATTTTATTTTGTAAAATGCATCGCCACGAAAGGCGTTTCCGTGAGCCGTCTCATAATTTTTTAAGTTCAGCGAACTATTTTTCACAATCCGGTCAATGGCCGCCTGCTCCGGAGACCCCTCTTCTCCCGCACTATACATAGGCTCTTCACCGAATAGCAAATCTGCTGCCTTTTTGCATATGAGCCCTGCAAAGTTTGCTGATACGTATGGTCGATCTTCTAGCGCACTATTAATTTTCTGTAGCAGCTCCACGTTCCCCTTAATCAGAGCGGAGTTCGTCGCGTATCTTTCTACTCTCACTTTATGGTCTTTTGGCGGGTATTCTGCACCAACACTAAACAATGTTGTTATGCCCCCTTTCGTTATAGCCCCTTCGGCTTTCTATTCCACGTTCTCCCTTGCCTTCCGATTCCCCCAGCGAGCTCCACTACCCCCGCTAAACTATCCGGTAAGTCATCGTGAGTTCCGGAAGGGAATTGCTCCATTTGTTCGAGAAGCAGCCGATGACTACGGTTAAAACGCAAAAAACCACTTTCAACAAGTGGCTCCAAGGATTCGATCCGCTCAGATTTTCTTTTTCGAGTTACAATCGGCTTAATTCTAGTGCTCCCGTACCCTTCTTTTAATACTTTCTCCCGTAATTGTCGGTACATATCATGCTGTGCGCCTACTGTCTCTACTCCAAAACTTTTGTAGTGATTTCGTTTGATTAATTCGAACGCTTCCTCTAAAGCTATGTGAGATGGGCACTTCTTCGCCCAGGCTTCCAGAACATACATAACTCCTGTTTTCCTGTTCTTTCCGATAGTCACAATGGCGTTGTAGTCGGAACGGCTGCTCTTGCCTTGCGCAATATCCCAAAAAGCGAACAAATCAAGCGGTATGATTTTACCGTTTTCGTCCAACAAATCGGATTCGTCGTAATAGCGGAAATTATCTGGATGGAATA
The DNA here is from genome assembly GCF_042684905.1 of Paenibacillus shunpengii. Lineage (NCBI taxonomy): Bacteria > Bacillati > Bacillota > Bacilli > Caryophanales > Paenibacillaceae > Paenibacillus > Paenibacillus shunpengii. The sequence continues at coordinate 15,746 of NZ_JBHUMJ010000008.1, read as the reverse complement.
TAGCTGATTCCTCATCAATTGGAGTATTTTGGTACTCAGTATTGAACGCCTTCGACCCGTTATCCCATTTCCACGTCATGAGCTTCCAGATCGGCTGCGCTTCCGGCCATAATACGATGGTACCCTTGTCCATATCTTCCCTATTTTCCGTATAAAACTTGATTGCCGCTTCTACGCGATCAGGTATATCCGGGTTAAGGTATATCTCCCTACACTTCTCCCACAGATCGAGTCGTTCGGGCTCCTGAATTAGAGCTTTATATAGTTGCGAGCGAAAGTCTGACCGTTTCATGACTGTTCGTAGTAAAGACTCCGCATGAACGACGGTTCCCATGTAAACGAAGGCTGTCCGCTTACCTTTCGGATCACCCAGCGGTACAACCGTTTGCGAAAACCAGTCGCGCATTTCCTGACGAAGCTGAGGTGTGTTCGTATTACGCTTATCTTCGAGATCGTCGCATATAATTAGATCCGGCCTTACTCCGTTCCAGTTACGTCCACGAAGCGCCTGATTACTTGATGCTGCTTCTACTTTAGTGAGTTGCTTCTGTCCTCCATTTGGCAGCGGCTCCCACGCTACAAATTCAGTCGTATTGTCTTTAGGGTTCATTTGTTGCTTCGGATGTAACAATGGTCCGAAGTCTCTTCGCAATTTTTCGTTACTTTTAAGCTGATTTGCGATCCATTCCAGATTACCCGTTGATACCGCCGGCGTCTCCGATATGATAATTTCGTACTTGCGTTTCCGATACACAATCTCGCGCAAGGGAAACGCCTTGGATAAATACGTTGATTTCGCGTGTGAACGAGGCGCCGCTACCGCAACCTTATCGTTCATCACTACGTTACTCACATCGTCCATAATCACGGCGATTTCACGGTGAAAATCAGGCGCTTCCGCCACGTCCGTAATATCGAATCCGTCCCAATTGCCCGCGTTGCCCGGATTCTTTGCTTCCGAGAAGTATTCGAGCGCGAACGCAATCAAATCGACCTCACTCTCGTTAATTCGGATGAGTCTATCCGCCTCTTCAATCAAGGCGATTAGTTCCGTCTCTTCCTCGCTAGTTAGCGAATCAAGGTTCGCAGTCATGGCGCTGATTAATTCGTCAATTTGCGTTAAAGAATCAACTCTTTCGTCGCGGTTATACCAACGGTCATTTATCCACGCGATAACTACGTCACCTCCTCGTTAAATTAGCGGCTTGATGTGCTGATTAGGGTAAAACTATGCGCGAATGCTAAAACGTCTAATTCTACGTAAATTCCACGCCACTTTTATTACGTGCTCCTATGTAAAGTTCAAAGTTAATTTTAGTACGTGGATTTTTCCCGCGCCTTGCGTGACGTTTAAGAGGGCGCCGGGGGTGTACCGCCCTTCTTCAATGTATGAATTTGTATCTTTTCTTACATTCAAATCCTTGATTTATAAGGCATAGAATGATATTATCAAACTATTATAAGGTAATCGTACATTCAACGTATGAAAGCGAGTGGTTTTTATGAGCGATAAGTATAACGTAGAGCCGTTAAGAAACGCTATCGACATCGAAGATATGAAGCAATCATTAAGGCGTTGGTGCGGAGAGAAGTACCGCTTCATGTTCGTACTTGGTATTAATACGGGACTACGCGTATCGGATATCTTACCGCTAAAGGTATCGGATGTACGTGGTAAGGATCACGTTACCATCACGGAATCAAAGAGCGGTAAGAAGCGCCGTGTCTACTTGCGCCCTATAGCGGATGAAACAGACGCTTATACACGCGGTATGAATGCGGACGACTGGCTGTTTCCCAGCCGCAAGGGCAGCGGTTATATAACGCCTACACAAGCGTATCGCGCACTCGTTAAGGCTGGCGACATGATCGACCGCAATGATATCGGTACGCACACCATGCGCAAGACATTCGGTTATCACTATTACAAGCGTACGAAAGACGTAGCCGCGCTCCAGGAACTGTTTAACCACTCGGCTCCATCGATTACTAAACGTTACATCGGTATTACCGCGGACGAAATCGACCAGTCACTCGAAGGGTTCCGCTTATAAAAACAAAAGGGCCCACGCTAAATGTAGGCCCTTTTTCGTATTTATTTAGCGCATCAAAAAAATTTCGAAGGGTGCGCGTCCGAAATGCGCCGTTGATGTTTTAAGGATTCCCGTCAACCAGTATCAACGTAATTAAATTTATTGCTTCATTATATACGCTTAAAATTACGCTTCTTTACGCGACTGGTACTCTTGGATTCTACGGGTAAGCTCTTCCCGGTCCATTCCGCTAACATCCGTCTTCACGACGTCCACTTTCTCCGTAAGCATTTCGCCCATCGTTAGAATTAACTTGGCCGCTGTAGCGTTGCGATCTTCTACTGACGCTTGCACCATCGCATCGACAACTTCCGGTATCTTAACGACCGTGTTTCGGCTTATCTGACGCTTAAGCTCGCGTTCGAACAACGGATCTTTTAGCCAATCGTAAATCGCTTGTCGGGACACTCCCGCTTCTGTCCCGATCTCTTCCATCGTCTTACCTCCGCGTTTAGGAAGCGCTAGATACTGTATCGCAATCATGTGATGCGCTTCTAGTCGTTTTAGTGCCATATAATTACGTCCTCCCTTCCGTTGATTAAATCGTCTAGGCATAACGTTTAATCAACGTTGTCTATACGCTCACTTAGCGTTCGCTTAACGCTCTACATCCGTTATTCCGCGCCATTTAACGCTATAGATATAAACGGATAATACTAACGCTAATAACGCGTTATTGATACGTTTGAACATGCGCTTATCCTCGCCTTCATGAGATACTTCGTTGAATATGCTTCATGTATCTAACAAACAAAAAAGAGATAAGCTTCGGGCTTTCGCCCTTGCACTCCCGCACTTTCGTGCAGTCGTACTTAACTTATCTCACGCGCATAATTATTTAATTATTAATTGTCGCGTCTACTTATAAAGGAACGATAGTGACTGAATAAGTTGGCGCAATGTTTTGTTTGTTATTATTATGTTCGTTGTTATTACGTTTGTTCTTATTACCGTCACTCTCCGGTGAATTAGGTAATTCACTCTACAGTGCATTAGGTAAATCACTCTGGAGTGAATGACCATATAACTCGCCCAGATTCCGTCTAATTTGCTCGTCAGTCAGCTCGCTATAATATTGCGGATAGTATAGTTTATCGCGCTTGTTCCCCGCATAATCGTACGCAGATTTAACGAGTCCCACCGCTTCCAACACGTCACATAACGGCCGTATACGGTTCCTACCGATTCCCGTCTCGTCAGCAATCCGCTGTACCGATGGAAACGCGGACATGTACCGGTCGTTACCAGGCTGTCCGTTAACCATCGATAAAAGATACGTATACAGCGCGGCAATATGTACGTTACTCTTGTCGTATTCACGCGCGATAGGTACGATTCTGCGAAACAAGTCATGCGGGACCGGAGCGTAGTGGCCCCGATCCAAGCACTGCGATTTCTTATACTCGGCTTCTTGCGCTAATTTACGGAATTGTTCGCTCATACTCCACACTCCACTCCAAATTTATTGTTACTTACTCACGGAATACTCGTCTAACGCGTTACGAACCGCGTCTGTCTTCTCAAACAGCCAGAAGCGGCCACTAGTTTTTTCGTTAATTCCTACGCAAATATATCGGATGCCCTTCGCGCGCAAAAAGTGGAACATTGCCGGCGAATAGCAGTAAAGGTAAGCGTTGTTCATATTAGCAATCCCCTCTCAATTAAACTCAACGACGGTACTCGTAGAACCTTCTTCAAGCGATTGTTCGAAATCATAGTTGAAGTCGTCAGCCTCTTCGTAAGTGTCGAAAAGTTCGAAAGTTTCCTTTCCTTCTTCGCACAATAGGTAGTCCGAACCGTCAACTTTAATTTGGATTGCATATCTCATCACTTAACACTCTCCCTGGTTATATTTTCGTTCCCAAACGGGAATAAGACCGCGCAATGGCGGCCTTTCAATTACGTAGGTACATTTTGATGTGAAATATAGGGGGTAAACGGAAAAATGTGCGAGTATTTCTACTAAGTTGTAATAAATTTAAAGGCTTACACTTACTCTAAATATACCGTCAACATGGGACAAATCGTGCCTTGTTTTCCCGAACTTTTTTTCTAATCCGAGATAGCCGTTTCCGCGCAGCTTCGCAAGATAGTCCACTAATTTCCGCCGCCCTCGCTCCTGACATGACGTAGTATCCTTCACGCGTCACTCCGTACGTTGAGGTCTCCCCATTTCGCAGGTCTGTAGCGGCTTGCTGTGCGAGCTTTTGCAAAAACTCCGCTTGTGCTTCCGTAATATACCGCCGCCAAACCGCCTCATCTCCCACTTCCATGCCGATAACGGTGCCGACGGGACTCATTGCCCGCGGCTGAACCATCCAGTTGACGCCTCCTTTTCGAACTCTACGAAACCCGTTCCTGAGCGATTGGAGTCCGTAATAACGTATCATTAGCGCATGGTTCACGTACTTAACGATTTCTCTTTCCGTTCGTCTGAGGTCGACAAATCTTAGCGCATATTTTAATGCCGCCTCCATATCCGCCGTGACCTCCGTTCGTATCCGCTCCTCTTCTATGCGCGCGCTCAATTCAACTTTTTCAACATCCGAGAGTGCGCGGCTAAAACATTTCTGATCAAACTCCGTTCCTTCTTCATCGTACAGTCGTGCGATTTCTTCCGAAGAATTCCGGAGCCAGTGTAGCAACTTCGGCGTGATGTCGTATGTGCAAACGTACCCGTTCCAGTCGATCGGTTCGAACGGTACTTGAAAGCCTAAGTCGATTGTTAGTATTGATAACTGGCGATTGAGTTCGTCGTACGCCCAGGACGCCGGTTTCCGGATGTGGTACGCATGCTTAACCGCCTTCTCTCGTATCGCTCGAATACGATACGAGATGTACTCGTGAGGATACGCGAGCGATATACTAACTTCGTTTCCCTCTACGGTTCTGTAATTACGTGTTGGGTTTTTCAAGAAGTCTATTGTCTCCGCATCCTCCATAATGCGCATAACGACGCTTAAGTTCTCTTTTTCTTGATAAGCTGCGATCGCGGATTTTAAGTCCATGTTGTCCCTCCTTTTATGATTTTTGTACTAATGTTAATATCGGAGCCGACAATGTGCGTGTCCGTGGTTCCGTTACACGTTTTCTGCGACTAGTTTTTCGGGTTACTTCCCCAGGACGCTGACCTTCTCGGTCAACATTCGCTCTGATTCCCCTCCTTTCAAGTGTTTCGTGAATTAAGAGGCGGCCCTTTTGAGTCCAACGAGTGTGTACAACTGACTTTTCCTTCCCGTTTCTTTGTATTACGTTGAAGGATTCCGACTTTGTATATCCTCTGTTCATATAATCTACCTTAAGTATCCACTGCTTATTTACTTTTCGCTGAATACTCTCCTCCTTTAATATCTCGTTTAGTTCACGCGCAGAAAGTCCATAATCTGCAGCTATTTGAGTTATGCAGATCGTACTCTCTGAGCTGAGAATTTGATCTAGATAACTTAATTTCTCGGACTGTTCCTCTATCTTCTGCATAAGAAGCTGACATTCACCCTCTTTAGCAAGTAGCTCTCTCCGTTCCTCAATCCACCGTTCGGCCCGTTGTACTTCATCCTGGATCATATACGAGGGCACCACTACCGCAGTTGATGATCTTAATTGTGCCCCCATTTCCCTGAACTCCTCCAGAAATCTGAGCTTAAATCGGATAGCATCGGGCGTAGTATATGACATTACCAATAAAGCAAAACCGTCTTCTGAGAGTAGATACTTGCGATAAAAGCTCTTATTTTGCTCATTCTGGTAATAAGCCTCTCCAAAGTTGGATACACCCCATTCGCGCTCGTCGGCTTCGTCTAATTTCCTTAATTGGACCTCGATATCTCTTAACACATGGGCATGCGTCTTTCCGAACTCTTTTGCTACGGTAAGACTGTCGGTCACTACTCTTCCGTTCTCAATGAACACTAATTGACTCATACTAAACACTCTCCCTTAGTTTTTTTTAACTTGCCTGTTCGTAAGATATATCTATAATTAGGGGCTCCCCAGGTTCGTGAAACCCTAGGACCTTTCGAAACTCCTGAGAAAAACTCTCTAAAGCAGATAGCGATGTTCTTAATTCTGACCTTACGGCTAAGTCCGCGTTTGCAAAAGTCTCGGGGAATTTCGCTAAGTATGCGTGTTCTTTTATCAACTCGTGCACATGAGATGTAAAAAGCTTTGATTTTTCGGCTATATGCGTGTCGTCATCTAATGTATGAAATACGCTGTCCCTCGGTTGAGTTAGTACCGCATCGAGCGTAGTCCGAATAAGATCGTAGTCCTCCTCCGCTTTCTCGCGCGCCTCCCTCTCCGCTTTAAGCGCTGCTTTAACCTCACGCAGTTCCCGTACGGTCATTTCGTCTACTGTTTTAGTTGCGCCGGATGATGGGATGGTGTGCGGTTGGGAAACGAAGTCGCCGCGGTCGATGTCGGATGGGAGCGAGAGCATTTCGAAGATTTTCCCGACGGGTAAATGTCGCGACGTCGTGACATCCGTAAACTGCTCGTAAGATTGAACTAATTTTGCCGCCGTTTTCCTATTAAAGTCGATGCTACTTAGCCATTCAACATACTGACCGTGCGCCAAGTCGTTCTCCTTTACGTGTTTCAAGCGGCGGCCAATTTCGAATATTGCTTCGCCGGCGACTCGTTTATATGCGTTGATTTCGGCTGTAATGATGGGTAGTTCCTTAGACAACTCTGAAATTTCATTCATTGATCTTGTCCTCCTTTCTTTTAGCTCATGATTCGCTTCGCTCATTCTCGCCGTCACTATCGTTCCGATGTATCTTTATATACGCGTTAATAGATATTTAGATATTGATACGCGCACTAGGAATGAGGTACGAATGACGACGTGCAATGTATTGTTTCTCTCTTACTTCTTTCTCTTTTAAAACCTTTCTATCTTTACAGTGTCCTAGGGCGTACTACCGGTGGTGTCCCAGGACATACTACGCGTAGTGTCCCTGCGCGACTTACTCCCCCCTACGCAGCTCCACGCTTCTTCCTCGCCTGATACAACGCAAGATCCGGCATTATCTTAACGCCATCCTCATCGACAATGTACCCGTCGTCAGTTATTCGCGGGCAATACGATGGGAAATACCACTTAAATTTGCGCGTGTTCTCCCAATGCGTAGCCGTCCGAATAATCCCGTTAGTCTCCAGGATGTCAGCGAGTTGTTTAATGCGACTACGATCCAAGCGCAGTGCCTCCGTTAATGTATCGTAGGATATAAAACACGCGCCGAACCTATCGTTAATTGTTCCGTCTGCTCGCAAGTAATTACCGTCAATGTACGATTGAAGCGTAAAGTAGAACGCAACGATATCGCGTATTTCCGGCTTTCGTCTGGCTTCTGCGTATACAATGTCGTAAGTCTCCCGGATAATTCGCGGAAAGACTCTGCGCACGAGCTCGCGATTGTACACTTCGAATCCCTTCGGACTGGCGAGTAGCGTTTGCTTATCGTTTGGTAACTCGGTCATGCTGCGGATTCACCTCCTCTCGTTTGGTCTTATACTATAGAAAAGGACAGCTAATTGACGATTAGGGACAACTCTAGTAAAAATCGCCCCACGTATATACAAACAGAACCCAACTGCCAATCGGCACACTATCAGGATAAATTCCCCCTATATATACCCTTAGCGACGGTCAACCTCTGTTTCGCGTACTCTTTTCGTATTTTTTTTAAATGAATTTCCCCTCATAACGTATAGCCCGGTCCGATTCCATTTCGCACGGCTTTTACGCAAATTTATTTTCGTTATACTAATTTATTTACCGCTACTTCTCGATTCGTACAAAAGCGGCCGCTCGTTTGGCGCCGAGTCGACCGCTAATTAGTAAGCATATTTTTAATAAGGACACGAGATTTTCGAATTATAGATTCTTAGCGGCCACTATTTGGCGCTAGCGACCGCATGTTTTACCGAAGTTTGGCGCCTCCGGAAATTTTTGTGCAATTTTTGAAACCTGGACAAGGGTCGGTCGTATTACCGTGTATAAAACATTTACATATGATCTTCCGTTGGCATACGGTCGATCGAACACCGTTGGCGCGGTGGTATTACTACGCTAATAACAAAAGTGAAAGGTCGATCCAATTACCCGCGGCTGTACGCACATACAGTCGCCCGGCCATTCGCTTACCTGCTATATAACGCGTCATATCGGCATCACATCCGGAACATCGTAAGAAGGCGCGAGTATGTAGGCTACGTAATCGAATGCGCTCATACTCCGGAGCTTGTCCGCGAATTGCTCTAAACTACCGCTCCATTTGAACATCACGGTCAGCCCGTCGTACATATAAGTTCCGGTTTCATCCGTGGGTTTAACGCTTGTGACTTCAACTTTACCTGGACATTTAGGGTCGGAAAATACCGCGGTATCCTCAGAAGTTAGGATCGCGTTGTAAGTGAGGATTTCGTTATTATCGGGGTCAACATAATTAACGTTACAATTGCGATAATCAGTTTGTGTCAGCGTTTCCTGTGCCATATCTGTACCTCCGCGTAAGCTCGCCAGCATGATTTTTAAATGCGCGTTACAGTACGATGTTACGTGAATAATTGCGGCTAACCGCTACCGGCTTCACACCGGTTTCAATGTAGAGCCACTACATATCGTCAGGCGGCGAAATAACTTGGAAATCGAAAACACTGTTCATGTGATGCATAACGTCAAGCGTAAGCCAGTCGAGGACTTCGCGCCCCATTAACTTCGCGACAATCTGCGGTATGACAAGTTCAGCGGCTCGCGTTTCGTTCTGAGCGAGGGTTATGCGCGACGTATCGGTATCCACTACGAAAAACTTCTTGAGGCCGGTCTGGTAAATTTGCAATACTTTGCCGAGGTAAATACTTTGATCTAGCTTGTACACGGCGTAATAAGGTTTGATGAGGTAAGCATCGTGAATCATGTCGTAGTGCTGCTCCTCTTCCTCATAGACATAAAGCAACGTCACTCGTTCTAGGATCGGGATATCGTTTTTCACGGCAGAAGCAACTCCTTTAAGATCAATGATATAAACCATGCGACAACTTTTAGTAAGGTAATTCGACGACGGCGCTTTACACTTGGTCTTGAAATGGTGCGTGATGGCATATTGTTATAAGAATCAATAGTAAATTGTGAATACACTATGGTCACTCCTTTGGCTTGTCCTTTGTTTATCGTCTGTAGTTTAACTACTGTTATAATATACCGACTGTCGATAAACGTCAAGCGGTAATTCCCAAAAAATTATAAATTATGTATAATGGATTTAAGAGGTGAAGGTTAAGTGGCATTTAATTTTAAACTAAACCAAATAATCGAAGAACAAAGTATCACACGTAATGCTCTCGCTCGTGAAGCTAAAGTGCGGCCTAACCTTATCTATGAGATGTGCGACAATAACACTAAGCGTATCGAGCTCGGTAACTTTGAGAAGATTCTGCTGGCGTTATTCCACATGACCGGCCATAAGTACGAAGTTAAGGATTTAATTGAATATCAGTACGACGAATGAAACTGTCTGTAAGGCGGTTTCTTTTTTTGTCTAAAGTTTAACGTCAGTTGACTTATTTTTAACGAATAACGGCAGACGATTAATCATACTATTTACTATTCCCGCGGAATGTTCCGCGCTATATACCCGGAGGTGCTTAAATGCTTATCACGTATGGAGCTATCGCCACTATCGCAATTACCGGTTCTATCATCGAAAACCGCTGCCGAGTCGCAGGCAATACGGTCGGGGCGTTATCCGCCCGCAGATTCACGCGCATATTCGTCCTAACGGCCGGCGTTTTAATCGCGATCGACTGGTTCACGTCTGCAGTCGCGTTGATTAAATGAGCGTGTCCGATTACCGTAGAATTAGCGTGATATTAGCGTAGATACTCCGAGAGGTACGTATATCCCTCCGGCTCACTGAACGGCGCTAATTTCACGCGGAAATACGGTAAACAGTGTCATATACGTATAGGAAAATCGCTACCCTCTGTTCGCGCCAATATTCCGATCAATGTTCCGAAAATAACGGGACAATGCCGCAGCTAACCCCTCCCCCTTTATACCGTCCGTCATTCCAATTACCATACGTGCCGAGAATATACGATCGGAAGACTACCAATCTTACAGCGGTGCGCGATTCGGCTTGTACGCTACTATTCCGATGATGCGAAAGAACCTTAGATTGTAAGGAGGCCCTTTATGTTGACTTTAGGAATTTCTTTATTAGTCGGGTCTGTTGGTACTCTCATACACAACTTATCTTTTTCTTCTTCTTTTTCTTTTAGGAAGCACTTCCCTGTAGCTTGCCGCACGCTCGGTCTCTCCGTCACACACGGCAATGAAATCGCGCTGCCATCCGTTAACAAGGTAATCAACGAATCCTGGGGCGTTCGGCTACTCGTCGGCTTACCGGTCGGCTTATCTAGCGCAAAGGTTATCGATCATAAGGACGCTATTGCCGAAGCGTTACGTGTGCCGGCGGATAGCGTGGAAATGCGCTACGCGAACGATGGGCTTATCGTAGACATCGTTACGCAGCAGATGCCGACTAGACTCCCGTATAAGGCGCCAGACGATCCGGATAGTTATCGCGTACTTATCGGAGTGAATCAGCGTAATGAGCCACGCTATTACGACTTTGACGGCAGCTATCCGCATTTACTCATTGGCGGCATATCTGGCGGAGGTAAGTCCGTTATACTGCGCTCTATATTGACGACGCTTGTAAGCGGGCCGGCTCCGGATCTTTATCTATGCGATTTAAAGGGCGGCGTCGAACTCGGCATATTCCGGCGTTTAGCCTGCGTTAAGGGATTCGGTACAACAATCGAGGATGTGCGGAGACTTGCCGCGGAGCTCGAAGCGGAGATGCTGCGAAGATATGCGATACTGGCCGAAAATGGTGCGCAGTCCTGGACCGGTAAGAAGGCGATTCTCGTTATTGATGAGTTGGCGGATTTCAAATCGAGGGCCGGCGATCCTGACGCGAAGGTTAAGGCGGAGATTAAAGCGATTATTGCGAGGATATCGGCGAAAGGTCGGGCTGCAGGCGTATTACTTGTGCTCGCGACGCAACGACCAAGTGCGGACGTAGTGGACGGGATGATTAAAACGAATATAGCCGCGTCCATCTGCTTTAGAACGCGCGACACCACGCAATCGCGGATTATACTCGATAGTCCGGCCGCCGCCGATTTACCGGATATTCCCGGGCGTCTTATATTTCAAACCGCGTATGACGAGACATTGCAAGCGCCGTTCCTTTCTGCAGAGGAAGCGCGCAGATTAATAGCGGATTTACCGCAAAGACAACACGAGGAGGTAGTGCAAAATGAACCGCACATTAATCAAGCAGACGCGATGGACTGCGATATTATCGAGCTTTGACACGTACGGATATTTAACGACTTCGCAAGTCCAAGGGCTCCATAATCTCGGTGGCCGGCGGAATACCACGCGCATTCTTAACGACATGAGCGAGTTTCTATCATCATTTCGCGATGGTGAGTCCGTGTATTATCTTAACGCACGCGGACGCAAGGAAATCGGCAGCGAGAAACCGCAGCTCAGGCGTACGCAGCACGTCGGCCATACAATTATGCGGAATGACGTTATAATCGCGCTGCAGCCGGAAATATGGCGCCCGGAGTATACGATTAAGTGGGATAATAACGCGATCCAGGCAGACGCCTTACTGCGGACTAAGAGCGCGTATACGTTCCTCGAAGTGGACCGGACGCAGAGTATGGCGCAGAATCAACGTAAGCTCGATATGTATCGCGCGTTAAAGGACACGGGAAGATGGCAAGCGAAGAATGGACCGTTTCCATTGCTGCTATTCATTACGGTGAGCGTTTATAGGGCCGAAAGATTGCGCGAGATATTGAGTAAATCGGGGATGGATGCGCAAGTGTTGACGATCGAGGATTTACGTTAGATAAGAAAGACCGCAGCTCTAACGAGTTTAGCGGTCTCTTAACGTTTTATAACGAAGTTAATCCGTAAGCATAACCAATAATCATTCCGAGTATCGTACAGCCGATAGAAGCAACCATAATTATAAATCCGTGAACATCCTTCTGTTCTTTCTTTTTTACTACATACCCAAGAACAACCCCAATAGCACCGAAAAGTATAGGTACAAATAGCAAAGACAATAGAGTAGCCAACCACCCAAATACTATGTAAGGACTTACACCTGATGGGGCATTTTTCGGCCTACTCTCATTAAATCGATCTTCGAATTTTTTATCTGCTTCCAACACATCACCCCTAGGTAAATAATACCATTGGGGTAATGCTTTAGTCATTAATTATTGAGCTTATATTCCCTCGCCTGCCACTCCGCAAGAGCCTCGCTATAAACATCGAAAAATAACCCTGTCGGCGAGCTAACGTCTATCTTCGGTAAGCCTGTCCGCATATCGATCGCCTTGTTAAAATACCGCTCGCCGGCAAACCGAATAACCTCCGGTTCCAACTGGCCCGGAAAGCGCCTCGTTAACATCGCGTAGATGTCCTCGAAGTAAAATTCGTAAAGCGATGACGTATCGTTAAGCGGTAATTTGCGCAGTTCTTTCGCGAGTGTATCAAGAATAGTTTCCGCGCTCTTACTTACTTTTCTCTTAGAGTCAGTAATACTTAAATCATTAATTACTTGTGTCGGCTTATCCGTTATCGGCTCGTCCTTATCGGGAATTTCCGTATGTGGAATATCCGCACCAGGCTCGTCCATAATCGGCCGCTCATATACGACCGTCTCAACGCCAGTAATACGTTGTGTTTGCTCATCGCGCATCTGTCTCCGCTCAACGTAGCCCGCAGCTTCTAATTCGCGCAACGCCGAATAGACCGAATCACGGCCGTCTTTTGAACGCTTAACGAGGTCAGCGACGTATACCTGCCATCCATTCGGTTTGCTCAACAAATAGGACAGAACCCCCTTCGCTTTAAACGAAAGGCGGTCGTCCGATAAGAAATACGTATCTATTACAGCATATCCGTTCTCGCGCTTAGAAACGCGTACTATACCTGATTTACTATCCTGGGCGCTCACAGTTCCCCTCCTTCGCTTAAATGCTCGAGTGGGGAGTACTTAGCGTGCTGCGCGGATAGATCGACGCCAAACATCGCGACATATACCCTAACCATATCCAGCGACGTGTGTCCCAGTATACGTTGAAGACTAAACGCGTCTCCACCATTGATGATGTATTGTTTGGCAAACGTATGTCGGAAGGTATGACAAGATACTCTGACACCGCGAATGCCAGATTCCTTACCTACCTCTTTTATCGCTTGTTGAATGCCTCGCTTAAGGAAAGGCTTATTGTCGATATTTATAAACACGTAATCATGATCTAACGGTCCGCGATATGCGAGGTATTCCCTCAATTGCTTGTCCAATGTCGCGGAAAAGGGGACTAACCGTTCTTTGCGCCCTTTACCGTAAACTCGAAACTGCCGTTCTTTCCAGTAGATATCGGTTGTCTTTAAATTCTCCAGTTCCGAAAGCCTTATACCCGTATCCAAGAACGTAAGCATTATTGTATACGTGCGCATACCAGTGAACGTGTTTCTATTTGGAGTATCGAGTAGCGCCTTTATTTGTTGAACGTTAAACGTATGGATTAGCTTCTTCTCTGATTTAATCTTCTTTACGTTATCGAACGGCGAATCCATGAGATAACCGTTATTACGTAAGAAGTTAAAAAACGCTTTCCAACCGCGAATATACTTATTAATAGTCTCATCCGATCTACCCTCGCGCTTTTGAACAACGATATCCATAATATGCGCTGTTTTAACGTCAACCGGCCTAAATACGGAGAGTTTATTTAATTGCTGCGTAAGATCCGTCACAATCTCTGTGTAGTATTCGAGTGTACGCGGTGATAAATTCCGATCGGAGCAGTCTTTAAGGAACGTTGCGAGTGCGGCCTTAAAATCGACACTCTCCGGAACATCCTCCGCTTTATATGTATTAGATTTAAGCGTATTCGTCCGCCTTACTCTGCGCTCTAATGCGGGCATACTAAAAACGTCTCCTTTCGTAATTCCCGGACTATTCGCGGAAAAACTACGTTAAAGAGACGTTGACTATACGTATTCGGATTTGATAAAGCGAATCATAAAAAGCGTTATGTATTACGTTGCGGCACACCGAAATATTAACGATATCCCTGCGTACAAGTACCGTATCAGCATGCGTCGGACGTACCTTATTTTAAGTCCTGTGCGTCTGCCGATTCCGCCACTCCCGCTTAAGAAATGGAGGCGCCACCCAGATTCGAACTGGGGATAAAGCTTTTGCAGAGCTGTGCCTTACCACTTGGCTATGGCGCCTTATTATGGAGCGGACGACGGGAATCGAACCCGCGACCCTCGCCTTGGCAAGGCGATGCTCTACCGCTGAGCCACGTCCGCGTAAAAAATGGCTGGGGATATAGGATTCGAACCTATGCGTGACGGAGTCAAAGTCCGTTGCCTTACCGCTTGGCTAATCCCCAATAAAATATAAATGGGGCGATCGATGGGACTTGAACCCACGAATGCCGGAGCCACAATCCGGTGCGTTAACCCCTTCGCCACGACCGCCATATAAATTAAAAGGTAATTTGGCAGGGGCAGCAGGAATTGAACCCACACTAACGGTTTTGGAGACCGCTGTTCTACCTTTAAACTATGCCCCTATGAAACTGGTGGAGGATGATGGATTCGAACCACCGAACCCTTACGGGAGCAGATTTACAGTCTGATGCGTTTGGCCACTTCGCTAATCCTCCATATGAAACTGTGGTGCCGGCGAGAGGACTTGAACCCCCAACCTACTGATTACAAGTCAGTTGCTCTACCAGTTGAGCTACACCGGCACAAGGTGTTAAATGGTGGCTCGGGACGGAATCGAACCGCCGACACGAGGATTTTCAGTCCTCTGCTCTACCGACTGAGCTACCGAGCCATATTATATCATAATAATTCAAATGGCGGAACTGACGGGATTCGAACCCGCGATCTCCTGCGTGACAGGCAGGCATGTTAGGCCTCTACACCACAGTTCCATGTAATTCAATTGCGGGGGCAGGATTTGAACCTGCGACCTTCGGGTTATGAGCCCGACGAGCTACCGAGCTGCTCCACCCCGCGATATTAAGAATGGAGA
This sequence comes from Paenibacillus shunpengii, assembly GCF_042684905.1. Classification (NCBI taxonomy): domain Bacteria; kingdom Bacillati; phylum Bacillota; class Bacilli; order Caryophanales; family Paenibacillaceae; genus Paenibacillus; species Paenibacillus shunpengii. Next base: position 496 of record NZ_JBHUMJ010000008.1, on the reverse strand, counting down.
CTGAGGGGATCGAACCCCCGACCCTCTGCTTGTAAGGCAGATGCTCTCCCAGCTGAGCTAAGTCTCCATTATGTAAGTAATTAAAGAAAATGACCCGTAGGGGATTCGAACCCCTGTTACCTCCGTGAAAGGGAGGTGTCTTAACCCCTTGACCAACGGGCCTTGCTTATAAAAATAGTGGCGGAGAGAGAGGGATTCGAACCCTCGAGACGCTTTTGGCGCCTACACGATTTCCAATCGTGCTCCTTCGGCCAACTCGGACACCTCTCCATGGCTCCCCGAACAGGACTCGAACCTGTGACAACTCGATTAACAGTCGAGTGCTCTACCAACTGAGCTATCAGGGAATAAAGAACATATGATTGTTCCTTCAAAACTAGATACGAAACAATGTGCGATTTATTGCTTTTCCCCGTTGTTGGGGTATTTTTTGGATAAGCCCTCGACCGATTAGTACTGGTCAGCTCCATGCATTGCTGCACTTCCACCCCCAGCC